>NZ_KB907309.1:0-1200000 GCF_000381925.1 Nocardia sp. BMG111209
ACCGTCGCCGGCGAAGCAGAACCCGGCAGCATGTTCAACCTCGCCCAGTTCTACTTCATGTCCATATCCATCCAAACCAACAACCCCGTCCTCGCCAGCGATGCCACCCAATGGAGCCAACTGGCCGCCAAATGGAACACCGCCACCGACGACTTCTACAACGCCACCTCCAACGCCCTCACCGACACCGCCACCTGGTCCGGCACCGGCGCCGACTCCGCCCTCACCGCCGTCGCCAACTACTACCAATCCGCCCAAGACCTCGGCGCCGGCATGAAATCCATCTACACCGCCCAGTCCTACCTCACCGACCTCTTCGCCAACCTCTACAAAACCCTCCCCCAACACTGGGTCGCCGTCCGCATGGGCCACTGGGGCGGCTGCTCCACCAACAAGAACAACCTCTCCACCACCCAAACCCACTGGAACGAAATCTACGTCCCCGCCCTCCCCAAAATCGCCGCCTACATCCCCACCCTCGCCGACCCCAACAAAGACACCGCCAGCGGCCCCGACAACAACTACGGCACCGGCGACCCCGGCAACGGCAACAACAACAACGGCTACAACGGCAACGGCTACAACGGCAACGGCAACAACAACAACGGCGGCGGCAACGGCAACAGCGGCACCGGCGGCTACAGCGGCGGCGATACCGGTAGCGGCGGCGGGCAATCCGGCGGCAGCGCGGGCACACCCAGCGGGAAGGGCCTCAGCGCAGGCGACCTCGGCAACCTCGGCCTCGGCTCCAGCGGAGATTCCGGCACCGGTGGTACCAGCGGAGGCGATACCGGCAGCAGCGGCGGGCAATCCGGCGGCAGCGCAGGCACACCCAGCGGGAAGGGCCTCAGCGCAGGCGACCTCGGCAACCTCGGCCTGGGCGGCTCGGGGACGACCGGAATCCCGGCCGGCACCACGACATCCGGCACCTCGTCGCCGGGCACCACCGGTGATCCGTTCGCCGCGGCCTCCGGCCCGATCAGTTCGCTGCTGGGCAGCCTGCTCGGCGGCAGCGGTCCGCTCACCAATCTGGCGGATCTGCTGGGCGCCACCGGAGTCACCGGCCCGTTCGGGGCGTCGGGCCCGTTCGGCGCTTCCGGCATCACCGGTCCGTTCGGCGCCTCGGGTATCTCCGGCCCGTTCGGCTTCGACGGCGGCAGTGGCGCTTCCGGCATGCTGGGCGACCTGGCCGACGCTCTCGGCGGCGGTGGTGGCGGCGGCAGCGCCGGCGGTGCGCTCGGCCCGGGTGCGCTGGGCACCGACTCGCTCGGCGATTCCAAACTGTTCCCGCGCGCCTCCACCGCTACCGGCGGCGAGCAGGCCGATCCGACCGGATCGCGCGCCGGAATCGCTGCGGCGGCCCAGGATTCGACCACGTCGCCGACCGGGATGGGCGGCATGCCGATGGGCGGGATGCCGATGGGCGGCATGGGTGGCGGCGCGGGTGCCCAGAACCAGCAGAAGGAGCGCAAGCGCGCCTCCTATCTGGACGGCAAGGAACATATGGACGAGGCGCTCGGCGACGATCCGCTGAGTGTGCGCTCGATCATCGATCGCTGAGCACGACGCTCGCATCCGGCCCTGCGACGAAAATGAAAGGACGCGTTGATGATCGGTGAGCAGTGGGCACAATTGGAGGCCGCGGCGCAGGCGCGGCTGGGACGCATGCGGCAACTCTCCGACGATCTCGCGGCTATCCGGATCCGGCACACGGCCGCCGGCGGCGGCGTGACGGTCACTGTGGACGGCGCCGCCAATTTACTGGATCTCGAACTGTCGGAATACATTTCACAAATGTCACCGACGGAGTTCGCCCGGACTGTGATCGATACCGCCGCCGCGGCAGCACAACTGGCGCTGGCCAGGCGCGGAGCACTGATCGAGGAATTCAACGGTCAGATGAACTCTTGACGGAGAACATCCGTAGGAGTTGCCGAAACCACTGGGCACGTTAACATTACCGTTGCGTCGCTTTTCTCTATGCGTAGACAAGCTCTAGGAGGAGCCGTGGTGGACATCCTGAAGGTGGACCCCCAGGTATTCCGGCAGTACGGCGATATCGCACAGGGCAGCGCGGCCACCGTGGCCGTTGCGGGCGCCGTCGATCAGGCGAGCAGCATCGCGGCGGCGGTGCCGGTGTTCGGGCTGATCGGGCAGGAGTTCCTCGCCAGTTTCGCCCTCGCCCAGAACAATCACCTCACCGCGGTGACCCAACTGGCGACCGTGATGGCCGGCACCGCCCAGGCCTCGCACGGGGCCGCCACCGCCTACGAGCGCGCCGAGGCGCACAGCTCGGAAGGTTTCGCGGCACTGTGACCGAGGCCGCCGAAACACTGGCGGCACCACTGCATCCCACGGTTCTGGACGCTCTGCAGAACACGCCCGCCGCGCCACTGCTCGGCCAGCCGGTTCAGCAGATCCTGGCGACCATGGGACTGCCCGAATTGCCGCAATTGCCTGCTCTGCCACCACTTCCGGCGCTGCCTCCGCTGCCGCCGCTGGATCCCGGCACGCTGGTCAAGCCGATCACCGATCTGTTCAGCGGTTTCGGCTCGGGCCAGCTCGGCGCCAACGGCGCCCTCAATCCACAATCGCTGCTGCAGAACGTCGTTCAGACCCTGAGTACGGTCGCCCAATGGGCCCAGCAGGGTCTGTCGCTGTTGCAGTCGATGGAGGGTTCCGGCACGCAGGCGGCCACCTCGGCCGGACTGGCGACCCAGGCCAGCTCCACCGCGGTCTCGACCCAGGCCGGGCAGATCCATTCGGTCCTCGGCGCCGCCTCGCTGACCGTCGCCGACGGCGCGGCCGAAATGGCCGCGGTGGCAGCCCGATTCCTCGCCACCACGGTGGCTCTCGGCCCGACCCTGATCACCCCGGCCGGCCAGGCCGCGCTGCTGGCCGCGGCGCTGGAGTCCGGTTCCGAGGCGAGCGCGGTCACCGCCCGCACCAAGGCGCAGCTCGCCGCGCATTCGACGACCATGTCGCAGGCGGGTTCGTCGGTGACCGTCAACGGATCCTCCGCGGCCGGCTCACAATCCGCACTGCAGCAACTGCTCTCGGAAGTGCAGCAGGTGCAGCAGTTGGTGCAGCCGCTGATCTCGGCGGCCCAGCAGGTGGGCACCACGGTCGCCAAGTCGCCCCTCGCGAGCCCCGTGGCGGGTACGACCACCGCCACACCGGCGCCCGCCACCGGCACGCTCGGGGCCGCCGCGTCCGGTGCGCTCGCCGGCACCGCCGCGTCCGCACTGGCCGCCGCGGGCCTGGTCCGGGGTGGATTCGGCACGGTGGCCGCACCCGCGCCCCTGGGTGCGTACCAGGAGGAGGCCGTCGTGGAGACCGCGGCGCTGGCGCCGGTCGGCAGCGGCGGCCCGCCCCCCGGTGAGACGGTGACGACCGAGGAGGCCATGCCGCCGTTCGCCCCGGGTGGCGGTGCGGCGCTGGCGGCCACCAACCGAGCCGCGGCCGGGACCGGTACACCCGAGGGCCTGGTGAACGCCCGGCACGGCGACGAGCTGGTCGGCGACGACGCCGACGAGGCCGCGGCCCCCGTCATCGGCGCGGTGGCCACCACCGCCGACAACCCCGACAGCCCGTTCAGCCTGTGATCCCCCCGACCTGACGACCCGATCACACAGCACCCCCGGCAAGGAGACGCCATGAGCAAGATCGCCTTCGACCACGAGTTGGCCCGGCAGGCCGCCGGACGTTTGGACGCCCTCGCCGACGAGCTGGAGGCCGGGCTGACCCACGCCGGCCACTCGCTGAGCCCCGCGGCGGCCGCCGTCGACCCGGTGTCGGACCGGACCGGCGACACCCTCGACACGGTCGGCAGCTCGTTCCGCGACTCCTACCTCAGCGGCGTGCGGGAGCTGCGCAAGATCGCCGCCAACATGCGGGCCCATTCGGACTCGTTCGGCGACACCGATTCCGACGCGGTCGACACGTTCCGCGGTTTGTCGTGACCACCGCCGGGTGAGATCAGAGAACCTAGGAGAGCATGGTGGAACCACCCCAGACCGGCTTCACCGGCACGGTGTGGGATGCCGTCCCGCCCGAGCAGCTGGCTCGCGAATTGACCACGGGGCCGGGCGGAATCCCCACGGTCGAGGCCGGACTCGCGTACGCGGCGCTGGCGATCGGGCTGGGTGAGGCGGCCACCGAGTATCGCGCGATCCTCGCGGTGATGGGTGACGCCTGGGGTTCCTCCTCCAGTGAGGACGGGCTGAACCAGCTTGCGGCCCTGTCGGATTGGATGGACAAGATCACCTCCGCCGCCCAGTCCAACGCCGCGATCGCGGCCCGGCAGGCGGCCGCGTACGAGGTGGCGCGAAATACCCTGCCGCACATCGTGGAGATCACCGAGGCCGTCCGCGCGGCCGAGGATCTGGTGCGCGGCAGTCTGCTCGGCGCACCCTTGGCCGGATTGCTGGACGCCGCCGAGGAACAACTCGACGCCGTCCGGCAGCAGGCGGTCCGCGTGATGCAGGCGTACGAGGAGGCCAGTGAACATCTGGCCCGGCCCTGGCAGCAGGAAGTGGCGCCGGAGGTGTCCGACGGCGCCGCCTTCCTCGCCGAACAACCCGGCGGCGGCGGTGGCGGCGGCGACGGCCCCGCGGCCGGCAACCCGGCCCCGACCGACGGCGTGGCCGGGCCGGAACAACTCCAGCGCGCACCCACACTGTCCGATCTGCCGCACATCGACCTGTCCGCGCTGCAGGCCCCGGCCCCGGTCCCGACCGTGCCGGTCGGCAGCGAGGCGCTGATGATGCACCCGCTGGCGGCGCCGGGCGCGGCGGGCACCACACCCGCCGCCGCCACGCCGCAGGTGGCGGTGCAGGCACAGCCGATGACCGCGGCGCCGCCGGTCATGGCTCCCGCCACCGCCGTCGCCCCGCCCGCGGACACCTCGGTGCTGCGGGCCGACTCCGCCGACGCCGACGACCCCGGCGAGACCATCGTCGTCAATGCCGGATTCGCCACCGCCCCGGCGGTTCTCGGCGGCACCGCGAATCAGGTCACGGGCGCCGGCGGGACCATCGGCGAGGGGGCCTGATGGCGACCCTCAGCACCGACGGCATGCTGGCCGTCGCCGCCGCGCTCGGTGTCCAGACCTTCCCGACCGTGCTGGGCGTGCGTTCCACGCACACGTCGCACGCGGATTTCGCGGCCGCCCGGGCCGCCGCCGTGACCGACCTGTCCGGCCGGGGCATCCTCGACCGCGACGGCGAGGTCCGCGACGACGAGCTGTCCGCCGCCCTGTTCGCGCTGGCCCGGCCGGAACGGCAGCTGGTCGCGCGAATCAAGCGCGCGGACAACCTGATCCGGTTCTGCCTCGCCCGGCGCGGACTCGACCACGCGGTGGCCGTCCGCACCGGCGACGATCTGGAGGTCCGGACCGTCTGGGCCGGCGACGATCCGGCCACGCTGGCCCGGCCACTGCTGGCCGTCCTCGGAACCGCTGCGGCCGCGAATGTTCCCGCGTTCAGCGCGCCGACCGAGGAACTGCGGCAACGGCTCGATGATCCCGCTGTGGACATCACCGCCGCCGCCTACGGCCTGGGTATGCCGGAACCCGATGCGGTCACCCTGGGTCTGGCGCTGCGCGAACGACATTCGACCGCCGAACTCGTCTGCTACAGCCACCGCGACGGCCTGGCCGTCCGCTCCCCGGCCGCGGCCGCCGTGTACGACACCGCCGCCGGGCGCATCATCGGCGGCGGCAGCGTCACCGCCGACGGCCGCTCCTGGACCACGCTCGCCCCCGGCTCCGACGGTCGACTCGCGCAGGTGATCGCCTCGCTCGTCGAATCGTTGCCGGAAGGCAGGTGGATGCCCTAGCACCTCCCCGCTGGGACATTCGAATACCGAAATGTCAGTCCCCAGACCCGAAAGAAGGTAGCCGTCATGGCTGATTCGAGTTCGATCCAATATGACGTAAGCGCGAACAACGCGCAGACCGAGATGGGTAACGCCGTCGACGCCCTGCGCGCGAAGATCTCGAAGATCACCCAGGCCGTGGACGACGCCAAGCGGGGCTGGCAGGGCACCGCCTTCCAGGCCTGCGCCAAGGCCGCCGACAACTGGGACGCCGAGGCCACCAAGCTGAACGGCATCCTGGACGAGATCACCCAGGAAGTCGGCCACGGTAACAAGAGCTACACCGGTCTGGAAGGCGACAACACCCAGACCTTCAGCAAGCTGGAGGGTGAAGCCGGCTCGGCTGCCACCGCCTACACCTCCTTGCACGGCTGATCACCCCCACCTCCATTCGACCCTTCCGGGAGACTGTCATGACCAGCGATTTCATGAAGTACGAAGAGGGAGTCCTCACCGACCTCTCCGCGCTGCTCGTCCAATTCAAGAAAGACCTCGCGGCCGAGTCCGACAACTTCCACGGCGCCGCCACGAAGCTGGCGGCCGCGTGGGAGAACAACGCCGGTCTGGGCGCTTTCCAGGCTTCGACCAAGAAGTGGGACACCGCCTTCGGCACGGAATCCGACAAGAGCACGGACACCGCCCTCGGCATGATCCAGGCGCTCTCCGACGCGGTGGCCACCGCCCTGGCCAACGCGCAGGCGGCCGACCGCGGCGTCTCGAACTCCTTCTCGCAGTACGAATAACAGCCGGACGCGCGACCTTCCCGCTGTCACCGCACCCGGATCCGCCGTCCCGTACGGCCGGGTCCGGGTGTGGCGTCTTTTCCGGCTCAGGCGGACTGCATCGGCCGGGCGGCCGGATCGCCACCGTCGATGTACCGCAGCTCGTCCGGGATGGACACCACCCGGACGGTCCACTCCCCGGAAGCGGTTCGGACGTGCACCTCGTCCGGATCGTCGGGCGACTCGACGAGGATCACGTCCGCGCCGAGGCTCGCCGCCGTCAGCTCACCCGGCTCGCGCACGTACATCACGGTCGCCTCGGAGACCTGACCGGTCGAGGCGACCCCGTCGTAGACGATGAGGGTCGCCGCCGCGGTGTGCTGGGCGCCGCCGCCGGGTGACGACACCGACAGTGCCTCGGGCACCCCGATCAATCCGACCATGTGCTCCCAGTCCTCGGGCCGGGTGCTGTGCACGATCACCCGGGCGCCGATCGCGGTGGCCCGCAACGTCGTCTGCTGTGCCAGCCGCAGACTGCCGACGACCTCCACGCGGCGCACCTTAGGCCCGAACACCGGTACCGCGACACCGAAACCGTCGGCGGTGGCACCGATCACCTGACCACAGCCGCCCGCGGGCACGGCCAGCTTCCGCAGCGTCTCGGCGGGACCGTACGCCGCGTCGGGGTGCTGCTCGCCCTGGAGCACGACCTGTCGCTGCACACCGGTGAGCGGGCGCAGGCCCAGGGCGGTCAGCGCCTTGCGGGCCGCACCGGAATCGGCGCCGAGCGTGTCGTGACGCACCAGCGCGGTGATCGCGAACCGCTTGTCCGGCTGCCGCGAACCGGGGTGCGCGGCGACCGGGGCCAACCGCAGCCGCATCATGGTCGACAATCCGGGGACGGCCCAGATACCGGCCAGCACTTCGGAATCGAGCCGATCCGGCCGGACGGCGTAGCCGGTCATCTCGATGTCGATGCCGCGCAGCGAATCCCATTCCTCGCGCCACTGCTCGGGGGCGCCGCCGTAGAGCGCGGCGGCATCCGCGGCGGTGATCTCCGCCGCGGTCAGCACGCGGGAATGAACGCCGTGCCGGGCCAGCCGGTTCGCGACGCGACGGGTGGCGACCAGCGCGGTACGAACGGTGCCCTCGGTCCCGCCGCCGCGGTTGCCGATCGCCTCCGCGTTGTCCAGCGGGTCGAAACGCAGTGCCAGCCAGACGGTCCGGGTGGCGGTGGCGGGCAGCGGCCCGAGCATCCGCTCGTACATCCGGATCGCGTCGTGGGTGCCGCGCGAGCGAACCCCCAGCGCGATCACGTCCACGGCGGCGAGGCGAATGTCGAACTGGGACAAGCACTGTGCCACCTCGGCGAGCGGCACCTCGTCGGGGGTGCGGATCTCGGTGGGCGCCAGCAACGTCGCCGCCACCCCGGCCGGCTCCACCTGCAGCACGGTGACCAGCGCGCCGCCGTCCCAGCGCATTCCGTAAACCGCACCGGCGACCTCGGGAACCGGAACATCGAATGGCTCGGAAGTAGCCGTCCTACCATTACCGCGCATTTTACGCCACCGCAGTGCGCAGCGCATTCCCACAATTCGCCAGATATTTCTCCCGCGGAAACGAACCGTTCCCAGCAGCAGCACAGCGACACCGGTTCCGATCGCCGCCGGCAGCATGACGTGCGCGGCAATCATGATGGTGCCCACCGTAGTTCCGGCCGCGGCGGCGGGCAGCAGCACGGACAGCGGCAGCCGATGAAAAACACTGCGATCACCGGATGTCAACTGGTCAACCATTCGGTATATCTCCCATCGGCACTCACTCCCGCATTACGGTAGCCTCTCACACAGCTGCCATTTTCGTGTGTCTTGGGTTGGTGGAGGAGTTTAGCGGTGCCGGCACAGTTGACCACCCGAGCACAGGTCAATGGATATCGATTCCTGTTGCAGCGCTTCGAACATGCGATGGTCCGCCGCGACGTGCGCATGCTGCACGATCCGATGCGGATCCAATATCGTTCCCTGATAACGGGTCTGGTGCTCGCGTTGCTGTTCACGGCCGGTTGCGCGATTCTGTCGTTCATCCGGCCGCAGGGGCAGGTCGGGCAGGCGAAGATCGTCATGGGCTCCGACTCGGGCGCGCTCTACGCGGTGGTCGACCAAACCCTGCACCCCGTACTGAATCTCGCGTCGGCGCGATTGATCACCGGGAGCGCCGAGTCGCCGACCTCGGTCAAGGACGCCAAACTGGCCACCATGCCGCGCGGGCCGCTGCTCGGCGTCCCGGGGGTACCGGCCGCGCTGCCCGGCACCGCCGACCACGACATGTCCGCCTGGACGCTGTGTGACGACGTCTCCGCCGGATTGAAGACCACCGTCGTGGCCGGACCGCCGCGGCTGGGACCGGCGATACGCGCGGCCGCGCCCGACGCCGCGCTGCTGGTCTCCCGAAACGGCGTCAATTACCTTGTCTACCAAGGTAAGCACGCCCGAGTGGATATGGGCAACACCTCGATGGTGGAGGCGCTCGGCGTGCGCGGGATGCGCGCACGACCGGTCGGCGACGGCCTGCTGAACGCGACCGTCGCGGTGCCCGATCTGGTCGTGCCCGCCATGCCGGGCACCGGCACCCAGGGCATGGTGCACTGGGGAAAGCTGATGGTGGGCGCGGTGATCCGGGTGGACAGCTTCAACGCCAGCAAGCTCTACCTCGTCCTTCCCAACGGGGTGCAGAAGCTCTCACCGTTCGCCGCGGAGGTCATGCGGTCGGTGAGCTCGGCGGGGCTGACCGAGATCGCGTCCGTGCCGCCGGATGCGCTCAGTGGCGTCCCGGTGCTCGATTCCATGCCGCTGGATCAGTTTCCGACCGAGCAACCGCACGTCGTCTCCGCCGACGAACAGCCCGTGGCCTGTGTCACCTGGTCCCGCGCTCGGCGCGATCCGGGCGCGCAGCTGGGCCTGCTGGTCGGTAAGCAGGTCCCGCTGGCCGAGGGCACCCGCGCGGTGACCCTCGTGGACGGTGGCGGGGGCCAGCGGGCCGACGCCGCCTACATCCAGCCCGCAACCGGCGAATTCGTGCAGGTGACCGGCGTCGAGCCGGACAGCACCCGCCGCGACGGGATGTTCTACATCACCGATACCGGGGTGCGTTTCGGCATTCCCGACGCCACCACGGCGGGCGTACTGGGCCTGTCCGAGCCGAAACTCGCGCCCTGGCAGATGGTGAACCAGCTGCCCGCGGGACCGATGCTGGACCGCCAGGCCGCGCTGGTGGCCCACGACACGATCGGCGCCGGAACGGACACCCCGGCCGCGGCCGGGCCGCCGGCGGGCGCACCCGGTCCGGGGTCCGCAACGCCACAGGGAGCACCCGGCCCGGGGAGCACACCGCAGGGCGCACCGGGCGGGAACGCGCCTTCCGGACCGGGCGGGAACACACCGCCCGGACCGGGTGGCGCGCCACCACCGGGACCGCCCCCGAACACCGGTGGCGCCAACCGCCCGGACGCGGTGTCCGGAAACCCCTGAGCCGAACCATTTCCCGAGCCCGACGACCCCGAGTGACCGGATGAGATTCCACGTAGCCGCGCTGCCCTACACGCAGACCACCAAGTACTACACGCCGTGCGCGTACACGCAGAAGGTCCGCAAGTTCTGCGACATGATGTCCGGCCTCGGCCACGAGGTGTTCCTCTACGCCGGCGAGGAGAACGAGGCGGCCTGCACCGAGCTGATCACCGTCTTCACGAAGGCCGATCAGCTGGACTGGTTCGGTGAGAAGACCCTCGCCGACGGTTTCGACTGGTTCTCCTGGAATCCCGGTGAGCGGCACTGGATCCACACCAACTCCCGGATGATCGCCGAGATCGGCAAACGCCGGCAACCTCACGACTTCCTGTGCGTGATAGGCGGTTCCGGGCAGAAGCCGATCGCCGACGCCTTCCCCGAACTGCAGACCGTCGAATACGGCGTCGGCTACAGCGGGGTGTTCGCCAAGTACCGGGTTTTCGAGAGTTACGCCTGGATGCACGCGGTGTACGGCGCCCGCACCACCGTGCCGAAGATCATGTCCGATCGCGGCCAGTTCTACGACGCGGTGATCCCGAACTACTTCGAGGTGGCCGACTTCCCGTTCTCCGCCGAGAAGGACGACTACTTCCTGTTCGTCGGCCGGATGATCGAGGCCAAGGGCATCCAGATCGCCGTGGACGCCTGCCGGCGGCTCGGAGCGCGGCTGCTGCTCGCCGGCGCCGGCCGGCCGCCGACCTACGGCGAACACGTCGGCATGGTCGACATCGAGCGCCGCGGCGAGCTGATGAGCCGCGCCCGTGGGGTTTTCGCGCCCTCGCTGTATCTGGAACCGTTCGGCGGCGTCCACGCCGAGGCGATGCTCTGCGGCACACCGGTGATCACCACCGACTGGGGCGCCTACAGCGAGACCGTGCAACAGGGTGTGCAGGGCTTCCGCTGCCGCACACTGAAAGAGTTCACCGAGGCCGCCGAATCGGTGGACAAGCTGGACTATCAGGGAATTCGCGATTACGCGGTGGCGAAGTTCGCCACCGAGGCGATCGCACCGCAGTACGACTACTACTTTCGCAGGCTGCAGACCCTCTGGGAAGACGGCTTCTACACGATGTAGGGAGAGAACCCATGTCCGACAACGCCGGCACGCACGATCTGGTGATCGCTCGTTACAACGAGCCGCTGGACTGGGTCAAGCGGGTGCCCGAGAACTTCCGCCTGCACATCTACAACAAGGGCGGCCCGGATCTGCCCATGGAGATCCTGGAGCGCGCGACGACGTATCTGCCGATGCGCAACGCCGGCCGGGAGTCCGACACCTACCTCACCCACATGCTCGAATACGGCCCGGGCGCAGGCGAATACACCGTCTTCGCGCAGGGCGACCCGTTCGAGCACAGCCCGGATTTCCTGCCGTTGCTGGAACGCGCGGACACCTGGGTCGATGTACAGGGGCTCAGCTGGGCCTGGAAGGAACATATCGGGCATCCGCCGCAGACCCTGCTGACCCCGGAGCGGTCCCAGGTACCGGGCCTGCGGGTGCGGGAGGAGCTGTATTCGCTGCTCACCTGGACCACCCTGGAATGGGTCGATCCGGGTTCGGAGCGCATCGGCCGCAACTATCGCCTGCTGCACCGGCTGCCCGAGGGCGTCAACATGATGGCGCACTTCCTGAACATGTGCGAACTGCCGGACCTCGCCGAGGAATGCGCCAAGCATCTGATCGGAAGGCATTGCTACGGCGCCATTTTCGCGGTCCGCAACCCGCTGATCGCCAAGCTGCCGCAGCGGGCGCTGGTCCGGATGCGGCAGGCCGCGATCGGCGCCGACGCCCACGGCTACTTCTGTGAACGCCTGTGGCTGCACGTCTTCGGTGAGCCGTTCCTGATGCCCGCGCCGATCGGGGCCCCGGTCATCCCAGAGTACTGAGCAGGTTCTCCAGCGACTTGGCCATATCGGCGGCCTCGATCCGCATCAGGACATCGTCGTCGAGGTTCCGCAGATCGAGGCTCTCGTCGCTGGCGAGCCGGTATTCCCGCTCCTCCTCGGCATTCTCGATCACGTTGCGGATGAAGCGGCCGTTACCGGCGATGTCGATACCGCGCCGCGGCAGGCCGCTCTGGTCCACCCGCTCGGCGTCGAACAGCTCCTGGCACGCCCTGCGCAACAGCTCGATCCCGTCCTCGGAGACGGTGGAATCGCGGTTCTTCGCGATCAACCGGCCGATATCGCACAACTCCTCCGGGGTGTAGGAGTCGAACTTCACCCGCTTGGCGAAGCGGGACGCCAGACCGTCGTTGGCGGCCAGGAAGCGGTCGATCTCGCCGTCGTAGCCGGCGATGATGACGACCAGCCGGTCGCGGTCGTTCTCCATCCGGGCCAGCAGCGTGTCCACGGCCTCCCGGCCGAACGCGTCGCCGCCGGAAAGTCCCTGCTGGATCAGCGTGTACGCCTCGTCGACGAACAGCACACCGTCCATGGCCGAGTCGATCAGCGCGTTGGACTTGATCGCGGTGGAGCCGAGGTGCTGGCCGACGAAATCGGAGCGCTTGGTCTCGATCACCTTGTCGGTCTTCAGAAGTCCGAGCCCGCAATAGATCTTCGCGACCACCCGGGCGATCGTGGTCTTACCGGTTCCGGGCGGGCCGGTGAACGCCAGGTGCTGGCCGCGCGGCATGCTCGACAGCCCCTTCTCGGCGCGGATCTTCGCCAGCGTCGCCGACGATTGCAGCTTGGCGACCTGCACCTTCACCGCGCCCAGGCCGATCTGCTGATCCAGCTCGGCGCGGGCGGCGGCCAGGATCGCCTCCGCCTTGTCCTGATGCTCCTGCTCGGCGACCTCCTCCAGCGAGGGCGCGGACGCCGGATCCCAACGGTCGGTTCGAGTTTCGATGTTCTCGCGGGTGGTCACCACGATCCGGAACTTGGGATCGCGCATGGCCTGCGCATTGGACTCGAAATTCGGGACCTGGGTGTAGACCTTCTCGAACATGGCGCGGGCCTCGTCCTCGTTGCCCTGTTCGCGCAGGCACAGGCCGCGGCAGTACATCGCGGCGGTGCGGGCGGCCGGGATCGGGCCGTTCTGGGCCAGGTCCAGTCGCCGGATCGCCTCGCCGAACAGGCCGAGATGCGCGCACGCGGTGCCGACCATGATGTGCGCGCCGGAGGCGAGGTAGGTGTCGGGCCATTCCGCCGAACCGGCCAGTACCGACATCACATCCGGCCAGCGCTGCGTGTTGAAGTGCAGCACCGCGCGGGTGTACGCGCACACCCGGTCGTCGATGGCGCGGTCGGGATCGTCGGTCATGGCCCGGCGGCGCTCGGCCAGTTCGTCGAGCACCCGCTCGGCCTCGTCGTATTCCTGATCGTTGATCAACTGCATCGCCCAGGCGAGCCAGATCTCGGCCAGGCTGGCGATGGGATATTCGATGTACTGGCCGATCTGGAAGCGGCCCACCAACTGCCGGGGCGCCAGCCCGATGCGGCGCTGTTCGCGCAGCAGCGCGGTGGCAGAGGTGCGGTACAGCTGGGCCAGGACCTCGCGGGTCACCTCCCCCGCGGCCACCCTGCCGAGCCATGCGTCGCACATGGTGGGGTCGACTTCGGTCGCCCGCCGGAAAGCTATCTTGGCGTACTCCAGATCCTTGGCGGCCTGCTGGCCGTCGACCATCAGACCCAGGGACAGCACGCCGGCATCGAATACCTGTTGCGCTTGCCGAATGGCGGACATAGTCGAAACTCTCCCTGAAGGTGAACCGAAATCTCCGGCCGGCACTCACAGTTCACCCTCGGTTAACGTGAAAAGCGACCCGGCACTTGAATTTTGCCACGCCGGAGGCCAATGTGCCCAGCACAGTTGGATTCCGGCGCAGGCGGGCCCGGCTCCGTCCGGCGCGCCGCCGGGGCATCTGATAGCTTGCAGAACGCACGACCGGCATGACATCGGGAGTACGTCCAGTGATCGAGTCAACGGCTATCGAGCCACAGCTGTGCCGGGTTTCGATTATCGGCGGCAACACACAGGTCGACATGGCATTGCCGGCGTCGATACCGATCGCCAATTTCATCCCGGATGTCGTGGAGATCATCGCATCCCGAAATCCGGATCTGTCCGAGCACGACGAGAGCGGCGGCCCGCTGCAGGCCCAGCACTGGACATTGTCCCGGCTGGGCCACGAGCCGATCGAGCCGCACCGAACCCTCACCGAGGCAGAGGTTTTCGACGGCGAACTGCTGGTGCTGCGCACGATCGACACGGTCGAGGCGCCCGCACTGTTCGACGATGTGATCGACGCCGTGGCGCGGCTCACCGAAAGTTCCTTCCACGGTTGGAGTTCCGCCGCCGCCGGCCGCACCGGGCTGGCCGCCGCGATCGCGGGCAGCATCGGCACGGCCCTGCTGCTGATCGTGGCCACCGTGCACGGCTGGGGTATCGCGGCCGGCGCCACGGGTCTCGGCACCGGCCTGCTGACCCTGGTGGCCGCCACGCTCGCCGCGCGCATGTACGCCGACACCCGCACGGCCACCGCGCTTTCGCTGTGCGGTCTGATCCTCACCGGAACCGGTGCGGCGCTGATGGTTCCCGGCAACCTCGGCACCCCGCACATCCTGCTCGGCTGCGCCGCGACACTGCTCCTGACGGTGCCGGTGCTGCGCCTGGTCGACACCGGCACGGCGATGTTCGCGACGCTGATCACGGCGGCCGCCTTCGGCACCGTGGGGTCCGGGGTCATGGTCGTCTGGCACGTCGACGCCCCGAAAATCGGTGCGGTGGCGGTGATCTGCGGCCTGCTGGGCATCACGCTCACGCCGCGGGTGGCGGTCGCGACGGCCCGGCTGCCGGTGCCACCGGTGCCGACCGCGGGTGGCGCCATCGACCCGCGCGATCACGAACAGCGGCCCACCATCGAGGGTATCGGCGCGATCGGCGCGACGGCGATTCCGTCCGCGGCCGGGCTGGGCCTGCGCTCCAAACTGGCCAACGAGTACCAGTCCGGCATGCTGATCGGCATCGTGGTGGCCATCGTGACCGGTGCCCTCGCCACCGCGGCCACTCCCGAACATCGCTGGCAGGGTGCGGCTCTTGCGGTCGCGACCGGTCTGGTGCTGTGCCGGCGGTCGCGGGCGTTCGCGGATATGGCCCAGGCCGGGGCGCTGGTACTGGGCGGGTCCGCGATCCTCGTCGCGCTGCCGGTCCTGCTCGGGGTGCGTCAGCACGATCTGGCGTTGCCGGCCGCCGGTGCGCTGCTGGTGTTCTCGGCCGGCGCGGTGCTCTTCGGGGTCGTCGGCCCGCGGGTGGACATGTCACCGGTGGTGCAGCGGTTCGGCGAGATCCTGGAATACTTCTTCATCTGCGTGATCGGGCCGCTGGCCTTCTGGGTGCTCGACATCTACGGTATGGCCCGCAATGCGTAGTCGCGCATCGCGTTTCCCGCACGCTCGCGCCGCCGTGCGCAGCGGGTTCGCCGCGGCCGCGGCCGCGTTGCTGGTGTGCGGGCCGATGCCCGGCGCGCAGGCGCTGGGCCCGCCCGGAGTCGATCCGAACGCGCTGGTGCTCGGCGCGCCGGTGCGGCCGCCGGAACCGAGCCAGCAGCATCTGGTCTGCTCGCATCCGATCTGGACCGGCAACGCGCCGGTCACCGAACCACCCGTGCAGAAGGCGCTGGGCCTGCAGCAGGCCTGGCAGTTCAGCCGGGGCGCAGGGCAATTGGTGGCGGTGATCGATACCGGCGTGAACAACCATCCCCGGCTGTCGCTCGTCCCCGGCGGCGACTACGTGTCCGACTCCGACGGCACCATCGACTGCGACGGGCACGGCACCCTGGTGGCCGGTCTGATCGCGGGTCATCCCGCGCCGGAGGATCGGTTCTCCGGCGTCGCCCCGGACGCGACCATCCTGACGATCCGCCAGACCAGCCTCGCCTACGAGGTGAAGGGCACCTCCAATGCCGACAAGCAGGGCCGCATGTCGGCCGGCGGGTACGGCACGGTGACCACCCTCGCCTTCGCGATCGTGCACGCGGTCGACATGCACGCCACCGTGATCAACATCTCCGAGGTGTCCTGCATCTCCGCGGGCGACAGTCCCGCCGACGGCGCCCTCGGCGCGGCCCTGAAATACGCCTACGACCACGACGTGGTGGTGGTCGTCGCCGCCGGCAACCTGGAGAGCCAGGGCGCGTGCAAGGCGCAGAACGGCACGGCCGGCTGGGATTCGGTCAAGACCGTCGCCACCCCGGCCTGGTTCTCGCCGTACGTGCTGTCGGTCGGCTCGGTCGAACTCGACGGCGCGCCTTCGCCGTACACCCTGTACGGGCCGTGGGTATCGGTGGCGGCGCCGGGCAGCAACCTGATGTCGCTGGACAGCTCGCCGGGTGGTACGGGCCTGGTCAACGGCACCCCGCAGAACGACGGCCCGGCCGCGCCCGTCGACGGCACCAGCTTCTCCAGCGCGTTCGTCTCCGGTGTGGCGGCACTGGTGCGCGCCAAATTTCCCGCGCTGACCGCGCCGCAGGTCATGGACCGGATCGTGCGCACCGCGCACGCACCGGGACCGGGCCGCGACGACCGGGTCGGCGCCGGGCTGATCGACCCGGTGGCCGCGCTGTCCGCGGTCCTGCCGGCCCCCGGCGATGTCCGCGCGGCCGGGGTGGGCCGGGCCTTTCCGGCGCCCGTTCCGCCGCCGGCCGAGAATCCGTGGCCGCGCCGGATCGGCGTCGGCGGCGCGCTGGCCTGCCTGGCGGTGCTGGCCGTCGTGATGGCGGTGTCCATCCCGTTCCGCCGCGAACATCGCCGCCCGCTCGTCCTGCCCGGCGACGACGACCTGTGACCCGCGCCGACCGCGCCCCGACCGAGGAACAGCCATGAGTACCCTGGGTTTCGTCCGGCTGGCCCGGATCGCACCGCCCCGCTCGCCCGGTGGCGAGGTGATCCTCAACGCGCCGCCGGAGATCACCGCGCCGATCCCGAATCCGTTGTGGCAGCGGCTGATGCCGCTGGTGATGATCGTCGGCACGGTCGGCATGATGGGCCTGATGTTCACCATGGGCGGCCGGGCCATGCTGAGCAATCCGCTGAGCATGATGTTCCCGATGATGATGCTGATGTCGATGGTCGGCATGTTCGCCGGCCGCGGCGGCGCCAACGGCAAGCGCCCGGCGGAACTGAACGAGGAACGCAAGGACTATTTCCGCTATCTGGACCAGGTACGCAAGGACGTCCGGCACACCGGCCAGTCCCAGCGCCTGGCCCTGGCCTGGAGCCATCCGCACCCGGTCGATCTGCAGGCCCTCATCGGCACCCGGCGGATGTGGGAACGCCGGCCCAACGACCCCGATTTCGGGCATGTGCGCATCGGCGTCGGCAGTCACCGGCTGGCCACCAAACTGGCCCGGCCGGAGACCGGCCCGCTGGAGGATCTGGAACCGGTGTCGACGGTGGCACTGCGCCGGTTCGTCCGGACCCATTCGGTGGTGCACGGCCTGCCTACAGCGATCTCGTTGCGCGCCTTCCCCGCCATCAACATCGAGGGCCCTCGGGTACACAGTCGCGCGTTGATCCGCTCGATGATGCTGGAACTGGCCACCTTCCACGGCCCGGACAACCTGGTGTTCGCGATCGTCACCGCCGAACCCGACTCCGAGGCCTGGTCGTGGACGAAATGGCTTCCGCACCTGCAACATCCGCGAGACAAGGACGGCATCGGCAGCAGCCGGATGCTCTACGAGTCGCTGTCGGAACTGGAGACCGCCCTCACCGAGGACCTGCAGGAGCGCGGCCGGTTCCTGCGCAACGCGCCGCCGACCCCCGGACGGTTGCACCTGGTGGTGGTGATCGACGACGGCTACGTCAACGGCGCCGAGCGCACCGTCAGCGACGCCGGGCTGGATTCGGTGACCGTCCTGGATCTGACCGCGCCGCAGGCCGGTCTCGCGGTCCGGCGCGGCCTGCAACTGGTGGTGGAGGAGACCATCATCGGCGCACGCACCGGCGGCAACGTGGAGAAGTTCGCCGGGCCCGACCGGGTCAGCCCGGCCGAGGCGTCGACCTTCGCGCGCAGCATGTCCCGCTACCGGATCGCGTCCGCCGCGCAGATCGTCAACCTCGGCGACGAGACCGTCGCCAATCCGGGGCTGATGTCGTTGCTGCGAATCCCGGACGCCACGGCCATCGACCCGGATGTGGTGTGGCGGCCACGCTCGACCCGGGAACGGCTGCGGGTGCCGATCGGCATCACCCCCGACGGCACCCCGGTCGAGATCGACATCAAGGAATCCGCCGAGAACGGCATGGGGCCGCACGGATTGTGCATCGGCGCAACGGGTTCCGGTAAATCCGAATTCCTCCGCACGCTGGTGCTGTCGATGGTCACCACGCACTCCCCCGACCTACTGAACCTGGTACTGGTCGACTTCAAGGGTGGCGCGACCTTCCTCGGCCTGGACCCGCTGCCGCACGTCGCCGCGGTCATCACCAACCTCGAGGAAGAACTCTCGATGGTGGACCGCATGCGCGACGCACTGGCCGGCGAGATGAACCGCCGCCAGGAATTGCTGCGCGCCGCGGGCAATTTCGCGAACGTCACCGAATACGAGAAGGCCCGCGCCAACGGCGCGCAACTCGATCCGCTGCCGGCATTGTTCGTCATCGTCGACGAGTTCTCCGAACTGCTCTCGCAGAAGCCGGATTTCGCGGACCTGTTCGTGATGATCGGCCGGCTCGGCCGGTCGCTGCGGGTGCATCTGCTGCTCGCCTCGCAGCGTCTGGAGGAGAACCGCCTGCGCGGGCTCGACTCGCACCTGTCCTACCGGATCGGCCTGCGGACGTTCTCCGCCAGCGAATCCCGGCAGGTGCTCGGCATCACCGACGCCTACCACCTGCCCAGCCAGCCCGGCGCCGGATACCTGAAAAGCGATGCGGCCGAACCGTTGCGGTTCAACGCCAGCTACGTCTCCGGCACCTACACGCCGCCTGCGACCAGCACCGTCGCCGGCGGCGGCGCGGTGACGGCCGAGTCCGGCACCGTCGAGGTGTTCACCGCCGCCACCGTCGCGGTCACCGTCATCGAACAGCCCGCCGAACCGGTGGAGGTCGCGCTGCCGGATCTGAGCGCGCTGCTCGCCGATCCGCCACCCACCGTCGGCGGCGTGGAACGCACCCTGCTGCAGGTGGTCGTCGAGCGGCTCACCGGCCACGGGCGGCCCGCGCACGAGGTGTGGCTGCCGCCGCTGGATGTCTCCCCGACCGTGGATATGCTGCTGCCGGAACCGAATTGGCGGGCCGAAGGCAACCGGCACGGCAAACTGTGGATGCCGATCGGCATCGTCGACAAGCCCTACGAGCAGAAACGCGATGTGCTCACCATCGACCTGTCCGGTGCGCAGGGGCACGTCGCGGTGGTCGGCGGCGCGCAGTCGGGCAAGTCCACCACACTGCGCACCATCATCCTGGCCGCCGCGGCCACCCACACCCCCGAACAGGCGCAGTTCTACTGCCTCGACTTCGGCGGTGGCACGCTCGCCGCGATGGGCGATGTGCCGCACGTGGGTTCGGCGGCCAGCCGGCTCGAGATCGACCGGGTGCGCCGCACCATCGCCGAACTGTCCGCGCTGCTGCGCCAGCGCGAGGCGCGGTTCCTGCGACTGGGCATCGAGAACATGCGCGACTTCCGCCGGCTCAAGGCCGAACTCGCGGCGAAGCCCGAGGCCGAGCGCGCGGCGGATCCGTTGTCGGAGGACCTGTTCGGTGACGTATTCCTGGTGATCGACGGCTGGATGGGCTTCCGCGAGGACTACGAGGGCCTGGAAGGTTCGGTACAGCAGCTGGTCGCGCGCGGCCTGTCCTACGGCATCCACGTGATGTTCGGCGCCAACCGCTGGGGCGAGATCCGCGCCGCCATCAAGGATCAGGTCGGTACCCGGATCGAATTGCGGCTCGGCGATCCGTCCGACTCCGAGATGGATCGGCGCACCGCCGCGAACGTCCCGATGAACCGGCCCGGCCGCGGTATCACCCGCGAGAAGTTGCACATGCTGCTGGGATTGCCGCGACTGGACTCGGTGGTCGACCCGAGCACCCTGTCCGAGGGCGTCGCCGCGGCCAAGGCCGGGCTGGCCGCGATGTACGGCGCCCGCAAGGCACCCGCGGTACGCATGCTCCCACTGGAACTGCCGCGCGAACGGGTCCTCGCCGCCGCCCGCGAGCAGAACGTGGTCCTGGACCACAAACATGTGCTGATCGGCCTCGGCGAATCCGAATTGCAGCCCATGGTGCTGGATTTCGAGGAACAGCCACATCTGTTGGTGTTCGCGGACGTCGGTTCCGGCAAGACCACGCTGCTGCGCAACATCGCGATGGGCATCGTCGAGAACTCCGACGCGAGCCAGGCCCGCATCATCCTCATCGACTACCGGCGCACCATGCTCGGCGCGATCGAGGGCAAACATCTGGCCGGCTACTCGACCTCGTCCCAGACCTCGATCGGCACCATCAAGGAGGTGGCCGGCTTCGTCGGACAACGCATCCCCGGCGCCGACATCACCCCCGCCCAGCTGCGTGAACGTAGTTGGTGGACCGGCCCCGAGGTGTACGTCATCGTCGACGACTACGACATGGTGTCGTCCAACAACCCGCTGGTGCCGCTGATCGAACTGCTACCGCAGGCCCGCGACATCGGCCTGCACCTCATCATCGCCCGCCGCTCCGGCGGCGCCAGCCGCGCGCTGTACGACAACGTGCTCGGACCGATGAAGGACATGTCGGTCGACGGCATTCTGATGAGTACCCCGAAGGACGAGGGTGTCCTGCTCAGCGACGTACGCCCCGCCCTCTACCCACCCGGCCGCGGCATGCTGGTGTCCCGCAGCCGGGGCCGGGAACTGATCCAGATCAGCCACCTGCCGCCGCTGTGAAACACGAACCACCCGAGCCACTTCCGGCCGGGTCGGTCTCGAACCGGCCGCGCCGCGGTGGAGAAGTGAATAATGGCGTCGTGGCCGAAGCCGAGCCCGAAGATCCGTTGTTGCAATGGCGATCCGGAGGGAGCCTCAATCCTGCGGTCGGCTACGGCGTGCTGGCCGGGGGGCTGACCTTGATCGCGTGCGCGATGCTGACGGTGCTGGTCGTGACCCGATCCGGGTCTGCCCCGACCTCGCCGCTCATGGCGCTGACGGCCTTATATGCCTTCTCGGCGGTGTGCGTCGGGGCGGGATTCTGGTTCGGATATCTGTACGGCCGCAGGACCGTAATCGAACTTCGAGTCGAAACCGAGGACACCGGAAAGACTTTGACATTGCACAGCTGGGACGGACAGATCCACCGGGTGCCGTTGCCGGAGATCGAAAACGTCCGTGTGACACGGAACACGACCGGTTCACCCTCAGTGCTCGGCATCAAGGTCTACGTCGGTGACAAGCGCTATCGGACTGTGCAAGGACCGAACGCCGACGCGCTGATGAACGTCCTGCGATCCGGCGGCGTGAACGTCACCACCCACGACCGGCAGGTCAGCGACGGCCCCTGACCCGACTTCGTACGGTCCGAGCATCACCGAGATCCGACACAGCCAGCGAGGCTTTGATGGCGCGACATTCACCGCCAGCGGGGCGGGGGCCGCGCCGGGGCTCGGGTTCAGGCGGTAGTCGGGTTCACTCGGCGCCGAATCCGCTGGTGGAGACGTTCTCGGTATTGCTGCTACCCTCGGCGGCCTGATGCATACCCTTGGCGAATTCGGCCAGGGTGGCGGCCATGTCGTATCCGCCCTGCAACAGGTTGACGCTGGTCTTCGTATAACCCTGGTCGCCCTTGGAGAACCTGCTGGCGTAGGAGTCGTGGCCCCACGGCGGATTCGAGTCCGAATTGGCCGATACGGTCCCGGTCTTAACGCCCTGGGCGGTGGTCTCGGTGACGCTGATCGGATCACCGAGCCTGGTGAGCGTCTCGTAGAGCGTGGTGACGGCCGCGTGCACCGCGGTCGCCGCAGCGTCCATATCCGTTGCGGCCGTACGCAGTTCCTCGGGGTGGACGATGATCTCCTGCTGCCCCATGGATCCCCTCTTCACTCGCCTGTCGGCCCACGGTCGCAGCGCGAGTCGAATCCGCCCGCAGTTACCGGCGGCGCCGGAGCGAACAGCACCTGAACATTCGGTGGGACAGCCACTTTCACCGTTCGCGATCGAAGCCGTCGGGCCCGACCGGACCCGGACAGACCCCAGCCGCGTTCCCGCCTACTACCGCAGCAGATCCCGTGGGTCGAAGAGGAAGTCGGGATCGTCGCCGCCATCGTGCCCACCGGCTCGCCCGTCATCACCGTCGCCGTGCTCGGCTTCCCCGGGGTCGGCATGGCGGCCGCGGCCGTCGTGTTCGCCGTCCCGGTAGCCGTCGGCAGGCCGGTCGCGGCCGTCGTCTCCACCGTCGTAGCCGTCGCCGTGATGGTGATGATGGTGGTGGTGATGATGGTGGTGATGGCTGTGGCCGCCGTCGTCGCCGCGACCGTCGCCATTGTCCGGGTAATCGGGATCGCCGTCGTCCGGGCCGCTACCGTCACCGTCGTCCGGCGAATTGCCGTCGTCTTCGCCGTTGCTGCCGCTTCCGGAATCAGGGCCGGACCCCGCACCGACGTCCGTGCCCGATCCGGGACCGGTGGCGGGTCCGCCTCCGGAGGCCGGATCGGTGCCGGGGCCCGAGTCTCCCGGGTTCGGGCCGGGGCCGCCGGGACCCGAATCACCCGGTCCACCACCATGATTCGGGCCACCGCCGGACGGACCGAGGCCGCCACCGGACGGGCCACCACCACCGGGACCACCACCACCGGCAGGGCCCCCGCCACCGGGGCCGCCGCCACCCGGACCAGGACCACCACCACCGGGGCCGCCACCACCCGGACCAGGGCCTCCGCCACCCGGGCCGCCACCACCCGGACCAGGACCACCACCGGGGCCGCCGCCACCCGGGCCTGGGCCTCCGGGGCCGGGGCCACCACCAGAACCCGGGCCTGCGCGGCCGGGATCGAATCCGCCGCCGGACGCCGGACCGGCACGTCCGGGACCTTCGCCGCCCGAGCCGACATCGGATCCTCGACCGAAACTGCCGGAGCCGGTACCGATGCCCGAACCGTGCCCGGTGCCCGAGATGTGCCCATTACCCGCGCCGGTGCCCGCACCTGAGCCGCTGCCGAAACCGGAGTCCGAAGCCGAACCCATCCCGGAACCATTGCCCGAACCAGAATCCGAGCCCGAACCCATCCCGGAACCATTGCCCGAACCGGAGTCCGAGGCCGAACCCATCCCCGAACCGTTGCCCGAACCAGAATCCGAGCCCGAACCCATCCCCGAACCGTTACCCGAACCAGAATCCGAAGCCGAACCCATCCCGGAACCATTGCCGGAGCCGGGATTCGACCCAGGACCCGAGCCCGAGCCCGAGCCCGGATTCGAACCCGAACCCGAACCCGACCCGGGATCCGAACCCGAACCCGGATCCGAACCGGATCCCGGACCCGAGCCGGGATCCGGTTCCGAACCCGGTATCCCCCAGGCGGATTCGGGAGGCGCCTCGGGTGCGTGGTACTCCGCGATATCCGGCCAATGGTATTTCTCGATCTTCGGGCGGGTCTTGCTGCGGACGTCGGTGCCCTTGGTCATGTAGCGGTCCGCATCCGGACCGCCCTGACCGTAGCGTTTGCCGAGGCGCTCGCTGCCCATCAGCGTGCGCTTCCACCAGGTGTCCTCGTCGGCGCCGGGCGCAGAGTTCTTGGTGCGCTCCGCATTCGCCCTGGTGTCGACGGTGTCGCGGTTGATTCGGACCACCCGGGCCCGGTCGGCGATCCGCTGGGCGCCGTCGGCCGCGCGCTGCACTCCGTCGGCGCGGATCTGTTCATCGTCGGCATGCCGTTGCAGATTGGCGACGTTGCGCTCGGCGTTGGTGAGGCCCTGCATCGCCCGGGCCTGTGCGCCCTGGGCGGCCTGATAGCGGCGTTGCAGGTCGGCGACTCGGGCGGGGTCGGGAACCGGTTGGGCGCGCTCGTTCTGCAACTGCCGGTCGAGCTGGTCCGCCTGACGCTGGTCGCGAACGAGATCCGCGCGGGCCCGGGTGACGCCCGCCAGGGCACCGGTCGCACGGGCCTGCTGATTGTCGGCCCGCTGCTGCGCCTGGTCGGCCCGGACCTGAGCCGCGTCCGCGTCGTTCTGGGTCGCGATCGCCTTGTTCTCGAAATCCCTTGCCCGCGAACCCATTCGCATGCCCCAAGCGGGTTGCCGATCCGCCGTGACCAGACCGGCCGGATCGCCGAGGGCACGGGCCCGCGGCGGGTTCGGCACAGGCGCGTCGGGCTGTGCCCGCAGCAGCGGTTGCTGCGCGCGAACCTGCTGGTCGAAGTTGCGGATCGCGGTGGCGTCCTGCCGGTCCAGCGCACCCAGCTGCCGCCGCTGCTCCGGGGTCGGCTCACCGTTGATCGCCGGACGCGCCACCGGATTGGGACGAGCGAGGCCGGCGTTGTTCGTGACGCCGACAGCCGCCTCCGCTTCGGACGCCCGGGTGTACACATTCCCCTCGGCATCGAGCTGAAAATGCCGCCAGAAGCCGTGTTCGGCAGTGGTATTCGGGATCCGGGCCAAGGTGAGACCACGCACGATGCCGCCGGTGGAGCTGCGGAAAGCACCACCGATCGCCGAGGCCCGGAATCCGGCACCGGTGAATGCGCCCTGCCAGTCGCCGGAGTTCAGCGCTCCTCCGATCGCGCCGCCGATCACACTGACCTCGCCGGCGAAGGTGCCGACCACCGCACCGCGGAACATACCGCTGGCCCGCCCGAAACTGTTGGTGAACCGGCCGATCGAGGCGTCGAACGCGATACCACCCCAATGCCCGGCGGCCCGGCCCATCATGCCGCTGAGGTACGACGCCCCGAACGAAACCAGTACCTCGTTGCCGTCCATGTGGCGCCGGGTGCCGTGGGCCATCTGCGCGCTCTGCACGACGACATCGATCAGGACCGCCTGGATGCCGGACACCGCGCCCTTGACCGCGTAGGTCGACAGATTCTTCACGACCAGCTTCGTCCACGACTGACTTCCACTGCGCCCCAGCAACTTCAGCACCATCTGCGCGATCTTGTCGATCGTCAGATCCTCGAGCAGACGTAGCCCGGACCGGGTGCCCGCCACAGCCGCGGCCTCCACCGCGGGCGCGGTCGGCGGAAACGTCCAGGCCCAGGCGATCTCGATGGCCAGCAGGATGTAGGAGGCGATCACCATCCATTTGGCCTCCTGAATGGTGGTGCCGAAATCGAAAGCGGCATTGCCGATCTCGTCGAAGGCATGGGCGAGCGTGGCCAGCGAGGAATCACCGTTGAGCAGTTCGTCGAACATCTGCCCGATGGTGTCGGCGCCGCTCCCGGCCGAATAACCCGACGCTGCCACCGATTTCACCGACCTGATCGGATCGACCTGCGCCTGGAGCGCTTTCGCAGCGTCGTTCCAGGCGTTGCCGATGCCGAACATCAGGTCTTCGTTGCCGTCCGGCGGGTCGACGCCGACGAGCCAGCCGACCCATTTGAGGCTGTCGGGGAACTCGATCATCTCGAAT
Organism: Nocardia sp. BMG111209; assembly: GCF_000381925.1. Classification (NCBI taxonomy): domain Bacteria; kingdom Bacillati; phylum Actinomycetota; class Actinomycetes; order Mycobacteriales; family Nocardiaceae; genus Nocardia; species Nocardia sp. BMG111209. The sequence goes on from NZ_KB907309.1 coordinate 25,706, forward strand.
CCACGGTCGACACTGCCGTCGCGGCTGCTACTGCCCGACGCTCAGGGCCACCGGCTCCAGACCGGTGTAGCGGGCCAGATAGGTGATCACGTCGGCGGAACCCATGTTGTCCGGCAGATCCGGCAGCAGCACAGTGAAATTGGACTGCTCCACTCCGTCGTCACCAGCCAGCCCGATCACCTGACCGGGACGCAATCGCAACACCATGAACGGGATGTCGCCGGTCGCGGTGAACTGCGCGTGCACTGCGGCCTCCAGTTCGTTGCGCGGGACGTCGAGTCGCGCGATGGGCACGCTCGCACCCGGCGACGGCCAGTCCCGGCCGTCGACCATGACCAGCGCCGGCTCGGGCCAGGGTTGCCGCCGCTCGAGCTCAGCGGTCAGCCGGACCAGGAAGTCGAGCACGTCCGGCCCATCGTGGTTTCCCACCCGGGCCAGCGCGTCGCTGGGCACCGCACCCGCGGCGACCACCTCCTGCAGCGCCGGATAGAACTCCTCGACCGTCGCCGGGTAGCTCACGCGGTCGATCAGATCGTCGGCGGCATGGCCCATCATCTCGTCGGACAGGTCGCCGACGTACGAGATCGACTCGCACAGCATGCCGACCGGATCCTCGGGCCCGCCGAAATCCGGCTCCGGATCCGGCAACGGCACCCCGGCGAACGCCTCCTTGAGCGCCGTGGCCAGCAGCCGCATCGAGGCCGGGGCACCGGGATTGAGCAGGACATCGATGCCCTCGTCGGGCAGCGCGCCGACCAACTCCACCATGTGCGCATCCGCCCACTGCGAGACATCGACCCGATGCCGGTGCGCGGGAGCGGTGGTGACCAGGACACAGGGCACGCCGTCCGGCGAGGCGTCGATCACCGGATTATCGTCCTCGTCGACCGCGACGCCGACCATGGCCTCGCGCAGCGTCGACATCAGCTCGTCGGAACCGGCCTTCCCCTGGGTGACCAGTTGCAGGCTGGCGTCGACGGGGTCGGTCGGTGAGGTCGGCGTGGACGGCTCGTAGTCCGGATTGGCGTGGAACCGGCCGACCTCACCCTCGGCGTCGACGAACCAGCCGCCGACCACCGCCTCGGCCGGTGGGCGGTCGCCCTCCTCGGTGGGCTGCCAGGCCGGGTCGATCATGAACACCCATTCGGGCTCGGTCCGCGGAGCTAGCTGTTCCTCGGTCATTACCATGCCTTTTCTCGTCGTCGGGTGCATTCAACCACGGTCGCGGCCCGGTATCCGGGCCGACGGCGCTCCGCCGCGGCACAGGCGGTCACGAGGGCAGGTCCCCGGGCGTGACCGGGCCCGTACCCGGCACCGGAACCCCCTGCGCCGCAGCCTCTTCGGCCGCAATGGCGTCGAGTTCCTGCTGCGTATACTGTGTTTCGGTCAGACTCACCTTCGCGCCCTGGTAGTAGGACACCCATCCGGCATTGTTCAGGACGCCCAGGTAGGCGCCCGAAACCGGCCTGGTGAACCCACCGACCCGGCCCGCGCCGGCGTACACCTTGTGGCTGGGGAAGACTCCGCGCAACGCCCTGTGGAAGTGGCGAGCCGCCGACCCCGCACCCGCCCAGCAGGACACCAGCACGAACGACTTGTCGGTACGCCCGTTCAACGCCTTCTGGAACGACCTCGACGACCAGACGATCTTGGCGTAGGTCGCGCCGTCGACCCACACCGCGACGTCGGATCGCAGGTACACCCGAAAGCGATCGCGGTCCGCGTGCGCGTCGAGGAAAACCGGGCCATGGTAGCCGGGACCGGTGCGCTTGTCGTTGAATTCGGCCGCCCACGGCGCTTCCGCCTCGGCATCGGCTCGGTCCCGATCGCGTTCGGCGGCCCAGACGATCTCATCGTCATCAGGGCGGGTCCGCAGCACCGCGTCCTGTCCCTGCGGCGCCCCGGCCCACTTGCCGATCGCACTGCGGTCCGCCACCTTGGCGAAAGTGACGCCGATCGTGCGGCCCTCGTGGTCCAGCAGCGGTCGACTCCGTACCTTGGTGGCGGAGAACCGGATCGGCGTGCCGTCCAAGCGGAATCCGGTGACGTGGTACTGGTCGGCTCGGACCCAGCCGGCTACATCGGCCAGCGCGGCTCGCCACCCCCGCCCACGGCCGGCGGTCTGCTCCTGGCGCACAGGGGCCGAATGCTCGGGCTGCGTCGCCGCGGCCGACTGCTCCGATTGCGTCGCCGCGGCCGACTGCTCCGATTGCGTCGCCGCGGCCGGACGCTCCCAGCTTGTCGTCGCGGCGGATTGGCCCGGCTGCGTCGTGCCGGGCGGTATCGACCGCGCCGGTGCGGTGCCGTTCGCGGACCGGCGCGCCGCGACGGTGGGCACCGACCGGCTCGCGCCGGTGGTGTTCACCGTTCGAGTCGCGGCGGTGGGCGAAAGTTGCGGCGGGCGGCCGGCGGCCGAACTCGACTCGGGGGGCGGCGCGGGGACCCTCCCCGCCGCGATGTCGTCGAGTTCCTGCTGGGTGTAACGAGTTTCGGCGTACACCGTCCGGGCACCGTTGTGGAGCGACACCCAGCCGGCGTTGCGCTTAGCAGTCACGATTGCCTTGTCGTTCACGACAAATCCGGCGACAACGCCGCGCGTAGCGTAGACCTTGCTGCTGGGGAACGTAGCGCTGATGGCCCGATAGAACCTCGTGGCCGCGGGCCCCGCGTCGGACCGGCAGGAGAACAGCACGAACGACTTGTCGGTGCGACCGTTCAGCGCTTCCCGGAACGACTCGGTCGCCTGGACGATCGCGGCGTAGGTCCAGCCGTCCACACTCACGATATGGCCGGAGCGCAGTTGCACCTTGAACGCCTGTGGGTTCCCGTGCGCATCGACGAAGACCGGTCCCTGGTATCCGGGAGCAGTGGACTTCGCTCGGAGTTCGGCCTCCCAGGGCGCCTCCACCAGTTCACCGCCCGGTTTCCGTTCGAGTGACGTGATGTCCGGCAGTTCGTCGTCATCGGGCCGGGTCCGCAGCACGCCGCCTTGTCCCCCCTGCGTCGCGGCCCACTGCTGCTTGTTGTCGAGCGCTTCGCCCGTGGCGAAGGTGACACCGATCGTCCGGCCGTCCTTGTCCCGCAACGGATTACTCACCACATCGTCGGCATCGAACCGGATCGGCGCGCCGCTCGACAGCAGCGTTCCCCGGAACGCACCGGCACCGACTTCCCGAACGGGCTCCGGCGTGTACGAGAAGAGGGCCGGGAACATGCGCCGGAACTTCTCCCGCCAGCTCCGGCCACGGGTGCCGGCGACCCCGGTGACGACCTCGTCGTGCACCGGAGCGGGCGTCGCTACCGCCTCGGTGACCGCGGCTGGTGATTCGGCACTCACGGCCGGCGGCACCGGTCGCCGGGAGAAATCCGATGCGGCCGCAACACCATTGGTCCGGGCCGTCACCTTCGATGCGGTCGTGGGCGCCGTCGTGACGGTCTGCTGCGGTGTGGTGTGCGGCGCAGAGGTCGCGAGGTCGCCGGCATCCGGCCTCGACCCGACCGGAGGCGTGGTGGGCGAGGCCGCGTTGTCCCCGGCCGCGAGGGCGTCGAGTTCCTGCTGTGTATACCGTGTCCCGGCCAGAATCAGCTTCTTGCCGTCGCCGTACGACACCCAGCCGGCATTGTTCATCACGCCCAGGAAGGCGCCCGAGGTCGGTACGGTGAATCCATTGACCACCCCCCTGGCGGCATAGACCTTGTTGCCGGGGAAGGTTTTCCGCAACATGCCGTAGAAGTCCCCGGCCGCCGACCCCGCAGCGGCCTCGCAGGACAACAGTACGAACGACTTGTCGGTACGCCCGTTCAGCGCAGCACGGAAGGCTTTCGACGACTGGACGATCTCCGCATAAGCGCCACCGTCAACCTCCACCTCCTCGCCGGAGCGCAGATAGACCATGAAGCGATCGGGGACCGCGTGCGCGTCGACGAAGACCGGGCCCTGATATCCGGAACCGGTTCGCTTGCTGTTCAATTCGGCCGCCCAGGGCGCCGTCGCCAGCACATCGAGCCGGTTCCGATCGCGCGTCGCGGCCATGATCAAATCGTTGTCGCCGGGCCGGGTCCGCAGCACCGAATCCTGTCCTGTCTTCGCACCCGCCCACACCTGCATCGCCATCCGATCGACACCCTGGGTGAACGTCACGCCGATCGTGCGACCGCCGTTGTCCACGATCGGCTTACTCGACACGTCGGTGGCCGCGAACCGGATCGATGTACCGTCCGCACGGGTGCCGGTGAGGGTGCCGGCGGCGCGGGATGTGCCCGGCAGCAACCGTCCCAGCCGCTCGAGCCATGCGGCCCGGGTTCCTCGGCTGCCGGTGCGGACGGCCACCGCCTCCTCGCCGGCAGTGGCGGCCGGCGAATCCACCGCGCTGGCCGGCCGGGCCGGATTGCCGCTGCGCGGGCTCGATGCGACCGCGGGCGTCGTCGTGGAATTCTGCTGCACAGTAGGTTGCGCCGTGGTCTGCGCGGTCGGGGAAGTGACCGGCGCAGCGGGGGTGTCGCGGCCGGGCCGCCCACCGATGGACACCATCCGCCGGGACCACGTCATATTCGGCCAAGCCCGATGGCGCGTTCGCGGATCGATCGTCCGTCCGGCTGACGAGAACGATGTCCAGCCGCGGTTCTTCTGCGCGATGACCCGTGCCTCGGTCCGTCCCGAGGGTCGAGTTTGCAGCGTTATGTGCACCTCGCCCGACGACGCGTACACGGTGCTACCCGCGAATGTTCCTCGGATAGCGGCAGCGAAATCCGGTGCCGCGCTGCCTTCTGCGGGCTGGCAGGACAACAGTACGAGCGACCGCTGCGGATCCGACCGCAGGGCGTCGCGCACTGCGGCCGTGGCCGCCACGATCTTCGCGTAATCGCGCCCGTCGATGATCACCGGGGCGCCGGACTTCAACTGCACTTGGAACCTGTTCGCGTTCGCGTGCGCATCGAGGAACAGCGGCCCCGCCTTACCGCCCAGATAGTCCGCGCTCCACGGCGCCGGCACGCCTTTGTCACTCTCGGTGGAACGGCCGAACCAACCACGACTCGTTCTGATCACCTGGTCGTGCCCGCCGTCGGCCGCAGCCCAGTCCTGCGCGAGTTCGATGTGGTCGCGCTTGTGGGTGAAGGTGACGCCGACGACGGCGCCGTCCTTGTTCCGCAACGTGTGACTGACCACGTCCTCGGCCCGGAAGCGCACCGGGGCGCCCTTGGGAGTCGTTCCCGCGATGTCTCCGGATGTGTCGCCCGGCTCCGCTGTCGGCGCCGTCACCGGCATCGCACGCGCGACATCGGCCGAGCCGGTCGACCGCAGCGAATTCAGGGGGTTCTTCCACCCCGTACCGAACAACGTCCGGGCGCTGTGGGACACAGACCGGCCGAGAGTGGTTGCGCCCTGCGATATCGTGGCGCTCGCGGGCACGGTCGAATTCGTGGTCCCCTGCGCCGGAGTGGCGTTCGTGGTGGCCGGCGCGGTCGGCTCGTATCGGGTGCCCTCGTTCATTGTCGAGGTACCGTCCGCGGCGATGGTTTCCCATCCCTCGTTGTTCTGGGCGGCGATGAGCCGCGCCTGGACGTCCGGTGTGTCAGGGTGCCAAGCCGTGGCGTGCGATACCGTGCCCTTTGTCGCGTGCACCTGCAGGCGCGGGAACGACCGCGCCATCGTCGTCGTGAAATCGCGCGCGGCGGTGCCCGCGGCCGCTCGGCACGAAATCAGGACGAACGAGCGGGTCAGTTGCGCCCACTCCGCTTCGTTGTTCACCGCGTTGTGGAAATACTGGGACTGATCGACGATCTTCGCGAAGGTTTCACCGTCGACCTCCACGGTCGTACCCGTCTTCAGCCGGATCGCGAAGGTGTTCGGGCCGGCGTGACTGTGCACGAACAACGGTCCCTTCGCGCCGCCGAGATAGTCGACATCCCAGGGAGCGTTCACCACCTCCTGGCCGACCCGCCTCGGGCCTTTGAACGCTTCGTTCACATCTTGGCCGGGTCGCATGCGGACCACCCGGTCGCGGTACCGATCCGCCTTCGCCCATTTCTCGATGTCCTGCACCTCGTCCCGGAGATGCATGAAGGTGATGCCGATGGGGTTACCGGCCGCACCGGTCAGTTGGTGCGAGACCACATCCTGCATCCGGAAATTCACCGGCAAATCCAGGAAATTCTTGCCCTGCAACACATCACTCGCGTGACGAACCCGCCACGAATTCAGATACGTCCGCCAACCCAACTTCGACGACACCGCACTACTCACACCGTGCGAGATCCCCTGGGCCAGCAGGCTCGTACCGTTCGCCGCCGCAACGGCCGGCCGACTCGTCACCGTCGGCTCGTACCGGGTGCCCTTGGCCGGGGACGAATTCCCGTTCGGCGTGAACGTCTCCCACCCCGCATTGTTCTTCGCACGAATCAACCGAGTCTCCACACCCGGACGCGCATCATTCCACGACACATTCGTCATGACCGTCGCCCTCGACGCATGCACCCGCATATACGGGAACGACCCCGCCATCGTCGTCGTGAAATCCTTCGCAGCACTACCCGCCGCCGGCTTACACGAAACCAACACCAGCGACCGCGACAGACGATTCAGCTCCACCTCTTCGTCGTTCACCGCATCCTGAAAAAACTGAGACTGCTCCACAATCCGAGCGAACGTCTCCCCCGACACCTCCAACGACGTCCCCGTCTTCAACCGGATCTCGAAAGTGTCCGGACCCGCATGCGCCTGGACGAACAACGGCCCCTTCGAATCCGAATACTCGCTCGCCCACGGCGCATCGACTATCGCATCCCCCGACGGCACACCCTCCGCCTTCTTCGCCCACCACCCCTTCGCCAACCACCCACGCGCCCACCACGCACTATTACGCGCCGGCGTCCGAACCACCTTGTCATTACCCAACTCCGCACGACCCCACCGCTGAACCGACTCCACTTCGTTCGCCTTGTGAACAAACGTCACACCGATCGGATTACCCGCCGACCCCACCAACCGATGCGACACCACATCCTGCACCCGGAAATTCACCGACACATCCAAGAAATTCTTACCCTGCAACACATCACTCGCGTGACGAACCCGCCACGAATTCAAATACGTCCGCCAACCCAACTTCGACGACACCACACTCGAAAGACCATGCGAAATCGACGGACCCACAACGCTCGTTCCGTTCGTCGCCGTGACCGTACCGGCACTCACCGTCGTGCTGGTCGCGGCCACCGTCGGATCCGCGACGGCCCGGACGCTCGCCGGAGCTGTCGTGTTCACCGGTGGCGTGGGGTTCTCCGCGGCCGCGGCCGGCTGGGTCGCCGCCGGCTGCTCGTACCGAGTCCCCTTGGCCGGGAACGACTTCCCGTTCGGCGTGAACGTCTCCCACCCCGCATTGTTCTTCGCACCGATGACCCGATGGTCCACACCCGGCCGCGCACTGTTGGTCAACAAATTCGTGGTAACAGTCGCCCTCGACGCGTGCACCCGCATATACGGGAACGACCCCGCCATCGTCGTCGTGAAATTCCTCGCGGCACTACCCGCCGCAGGCTTACACGACACCAGCACCAACGACCGCGACAAACGATTGAGCTCGTGCTCCTCGTCGTTCACCGCATCCTGAAAATACTGCGACTGCTCCACAATCCGCGCGAACGTCTCCCCCGAAACCTCCAACGACGTCCCCGTCTTCAACCGGATCTCGAAGGTGTCCGGACCCGCATGCGCCTGAACGAACAACGGCCCCTTCGCACCCGAATAATCACCCGCCCACGGCGCATCGACTATCGCATCCCCCGACGGCACACCCTCCGCCTTCTTCGCCCACCACCCCTTCGCCAACCACCCCTGCGCCCACCACGCACTATTACGCGCCGGCGTCCGAACCACCTTGTCTTGCCACCCCTCCGCACGACCCCACCGCTGGAACGCCGCCACCTCATCCGCTTTGTGCGCAAATGTCACACCGATCGGATTACCCGCCGACCCCACCAACCGATGCGACACCACATCCTGCACCCGGAAATTCACCGAAGCACCCAGGAAATTCTTACCCTGCAACGCATCCGCCGCACCACGAGCCCGCCACGAATTCAGATACGTCCGCCAACCCAACTTCGACGACACCGCACTACCGACACCGTGCGAGATCCCCTGGCCCAGAACGCTTGTACCGTTCGCCACTGCCACCGTATCGGCACTCACCGTCTGCACGGCGGTCACCGTCGCGTTCGCCGAAGCGGTAGGGCCGGCCGACGCGTTCGTGGTGGCCGGTGTCGTCGGCTCGTACCGGGTGCCCTCGGCCGGGAACGACTTCCCGTTCGGCGTGAACGTCTCCCACCCCGCATTGTTCTTCGCGCCGATCACCCGGTGGTCCACACCCGGCTTCGTATCGTAGGTGGCCGTATTGGTCATGACCGTCGCCCTCGACGCATGCACCCGCATATACGGGAACGACCCCGCCATCGTCGTCGTGAAATTCCTCGCAGCGCTACCCGCCGCCGGCTTACACGAAACCAACACCAACGACCGCGACAAACGATTCAGCTCCACCTCCTCATCGTTCACCGCATCACGAAAAAACTGCGACTGCTCCACAATCCGCGCGAACGTCTCCCCCGAAACCTCCAACGACGTCCCCGTCTTCAACCGGATCTCGAAAGTGTCCGGACCCGCATGCGCCTGAACGAACAACGGCCCCTTCGAATCCGAATACTCAGCTGCCCACGGCGCATCGACAATCGCGGGCCCGAGTGCCGAGTTGTCCGTTTTCGCCCACCACCCCTTCGCCAACCACCCTCGTGTCCACCACGCACTGTTGCGCGGCGGCGTCCGGAAAACCTTGTCTTGCAACCCCGCCGCACGACCCCACCGCTGGAACGCCGCCACCTCATCCGCCTTGTGCGCAAATGTCACACCGATCGGATTACCAGTCGGCCCCACCAACCGATGCGACACCACATCCTGCACCCGGAAATTCACCGACATATCCAGGAAATTCTTGCCCTGCAACACATCACTCGCGTTACGGGCCCGCCACGAATTCAGATACGTCCGCCAACCCAACTTCGACGACACCGCACTACCGACACCGTGCGAGATCCCCTGGCCCAGAACGCTCGTACCGTTCGCCGCCGTCACCGTATCGGCACTCACCGTCTGTGCGGCGGTCACCGTCGCGTTCGCCGAAGCGGCAGGGCCGACCGAGGGGGTGGCCGGTGCGTTCGTGGTGGCCGGCGTCGTCGGCTCGTACCGAGTCCTCTTCACCGGGAACGAATTCCCATTCGGCGTGAACGTCTCCCACCCCGCATTGTTCTTCGCACGAATCAACCGAGTCTCCACACCCGGACGCGCATCATTCCACGACACATTCGTCATGACCGTCGCCCTCGACGCATGCACCCGCATATACGGGAACGACCCCGCCATCGTCGTCGTGAAATCCTTCGCAGCACTACCCGCCGCCGGCTTACACGAAACCAACACCAGCGACCGCGACAGACGATTCAGCTCCACCTCTTCGTCGTTCACCGCATCCTGAAAAAACTGAGACTGCTCCACAATCCGAGCGAACGTCTCCCCCGACACCTCCAACGACGTCCCCGTCTTCAACCGGATCTCGAAAGTGTCCGGACCCGCATGCGCCTGGACGAACAACGGCCCCTTCGAATCCGAATACTCGCTCGCCCACGGCGCATCGACTATCGCATCCCCCGACGGCACACCCTCCGCCTTCTTCGCCCACCACCCCTTCGCCAACCACCCACGCGCCCACCACGCACTATTACGCGCCGGCGTCCGAACCACCTTGTCATTACCCAACTCCGCACGACCCCACCGCTGAACCGACTCCACTTCGTTCGCCTTGTGAACAAACGTCACACCGATCGGATTACCCGCCGACCCCACCAACCGATGCGACACCACATCCTGCACCCGGAAATTCACCGACACATCCAAGAAATTCTTACCCTGCAACACATCACTCGCGTGACGAACCCGCCACGAATTCAAATACGTCCGCCAACCCAACTTCGACGACACCACACTCGAAAGACCATGCGAAATCGGCGCGCTCGCGGGGATATCGCGAGAGGCGTTGGCGTTCTTCGCTTCCGAGGTAGCGGCGGTCACGGCCGGCGCGGTGGTTTCCGCGCCCTGCTGCGCGGGCCGCCCGGTGAGGCCGCCCGGATATCGCGTCGACGGATTGTTCAGGACGCGGTCGGGCAGGAAGGACAGCCAGCCCTTGTTCCGCTCCGCGCGAATCGTCGCGATGACCCGGCCGTTGCGTTCCTGCACACCGGCGACCACGGTGGCGGCCGAAGCATGGACCGTGTTGTCCGAGAACGCTTCTCGGATCACCGCCGCGAAATCCTCGGCGGCAGTACCTTTGCCTGGCGCACAGGACAGCAGGACGAAGGACTTGAACGGATTCGACCGCAGCGCGTCGCGTACCGCCCCGGTCTGCCGCACGAGTTTCGCGTAGTTCCGCCCGTCGAGCGAGATGTCGATGCCCGACTTCAGCCGTAGCGAGAAGGTGTTCGGATAGGCGTGCGCATCGAGGAAGATCGGGCCGTCGCCACCGTTGGCGTAGTCGCCGTGCCACGGCGCGGCCACCTGCTCGCCCTTGGCCCAGTTTCCCTTCTCGTCGAGGTAGGTACGGAACACCGTGTCGTGTCCGCTGTCGGCTTCGGCCCACCGCCGCATGAGCCGGATCGAGCGTTGCTTGTGCATGAAGGAGACGCCGAGGAACTTGCCGTCCTTGTTCACCATGGATCTGCTGACGATGTCCTCGGGCCGGAATCGCAGCGGGAATCCCCAGACATCGTCGGTGGCCTCGATGGCTTCGGGATCGTTGCGCAGTCGCCATGCGTCCAGGAACGACCGCCAGCGCGCGCCCTCCTTCGAGAATGCCGACGAGACCGTCTTCCGGGCCGCCATCGCGGTGGCCGCGACGGTGGACCTGTCCGCCAAAACCTGCTGTGGCACAGTGGTTTTCGCTTCTTCGTCATATCGTGTGTGCGGAACGTCCCGTTTGGTGCCGAACATATGGGATGTCCAGCCCTTGTTCCGGTCCGCGGTGATCATCGCCTCGGTCCGGCCGAACCCGATGCCCCGGACGCCGGTCGTCACCGTGGCGGCCGAGGCGTGCACCGCGTTGCCCGAGAAGGCGCCGCGCATCGCCGCCACGAAATCGTCGGCAGCCGTGCCTTTTCCGGGCTTGCAGGACAGGAGCACGAAGGACTTGTACGGATTCGACTGCAACGCCTCGCGTACCGCGTTGCTGTTCTGCACGATCTTCGCGTAGTCGCGCCCGCCGACCGTGACGGTGATGCCGGAATTCAATCGCACCTGGAAGCTGTCCGGTTCGGCGTGCGTGTCGACGAATACCGGACCGTCCCCGTTGACATAGTCGATGCCCCACGGCGCCGCCACGTCGTCGCCACGGACGTACTTGCCGGTGGACTCGTCGAGCCTGGTCCGGTACACGCGGTCGTGCCCGACATCGGCGGCGGCCCACCGCTGCATGAGGCGGACATCGTCGATCTTGTGGGTGAACGTGACGCCGGTGATCCGGTCGCTCTTGTCGACCAGTGGATAGCTGACCACATCCTGCACGCGGAACCGCACCGGCAGACCCCAGGTGTCGGTGCCTCGGACGGTGCCGGCGTCCTTGCGCATCCGCCAGGTGTTCAACACGGCCTGCCAGCGGGCGCCCTTGGTCGCCCATGCCTTCGACATCGATGACGACACCGACTTGGTCGTCGACGACTCGGCAGCGGGGGTCACCGTCCCGGCCGTGGCGGCCCTGGTCTCGGCCGCAGTGCCCGTGGTCTCGACCGGGGTGGTCGGCGCTGCCGTCGTCCGGTGAGTTGTCCCTGCCGACCTCTGTCCCGCCGTAGTGATATCGGCAGCGGCCGTGGTCTTCCCGGCGAGTGGGCCCAGGATCCGTTGTACCACCGTCTTCTTCTCGGCCTCCGGATACCGCGTCCGCGGATTGTCCAGCTCCTCGCCGAGCAGATACGTCGTCCAGCCCTTGTTCTTCAACGCCGAGAGCGTCGCCTCCGTCCGACCCGGCCCGGACGCCTGGACACCGAGCCGCACCGTGCCCGCGGACGCGTACATCGTGTTATCCGAGAACGCGCTCCGCATCGCCGCCATGAAATCGTTGGCAGCAGAACCCTTCCCAGGCTTACACGACACCAGCACGAACGACCTGAACGAATTCGACTGCAACGCCTCACGAACCGCGTTGCTGTGCTGCACGATCTTCGCGTAGTTACGCCCGTCCACCATCACGGTCAGACCCGCGGCCAACCGCACCTGGAACCCATCCGGCCCCGCATGAGTGTCGAGGAATACCGGACCATCCTTGCCGTTCAGGTAGTCCCGATACCACGGGGCCGCGATATTGTCGGCCCGGACATACGTCCCGGACGCCGCATCGAACCGCGTCTTGTACACCCGATCGTGCCCGCTGTCGGCCGCCGCCCACCGCTGCGACACCAACACCTCATCGGTCTTGTGCGCGAAGGTGACGCCGATGATCGTGTCGTCCTTGTTCAGCAACGGATAACTGACCACATCCCGCAACTGGAACCGCACCGGCAGACCCCAGGAATCGACACCCTGGATCGAATCGGCATCCTTGCGCATCCGCCAGCTGTTCAGCACCGCCTGCCAGCGCACCCCACGCGTCGCCCACGCCTTCGCCACCGACGACGACACCGACTTCGTGATCTCGACAGCGGGGGCCGACGGATTCCGCGCATCCTCCGACATGCCCGCGGTGTCCTCCGGCACCTCGTCGGATGCGACCGCAGCGCTGCGCACAGCGCGGTCCAGCGTATCGCGCGCGATGGGGTCGATGCCGAACAGTCCGCGCGCTCCACTGCCACTGACCGTCACCCCGAGGAACTTGTTGAGGTGCTCGAGCCCCATCATCAGCACGCCGCCCGGGTCGTGGCGGATGCCGGGCATCACCGTGCCGAGTGGCTTTCCACTCAGAGTGTGCCGGCGCCAAGGGTTTTGCAACGCCAGCGCCGCGGGCTCACCCGCGGCGTCGCGTCCGACGCCGAGCACCGCATAGCCGTGGCCACCGACCAGGCCCGGAAATTCCGTCGTGTCCTCGGCGGCTTCTCCCCACTGGCGGGTGCCCAGGGTGACCAGATCGCCACGGTCCAAGGCGTATTTGATGCGTTCGGCGGCGACCCGCGCCACGGCCGGGTCCGGCGTCCGGGTGCGCCACGATTCGTCCAGGCTGACCTGCTCGATCAGCCGGGCGATCTCGGTGGCCCATTCGCCGTGCTGGTCCGCGGTCAGACGACCTTGCAGGAAGCGCTGGAACCCGGTGCGCAGAGCCGGGTTGGCGTCTCTGATCTGCCGCAGATATCCGGCGAGTGCCCCCTCCAGGTCGTCCTTGTGCTGCCGCAGCAGGTTCAGCATCAGCTGGTTGTACTGCGGGTACGCGCCGGGATCGCGCTCCCGGACCAGATGGTCCTCCAGCGCCTGCGACCACTCGTCCTGGAGCGAGGCGATCAGCGTGGCGAATTCCGGGTCGCCGCCGGTCAACTGCCGCAGCGTGTCGGCGTCCATCCGCATCGGATGCAGGAAGTAGGAATCGTCCGCCGTGCGCGTCGGGCGCGGGCCCGCGGCGCCCGGCAGTAGATCCGGCATGATCGCCGCGGCCGCCCGATCCGTCCGGCCACCCTCGATGCCGAGGTAGCCCCGGTCCCCGCCGGCGAACACCGCGTATGCCTTCTCCAGCATGGCCGGCCACAGCACACCGTTGCGGACCGCGGCGTTGCGCGCGGTGCCGTGGTGATGCGTGTACAGATGCTTGGATACCTGGATCCAGTGCTCGTTGCGATCGTCGTCGTAGAAGCGCACGGCTACCGAATCGCCCAGGTCGCGCATCATCGCGGTGATCAGTTCGGGACGGCGCGCCAGTTCGAGCATATTGGCGATGAGATAACAATCGCCCAGCTCACCCTGCTGGACGTCGGCTCCGGTCGGCCCGCCGGTCTGCCAGAGCGGCGCATCGAACATTCGCAACGACGGCATGGTATTTCCGAAGATCCGCCGCGGCAGCACCCGCCACTGGCCGCCCGCGGGCTCGCGGATCCGGATCAGACCGGGGTCGAGTGTGCCGTCGGCGAGTTCCACCGGCTGGACCAGGACGCTCGAGTCGGCCGGCAACGCCTGCGGCCCGTCGTCGTCGAACCAGATGCCGGAGGTGGCCATCAGATGATCCGCCCCGGACCAGAACCGTGACTTCGTGAACGCCTGCGCGACCAGGCCCTCGCCCAGCCAGATCGGGTCGGCGTCCGACTGTTGTTGCCACGGAACCAATCCGACGTAGCTGTTGCCCGTACGGGAATCGGTGACCGGCGCACCGGCGACCCGCCGCCAGCGGCTGCCGACGCCGAATCGGCGTGCGACACCGGCCATGTCCGGGACCACCAGCCGGTCGGTCGGCACCGTCGCCTCGATGGGCACGGCGGTGAAACGCGGCAGCTGCCGCAACGAATCCGTTTGTGGCGCAGCGGGTATCGCCGGGGCGGGCGCGTCGGTGGCGGGGGTCCCCGCCGAGCGGCTCGGGGCGGTACGCCCGGCCTCGGCGTCCGCCCGATCGAAGAGGGCGCCGATCTCGTTGTCGTCCCAGTGCACCCCGGATTCCGGATTGTCGATCAGCAATCCCCCGCCCGCCGCCGGATTCCGGGCATCCTCCGACAGACCCGCGAGATCATCGAGTTCCGGATCGAGGACGGTACCGTCCCGCACCGCCCGGCCCCGCACCGCGCGATCGAATGCATCGTTGAACAGGTTGCGCTCGAACCATCGTCGCAACCGGGTGCTCACAACGGGGGCCGGCGTCGGCACGGCTTCGGACCGCGCCGCGGCGGCGAGCTGCGGTGCGACCTCGCTGCGCGGCGCGGCCGCGAGGATCATCGGGGTCGCGTCCGACGGTGCGGTGTCGAACGTCCGGACGGCCCGCACGGCTGTCGCATCGTCGGCCACCAGCGCCGCGCGGAAGGCGGCCGCCATGTCGGCGGGCCGGGACTGCTCGATGATCGGTGCCTGCGGGCCGGACGCGTCGGCCCGGCTGCCCGTCATCGTGCCGGCTGCCGTGCCACCTCGCCTGAGAGACGGCGCGACCGGCCCGATACCGAACAGCCCCTTGGCACCGGAACCGGCGATCGACAATTGCAAGAACTTCGTGAGATGTTCGAATTCGATGGTCAGCAGCCCACCGGCCTGGTGCACGACCCCGGGAATCAACCCGGTCGGTGCGCTTCGGCCGGAACGGTTGCTCTGCCAGGGGTTCTGCAAGTCCAGCCGCACCGGCTCACCGGTGCCGTCGCGGGTGACGCCCACCACCGCGTATACGTGTCCCCCGACCAGGCCCGGGAATTCCTGTGTGTCCTCCGCCGTGGTCCCCCAGTGACGGGTACTGATCGTGACCAGATCCCCACGGGCCAGGGCATATTCGATGCGCTCGGCGACGGCACGGGCCGCGGCCGGGTCCGGGGTCCGGGTGCGCCACGATTCGTCGACGCCGGCGGCGTCGACGAGCTTATCGATCTGCGCGGACCAGCGGGCCTGCTGGGCGGCGGTCAAGTGCCATTGCAGGAAGCTCCGGAAGCCGGTGACAATCGCCGGATTCTCCTTCTCGATCCGCCGCAGGTATTCCCGGGACGCCTCTTTCCAGTCCTGGTTGTGCTGTTGAAACAGCGAGATCATCAGCAAGGAGTCGGACGTATTCGTCGCCGCGCTGTGCTTCCGGGCGGAAAAAGTGTGTAGTGCCTGTATCCAGTCCTCCTGCAACGATTCGATCAATTCGGCGAATTCCTCGTCACCGCCGGTCAACTGCGCCAGGGTATCCGTGTTCATCCGCATCGGGTGCAGGAAATACCAATCGGGAACCGTCCGCGCCGGACTCGGTCCGGCCGTCCCCGGAAGCAGATCCGGCATCACTGCCGAGGCTGCCTCGTTCGCCTTGCCGCCGTCGATGCCTTGGTACCCTCGGTTCCCGCCGGCGAACACCGCATACGCCTTTTCCAGGATCGCCGGCCACATCACCCCGTCGCGGATCGACGCATGGCGTGCGGTGTGGTTCGCCCTCGAATACACATGCCTGGAAACCCGGACCCACTGCTCGGTGCGATCCGCTTTGTAGAAACGCACGGCCACCGAATCACCGAGATCGCGCATCATATCGGCGAGCAATTCGGGTCGGCGCGCCAATTGGAGCATATTGGCGATGAGGTAGCAATCACCGACGGCGCCCTGCTGGACGTCACTCTCGCTCGGTCCGCTCGATCGCCAGAGCGGGCCGGCGACATGCTGGAAGCCCGGCATCGTGGACCCGAGGACCTGCCGCGGCACCTGCTGCCATTCGTCGCTGTCGAGAGTGCGGAGCATGACCGTGGATTTATCGAACGTGCCGTCGGGAAGTTCCACCGGCTGGGTCAGGATTTCGGTGCCGACCGCCGCCGAGATGATCGAGCCGTTGTTGTCCAGATAGAGGCCCGAGGTGGCGACCAGATGATCCGCCGCGGTCCAATTCTGCGGTTTCGTGAACGCCTTCGCCACGGCGAGCTCGTCCACCATGATCGGGTTGTCGTCGGTTTGCTGGCGCAGGGGAACCAATCCGACATAAGTACGCCCGGTGGCGGTATCGGTGGTCGGCGCGGCGGCGATCGTGCGCCAGCGGCTGCCGACGTGGAATCGGCGCGTGGTGCCGGTCACGTCCGGCACCAGCAGCCGATCGCCAGGCACCGTCCAGCCGGCGGGCACCACGGCGACTCGGGGCAGCTGCCGCAGCGTTTCGTCCTGCGGCGCAGCCGGTATCACCGCCGCCGGCGCACGGGTGGTGGCCTGCTGCGGTGTCGTGGTTCCGGCCTCGGCGCCCATCCGATCGAAGAAGGCCCCGATCTCGTTGTCGTCCCAGTGGATACCGGCGTCCGGATCATCGACGAACAATCCCTTCGCCGCCAACGGATTTCGCGCATCCTCCGACAGCTCGGCGAGATCCGCGAACTCCGGATCGGCGATCGTCCCGTCCCGGACCGCGCGGCCCCGCACCGCGCGATCGAATACATCGCTGAATACGTTGCGGGCGAACCAGTTTCGCAGCTGAGCGGTCGCGAAGACGACCTCGAAGGGATCCTCCTCGTCGTGCTCCGATGGCGTCGTGCCGGGGACCGCCGGGATCGTGGCCGGGCCCGTCGGCACCGCGGGCGTCGCCGGG
Organism: Nocardia sp. BMG111209; assembly: GCF_000381925.1. Taxonomy (NCBI): domain Bacteria; kingdom Bacillati; phylum Actinomycetota; class Actinomycetes; order Mycobacteriales; family Nocardiaceae; genus Nocardia; species Nocardia sp. BMG111209. The sequence continues at coordinate 42,946 of NZ_KB907309.1, forward strand.
AAGTGGGTACCGACCGGCTTGCCGATGCCGTCGAAGACCTGTCCGGAGATCGGGTTCGCTATCGTGTCCCGGCTCAGGCCGGCGTCGAACAGCTCGATGACGGGCACGGTCGCCGAATCGGCCCGGCGCGCTGCGCGGAAGGCCGTGATCGCGTTGCTCAACCGGCGGGAACGCGCAGCCCACGATGTTTCGCCAGAGGCGGATCCCTGCGAGATCCCATGGTCCAACCACACCACGGCAGCGGTCTCGGCAGCGGGATTCGCCCGCTTGGCGCCGACGTAATGTTCGAGGGTGGCGGCCAATTCCCCCGACATCGCGGTCATGACGGTATCGCTGGGGGCAGCGCGCCACACGACCGAGTCGGCGCGATCGATATCGCCGATGCCCAGCACCAGCGCACCCCGTGAATTGTGGCTGTCCGGTGCGAGTTTCAGCACCTGGACCGACGGCTGCGTACCGGTGCGGGTGTGGTTGAGCCACGATTCGAGTTCGGCGTCGTAGATGACGCCGAGCACGGTCTCCAGGTTCTGCTTCCGCAGCGTCTGTGCCCGCGACGGCATCCCGATGTCACTCAGCCTGCGCAACTCGGCGTCGATGTAGGCGCGATTGAGGGTGTTGCGCACCGCCGCCGGGATCCCGTCGCCGTTGCGCAATTCCGGGTAATCGCTGGTCAAGCGGCGCTGATACTCCGACGCCAGATCGGTGAATTGCAGCTGCTCCCACCATGTCCGGCCGTGATCGCGCCACCACTTCGCCAGCTCCGCGGTCCGGGCACTCGCATCCGTCAGCTTGCGATCCGCCGCCGGAAACTCCGGCGGCACGATGCGATCCTGCTTGAAGGCGGGCTCGGGATGCGCGAACAGGTCCAGGGTGGCCGAGTTCCGCAACCGCCCCTGTTGCAGCAGCTCGGCCCAGGCGTCGACATCGCGCTGCCGGTCGGTGAGCCCCTGCCGCTCCGTGGCGAGTTGCTGTCGCAACGCGGACGTGCCGGCGGCCCGCTCGCGTCGGCTGAGCACCACGTCGTGCGCGGCGATGATTCGGCGCAGGCGAGCCACCTCGGCCGTCTGCCGGGCGCGCTCGCCGGCGCGCTCGCGCACCGGACCGGTGAGACCGCTCCGGTCGGCCGGATCGGATCCTCGGCGTTCGAAATTCGACGCCAGGCGCAGGCCGCGCCGGCGCAGCAGGTCCAGCGCGTAATCGTTGATCTTGTGATGCGGCGCGTACTGGCTGCTGTGGTCGGTCATCACGCGCAGCAAGCCGTCGTCCACGACCAGATATCCGGCGGCCGTCACAGTCCGGCCACCGAGGAACGACGAGTGGAATTGCACCACCGTGGTGTCAGCGGCATACAGGTTGCCGAATTCGTCCATCACGAATCTCGCACCGGCGGTGGCGAACGGGGCGCCGTCGCGCGCCTGGTACATGCGGCCGTCGGGGCCCACGAAGATGCGGTACTGCTCGCGCTCCGCCGGCGTCAGGTAATGGGTCGGTGGCTTGCCCCGGAACTCCAGCGGTTTCAGCTTCGCCGTGCGGGTCGCCCATTGCCGCTTCGACAGGCCGAGTTTCAGCTCGGTGAGCACTCGCATCGGGCGGTTCTCACCGGCGTGGCGCGCCTGGAGCACGGCGCCGTCGAGCAGCGGAATCCGCGGTGAGGCCAGCACCTGATCGAAGGGAGCCGGAATCCGTTCGCGCGGAATCGCTCCCGGCACCGTTGTCGCGGCCGGCACGATCGGGCGGACCGCGGAGAACAGCGAACCGTCCGCCTTCACCCCGATCTCGTACTGCCCCTCCGCGGTCCGGCGCAGATGGACGGTGCCACGCCATTCGTGTTCGGTGACGTGGGTCGGCGGTCCCGCGGAATGCTCCAGCACGATGTTGGCGCCGAACGCGCGGGACGCCAGCACCAGCAACTCACGATGCGTGAGGTCGCCGTCGTGCACCGGATGCTGCTCGAAATCGTGCAACGGATCCAGCAAGTGCAGGCGCGCGCGCTCCAGCCGGGCATCGGTCTGTTCCCGGAAATTCCGGTTGAACGTGTCCTGAAGTTGTCCCTCCAGATCGGCACGGGCTGCTGCCCAGGTCGGATCGGTGGCGGCGCGCGCCACATGATCCTGCCGCCGCAGGCGTTCGGCCGCCCACTGCGCGGCCGAACGCTCGGAAACCAGCGCCTTCCGGTAGTGGCTCGAATTCCGCTGCAATTCCGCGGCGAGCAGCCGCCGCAGCCCCTGCGGGGAATCGACGTCGAACATCCGCGCCAGCGTGGCGAACAGCGGATCCGCGGGAGTACCTATCGGTTCCCAGTCCGCGGGAGCGGACCGTTGGGCGACCGGTGTCTGTTGCGCGGTGGTCGCCGCGGCGGTGGGCCGGACCGCTGCGTGATAGTGCCCGCCGCCGTAGTCGATCCGCACCAATACCGCGTCCGCAGCGGCGATATCGCCGGCCGGGGTCGCCCACCGCTCGTCGACGACCGCGATCGTCTTGCCCTGCGATTCCGCGATCGCCCGCGGCAGCAGATCCGCCACATCATTGTTGTACACACCGGCGGTGCGCAGCTGCGCCAACTCGTGGTCGAACGTCTTCGCGCGATCCTGGTCGGCGACGCCGCGCGGATGATAGAGCCCGAGGAACACTGTGCGATTCGCCGCGAGGTAATCCAGTGCCTCGTCTCGAATCGTCAAGTGGTGCTTGGTACTTCCCGAAGCGATGGCGAACGATTCGAATATGCAGTTGCCCGCGGCCTCGACAGTGGTCAGCGTCAGTCCCGCCGCCCGCAGCGCCGCGGTCTGCGCCGTGTCCGGGGCCCATCGGTAGGGACGCAATTCGGCGAATGCGGCATCGAGGTCGGCCGCGGTCAGGATCTGATCGAGCGCCGCGACCACCGCGCGGGCATCGGGAGTCGGCAACGCCGTCAGCGAGTTCCGCAGCGACGTGAGTCCATTGCGGCCCTGGAGCCGGGCCAGGTCCATCGGGACCGAATACGTACCGTCGAACAGCGCCCGCGCCGCGTCCCGCAATTCCTCGGGCGTACCGGTGAAAACCGAGTCGCCGGAGGAGTCCGCATACCGCGCCGCCGGCCCGGCGTCGCCCCGGACCGAACGGCCGATCCAGCCGCGCAGGCCGCGCGCGCGCCGACTCCGATGCACCCTGTCGAGCCCACGGTCGGCCGCCGCGAACCGACCGCCCGCGGCCCGGGACCGCAGATACGATCGCCAGCTCCCCGCCCGGCCGGCCGACACGGATCGGGACGCCTCCGCCGTCGCGGATTCGGTGACGGGAGCGGCGGTAACCGAGGCGGAATGGGTGACAACGATCGGGTCGGCAGCCGGCGTAGTGCCCGGCTCGGCGGTCGTCGTGGCCACCACCGGTTCGGCATCGGTGCCCGAAACCGCTTGCGCCGCAACCGCCGTACTCTCCCGAGTCGGCGAATCGGCGACCTGTCCGGTGCCGGGATCGTCCTCGTACTGCGTGTAGGCGTGCCGGAATCCCCGGTTCCTGAAGAAGGAAACCCATCCGGCGTTGTGGTGGGCGCCCAGGATGGCCCCCACGCCGGGCGAGCCGAACCCGCTGATGACCCCTTCGGAGGCGTAGACGCGAGAGATCGGGAAATTGGTTCGGATGGCGTCATAGAAGTCCCCGGCCAGCGAACCCTGTGCGGCGTAACAGGACAACAGCACGAACGACTTGCCGGTACGGCCGTTGAGCGCGTCGTGGAACGCCTGCGTCGACTGGGCGATCTTCGCGTAGGTCTCCCCGTCGACGAACGCCTTGACACCGGATTTCAGGTGCACCACAAAACCATCGGGCCCGGCGTGGGTGTCGAGGTACACGGGACCGGGATAGCCCGGCTTGTCCTTGTTGCGCACATAATCGCGGAACCACGGCGCCAGGACCAGCGACTCCTGCGGCACCAGGCCACGGCGGGCCACTTCCACCAGGTCATCGTCGCCCGCGCGGGTTTTCAGTACATTGTCGTGTCCCAGCGGCGCCTTCGCCCAGCTCTCCATTCCGGCCAGGTCCCGGCCCTGCATGAAGGTGACACCGATGGTGCGACCGTCCTTGTCCACCAGCGCATTACTGATCACGTCGGCGGCGGTGAAACGGATCGGCTGCCCGGTCGAGGCGATGGCTTCCAGCATCTCGCCGTCGATATCGCCGGCCTGCGATCGGATCGACTCCGCGGTCTCCGTCGCAGCGATGACATTCGGCTCCGCCGGTCCGATCGATCCGGCTGTCTCCGGCGTCACGGTCGATTGGGCGGTGACACCGGGCTGCGCTACGGCCGGGACATCACGGGTCCGGGATCCGCGGAATCGGAGTATCCGCAACGCACTCTGCAACCTGCGCCGCCAGCGCACTGCCCGGGTCGCACCGAATTCGGCCACCACCGGGTCGGCCACGGACGGCGGGGCCGATTCCAGTCGTTCCGGGGCCGCGGCGCTGTGCACCTGACGATCGAAGGCCGCTGCCGCCGCGATCGCCGCGTCGGACTCGGACGCCCCCGCGGCCGCGCCGATGTTGCGGTCCAGGGTCGGCCGTACGAACGGGTCGAGGCCGAACAACCCACGCGCCCCGGAACCGCTGACCGTCAGTTCGTCGAACTTGCCGAGATGTTCGAGCCGCATGGTCAGTACGCCGTGCTCGCTGTGGCTGATTCCGGGCAGCAACGTGCTCGGCGACGTTCCGTGCTGCCAGTGACCGCGCCACGGATTCTGGAGCACCAGCGCCACGGGATTGCCGGCGGTGTCGCGCTGAACGCCGAGCACCGCATATCCATGGCCACCGACCAGACCGGGGAACTGCTCTGTGTCCTCGGGGGTCTGTCCCCAGCGGCGGGAGGACAGCGTGACCAGATCGCCGCGATCGAGCACGTATTGGATGCGTTCGGCGATCGTTTGCGTCACGGCCGGATCCGGCGTCCGAGTACGCCACTCTTCGTCGATTTCGGCGTGCGTGACCAATCGGGAGATCTCCGCGGACCAGCGGGTCTGCTGGGCCGCGGTCAGATGCCACTGCAGGAAAGCGCGGAAGCCGGTCGACAGCGCCGGATTATCCGGCCGCAGCGCCGCGTGGTACGCCCGCATTGCCGTGCCCGCCCCGGACCCGTGCTGTTGCAACAGATTCGCGTACAACGCCCGGTCGCCGGGTCTCGCACGCGGATTCCGCTCCCGGATCGTGTGGGCGTGTACGGCCCGTGTCCACGTGTCCTGCAACGAGACGATCGCAGCGGCGAATTCCTCGTCGCCACCGGTCAATTGCTGGATCGTATCGGCGTCCATCCGCATCGGTTGCAGGGGAAAGGCATCGTTCGCCGTACGCGCCGGGCGCGGGCCGTAGCTGCCCGGCAGGAGCTCCGGCATGATGGCCGCTGCCGCGTCCTCCGTCCTACCGCTGTCGATACCGACATAGCCCAGATGCGGGCTCTTGAACGCCGCATACGCCTTCTCCAGGATGGCCGGCCACAGCACCCCGTCGCGGACCGCGGCGTGGCGCGCGGTGCCGTCGGAGTTGGTGTACAGATGCTTGGATACTCGCACCCATTGCTCGGTGCCATCCGGTCGGTAGAAACGCACGGCCACCGAGTCGCCGAGGTCGTGCATCATATCGGTGATCAACTCGGGACGACGTGCCAGTGCGAGCATATTGGCGATCAGGTAGCAGTCTCCCAGAAAGCCCTGCCGCACATCGGCTTCGGTCGGGCCGCCCGGCTTCCAGAGCGGAGCGTCGAAGAACTGCAGGTCCGGCATCGAGTCCCCGAACAACCGGCGCGGCAACTGGTGCCACTGGGTGCCCCGCTGATCGGCGACCATGACCGTGTCGGTGTCGGGCGTTCCGTCGGGGCGCTCCGCGGGCTTGACCAGAATGTTCGCGTCGGCCTTCAGCGAGGTGAGTGAGCCGTTGTCGTCGAACCACAGACCGGCGCCGGCGATCAGATGGTCCGACACGGCAAGGTTCGGCGCGCGCGTGAAGGCTGCCGCGACCAGCTCGGCTTTCACCCAGACCGGATCGGCGTCGGAACGTTGCTGGTGCGGAACCAAACCGACGAAGGTGTCGCCGGTGACGGGATCGACGATCGGCAGGGCAAGGGTCAGCCGCCAACGGCTGCCGGTGACGAATCGCCGGGGCACCCCGGTCCGGTCCGGTAGTACCAGCCGATCGGCGGGAACCGTCCCTTCGACGGGCAGGGTGGTGACCGGTGGGAGCTGCATCAAGGTCGCCGTGGTCGGCGCTACCGGTAGCGCCCGAGACCGGGTCTGCCGCGGCGTGGTGCCGGCCGGCCCGGCCTCCGCCTCCATCCGCTCGAAGAAGCCGCCGATCTCGTTGTCGTCCCACTGCGTACCCGTCGTGGGATCGTCTTCGAGCAGACCCGGTCCCGCCGCCGGACGCAGCACATCGTCGGACAGTCCCGCAAGATCCGTGAACTCCGGATCTGTGACGCTGCCGTCGCGCACCGCACGTCCCCGCACCGCACGATCGAACGTGTCGTTGAACATGTTGCGGGCGAACAAATTCCACAGCTCCGCACTCGCGGGATCGAGTGCCGCGGCCACCGGGCGCGCCCGGGAGGGCGCGCCCATCGGCCGCGGTCCGGCCGGGATCCGTCGCACTGCCGCAGCACGTAGCGGGGTCGCCGGAAGCAGTCTTCCGTGCGACGGTGGGATCGGATTCGCGGTCGTTCTCCGGTTCGCACCGGCGTCGACCACCCGGACGGTCGGCGCGGGTGCCGAACCGGCGCCGCGCGCCGCGTCGAACGCCGCCACCGCGGCGTTCAGCACGCGGGACCGCGTGGCCTGGGGTGTCTCGCGCGTGCCCGGTGCGGTCGATGCCCGGTGACCGAGCCACAGCACGGTGGCGGCTGCGGCGCTGGGGTTCGCTCGCAGCGTCTCGACGTAATGATTCATGGCAGTGGACAATTCGTCCGACATCGAGGCCAGCCGAGTGTCACCGGGGGCGGCCCGCCACACGATCGAATCCGCGGTGTCGACATCACCGATGCCCAGCACCACGCCACCGAGCCCGTTGAACGCGTTCGGCTCGAGATTCAGCAGATGCACGGGTGGATGCGTACCGGTCCGGCCGACGTTGAGGTACACCTCCATCTCGGCGTCGTAGACGGCGCCGAGTACCGCGGTCAGATTCGCCTTCCGCATCGCCTGCTGCCGCGACGGGTAGGGGATCCCGTCCAGCCTGCCCAGCTCCGCATCGATGTAACCGCGATTGAGCGTGTTCCGCACCGCGGCCGGAATACCCTCGGCATTACGCAGTTCCGGGAAGTCGATCGCCAGGCGGCGCTGATACTCCGCGGCCAGATCGGTGAATTGCAGGCTCTCCCACCAGGTCCGGCCGTGATCACCCCACCACTTCGCGAGTTCCCCGGTGCGCGTGCGGGCATCGGTCAGGGTACGGTCGGCCGCCGGGAACTCCGGCGGCACGATCCGATCCTGCTCCGACTTCGGCTCCGGATGCGCGAACAGGTTCAGCGTGGCCGAAGGCCGAATCCTGCCCTGATGCAGCAGGTTCGCCCAGGCGTCGACATCGGTCTGCCGGGCGGCGAGACCCTGCCGTTCCATCGCGAGTTGTTGTCGCAGAACAGGTGTGGTGGCGGTCCGCTCGCGCCTGCTCAGCACCGTGTCGTGCGCGCCGATGATCCGGCGCAGGCGGACCACCTCGGCGAACTGGCGGGCATGCTCCCCGGCCCGTTCACGCTGTGGCCCGCTCACACCACCACGGCGCCGGTGCTGGTCGTAACGACGCCGCTGGAAATCCGGTGTCAGCCGCAGTCCCCGCCGGCGCAGCAGATCCAGCGCGAAATCGTTCATGTCTGCCCGGGGCGCGTAGTGACCGCTGTGGTCGGACATGATGCGCAGGACGCCGGCGTCGACGCTCAGATACCCTGCGGCCGTGACCGTCCGGCCACCGAGGAACGACGAGTGGAACCGCGTCACCGAGGTGTCGCCGGCATACACGTTGCCGAATTCGTCCATGACGAATCTGGCACCCGAGGTGGTGAACAGGGCGCCGTCCCGGGCCTGATACAACCGCCCGTCCGGCGCGACGAAGATACGGTGCTGCTCGCGCTCCGCCGGCGTCATGTAGTGCGTCGGCGGCTCGCCCCGGAATTCCAGCGCTTTCAGCTTCGCGGTGGCTCTGGCCCACTGTTGCTTCGTCAGGCCGAGTTTCAGATCCGTGAGCACCCGCACTGGCCGGTTCTCGCCGGCGTAGTGATGGCCTAGCACCGCGCCGTCGAGCAGCGGAATCGCCTGCGAGGCCAGTACTCGATCGAACGGAGCCGGAATCTGGTCGCGCGGAATCGCTCCCGGCATCGTGACCGCCGACGGCACGATCGGCCGAACCGACGAGAACAGCGAACCGTCCGCGTTCAGGCCGATCTCGTACTGCCCGGTCTCGGTGCGGCGCAGATGGATTGTGCCCCGCCGGTCGTTCTCCATGACATGGATCGACGGTCCCGACGCAGTGTCGAGCACGATATCGGCGCGGAACGCGCGGGCGGCCAGCACCAGCAGTTCACGGTGCGTGAGGTCACCGTGGCGAACCGGATGCTGCCCGAAATCGTGTGCAGGGTCCAGCAACTGGGTTCGCGCCTGTTGCAGGCGGTTGTTCGTCTCCTCCCGGAAATTCCGGTCGAACGTGTCCCGGCGCTGCCACTCCACGTCGGCATGCGCGGCCGCCCAGGCCGGATCGGTGGCGGCCCGTTCGAAGTGGTTCTGCCGCCGGATCCGTTCGGCTGCCCATTGCGCTGCCGAACGTTCGGAGAACATCGTCTCCCGATAGTGCCGGATATTGTTCTGCAGTTCCTCGGCCAGCACCTCCCGCATCTCCCGCGAGGAATCGATGTCGAATGTCCGTGCCAGCGTGGCGAACAGCGGATCCGCGGGAGTACCCATCGGTTCCCACGCCGCGGGACCGGACCGCTGGACGACCGGCGCCTGTTGCGGTCCGGCGGTGGGCCGGACCGCCGCGTGATAGTGCCCGCCGCCGTAGTCGATCCGCACCAGTACCGCGTCCGCGGCGGCGATTTCGTGCGCCGGGGTCGCCCACCGCTCGTCGATGATCGCGATCGTCTTGCCCTGCGATCCCGCGATCGCCCGAGGCAGGAGATCCGCCAGATCGTTGTTGTAGACACCGGTGGCGCGCAACTCGCCCAGTTCGCGGTCGAACGTCAGCGCGCGGTTGTAGTCGGCGACGCCGCGCGGATGATAAAGGCTGAGGAAGGCCGCCCGATTCGCCGCGATGTAGTCGAGTGCCTCGTCGCGAATCGTCAAGTGGTGCTTCGTACTTCCCGAAGCGACGGCGAACGACTCGAACATGCAGTTGCCGGTGGCCTCGACCTCGGTCAGGGTCAGTCCCGCCGCCTGCAGCGCCGCCGTCTGCGCCCGGCTCGGGGCCCACCGGTAGGTACGCAATTCGGCGAACGCGGCGTCGAGGTCGGTCGCGGTCAGGATTTGATCCAGCGCCGCGACCACCGCGCGAGCGTCGGGAGTCGGGAGCATGGTGAGCGTTTGCCGCATCGACACGAGAGCCTCGCGGCCCTGTCGCCGGGCCAGGTCCAGCGACACCGAGTGCGTGCCGTCGAACATCGCCCGCGCCGCCTGCCGGAGCTGATCCGGCGCACCGGTGAGAGCCGGATGGCCTGTTGCCGTTCGTACCCTCGGAGTCACCCGGTTCGCGGTGGCCGGGGTGACCGTGGCGGCGGCCGGATCGGCGTCGGTGGCCGGCGTCGTCCGCGCGTCCGCGAAGGGCACAGTCCCCCGGTCGGTGAGCCAGGCCACCGATTCGAATGCCCCGCGGATCGCGGGATCGATCACCGCGGCATGGTCGGCGGACAGCAGCCGCAATCCGAAAGCGTCCTCGACGTACTCACCGATCGTGCCCGAGACCTCGAAACCCGCGGTCCGGTCCGGACGATTCGGAGTCCCCGCAAGCTGCGCCAGCCGACGCGACAGGTATCGCGAATTCGGCGGCGCGACCAGGAAACGGTCGTTCATCCGGGAGTTCCGATACTGCCGATCGACCGCCCGCCGGACCTGCTCCGCGTGGGGGAGCCCGCGATCCGGCGCCGGCGCCGCGTCGAAGAGAACCGGCGCGAATACCGGAACGTCGTTCTCGTGCATGGCCATCGGCCGGATGCCTGCCAGCTGCACGCCACCGGGAGCCAGGCCGGGGTCGGTGAAAACACCACCGCGGAACAGCAATACCGCGTTGCGGCCGATCTCCGCGGCCAGCCCTGGCTTCCCCGAGTTCGTGGCGGAATCGTAGGCGGCCACCAAGTGCGGATCGCGGAGCGCCGCGACGACGTCCCGCATATCGTCGCGCACGGTGAATCTGTCCGCGAACGCCGCCATGTCCGGATCGTTCGTCAACTGGATGCGCAGCCGATCGTTGCCGGCGTCGGTCCACAGCGTGAACGTCCAATCGGTGGTACCGGCCGACCGGATCCACGCCTTGATATTGGCCAGCGCCGCGGGCGTCAGCTCATCGCCGGACACCGCGAAATTCATCTCCTGCGGCACCGTGTGCACTCGGCTCGCGTCCGCGGCGCGCAGCTTCGGCATCAGGTCCGCGGTCATCAGGTCGCGCAGCCGGCGCAGACCGTCCCGATCGGCGCCCGCGATAAGCAGGCGGGCCGGCACCACCGCGCCGGCCGCGGTCAGTTGATCGAATCGGCGGGACAGGCCGTCGATGGTGACGCTGTCGGTGGATCCGACCGGACGGGTGAGGAACTGCTGGTAGGCATTACGGACTTGATCGGCGGTGAGCTTCTTCCCCTTCACCTTCAGCTTGTCCAGCACATCGAGTAGCAACGCCCGCTGCATGGGTGTCACGGTGCGGCGCGTATTGAATTGCGCCAGTAGCTGATCAACGTGCGCGATCGTCGGCGGCGTCGAACCGCGCAGGATGCCCTCCGACCGCAGCAGATCCACGAGCCGCCGCACGGTGGTCAGCTCCTGCACCTGATCCTTACGGCCGCCGCGCACCGGGCCGGCCAGCGAGACGCGCAGATAGTCCAGCGCGCGCAACTGTGGCCCAGGATCACGGAACCGGCCGGTCAGCCGGTGCAGCCCGATCGCCTCGGCCAGCTGCTGATCGGGGGAACCGTTGGACAGGAAGTCCGCCAGACTCGTTCGGCCACGCGAGGATTCGACCGCCACCACGACGCCGTCGGACGACGTGCGCGAGGCCCTCGCACCGATCGCTGCCTCGGGACCGGCGGTCGCCGCCACGGTGACATTCGGCATGGCATCGTCGGCGGCGGTGCGCGCGTCGAAAACGCGGACCGGGACCTCGACGGGGTCGATCACCGTGGCGCGCCTGGCCTCGTCGAAGGCGGCCAGCGCATTCTGCAACGCGGTCGCTCGCGCCCGCGATGCCGGTGCGAAACGTGTTGTGCGTGAGGCAATTCCGGTCACGCCGCGATGGTCGGCCCACACCACCGCCGCGATCGGCGCACCCCGGTTCTGCTGGGTGTCCGCGACGAACCGGCCCAGCGCGGTGGTCAGTTCTCCGGACATGGCGGCCGGTGAGACGTCGTCGCCGGTCACATGCCACGAGACCGCATCCGCGGCATCGAGGTCGCCGATCGCCAGCACCACCGCGCCGCGCCCCGGGGCGGCGTCGGGATCGAATGCCAGCAGGCGCACCGGCGGCGCGGTGATGCCGGCCCGATCGGCGACGAGCGCCGCCTCCAGCTCGGCGTCGTACCGGATGCCGAGGACATTCTCCAGATTCTGTTGCCGCTGTTGCTGTTTCGGCGACAACTGATCGAGTTCGGCGAGTTTCCCGAGTTCGGTCTCGGCGTAGGTCAGGTTGAGCAGGTCGCGGATGTCGCCCGGAATACCGTTCGAGTTGCGCAGTTCCGGGAAGCCGGTGGCCAGTCGGTGCTGATGTTCCGGGGCGAGATCGGCGAAGTGCAGGTCGCTCCACCACTGCCGGCCGTGCCGCCACCACCAGGTCGCCAGTTCGTGGGTCCTGGTGCGCACCTCCGGCCTTCGCGCCGCCGGCGGGAATTCCGGTGGCACGATCCGGTCCTGTCCCGACACCGGCTCCGGATGCGCGTACAGCCCCACTTCGGTGGCGGGCCGCACCTGCCCGGCGGCGAGCAGTCGCGACCACTCGTCCAGATCGTTTCGCCAGGCCGCGATCCGGGCGCCTTCCCGGGCGAGGTACCGCAGTACCTCGAGCGACGCGGCGGAGCCCGCACGCCTGCCCAGCGCGGCGTCCTGGACATTCAGCAATCGGCGCTGCCGGGCAACCTCGGCGGCCTGCCGCGCCGGTTCCCCGGCCCGCCCACGCACCTCCCCGTTGGTGACTCGTGCTGCCGGCACATCGGCTGCGTTCTCTTCCGCCGACGGACCGGTGCGCACCAGCCGGTCGAAGGTCGTCTCCGCGACCTGGTCGAGGCCGAATATTCCGCGGGCCCCGCTACCACTGACGGTGAGCCCGTTGAATTTGTTCAGGTGTTCGAGCCCGACCGTCAGCACACCGTCCCGGTACTGGGTGATCCCGGCCATCGGCGGCAACAACGCCTCGCCCGGATGCCCGTGCCGCCGCCACGGATTGCGCAGGGCCACCGCCACCGGTTCGCCCAGGGCATTCCGCTCGATCCCGAGCACCGCGAAACTGTGACCGCCTACCAGGCCGGGGAATTCGAAGGTGTCCTCGGTGCCGGTGCCCCACTTCCGGGTGTCCAGCATCACCAGATCGCCACGGTCCAGGGCGAATTGGATCCGCTCGGCGGCCGAGTGCGTCACGATCGGGTCGGGTGTGGTGTGCTGCCACGAATCCTCGACGGTGACATGCTGCACGAGCCGGTCGATCTCCGGCTCCCAGCGAGCCAGTTCCGCTCTGCTGAAACGCTGTTGCAGGAAGTTCCGGAAGCCCTCGCTGAGCGCCGGGTTGCGCCATTTGATGATGTCCAGGAATTCCCGCATCGCCTGCGCCGGGCCGTGCTGCACCGTCAGCAGGTTCACCAGTTCGGCATCGTCGGCGTTCGCGAACGGGTTGCGTTCCCGGGCCATGTGCGCGTGCAGCGCCGCTTCCCATTCGGCCTGTAGCGATCCTATCCGCCTGGCGAATTCCTCGTCGGAGCCCGTCAATTGCCGCGTCGTGTCCAGATCGAGCCGCATCGGATGCAGGAAGTAGGCGTCGCCGACGGTCCGCGCCGGCTGCGGCCCGTAGCTGCCCGGCAGCACATCCGGCATGATCGCCGCTGCGGCGATATCCGCAGTGCCGCCTTCGATTCCGAGGTAACCTTTCTCGCCGCCGGCGAAGACCGCATACGCCTTCTCCAGCATCGCCGGCCACAGCACGCCGTTGCGGAGCGCCACATTCCGGGCGGCCCCGTCCGCGTTCAGATAGACATCCTTGGTGACCCGCTGCCACACCTCGTTGCGATCCTTGTCGAAGAACCGCACCGCCACCGAATCACCCAGATCGCGCATCATCTCCGACAACAAGCCCGGAGTGCGCGCCAACTCCAGCATGTTCGAGATCAGGTAACAGTCACCCAGATAACCTTGTGCGACATCGGAATCCCGCGGACCCGCCGGCCCCCACAACGGGGCGTCGATCTTTTGCAGCCGGGACAGCCGGATCCCGGCCGTCTGCGTCGCGAGCCGCCGCCACGCGGTACCCGGATTCTTGTCGGCGGGATCACGGATCATGATCGTGTCCGGGTCCAGGGTGCCGTCGCGATTCTCCACTCGGCGCACCGCGGCCGTCGAACCGAGCGGCAGCGTCACGGGTTCACCGTCTGAGCCGTCGAACCAGATACCCGACGTGGCCAGTAGGTATTTCGTCCGCGAGAACCAGCCGGTGGATTCCTCTTCTACGAAGGCCCGGTCGACGATCCCCTTGCTCACGAGAATCGGATTGTGGTCACCGGTCTGGTCCACGGGCACGAGCCCGACGTATTCCCGGCCGTTCTCCGTGACCGTGGGGCCCGCGACCCGCCGCCAGCCGCTGCCGATCCCGAACCGGCGGGTGTTACCGGCCTTGTCCAGCACCACCATCCGATCGGACGGCACCCGCTCCTCGATCGCGGGCGCGACGAAGGGATGCAGATCGTCGAAGGTGGCCCGTTGCGGCGCTTGCTGATTCGCGGCGGCCGCCGGCACAATCGGCGCGGCGGCCTGCTGCACCGACGCCGCGGCCTCGGCCTCCATCCGATCGAAGAAGCCGGCGATCTCGTCGTCGCCCCACTGCACACCGGTCGCGGGATCGTTCTCCAGCAGGCCCGGCCCTGCTTCCGGCTGCCGGGCGTCCTGCGACATGCCTTCGAGGTCGGCCGCTTCCGGGTCGGTGACGGTGCCGTCGCGCACCACCCCGCCCCGCACCGCACGATCGAAGGCGTCGTTGAAAGTGTTGCGCGCGAACCAGTTCCGCAGTTGCTGGGTCGCCGCATCCGCTGTGGCGGGCTGCACGGCGAGGGGTTGCGGCCCGGCCTGCTGTGGCGGCGCCGGGGCCACCAGCGCGGTCGGGTCCGATGCGACCGGAGCGGTGACGTGGGTTTCGCGCTCCAGTTCCGAGATCACCTGCGCCACGGCGTAATGCACGCCGACCGGCCTGCCGTTGCCACCGGTCACCCGTCCCGAGGCCCGATTCAGGGGCGCAAGGGTGTCGACCACCCGAATGTCGGGTGCGGTCGTCGAATGGGCCCGACGCGCTTCGCCGAAGGTCGTCAGCGCGGTCTTCAGGCGGCGGGAACGCTCGCCCCGCGAAGTCCGGGCCGCGACCCACGCCCGCAAGGCGTTACTCCGCGACGAGTCGGCATTCCGGTGGTCGACCCACACCACCGCGGCCACCTCGGTGGTGGGATCCGCGCGCTTCGCATCGACGAAATGCGCCACACCGAGGGTCAATTCGCCGGACATCGAATCCAATGCGACGCCGCCGTCGACAGCGCGCCACACCACGGAAGTCGCCGCATCGACATCCCCGATGCCCAGCACCATCGCCCCGCGGCCGTCGAACGCGGCCATATCCAGTTTCAGCAGGTGCACCGGCGCCTGCACACCCGCCCGGCCGGCATTCAGCCGGGTCTCCAGCTCGGCTTCGGACAAGGCGTACTTGACGGCCTCCAGATGCAGCACCCGCTGCTGTTCCTCGGCCGAACGCTCGATCACGCCGGACAGCCGGCGCGACTCGGTGTCGACATAGGCGCGGTTGATCGCATCACGCACTGTCGCGGGAATGCCGTCGGCGTTGCGCAGTTCCGGGAAGTCGACCGCCAGGCGGCGCTGATACTCCGAGTCGAGGTCGGTGAACTGCAGCGCGTTCCACCAGTCCCGGCCGTGCTCGCGCCACCACTGTGCCAATACACCGGTGCGGGTGACCGCGGTCGCGCGAGCGGTGGCCGGAGCCGGGAATTCCGGCGGCACAATACGATCCCGCACCGACACCGGCGCGGGATGCACATACAGCTCCAGCTCGGCCGAAGGACGCACCAGATCCTGTGCCAGCCTGGCTGCCCAGTCGTCGAGATCGGTCTGCTCGGCGACGAGAGTCTGCCGCATCATCGTGAGTTGCTGCTGGACCTCGGGTGTCGCCTCGACCCGCTCGCGCCGGTTGAGCACGAAATCCTTCACTCGCAGCGCCTCTAGCCTGCGGTCGACTTCCGCTCGCTGCCGCTGCAACTCGCCGACGCGCTCACGCTCCGGCCCGAACAGACCGGTGCCGGTCGTCAGATCGTAGTCCCGGCGCCGGAAATCGGGCGCCAGCCGCAGTCCTCGCCGGCGCAGCAGGTCCAGGCCGTAGTCGTTCATAACGTGCGTAGGCTGATAGTGACCGCTGTGGTCGGTCATGACCGTCAGCAAGCCGTCCTTCACGATGAGATACCCAGCCGAGGTGACCGTCCGGCCGGCGAGGAACGACGAGTGGAAGGTCACCATCGAGGTGCTGCCGGAATACAGGTTGCCGAACTCGTCCATGACGAATTTCGAGCCCGAGGTGTCGAACGGTGCGCCGTCCCGCGCCTGATACAACCGGCCGTCCGGGCCGATGAAGATCCGGTGTTGCTCGCGCTCCTCCGCGGTCATGTAATGAGTCGACGGTTTGCCCCGGAACAGCACGGGCTTCAGGGTCGCGGCCCGCGCGGCCCATTCCTCCTCCGTCATGCCGAGTTGCAGATCCGTGAGCACCCGGATCGGACGGGTCTCGCCGGCATAGCCGTGCCCGAGGACCGAGCCGTCGAGGAGCGGAATTCGCTGTGAGGCCAGCACGCGATCGAACGGTGGCGGAATCTGTTCGCGCGGAATCGCTCCCGGCACCGGCGCCGCAGCCGGTTCGATCGGGCGAACCGGCGCGTACAGCGAACCGTCCGCATTGATGCCGATCTCGTACTGCCCGGCAGCGGTACGGCGCAGATGGATGACTCCGCGCGAATAGGCTTCCTCGACCTCGATCGGCGGCTGCGAGGAATCTGCCAGCGCGATATTGGTGTGGAAGCCGCGGGCGGCCAGGGTCAGCAGTTCGCGCTGGGTGAGGTCATTGTCACGAACCGGATGACCCTCGAAATCGTGAGAGGGATCCTGCAGCTGCGTGATTGCCAGTTGTAGCCGGGCATCCGTGTCGTTCCAGTACTTCCGGTTGAACGAGGCCCGTATCTGCGACTCCCGGTCCCGGTTCGCGAGCTCGAAGGTCGGATCGGTGGCGGCCCTGGCGTCGTAATCCTGCCGCCGAACGCGTTCGGCCGCCCACTGCGCGTCGGAACGCTCGGACGTCATCGTCCGCCGGTAGTGGTCCAGGTTGTCCTGCAGTTCGGTGGCGAGCAGCGTCCGCATCTCCTGTGCAGATTCGATGTCCAACGCTCGTGCCAAGGTGGCGAAGATCGAATCTGCGGACCGACCGACCGGCTCCCAGGCCGTAGGCCCCGGTCGCTGGGTGACCGCGCTCGATCGCTGGGTAACCGGCGCGGGTTGCGGGGTGACCTCGGCGGTTTCGACGACCGCAGCGGCGGGTGTGGCCGGGACCGCCGCATGATAGTGACCTCCGCCGTAGTCGATGCGCACCAATACGGCATCCGCGGCGGTGAGTTCATCGATAGACGCCGGCCACCGCTCTTCGACGATCGCGATCGTCTTCCCCTGCGATCCCGCGATCGCCCGCGGCAGCAGGTCGGCCAGATCGTTGTTGTAGACACCGGCGGTACGCAACTGGTCCAGTTCGTAGTCGAAACTGCCCTCGCGATGCTGCTCCGCGACGCCCCTCGGATGATAGAGGGCGAGGAAGTCCGCGCGATTCGCCGCGATGAAATTCAGCGCCTCGTCTCGAATCGTCAAGTGGTGCTTCGTACTTCCCGAGGCGACGGCGAACGACTCGAACAGGCAGTTGCCGGTCGCCGCGACCGTGGTCAGCGTGAGTCCCGCTGCCTGCAGCGTCGCCATCTGCGCCTCGGCCGGGGCCAAGCGGTAGGTGCGCAATTCGGCCAGCGCCGCGTCCGGGTCTGCCGCGTCCACTACCTGAGCGAGTACCTGGCCGGCCGTCCGGGTCTCGGGAATCGTGGACTGGGACAACGTGTCCCGGAGTGTGGCGAGGCCGCTGCGCCCCTGTAGCCGGGCCTGGTCCAGGGTTGCGGAGAACTCGCCGTCGAACAACGACCGGGCGACGGCGCGCAGTTCATCGGACGTGCCCGTGAGGATCCGTGCATTGGTCGGCACCGCAGCCGCGTCGCTCGATTTCACCGCGGCCGCGGGGCTGGATTTCGCCGCAGCCTCGGGACTCGATTCCACCACAGCCGCGGAGCTTGATTCCGCGGCCGCGGGACTCGTCCGGACCGCGGCCGCGGAAGCCGACTCCCCCGGTGTCGTCGAGGTCGCAGCAGCCGCCATCGCGGCGGCCGGCGCCGATTCGGCGAACGGTACGTTCTGCTTATCGGTGAGCCAGGCCAGCGGTTTGAACGCGGCGAGGACCGCCGGATCCAGCACAGCGGCATAGTCTTTCGCCGCCAGTTCGGTCACCCCGAACGTTTCTTCGGCGTAGGCGCGGACAGTGCCCGCGATGTGGTCGCCGGAATCGGCCCGGCCGCCGGCGGTATCGCGATTCTTCGCGATCTCTCCGAGCAGGTAGGCCAGATATCGCGAATTCTGTGGCGCGACGACGAAACGATCGTTCATCTCGCCGCGCTGATACTGCTTGTCGACCTCGCTCCGCAATTGCTCGGCCGCAGTGCGCGCCGGATCGGTGCGCAGCCGGGTCGCGCTGTCGCGGATCAGGGGCGCGAACACGGGAACGTCGGCCTCGTGCATCGGCATCGGCTGGAGGTCGGCCAATCGCACCGCGCCGGGGGCCAGGCCGAGGTCGGCGAATACGCCGCCGCGGGACAGCAGCACAGCGTAACGGCCGATCTGCTCGGCCAACTCGGTGTTTCCCGTCTGCAGGCTCGCCTCGTAGACGGCGGCCAATTCCCGGCCGCCCGCGGCGGTGACAACTTCGTGCAGGTTGTCGTGCAGGACGAACTTGTCTGCGACGGCCGCGATTTCCGGGTCGTTCGCGAGCTGGTCGCGCAGCGCGTTGTTGGCGGTACCGGTCCACAGCGCGAACGTCCAGTCGGAATCACCCGCTGATCTGATCCACGACTTGATGTTGGCCAGCGCGACCGGGGAGAGTTCACCGCCGAAGACCGTGAAGTTCATCACCCGGGGCACATCCTGCACCGAGTTCGCGTTCCCGGCGCGCAGTTTCGGCAGCAGCTCCGCGGCCATCAGGTCGTGTAGCCGACGCAGGCTGTCCCGTTCGACACCGGCGATGAGCAACCGGGCCGGCACGACAGCGCCCTCGGCGGTCAGCCCCTCGAACCGGCGGGACAGGTAACCGATCGACAGCGTCTCGGTACCGTCATCGACCCCGATCCGGCGAACGAGGAACTGCTGATAGGCATTGCGGGCCTGCTTCACCGTGATCCGGTGGCCCGTCACCTTCAGTTTGTCCAGCACGTCGAGCAGCAACACCCGGTGCATCGGGGTCACCCCGCGGCTCACGCCCCACCGCGTCAGAAGCTCATCGACGTGTGCGACGGTCGGTGCCGTCGAACCACGCACGATACCCTCGGACCGCAGCAGATCTGCAAGCCGCCGAACGGTTTTCAGCTCCTGAACCTGCGCGCTCTCGTCGCCGCGCATCGGACCGGACAGTGCGGCGCTCAGATTCTCCAGCGCACGCAGCCGCGCCTGCATGGGCTGGAACCGGCCGGTGATCGCGCTGCTGAAACGATTGTTCAACCCGATCGCCTCGGCCAGCTGCTCGTCTCGCACCCCGTCGGCCAGGAAGTTCACCAGTCCGGGGCTCGGGTGCTGCTCGTCGGCCACGACCACCGGGTGATCACCGATCGCCTGAGCGACCATCGGCGATTCGTCGACCCGGCCCGTCTCGGACGGCTCCACCCGCGTAGCCGTCGGCATGGCATCACCGAGCGAGTCCGTCGGCTGCAACGCCGGAGTCCCGTGCGGCTGGACCGGCGCGGTTTCGGTCGGCTGCGACATCGAAGTACCGTGCGGCTGAACCGGTTCGGTTTCCGCGGCCTCGCCGGGCCGCAATACCGTGGATTCCGACGGCTGGATGATCGGCGACTGCGGCGATCGCAGCGACGTGTTGTCCACCGACTGCGCCGCCGGCGATCCGGGCTGATTCAGCGTCGTGGGCTGCATCGGGTGGAATATCGGCGCCTCCGATGGATGCCGCACGGGAAAACCCGGTGATTCCGACAGCGCAAAGTTGACGGCCACCGCCTCCGGGGAATCGGACCGATCCGACCGCCCATCCAGCGACCGGGGTGAAACAGCGGTTGCCCACGGCGAATTCGGCTGCATCGGAGCCGGATGCGTCTGATTCCCGAGATCGGCCGGCCGCTGGATCGGCGATTCTGGCGGTGACACCACCGACAGGTGCGACAGGGGCGGTGTCGTGGCAGCCGGCGGCGATACCACCGGAGATGTCGGCGACACCACCGATCCCACGGCGGGGGCGCCGGGCCGCGTCGGCACCGGCGCTTCGCGCTCCGGCACGGGCGGTTCCGACTCCGGTCCCAGCAGTTGCGACTCCCTCGGCGGCGGGTCGCGCTGAGTGTCGTCCTGCGCTGTGGGCACCACCAACGGCTGGATCGGCTGCGGGCGGACCTTACCGGAATGCTGGAGCTGCGGAACCAATTCCCGCAGTTTGTCTTCCGACTCGCGCAGCGTCTGCTCGGTGGTCTCCGTCGGCGCCGCCTTGTGCGCCTCGACCGCATTCGTGTATCGGATGATCGCGGTCTTGACGTGACTCTGGTCCGTCTTCGCGTACAGATCGTCGTCGGCCGCGAGATAGTAACGGGCACTACCCTTCTGGCCACCGCGAGCGGCGCGGTTCTCGGCCTGGATGTCGAAGTCCCGCGACTCGGCGGACCGGCTGGTCATGATGACGTGCAGACCGCCGTGCCCCTCGCTCACCTCGTCGGTGATCGGGATGTCGACACCACGGCCACCCTGCCGGTTGATGACCAGCACCTTCCCGAGCGCACCCGCCTCGTGGAAGATCTTCTGCAAGTCGTCCTCGGCGGCGGCCCCGTGCTTCGCGAACCAGGACGCGTCGACGGCGATGTGGTCGACCCCCCGCTCGTCCAGCAGCTTCGACAGCTGCATGACCTCGCTGTTGCGGTTCGCGATGATCAACTGCGGCTGCCGGGTGGCCGCCTGTTTCTCGACGACGTCGTCGGCGATCATCTTGTGCTTCTCGGTGAGGTTCTCGGCTACTCGATCCGCCTCGACGTTCAGCTGGAGTTCCTTGTTACGCGGGATCTCCACGACGTCCGGCATGTTGAAGTTCTGCTTCAGCTCCTCCGCGACGCCCTTGGCGGTACCCGACGCGCCGGTCTTTTCGTCGTAGTGCTTCTCGGAGAACATCTCCGAGGCCGACAGCTCCTTGGAGCTCTTGGAGTCCGAGCGGATCGTCAGGTTGTGCTTCGCCTCGACCGCCTGCGCCAGACCACCGTTCCAGCGGCTCTCGGTGGAGGTCTCGGGATCGAACATCACCTTGTGGGTGCTCTGATCGATGATCAGGACCCGGCCCTCGTGCACGATGTAGTGGTCGTTCTCCACGAACTCCATATCGGCCGAGGCGGCCATGTTGACCCGCCGCTCGACCTCGGGGGTCACCTCGCCGTCCCACAACTCCGCGAGTTTCGCCCGCCCGCTCTCGGTCAGCACGGCGCGGCCGCCGATCTGCCCCTCGGTCCGGCCGAAGTCGGCGGGGGTGAACTTTCCGGAGTCGAGGTTCGTCTTCAGGAAGGTGCGCGCTTCGTGCACCGCCGCGATCGTCGCCGCGTCCGCGGGCTCCGCCGGGCCGTCCGACAGGATGTAGGTCGTGTCCGCGTGAACCAGCGCCTCGTCGATCTCATCGATCGCGGCGCGGCGGCCCGGCACGATATTCCCGCGCAGGTGGCCGAATCCGGCATCGTTCTGGGTGCCGATGTAGATCGTCGATTTGCCCTCGGCCGGTTTGTCGTACGCCTTGTCCGGATTCATCCGGATGATGTCGAAACCGAGGGGCTCCAGGGTCTTCTTGTACAGATCGAAGGCTTCCCGGGCGAGGCTGTCACGGGTGGTGAACACCTGCACCACCCGCAACTTCGACGACTTCATCATCGAGTCGGCGAGGAACACCAGGGTCTTACCCTCACCCGCGGCCATATCGATCGGTCCGTGCTGCATAGCGAGTGTGGCCATGACCTGTGTCGCGCGCAGGGTTTTACCGGTCTCGCGGCGGATCACCTCGACCGCGGCCGCCATCGACTCGTGCTCATTGCCGTGCTCGAGGGCGTTCTTGACGGCCGGGTAGAACTCCTCCTGGGACAGATCCTTCCAGCCGTGCTTGGCGTGGTTGTCCAGCACCTGCTGGGCCTCGGCCATGAAATCCCGTGGCGGCGCTGTCGGTTCGGATTCGTCGTGCGGGCTCGACTCGTCGTGCCCGCCCGGAGTCGAATGCGGGGACTTCTCGTCGCTCGCGGCCTCGGTGACCCGCTTGCCGTTGTAGTCGTAATGCTCGAAGCTGTCGGCCTTTTCGACACCGCCCAGGGTGTTGTTCACCAGGTCCTTCACCCGGCCGCGGTCCGGGACGTACGCGCCGGAGTGGTCGGTGACCGACTGCAGCACACCGTGGTGGACCTCGGCGGTCGCGGCGGTGTGCACGCCCAACTTCTCGAACGCCTGGTGGGTCCGTACCCAGCCCAGATCCGGTGCCAGGTACATGTTGTCGTTCATGTCCCGGATCAGCATGTGCTGCCGGGTGCGGGTCGGCCAGCGGGTGGCCGGGGAGTCCGAGGTGTGCACCAGCTTGCCGGTGCTCGCGCTGTACAGCTTGCCGTCGTGCACGACGACCCGGAACTGCTCGGCCTCCCGTTCGTTCAGGAACAGCGGTTCCGGGAATCCCGTGCCGGGCTTGCCGTCCGGACGATTGCGCAACGGCTGCGGGCTCTCGCCCTCGTGCGCGGTCTCCTCGTGCCGCGGCGGCACGATCTCCTCGGTCTTGTCGAAATGCACCTCGCGGTTCCCGTGGTTCCGGTCGAAAGCCTGGGACAGCCAACGCAACAGCCGTCCCACCCCGGGAATGCGGAGCAGCATCTCCTTCGCCACCGAACCGGTGCTGCGGTGGATGTCGCCCGAAGCGTCGGTGCTGTGCGTCTTCTGGCTGCGCTCCGGCCCGGCACTGTCCTTCCAGGACGGCTTCCGGGGCCGGTTGACTTCCGACGGCGGCCGATGCTCCTCGCGCGACGGGTCGGCGCCGGACTTCCGATCTCCGGACCGACTCGAATGCCCGCCGGCGGGTCTGATCGGTTCCGAGGTGACCGAACGATGTTCGTCGGCCAGGGTCCGCACGGTGGTGATGCCGTGGTCGTCCAGCAGGATCGCCAGGCCCGCGAGACCGCTGGGATTCGACTTGCCGAAGCTCTGCACGGGATTGCCGTCGTGGTCGAAGACCTGCACCCGATGCTCGTCGATCCGGGCGGTCAGCCGGTGGTGCCCGGTATCACCGAGCAGCGCGGTGCCCTCGAATTCCGGTAGCTCACGGACGAATTCGGCGGGGTTGCGCTCGACCGTCGGCCGCTCGCCACCCAGCGTGACCTCGGACCACGGCCGGCCCGTGACCGGAGGCTCGGAATGACCGGAGGCGATCGAGGCGCGTTCGTCGCCGGTTCCCTTGCCGCCGGTGGTCGAATGATCGTCCTCGAGGCCGGTTCTCGTGGCCACACTCGGTCGCTGGTCATCGACGCTCGACCGCAGCGACCGGCTGCCGGTCGAGGACTCGGGTTCGTCGCGCTTCCCGAGATTCCGGGGCGCCTCCGGCGGAGGGGTCGGTTTGCCCGGCGTCCGGTCGACGGTCCGGGCCGGATCGTCGCGATCCCGCAGGCGCGAATCGTCGTTGGACCGCGATTGATTACCGCGCTGGTCGTCGGACCGCAGTTGGTTACCACGCTGGTCGTCGTTGGACCGCAGCGGATTACCACGCTCGTCGTCGGAGCGCAGCGGATTACCACGTTCGTCGTCGTTGGGGCGCAGCGGATTTCCGCGCCGGTCGGAGCGGTTCTGCGTCACCACATCGTCACCGGTCTGCTTGACCGGCACCGATTGCTCGGTATCGGTCTCGCGCCGCGTGGTGCCGGGTGTGCTCGTACTCTCGGCGCGGCGGGCGCTGACCGCCGGACTCGCCTCGGTCGAATTCGACGATGAGGCCGCACGATTCGGCCCGGACGCACCGAGCCCCGTCCGCTCCTGTTGTGCCGGCGGCGACTCCGGGGACGTGGTGGTCGACCGAGACTGGTTCGTCTGCCCGGGAACGCTGTCCTGCGAGCGGACACCATTCTGGCCGCCGAGATCGTTGCGGGACGCAGCCGGCGCCTGCGTGACGGAATCGTTGCTCGTCACCGACGCGGGCGACTGCTCGCGCACCGGCTCGTTCTGTCCCCCAACGGTTCCCGACCGGCCCCCGGTGCCGCCGAGCGCATCGGTACCGGAACGATTTCCGGTGATCGCCCCACCGTTCGTCTCGACGACCGGGTCGGTCGGCGACTGGTACTCGGATGCTCCGGAACGACTTCCGGTCTCGACCCGGCTGGAACCGCCGGTGAGCGCCGGATCGTCCACCACGGAAGCGCTGGTGCCGGAGCGATTACCGTTGGTGGCGACGACGACGCCGTTACCGCCGACACCGTTGCCACCGGTGCCGCGATTGCCGCCGAGCGTATCGCCGTTCTGGCCGCCGAGTCCGTTCGAGCCGCCGGTCCCGTTCGTGCTGTTCGATCCACCCGGGCCGGAAGACCCGCCCGACCCGCTCGCTCCGCCGACCACCGGTTTCTCCGGCGCTGTCACCGTGAGGGATTCGGGCCGCGGACTGCCCGCGCCCACGATCGGCTCGTGCTCGACCGCGATCTTCGGCATCTCGACCTGCGGCACATGCACATTCCCGGCGGTCATCCGGTATCCGCGGACACCGCCGGACATCGCACCGGCCACACCGCCGAGAATGCCGACGGTATTCAGCTGGAATTGCCCGCCGTTGAACGGCATCGCGCCGACCGAGCCACCGAGCATGCCACCGACACCGCCGCCGAGGCCGAAGACCACGTTCTCGGTGATCGCACGGGCCCGGCCGCCGAACTGGTTCTCCATCGCGTTGCCGAGGGTCCGGCTGAAGGTCTTGCTCAGCACCTTGCCGACGCCGTAGCCGAAGGCGCCGCCCAGCGCACCCGCGGTGGTGGCCATGCCGAATTCGTTCCAGTCGAACGACTTCCGATGATGTTGCGCGATCTGGATCAGCTGGATCAACGCGTCGGTGACCGCCTGGGTGACCGCGCCGATCGCCGCCGCTTTGATGATCTCCATCGCGATCCGGCGCGCGATCATCAGTGCCGCACGGGTCGCCGCGATGTCCGCGGCCTCCACCGCCGGTGCGGCCGGCCCGGCCAGGAACGCCCAGGACAGATCGATCAGCAGGATCGCCAGTCCGACGATGATCTGAATCTTGTTGGACTGGATCGCACAACCGACCTGGTCGACCGAATCCGCCATATCGTTCAGCGATTTCGCGACGGCCTGCAGCGACTGCTTGCTGGAGTCGTCGGTGATACCCTTCAGCGTCGACAGCATCGTGTCCCGGCCCGGGCCGGACACATACGCGCCCTCGATCGCCTTCTCGATCGTCACGACCTGGGACACCAGATCCGACTTCCCGCCCGAGATCGCCTTGGCCGCTTCGCGCCAGACCTCGGCGAGGGCGAACATCTTGTCCTCGTCGCCCTTCGGCCACGCCGAACCCGCCAGATAGGAGACCGGCTGTAGGGCGGGGGGTAGGTCGATACTCACGACTCACACCCGTAGACGACCGAAGTCACGGGTCCTCCAAGCAAGTCGAGCCGTACGGCAGGTCTTCAGCAGCGTCGTGACAATCAATCAAAACGATAATTCACTTCATGGCGTCTGTGCGACCCGAGCCGCCACGCCGACCGGGAATTGGTCCGGCGTTCACCGGGCTGCGATGATATCGCGTCGTGCGAGTGCTGGTGCAACGAGCGAGTTCGGCGCAGGTGGTCGTCGACGGCGAGGTCGTCGGCCGGATCGATCCGGCCGCCGCCGGTGCGCCACACGGCCTGGTCACCCTGGTCGGCATCACCCACACCGATACCGCGGCGATCGTGAAGGCGCTGGCGGACAAGGTGTTCCGGCTGCGCATCCTGGCCGGCGAACGGTCCGCGGCCGATCTGGGCGCACCCATTCTGGTCGTGAGCCAATTCACGCTCTACGCCGATACCGCGAAGGGCCGCCGGCCGTCCTGGTCGGCGGCCGCGCCGGGCCCGATCGCCGAGCCGCTGGTCGATCTGTTCGCCGCGACGTTGCGCGACCTCGGCGCGCCGGTCGCCACCGGCCGCTTCGGCGCCCATATGGCCGTGACCCTGGTCAACGACGGACCGGTCACCCTACTGCTGGAATCGTGAATACCCAGCGGATTTACCGGCCCGTTGTGAAATATCCAGGGGCCCGGAGCCGCTCGGCGTGTCGCCGGAAAACCACGGGAATACTGGGCAGGGCACTCAGTACTCGAACACGATGCCCGCCGCCCCGGCGCGGCCAGGAAGAACGAACATGCGCAAGCTTACCGAGCCCGTCACAGCTCCCCCGTCCACGGAGATTCTCGACTTCTTCGGCAAGTGCCCGGAATGTGGTTACCCCGCACGGGCATCCGCCACACCCAGTAGTCCCGGCACCGTGGTCGCCGACTGTGATCGTCCGTGCGGATGGTCCGGTACGGTCCCCTTGACGACCATGACCCGCCACACCCGAGGACGGGCCTGATCCACGCCGAGCACGGTGTCCGGATGCGCGGCCGTCGTCGGTGACAGCCGATCCGGCGCGCTATTCGGGTCGCGGCGTCAGAATGCGCGGACCGTCCTCGGTGACGGCGACCGTATGTTCCCAGTGCGCCGCACGGCTGTTGTCGACGGTCACGACGGTCCAGCCGTCGTCGAGTTCCCGGGTCTGGGTGGTGCCGAGGGTCAGCATCGGCTCGATCGCCAGCACCGAACCCACCCGCAGCAGCGGGCCCTTACCCGGTGTGCCCTCGTTGGGCAGATACGGATCCATGTGCATCTCGCGGCCGATGGCGTGACCGCCGTAGCCCTCGACGATGCCGTAGGCGCGGCCGTGCGTCCGCTCGGCCGCGCGGGTGCCCAGCTCGATCGCGTGCGAGACGTCGTAGAGGCGGTTACCGGGCACCATCGCCTCGATACCCGCCTCCATCGACAATCGGGTCGCGTCGCTGAGCAGCTGGTCGGCGTCGATGATCTCGCCGATGCCGAAGGTCCAGGCCGAATCGCCGTGCCAGCCCTCGAGAATGGCGCCGCAGTCGATCGACAGCAGGTCACCCTCGGCCAGCACCTGATCCGCGGTCGGAATCCCGTGCACCACAACCTGATTCACCGAGGCGCAGATCGAGGCCGGGAAACCGTGGTAGCCCTTGAAGGAGGGCACCGCGTGCGCGTCGCGGATGATCTGCTCCGCGACCTCGTCCAGCTCGAGCAGGGAGACGCCCGGCTTCGCGGCCGCCCGCACCGCCACCAGCGCCCGGCCCACGACGGCGCCGGCGGCGGCCATCGCGTCCAGTTCACCGGCGGTGCGGAACGGCACCACCTTCTTCTGCTTGCGGCCGAAGACCATTCGCGTCAGCGACCCAGGGCGCGCAGCACTCGGGCGTTGACCTCGTCGACCTCGCCGACACCCTCGACGGCCACGATCGCCCCGTCGTAGTGCTGCAGCAGGGGCTCGGTCTCCTCGCGGTACACCCGCATCCGGTTGCGGATGACGGCCTCGGTGTCGTCGGCGCGGCCACGGCCGAGCATGCGCTGCACCACCACGTCGTCGGCGACCTCGAAGCTGATCACGGCGTCGAGCTCGTGCCCGGACTCCTTCAGCATCTTCTCCAGTGCCTCCGCCTGATCGACGGTGCGCGGGTAGCCGTCCAGCACGAAACCGTTGACGGCGTCGGGCTCGGCGATGCGCGCCTCGACCATGCGGTTGGTCACCTCGCTGGGGACCAGATCGCCGGCGTCGAGAAACTTCTTCGCCTCCAGGCCCAGCGCGGTCTCCTGGGAGATGTTCGCGCGGAACAGGTTCCCGGTGGAGATGTGCGGCACACCCAGCTGGTCCGACAGCAATTCGGCCTGTGTGCCCTTGCCGGCACCCGGTGGCCCGAGCAGTACGAGTCTCACTTGAGGAACCCTTCGTAATTTCTGTTCATCAGTTGGCTCTCGATCTGTTTGACAGTATCGAGGCCCACGCTCACGACGATGAGGACCGCGGTACCGCCGAACGGCAGGTTCGACGCGCCACCGCCGGCGCCGATGTGCAGCAACAGGTTCGGCAGCACCGCCACCGCGCCCAGGTAGATCGAGCCGGGCAGCAGCAGGCGGCTGAGTACCTTGCTCAGGTAATCGGCGGTCTTGTCACCGGGGCGGTAGCCCGGGATGAAGCCGCCGAACTTCTTCATCTCGTCGGCACGCTCCCGCGGATTGAACGTGATCTCCACATAGAAGTAGGTGAAGAAGACGATCAGGATGAAGTAGATCGCGACGTAGACGGGGTTCCCCGGGTTCACCAGGTACTTCTGGATGATCTCCTGCCACCAGCTGGGCTTCGTCGACCCCTTCTGGGTCAACTGGGCGACCAGGTTCGGCAGGTACAGCAGTGAGGACGCGAAGATGACCGGGATCACGCCGGCCTGGTTGACCTTCAGCGGCAGATAGGTCGAACTGCCGCCGTACTGCTTGCGTCCCACGATCTGTCTGGCGTATTGCACCGGCACCCGGCGCTGGCCCATCTCGATGAAGATGACGCCGACGATCACCACGAACGCCGCCGCGCAGACCAGACCGAAGATCAGGCCGCCGCGGCTGTCCAGGATCGACTTGCCCTCACCGGGGATGCGCGCCGCGATACCGGCGAAGATCAGCAGCGACATGCCGTTGCCCACACCACGTTCGGTGATCTGCTCGCCGAACCACATGACCAGCGCCGCGCCGGAGGTCATCACCAGCACGATGATGATCATGCCGAAAACGCTGGTGTCGGCCAGGATGTCCTGCGGGCAGCCGCGCAGCAGCTGGCCGCGGGCGGCGAGCGCCACCAGGCCGGTGGCCTGCAGCACCGCCAGCGCGACGGCCAGGTAGCGCGTGTACTGGGTCATCTTGTTCTGACCGGCCTGGCCCTCCTTGCGCAACTCCTCGAAGCGCGGGATGACCACCGTCAGCAGCTGAATGATGATGCTCGCCGTGATGTACGGCATGATGCCGATCGCGAATACCGACAGCTGCAACAGCGCACCGCCGGAGAACATGTTGATCAGCTGATAGATACCCGCCGAATCACCGCCGGAGACGATGTCGATACAGGTGCGCACCGCCTTGTAGTTCACCCCTGGCGAGGGCAGGGACGCGCCGATGCGATACAGCGCGATCAGGCCCAGCGTGAAGAGAATCTTCCGCCGTAAGTCCGGTGTCCGGAAGGCCGACGCGAAGGCGGAAAGCACAGATCCTCCTGGCAAACGACATGGGGGGAAAGACGGCAAGCGATACTTGCACTCTAACAGCGACGCCGGACGGGCTCTCACCCGTCCGACGTCGAGTTACCTGTCAGGCCAGTTCGGTGGCGGTGCCGCCGGCCGCGGTGATCTTCTCCTTGGCGGAGCCGGAGAATTTGTCGGCGCTGACCTGGACGGCCACCCCGATCTCACCCTCGCCGAGAACCTTCACGAGCTCGTTCTTGCGGACCAGGCCCGCGGCGACCAGTTCGGACTTGCCGATGGCGCCGCCGGCGGGGAAACGCTCGGCGATATCGCCGACGTTCACCACCTGGTACTCGGTGCGGAACGGGTTGGTGAAGCCCTTCAACTTGGGCAGCCGCATATGAATCGGCATCTGACCGCCCTCGAATGCGGGCGAGACATTCTTACGGGCCTTCGTACCCTTGGTACCGCGGCCCGCGGTCTTACCCTTCGAGCCCTCACCGCGACCGACGCGGATCTTCTCGGTCTTGGCGCCCGGCGCCGGACGCAGGTGATGGAGTTTGATGACGGTCATGCTTGAACCTCCTCAACGGAAACGAGGTGGCGCACGACGTTGATCAGCCCGCGGGTCTGCGGGGTGTCCTCACGCACGACGGTCTTGTGGATGCCCTTCAGACCGAGGGTGCGGATGGACTCGCGCTGATTCCGCTTGGCGCCGATCGTGGATTTGACCTGGGTCACTTTCAGCTGGGCCATATCAGGCTCCCTGTCCCGCGCGCGCACGCAGCATGCCCGCCGGAGCGACGTCCTCGATCGGCAGACCGCGACGAGCGGCCACCTCCTCCGGACGCTGCAACTGCTTCAGGGCCGCCACGGTGGCGTGCACGACGTTGATGGCGTTGTCGCTACCGAGCGACTTGGCCAGGATGTCGTGGATACCGGCGCATTCCAGCACGGCACGCGCCGCGCCACCGGCGATCACACCGGTACCGGGCGAGGCCGGACGCAGCATGACCACACCGGCCGCCGCCTCACCCTGCACCGGGTGGACGATGGTCGAGCCGATCATCGGAACGCGGAAGAAGCCCTTGCGAGCCTCCTCGACGCCCTTCTGGATCGCCGCCGGAACTTCCTTGGCCTTGCCGTACCCGACACCGACCAGGCCGTTGCCGTCGCCCACGATCACCAGGGCGGTGAAGCTGAAGCGCCGACCACCCTTGACGACCTTGGACACGCGGTTGATCGCGACCACGCGCTCGAGTTGATTCTTCTCCTGGGCGGGCTGGTCGCGACGATCGTCGCGACGGCCGCGGCGCTCACCGCGACCGCCTTCGCCACCACTGCCACTGTTCTGTCCGGCGGGTCCGTTTCCGCCGTCACGCCGTTGACGTCCCGGCATCAGACGTTCCTTCCGTTGCGCTTCATTTCGGTCATCAGAACTTCAACCCACCTTCGCGGGCGGCATCGGCCAGGGCGGCGATGCGGCCGTGGTAGTCGTGGCCACCGCGGTCGAACACCACGGCCTCCACGCCGGCGGCCTTCGCGCGGGCGGCGATCAGCTCGCCGACCTTGGCGCCCTTGGCACTCTTGTCGCCCTCGAGGGCCCGCACGTCGGCCTCGATGGAGGACGCCGCGGCGATGGTCTTGCCGACGGAGTCGTCGACCAGCTGAACGTGCAGGTGCCGCGCGGAGCGGAACACGATCAGGCGGGGACGCGCGGTGGTGCCTTCGACCTTCTTGCGCAGCCGGAAGTGCCGGTTGCCCTTGGCAATCCGGCGACGGGTGGACGCGTCCTTGCCGAGCGGCTTGCGCGCGGCCTGCTGAGCTTCGGTCTGAACCTTCTTCGACATGGCTTACTTACCCGTCTTTCCGACCTTGCGGCGAACGATCTCGCCGGCGTAGCGGATGCCCTTGCCCTTGTACGGGTCGGGCTTGCGCAGGCCGTGGATCACCGCGGCGATCTGGCCGACCTTCTGCTTGTCGATGCCGGACACCGAGAACTTGGTCGGAGCCTCCACCGCGAAGGTGATGCCCTCGGGGGCCTCGACGGGAACCGGGTGGCTGTAGCCGAGGGCGAACTCCAGGTTCGAGCCCTTCTGCTGCACGCGGTAACCGACGCCGAAGATCTCCATCTTCTTCTCGTAGCCCTGGGTGACGCCGATGATCATGTTGTTGATCAGGGTCCGGGTCAGCCCGTGCAGCGAGCGGTTGAGCCGCTCGTCGTTCGGCCGGGCGACCTCGAGTTCGCCGTTGTCCGCCTTGCCGACGGTGATCGGGGCCGCGACCTCGTGCGAGAGGGCGCCCTTGGGACCCTTCACCGACACGGTCGAACCGTTGATGGTCACCTCGACACCGGCGGGAACCGGGATCGACTTCTTACCGATACGCGACATTGTTCCTACCTCCCTTACCAGACGTAGGCGAGGACTTCCCCGCCCACACCGTGCTGTTTTGCCTGACGGTCCGTGAGCAGGCCCTGTGACGTGGAGATGATCGCCACGCCGAGGCCACCCAGCACCTTGGGCAGGTTGGTGGATTTCGCGTACACCCGCAGACCGGGCTTGGACACCCGGCGCACACCGGCGAGCGAGCGCTCGCGGCTGGGCCCGTACTTCAGGTCGACGATCAGCGTCTTGCCCACCTGCGCGTCCTCGACGCGGTAGTCGGCGATGTAGCCCTCACGCTTCAGAATCTCGGCGATGTTCGCCTTGAGCTTCGAGTGCGGAGCCTTGACCTGATCGTGGTACGCCGAGTTGGCGTTGCGCAGACGGGTCAGGAAGTCTGCGATCGGATCTGTCATGGTCATGGATTGACCGTTACCTTTCTCGCCGCGGTTCCCATACAACACCGTCGAAGAACGGCGGTCGTGGGCCTACGACAATTCGGTCGGTCCGGCCGGGACTGCCCGACCGGATGCTGCACAGCCACCCGGACCAGCCAATATGGCCGCACGCATCCGCGCGCAGACATGACGGTGCCCGAGCAACCGGTCAAGTGTAGGCAATAGCCGTGCGGCATCAAAATCGGGGGTGGGAACTCCGGGGCCGCCGGCCGACGGGATGGTTCGAGTCCTGCTGATCGACTGCCTCGATACCTGCTGATCGGATGGTTCGATACCTGCTATTCGGATGGTTCACAGTCTGCCGATGGGATGATAGAAGTCCGGGGACGGGGTAGATTAGCGCCGTGACCTGCGCTGGCTGGCGGACAAGGTCGGCGGGTTGCTCGCCGATAGCGCTGTAATAACGACCGGACGGTATGCATATCGGCGACCGGACGGAATCGCCGTAATACCCGCGGCACTGCTGGGTCCGTGACCGCACAGTGCTCCGTGCGGCGAGTCGGCGCGATCCTCAGCGCGGCGTCAGGTGCATCCGCAGCCCGATCGGGTTGAAGGTCAGGCCCTCGGAGGCGCGGAGTTCGTACCCGGCGGGCAGTTCCGGTTCGTAGCGTTGGAGGACCGTCGCCACCACCAAAACGATCTGGTGCAGGGCGAATTGGCGGCCGATGCAGGCGCGGATGCCGGTGCCGAAGGGTTTGTAGGCGTGGGCGGGGCGGGACCGGTTGCGTTCGGGGAGAAAGCGATCCGGGTCGAAGGCTTCGGGGTCGTCGCCCCAGACCGGGTCGCGATGCAGGGCGGGGGCCAGGACGAAGAAGGGTTCGCCGGCGGGCATGGGGTAGCAGCCGCCGAGGACGGTGTCCTGCTTGGCCACTCGGGAGTAGCCGGGGGCGGTCGGCCAGAGGCGCAGCGATTCGTCGACCACCCGGCGGAGGTAGCGCAGCTTCGCGACCTGCTCGAATTCCGGTTCGGCGGAACCGATCACCGTATCCACCTCGGTGCGTGCGCGGGCCGCGATCTCCGGGTGCGCGGCGAGGTAGTACAGGGTGAACGACATTGCGGCGGAGGTGGTTTCGTGGCCGGCGGCGAGAAAGGTCAGGACCTGGTTGCGGATTGCGGCCGGGTCGAGCGTGTCCGCGTCGAGCATCAGGCCCAGCAGGTCGGCGCCGCGGTCGCCGCCGGTGCGCTGCGCGATCACCTCGTCGACCACGCCCTTGAGGTAGGCGATGTCCGCGTCGTTGCGTTCGCCGGCGCGCTTGCCGAGGAAGCCGCCGGCGATCGGGGGGCGGGTGACCAGGCGCTGGCCGTGGTTGAGGACGTCCTTCAGGGCCGTCACGAACGGGTGCGCGGTGGTGCGTTCGAAGGAACCGAAGGAGTAGCCGAAGCCGGCGCGGCCGATGATCTCCAGGGTCACCTTCGCCATCGCGGCGGTGACGTCCACCGCCGCGTCGGCGCCGGCCCAGTGGTCGTGCAGTTGCCCGCACACCGCCAGCATCAGCGGGTGGTAGCCGCGCATCGCCGTCTGGGAGAAGGCGGGCATCAGCAGGTCGTGTGCCGCACGCCAATTCGGCTCGTGGTTGTAGGCGGTGAGCAGGCCGTCGCCGATCATCGGCCGGATCACCTCGAGCGCCGGGAGGACGTGCTTCTCGAAGCGCCGGTCGTCGGAGAGCTCGGCGACCAGGTCGGCGCCGGTGACGAAGGTGAACTCCAGGTTGAAGAATTCACGCTTGTACACCGGGCCGAGCTCGCGGGCCAGGCGGGTCGACTCCTGCATGAACGAGGTGCTCAGCATGGACGTTACCGGATACCCGTTCCCGGCCGGACCGGCAGCTCGGCCGGCGTGCGGACACCGGCCCCGATCATGCCGACTCGTCGCCGAGCGTGTACAGGATCAGGTCGACGAGATCGTCGCCGGTCCGCACCTCCACCAACTCGTCCTCGTCCAGTGTGATACCCCAATGCTTTTCGCACTTCACCACCGCCTGCACCAGGCGCATCGAGTCGATGCCGGGCAGTTCGGTGAGCCGGGCACCGAGATCGACCTGCTCGGCCTGACATTCGAGCAGTTCCGCGAGCTCCGCTCGCAGCACGGTGGTGATCTCGTCGACCTTCCGGTTCACGGACAGAGTCATCACGAACTCACTTTCTGATCAATGGATTCCATGCTCGAAACGTGTGCGCGGGCGAGCTCCGCGACCAGCGAACGCTGCCACTTGCCGCTGGTGGTGCGGGGCAGGGCCTTGGCGGGCACCAACAGCACCACGACCGCGGACAGGGTCAGCGCCTTCGATACCGCGCCCGCGATGTCGGCGATCACGGCATCGCCTGCCGCCGTACCGGATTCGTGCTCGCTCTCGGCGACCACGATCATGCGCTCGCCCTCGGTGTCGGCGACCGCGACGCAGTGTCCCTTGTGGACACCGGACACCACCCGGACGGCCTCCTCCACATCGTCGGGGTAGAAGTTGCGCCCCTGGACGATGATCATCTCCTTGACCCGGCCGACGATGACCAGTTCGCCACCGTCCAGCAGGCCGAGATCGCCGGTGCGCAACCAGCCGTCGTCGAGGGCGGCCCGGGTGAGCTCGTCGTCGCCGTGGTACCCGGAGGTCACCGCGGGGCCCTGGATGCGGATCTCGCCGACGTAGCCGTCCGGCAGCGCCGTGCCGTCGAATCCGGTTATCCGCACAGCGATTCCGGGAATCGGGACGCCCACGCTCACCAGTTCCCGGGTGTTCGGCGAACCGGGCGGCACGGGCCGGGCCGGGCGGCCGGGCACCAGTTCGTCCCGGTCGACGGTGATCAACCGCGGTGCGGTGCCGGGGACGGGCAGGGTCACCGCGAGGGTCGCCTCGGCCATGCCGTAGCACGGGTACATCGTCGACGCCGGCACGCCGAGCGGCGCGAAGGTGCGCGCGAATTCGCGCACGGTGTGGGCCCGGACCGGTTCGGCGCCGTTGAGCGCCAGTCGCCACCGTCGCAGCGGCCGATCGCCGGGCTCACCGTCGAACACCTCGGCGGCGGCCTCGACGAGTTTGTCGAAGGAGAAATTCGGCCCGTTGGTGATGGTGCCGCCGACCTCGGCGGTGTGCCGCAGCACCGCACCGGGATTCTTGACGAAGGTGAGCGCACTGAACAGGTGCGCGTCGTTCGGGGTCAGCAGCGAACACATCAGCGAGACCAGGCCCATGTCGTGGAACAGCGGAACCCACTGCACCAGAACGTCATCCGAGGTCGTCGAGATGTGCGAGTTGATGGCCGCCACCCCACTGAGGAACTGGGCGTGGGTCAGGCGCACGCCCTTCGGCCGCGCGGTGCTGCCGGAACTGAACTGCACCACTACCGGGGCGTCCGGATCGACCGGCTGCCAGTCGATCTCGTCGTCGCGTTCGAGCTGCTCCAGCTCCAGCACCTGCAGGCCGGGCACCCGCGCGGCGAGCTCCCGCGCCACCTTGCGGCCCTTGTTCGCGGTGACCAGTAACCGGATCCCACCGGCGCGCACGATCGGCACGAGGTGCTCCGCGACCGCACCGGGATCCAGCACCAACGGCGGCAGCGGCAGCACGGTCACCGCCGCACCGGTGGTGACCGCACCGAAGAAACCGGCGAACCACTCCGGGGTGGCGGGCATCAGCACGCCGATCAGCTCGCCGGGACCGGCGCCCGCGGTCCGCAGTCGCCGCCCGACAGGTCCGGCGAGGCCGGCCAGTTCACGATGGGCCAGTGTGACTTTCGAATCCGCGAAGGTGACGGTGCGATCACTGCGACGCAGGGCTTCCAGCAATTCGATGAGGGTCTGTGGTCCGGCGGTCAACGTCGTTCCTCTCGTTCCCCGCGCACCATGAGCATGGTCACGGTCAATCCCACCCCGATATTGATGATCAGACCGTATTCCCCTGGTGACAGTGGTCTTTCGGTGTACAGATGATTGAGGTTCGCGGCGAGGTCGCCGGAGAACAGATGTCCCGTGTCCTCGGTCAGGTTGAGAACCTCGGCGGGGGGTAGCAGTTCGTAGAAGATTCCGCCGACGAAATCCCTGTCGAGCCGGGGCAGCATGGTGACCACCACGCGGGGATCATCGAGTTCCATTCCCGCGTCGGCGAAGACCTGTTCCACCGAGGTCCGGACACAGCGACGGGCCCGGAAAACATTGGGCGGCACGGTGACAGCGCCGTCCGGCAGGCGCGCGGCCCACCAGAGTTCCTCCTGTGTCATCGAATTCGACACCATCGCCTGCACCGACATCGGACCGCTCGCACGAGAGAGCAGCACAGCGGTCGCGGCGTCACCCAGGGCCGTGCCGACGCTCTGCTGCCACCGCCAGACGGCCTCCTCGCCGTGCGCGTCGGAGGTCAGCACCAGGCTGTGCTCGATCCGCGGCTCCCCGAGCATGTGCGCGACCGCGCAGTGCAAGCCCATCGCACCGCCGTTGCTCATCTGCCGAACACCCAGCGCCACAGCCTGTTTCGCGCCGAGCAGGCGGGCCAGCCGGGGCGCGATCGTACAGTCGGCGGCACTCGGGTCGAAGATCCACGAGTGGGTCAGCAGCCCGATGTCCGCCGCCGCGACCTGCCCGGTCGCGAGCGCATCGGCGGCCGCGGCGAGCGCGAGCGTGGTCGCATCCTCCCCCGCCCCCGCCACCGGCAACATCGTGTCCGTCTTCGGCAATGATGTTGCGTTCACGGCGTTTCCGCCGGCGATCGCATGGTCGAACGCCTGACGTCCACCGGCCAACGCGACCGAGGCCGCCGCAATGTGCAGAAGTCCGTTTACTCGCATAACCAGCCTCGTACTCTGCACATACCCGGTGGGCCACAGCCAACGGCATGTCCCGCGTCCAACCCGGCCGACCGGGCACGCATTATGTTTCCGGCGAGTTGTGTCCGGTTCACGAACACACGGTGTCGTGATGGTGTCGCAAAACATATCGACCGGTACTGAATTGCCGTCGGCTCGACCGGCCGCGGTGGCGATCGAAACATGTTCTCTCAGCACGGATGTGGTGGCGGACAACTCAACGCGCTGCCGGATACAGGGTCAGTCCGATGGGACTGAAGGCGATTCCCTCCGAGGCGCGCAGCCGATAGTCCGGCGGCAGGGTCAGATCGTAGCGTTGCAGCACGCGTGCCATCACCAGCACGATCTGATGCAGCGCGAACTGGCGGCCGATACAGGCGCGCAGGCCGCTGCCGAACGGTTTGTACGAATGCGGTGGCCGGGCCCGGACCCGTTCGGGCAGAAAACGATCCGGATCGAATCGTTCCGGATCCGGGCCCCACGACGCTTCCCGGTGCAGCGCCGGCACCAGCACGAAATACGGCTCACCGACGCGCATCGGATAACGGCCGCCGAGTACGGTGTCCTGCTTCGCGGTCCGCGAATATCCGGGCGCGACCGGCCACAGGCGTAGCGACTCGTCCACGACCCGGCGCAGATATCGGAATTTGGCGACCTGGTCGAACTCCGGTTCGGCCGTCCCGGCCAGCGCCGTCACCTCCGCCCGCGCACGCTCGGCGATCCCCGGCTCGGCGGCCAGAAAGTAGAGCGTGAAAGACATTGCCGCGGAGGTGGTCTCGTGCCCCGCGGCGAGGAAGGTCAGGACCTGGTCGCGGATGTTCACCGGATCCAGCACATCGGAATCCAGCATCAGGCCCAGCAGATCGCCGCCGTGCGCACGACCGGCGCGGCGCGCGATCACCTCGTCCACCACCTCGCGCAGGTAGGCGATATCGGTGTCGTGACGTTCGGCCGCGCGGCGGCCGAGATATCCACCCGCCATCGGCGGCCGGGTCACCAGCCGCTGGCCGTGGCTGATCGCATCCTCGAGCGCCGTTGCGAACGGATGCGAGGTCGAGCGCTCGAAGGAATCGAACGAGTAGCCGAAACCGGCCCGCCCGATCACCTCGAGCGTGACCTTCCCCATGGCGTCCCTGACGTCGACGGCCCGGTCCGCAGCCGCGTCCCAGCTGTCGAGCAGTTGCCGGCAGACGTCCAGCATCAGCGCGTGATAGCCGCGCATTGCGGACTGCGAGAACGCCGGCACCAGCAGATCGTGCGCCGTGCGCCACGCGGGTTCGTGATCGTCGGCGGTGAGCAGGCCGTCGCCGAACATCGGCCGGAAGGATTCGAGCACCGGCTTCATATGCTTTCCGAACCGCCGGTCGTCGGCGAGTTCGGCGACGAGTTCCGCACCGGTGACGAAGGTGAATTTCAGATTGAAGAACTCGCGGGTGAACACCGGTCCGTGTTCGGGCGCCATGCGGGTCGATTCCTGCATGAACGAGCTCTGCAGTACCGACGAGGTCATCGGGCGCTCGCTCCCGGACGTACCGGCAGCTCGTCCGGCGTCCGATCGAAAAGCAGTCCACGCCAAGCGGGTTCGGCATCCTCGCGCACCAGTCGCAGTTGCGGCAGCTCCTCGAACAGCACCTGCAGCGCGACCTCGATCTCGGTGCGGGCGAGATGCGCTCCGATGCAGAAGTGCGAGCCGTAGCCGAAGGTCAGATGCGCAGGCCGGCCGCCCTGCTGCGGCAGCAGCTCGCCGGCGTCGGCCCCGAGCACCGGATCGTGGTTGACCGCCGCCAGCAGGATGAACACGACCGCACCGGCCGGAATCGTCACCCCCGCCATCGGGACCTCCTCGCGCGCGAATCGCCACGGCGAGAAGGGAAATGGCGGGTGGTACCGCAGCAGCTCCTCGACGAACGCCTTGGCCGCCGGTCCGTCGGCCAGCAGTTCGCGCATCGTCTCGGCGGTGCGCAGTACGGTGAGCGCGCCGTAGCCGATACCGATCGCGGTGGAGGAGATCCCCGCGCCGAGCAGCATCATCACCGTCGACAGCAGCTCGCGCTTGTTGATCGCCTTCTCGGCGCGGGCCCGATGTAGCGCCTCGAGCACACTGCCCGCGGGTGCGGCGGCGGGGTCGCGCGCGACGTCGATGATCAGGTCGAGCAGTTCGTTGTACGCATTGCGCATGCCCGGCGTCGACGGACTCTCGCGTTCGCCGAGGCGCCGGCTGTGCACCGCGGCGGCGCGCAGCGTGTCGTCCGGAATCCCGAGCAGGCGCGCCATCACCAGCTCCGGCACCGGGCGCGCGTAGGACGCCATCAGGTCGGTGGTCTCCAGCCCCCGGAACTGCGCCACCAGCGCGCGACACACCTGTTCGATCTCCGGCCGGCGGCGGTTGACGGCGGCGGGGGTCAGCTCGGCGGCGACGACCTTGCGCAGCCGCACGTGCTCCGCACCGTCGCTGTTGAGCATGTGCCGGCCCTCGACCACGAAGGGATCCTCCGCGTACCTGCCGCCCCCCAGACCGTGCGCGGGATCGGTCATCCGGCGCAGGTCCTTGATCAGCCGCGGATCGGTCATCGCACGCTTGCCCTCGGCGTAACGGGTGATCACCCACGCGGTCAGACCGTCGGGCAACTCCACACACACCACCGGCGCGCGGTCGCGCAGCCCGTGGCAGAACGCCTCGAATTCCCGCTGATCCGCGGTGTCCGGGAAACTGATTCGGGTGGTGGCGTCGTCGTTCTCCACGGCGCTGGTCATGCCGGCTCCTCTCGGACGGTGACGGCCCGCGGTTCGCCGCGGACCACCACCATGGTCACGGTGTGCCCCACGCCCATATTGATCAGCAGCGCGTATTCCCCTGGGGCCAAAGGACGTTCGCTGCGAAGGTGTTCGAGGTTCGCGGCGAGGTCACCGGAGAACAGATGTCCGGTGTCGCCGGACAGGTCGAGCAGTTCGGCCGGTGGCAGCAGGCCGAGGAACATCGCCTCGATGGTCGACGCCGGCAGCCGCGGCAGCATGATGACGGCCAGGCGTGGATCCTCGGGCTCGAGTCCCGCGTCGGCGAGGACCGCACGGGTGGCGACGCGAACGCATTTGCGCAACGCGAACACCGCCGGGCCGGCGATCACCGGCGCCCCCGGCTCGCGCTCGGACCACCAACGTTCGCCTTCGGTCACCGAGTTCGACACCATCGCGCGAATCGACAGGTCGCCGATGTCCCGGGTCAGCAGTACCGCGGTCGCCCCGTCGCCGAGGGCGGCGCCGGCCTCGGGATTCCAACGCCAGTCGGCGTCGGTGCCGTGCACGTCCGCGGTCAGTACCAGGCCGTGCGCGATCCGCGGTTCGGCCAGCATCTGTGCGGCGGTGACCTGGATGGCGATGGCGCCGCCGTTGCTCATCTGCCGCATGCTCAGTGCGACAGCACTTTTGGCGCCGAGTAGGCGAGCCAGGCGGGGCGCGATCGTGCAGTCGGCCGGGCTCGGATCGAAAATCCAGGAATGCGTGAGCATTCCGAGTTCCGCCGCTGGCACGCCCGCGTGGTCGAGCGCCTCGGCGCCGGCCACGAGCGCGAGCGATTCGGCGGTCTGTCCGACGCCCGCGACCGGAAGGGTGGTGGTCGTCGTGGAACGGGCCCAGTCGGGTGTGCTGCCGCGCTCGGCGATCGCGCGGCTCACATCCCGGCGCCCGTCGGGCAGAGCGACGGTCGCCGCCCCGATCCGGAGTCGGCCGTCTATGCGCACGGATGATCCTGTGCTGGATCCATCGGTTCTCCTACCTCATCGAACCACGACGCCGTGACGCGAAATAATTTGCGGCGGAGCGGATCTCGTCGGATGAACGAAATCCGCCGCCGTACGACACAATCTGTGACCGGTCAGCCCGCGACGGTGGCCTGGCGGATGAGATCCTGCTTCACCATCTCCGAGAAGGTGGAGTCCGCGCTCTTGCGGTAGCTCTCCTTGAGATGGATCCCGCCGTCGCCGGTGTAGAACACGTCGACACCCTTCTCGACGATCCGGCCCTGCTCGTCGGCCATCTCGAACCGCACCACCGCACCGGACTCCATCGCGACCGGCTCCGCGAAGGTCCAGCTGATCTTCTTGTCGGCCAACACATCCCGGGCCGCGAACATGGCGGTCAGCAGCTTACCGATGTCCGCCTTGCGGAAGGTGGTACCCGGCTCGGCGCCCTCGGCCGTGACCCAGAGGCCGTCGTCGGTGAAACAGC
Organism: Nocardia sp. BMG111209; assembly: GCF_000381925.1. Taxonomy (NCBI): domain Bacteria; kingdom Bacillati; phylum Actinomycetota; class Actinomycetes; order Mycobacteriales; family Nocardiaceae; genus Nocardia; species Nocardia sp. BMG111209. The sequence goes on from NZ_KB907309.1 coordinate 83,840, forward strand.
CCACGGCAGCGTCGATGTCGTTGCGATCACACGCCGCGAAGAAGGCCTTCACGACATCGACGTCGAAGTTGGTCATGCAAACTCCCTGAAGGTATCGATCGACTGCGCGGCGTGGCCGAGACGACCTCGCGGCGATGCGGAAGTGCAGCCGGATCCAGGACCATTCGGTCCGTTGCCGGGCACCGACAAGGTACCCCACCCCCGATCGAACAACGGGAACCACATCGTAAACATCTGGTGTAACACTGATTTCGAATTCGGATGCGCCGCACCGACCGGCGCGGCCGACCGACGCTCGTGCACCCGCGGCCGAGCACCGGCCCGAGCTCGGACCCAGCTCATGGACCGATGCCGGGGACCCGCACAGCGCGACGGTTCTCTATCTAACTCTGATTTGCTTCCACACTTGCTCCAACTCTGATTTTCTACTACATTGAGCGCATCAGGGAAGGGAACACATGAGCTATCAGATCGAAGTGAGCAAAGAAACCTACGAGCGAGTCGCGTTCGCCGCCAAGATGGCAGACTCGTCACCGGGACGAGTGGTCGAGAAGCTGGTCGCCGATGCATACGCCAGTGCACCGAGCCCGGCCATCTCGAATGAGACCGGGACCGGCCTACCTGTGCACGCGGTCTACGAGGGACATCGCGTCGAGGGGCGGTTCGACACCGCCACGAGCCAGATCACCATCACGTCCGGAAACCTGACCGGGCAAACCTTCAAGACCCCGAGCGCAGCGGCCCGAGCGGTCGTCGGGGATCTGAATCCTCGCGTGAGCGGCGCACGCAACGGGTGGTCCTTCTGGATGCTGGACGACGGCAGCGGCTCACTCCAGACCGTACGAAACAAGTAACCATCGGCGGCGAGCCACCCGGCCGTGCGGCACCGATCCACGGCTTCCGGATCCGTCGCCAGTGGCTGCCATATCCTCCGAAGCACTCCGGTAGCGCTGAATCGGGATGGATACGGCGCCGCGACTACCGATGCATAGCAAGTCATAGCATTGGTTGCTATATCATCGGCATATGACCACGAGAATCACTCAAGCCGAGTTGCGCAACGGCAGCGCGGGCGTGATGGACGCGCTGGAGGCCGGTGAGGACTTCGTCATCACGCGCAACGGACGGCCGGTAGGAGAACTACGGCCGATCACTCACCGCCACGAGGTCACCACCACCGAACTCAAGCGGCGCCTGTCCCGATTCGGCGGCGCGGACAGCGCCCGCGAGCGAGCAGAGGTCGATGCGGTCTTCGGTGAGGACCGGCTCGATGACTGATCATCGTGTTCCCGCCGGCCTGCTGGATACCCGCGTTCTCATTGATATCGCGCACATCGATGACGCGCGACTGCCGATCAGAGCCCACATCAGCACGATCACCCTCGCCGAGCTGGGACTCGGGACCGCGGTCACTCGCATTCCGGAAGATCTGGCATTGCGCACCGAACGCCTGCTCGAGATCGAGCATCTCTTCGAGGCGCTTCCGTTCACCTCCGAAGCGGCCCGCAGGTTCACCTCGATGACGAAACTGGTTGTCGCTGCGGGGCGTAATCCCAAGCCCCGCAAGCTGGATCTGATGATCGCCGCGATCGCTTCGGTGAACGACCTGCCACTGTTCACCCGGAACGCCGACGACTTCAAGGGCCTGGATCGACTGCTGACACTGGTCGCGGTCTAAGCGTCCAGGAACGCGAACGGCCCGCCGGGCACCCGGATGGGTGGCCGACGGGCCGGACGGGGGGTTCTTACCAGGAGGCCTTGTGGACGCCCGGGAGTTCGCCGCGGTGGGCCATCTCACGCAGGCAGACGCGGCACAGGCCGAACTTGCGGTAGACGGCGTGGGGGCGGCCGCAGCGCTGGCAGCGGGTGTAGCCGCGGACAGCGAACTTCGGCTTGGCGTTGGCCTTGTTGATCAGAGCTTTCTTAGCCATGTGCTCAGTTCTCCTTGAACGGGAAGCCGAGGTGCTTGAGCAGGGCGCGGCCTTCTTCGTTGTTGGTCGCGGTGGTCACCACGGTGATGTCCATACCGCGGGGACGGTCGATCCGGTCGACGTCGATCTCGTGGAACATCGACTGCTCCGAGAGACCGAAAGTGTAGTTGCCGTGGCCGTCGAACTGCTTCGGGGACAGGCCGCGGAAGTCGCGGATACGGGGCAGCGCGATGGAGATCAGGCGATCCAGGAACTCCCACATGCGGTCGCCGCGGAGGGTGACCTTCGCGCCGATCGGCATGCCCTCGCGGAGCTTGAACTGCGCGATGGACTTGGTGGCCTTGCGGATCTCCGGCTTCTGGCCCGTGATCAGGGTCAGGTCGGCGACCGCGCCGTTGATCAGCTTCGCGTCCCGGGCGGCGTCGCCGACACCCATGTTCACGACGACCTTCACCACGCCGGGGATCTGCATCACGTTGGCGTAGTTGAATTCGCTGTTCAGCGCGTCGCGGATCTCCGCGCGGTAGCGGAGCTTCAGACGGGGCTGGACCTTGTTCTCGGTGGTGGTCATGCTCAGATGTCCTTCCCGTTGCGACGGGAGATGCGCACCCGCTTGCCGTTCTCGTCGGTGCGGTAGCCCACCCGGGTCGGCTTGCCGTCGGAGTCGACAACCATCACGTTCGAGACGTGGATGGGCGCCTCCTGGGTCACGATGCCACCGGAGCTGGCGCCACGCTGGTTGGCGGAGTTCGCGACGTGCTTCTTGATCCGGTTCACGCCCTCGACCAGGATCCGGCTCCGCTCCGGGAAGGCCTGGATGACCTTGCCCTTGGCGCCCTTGTCCTTACCCGAGATGACGATCACGGTGTCGCCCTTGTGCACCTTCACGGTCAGACCACCTCCGGGGCCAGCGAGACGATCTTCATGAAGCGCTTGTCGCGCAGCTCGCGGCCGACGGGGCCGAAGATGCGGGTGCCGCGCGGATCGTTGTCCGCCTTGATCAGCACCGCCGCGTTCTCGTCGAACCGGATGTAGGAACCGTCCGGACGCCGGCGCTCCTTGGTGGTGCGCACGATGACCGCCTTGACGACCTCACCCTTCTTGACGTTGCCGCCGGGGATCGCGTCCTTCACAGTGGCGACGATGATGTCGCCGATACCGGCATAGCGGCGCGACGAACCGCCGAGCACGCGGATGCACAAGATCTCCTTGGCACCCGTGTTGTCGGCGACGCGCAGCCGCGACTCCTGCTGAATCACTTCAGCTCCTCCTAGACCTGGACGATATACACGCCGGATTGCCGACCCGACGGGCATGGTCAGTCGCCGCTCCAAACGCGCGCCTGTCAGCGCGAGAAATCCCAGCTCGAGGCGGGGAACGCTGCGGGTTCGCGGGCGGAGTGCGGGCACACGTGTCCCGCAGGCAACCGCATCAGTGTAGCGAAGCCGCAGGTGCGCCCAAAATCGGGTTGGATTTTCGGCGAACTATGCCGGGACTTCTACGTCGCCGGTCGTCCACGGGCCGCCGCCGGCCAGGTCGAGGCGGCGGGTGTGGAAGCGGTCGACCGTGCTGCGGTGGGCGACGCTGACCAGGATCGTGTCCGGGGTTTCGGTGCGGATCAGGGTGTAGAGGGAGTGTTCCAGGCCCTCGTCCACCGCGGAGGTGGCCTCGTCCAGGAACGCGGCCTTCGGGCGGATCAGCAGGATGCGGGCGAACGCGATGCGCTGCTGCTCGCCGGGGGACAGGATCTTGGACCAGTCCGCTTCCTCGTCCAGGCGGTCGGCGATGTGCCCGAGATGCACCTTGTTCAGGACCTCGCGCAGCGTCTCGTCGGAGAAGTCGCCGGGTGCGGCCGGATAGCTGATCACGGTGCGCAGGTCGCCGAGCGGCAGGTACGGGATCTGGGACAGGAACAGCGTCTCGTTGCCCGACGGTCGCCGGAACTCGCCGGCGCCGTACGGCCACAGCTCGGCCAGGGTGCGCAGCAGGGTGGTCTTACCGCTGCCGGAGGCACCCTTCACGACCAGTGCGTCGCCGGGGACCAGGCGCAGATCGAGCCCCTCGATCAGCAGCTCGCCGTCGGGGCGGCGCACCTCGATGCCGACCAGCTCGACCGCGTCCTCGAGGTCGGCGGTCGCGATGGTGGGCAGCTCCCGCGACTGCCGGTTGGCCACTTGCAGGCCGTCCAGCCGGATGAGGGCCGCGCGGTAGGCGGCGAAGCTGTCGTAGTTCTCCCGGAAGAACGACAGCGAATCGTGGATGTTGCCGAAGGCCGAGGCGGTCTGCTGGATGCCGCCGAGCGTGACCTTGCCCGCGAAGAAACGCGGCGCCTGGATCATCCACGGGAACACGACCGCGGTCTGGTTGACCGAGAGGTTCCAGCCACTGAATCCGAGGGTCCGGTAGATCAGTCGCCAGTACGCCCTGATGACCTGGGCGAACCAGCCGACCAGACTGCGCTGCTCGACGCCCTCACCGCGATAGAAGGCGATGCTCTCGGCGTTGTCGCGGACCCGCACCAGGGCGTATCGGAAACTCGCGGTGGCGCGCTGGTAGAGGAAGTTGATGCGGATCAGCGGACGGCCGATCCAGAACGCGATCACCGTCGCGAGCAGCACGTACATCAGGACCAGGAACATCATCGCGCGCGGGATCTCGACGCCGAACACGGTGAGGGAACCGGACAGGTCCCACAGGATCTTGGTGAACGACACCACCGTGATGACCGCGGTGACAGCGCCGATGGACAACGCCCGGCTCTGCTGCACGTAGGTGGTGATGTCCTCCTGGACACGCTGGTCCGGGTTGTCGATGGTGTCATCGATGAACCGGCCGCGGTAGTCCGCGTGTTCCGAGAGCCAGTCGGTGCCGACCTTGTCGGTCAGCCACACCCGCCAGCGCACCTCGAAGGCCGCGCCGATGTAGTAGTCGAGCAGCGAACGCACCACGTGGATGGCGGCGATGATCGCGAAGACCAGCATCGACTGCCAGAAGGCGTGCTCGGCGGCCTGCAACGCGTCGCCGTCCTTCTTGGCGATCGCCTCCGCGCCGAACTGCAACGCGGAGAACATGTCGTTGCTCTGGTAGGAGATCAGCACGTTGACCCGGACCGCGCCGGCGGCCGACAGCAACAGCAGAGCGACGAATCCGATGTTCTTCCAGGCCCCCGTCCCGGTGAAGAACCCGCGGCTCAGATGCCAGAACTGACGCCCCCAGCGGGTCGTCGTGAACAGCACCGCGAGGATCACCACGAAGACGACGGCCGTGATCGCGAAGGTGATGAGGAGCCATTTCAAGGTTTCTTGAAATTCGTTTCCCCAGTCCCGCGAAGTTTCCATTCAGGCTTCCCATCAGCGATTTTCACCAAGATTCGCGAGTGTAGCCGCCGCATGCCGGGGGCGCATGGCAGTAGCCTCTACGACGGGTCGCGCAGTCGGGAATCCGCCGTTCGGGAGAGGAACACCGTTGTCCGGTCATCCGGTTCAGCCGAATCGCCGTTCGTTCCTCGTCGCGCTGGGCGCGAGCACGGCCGCCGGATTGCTGTCGTGTTCCGCACCTGCGGCCGACCGCACCGGAGCCCCGGTGGATGCGGCGATCCGGCCGCAGGACGACCTGTTCCGGCACGTCAACGGCCGGTGGCTCGCCGATTATCGGCTGCCGCCGGACAAGGCGAGTTACGGCACCTTCGGCGAGGTGGCCGATCTGGTGCAGCGGCAGTTGCACGACATCGTCGAGGGCATCCGCGATCCGCGAGCGGGCAGCGCCGAACAGCAGATCCGCGACATCTACGACGCCCGCCTGGATCTCGACACGATCGAGCGGCTCGGAATGTCGCCGCTGGCCGACCTTTTCGACACGATCGACGCCGCGGCCACCCGGCCGGAGCTGGCGCACGTGATGGGCCGGTTGCCGATCGACGGGCTGATCCGGCTCCGAATCTCGGTGGACCGCCGCGATTCCGCGGGTCACCTGCCGGTGATCGGCCAGTCCGGGCTCGGCCTGGGTGAGCAGTACTATCGCAAACCCGAATTCGCGCAACAACTCTCGGACTATCGGACGCTGCTGGGGCAGCTGGCTGCCGGGGCCGGGCTGCCGGATCCCGACGCGGTGGCGCAGCGGGTGTTCGGGCTGGAGCGGCAGATCGCGGCGAATTCCTGGGACAACGTGCGCACCCGCGACTACGACGCCACCTACAACCGGATGTCCTGGAACGAATTGACCGGCACCGCACCGGGTTTCGATTGGGATGCCTGGCTGGCGGGCTGCACGGACCGGCCCGCCGGGCTGTTCGGGACGGTCGTGGTGGGCGAACCGTCCTTCGTCAGCGCGGCCGGCGGTCTGTGGTCGGAGGCCGACCTCACCTCCTGGCGGGACTATCTGAAACTGAGCCTGATCCGCGCCTATGCCCGATATCTGCCGAAGGCGATCTCCGACGCCAATTTCGCCTTCTTCGGCACCGCGATGGGCGGAATGCGCGAGCGCCCGGAACATTGGCGGTCGGCGATCGGCACGGTCAACGAGACGATCGGCCAGCAGCTCGGCAAATTGTATGTGGCCCGGCATTTCCCGCCGGCGGCGAAACAACGCGCGCAGGAACTGGTCACCGATATCGTGGCCGCCTATCGGGACAGTTTCCGGGATTCGACCTGGATGTCACCGGAAACGCGCGCGGCCGCGACGGCCAAACTGGAGCGGATCGACGCCCGGCTCGGCTATCCGGACACCTGGATCGACTATTCGTCGCTGCGCGTCACCCGCGGAAAACTCGTCGAATCACTGCGCGCGGTCGAAGTTTTCGAGGCGCAGCGTGGATTCGCGAAATTGGGTGGCGCCGTGGATCGATCGGAATGGTCGGTCGCACCCCAGACGGTCAACGCGTTCTACACCGCCACGGCCAATCAGATCACCTTCCCCGCGGCATTCCTGCAACCACCGTTCTTCGACCACGACGCGGCCCCAGCGGCGAACTACGGCGGCGCCGGCGCGGTGATCGGCCACGAGATCGGCCACGGATTCGACGATCAGGGCAGCAAATACGACGCCGACGGCAACCGCCGGGACTGGTGGACCCCGGCGGACCGCGCGGCCTTCGAGGCGAGGACCGCACAGCTGATCGCCCAGTACGACGCGCTGATCCCCACCGGCCTCGCCCCCGACCTGCACGTCTCCGGCGCCCTCACCGTCGGCGAGAACCTGGCCGACCTGCGCGGCCTCACGATCGCCGTGGCCGCCTACGGTCGCGCCGCCGAGCGGGCCGGCCACACCCCCGACCACCCCGCCCTGTTCCGCGCCTGGGCCCGCAACTGGCGCGAACAACAAACCCCGCAGGCCCTGGAACACCGCATCGCCACCGACCCGCACTCCCCCGGCGAATTCCGCTGCAACCAGGTCGTCCGCAACCTGCCCGAGTTCTACACCGCCTTCGACGTCCACGAACCCGACCGCATGTACCTCCCCCCGGACCAGCGCGTAACCCTCTGAGCCGAAGACTCACGGGTGCCTCTGAGCCGAAGGCTCACGATGACGCTGAGCCGAGGGCTCACGATGACTCCGAGCCGAGGGCTCACGACGATCCGAGCCGCAGGCTCACGGTGACTCCCGGCCGAAGGCTCAGGACGATCCCGAGCCGCAGGCTCACTGGGTGATGAGGTGCCAGTCGTCGGGGAGGTTGGCGGTGGTGACCTTGTTGCCCTCGACCGCCAGGTCGATGACCGCGTTGCCGAGGCGGAGGTCGGTGAGGGCGATGCGGCCCCAGCGGGCGGGGAGGTGGGGCAGCACGGTGAGGGTGCGGTGCGGGGCGTCGGGTGCGAGGCCCAGGAAGGAGCGGACCAGCAGTAGCGGGGCGGCACTGGCCCAGGCCTGGGGTGAGCAGGAGGTGGGATAGGGGACGGGGGCGGAGAAGCGGGAACGCGGGAAACCGCAGAACAATTCGGGCAGGCGGCCGCCGAAGGCGGCGGCGGCGTCGAGCAGGCCGTCGGCGAGCCGCGTGGCCAGTTCGATCGCGCCGGGGATGTGCCGGTAGCGCAGCAGACCGGCGACCACGATCGCGGTGTCGTGCGGCCACACCGAACCGTTGTGGTAACTCATCGGGTTGTAGGCGCCCATATTGGACGACAGTGTGCGCACACCGAATCCGGAGTTCATCTCGGCGCTGGACAGCCACCGCACCAGCAGGTTGGCGTGTTCGTCGGGGACGATACCGGTCCACAGGCAGTGGCCGACATTGCTGGTGAGCGCGTCCATCCGATGCTTGTTGCCGTCCAATGCGACGGCGTACCAGCCCTTTTCGGGTATCCAGAACGCCTCGGCGAATTTGGTCCGCAGTACCGCGGCCTGATCGCGCAGGCCCTCGGCCATGTCCGGATCGTCGAATTCGTCGGCGAGTTCGGCGCGGGCCAGCAGGGCCGCGTACGCGTAACCCTGGACCTCGCACAGCGCGATCGGGCTGTGCGCGATCTGCCCGGCCGCGTCGTTGATACCGTCGAAGCTGTCCTTCCAGCCCTGGTTGACCAGGCCGCGGTCGGTGGCGCGCTGATATTCGAGGAATCCGTCGCCGTCGCGGTCGCCGTACTGGGACATCCATTGCAGGGCAGCGTCGGCGGCGGGCAGCAGCGGCTGGATCACCTCCGGATCCGCGCCCCAGCGCCAGGCCTCGGCCAGCAGCATCACGAAGATCGGCGTGGCATCGACTGTCCCGTAATAGGTCTCGCCGCCGAGTACGGCGCCGCTGGCGGGGCCGCGGCGGATCTCGTGCATGATCCGGCCGGGTTCCTCCTCGGTCAGCGGATCCAGGTGCTGCCCTTGCAGTTCGGCCAGCTGCTGCATGGTGCCCAGCGCCAGGCTCATGTCCAGCGGCAGCGCCATCCACGCGGTGAGCAGGCTGTCGCGGCCGAACAGGGTCATGAACCACGGCGCGCCGGCGGCGACGAAGGTGCGACCCTCGCGGGTGTCGTCGTGGATGCGCAGCGCGCCGAGGTCACTCTCGGTGCGCTGCAACACCGTCGACAGCAGCGGATTGCCGGCGGTCATGGTGGTGGCGGTGTCGCGCCACGCCTCGATCTTGCGGCCGGGTTCGGTGGATTCGTAATGCTCACCGGGCCGGAGTTGAACGTGCGCAAGCTGATTGGCCAGCGTCGGCTGGGCCAGCACCTCGGTCTGCCAGCGCTCGCCGGGCCGGACCACCACCCGCCAGGACAGCGAGCCCGGCAGGATCGTCGGCACCTCCGACGACGAGATCGACAGTCCGCGAGTGCGATCGGCGCGGTCGTTGAGCAGCAGCTCGTTGTCGGTGACCAGTACCTCGGCACGGCCGTGCCCGGTGCGGCCCTCCTTGACGGCGAACAGGTCGACGAAATCGGCGTCGACGTACAGATCGAGCGCGACCGCGGTGGGTTCGCGGCCGAGATTCTCCAGCACGATGGTCTCGCGCAGCCCGTCGGCGACCAGGCGCTCACGCAACACCAGCAGCGTGCTGTCGGCCGCGCCGGCCCGTGGGGGCCGGCGCAGCACGAACCGAGCGGTGAACGCCTCGGGACTCAGCACGGACAACGGTTCGGGCCGTTGCCCGTCCATCCGCAACTCCCACCGGGACACCACGCGCGCGTCACGGAAGAACAACCCGTGCGAGGTGCCCGGTTCGACATCACCGATGCGATCCGAAAGGCAGAACGTACTTCCCTCGACCAATGTGACCGGGCCGACCCAGCCACCGAGGCCCGCCGGTTCACCGGCATTGAGCGCGGCGGGGGCATCGGTCACGCCGAATCACCCGCCATTCCGCCCGTGAGGGCAGGCGCGCCGGGAACGACGGGAGAGCCGGGCCGGACGATACCGACCGGCCAGGGGGTGAACGCCGCGAAATCGCGGCTGACCTGCGGAACCCGCTGCTGCCGTAGCACTCTGCGGTAGCACTGTTCGTAACCGAGGCCGAGGGTGTCGGCGCCGAAGTTGGCGACGACGTGGTCCCGGCACGCCTGCGGGTCGTAGGACTGCACCTCCTCGATCGCGGCCGGTAATTCGGCCGGATCGTCGCAGATGCGCCCGGTGACGCCGTCCACGATCACCTCGGATACGGCACCGCCGCGCAACGCCACCACCGGCGTCCCGCAGACCATCGCCTCGATCATCACCATGCCGAACGGTTCCTCCCACTGCACCGGGAACAACAGACATCTGGCTTCGGACAACAGTTTTCGTTTGTCGTTCGCGTCGGCCATGCCGAACACGAGGTCGACCTCCGTGAGCAGTGGCCGTACCACTTGCTCGAAGTACGCCTTCTCGGGCGGCTCGGAACACTTGCCGGCGAGCACCAGTGGCATACCGACCGCGTGCGCGGCCTGCAACGCCAGATGCGGCGCCTTGCACTGGTTGTAGCGACCCAGGAAGAGAGCGTAGTCCTTTTTCTGCGGCTGGAAGGGCCAATCGTCGACCCGGAGCGCATTGTGCACGCGACCGACCCAGCTCAGATCGGGCGCGATCTCCCGTTGCCGATCGCTGATCGCGATCATGGCCACGTCATCGCGGAGCTCACTGTAATAGGTGTGGCAGTCGCCGTCGACGGGACCGTGCACGGTGATCACCGTGGGCACGTTCAGGTCCCGGTAGAAGGCCGCGTTCATCGGCCCGGCGAAGGTGTGGTCGTGCACGATGTCGATCCGGTCACGCGCGGCGATGTCCTCCAGGACGCGGCGGATCTTGAGGGCGTGCAGGACCTCCGGGAACGGATCCCCGAGCCGCTCGGCCTGGATCTCGTCCCAGACCGAGATGAAACGGGTGGCCCGGGTGCCGGGTTCACCGGCGCCGAGCAGGGTCACCCGATGGCCACGGTCGACGAGCGCGTCGACCAGATCGGCCACGACGGCTTCCACTCCGCCGTAGGCCTTGGGTGGGACGTCGAAATAGGGAGGTACCACCATCGCGATGTGCAATGGCGCCCGGGCATCGGCGAGAATCTCGCCGACCGCCGGTTTGTCGAACGGCGAGAGCGGCGATGGAACCGCCGTGGACTGCCGATTCAATCGTGAAGCAGAGAACTGGGGGCTCATGATCCTCCTCACTGAGGAAACACAACCGTTAGCACTCTATTGCAACGAGTGCTAATTATGCCTGCTCCGAGCCATTTTCGGAAGATCAAAAATTGGCGCGTTTTAACTTAGGCTAGGCTGGCCTACATTGCGGCCGCACCACGCCGCCGTTTTCGATGGACGGAGAGCTCGACGATGAAACCCGCCCGGACACCCCGCCGCCGCGGAGTGCGCCTCACACTCCTCGCCCTGGCCGGCGTCCTGACCGTAGCCGTGGCCGGCTGCGGATCGAGCACCGACGACGGGCAATCCAGTTCCGGCGGCGACAGCGTCGTGGTCGACCACGCCCGGGGTCGCACCACCGTCACCGGTACCCCGAAACGTGTTGTCACGCTGGGCAGTCAGTGGCTGGACGCCACCGTCGCGCTCGGCGTGACCCCGGTCGGCTACATCGACAACGTCGCCGGACTCGCCGGTGCGGCGTCGCCGTGGCTGCCGGCGCTCGGCGACGCGAAGAAACTGTCGTCCCAGGGCAAACTGGACGAGCAGGTCGCGGCGCTGAATCCCGATCTGATCCTGGTGGACGGCTTCCTCGCGGATCAGAAGACCTACGACACCATGACCAAGATCGCGCCGACCGTACCGGGACTCACCGCGGCGACGGTGCAGTCCTGGCGGGACGAGGTCGCCACGCTCGGAAAGGTGCTGCACCGCAAGGATTCCGCCGACAAGGTGATCGCGGGCCTCGACGGCCGGCTCTCCGATCTGGCGGCGAAGAATCCGGGCCTGAAGGGTAAGACCTTCGCCTCCACCTGGCTGGCGAGTCCCGCGCAGCTGATGGTGCTCACCGATCCGAACGACGGCTCGGCCCAGGTATTCGGCCAACTGGGCCTGCAGATTCCGCAGGGGTTGCAGCAACTGCCCGCCCACCAGGGCCGGGCCCAGTTGTCCACCGAGCGCCTCGATCAACTGAATACCGATCTGCTGCTGGCCGGATATTCACCGGGTCAGGACGAGACCTACCGCAAACTCCCGGGTTTCGCGGAGCTGCCCGCGGTGCACAAGAACGCCGTGGTCTTCCTGACGGTGCAGGAGATCAGCGCGATCAATCAGCCGACCGCGCTGTCCCTGCCCTACCTGCTGGACCGGATCGCTCCGGCACTTCCCAACGCGGCCAAGTGATTCCGGCCGCCGGGCCGTGACCTAGCCGGCCGCGGCCCGGCGGTAACCGCGCACCGCGAGCGCGCCGAACACCAGCGCCAGACCGGCCGACCAGGCCAGCGTCTGCAACACCGGCACCAGCAGCGGACCACCGAGCAGGAAGTGCCGCATCGCCTCGATGGCGCAGCTCATCGGCTGGGCCCGGACGACCGGCTGCAACCAGCCCGGATAGTTGTCCACCGGAACGAAACCCGAGTTGAAGAACATGCCCAGCAGCGTCACCGCGGCGAACAGCTGGACCACCTTCGCCCCGGCCTTGCCGACGCCGACGCTGATCACCATCGTGGCGAAGCCGGGGATCAGCAGCACCGGCACCAGCAGCAGACCCAGTGCGCCCCACCAGCCCTCGTGGAACCGCAGGCCCAGTGCGACACCGAGGACCACCACGATCAGGGTGGACACCAGGGTGCGGCCGCATTCGGCCACCAGGCGGCCGATCAGTCCGACGCTGCGATGCACCGGCAGCACCCAGAACCGCCGCAGCAGACCGCTTTCCGCCTCGGCGTGCAGCGACAGGCCGGTGCCCATCGCGCCGTACATGGCGCCGGTGACCGCGATCATCGGCACGAAGCCGTAGATGGCGTCGGTGCCCGAGGAGAATGTGAGCGCTCGGTTCAGCACCAGCTGATACATGAGCAACAACAGGACCGGCAGGATGATCGTGGAGGTCAGCACCTCCTGCTCGCGCGGCCAGCGCCGCATCAACCGGCCGGCCTCGACCAGACTCTGATCCACCAGGGTTCTCACGGCCGCCGCCTCTCCACCCGCACCGCCAGTGCGGTGAACACCACGATCAGTCCGGCGATCCACGCCACCGTGATGCCCAGGGCCGCGGTGAATTCGCCGGCCGCCAGGTCCCGCAGCGCCGACGCGGCCTGCGACACCGGCTGATTGCGCACGAACGGCTGGATCCAGCCCGGGAACAGCTGCGCCGGAACGAAACCCGTCGACATCATGATCAGCAGCAACTGCGGGGTCAGCAGGGCCGACGCTCCGATCTCCGGCTTGCCGGTCACCACCCCCAGGGTGTCGGCGCCGATCACGATCGCCACCCCGAAAGCCAGTGTCAGCAGGACGAATACGACGGCCGCGCCAGCGTCGTGGAAGCGGAATCCGAAGATCGAGCCGATCACCAGTCCCCCGGCGACCGCGGCGACCGCGCGCGCCAGATTCGCCGACATCCGCGCCGCCAGCGGCAGCCAGGCCTGTACGGGCATCGACCGCAGCCGGGTTCCCATGCCGCTGTGCACATCCCGGGCCGAGCGGTCGCCGGCGGACATCCCGGTGAAGAACATGCCCTGCAGCAGGATCACCGGCAGCAGGTACTGGGCGTATTTGCCGCCGCTCATCTCCATCGAATGCCGCAGCGGCACATAGAAACACACGAAGAAGATCATCGGCGCGAGGAAACCGAACGGCAGATCGCCCTCGCGCAGCGCCGCGCGCAGCGTGCGGCCCGACAGCGCCGACCACTGCAACGCGGCCGGCACCCGCAGCGGGGTCGCGGCCAGGGTGGTCTCGGTCACGAGGACACTCCGACCGGTTCGGTGACATTCGACTCGGGACGGGTGAGCTGGATGAAGACCTCGTCCAGGGACGGCCGCCGCAACGCGATGTCGATCAGCTCGATCCGCGCGTCGGTGATGCGGCGCAGGACCTCGGTGAGCGTCGCGGCGCCGTCGGGGGCGGGCAGCGACACCCGGTCCTTCGCCTCGGCCACCGTCGTCTCGCCGAGACCCGCCAGCGCTTCGACCACCGCGGGCACATCCGCGGCCGAGACCGGGACCACCTCGCAGTAGCTCGCGCCGGAGCGGGCCTTCAGCTGGTCGGCGGTGCCCTCCGCGATCACCGTGCCCTTGTCGACCACGATGATGTTGTCGCTGAGCGCATCCGCCTCCTCCAGATACTGGGTGGTGAGCAGGATGGTGACGCCCTGTTCGCGCAGATCGCGCACCAGCGACCAGACGCCTTGGCGGCTCACCGGATCCAGGCCGGTGGTGGGCTCGTCCAGGAACACCACCTTCGGCAATCGCACCAGGCCACAAGCGATGTCGATGCGCCGGCGCATACCGCCGGAGTACTGCCCCACCCGGCGATCGGCGGCCTCGGTGAGTTCGAACTGCGCCAGCAATTCGTCGGCCCGCTGCCGGGCCTGCTTGGACCGCAGGCCCAGCAGGCGGCCGAACAGGACCAGATTCTCCCGGCCGGTCAGCACCTCGTCCAGCGCCGCGTACTGACCGGTCAGCATGATCGACGCGCGCACCTGCGACGCCTGCCGGACCACGTCGAATCCGGCCACCGTGGCGTGACCGGCGTCCGGCCGCAGCAGCGTGGACAGCACCGAGACCGTGGTGGTCTTCCCGGCGCCGTTGGGACCCAGCACCCCCAGCACGCTGCCCGCCTGCGCGCTGAAACTGATGCCGCGCAGGGCTTTCACCTCGCCGAATGTCTTCTCCACGGACTCGACCACGATCGCCGCGTCGGTGGATCGGGTTCCCGTCACCGGTCACTCCCTCCAGTTGTCACAACCCCTGCCTTTCGATTTTTGGTCAGGCTAACCTAATTTCCGGACATCCGGCTAGGCCCGGACGGGAGCCACCACCTCGGTCAGGGTCGCGACGGCTTGCTGCCAGATCACCAGCAGCCGATCGAGATCCGCGGGGTCGAACAGCGTGTCGCTCCACCGCCACAGGGCCACGAGCTGCGATCCGTCCGGTCCGGGATGTACCGCGGTGATCAGATCGAGGGCGTAGCGCAGCGGCATGTCCGGCTCCGGCGCGATCGGCAACCGTTCGTGCAGCGCCAGATCCGGCACCGGCGACCAGGGCGGCAGGACGTCCGATCCGGCGGCGAGATCGAGCCGGCCCAGGTGGTCGAACAACACTTGCGGATCCGCCGCCTGCCGCGCGCCGCCGGCGCCGTACCGCAGCAGCCCGTAGTCCAGGCCCTTGTTCGGCACGCTGCGCAATTGCGCGGCAACCGTTTCCAGCAATCGCGCGGCGGCACCGGGTCCGGCGTCCGGCGCGCAAATCCGCGCCGCGCCCAGGCGCAGCGGGTACACGCTGGTGAACCAGCCGACAGTGCGCGCGGTATCCGCGCCGACCAGCGCGTCCTCCCGGCCGTGCCCTTCCAGGGCCACCAAGATGCCGTCCGAATCCGGCTGTCCGCGTTCGGCTTTCCAGGTCGCGACGGTCAGTGTCAGTGCGGCCAGCAGGAATCCGGGCAGGTCGGTTCCGGCGTCGCGCAGTCCGTCGAGCAGGCGGCGGGTGTCGGCGGCCGAGGTGAAGGCGGGGATGATCCGGTACGACGCCCAGGTGTCGCGGCGCGGATCCGGGAGCCGACGGCCCAGCGGCGGGTCCTCGCCCGCGAGCTGCGCGGCCCAGAATTCGCGCTGCGCCTGCACCTCCGGGGCGGCGGCGCGGTCGGCCAGCAGCCGGGCCCACTGCCGGTACGTGGTGTCCTCCGGCGGCAGTACCGGGATCGGATCCGGCTGGGCCGCAGCCGTTTCCAGTTGCCGCCAGGCCTCGGCGAGATCTCCCAGCACGATCTGCCAGGACACCGGGTCGATGGCCAGGTGATGCACCGACAGCAACAGGATGTCGCCGGCCTCGCGGCGGAATCGCGCCGCGCGCACCAGATTTCCACAGGCCGGATCGATCGTGTCGATCGCGGCCCGGGATTGCGCCGCCAGCACCGCGCCGAAATCCCCGGTCACCGTGATGTCGGTGATCAGGTCGGCAGCCCGGACACTGCCCGGTTCCCGCGTGATGACCTGCCCGTCCGCGTCGATACGGGCCCGCATCATGTCGTGACCGTCGAGGACGGCCTGCAGGATCGTGGCGAGCGCGGTCGCCGGTAGTTCCGGCGGCAGGGTGACCAGCGTCGACAACGTGAGACGGCGGAAGCCGCCGAATTCGGCCGCCCAGGCCATGATCGGGGTCGGCGGGACCGCACCGTACTCGGCCACGCCCACCGACCGCTGTCGCCGGTCCGCGGCGGTGTCCACGGCTGCGGCAAGTTCACGCACCGTCCCGGTCTGCAACACCAGCGCCGGACTCACCGTCACACCGGCCTGACGAGCCTTGTTGACCAGGCCGATCGCGACGATACTGTCGACGCCGAGCGCCAGGAATTCGTCATCGATACCCAGCTCCCGGCCGCCGAGCGCCTCGGTGAAGGCGGCACACAGCGCGCGTTCGGTCTCGGTGCGCGGAGCGGTGCCGGAACCGGTCGCCGGTGCGCTCGAGGCGATCTCGGTGAGCGCACGGACATCGAGTTTGCCGTTCCCGGTGACCGGCAGGGCGGGCACGCTCAGGATGCGCGCGGGAATCATGTACGCGGGCAAGCGATCCGCGAGTCGCGCACGCAACGCCGAACGGTCGGCTGAAATCGGGGTGTCGGCAACCGAACTGTCTTCGGCGTCGGTATTTCGATCGGTGCCGATACCGGCCCCGGCCACGGCATCTGCACGAGCACCAGGCATGACACCGGCCTGGGCTCCCACCGAACTATCGGCGGGGACACCGGCTATGGCATCGGCCGCGATATCGACAGGGGCGCTGGCCACGACATCGGCTCGAACGCCAACCGAGCTGTCGACAGGCGCACCGGCCTGGGCATCGGCTGCGATATCGGCAGGGACAAAAGCCCCGGCGCCAGCCGAGATATCGGTAAGGGCACCGGCCACGCCATCAGCTCGAGCGCTGGCCGAGACATCGGCAGGGACACCAGCCACGCCATCCGCTTGGGCATCGGCCGCGATATCGACAGGGGCGCTGGCCACGGTGTCGGCGGCAGGCCGCACCGGGATGCTCGTAGAGTTCTCGTCGGCTTCGGTCGATGCGGAGTCCACGACGAAGCCCACCAGGGCCGGGGTGCCGCTGCGGGTGACCACTACGACGGCGGCCTCGCGGACCTCCGGCAGGCCGAGCAGGGCGGACTCGATCTCGCCGATCTCGATGCGATAGCCACGGATCTTGACCTGGTCGTCGGCCCGGCCGAGGTAGGCGAAGTCGCCGGAAGGGGTGCGGCGCACCAGATCTCCGGTTCGGTACATCCGTGCGCCGGAACCGAAGGGGTCCGCCACGAAGCGATCCGCGGTGTGCGCGGCGCGGCCGGCGTAGCCGCGCGCGACCTGGGCTCCGGAGAGGTACAGCTCGCCCACCGCGCCGACCGGGGCGAGGCGGAGTCTGGAATCCAGGACGTAGCCGGTCATCCGGTCGACCGCGCGGCCGATGACCGGCTGAACGCTCGTAATGGCTTGTCCCGCACAACTGTTCACGGTGGCCACCACGGCTTCGACGGTGGTTTCGGTGGGGCCGTAGCAGTTGTACACGGCGGTGTCCGGCAGCGACCGCAACTGCTGCCACATCGCCGGGCCGATCGCCTCGCCGCCGAGCGCGAGCACGGTCAGGTGGTCGCCGTCGACCAGGCCGGCGGCGGACAGTTGCGTGAACATCGAAGGAGTGGTGTCGATCATGTCGATCCGGTGCGCCTCGATGCCCGCGACCAGGCCGTGCGCGTCCCGCATCTCGGTCTCGTCGAACAGCCGCAGTTCGTGGCCGTCGAAGAGACCGACGAGCGGCTGCCAGGAGGCGTCGAAGCTCAGCGACCAGGCATGGGCGATGCGCAACGCCCGGCCCAGCCGTGCACGAGCGGGCCGGTACACGCGGTCCCGATGATCGGCGAAGTAGCTGGCCAGGGCGGCGTGAGTGCCCATGACGCCCTTGGGTTCTCCGGTGGAGCCGGAGGTGAAGATGAGATAGGCGCGCGAGAGTTCGTGCACCGCGCGCACATTCGCGGGTGTGTGCGCGGCGATTCGTTGTTCCGTCGCGGGGTCGTCGAGCACCAGTCGCGAAACCGGCTCGCCCGCAGCGGCATCCGCCAGCAGCGGCAGGTGGTCCTCGACGGTCAGCGCCAGGTCCGGTGCGGATTGCCGCAGGATCGAGGCGATCCGGGTCGCCGGAGCGGAGATGTCCACCGGCGCATAGGCACCGCCCGCCCGTAGTACCGCCAGGATCGCGACGATCGCACGAGCCGAGCGCGGCAGGGCCAGGGCCACCACCGATTCCGGGCCGATGCCGCACGCGATCAGTTCGGCGGCCAGCCGCCCGGAGGCGTCGGCCAGCTCCGCGTAGGTGAACTGTTCGGTCCCCGTACTGAGTGCCGGGGCATCCGGCGTCCGCTCGGCCTGCCGCACGAACAGTTGCACGACATTGCCCGACTCCCACGGATCCGTCGTCCGGCCGCGTGCCCCTTCCGGCACTGATGCCCGCGCCGACACCGGTCGCTCGATGTCTCGGCCGGACTCTCGGCCCAGCTCACTCGACTCCGTCATCCACGCAGCGTCCGCCGTACCACCGGCCGGAGGCGCCGAGTCGGCCGCGGCAGCGGCGATCGAACCGGCATCACTCGCAACCACGTCCACTCCGACCTGCGCAGGGTCCGACGGCGAGCTCACGTCCGACACGACGACGGGGGAAGACGCTGAGTCGGCCACGGCCGACGCGATCGAACCGGCTTCACCCGCAACCGCATCCACGCCGACCCGCGCAGGGTGCCACGGCGAACCCACGTCCGGCACCACACCGGCCGGAGACGCTGAGCTGATCACGGCCGACGCGATCGAACCGGATTGACTCGCAACCGGATTCACTCCGACCGGCGCGGGATGTGACGGCGAGCCTGCGTCCGGCACGATGTCGGTGGGAGGCGCGAGTCGCTCGGTGGGCAGCAGCACGTCCAGGGTGTCGGGGCTGCGGTCGCCGGCGTCGGGGAGTTGGCGCAGGACGGACAGGATGCGGTGGCCGATGTCGGCAATCGGGAAGTGCGGGAATGCTTCCGCGACCGCTTCCAGCATCACCGCGAGGACATCGGATTCCGGGTACGCCACGACCGAGAGGGGGTAGTGCACCAGCGATTCCATCGCCACGGGGAGGAAGCGGGTGCCGGAGGTCGTCACTATCGGGTCGGTGGCGGCACCGATGGGGGCGTTCTCGAAGACGAACAGGACATCGAACAGTGCGCCGTGGCCGGCGGCGCGCTGGATCGCCGACAGGCTCAGATAGCCGTGGTCGCGCATCGCGGCCTGTTCGCGTTGCGCGCGCAGGCAGTGCTCCACCACGGTTTCGGTGTCGTCCAGCACAATTCGCACCGGAACGGTGTTGATGAACAGGCCGATCATCGTCTCCACGCCGGGCAGTCCGTCGGGGCGGCCGGAGATGGTGGTGCCGAAGACCAGGTCGCGGCGGTCGGTGAGCCGGGAAAGCACGATCGCCCATGCGAATTGGACGGCCGTGCCCAGGGTGAGGCCGTGACCGCGCGACCAGCGGGACAACCGATCGGTCTCGGGGCCGGTGAGAGCGAATCGATTGCGTCGCGGAACCGCTTCGCCCACTGCCGAATTCGCCTCGGCCAGCATCAGCGGGCCCGACAGTGGCCGCAGGTGTTCGGTCCAGGCGGCGGTAGCGGTGGTGGCGTCGCGGGCCGCGAGCCAGCCGATGTAGTCCCGGTAGGGGCGGGTCGGGGGTAGTGCGGCGGTGCTGCCGCCCGCGTCGTATACGGCGATCAGTTCGCGGAAGAACACTGCGACCGCCCAGCCGTCCATGAGGATGTGGTGGGCGGTGAGGATCATCCGTTGCCGGTTCGGCAGGGTCACCAGCGTGACCCGCAGTGCGGGGCCGCGTTCGAGGTCGAAGTTGTTCCGCCGGTCGGCGGCCGCCAGGTCATCGAATTCGGCGGCGTCACAGATGATCTCGGACCACGGTAGCTCGGCCCGGGTGGGGATGATCTGTACCGGTGAGGGCAGATCACGGTCCCAGAAGGCGGCACGCAGGCTCGCGTGCCGTTGCAGCAGCGCCTCGACGCTGCGCCGCAGCAACGCCGTATCCAGTGGTCCGCCGATGTCGACGACGAACTGCATGGTGTACAGGTCGATTCCGTCGGTGGCGAGCCGCGCCAGCGAGAACAGGCCCTGCTGGAGCGGGCTCAGCGCGAGGACATCCTCGATCTCCGGAGGTGCGGCAGCCTCCGGGGCGGCATTGTGGTCGGCGGTCATCCGCGGCTTCCTTTTCCGTCGCGCACCGTTGGGTGACAGGTCGTCGGGCGGCTCAACGCGACGCCTTCCAGGCGGCGCCCAATGCGCTCAGCGCACCCGCGTCGAGGCCGGACAGGCTCATCGGGGAGTGCTCCGGCGCCGGTTCCGCGGCCGGGGCCGGATCGGCGGCCGGGTCGGCGAGGTTTGTGAGGTCGGGTTGTTCCCCTGCCGCGAGCGCCTCGTCCACGGCGACCGCCAGTTCGCCGATTGTCATGTACTCGAACACCATCTGCGGGGTCAGCGGCAGTCCGGCCTCCGCGGCCCGCACCGACCATTGCAGCGAGATCACGCTGTCCCCGCCGAGGGCGAAGAAGTTGTCGTCGGTGGTGACGGTGTCGTCGTCGAGTTCCAGCAGTTCCGCGAGGAGCGCGCTCAGGCGGGCCTCGGTGCCCGTGTCGTCGCCGGGCTCCCGGCGCACGGCCGCAACGGTTTCCGCGGTGGCCTCCGTGCCCGGCACCAGCGCACCGTCCGCGGTTCGGCGACCGCGGTCGCCGGTGCGCAGCAGCAGACCGTCGGCGCGGAACGGGTCGGCGATCAGGCGGCCGGACAAGGCCGGCGAATCGTCGGCTGCCAGTGCGGATCCGCCGATGTGGATATCGCCCGGCACACCGACGGGGACCGGGCGGAGCCGGTCGTCCAGGATGACCACGCGCGCACCGGAAGTCGGCCGCGCGCACCGGAGATCGGCGAGCGGGCCCCGGGCCACCGGACCCGCGTAGCCGGGTACCAGGTAGCCGAAGGTGGCGATCGAGTCGGCGGACAGGGCCGGGAGCAGGTCGGGAAGCGCTGCGGGCCATGAGGTTCCGTGCAGGTCCCAGCGCAGCACCGATGGCAGCACCGAGATGCCGGTGTGCACGAATCGGGCCGGGATCGCCGTATCGGCGACCACATGGGTGACCCCGAGCGTGCCGATCAGTTCCACCAGGGCGGCGGGATCCTCGCGTTCCGCCTCGGTGGCGACCACGAGGGTGGCGCCGTCGGCGACGGCGGCGAGCAGTTCCACCGCGATCTCGGCACTGGGCCACGGGGCGGCGATCAACCGGACATCGTCTGCGATGCCGCGGAATTCGGCGGCCGGGCTGCGCTCGGCCGCGACCGCACGCCGATCCGCCACCGCGGCGGCGAGCGCATTCCGGTCGTAGGACATCGATTCGGCGGTATCGCCGGTGAGCATCAACGGACGTCCGTCATCGGCCGTGCGATTCAGCGCGGCGAGCAGGGCGGCAATCCCGGCAGCCGTCGCAACCTCACCGATCTCGGCCGCGATCTCGACCTCGGCTGCGACATCCGCTGCGGCTGCGACATCGGCTGGGGCTGCCGCTGCGACATCGGCTGCGGCTGGGGCTGCGAAAAGGGCAGCGTAGGTCAGGGTTTCGTCCCCACAGCGCACGGCAATCCGCTCCGGCGGCAGATCGCTTGCACCACGCAGGATCTCGGCCGGATCCGGGTGATCGGCGAGGCGGACGCCGTCGGCCCATTCGCCGGTCAGCCGCTCCCGCTCGCCCGGCGTGAACACCTCGAGTTCGTGCAGCGGCCGGTCGAGGTCCTCGGCGAAGTCGCGCAGCACGCCCAGCATCCGCTGGGCCAGCAGTTCACCGGTGATCGGCAGGTACAGGTCGGTGTTGACGATGACGCTCGCGTCGAATCCGCCGCCGGCACCGGCGAAGAAGTTGATGCTGAGGTCCAGCAGCGAGACGTCGAAGTCCAGCGGCAGTACGGTCGCCGCGGCGGACCCGAAACCGATTCCGGCGCTGGTCCAATCCTCCTCACGGAAGTGCATCATGGCCTGGAACAGCGGGTTCCGGGACCGCGAGCGCGGCGGGTTCACCGCCTCGACCACCCGCTCGAGCGGTACGTGCTGATGACCGTAGGCGGTCAGCGCGGCCGAGCGGGCACGGTCCAGGACCGTCCGCAGCGTCGGATCCCCGGACAGGTCGTTGCGCAGCACCACCATGTTCGCCAGCAGGCCGACCAGATCCGCCGCCGCCGGATCGTCGCGACCCGCGACCGGTGTACCCAGCGGAATGTCCACGCCCGCACCGAGTCCGTGCAGGAGGGCCACAACGGCGGCTTGGTAGAGCATGAATTCCGACGCACCCGCGGTCTCCGCCAGGGTCCGCAGCCGCTGCCGTAGCGCGGCGGGCACGGTGAACGGCACCACGTGGCCGTTCTTGCCGAGTACCGCGGGTCGCGGATGGTCGGCGCCGGCGGTGAGTTCCGCCGGCAGTCCGGCCAGCCGGGTACGCCAGTAGTCCAGGTCGGCTCCGCTGTCGGCGGCGGTATCCCGTTGCCACAGTGCGTAATCCGCGTAGTCCACCGGCAACGGGGACCAGTCCGGCGCCTGTCCGGCGGCCCGTGCCCGGTAGGCGGCGGCCAGATCGGTCAGGATGGTCCGGAACGAGGCGTGATCGGCGATCAGGTGGTGCACCAGCAGGGACAGCACATGTGTTTCGGTGTCCAGCCGGAAGATCCGCGGCCGCAGCAGCGGCGTACCGGACAGCTCGAAGCAATGCTGTCCGGCGGCGGCCAGTTCGGCGCGCAGCCGCTGCGGATCGTCGAGTGCGGTGACCGGCAGCGGGATCGGCCCGGCGGGTAGCGCCGTCTGATACGGCACGCCGTCGGCCTCGCCGAAGACGGTGCGCAGCGCGTCGTGTCGCGCCACCACGTCGCCGAGCGCGGCGGTGAGCAGGCCGAGATCCAGCGCGCCGTCCAGCCGCACCGCGAAGGCGATGTTGCCGATCGCGCTGGGCCCCTCCAGCTTTCGCTCGAACCAGAGCGCCAGCTGCGAGGAGGTCAGTGGAATGCGGTCGGGGTGAGCGCGTTTCACCAGCGCCGGCCGGGCCGGGGCGGTGGCGGCGGGCGCGGTCTCCAGCACGGCGGCCAGTCCGGCCACCGTCGGATGGTCGAACGGGGCCCGCACATCCAGTTGCACGCCGAACTCGTTACGGATCAACACGATCAGCCGGGTCGCCAGCAGCGAGTGGCCGCCCAGCTCGAAGAACGAGTCGTCGGCGCCGATCCGCTCGCGGCCGAAGATCTCACCGTAGAGCGCCGCGAGCCGGATCTCCGTGGCGGAGGCCGGTTCCCGGTAGCGCCGGGTGTCGGCGCGCTGCGGCTGTGGCAGTGCGCGCCGGTCGAGTTTGCCGTGCACGGTCAACGGGATCTCGTCGATCACCGCGAAGGCCGCGGGCACCATGTAGTCCGGCAGGGTCGCGGCCGCGTGCGCGCGCACCTCGCCGATATCGGGCACCCAGCCGGCCGCCGGTACCACGTACGCCGCCAGCATGGCACCCACCGCCGCGTCGGCGACGGCGATCACCACGCAGTGGCCCACGGCGGGATGGCTGCCGATCGCGGCCTCCACCTCACCCAGTTCGATCCGGAATCCGCGCACCTTCACCTGTTCGTCGGCGCGGCCGACGAATTCGATGGCCCCCGTGGCGTTTCGCCGCGCGAGGTCGCCGGTGCGATACAGCCGCGCGCCGGCGTGGAACGGGTCGGCGACGAACCGTTCGGCCGACAGTCCCGGCCGATTCAGGTAGCCGCGCGCCAATTGCTCGCCGCCCAGGTAGATCTCGCCGACCACGCCGTCCGGGACCGGATGCAGCGCGGCATCCAGCAGACAGGCGAAGACGTTGCGGTTGGGGACGCCGATCGGCACGATGCCGGTGCCCTGCGGCCCCTCGACCGGCATATGGGTGGCGCAGACGACCGCCTCGGTGGGGCCGTAGTGATTACGCAGTTCGGCGTCGAAGATGCCGGCGAAGCGGTCGGCCACCTCGCCCGGCAGGGCCTCGCCGCCGACCGGCACGTGCCGCAGCGCGCGCCAGGTGCTCACCTCCGGCAGCAGCAGGAAGGTGCTGAGCATGGACGGCACCATGTGCAGCACCGTGACGCCGCACCGGGTGATCACCTCGGCCACGTACGGAATGTCCCGGAACGCATCGGGTTTCGGGATCACCAGGCAGGCACCGACGGTGAAGGTGACGTAGATGTCCAGCAGCGACGCGTCGAAACTCACCGACGACGACTGCAGCAATCGGTCGGCGGCGGTCATCCCCCATTCGGCGGTGAACCCCTCCAGATGTTCGGCGATCGCGTGATGCGGCACCGGCACGCCCTTCGGACGCCCGGTGGAGCCCGAGGTGTAGATCACGTACGCGAGGTTGCCCGGCCGCAGCGGTCGCAGCCGATCGGCGTCGGTGGGAGCGGTGTCCGGCAGCCCGGCGGATGCCGCCTCCGCCGCAGCGAATTCGCCGCCGTCCAGCACGAGCGCCGGATGCGCGTCGGCGACCAGATAGTCGATGCGGTCCGCCGGATAGGCGGGATCGATGGGCAGATAACCGGCGCCGGACTTCAGCACCGCGAGCAGGCCGACCACGAACTCCACCGAATTCGACAGGCGCAGCCCGACGATGTCCTCGGTACCGATTCCGCCGCGGATCAGCCGGTGCGCCAGCCGGTTCGCGCGGCGATCCAGGTCGCGGTAGGTCAGGTGCAGATCGGGGCCGTCCGGCCGGGGCGCGACCACGGCGAGCGAATCCGGTTCCGCCGCAACCCGATTCTCGAACAGCGCCACCAGGGTGGTGTCGGGCGCCGCCACGACCGGACCCTGTGCGCGGGCGAGGATGGTGGCGCGGTCGTCGGCGCCGAGCATGTCGAGATCGCGCAGCCGGACCGTGGGTTCGGTCAGCGCGCTGTCCAGGAATCGGACGTAGTGCCCCAGCAGCTGGTCCACGACGGCGGAATCCAGTTCGCCGACCAGGTATTCGGCCTCGACAGTGGCCCCGGCGTCGTCGAGGACCACCATCAGGCCCAGCGAGACCTGCGCGACCGGGCTGCCGAATTCCAGTTGCGCGGCGGTCACATCCGGTAGGTCGAATCCGACGGCGCTCTTGCGCACGCTGAAGCCCAGCCGGACCAGCTGCTGCAGGCCGTCACGGCCACTGTGCCGATCCGGATTCGCCTCGCGCACCACATGATCGATACCCACGTCCTGGTGGGCGAACGCGCCGAGGGAGGTCTCCCGGACCCGGTCGACGAGCGTGGTGAAACTCGCCTCCGCGGCCACGTCCGCGCGCACCAGCAGGGTGTTGCCGAAGTATCCGATCAGGGCCTCGGCCGCGGCGGTGCGGCGCACCGTCACCGGGACCGAGATCAGGAAGTCGGCGGTGGCGGTGTAGCGGTTGACCACGGCCTGGAATGCGGCCAGCAGCACCATGAACGGCGTCGCGGCGTGATCGCGGGCGAAGGTCTGCACCCGGCCGGTCAGCGCGGCGGGCAGCGCGATCCGGCGGCGGTCGGCCTGGCGCGCCTCGGCCGCGGGGCGGCCGGGCAGTTCCAGCGCCTCCGGCAGCGGCCGCAGGGTGCGGCGCCAGTAGTCGAGACCGGCGGCCTCCGGCTCGGCGGTCTCGATATCGGCGAACTGCGTTCCCGGCGCGAGGATCTCGTCGCCGCGGTAGGCGGCGTTCAGCTCGGCGAAGAACACCGCCCAGGAGTCGTCGTCCCAGCAGATGTGGTGCACCACGAGGACCAGCGCGAATTCCCGTTGCCCGCCGGACTCCCGAACACCCATGTCGATCAACGCGATCCGCAGTGGTGACTGCGCGGCGAGGTCGAACGGCCGCCCGAACTCGCGCCGGGTCAGCACCTCCAGGCGGCGGTCCCGGCTCGTATCGGCCAGCCCGGACAGGTCGTGGGTGGACCAGTCGACCGGCAGCCGGTCGCGCACGATCTGGTACGGCGTGCCGTCGTCCCCGAGACCGTAGGTGGTGCGCAGGATCTCGTGCCGGTCGACCACCGTATCGATCGCGGCGCGCAGCCGGTCGGCCTCGACGGGGCCGGTGAGCCGGTAGGCGACACAGATGTTCAGCGTGGTGTCGTCCGGATCGCGGGTCTGCAGGAACCACAGCCGGCGCTGCCCGGCCGACAGCGGCAGCCGGTCGCCGGTGTGCCGGCGCCGCGGCGCCGATGTCGCGGAATCGGCCGCGGCGAGGCCACTCTCGGCCATCCGGCGGCGCAGCAACTCCCTGCGCAGCGCCGCCCGGTCCGTCGCTTCGGTGCCATCGTGGGACATCACCTGGGGTCTTCCCTCCTCCAGCCGGGCGGGCCGGAACGTCTGTGCGGTATCGGGTCCGGTCACGAGGCGCTCGCCAGCAGGCGCAGCACATCGTCCAGTGAGGCGCCGCCGAGAATGGCCGCCACCGGCAGATCACGATGCAGCCGGGCCTGTACGCGCTTGCGGAAATCCAACGCCTGCAACGAATCCAGGCCGAGCGCCACCAGCGGCAGCGACGAGTCCAGGGTGTCGCCGCCGGTGCCCATGACCGCGCCGAGTTCCCGGCGCAGCTGATCCGACAACCGCGTCGCGGGCGGCTGTTCCGCCTCGGGTGCGGGGGCCGCCGCCGGTTCGGGCTCGGCCGCCACGGGTTCCGGTTCGGGTTCGGCCACCGGCTCCGCCGGGATCAGCTCGAGCAGCGGACCCGCGCCGATCGCGGAGATCACCGCGCGCACCTCGGCCCAATTCGCCGCGGCCACCAGGCGATTGCCGGCGCCGGGCCGATCGGCGTGGGTGGTCAGTCCGACCGCCAGCGCCTGCTCCGGCGCCATCGCGACCACACCGGCGGCCTCCACCGGGGCTACACCGACCGCGTGCAGCGGGCCCTCCAGATCCCAGAGACCCCATTGCACCGCCACCGCGTCGACACCGTCGGCCCGCAGCCGCTGGGCGAGTACGTCCAGCATCCGGTTGACCGTCGCGTAGAGCACCTGACCGCGGCCGCCGAATGTGGCGGCGGCCGAGGAGCACAACACGATCCGGCAATCCGCGGTGCGGGGCACGTGCCGCAGCACCGCATCGGTGCCGTAGATCTTGGAACCGGCCATCTCCCTGGCCTTCTCGGCGGTCACGTCGGCCAGTTCGGCGCGCACGTAGTTGACCGCCGAGTGCACGATCAGGCTCGCGGGCCGATCCGCGAGCGCGACCGCGAGTTCGGCCACCGCGGCCCGATCGGTGACATCGCAGGCCGCCACCACGATCTCGGTGCCGGATCGCCGCACGCCGCGCAGCCGCCGGGTGATCTGCGGGGTCTCCCCGGACCGGCTCAGCAATGTGATGCGACCGGCCCCCGCCTGCGCGTAGTGCTCGGTGAAGACCATCCCGAGAGTGCCCGTGCCGCCGACGATCACGACGTGGTCGAGGTCGGTCGCGCCGCTCGCCGCAGCCGATTCCGGCCCCACCGAGCCGGTTTCGCGGCCCGCGGATACGGTCGTCCCATCGGCGGTTTCCGACGCAGCGCCGCTCGCAGCCTCGTCGGGGCTGGGCTCACCGGCCACAGCCGTGCCGGTTTCACCGAGCCCGGCGGTCTCGGCCCGATCCGGCACCAACCGCTTGGCATAGATCCCCGACCCGCGCAGAGCGAGTTCCGGCTCGTCCTTCACGTGGACGGCGCGCACGATCGCGGCGGCCGGATCCGCTTGCCCGGCAGCCAGATCCAGATGCCGGAAGGCGATGCTGAGATGTTCCATGCCGATGCAGCGGAAGCCCGCCGGCAGGGCGCCGTGCACCTGGTGCGGGGCCGGATCGGTGTCCTCGACGGTCTCGCCGCCGACCGTGACCAGCCAGCAGTCGCGG
Organism: Nocardia sp. BMG111209; assembly: GCF_000381925.1. Classification (NCBI taxonomy): domain Bacteria; kingdom Bacillati; phylum Actinomycetota; class Actinomycetes; order Mycobacteriales; family Nocardiaceae; genus Nocardia; species Nocardia sp. BMG111209. The sequence goes on from NZ_KB907309.1 coordinate 111,743, forward strand.
ACGCCGGTGAGGTCCGGCAGCCAGTCGGCTCCGAAGAAGTCCGCGACCGCCTCGATCGCGTCCGGGCCGTCCAGGTCGGGCAGTTCCGGCGCGAGCACCAGGACGGTGTCGTAGTCGCCCGCCGCAGTGGCGTCCGAAACCTGTTGTGCGCCGGCGCCGTATCTGTCGGCCGCCGCGCAGAGCGCATCGGCCAGCGCCGCGTGGGTGCCGGTGTGGTCGACCACCAGCAGTGCCCGCGGCGCGACCAGGCTGCGCCGTTCCAGCCGGACCCACTGCTCGGCCAGGCGCAGCGGCCACGGCCGCGCTGCGCGCGTAACCGGTTCGGCCGCAGTCGTTCCCGCCGCGGCCCAGAGGCGCTGCGGGTTCATCACCGTATTCGGGAAGTCCCGCAGCGGCAACCGGACCGAACCGCCGGTGCGCAGCGCTTGCCAGCGATATCCGCTGTCGTGCACGGCCACCGCCGCCAGGTTGCGGGTGAAGTCGCCCAGGCTCTCGGCGGTCCGCAGCGAGGTGCCGAAGACCCGGAAGTCGCGCGGCGGCAGGGCCGGATCCTGCGGCACCAGCGTGAGGTTCTCCTGCACCGCCAGTTGCAGCGTCGGATGCTCGGCGACCTCGATGAAGGTATCGGCGCCGCCGACGGCCGCCGCGACGACCGCGCGGTCGAAGCGCACCCGGTTGCGCAGGTTCCAGTACCAGTACCGCTCCTGCTCCAGTCCGGTGGTGATGGCCTCGCCCAGAGTGGCGCCGTAGCAAGGGATTTCACCGTCGTAGAAGTGGCGGCTGCTCATCTCGTCGCCGAGGAACGCCTCGAAGTCGGGCCGCAGTTCGGCGACGATCGAGGTGTGCGCCGGATAGGCGACCCGGATCTCGCGCGCGAACCGGCCGGCGGCGCCGGCCGCCGCCACCATCTCGAGGATCGTGTCCCGGTCCCCCGAGATCGCCAGGATGCTGGGCGAATTCACCACCGACAGCTCGGCCCAGCCGGAATTCCGGGCCAGCAACGCCTCACAGTCCTCGCGGTCCATCCCCAGCACCGCCATCGAATAGCCGCGCGGCGAGATGCGTTCCACCAGCCGGGCCCGATGGGTCACGGCCAGCACGGCGTCACGGCGGGTCACCACGCCGGCGATCGAGGCGGCGGCCAGTTCACCCTGGCTGTGGCCGACGGCCGCGGCGGGCCGCACCCCGGCGGCCTGCCACATCGCGGCCAGACCGGACATGTGGAACATCAAGGCGGGCTGGACTTCCCAGACGGTGTCCTGATACCTGCCGTCCGCGCCGAGCAGGTAGTGCAGCGGCTGCGCGTGCCCGTACCGGTCCAGATGGATCTCGGCGCAGTGGTCGACCTCGGCCCGATAGGCCTCGGACAGGTCGTAATACGGCCTTCCCATCCCCGGCCGCTGACTGCCCTGGCCGGGGAAGACGAATGCGATGCGCCGCGCGGCGGCGACTCCGGTGACCACCGTGGGATGTTCGGCCCCCGCCGCGACGGCGGCCAGCGCACCGGCCAGCTCGTCCCGGCTCCCGGCCATCGCGAGCGCGCGGTGCCGGCGGGCGACCCTCGTGCGGAACAGCATGTCGGCCATGGCATCCGGGGACACCTCGGGATGCCCGGCCAGATACGCGGCCAATCGGGTGGCCTCGGTGCGCAGGCCCTCGGCGGTGTCCGACGACAGCAGCACCGGGACGGTGCCGTCCGGCAGCCGATACTCAGACATGCGCTTCCTCCTGCTCCCGGCCGACGCCGGTCGGCATGGCGACGATGGCGTGGGCGTTGGTACCGGCCACGCCGAAGGACGACACCGCCGCGTAGCGGAGGCCGTCGACCGGCTGCCAGTCGGTGAGTTCGGTGGCCAGCCGCAGGCTGGTGTCCGACCACCGCACCGCGTCGGTCGGGGTGCCGGCGTGCAGGCTGGGGGCGATCTGCCCGTGCTGACCACAGAGCAGGACCTTGATCAGGCCGAGCATGCCCGAAGCGGCCTGTGCGTGACCGATATTGGATTTCACCGAACCCAGCAGCGGCCCGCGGCTGCGGCCCGGGGCCCCGTACACCGTGGCGAGCGCGGTCAGTTCCAGCGGGTCACCGACCGGGGTGCCGGTTCCGTGGCCCTCGATCAGCTCGATCGCGTCGACCGGAATGCCCGCGGCCGCAACGGTTCGCTCGATCAGCCGCTGCTGCGCGGCCGCACTCGGCACCGCCAGCGGCGCACCCTTGCCGTTGTGGTTGATGCCGGTGGCCAGCACCCGGCCGTGGATCAGGTGGCCGAGCGCGCGGGCCCGGGATTCCCGTTCCAGCACCACCACGGCGGCACCCTCACCCCAGAGGGTGCCGGTCGCGTCCCCGGCATATGCCCGGCAGTGCCCGTCGGCGGCCAGCGCGTTGTTCTTCGCGAACTCGAAGAAGGCTGCGGGCGAACCCATCACGCAGACCCCACCGGCGAGGGCCCAGTCGCATTCGCCGCCGCGGACCGCGCCGACAGCCAGATGCAGCGCCGACAGCGAGGAGGCGCAGGCGGTATCGACCGTCAGCGACGGCCCGATCAGGCCGAGCCCGTGCGAGATCCGGCCGGCCACCGCGCCGAGGGCGGTGCCGGTGGCCCGATATCCGCTGTGCTCGTTGACCGCGGCGCTCGGCGGGCCGTATTCGGTGAACGACGCACCCATGTAGCAGCCGGCCTCGGCGCCGTCGAGATCGCCGGGGTTGAGCCCGGCGTTCTCCAGTGCCCGCCAGGCCACCCGCATGCCGACCCGCTGCTGCGGATCCATCGCCGCCGCCTCGCGCGGGGTGATGCCGAAGAACTGCGCGTCGAATTCCGTTGCGCCGTCGAGGAATCCGCCCGCATCGCGGACGCGGCGCCAGCCCTCGGTCTCGTGCAGCGAGAGCAGTTGCGCCAGCGGCCATTCCCGATCGCGCGGGAAGGGGCCGATCAGTTCCTGCCCACCGGCCAGCGCCGTCCAGAAATCCTCGAGAGTCTCGACGCCGCCGGGAGCCTCCACCGCCGTCCCCACGATCACGATGGGATCGTGGTCACCCCCTGTCATGCTGTCACCATTCGGCATGCGCGGGGGGCCTGCGTGGTGACGCTCCGCTGCCGCCTCCGGCCCCTGACCGCTCATGCCGCACTCCGTTGCGGGGCAAGGAGTTCGGCGATGCCCGCGGCATTGTCGTGCAGGTAGAAGTGCCCGCCGTCGAAGACGGTGACCTCGGTGTCCTGCGTGCTGTGCGCGGCCCAGCCGTACAGATCGCGCGGCGTCACGTACGGATCCTCGGCGCCGCCGAACGCATGGATCCTCGCCCGCACCCGAACATCCGGCGCGCAGGTGTAGGCGTCGAAGGCCCGGTAGTCGGCCTTCACCACCGGCAGCGCCATCCGCATGATCTCGCGGCTGGCCAGCACCTCGGCGCCGGTGCCCTCGAGACTCGCCAGATGATCGAGGATCTGCTCGTCCTCGCTCGGATGCGGTGGCAATTCGGCGGATCGGCCCGGCGAGACCGCGGCCGAGGCGGCCAGCAGCCGCACCGGCACACCGGCCGCCTCGGCCGCGCGCACCACCTCGAATCCCACCATCGCGCCCATGCTGTGCCCGAACACGGTCAGTGGACGGCCCCGATGATGCTGCGAGGCAGCGAAATCCGCGAAGGCGCCGAGCGCGAGCGCGGGCACTGTGGGCAGAGCCGGTTCCTTGGCCCGGTCCTGACGGCCGGGATATTGGAAGATGACGACGTCGAAATGTTCGCTGAACACTTTGGCGAAGGCCCGGTAGGCGGAGGCGCCGGTACCGGCGTGCGGGCAGATCAACAAGGGTGGCAGGTCGGCCGATTGTGGCTTGTGGAACTGCCGGACCCATCCGAGCGGTGCTGGCATTGCTGCGAAACTCCTGAAACTGCGAAGCGGAGAACTACTCCGGTGAATCGGTGAGATATCCCCCGCGCGCGAAGAATTCGGCCCCCGCGTGGGTCGCGCCGTCGTCGGTGCGGACGCCGGTGATCACCAGCGCCGGGTTGCCGCCGCGGTAGGCGTCCGGCCCGCAGACCACCGCGCCGCCGCCCTCCTGGACGATGACCCGGCCCGGCGTGCCGCCGTAGCGGGCCGTCGACACCGTGGTGGCCAGCACCTCGATCCGCCGGCCGCGATACCAGGTGAACGCGCGCGGATACGGATCCGACAGCGCGCGCACGAAACGTTCCAGATCGACTGCGGGCCAGGACCAGTCGATGCGACTGTCGCGGTCGGACCGCTTGTGGAAGTAGGTGCGCTCGGTCTTGTCCTGCGGCCGCCACACGGCGGCGCCGGACTCGAGCAGACCCAGCGCCTCGTGCACCGCACCCGGGATCAATTCCATTCCGGCGAGCACCATTTCGGTGCCGGTCGCCCCCGGTGGCACCGGAATCCGGTGCTGCACAAGGATGTCGCCGGTGTCGAGCTCCTCGTCCATCCGATGCACGGTCAGCCCGATCTCGGTCTCCCCGCTGATCATCGCCCACAGCACCGGCGAGAATCCGGTGAACTTCGGCAGCAGCGAATCGTGCAGGTTGAGGGTGCCGTGCGGGGGCATGGCGTACAGCTCCGCGGGCATCCAGGTGTACCAGCTGTTCACCACGATCAGATCGGGTTCGGCCCGCTTGACCAGGTCGATCGTCTCGGCATCGGCCCGCTCGGTGAGGTGCAGCGGTATGCCGCGTTCGCGCGCCAGTTCCTCCACCGAATCGTTCCAGATGGCCTTGTACGACTGGGTGCTGGCCGGATGGGTGACCGCGAGCACGACCTCGTGGCCGGAATCGATCAAGGCCTGCAGGGTCTTGCGGCCCCAGGTCTGGTAGCCGAACGACACGATACGCAATTGCAACCTCCAGTTAACTAAGGCAAGCCTAGCCTAAATCATGGCGAAGGTGAACCGCGGCCGCGGTCACGCCCGAAATCGGCCGCGACGCCGTGCGCAGCACTCGGTCCGAGAGTTCGCCGAGGCAGCTGAGGTTCGGAAAGCCGGGCCCCTGCGCCATTCCGGCGAGATTCGGCAGGTAGAGCCTGGCGCCGAGCCCGGTGACGGACAGGTCGTAGTCGATCACGGATTCCAGGCGCGCCTGGGTGAGCGGGCCGCCGGCGGCGAGTTCCAGCAAATCGGTGGCATCGGAATCCAGCAGCTCCAGGAACCACAGCGGCTGACCGCCGGTGGCGTCGATCACCAGATCGAACGTGTGCGTCTGCACCTGATCCGGACGTGGGCCGGTGCGCAGCACCAGCGCCACCGCATCCCCGTGGTTGCCCACGCGCAGCACGCGGCCGCGCAGATGGTGGACCCGGTTGTCGGCCAGCAGACTCTCCTGCACCCGGACCGAGAACACGCCGCGATCGGTGCGGCGGATGAGATCCCGCCGCTGTTCCTCACTCAGTTGGGCCCACGGCGCGGGATCGCTGAAAAGCGTGTTCTCGAAATAACTTTCGCCCCGGGTGTAGAGGGTGGCGTTCGGTGAGATCACCGAGACGGTCAGCACCTCGTGATGGATCAGCTCGTCCATCGCCGAACCCGCCGTCTCGCCGCCGCCGATCACCGCGGCCCGCGACGACACCGGCAGCTGCCGCTTACCGGCCAGCTCCCAGAACTCCGCGATACTCAGCAGTTTCGGATGATCGGCGAGGGTGCTGCGGCTGCGGCCCGGACCGGTGATCATCACCGCGTCGGCGTCGAGTTCGCTGGTGGCGCCATCGGTTCCGTCGACCGACACCAGCCAGCCGTCGGCCGCCGGGCGGATCTGCCGGACCGTGCCGAGCACGAGATCGACCTCGGATTTCGCGGCGACCCACTGTAAGTACCTGGCCCACAGGTGATGTTGCGGGCTGGGCCGGCCGCGATCGATCCATTCGGCATAGCTGCCCTGCTCGATCAGGAACGCCTGCCAGCCGAACGTGACCATCGCCTCGTCGATGGCCCGGTTGTGCCCGCGAGACCAGGTGGACCGGTAGGGGAAGCCGACATCCTTCTCCGGACTGGTACCGAGCCGGTGCCGGCCGTCGGTCCAGCCGCCGGGGGCCAGCCAATTCCCGCCCACCGCATGGGATTCCACGACCACGACCCGCGGCGCGGGCAGCCCGAGCCGGCGCAGCACGTGCGCCTTCGCCGCTACGGCCATCGCCTTGGGACCGCCGCCGACCACCAGCAGGGTGTTCACACGTTCTCCTCTCGGGGCAGGAATCCGATTTTGCATAGGCTTACCTTATTTGCATAGGCTTACCTTATATTGTTCGAAGGTGCCAGCCCGGGCCGTTGGTACCGACCGACCCGAAAACGATTGGAAGTGCCCATGATCGACTCGTTCCGCCGCGCTCTGGCGCCGGCTCTGACCTGCGCCGCAATCCTCGGCGCGGCCGTCGCCGCCACCCCCGCCGGCGCAGCTCCCCTCGTCCACACCGCCGCACCCGGCGTCGGTGAACTGCAGTCCAAACTGCAGGTGGTCCTCAACCCGGGAGGCTCGCGCAGCGCTCGCGCCGCCGAACTGGAGGCCGGCGAAGCCGGACTCCCGTTGGTCGACCAGGTGGGCACCGTGATGGCCGCCGCACCGCCGAGCTTCCGCTGGTCCGTCCAGGGCCCGGTCGGCGTCGACGGCGACCGGCTCACCGCCGGACTCCAGACCGCCATCGACGGTTACGACCCGTGGAACTTCCAGCTCTCCTGGGTGCAGGTCGACGGCGCCTGGAAGCTGACCCGCGAGGCCGAGTGCACGATCGCGAGCATCGCGGTCCTGCCCTGCAATCTGTGATCACCCGGGCCCCGGACACCGCCCGACGTCCGGGGCCCGCCCCCACGGGCACTGCCGATTTCACCCCGATTGCCCAGTGACTCGTTCATTTGTTTAGGCTAACCTAATCCGCATGGGTAAGGGATACAACGGCTTCGTCCTGAAGATGATGCGGGCCAAGGACTATCGGCTCACGGTCGAGAGCACCGAGGCCTTGACCGACGAGTACGTGCGGATCGGCTTCGCCGGCGGCGGCCTGCTGAAGGACCATTCGACACATCCCACCCAGTTCATCCGGATGTGGATTCCCGAGGCGGGCAGCGAGACTCTGCACCATCGCGGGTACACCATCATCGATCAGGATCCCGAATCCGACCGGTTCTGGATCGAGTTCGCGCTGCACGACGGCCCGGCCACGCACTGGGCCCGCGGCGCCTCGGCCGGCGACGAGATCGAATGCACCGTCATGGGTTCGGATTTCGTGCTGCCGGAGCCGCTGCCGGCCGAATTTCTGATCTTCGGCGACACCGCGTCGCTGCCGGCGATCAACTCGCTGCTCGACGCGATCGGCGATGTCCCCGCCCGCGTCTGCCTGGAGTGGCAGTACGAGTCCGACAGCTCCCTGCCGGTGCGGGCCAAGCCTCACCACCTTGTGACCTGGGTGCAGCGGCTCGACGACGGCCGCCTGCTGCGCGAGCACGTCGAGCAGCTCGACTGCCCCGCGAACGCGTTCGCCTGGATCGCGTGCGACTCCGCCACCACCCGTTCGATCTCGAAGTGCCTGCAGACCGTGCACGGGCTGCCGAAGACGGCGATCAAGGCCCGCGGCTACTGGAAGTAGCCGACCGGCTGCTCGCCGGGGCCGGTCCGCGACTACCGTCGAGGTGATGCGACGCAGGCAGGTCCCCCCGCTCCCCAAGCGCCACGGTCTCGACCCGGCGCGCTTGCGGTTGCCCGAGGACGGCTCGTGGGCGACCATCCGCGACCACCTGGTCGAGCGGTTGCCCCGGGTGCCGGCCGGGCGGATCGACGAGATGCTGGCCGCCGGGTCCATCGTCGGCCTCGAGGGGCCGATCGCGCCGGACGCGGCCTATCTGCCGGGTGGCGCCGTCTGGTTCCACCGGGACCTGCCGCAGGAGACGGCGGTGCCGTTCGAGATCACGATCGTGCACCGCGACGCGGATCTGCTGGTGATCGACAAGCCGCATTTCCTGTCGACCATTCCGCGTGGTCAGCACATCCTGGAGACCGCGCTGGTGCGGTTGCGCCGCGACCTGGAGCTGCCCGATCTGGTGCCGGCCCATCGGCTGGACCGGGCCACCGCGGGGCTGGTGCTGTTCGTGGTCGATCCCGCGCGCCGCGGCGCGTATCAGACGCTGTTCCAGCGACGGCGGGTGCACAAGGAGTATCTGGCGGTGGCGCCGGTCGAGCCGGGGCTGTCCCTGCCGGTGACGATCCGCAGCCGGATCATCAAGGAACGCAATATCATTCGCGCCTTCGAAACCGAGGGTGAGCCGAATGCCGAAACACGGGTGGAATTGCTCGCGGAGCGCGACGGGCTCGGGCTCTACCGGCTGATTCCGCATACCGGCCGGACGCATCAGCTTCGGCTGCACATGAATTCGCTCGGTATCCCGATCCTGGGTGACGATTTCTATCCCGAACTCACCGACAAACCCGTCGGCGATTTCACCCGTCCACTCCAATTACTCGCCGCGACACTGGAATTCAGCGATCCGGTGACGCGGGAGCCGCGGCGGTTCGAGACCACCCGGACGCTGGCGGCGTGGGCGGATCCGTTGCGGTGGGCCGGATCCGGCGACTCCGCGCCGCACTGACGGCCAGGATGCACACCTGTTCGGAGGCCGGGCCGCCCGGTGGGCGGCCCGGCTCCCGATCACTGCCGGCCGACGACGGCCGGTTCCGGTTCCGGATCACGCCGGGCGTCACCGTGTCCCGGCCACCAGGCGCGGTGCCCGATCAGCGCGGTGAGCGCCGGCGTGAAGAACATCGCCATCACGAAGGCCGCGATCGCGATACCGACCGAGATGGCGAAACCCATCTGCGACAGCACGGTGTTACCCGCCAGCATCATCGAGGCGAAGGTGCCCGCCAGGATGACGCCGGCCGCGGCGATCGTCGGGCCGGTGTGCCGGACCGCCAGTGCCGCAGCCTGTTTCGGCTCGTTACCGTCGCGGGCCTCCTCGCGCAGCCGCGCCACCATGAGGATGTTGTAGTCGGTACCGAGCGCTACCACGAACAGGTACATGATCACCGGGAGCGTGAAGATCAGCCCGGTCTCGTGCTGCAACCGCTGGAACACCAGCACCGAGGCGCCGAGGGTCGCGGCGAAGCCCAGGAACACCGAGGCCATCAGGTACCACGGCGCGACGAGGCTGCGCAGCAGCAGCGCCAGCACGATCATGATCAGGATCGCGGCCACCGGGAACACGATCGAGTAGTCGCGGTTCATCGCGGCCTGGAAATCGACGAAGATCGAGGTCAGGCCGCCCACCACGGCGGTCGTGCCCGGTGGCGCCGCGGCGTGCACGGCGTCGCGCAGCGGGCCGCGGACGGTGGCCAGCGCGGCATCGGACTCCGGCGCCGAGTCGAGCGTGACGCGGAAGTCGGCGACCGTCTTGTCCTGGGACAGCAGCGGTTCCGCCACCTGACCCACGCCGTGCACCCCGCTCAGCGCCGCACGGTAGGTCTGCAGCGCGGCCGGATCCAGCGGTGCGGAACCCTGGAGCAGCACATCCGAGGGCTGGGTCACCCCGGCGGGCATGCCCTTCAGCAGCTCCTTGTTGTAGACCACGGATTCCGAGGCGTTGGAGGTCGATCCGGAGGTCAGGTCGAAGGTCGGATTGAAGCCGAATGCGAAGAGGCCCAACACGATCAGCAGACCGCCCGATACCACCGCGAACAGCGCCGGCCTGCGGCCCAGCGCACCGCCCACCGCCGCGAACCGCGAACCCTGGGGCTGGCGCTGCCAGGCCTTCGAGGGCCAGAAGATCTTGGTGCCCAGCAGCGAGACGATCGCCGGTACCAGGGTCAGGCCGGCGACCAGTGCCACCGCCACCGCGATGGCCAGCGCCGGGCCCATCGCCCGGAACAGCCCCAGGGTGGACAGCGTGAGCGCCATGAACGCGATGATCACCGCGCCCGCCGCCGACATGATGGCCTCGCCGACCCTGGCCACGGCGTTGATCATCGCCGTCTTGGGATCCTCGCCGGCACGCAGCCGTTCTCGGAACCGGAACATCAGGAACAGGATGTAGTCGGTGCCGACACCGAACAGCACCACCACCAGGATCGAGCTGATCGAATTGTCGATCTTGAGGTCGAACACCTTGCTCACCATGGCGATCAGGCCGTCGGCCACGCTGGATACCGCGCCGATCACGATGATCGGCAGCAGCGCGATGACCGGACTGCGGAAGATGATCAGCAGCAGCACCAGGATCAGCACGACCGTCGCGATGCCGATGATGGCCAGGCCCTTGGTGGAGGACTGCTGCGCGTCCAGGCTCTGGGCGGCCTGACCGGTGATCCCCGCCTTCAGATCGGTGCCGGACATCCCGGCCTGCAGTTCCGTGCGCAGCGACTTCACCGCGTCGGTCTGCCGGGTGTCGGCCTGGCTGGTGATCTTGGTCATCTGCACCGAGGCGATCTGGATCAGCCGATTGCCCGACGGCGGTACGGCCTGGATCCCGGTGACGTCCTTGATGTGCGCATCGCCGAGGCGATTGGCGACGGCGGCGACCGAGGCGGCGTCGGCATCGGTCAACGGCGCGCCGTCGGTCCGCTCGAACACGACGATCGCCGCGGGCGCCTCGGTATTCGGAAATGCCTTCTCCTGCAACTTCAATGCCTGAATGGATTCGTAATGCGAAGGCAGGAAAGCGGATTGATCGGTGGTGGCGGTCAACTTGGGGGCCGACAGCGCGACGGCGATCACGATCACTACCCAGATCCCGATCGTCAGCCATGGCCTTCGGACGACCAGAGCGCCCAGCCGTGCGAACATGTGCGGTTTCCTCTCCAGAACATGTGACGCGGGCTACCCCGCCCACCGCCACTCTACGTATACATATACGTATAGAGTCAGCAATTTCCCTGCATCCGGTGCGTATTTCCGAAATGCGCTGATCGCACCCCTTGCGGCCGATCTGGCAGATTTCGGGCAACCGTCCGTACACTGGGCTCGATGTCTCGGAGCAGTCACGACGCCCGGCCGCGGCCGGGCCGCTTGCGCGCCCACCTCGACGTGATCGTCGTCGTGGTCGTGCTGACCTGCACCGAACTGATCGCGCACTGCGCCGGCGCGGTGGCCGGGATGATCACCGTTCCGATCGCGGTGGCGGCGCTGGTGGCGCTGATGCGACTGCGGGGTATCGGCTGGGCGGAGCTCGGCCTGGGTCGCCGGCACTGGCGGCGCGGTACCAAATACGCCCTGGTAGCGGCCGGAATCGTACTGGCCGGGGTCGGACTCGGCCTCCTGCTGCCGTTCACCCGGCCGTTCTTCCTGAACAACCGGTACGCCACCGTCTCCGGCGCCCTGCTCGCCTCGCTGGTGCTGATCCCGCTGCAGACGGTGATACCCGAGGAATTCGCGTTCCGCGGGGTGCTGCACGGCGCGCTCGACCGCGCGTACGGGGCACGCGGCGTCTTCGCGGCCGGCTCCCTGCTGTTCGGGCTGTGGCATGTCGCATCGTCGGTCGGGCTCACCTCCGGCAACCGCGGGCTGAGCGCGATTCTCGGCGGCGGAATCGCCGGGCAACTCTCCGGCATCGCCCTCGCCGTACTGGCGACCGGCGCCGCCGGATTCGTCTTCACCTGGCTGCGGCGGCGCAGCGGCAGCCTTCTCGCGCCGATCGCACTGCATTGGTCGCTGAACGGCGCAGGCGCTCTCGCCGCCGCGCTGGCGTGGCATGTCGCCGTGCGCTGACGACGCGCCCGAATTCCGATATCGCGAATCGCTCATCCGCGCCGATTACGGCGCGCCACAAGTACTTCGGACGCTGCGGAAACACCGGAAGCATTGACCACCGACAGGTAACGGATTACTCTCACTGCCGATCACACATATGTTCGAACGAACACATTTTCGATAATTGATACTGTACCTGCTCCGGGAAGGCCCCCGCCATGGTGGACGACCAGTCGTCCGGAAGTGCCGGCAGTTCTGAGATCGCCGAGCTACGGCAGCGGGTGGCCACGGCCCGGGGCAAACTGCCGTTGCAAACCGATCCGGCCCTGCTGGAAGCCATGTCGGATTCCGAAATAGCGGCCGAACGCGAACTCGCGGAATGGATCCGGGCCCAGCGGCGGCAGCAGCGCAGGCGCGCGGTCAGCAACGAACTCGCCTCCGAGCAGCGTGATCGCAAGGTCGCCGATTCGATCCGCCGCTCCGACGAGGCCGACGCGCACTGGCATCGGCGCGCCCTCGCCGCCCGCCGCCGGGTCTCCAGCCCCGACGCCCGTCTGGCGCAACTGTTCCGGCGCGCCGAATGGTCGTCACGCGCCCTCATCGCGGTCGTCGTCCTCGGCATGATCTGGGCCGGCGTCAACGTCCAGCACAACCTCGTCCCCAGTGGCAACATGGCCGACCCGCTGTACTGGCTGAGCTACGGCTTCGAGGCCATGATCTCCATCCCCATCATCACGATCATGGTCGTCACCACCACCGCCGCCCGCTGGGGCCGCGACGTGGCGCGCGGCAAGGTCGTCCTCCTGGAGATCGGCCTCCTCAGCGTCACCATCGCCCTCAACGCCGGCCCGCACATCGCCGCGGGCCGCATGGCCCACGCCGCCGAGGCGGCGGTCGCCCCGATCATGGTCGGCGTCATCATCTGGCTGCACGCCTGGGTCGCGGCACGGTACGCCACTCTCATCGACGGCGCTCCGGTCGTCGACGCACACACCGGGCCGGTGAGTACCCAGCCCTGGCCCGTGACGGTTTCCCCGGAACAACCGGACCTCTCCGCGCACCACATCTCCCACTCCCCGGTGACAGCGGACGATCACGGCCCCACTCGGGCCGCCACCGCCGGCCACCCCGGTTCCTCGCCCTCCGCTGCCGAACACGCTCCCGCCGAACATCTTCCGATCGAACGGCGGAACGGTTCCGGGCGAACCGATTCGATCCCGATGACGGAACTGCGTGTGCCGGTGGGCGATCCGGTCGGTTCGCCGTCACACAACGGCAGGAACGGTCGCAACAGTGCCGAGAGCCGCAACGGGCACAGCGGCAGCAACGGGCACACCTACAACGGCTTCGACACCCGCAACGGTCACCCCGTCCGGAACGGTCACGACACCGGCACCGGTCGGAACGGGCACGACGGGCTGAATGTCCTCGGCGTCAACGGGACACCGGCTGCCCGGAACGGGTACGACCACGCGGACGGGCCGGTCGCCAACAACGGCCACCGGAAGGATCTCGGCCACAACGGACACGATATCCACGGCGTCGGCGGCAGCAGCAACGGATACGACCACACCGAGGGGTCGATCGTCCACAACGGCCGGCGATACGATCCCGGCCACAACGGGCACGACCTCGCTGATGCCGGTGACAGCCGCAACGGGTACGGCCAGGCAGACGGGCCGGTCACCCACAACGGTCACCGAAACGAACTCGGCCACAACGGCTACGACCTTCATGACGCCGGTGCTGGCCACAACGGGGGCGAAGGCCGCGGCGATCACAACGGATTCGACATTCTCGGCGGCCGCAACGGTATTCGGGCGAACGACGAGCTTCCCGGCGACGGCGACCACCGCGACGTCAGCGGTAGCGGCACCGGCGAGTCCGCGCATCGCGATGGCAACCGCAGCAGCGAATCCGATCGGAACGGTCGGGAGGGGTACGGCGACCGCAACGGCCGAGTGATCAACGGCGGCAACGATACTCACGGTGGATCGGCCGACACCGGCCTCGCCGCGGACAGCCGTGCCGTGACCGAGCCCGCCCCGGAGCGAAAGACCAACGGGCACACCTATCCGCAGGCGGAGTACTCCGTGGCCGATTCGGACGGGCCCATCGTGGACGTCCCCGCTGCTCCGGAATTCGTTGCCGTACCGGCGCGGCCCGAGGTTCCGGTCACCGCAGGAGCACAGTTGGTCACCGCTGCTGCCCCGGCCGCCACGTCCCGGTCCGCTGCACGTGCGCCCAGGCAACCGGAACCGGCCGCACTTCCCGGCCTCGAGATGCCGGCGCGGGACGAACGGCCCGCACGCAAGAAGGCCGACGTACGTCCGGCGGCCGAATCCGAGCGCACCTCGCGCCGGGAACGCAACGATCGCCCCGCCGCCGACGAGGCTCCGGCTGCCCGCGGCACCTCCGAGCCGGCCGCTCGCCGACGCACGGCCGAGGCGAGTCGGCCGGTCACACAACCACTTCCGATTCCCGCCGACACGCTCTACGCCGACAGCGACGATTTCGACACCGACATCGCCGAGGTGGAGATCTGGGCGGTAGCCCGGGACATCTCGCAGCGCGGAATGTCCCGGCTGCCGGTCGAACAGCTCGTCGAGATCCTCACCTTCGCCGACCAGTCGTGGACCCCGGCCGCGATCGGCGCGGAGGTCGGCATGTCCGGTTCTGCGGTTCTGCGAATTCTGGAGGCGGCCCGCCGACTTCGCGCCGCCGCCTACAGCGGTTAGCACCTGTCGGGAGCGCGGCGGCGACGGTAATCCGGGGAACAGGGTCCACACTGCAACCGGCCGCGGATTCCGCCGACATGCAGGGGGATATTCGTTGCGCTGCGTCGGGCACCGTGGTGGCATGAACGGTGCCGGTCCGGTGGCCGGGATCCGAAGGCGTGGGGGTAGCGATGGATGTCGATGTGCTGGAGCGGGTCTGGGGGTCGTGGGCCGAGCGGGGTGCCGGGCTGAGCGGGGAGGAGTGGGGGCGGGCGACGCGGCTGGACGGGTGGACGGTGTTGGATCTGTTCGCGCATGTCGCGCCGGATCCGAAGGTGCTGGACTTCTTTCGGGGGGCGCGGGTGGTGGGGCCCGCGGTCACCGGTGGGGCCGAGTTGTTGCGGGTTGTTCATGCGGCGGACGGGGTGGTTCGGGAGCGGGCGGGTGAGATCGCTTCGGCGGCACGGGAAGCCGGTGGGGTGGGGGTGGCACGGTTGTTGCGGTACTTCACTGTCGGCGGGCCCGAGGCGATTGCTGTACTGCGGGAGGCCGATTCGGCGGCGGGGTTGGGGTATCCGCAGGTGGGGAGCGTCAGTTTCGGTGCGCTCGTCGAGGTTTCGATCGTCGAGGCGACTGTGCATCTGCTGGACCTGATCGCGGCGGTCGGTGGGCCGCCGGTGCCGGCGGGTGGGTTGCGGCGGACCGTCGAGGTGTTGGCCGCGGTGCCGGATCCGGTGGTGTTCATCGAATCCGCCGCGGGGCGGACCGCCGGGGGGCTGCCGCCGATTCTGGGCTGACGATCGCACCTCTGGAAACAGGAGTGAACAGGCGCAACAGGGTCATTGGTCCGTCAACGATTGCGATGCTGCCCGCTCGAGGGCAGCATAGGACCCCGGGTAGCTCGACAAACACCCGCACGATGCTCCACAGCTCACTGGTATCCGACGGCCGGGAGGTCCGGTGCCGGATGCCTCAGGAAGGCCAGCGATGCGCGAAGACCAACCGACCGGCAAAGAAGAGATCGCTGCTCTGGCTCAGCAGGTCAAGACAGCACGCGGGAAGTTGCCGTTGCAGCAGAACGCCGCACTCTTCGATGTGTTGTCGGACGACGAGTTCGCCGCGGAACGCGAGCTGGCCGAGTGGACGCGAGAGAAGCGGCGCCGGCAGCGCCGGGACTCGTTGAAGGCGGAGATTTCTGCGGAGCGGCGGGACCGGCGGGTGGCGGACTCGATCCGGCGCGCCGACGAGGCGGATGATCGCTGGCATCGCCGCGCACTGGCTGCGCGGCGCCGGGTCTCCAGTCCGGATGCCCGTCTCGCGCAACTGTTCCGGCGCGCCGAATGGTCGTCGCGCGCGCTGATCGGCGTGGTCGTCATCGGCATGGTCTGGGCAGGGGTGAACGTCCAGCACAACCTGGTGCCGAGCGGGGATATGACCGACCCGCTGTACTGGCTCAGTTACGGGTTCGAGGCCATGATCTCGATCCCGATCATCACGATCATGATGGTCACCACCACGGCCGCGCGCTGGGGCCGGGACGTCAATCGCGGGCGCGTGGTGCTGCTCGAGGCGGGCCTGCTCGGCGTGACCATCGCGTTGAACGCCGGGCCGCACATCGCCGCCGGGCGGATCGCCCATGCCGCCGAAGCGGCCGTCGCGCCGATCATGGTCGGTGTGGTGATCTGGCTACACGCCTGGGTCTCCGCGCGCTACGCGATGCTGATCGAGGGCATCACCGAGTTGGAGGAGCAGCCCACCGCGGTACCGGTGGCGACCACGACCGTGCGGGCCGACCGGATCTTCCCGCCGGAACCGGATCTGTTCGCCGAACTCGATTTCGAGCCGGACCGGGCCGCGATCACCGAGAACGCGCTGCCCGCACCGGCTGCCGCCCGACGCAAACCCCGCCCCGCCGGTCCGGTTCGCGGTTCCGGCACCGCCGCGGACGCGGACACCCGGGTGCTCGCCGCCGTGGACGATACGGCCGACGACTTCGAGGATTCGATCCCCGAGGGCGAGGACGTGCAGTGGTGGACGGCCGCCCGTGCGATCTCCGATCGCGGCATGTCGACCCTGCCGGTCGAGCAGCTGGCCGAAATCCTCACGCTCGCGGATCAATCCGCCTCGCCGACCAGTATCAGCACCGAAACCGGGCTGTCGCGTGCGGCGGTCGTCCGGGTGCTGGAATCGGCTCGCAAACTCGGACCGCACTACGCCATCACCGGGTAGTCGCTCGCTCGACGAAACCGCGCGTTCCACCAACTCCGGTCGCAGGCCGGACCGAGCGGGTACGGCGATGTCGCCGTACGGGCACGAGTGTCGGCCACGCCGAGTCGAATTCCATACGCTGCCTCGAATTCACCGCTGCCGGACGGTATGCCGTCGCAATGCCCACATCGCCGGACCGTAAACCCGGCGGCGGCCGATTCGATCCACTCGATCGGCCGCCGGCCTGATGGCGGCACAGAACTCCTGGTGTCGGCATAGAACTGACGGCCGTACACGCCGGGCCGATAACCGAACTCGCTGCCGTATACGCCAACCCGACAGCGGAATCTCGCGATCCGCGCGCCACCGACTCGATCAGCCCTGGGCCCGACCGCCCGCGGTAACCACGATCTCGTGCTGCCGCTCGATGATTCGGTCCTCGGCTCCCGGCGCGACGACCGGCTCCGGGCTCGGCTCGTCCGTGATCTCGGTGCCGGACTCTCCGACAACCCCCACGACAGGGCCGCCAGAAGCCTCGCTGCCGCCTTCGGCATCGCCGGGCGGGGCAGACTGGTCGCCCGCTTCGGAACCGGGCTCAGCGGCCGTCTCAGGATCATTTCGGCCGACAGCCACATCCGGCCCCGCGGAAGTCTCCGGCGCGACCTCCCCCGCCGCCGCCCGCGGCCCGTACGGATCCGGGAATTCGACCGCCGCCACCCGCAGCCGCTCGATCACCTCGTTGAAGATGTAGAAATTCGGAATGGCGCCGACCCGGCCGAGGGAAATCCAGTTCCCGTCCACCTTGATCCGCACGATTCCGCCGCGCGGATCGATGGTCTGGATCCGTTCCCAGGGATACCGGGCGCCGTCGTGCACCAGTTCCAGGAGGGATACCGCGAGATCGCCGAAATGGACGGTCTGCTCGCCGTCGATGGCGGCGACGATGCCCGGCAATTGGGCCGCGGTGACCGAGGATTGGATCAGCGGACCCCATTCCCGGGCATTGGCGAACTCGGCCTCGTCGAACTCCGCCCGATGCCCGCCGGGGCCGGTCAGCACGAATGCGTAATCGGTTGCCGCCGCGGCGGATTGGTGCAGCGGAATCGATTGCTGCCGCACTTCGACCGTCGTCCAATGAAATCCGGCGATCTCCTCACCGGAGTGGTACACGGTGAGGCCGCGGTCGAACAGGTCCAGCCGGGCGCCCCGGCTGCGCCGGTTGCGGCGGCCGCGCAGCGCGGCGAATCCGGCCGGAATCAACGCGCACAGGATCACCACCACCGCGGCCGCCGGCGCCCCGGCGACGATACACAGCACGCTCACCGCCACCAGCCCGCCGGCCACCAGCCCACAGCCGCGCACGACCGGATCCCCGCTGGCCGGGGCGCGCAGATAGGTCTGCCGATGTTCGCCCAGGTTCTCGTACGAGGACATCAAATGAATCAACTGCGTCAGGGGCACCGTTCGCCGGCCGCCGGTTCCCCCGGCGCCGCGCTGCGTACTCGGGGTGGTCACCAATCCTCCATCAGGCGGTATTTCTCCGCGCCGAAGCGTATTCCACCTGTCCGAGTACCGCTAGTGCTGGACCGAATTATCCGGTTTCCGGTTATCGCTGCGGATGGCAGAACCCGCACACCCCGCTGGCGGGCAGCTGGATGAAACACTCCTCGCACAACTGCATTCGCGATTGTGCGACCACCGGAACCTCCACCCGCGCCTTCGCGGTTCTGCCCGCGCGCCGGGCGGCGACCTTCGGGGTCAGCGGCGGAATTCCGGCCGGGATGTCGGTGCCGTGCGTGGCGTAGCACTGCCAGCGCGCATACGCGGCATGCACTTCCAGATCGTCCGGAATCGGCAGCGCCGCCAGTTCGAGCACGTACTTGTAGCTGTCGGTGACCGTGTGGTTCGCGCGCACGCACAGCGCGGTCAGCGGCGGCTCGCCCGCGCCGTGGCAGCGCCGGGCCACCTTGCGCAGGATCGCGTCCATCCAGGTCCGGGTCGGGGCGGTGGTCCGCACCCCCGACATCTCCTGCACCCGTTCGGCCAGTTCCTCGATCGTCACGAAATGTCCGTAACCGGTGGCGGTTTCGACGAGCGCCTCGTGCGCGGCCAGCGCCCACGCCACCGCGGCGTCGCGGAACGACACCGCCTCTCCGTCGATCGTCCGCCAGGCCCCGGAAGTCGTCGCAGCATTCCTCATAGCCCGTCAAAGTTAGCCGATCAAGCGACCACTGCGCCAATTGCGCGGCGCCGCAATCGCATACCTCACAACCCGGGTGACGGCGAAGGCCCGCCTCCCGGAAAGGGAAGCGGGCCTTCGTATTCGACATACGGGGGTCCGGCGGCCTACTTGGCCCGCTCCAGAACCTCCATCAGCCGCCAGCGCTTGGTGGCCGACAGCGGGCGGGTCTCCATGACCTGCACGCGGTCGCCGATGCCGGCGATCTCGTTCTCGTCGTGCGCCTTCACCTTGGAGGTGGTGCGAATGATCTTGCCGTACAGCGGATGCCGATGGCGATCCTCGAGCTCGACGACGATCGTCTTGTTCATCTTGTCCGAGACCACGTAGCCGACCCGCACCTTGCGGCTGCCACGTTCGGTCTCCTTGGCCGGCGTCTTGGCCGAGCCCTTCGCGTCACTCATGCCGCATCTCCCTTGTCCGCAGGACCAGAGGCCAGGCCGAGCTCACGCTCGCGCATGACCGTGTAGATGCGCGCGATCTCGTGACGAACGACGCGCAGGCGACGGTTGTTCTGCAACTGGCCGGTCGCCATCTGGAAGCGCAGGTTGAACAGCTCTTCCTTCGATTCACGCAGGCGGGCGACGAGCTCGTCCTCGGTGAGCTCGCGCAGGTCTGCGGCCGGAGTTCCGGTAGCCATCAGAACTGCTCCTCCCTGGTCACGATCCTGCACTTCACTGGGAGCTTGTGCATCGCGCGGCGCAGGGCCTCGCGGGCGGTCTCCTCGTTCGGGTAGGACATCTCGAACATCACGCGGCCCGGCTTGACGTTCGCGATCCACCACTCCGGCGAACCCTTACCGGAACCCATGCGGGTCTCGGCGGGCTTCTTGGTCAGCGGGCGATCCGGGTAGATGTTGATCCAGATCTTGCCGCCACGCTTGATGTGGCGGGTCATCGCGATACGCGCCGACTCGATCTGCCGGTTGGTGATGTAGCCCGGCTCCAGCGCCTGGATGCCGAACTCGCCGAACGCCACCGAGGTGCCGCCCTTGGCCATACCGGAACGACCGGGGTGATGCTGCTTGCGGTGCTTGACCCTGCGGGGCATCAGCATTGGTCAGCCCTCCTGTTTCTCTGCCGGCGCCTCGGCCACCGCGGTGGCGGCCCGACCGGCCTCGGTGCTGGTCGCGGTGGTGCCGGACGAACCGGACCGCCGCGGACGGCTCGGCCGCTCCCGGCGCTCGCGACGATCGTTGCCCGACGGAGCCGCGGCCGCAGTGACCTCACGCTTGCCGCCGACGATGTCGCCCTTGTAGATCCACACCTTCACGCCGATGCGGCCGAAGGTGGTGCGGGCCTCGTACAGGCCGTAGTCGATGTCGGCGCGCAGCGTGTGCAGCGGCACCCGACCCTCGCGGTAGAACTCCGAGCGCGACATTTCGGCGCCGCCGAGGCGGCCCGAGCACTGCACCCGGATGCCCTTGACCTGCGGCGAGCGCATGGCCGACTGGATGGCCTTACGCATCGCGCGCCGGAACGCCACGCGGTTGGACAGCTGCTCCGCGACACCCTGGGCGACGAGCTGCGCATCCGACTCGGGGTTCTTGACCTCGAGGATGTTCAGCTGCACCTGCTTGCCGGTGAGCTTCTCCAACTCGGCGCGGATGCGGTCGGCCTCGGCGCCACGACGGCCGATCACGATGCCCGGACGCGCGGTGTGGATGTCCACCCGCACACGATCCCGGGTGCGCTCGATCTCGACCTTCGAGATGCCGGCCCGCTCCATGCCGGTGGCCAGCAGCTTGCGGATCGCGACGTCTTCCTTCACGTAGTCCGCGTACTGCTTGTCGGCGTACCAGCGCGACTTCCAGTCGGTGGTGATGCCGAGGCGGAAGCCGTGGGGATTGATCTTCTGTCCCATTTACTTCGCCCCTCCCTTCCGGCGATTGCGAGCCGGGGCGGCGCTGGCGACGCTCTCGACCTCGATGGTGATGTGGCTGGTCCGCTTGCGGATCCGGAAAGCCCGGCCCTGGGCACGCGGCTGGAACCGCTTCAAGGTCGCGCCCTCGTCGACGTACGCGGTCGAGATGACCAGCGTCGCCGGGTTCAGGCCGAGGTTGTTCTCCGCGTTGGCCGCCGCCGAGGCGACGACCTTGGCGACCGGCTCGCTGGCGGCCTGCGGCGCGAACCGCAGGATGTTCAGCGCGTCCTCGACCCGGCGGCCGCGGACCATGTCGACGACCCGGCGAGCCTTCATCGGGGTGACGCGAACGTGCTTCGCGGTCGCGCGGGCGGTCGGATTCTGGGGCTCAGTCAGCTGAGCCGCTTCGCTTTTCGCTTCGCTCATCGCCGCTTGCTCTTCCGATCTTCCTTGACGTGGCTCTTGAACGTCCGGGTCGGCGCGAATTCACCGAGCTTGTGCCCGACCATGTTCTCCGACACGAACACCGGCACGTGCTTGCGGCCGTCGTGCACCGAGAACGTGTGGCCGATGAAATCGGGAATGATGGTCGAGCGACGCGACCAGGTCTTGATGACCTGCTTCGTGCCCTTCTCGTTCTGGACGTCCACCTTCTTGAGGAGGTGTTCGTCGACGAACGGGCCCTTCTTCAGGCTGCGTGGCATGTCTAACCTCCTCCTCAACGCTTCTTGCCGCGGCGGCGGACGATGAGCTTGTCGCTCGGGCGATTGGGCTTACGGGTCCGGCCTTCCGGCTGGCCCCACGGGGATACGGGATGGCGGCCGCCGGAGGTCTTACCCTCACCACCACCGTGCGGGTGATCGACCGGGTTCATGACCACACCACGGACGGTCGGGCGGACGCCCTTCCACCGCATACGGCCGGCCTTGCCCCAGTTGATGTTCGACTGCTCGGCGTTGCCGACCTCGCCGACGGTGGCGCGGCAGCGCACGTCGACGCGGCGGATCTCGCCGGAGGGCATACGCAGGACGGCGTAGGCGCCTTCCTTACCCAGCAGCTGGATGCTCATACCGGCCGCGCGAGCCATCTTGGCGCCGCCACCGGGCCGCAGCTCCACGGCATGGATGGTGGTACCGGTCGGGATCGAGCGCAGCGGCAGGTTGTTGCCCGGCTTGATGTCCGCGCCCGGACCCGACTCGATGCGGGTGCCCTGCGTGATGCCCTTCGGCGCGATGATGTAGCGCTTCTCGCCGTCGGCGAAGTGCAGCAGCGCGATGTTCGCGGTGCGGTTGGGGTCGTACTCGATGTGCGCGACCTTGGCCGGGATGCCGTCCTTGTCCAGCCGACGGAAGTCGATCAGACGGTAGGCGCGCTTGTGACCGCCACCCTTGTGCCGGGTGGTGATGCGACCGTGCGCGTTACGACCGCCGGACTTGGTCAGCGGGCGCAGCAGCGACTTCTCGGGGGTCGCGCGGGTGATCTCGGCGAAGTCCGAGACCGAGGCACCGCGGCGACCCGGGGTCGTCGGCTTGTACTTACGGATTGCCATGAGT
Organism: Nocardia sp. BMG111209; assembly: GCF_000381925.1. Lineage (NCBI taxonomy): Bacteria > Bacillati > Actinomycetota > Actinomycetes > Mycobacteriales > Nocardiaceae > Nocardia > Nocardia sp. BMG111209. The sequence continues at coordinate 133,989 of NZ_KB907309.1, forward strand.
TCTTCTCTGCTTTCTGGAGCCCCTGCCGCTTACGCGACCGGGCCTCCGAAGATCTCGATGGGCTTGCTGTCGGCCGAGAGGGTCACGAGCGCGCGCTTGGTGTTCTTGCGCTTGCCGTAACCGAAGCGGGTCCGCTTGCGCTTGCCCTGACGGTTGGCGGTGTTGACGCTGGTCACCTTGACGCCGAACACCTTCTCGACGGCGATCTTGATCTGCGTCTTGTTCGCGTCCGGGTGCACCACGAAGGTGTACGTGCCCTCTTCGATCAGCCCGTAGGACTTCTCGGAGATGACCGGCGCCAGCAGGATGTCGCGCGGATCGGCGATGGTGGTCACTTGCTCTCCTCCTGTGCAGCTTCGGCGGGGCCGTGCACGAAGGTGTTCAGGGCCTCGACGCTGAAGACGACCTCGTCGCTGTAGAGCACGTCGTAGGTGTTCAGCTGGTCCGGTGCGATGGCGCGCACATGCTGCAGGTTCGCCACGCTCTTCCACGCGGTGAGGTCCTCACGGCCGACGACGACCAGGAACTTCTTCCGCTCCGACAGTTCGGCCAGGAAGCCCTTGGCGGACTTCGTGGACGGGGTCTGCCCGGCGACTAGTTCGGTCACGATGTGGATGCGCTCGTTGCGGGCGCGGTCCGACAGCGCGCCACGCAGGGCGGCGGCCTTCATCTTCTTGGGCAGGCGCTGGGTGTAGTCGCGCGGCTGCGGGCCGTGCACGACGCCACCACCGGTGAACTGCGGCGCGCGGGTCGAGCCCTGACGGGCGCGGCCGGTGCCCTTCTGCCGGTACGGCTTCTTGCCACCACCGGAGACGCGGCCCCGGGTCTTGGTGGCGTGCGTGCCCTGGCGGGCCGCGGCCTGCTGGGCGATGACGACCTGGTGCATCAGCGCGATGTTGGCGGTCACGTCGAAGATCTCCGCGGGGAGGTCGACGGTGCCGTTGGTCTTGCCACCCGCCTCTTTGACCGGCAGGGTCAGCGTTGCTGCCTTGGTCGCTGTGTTTGCTGCCTCAGTGCTCACGCGTGGGCACCACCCTTCACTGCGCTCTTGACGATCACGAGGCCGCCGTTGCGGCCCGGGATGGCGCCCTTGATCAGCAGCAGGCCGTTCTCGGTGTCCACCTTGTGGACCGAGAGGTTCTGCGTGGTGACCCGGTCGTTACCCATCCGGCCGGACATCCGCATGCCCTTGAACACGCGGCCCGGGGTGGAGCAGCCACCGATCGAGCCCGGGCGGCGGTGCACGGCCTGCGCGCCGTGCGAGGCGCCCTGGCCCTTGAAGCCGTGGCGCTTCATGGTGCCGGCGAAGCCCTTGCCCTTGCTGGTGCCGGTGACGTCGACGTAGGTGCCGGCCTCGAAGACCTCGGCGTTGAGTTCCTGGCCGACCTCGAACTGCGAGGTGTCGGCGACCCGGATCTCGGCCACGTGGCGGCGGGGGGTGACGCCGGCCTTGGCGAACTGCCCGGAGACGGGCTTGTTCACCTTTCGCGGGTCGATCGCGCCGTAGGCCAGCTGAACGGCGGAGTAGCCGTCGCGCTCCACGGTGCGGATCTGGGTGACGACGTTCGGACCGGCCTTGACGACGGTCACGGGAACGACGCGGTTCTTCTCGTCGAAGACCTGGGTCATGCCGAGCTTGGTGCCCAGGATGCCGGCGGCCGGACGACTCTTGTTGTCAGTCATGTGTGCTGTCCCCGTCACTGTCACTGAATGTTGACGTCGACGCTGGCCGGCAGGTCGATGCGCATGAGCGCGTCGACCGTCTTCGGCGTCGGGTCGAGGATGTCGATCAGCCGCTTGTGCGTGCGCATCTCGAAGTGCTCGCGCGAGTCCTTGTACTTGTGCGGCGAGCGGATGACGCAGTACACGTTCTTCTCGGTCGGCAACGGCACCGGGCCGACGACACGCGCGCCCGTACGGGTCACGGTCTCGACGATCTTGCGCGCCGACGCATCGATCGCCTCATGGTCGTAGGCCTTGAGCCTGATGCGGATCTTTTGTCCCGCCACGCTGAGTGTCCTTTTCTCCGCTTGTTGCTCCGGTGTGACGGTGGTCCGAAAGTTCCTCCAGACCACCCTCTGTGCATGCCCGAACCCGAAGAAAAACAGCAGACGCATCCGTTCAGACCTCGACCGGGACATGCCCGATCCGCTTCGCCGCTGTTCATCTGTCATGGTTCTTCCGGTCCACGCGGTCGGGCGTGTCGCCTTCTCGCTCATTCTTCGGCCTCGGAGGAAACTCCTGTAGGCCTCGGAACGCCGTCCCGGAGGTACCCGCCGGACTCGACGGTGTACACGAGTGGGTACTACTCGCCCGCGATCAGGGATCGGATATGCCCGAAGACATACCCCACCCGACGCAGGCAACCCGAACAGTATGCCCGAGCCCCGGCGTGGACTCCAAATTGGGGTCCCCGTGTCCGGCGTCACGGCCGCCACCAGCGCCGATCCGTTCGGAAATGGGTATCGCCACCAAACTTACCCGAAAGTAAGATAGCGGTATGACGAAGGAGACCGCGACCTATCGCGGCTGGAAGAAACTGCCCGACAACCGGCTCGGGCACGCCCTGTTCTCCCTGGGCATGATCGCCCGGGTGCCGTACTTCGGGACCGTGCTGCCCACGGTGATCCGGCTGGAACCGGGCTACTGCGAGGTGGTCGCGCCCAAATGGTTCGGCATCCACAACCACCTCGGCACCTTCCACGCCATCGCCGCCTGCAATCTGGCCGAGGTGGCGATGGGCATGCTCAGCGAGGCCACGATCCCGACCACGCACCGCTGGATCCCCAAGGGGATGAGCGTGGAATATCTGGCGAAGGCGGAATCCGGGCTGCGCGCCACCGCGGCGCTGCCGGAGGTGCCCGATTTCGCGACGCTGACCGAGGGCCGGGAACTGATCGTGCCGGTCGAGGTCCACGATCGGTCCGGCGCGGAGGTCGTCCACGCCGACATCACCATCTGGATCACGCCGAAGTGATGCGGCCCGCACTCGGACGGCGGTCGGTCAGCAGTGGTCGGGCGGCGCGTCGGCGAGCGCGGACACCACGAGATCGAGCGCGTGCGGATCGGTGAGCAGGGCGGCGTGCGCGACCGGATCACCCGGGCAGGTGTCCTGCACCCAGAGGTTGCGATCGGTCGCCTTCGGCGCGGCGAGCAGAGCGGACTCCGGTGGCGTGATCACCTCGTCGGCGCGGCTGGCGATCGCGGTCCAGCGCACCCCGGGGGTGGTCTCGCCCTCGGCGTCGAGCCGGGCCAGCACCGGCGAGCCGACGGCCTGCTCGGCGCCGGCGGTGCCGTACACCTGCGCGGCGATCTGCGGACCGTCCAGACCCAGCGCGGCGAGGTCGGGATAGTGCGCGGGCAACCCGGAATAGGTGGAACCGCGATACGGGGTGGCGAGGGTGACGACCGTGGACGCCGCACCGGGATGACCGTGCAGGAACTGCCGGATCACCGTGCCGCCGGTCGAATGCCCGACCAGCGCGACCTGCTTCGCACCGGTCGCCGCGCGCACCCGGCCGACGAATTCGGCGAGTTCCGCGGAGGTCGCGGCGATATCGGCGACGCCGTAGACGACGCGTCCGCTCAGCGCCGCGGCCATCGGGCCCGTACCGGGCCAGTCCAGGCGATCCGGCCCGGCGGCCGGGCCCGAGACCAGCCGGGGGCGGCCGAAATTCGCCGTGTACGCGCAATAGCCCGCGCGCTGCAACAAGGGGGCCAGCTGCGCGAAACTCTGGGTCGCGTCGGTGCCCGCGCCGTGGACGAGGACGACCGGATCCGGCTCGGCCGCCGACGGCCGGCAGGACCAGTCGTTGGCACCGGCCGGACCGTCCGTGGGGTCCGGCGCCGGCCCGAGGACCGGCTCCGCCGCACCCCGGGGCATCACCGCCAGGGCAGCAATCAACGCGCACGCCACCGCAAACCCGATCGACAGTCGCCTGGGAGACACGTTTGGCCACAGTAGATGTCTCACCTCCTGCGGTTTCCCGGACACGCGCAAGGCAAACGGGAGATCATTGGTTAATCTCGAGCGATCAGGCCGCGCACATCGTGGCGGTGACCGAATTCCCGGAATGCCCGATCGAGGCTGATTGAATGAAACACATGACTGCTCAGCATGTCCGGGACGCGGACCTGTGTGTGGTGGGGCTCGGGCCCACCGGGCGCGCCCTGGCACACCGGGCCGTGACGGCCGGGCTCTCGGTCGTGGCGGTGGATCCGCGCCCGGACCGGATCTGGGGCCCGACCTACGGCTGCTGGGTGGACGAATTGCCGGGCTGGCTGCCCGATCGGATCATCGCGTCGCGCGTCGCCGCGCCGACGGTGTGGACCACCCGTCCGCTGCGGATCGACCGGCCCTACGGGGTGCTCTCCAAACCGGGCCTGCGCGAGGCGCTTCCGCTCGACGGCGCGACCGTGCTGGCCGGGCGGGCCGCAACCGTGGACGGTCACCGGGTGGAACTGGCCGACGGATCGACGATCGCGGCCGCCGCGGTCGTCGACGCCCGGGGCCTGCCGGCGCCGGGGCCGCGGCCCACCGCCGCCGCGCACGGCATCTTCGTCGACGCCGAACGCGCCACGCCGATGGTCGACGGCGGATCCGGCCTGCTGGTGGACTGGCGGCCGGACAACGGCGCCGGGCCGGACGAACCGCCGTCGTTCCTCTACGCGGTGCCGGTCGGCGACGGAACGGTGGTCTTCGAGGAGACCAGCCTCGGCCTCGGCGGCGGTGTGCCGCAACGCGAGTTGCGCCGCCGCACACTGAATCGCCTTGCGGCACACGGTATTCGGCTGCGCGGCGACGAATCCGCCGAGACCGCGCACTATCCGCTGGACCAGCCGCCGCCGACCGCGGTGTCCGGCGCGCGATCCGCCGCCGCGGTCCCGTTCGGTTCGCGCGGCGGCCTGATGCATCCGTGCACCGGCTACAGCGTGGCCGCGTCGCTCGCGCTGGTGGACACGGCCGTCGGCGCCCTGCGCGCGGGCCGCGATCCGGTGGCGGCGCTGTGGCCGTGGCAGGCCCGGCTGGTGTACTGGATGCGCACCCGCGGCCTGCACGGGATGGGCCGGCTCACCGCCGAACAGGCGATCGCCATGTTCGAGGCCTTCTTCACCGCCACGCCGCGCCAGCAGCGCGCGCTGCTGTCCGCCCACGACGACTACGCGGCGCTGGGTGCGGCGCTGTTCCTGACGGTGGCGCGCACCTGGCCGTTCCGCTGGCGCTACGACCTGGTGGGCTGGACCAATCGCCGGCGCTGGGCGGGCTACTACGCCGCGCATCCGGCCGCCGGGCCCGGTTCACAACCGGTTCTCGATCCAGTACTTCCAGACGATCGGGGCGTAGGCCGCTAACGGAGGCACCCGGATATCGGTCCCGGCCAGCGCGGCGGCGGTGTTGCGGAAATCGAACCAGCAGTCGAACTCGCTGTGCTGCAACACCTCCGGCGGTACCCCGAGGTGGCCCAGCGCCCAGCCGAGGCCGGGGGTCCGCAGCATCGACTCCAGCGATCGCTTCGGCATCATCTCGATCAGCCGCGGCGCGCCCGCCTCGTCGGCGAACAGGTTCAGCACCTCGGCCGCGCCCTGCCGGCGCGGGTCGACCAGATGGTAGGTGGTGCCCGACGGCGCGTGCCGGTGCGCGAGATGGTCCAGGGCCCGCGCGACGAAATCGACCGGCACCATATTGGTCTCGCCGAGCTTCGGCACCAGCAGCGGCAGCAGGCGCGGCAGTTGTGCGGCCTTCCGCAGCAACCGGAAGAAGTGGTAGGGGCCGGAGATCCGGTCGATCTCGCCGGTGCGGGAGTGGCCGATCACGATCGAGGGCCGATAACTGCGCCACGGCACCTCGCACCGGTCGCGCACCGTGCGCTCGGCCTCGAACATCGCGCGCTGGTACGGCGTCGGCAGCACCTGGCCCACATCGAACATGTCCTCGGTGAACAGTCCGGTCACCGCGCCGGCCACCGCGACACTCGAAACATGGTGCAGCGCACCGGCGGAGAGCCGATTGGCCACCTCGACCACGCGGCCGGTGCCGCCGGGCTGCACGGCATCGCGGCCGGTGTCCAGGTGGAAGAGGTGGTCTATCGAACCACGCTGTGCGGCAAGCCATTCCGGGTCGATACCGAGTCCCGGCGCGGCCGGATCGCCCGACACCGCCCGCACCCGCCCACCGGCGTCCCAGGCGCGCGCACACCGATCGAACCGGTGCGCGGAATCGGCGCCCGGTCGCACCAGCACATGTACATCACCGCTACGCCTGAGCAATTCGGTGACGAAATACCTTCCGAGGCAACCGGAGGCCCCGGTGACCAGGTAAGCCATGGCGCAAGACTATCCCCCGGCCTCGGAGCGAGTTCGCGGCAGGGTTGCGCAGAATTCACCACGTCGGGTCGCACCGGCCTACCGCGGGGCCCGAGGGAATTCGACGGCCACCCGCGGCGGTCGCCCGCCTAGTCGCCGAAGACCGGCTTGCGCTTGGTCAGCATCGCGGTCGCACCCTCGGCGAAATCGGGCGAGCGCAACAGCTCCGACTGACCGTCCTTCTCCGCGGCCAGCGCGGCGTCCAGGGCGGACAGCGTCGCCTCGTTGAGGGCGCGCTTGGTGAGTTCCAGGGCGCGGCGCGGGCCGTTGGCGAGTTTGGTGACCGCGGCTTCCACCGTCGCGTCGAGTTCCTCGTCCGGGACCGCACGAGTGATCAGGCCCGCGGCGGCGGCCTCGGCGGCGGGTAGCCGCTGTCCCAGCAACGCCAGCTCCGCGGCCCGCGCGCGGCCCGCCGCGGCCGCCACCATCGCGGCCGCGCCGCCGTCGGGCATGAGGCCCACGTTGATGAAGGCCAGCAGCAGATAGGAATCCGTGGCGGCGTAGCTGAGATCGCCGGCCAGCGCCAGCGCGGCGCCGATCCCCGCGGCCGCGCCGCGAATCCGGGTGACCACCGGTACGGGTGCGTCGACGACGGCCCGGACCATGCGGTTCGCGGCATCCATGGTGAGTTCGGGGGTGATGCCACGCGCGGTGTCGGCGGCCGCGCCGGCCAGATCGGCACCGGTGCAGAAATCGCCGCCGTCGCCGGTGAGTACGATCGCCCGCACGGCGCGATCCTCGCCAACGGCGGCGAACAGCTCGCCGAGCGCGACCATGGTGTCGTAGTTGATGGCGTTCTTCCGCGACGGATTGGTCAGCGTGACCCGCAGCACCCGGTCGTCCCGGATAGCGGAGAACCCGACCGGAGTGGTCCGATTGTCGACAGTACTCATGGCTGCCCCCGGGCGGCGTCGTCGCGCCCGCATCGGCGCGAAATCGTGGACATTAGCGAATTGTGGTTAACTTAAAGGGTACCGCCCGGGGCTGTCAACGGTCCCGGCAGCGGCCCCGACGAACTGGAGGAGAGGTGCATGGTCGCGGATCGCAGTGAGTCCGCGCTCGCTACCCCGCGACCGGGCAGTTCACCGGCGCGCCGGCGGCCGAAGAACCGGAAGGCACAAATCGTCGGTGTCGCCGCTCGGGCCTTCAGCGAGCGTGGCTACCACCCGGTCGGTGTCGACGAGATCGCGGCCGAAGTGGGCATATCCGGTCCGGCGCTGTACCGGCACTTCGCGAACAAGTACGCGCTGCTGGTCGCCGCCGCCGAACTCGGCGCGCAGACGCTGCTCGACGCCGTCCAGGCCGCCGACGACCCGGCCGCCGACCCCGAAACCCGGCTCACCACCCTGATCCGCGCGGCCACGACGCACACCATCGAGGTACGCCGCGGCGGTGGCCTGTATCGCTGGGAGGGCCGCTACCTGGAACCGGCCGACCGCGCGCGGGTCCGGGTGCGCTACGAGACGCTGCACCGCGTCTTCGAAGCCGCCATCGCGGCGAACCGCCCGGACTGCGTCCCCGCCGACATCCAGTTGCTCGGCACGGCCGTACTCGGCGCGATCGGCAGCATCACCGCACATCACACCGCGCTGGCCGCCGCCCGGCTCACCGATCTGCTCACCGATATCGGCTGGTCGATCGCCCGCACCGAACTGCCCCCCGCACCCGCCGAACCCGCCCCGACCACCGAGGTCCGCGGCCTGCCCCCGAGCTCCAAACGGGAACAGCTGCTGGTCGAGGCGATCCGCATCTTCGGCCGCCAGGGCTATCACGAGGCCGGCATCGAGGAGATCGGCGCGGCGGTCGGGATCAACGCCTCCAGCGTCTACCGCTACTTCCCCAGCAAATCGGACCTGCTGGCGGCTGCTTTCCATCGGACCGGCGAGCGGCTGGCCATTGCCAATGCCGAGGCTTTGGCGGAAGCTTCCAGTCGCTCCGATGCCGCGATTCGGATGGCCGGTCGGTTCGCTCGCCTCACTTTCGCCATGCCGGAGATACTGCCGGTCTACTTCGCCGAATTCTCCAACCTGCCTCCGGCGGAACAGCAGAAGCTGCGGGCGATTCAACGCCAGAACGTGCTGGAATGGGCACATCTACTCGACGGTGATCCGGTCGAGGCGCGGTTTCGGGTGCACGCGGCTATCGCGCAGGTTATCGATGTGGGGCGCAGTATCCGTTATGACAGTCGGCCTGCCAGTTTGGGGCGGGTTCAGGCGTTGATGACGGCGGCGTTGTTGTAGTTGTTCGGGGGCGTCTGGGCGGGAGCTGGGCGGGTTGAATGTTGGGCCTGCTTGGTGGTGACAGGCTGTGTTTTTGGCCTCCGCTTCGCTCCGGCGGGTTCGCGGCCCTCTGGGCCCGATCCTTCCCTCCTCCGCTCCTCCGCTTCGCTCCCCCGCTCCGTCAGTCCAGGATCGGGCCGGGCCGCGAACAGGAGCGTTACGCCTGCGGATTGGTGACCGGCCCGGGGTGAGGCCGGGGGGCGACCGGGGTGGGCGTGTGGGGTGTGTGGGGTGGGGTGGGCTTCGGGAGGGGGTGGCTGTTTGCGGGGGTCAATTGCTTTCTGCGGCTTTGCGGTAGCCGCGGATTGCGGGGTAGGCGAAGATCAGTATTGCGCCTACGGTCCAGGCCAGGGTTTTGAGCAGGGGGGCGGTGACCGGGCCGTCCCAGGCCAGGCCGCGCATGGCGTCGATCGCGGTGCTCATCGGCTGGTTCTCCACGACGGTCTGCAACCAGCGCGGATAGGCGAAGACGGGGACGAAGCCGGAGTTGAAGAACATCAGCAGGGTGTTGACGGTGCCGAGGATGTTGATCAGCACGACGCCCTCGGAGATGGTGGCCAGCGCGGTGACCAGGACCGCGAAACCGGCGCCGAACAGTACCGGGATGCCGATCATCGCCAGCGAGGCCCAGAACCCGTTCCAGAACCGGAAGCCGATCGCGATCCCGACGACGAGTACGAACAGCGTGGTGACCAGCACCCGGACCGCCTCGGCGAGCAACCGTCCGGTGAGGCCCGCGGCCCGGTGGATCGGCATGGTCTGGAATCGGCCGAGCAGTCCGGCGGCCTTCTCCACCTTGAAGCCGAGCGCGCTGACGACCGCGCCGGCCATCGCGGCCACCAGGGTGATCATCGGGACCGTGCCGTACACGCTGGGCATGCCGGTGGCGGAGGTGATCGAATCACCCAGCACGATCCGGAACATCAGCAGGGTGAACGCCGGGAAGATCAGGGTCTGCACCGTGGTCATGGTGTCGCGGCTCCACACCCGCAGCAGCCGGCCGCACTGGATCGCGCTGTGCCGCGCCCAGGTCGACAGCGCGCGCTCGGAGCGCGCCGGCACCACCGGCAGCGCCGATCGCGTGGACAGCACGAATTCGGGTGCCGCCGAAGGAGTTTCCTGCACGATGCTCACGATCGCCTCACACTCGCCCAGATCGCCGACGGCACGAAGAACACCGCGAGCCCGCCCAGCCACACCAGCGGCACCCAGGCCACCTGCCAGGTCACCCCGTGGGCGGCCATATCCCGCAGCGCGAACGAGAACTGCGAGATCGGCTGATTGCGCACGAACGGCCGGATCCACTGCGGGAAGCCGCTCTCGGGTACGAATCCGCAGGACAGCATGCCGAAGATCAGCGTCGGCAGGGTCAGCGCCTGACTCAGCGCCTCCGGGCTCTTGGTCAGCGAGCCGAGCGCGTCGGCCCCGATCGCCAGGACCGTGCCCACCGCCAGCGAGAACACGCAGAACAGCACGGCCTGCCCGGGTCCGGCGACGAACCGGAAACCGATCAGATAGCCGAAGCCGATGGCGGCGGCCAGCGAGGTCACCGAGCGCACCAGGCCCGCGGACAGCCGCGAGCCCAGCGGCACCAGGCTGCCGATCGGCATGGTCTGCAACCGGCTGTGCAGTCCGGTCAGCGATTCGAAGGCGGCCAGCTGCGCGTTGGACATCATGGTGAACGACATGGTCTGCAACACGATGATCGGCATGACGAACTGCGCGTAGTCGATACCGCGGAACCGCATCACATAGCGCAGCGGCAGATAGAAGCCGAGGGTGAACACCAGCGGCGTGATCACCGCGAAGACCAGTTCGCCACGCAGTGCCATGGTTCGCACGATGCGCCCGGTCAGGGCCCGCCACTGGGCGAAGGAGGACGGCCGGGCCGGCGGCAACGCGTCGAACAGCCCGTCCGCGGGAGCGGTCGAGACGGTCACCGACTGCCGCCCGAATGTCCGGTGATGGACAGGAACACGTCGTCCAGCGACGGGCGGCGCAGGCCGATATCGGCGAGTTCGACCCCGGCCGCGTCCAGCCGGCGCAGCGCCTCGGCGAGGGTGCTCGCGCCGTCGGGGGCCGGGATGGACACCCGGTCGGTCTGCGCGTCGCCGTGGCTCGCGGCGTCGTTGCGCACCGCCTCGGGTACCAGATCCCCGAGGGCGGTCAGCGCGGCGCCGAGCCGGGTGGGATCCAGCGGCACCACCTCGCAGTAGCTGCCGCCGGTGCGTTCCTTCAGCTCGTCGGCGGTGCCCTCGGCGATCACCGTGCCCTTGTCGATGACGATGATGTTGTCGCTGAGCACGTCCGCCTCTTCGAGGTACTGCGTGGTCAGCAGCACCGTGATGCCCTGCCGCTTGAGCGAGGTCACCAGGTCCCAGACGCCCTGGCGGCTGCGCGGATCCAGGCCGGTGGTCGGCTCGTCGAGGAATACCACCTCCGGCCGCACGACCAGCCCGCACGCGATATCGATGCGCCGGCGCATACCGCCGGAGTAGTGCCGCACCGCGCGCCGGCCCGCGCCGACCAGATCGAATTCCTCGAGCAGCGTGTCGGCGCGGTTGCGCGCGGCGCGGCGGCTCAGACCCATGAGGCGGCCGAACAATTCGATGTTCTCGCGGCCGGAGAGGTTCTCGTCCAGCGCGGCGTACTGCCCGGTCATCATGATCGAGCGGCGTACCCCGGCGGCGTCGCGGACCACATCGTGCCCGGCGACGACCGCGGTACCGGAATCCGGTCGCAGCAGCGTGGAGAGGATCTTCACGGTGGTGGTCTTGCCGGCCCCGTTCGGGCCGAGGATGCCGAGGACACCGGCACGGGCGGCGGTGAAGCTGACGCCCTGCAACGCCCGCACCTCCCCGAAGGACTTGCGCACATCGACGACCCGCACCGCCGGTTCGGCGGCCCGCGCGGGTCCGGAATCCAGTGCGCCGGAATCCACTGCGCCGGTTTTCTCGAGGCTCGGCATCCACTCTCCACAATCCGTCGGGACGGCGACCGGACGATCCGGGTCGCGTACGCGTCCCGGTTTGGTGATCCCATCCACCTCGCGCGATGTTACTGGCCCGGACACCGGAACCGCACCGGCGTGGCGCCCGGCGCTCGGTCGCAGCGGGCTTCGTTCGCGAAATGTGGCTTTCGTCACAATTTTCCGTACCGGACGGTCATCCAGGAAATTGCCGCTGGTCCCGGCCCGAACCGATCGGTCTGCGTGAATTCGGGTTTCTTGTCGCTTGACCAACACCGCCCATAATCTGGCGGCGGGGAGGCCACACCCGCGGCGCCGTCGCGCCGGGCCCCCACGGTCGGCACGCGAGGCGACCGGTTATCGGAATCATCGCCAGCGAGAGGTGACCCCCATGGTGGAGTCTGCGCAGCCGCATACGGCGGCGCACGGTCCGGGCCGAGTCCCGGCACTCACGTCCTACGATCCGCGCACCGGCGAATCCGTCGGCAGCTACCCCATCGCCGGTCCGGACGCCGTCACGGCCGCGGTCCGTGCCGCGCGGGGGGCCGGGAACTGGTGGGGTGCATTGCGTTTCGCCGACCGTAAGCGCTGGTTGCTGGATTGGAAGAGCGCCGTCGCGCGCCGGATCGGCGAGTTGGTGGAACTCATCTGCGCGGAGACCGGTAAACCGGAGGCCGACGCCGCCATCGAGGTGATGCTGGCGGTGGAGAATCTGGACTGGGTGGCCCGGCAGGCCGAACGCTCGCTGGGCCGGCGCCGGCTCGGCTCGAATTGGCTGTCGCGCAATCAACGTGCGTCCGTCGGCTATCTGCCGCTGGGCGTGGTGGGCGTGCTCGGCCCGTGGACCAATCCGGTGTTCACACCGATGGGTTCGATCGCCACCGCGATGGCCGCCGGCAACGCGGTGGTGTTCAAACCCAGCGAGCTCACCCCCGGCGTCGGCATGTGGCTGGCCGACAGCTGGCGCCGGATCGTGCCGAATCAACCTGTGCTGCAAGCGATCACCGGCGACGACTCGACCGGCACCGCGCTCTGTCAAGCGGGCGTGGACAAGATCGCCTATGCCGGTTCGGAAGCCGGCGCCCGCAACGTGATCACCCTGTGCGCGCGCACCATGACCCCGGTCGTGGTGGAACGCGGCGGTAAGGGGGCGATGGTGGTGGACGTGGACGCCGAACTCGACGCCGCGGCCGAGTCCGCGATCTTCGGCGCGATGTCCAACGCGGGCCAGAGCCCGTCAGGAATCCAGCGGGTGTACGTCGCGGAGTCGGTGTACGAACCGATGCTGGACAAGGTGGAGGAGCTGGCGCGACGCCTGCGCCCCGGCGGCGACCGGCGGGCCTCCTACGGCCCGATGGTCCGGGAGACCCAGGCCGAGGAGGTGCGGCGGCAGGTGAAGGATGCCATCGCCCGCGGCGGCCGCGCGGTCGTCGGCGGACTGGAGTCGATCCGCGAGCCGTACGTGGAGCCGATCGTGCTCACCGACGTGCCCGAGGACGGCCTCGCCATCACCGCCGAATCGGTGGGCCCGGTGCTGGTGATCAACGCGGTCCCGACCATGGACGAGGCGGTGGCGCGGATCAACGCCGTCGATCACGGCCTCACCGTCTCGATCTTCACTCGCGACACCACATTCGGCGCGGAACTGGCCGAGCGCATCAGAACCGGTGTGGTGACACTCAATTCGTCGATGGCCTACGCCGGCATCCCGGCGATGCCGTTCGGCGGCGTCGGCGAGTACGGCCGCGGCCACACCCACGGCGAGGCCGGGCTGCGGGAGTTCAGCCGTACCCTCGCCATCGCGCAGCGCCGTTACCGGGCCCCCGTGAACCTGTCCACCTTCGACCGGCATCCGCGGCATCTGCGGGTGGCCAAGGCCATCTTCCGGTTACGGCACGGGTGAACCGGATCAGGTCCGGCCGGTGAAGGTCAGGTAGATCAGCAACAGGTTCAGTCCGCTGATCACCGTCGTGATCACCCAGGCGGCGGCGGTGGTGAGCCGGTGGTTGACGTCGCCGCCCATCAGGGCGCGATCACCGGTGAACCGGACCAGCGGGATCAGCGCGAGCGGGATCGCGAACGACAGCACCACCTGCGAGACGATCAGCGCCTGCGTGGTGTCGACCCCCGCGACCAGTACGGCCAGCGCCGGCAGCAGGGTGACGATCCGCCGCACCAGCAGCGGCACCCGGCGGCGCAGCAGGCCGGCCATGATCATCGCCCCGGCCGAGGCGCCCACCGAGGTGGAGGCGAGCCCGGAGGCCAGCAGCCCGACCGCCAGCAGCAGGGCCGCACCGGGTCCGAGCGCGTCGCGCACGGCGTCGTAGGCGCCCGGGATGGTGGTGACGTCGCGGCCGCCGAAGGTGTGCGCAGCCAGCAGCAGCATCGCCAGATTGACGATCCCGGCGATCAGCATGGCCACGCCGACGTCCCAGCGGGTGGCCCGCAGCAGGACCACCCGCCGCGGGCCGGGCTCCGCATGCCCGTGCCGGTCCCGGGTCAGCCCGGAGTGCAGGTAGATCACGTGCGGCATGACCGTGGCGCCGATGATCGCCGCGGCCAGCAGCACACTGGGCGTCCCCTCGAAACGCGGCAGCAGCCCGTGCACGGTCTGCGACAGCGAGGGCGGCGAGAGCACCACGCTCGCCACGAATCCCACCGAGATCACCGCCAGCAGGCCGATGATCATCCGCTCGAACGGCTGCTGCCCGCGCCGGTTCTGCACGACCAGCAACACCATGGACACGGCGGCGGTGATGAGCCCGCCGAGCAACGGCGGCAACCCGAACAGCAGTTGCAGCGCGATCGCGCCGCCGACCACCTCGGCCAGATCGGTGGCCATCGCGGCCAGTTCGGCCTGGGCCCAATAGGCCAGCCGCACCGGCCGATTGGCCCGCTCACGAACCATCTCGGGTAGCGAGCGGCCGGTGACCAGGCCGAGTTTCGCCGACAGGTACTGCACCAGCGCGGCCATCACATTGGCCAGCACCACCACCCACACCAGCAGATATCCGTAGCGGGCGCCGGCGCTGACATTGGATGCCACGTTGCCGGGATCGACATAGGCGACGGCGGCCACGAACGCGGGCCCCAGCAGGGCCGATGCCGTGCGGGCCCGTCGCCACCGAGAGCGCGACGCGACAACTACGGTGCTCATGAAAATATTTTACGGGTATCCGAAATTTCTGCGGAGCAAACCCCCGGAAAAGCCGGACGCCCCGGCCACAGACGTGGCCGGGGCGTCCGAATCGCCGGAATGGGCGGGATCAGTCCTGTTCCAGACCCAGACCGTGCGCGAGCACCGGCCAGGAATCCTTGAAGTCGTCCCGCCAGTAGCCCCAGGAGTGGGTGCCACTGTTGCGGAAGTTGTAGGTCGCCGGGATACCCAGCGAATCCAGCCGCGCCTTCATGTTGTGGGTGCACTGGTTGACGGCGCTCTCGATGATGCCGCCGACCAGGATCTGGTTGGCCAGGCCGTAGGAACCGGCCAGCGCGTAGGGGCCGTCGAGCGTGTCGTAGACGCCGGGCAGCCCGTTGCCGGTCGACAGATACAGATCCAGATCGCGCAGCTCGTCCGCGTGGATGTACGGATCGTTCGCCGCCCACTCGGGCGAGTTGTCCGGGCCGTACATGTTCACGGTGTCGCCACCGCCCCAGGTGTTGACGGCCAGCTTCACATAGGTCTGGCCCACGGGATCGGCGGTCTGCGCACAGCCGGAGTACGCGGCGACCGCCTTGTACAGCCCCGGCTTGGCGATCGGCAGGTTCAGCACCGCGGTGCCGGAGGTGGACAGACCGGCGATCGCGTTGATGCCGTTTGTACCCAGCGAGGAATCGATCAGCGGGGGCAGTTCCTCGGTGAAGAAGGTCTTCCACTTGTTGCGGCCCAGCACCGGATCGTCGTTGATCCAGTCGGTGTAGTAGCTCCACTTGCCACCGATGGGCTGGACGACGTTGACGTCCTTGTCGGACAGGAAGCCGTTGACGATATCGGTGCGCTTCTGCCAGGAGGCGTCGTCCTCGCCACCGCCGGCGCCGTTGAGCAGGTACAGCGTCGGGCGCGGCACCGAGGCGTCCGCGGGCCGCTGCACGTCGACCGCGAAGGTCTGGTCCATCGCCGCCGAGTAGACGTAGAGCCGGATACTGCGATCGTCCTTGTAGGTGGCCTTACTGATGTACGAACCGTCCGCGGACCTCGGGTCGGAGAGCAGGCTCTTGGACGCGATGATCGGGTCGGTCGCCGAGGCGTTGGTCGCGCCGATGCCCGTCATGACTCCCGCGAGAATCCCTGTTGCCGCGAAAAGGGCGGCGGCCCGTAGACCGCTGCGCCGGACGTGTCGACGAATCAATTTTTCACACCTTCACTGTCAGCCTGCGTTTCCGGGTCCCGACACATGCTCGCTGTCATTCAACGCACATGCTCGCATCGCTCGGCGTTCGGCCCATCATGCCCGACGTGCCGTGTCCGAATCGTTGTCACCCCCGGCGTGTTCCGAGCCGGGTACTGCGAGCAGATCGGTCAGTCGGGGACCGATCTCCGCCAGCGCGGCCGGCGACGTCATCTGATCGTGACCGACACCGATCGGGTGGTCAATGATGTCACCGTGGACGTACTCCCGCCACCCCGTAGCGGCGGTCGTATGCCCTGACGCGCTGAAATAGTCCAGGCGCCCGCGGAATACGGACGGCCGGTGGTCGGCGATCAGCTCCGCGGACCGGACCGCGCTGCGGTAGATGCGGCGCACCCGGTCCGGGGTCAGCACCGCCATATCCGTCGGGATGGTCGCGTGCAGCGCGGCGACGGCCTCGTCGCTGAGTTCGTGGATGTCGTCGCCCACCAGTGATTCGGCGCCGATCCCGATCTCGGCCAGGGCCTCCCGGATCGCCGACCGGAAGTCGGTGACGTCGATGTCGGGATGGCTGTCGAGCATCGCCAGCAGCGCGACCTCCTCACCGTCGGCCTGCAATTCGGCCGCGACGGCGTGGGCCAGCACACCGCCGAGCGACCAGCCCAGCAGCCGGTACGGGCCGCGCATCTGCACCAGGCGGATCTCGGCGACGTAGCGGGCGGCCATATCCCGCAGCGACACCGGCAGGTAGCCGTCCTCGGACAGCGCCGGCGACTGGAGGCCCAGGATCGGCCGGTCCGGCACGTACCGGGCCAGACCGGCGTAGCTCCAGGACAATCCGTACATCGGGTGGATGCAGAACAGCGGATCGCCGGTGCCGGTGGCCCGGATCGGCAGCAGCACCTCGAGCGCCGCGTCCGAGCCGAGGTCGAAATCGTGCTCCCCGGCCAGCGCCGCGAGCACCCGCTCGGTCAGTTCGGACACCGTCGATCCGGTGAAGAACCACTGCACCCGGACATCGGCGCCGGTGACCGACCGCAGCAGGCCGACCGCGCGCGTCGCGATCAGCGAATTGCCGCCGAGCGCGAAGAAATCGTCGTCCAGGCCGACTCGATCCGCGCCGAGTACCTCCTCGAACACCCCGGCCACGGCCTGCTCCAGCGGCGTCGACGGGGCCCGGTAGGGCTTGGTCGCGGGCGGCGGCGCGGGCAGCGCCCGGCGGTCGAGTTTGCCGCTGGCGTTCAGCGGCAGCTGCCCCAGCAGTACCACCGCGGACGGAACCATGTAGCCGGGCAACGACCTCCGGGCGTGCGCGAGGACCGAGGCGGCGGTCAGCACCGCGCCGGGGGCCGGGACCACGTACGCGACCAGACGCTCACCGCCCGTGCGGACCAGGGCGACCACCGCGTGCCGGACCGCGACGTGCGCGGCGAGTACGGCCTCGATCTCGCCGAGCTCGACCCGCTGACCACGCAGCTTGATCTGGAAGTCGCTGCGGCCCAGGTACTCCAGCGCACCGTGGTGCCAGCGCACCACGTCACCGGTGCGGTAGAGCCGCTCGCCGGCCGCGCCGGACGGATCGGCCACGAACCGCTCCGCGGTGAGCGCGGGGGCGCCGAGATAGCCGCGGGCCAGCTGGACGCCGGCGATGTACAGCTCGCCGGGTGCGCCCGGCGGCACCGGGCGCAGCTGCCGATCCAGTACGTGCACCCGGGTATTGGCCACCGGGACGCCGATCGGCACCGACACCCCCATCGGCCCGGACACCGGATACGCGGTGACGACGGTGGCCTCGGCCGGGCCGTACCAGTTCACCAGTTCGGCGCCGGGCAACCGGCGCGCGACGGTCGCGGCGGTGTCACCGGACAGCGCCTCGCCGGCGGCGAAGATCCAGCGCAGCGGCGAACGGGATTCGCGCAGTGCGGGATTCGCCTCCGGATCGAGGAAGGCGTCCAGCATCGACGGTACGAAATGCACCGTGGTGACCGAGTTCTCGGCGATCACCCGGGACAGGTAGGCCGGGTCGCGATGACCGTCCGGTTCGGCGATGACCACCGCCGCGCCGGTCTGCAAGGGCCAGAACAACTCCCATGTGGAGATGTCGAAGGTGATCGGGGTCTTGTGCAGCACCACGTCACCCGGGCCGTGCGGATAGGTCAGCTGCGCCCACCGGAACTGGTTGGCCATCTGCCGGTGCGTGATCGTGACGCCCTTGGGCCGGCCGGTGGAACCGGAGGTGTGCATCACGTAGGCGACGTTGTCCGGATGCACGGCCGGGAACCGGTGGCGCGCACCACTATTGTCGAGCCACAGCGTGTCGACCGCGAAAACCGGTACGGCGGAGGCGGTCTCGAAGCCGTGCGCGCTGTGCGTCAGCACGCACACCGGCGCCGCGTTCGCGAGCACGAACTCGTTGCGGTCGGCCGGATGGTCCGGATCGACCGGTACGTAGGCGCCGCCGGTGCGCAGCACCGCGTAGATCGCCACCACCAGCTCGATCGACCGCCGCATCGCCACGGCCACCCGCGACTCCGGGCCGACCCCGCGCTCGGCCAGCACCAGCGCCAGAGCCCGTGCGCGAGCGTCCAATTCGGCGTAGCCGAGCGTCGTCGTACCGAACCGGATCGCCGGCGCCTGCGGCGTGCGGGCCACCTGCGCGTCGAACAGGTCGAGCAGGGTGACGTCGCCGAGCAGATCGGGCACCGTGGTGGTGTTGCGCGCCACCAGATCCGCGTGCTCGGCCGGCAGCAGCGCGTCCACCTGGGCCACCCGCGCCTGCGGGGTGCGCACGAACCGGCCGATCAACCCGGAAAGGCGTTGTGCGAGTGCGTTCGCCGCGGCCTCGTCGAACACGTCGCGCAGATACTTCAGCGAGATCCGCAGCTGGGTGTCGAGCACCACCATCACCGTCACCGGATAGTGCGTGCCGTTGACCGAGCCGACGCCGGTGACGGTCATGCCGTCGATCGAACCGGCCTTGTCCAGGCCGTCGCGGTCGACCGGGAAGGATTCGAATACGACCAGCGTGTCGAACAGCCCGTCCACCCCGGCGGCGTCCTGGATATCGCGCAACCCCAGGTAGTGGTAGTCGAGCAGGGCCGCCTGTTCGGACTGCAGCCGGCGCAGCAGACCCGCCAGCGTGTCGGTGAGGGTCAGCTGCACCCGCACCGGAATGGCGTTGAGGAACAACCCGACCATGGTCTCCACGCCGGGCAGCTGCGGCGGCCGGCCGGAGACGGTGGCGCCGAACACCACATCGTCGCGGTCGGTGCTACGGCCCACCAGCAGACCCCAGGCCGCCTGCACCACCGTGTTGACGGTGACGCCGAGCCGGGCGGCCAGCCGGGACAGTTCGGTGGTGTCGGCCACCGACAGTTCGAAACCGGTCTCCCCCACACCCGCGGAGATCTCCCGGCCCGGATCGACCGGCGCGAGCGGCGTCGGCTCGGTGAGCCCGGACAGCGCCGACCGCCAGGCCGCGCGCGCGGCGTCCATGTCCTGGGCCACGAGCCAGGTGAGGTATTCGCCGTAGGAGTGGACCTTCGGCAGCCGCCGCGAGCGCGGGCCCACGGCGTACAGGGTGAGCAGATCCAGCATCAGCAGCGGCATCGACCAGCCGTCGAGCAGGATGTGGTGGCTCGTGACCAGCAGCCGGAACGAGCCCGGCGCCCGGCGGATCAGCGCGAACCGCAGCAGCGGCGCGGTGCGCATGTCGAACCGGGTGGCGTAGTCGGTCTCCTGGATGCGGACCAGTTCGGTCTCGACCGCCGCCGGATCCAGCCGGCTCAGGTCGATCAGCCGCCACGGCGCCTCGACGTGGTCGAGCACCACCTGGACCGGATTGCCCTCGGCGTCGGCCGCGAACGCGACCCGCAGGTTGTCGTGCCGGTCCAGGACGCCCTGTGCGGCCTCCTGCAGCCGCCGCACGTCCAGGTTGCCGCCGAGATCGACGGTGAACTGCACGGTGTAGACGTCGACCGAGGCGTCGGCCAGCAGCGCGTGGAACAGCATGCCGGACTGCAACGGGGTGACCGGCCAGGCGTCGGCCAGTGCCGGATAGTCGTCGCGCAGGCGGTCCAGATCGGGCTGGGTCAGCGCCAGCAGCGGGAAGTCCGACGGCGTGAAACCGCCCGCGTCCGGCCGCATTCCGTGTTCGGCGAGGCCGCCGAGCGCGCGCACCCACTGCCCGGCCAGTTCCTTGACCGCCTCGACGTCGAGTACATCGTCGGCGTGATCGAAGCGGGCCAGGAGCCCGTCCTCGGTGGCGTCGACGGTGATGTCCAGCAACACATCCGGCGCCGCGGGCTCCGGGTACACGCGCGCCGGCAGCAGATCCCGGTAGCGGAAGGCGATGCGGCCCTGGGCCAGTGCCGCGAGTTCGGGTGCGGTCTCCGGGTTGAGGTAGCGCAGCAGACCGTAGTTCACACCGCCCGCGGGTACCGCCCGGCGCGACTCCTTGACCCGGACCAGGGCGTGCCCGGCGGCGGGACCGCCCGCCAGCGCCTCGTCCACGTCGATGCCGGCGAGGTTCGGCACCAGCGGATAGGCGGCGGTGAATCCGCCCACGGTGTCGCCGGGTTCGCCGCCGGCGACGGTCCGGCCGTCGGCGAGCAGCTGCACGACCGTGCCGACGGACTCGCCCGCGGGGCCGCGCAGTTCCGGTCGCAGCACCAGGGCCAGCGCCGTGAGCAGTGCGTCCTCGGCCACGGTGTGATAAGCGGCGGCGACCTTCTCGATCGCCGTCGCGCCTTCCGCGGTGATCACCAGCGAGACTCGGCCGCGCCGGGCCGGATCCACGCCCGGCAGTGGCAGTTCCGCCGGATGTCCGGCCAGAGATCGCTGCCACCAGGACACTTCGACGACCGTCGCGGGCGCGCTCGCCCGCGCGACCAATGCCCGGGTCGGGCCCGCGGGCCCGGTCTCGGCCGCCGCGGGTGCGGCGTGACCGCCGGACCAGGCGAGGCAGAGCTCGTCCACGATGATCCGCCAGGCGGTGTCGTCGACCACCAGGCAGTTCGCGACGACCACGAGAACCTGTGCGCCGGAACCGGTTCCGTCCTCGGCGGGGGAGATCAGCCCGAATCCGACGTTGCGGCCGGTGGCCGCGTCCAGATCGGCGGCCAGGGTGCGGACCGCCGCCTCACCGCCGTCCGGTCCGGGCGCGAAACCGCGCAGCACCACCTCACCGGCCCCTTCGGGCAGCACCAGCCGCGCCCCGTCGCCGCCGTGGTCCAGGCGCGCCGACAGCATCGGATGCCGGTCCAGCAGCGCCTGCGCGACCGCGCAGATCCGTTCCGCCGCACAGTCGGCGGGGACGTCCAGGGTGATCGCCCGGGTCTCCCGGGCGGCCGGATCCTGGGCCAGCAGCCGCACCGCGCGCGGCAGCAGCGGCAGCGGACCCGATTGCGGCACAACGGATTCTGCGGCGGCGTCGGCGACGCTCGCGAGCGCCGCCACCGTGCGCGCGGTGAACACGTCGCGCGGCAGGAAGTGCACGCCGCGCGCGCGGGCCCGCGAGACCACCTGGATCGACATGATGCTGTCGCCGCCCAGGGCGAAGAAGTCGTCGTCCAGGCCGACCCGGTCGACACCCAGTACCTCGCCGAGCACCTCGGCGACGACCCGCTCGGCCGGCGTGGCCGGCGCGCGGTAGGCGCGGGTCTCGAGTACCGGCTCCGGCAGTGCGCGCCGGTCGAGTTTGCCGACCGGGGTGAGCGGAATCTCGTCCAGCACCACGATCGCCGTGGGCACCATGTAGTCCGGCAGGCCGCGGCCCAGTTCCGCGGTGAGCGCCGCGGTGTCGAGCACCGCACCCGGCACGGGCCGCACATAGGACACCAGAATCGTTGCGCCGGTGGCGGTTTCGCGACCGAGCGTGACCGCGAAACCGACCCCGGGCTGAGCGGCCAGGGCGGCGTCGATCTCGCCGAGCTCGATCCGGAAGCCGCGGACCTTGACCTGGAAATCGTTGCGGCCCAGGTATTCCACCTCCGGCCGCGCGGCGCCCCGGCGCCAGCGCACGACGTCGCCGGTGCGGTACAGCCGCGAACCCGGCGCGCCGTACGGATCGGCGACGAAGCGGGCGGCGGTGAGGCCGGGCCGGTCGTGATAGCCGCGCGCCAGCTGGATGCCGCCGAGGTACAGCTCCCCGGCGACCCCGTCCGGCACCGGCCGCAGCCGGGCGTCGAGCACCAGCGACCGCATGCCGCGGATCGGGCCGCCCAGGGTGACCGGATCACCCGGCGCCAGCGGCTCGCTGATGTTGGTCATGATGGTGGTCTCGGTCGGACCGTAGCCGTTGTGGAACGCGCGGCCGGTGTCCCGGCCGCCCCACTTCGCGACCAGATCCGCCGGGACGGCCTCGCCGCCGGCGACGATCGCCTGCATACCGCCCAGCGCCGCCGAATCCAGCGACGCCAGCACCGACGGGGTGAGGAAGGCGTGGGTGACCCGGCTGTGCCGGATCAGCTCGGCCAGTTCCTCGCCGCCGAAGGTGCGCGGCGGCACCAGCACCAGCGCGCCGCCCGCACCCAGCGCCAGCAGCAGTTCCAGGATCGAGGCGTCGAAGGACGGCGACGCGAACGCCAGCGCCCGCGACGTCCGGCTCAGCCCGTAGCGCTGCACCTGTTCGGTGGCGAAGTTCGCCAGACCGGCGTGGGTGACCACGACGCCCTTGGGCAGCCCGGTCGAACCGGAGGTGTAGATCACGTACGCGGCGTTGGCCGCCCGCGGTTCACCGTGCCGCTCGGCGGGGGTCAGCGGTTCGCCGGACCACTCGTCGACGGCGGCGGCGAAGGCGCGGTCGTCCAGCGCGATCCAGCCACCCTCCAGGGCGGGCAGCGCGGACAGCACCGACCGCACCGTGACACCCAGTGGCGCACGGGAATCCGACACCATGTGCGCGATCCGGTCCGGCGGATAGGTGGGGTCGACGGGCACGAACGCCGCACCGGTCTTGGCCACCGCCCACAGCGCCACCATCGCCTCGACCGAGCGCGGAATCGCCACGGCCACCAGCACATCCGGCCCGGCGCCGTAGGCGACGAGCTGCCGGGCCAGCTTCGAGGACGCGGTGTCGAGCTGACCGTAGGTGAAGCTGCGGTTGCCGGCCACCACCGCGGCGCCGTTCGGATTGGCCGCGACCGCGGCGGCCATCAGGTCGGGCAGGGTGCGCGGCGGCACCGCGGGCGCGCCGGTCCGATACACCAGATCGGCGTGCTCGGCGGCGTCGAGGATGTCCAGATCGCCGACCGCGACGGCCGCGTCGGCGGCCACCGCCGCCAGCACCCGCTGGAACCGGGTGCCGATCGACACCACCGTGGCCTCGTCGAAAAGGTCACGGGCGAAGGTGAATTCGGCGGCCAGCCCGGCCTCGGCGCCGTCGGCGGTGCGCTGTTCCCGGATCGTCAGCAGCAGATCGAATTTCGCGGTGTCGGCCGCCGGATCCAGTGCGGTGAAACTCAGTCCGGGCAGTTCGAATCCGGTGGCGGCCAGATTCTCGAACGACAGCGCCACCTGGAACAGCGGATGCCGCGCGGCGGACCGCTCCGGATCCAGCGCCTCCACCAGCCGCTCGAACGGGATGTCGGCGTGCGCGAAGGCGCGCAGATCCGTTTCCCGGTTGGCGGCCAGCAGATCCGCGAAACTGCGGCCCGGCGCCACCCGGCTGCGCAACACCAGCGTGTTGACGAACATGCCGATCAGATCGTCGAGTTCGCGCTCGCCACGACCCGCGATCGGGGTGCCGATCGCGATGTCCTCGGTCCCGGACAGCCGGGCCAGCAGCACCGCGAGCGCGGTGTGCACCACCATGAACAGGGTCGCGTTGTGCCGGCGGGCCAGTTCGGTGAGCGCGGCGTGCACCGGCGCGGGCACCACCAGATCGGTACGGCCGCCGCGGTTGGACTGCGCGGGCGGGCGCGGGCGGTCCGCGGGCAGGTTCAGCTCGTCCGGCAGTTCCGCCAATTCCTTGGTCCAGTACGCCAATTGGGCACTGACCAGGGATTCGGGATCGTTCTCGGCGCCGAGTACGGTGCGCTGCCACAGCGCGTAGTCCGCGTACTGCACCGCCAGCGGCGCCCAGGTCGGCGGGGCGCCGGCGGAGCGGGCCACGTAGGCGGCCATCAGATCCCGGGTGAGCGGGCCCATCGACCAGCCGTCGGCGGCGATGTGATGCGCGACGAACACCAGCACGTATTCCGTCGTGGTGAGCTGGAACAGCCGGATCCGGAACGGGATGTCGGTGGTGACGTCGAATCCGGTGGAGACCAGCCGGGTGACCTCGTGGGCCACCCGCTCCTCGCCGAGGCGCTCCGGGGTCAGATCCAGCGGCACGTCCGCCGGGGACAGCACCTGCTGTACCGCACCGGCCGCCTCGATCTCGGGATAGCGGGTGCGCAGGATCTCGTGGCGCGCAACCAGATCCGTCACGGCCTGCTGCAACGCCGGCACGTCCAGCGCGCCGGAGAGCCGGATCGCGGCGGGGATGTTGTAGACCGCCGCGGCCGGATCGAACTGGTTGAGGAACCACATCCGCTGCTGCGCGAACGACAGCGGGACGCGCTCCGGCCGTGGCCCGGCGGTCAGCGGCACCCGGGGGTGCAGGCCGGCGCCGCGTTCCACCGCGCCGGCCAGCGCGCCGACCGTCGCGGCCTCGAACAGGGCGCGCACCGGCACCCGAGCCCCGAGCGCGGCGCCGATGCGGGCGACCACCTGGGTGGCCAGCAGCGAATTGCCGCCGAGGGCGAAGAAGTCGTCGTCCAGGCCGATGCGCCGCCCGCTCGTGCGGCCCCCGTCGAGGACCTCGGCGAAGGCGCCCGCGACGATCTCCTCGATCGGGGTGGCGGGGGCGCGGAAGGCGACGGTCTCGAACTCCGGTTCCGGCAACGCCTTCCGGTCGAGCTTGCCGTTCGCGTTGAGCGGCAACGCGTCCAGCACGACGAACGCGGCCGGGACCATATAGGACGGCACGGCCTCGGCCAGCTCCGACTTCACCTCCGCCACATCGAGTTCCGGCTGCGCCGGGACCAGATAGGCGACCAGGCGGTCACCGCTGCGCCGATCGGTGCGGGCCAGCACCACGGCCTGCGCCACCTCGGGCAGCGCGAGCAGCGCGGCCTCGATCTCGCCGAGCTCGATCCGGAAACCGCGGATCTTCACCTGGAAGTCGGTGCGGCCCCGGTATTCCAGCTCCGCGGCGGCGTTCCACGCCACCAGGTCGCCGGTGCGGTACATCCGCGCGCCCACCGGGCCGAACGGATCGGCCACGAACCGGTCCGCGCTCAGATCCGGTCGGCCGAAGTAGCCGCGCGCCAGCTGCGCACCGGCGAGGTACAACTCACCGGAGACCCCGGACGGCACCGGCCGCAGCCGGGTGTCCAGCACGTACACCCGCGAATTCCATTCCGGCACACCGATGGGCACCGCCGGCCGGTCCGCCGCGGTGACCCGGTGGCTGGTGATCGACACCGCCGCCTCGGTCGGGCCGTACAGGTTGAACAGCGGGGTGCCGGGATAGGCGGTGAGCCACCGCTGGGCCAGCGCCCCGGGCAGGGCCTCACCGATCGCCAGCACCCGCCGCAGCCCGGCGAATCCGGCCCCGGCGCGGGACCCCTGCCGGGCCTCGGCCGAACGACGCGCGGCCGCAGCGGAATTGCGCTCCAGCGACCACGACGAGCGGTCCCCGTCGCCGGCCGGGCCCCGCCGGGGTCCGGGCCGGCCCCGCGGCGCCGGCTCCTGGTCGACCCGCACCGCGCCGAAGATCATGTCCAGCGGCACGGTGATGGTCGGCGCGTCGGCCAGATCGTGCGGGATGGAGAGATCGGGGAACACCGGTACCGCAGGCGCCGCCGGACCGGCCGGCACCGCCGCCCCGGGCTCCGGCGCCGCCACCGGGCGGTTCGCGGCATCGGTGAGCAGCGCGTCCAGCATCGAGGGGACCGCGTGCAGCGTGGTCACCCCGGCGCGGGTGATCAGATCGTTGAGGTAACCGGGATCGCGATGGCCGTCGTGCGTGGCGATGACCAGCCGGCCGCCGCATACGATCCCCGACCAGAACTCCCAGACCGACAGGTCGAAGGTGGCGGCGGTCTTCAGCAGTACCGCGTCGTCCGCGTCCAGCCCGAATTCGGCCTTCTTCCACAGCAATTGGTTGATCACCGCACTGTGCGGCACGGCCACGCCCTTGGGCCGGCCGGTGGAGCCGGAGGTGAAGATCACGTAGGCCGTGTTCTCCGGCCGCAGCGGCGCGCGGCGATCGGCGTCGGTGATCGGGAGCGCGGACTGCCGGGACAGGTCGAGTTCGTCCACGACCACGACCCGGGACCGGGGGCGGCGGCGCTGCCGGCCCGCCGGGGCGGGTTCGCCCTGACGCTTCGGCGCCAGTTGCAGGCCGGGCTCGTTCTCGCCGCCGAAGGCGGTATCCGAATTGGTCAGCAGGCACACCGGATCCGCGGTGTCGAGGATGTAGCCGATGCGCTCGGCGGGCTGGTCCGGATCGATCGGCACATAGGCGCCACCGGCCCGCACCACCGCGTACATCGCGACCACGAGATCCACCGAGCGCCGCATCGCGAGCGCCACCCGGGACTCCGGCCCGACGCCGAGTCCGATCAGGTGCCGGGCCAGCCGGCTGACCCGGGTGTCCAGTTCCGCGTAACTGAGTTCCTCGGTACCGTCGGCCGAATCCGCCACCAGCGCAACGGCTTGCGGCGCGGCGGCGGTGGCCCGGTCGAGCAGCCAGGCCAGGTCCCGGCCGGTGCCGGGGCGCGGCGTGTTGTCGCCGCGGCGCCGGGCGGGGGTGGGCAGTTCACGGGTGGTCTCGTTGCGGGTGCGCAGCAGCTGCTCCCGCTCCTCGGGGGTGAGGATGTCGAGATCGCCGACCGGCGTATCCGGATCCGCGGCCACCGCGCCGAGCAGCAGGATCAGCCGCGCCGCGATACCCGCGGCGGTGGCCTCGTCGAACAGATCGGTGGCGTAGGTGAGGAAGCCGCCGATACCGTCCGGTTCGCCGCCCTCGCCGTACTGGTCCGCGACGATCAGGTGCAGATCGAACTGCGACACGTCCAGCAGCGCGTCGACGCTCGCGACGCTCAGGCCGGGCAGTTCCAGCGCGGCGCGCGCGATGTTCTGGAAGGACAGGCCGACCTGGAACAGCGGATGCCGCGCGGTCGAGCGCGGCGGGTTGAGCACCTCGACCAGCCGCTCGAACGGCACATCGGCGTACGCGAACGCCTGCAGATCCGATTCCCGTTGCCGCCGAAGCAGTTCGGTGAAGGATTCGCCGCGATCGACCCGGGTCCGGAACACCACGGTGTTCACGAACATGCCGATCAGATCGTCGAGTTCGCGCTCGCCGCGGCCCGCCACCGGAGTGCCGATGGCGATGTCGTCGCTGCCGGACAGGCGGGCGAGCAGGACCGCGAAGGCGGTGTGCACCACCATGAACAGCGTCGTGCCCTGTGCGCGGGCCAGTTCGGCCAGCGCGGTGTGGGTGGCCGGGAACACCGAGACGCCGACCCGCGCGCCGGCCAGCGAGGCCACCGGGGGCCGGGGCCGGTCGGTGGGCAGTTCGAGCAGATCCGGCAGCCCGTCGAGTTCCGTGCGCCAGTAGTCGATCTGCTGCGCCGCAAGCGAATTCGGGTCGCTCTCGTCGCCGAGGACGGACCGCTGCCACAGCGCGTAGTCGGCGTACTGCACCGCCAGCGGCTGCCACTGCGGGGCCGCGCCGGAGGTCCGGGCGACGTAGGCGGTCATCACGTCGCGCACCAGCGGCGCCATCGAGGAGGCGTCCCCGGCGATGTGGTGCACCACGACCGCGAGCACGAATTCGCGGCGCGAGCCGGGTGCGAGATCGGCGATCTCCAGCAGCCGCACCCGCACCGGGGTGTCGGCGGTGACATCGAACGGGGTCGCGGCCAGCTGCATCACCGCGGCGGGCACCTCGGCGCCGGGCACCCGTTCGGGTTTCAGCGCGATGCGCGCGGCCGAGGCGGGCAGGATGTGCTGCACCGGCCCGTCCGGGGTGTCGGGATAGACGGTGCGCAGCACCTCGTGCCGTTCCAGCACGTCGTCCAGCGCCGCCGCCAGCGCCTCGACATCGAGGCTGCCGGTCAGGCGCAGCGCGAACGGCAGGTTGTAGGCGGCCAGCCCGACCGTGGCGCGGCCGTCGGCCTGCTCGAACCGGTTGAGGAACCACATCCGCTGCTGCGCCAGCGACAGCGGCAACCGTTGCGGCCGTTCGATCGAACCCAGTTCGGGGCCGCGCCGCAGCAGCATCGCCCGATCCTTGGGCAGCGCCGCGACCGCGGCGGCCAGCCCGGCCACCGTCGGCGTCTCGAACAGGGCGCGCACCGGCACCCGGGCGTCCAGCGCCGCGCCGAGCCGCGCCACCACCTGGGTGGCGATCAGCGAATTGCCGCCGAGGGCGAAGAAGTCGTCGTCGAGGCCGATGCGGGCCTCGGATTCGGCCGGATCCGATCCCAGCACCGTGGCGAAGACCTCCGCCACCAGCCGCTCCGAAGCCGTTGCGGGAGCACGGAATTCGCGACCGGCGAACTGCGGCTGCGGCAGCTCCCGGCGGTCCAGCTTGCCGCTGGTGTTCAGCGGGAATTCCGGCAGCGCCACGATCGCGGCCGGAACCATGTAGACGGGAAGGGTTTTCGCGATGCCCTCGCGCAGCCGGTCCGGATCGGCCTGCTGCCCCGGCACCGGCACCACGTAGCCGACCAGCTGATCGCCCAGCGGCCCCGCGGCCACCACCGCGACGGCCTGGCTCACACCCGGCTGGGCCAGCAGCGCGGTCTCGATCTCCCCCAGTTCGATGCGCTGCCCGCGGAACTTCACCTGGAAGTCGGTGCGCCCGATGTAATCCAGCCGCGGCGGCAGATCACCGGCGCCGTCGCGCCAGATCACCAGGTCGCCGGTGCGGTACATCCGGTCGCCGTCGCCGAAGGGGTTGGCCACGAACCGATCCGAGGTCAGATCGGGCCGCCGCAGATAACCGCGGGCCAGCTGGTCACCGGCGAGATACAGTTCGCCGGGCACCCCGGCGGGCACCGGCCGCAGCCGGGCGTCGAGCACGTAGACCTGAGTGTTCCACTGCGGCAGCCCGATCGGCACGGTCGGCCGGTCCTCGCCGCTGGCGGGCCAGTAGGTCACCGACACCGCGGCCTCGGTGGGGCCGTAGAGATTGTGCACCCGGGCGTCGGTCAGTTCGGCGACCGCCGTGACGGTCTCCGGCGGCAGCGCCTCGCCGATGACGAAGACGTCCTGCAGCGAGCCGACCGCGCCGGGTTCGGCGTGCGCGGCGAAGACGGTGAGCATCGACGGCACGAAGTCGGTGACCGTGACCTCTTGCGCCGCAATGGTTTCCGATACGTACACCGGATCCCGGTGCCCGTCGTGGGTGGCCACCACGAGTTTCGCGCCGGCGGCCAGCGGCAGGAACCAGCCCCACAGCGACACGTCGAAGGTGGTGGCGGTCTTCTGCAGGTACACGTCGCCGGTGCCCAGCGGATAGGCCGCAAGCATCCAGGTGACCTGATTGTGGATGGCGGCGTGGCTGACCGCGACGCCCTTGGGGCGGCCGGTGGAGCCGGAGGTGAAGATCACGTACGCCGGGTTGTCGCGCCGCAGCGGCCGCAGCAGCTCCGCCGGCCGGATCGGGCTGGGATCGAAGCGGCCCAGATCCATCGTGTCCACCCGCAGCAGCGCGGTGCCGTCCGGGATCGCGGCGCTGTCGGTCACGGTGGTCACCACGCACACCGGGCGCGCGGTGTCGAGGATGTGCGCGATGCGCTCGCGCGGATGGTCCGGATCCAGCGGCACATAGGCGCCACCGGCCGCGACGATCGCGTACAGGCCGACCACCAGATCCACCGAACGGCGGATCGCGAGGCCCACCAGCGTCTCCGGCCCGACCCCGCGCGAGATCAACAGCCGGGCCAGCTGATTCACCCGGGCGTCGAATTCGGTGTAGGTCAGCTCCTCGCCCTCGTACACGACCGCGATCGCGTCCGGGAACGCCGCGACCGTGCGCCGGTACCCGTCCAGCAACAGTTCCGGCTCCACCGGATACCGAGTGTCGTTCCAGTCGTAGAGGATTCGGACCCGCTCGGCCGGTTGCAGCAGATCGATGTCGCCGATCGGCCGCGCGGTGTCGGCGACGACGGCCTCCAGGACCCGCACCAGCCGGTCGGCCAGCGCCGCGACGGTCGGCTCGTCGAACAGATCGGTGGCGTAGGTGAACGCGGCCGACAGTCCGGAACCGGGCTCGCCGGGCACCACGGTCAGCTGGAGATCGAATTTCGCCGCGGCGCCGTCGAAGTCGATCGGCGTCACGGTCAGGCCGGGCAGCGCCAGCCGGGGCCGGTCCAGGTTCTGGAAGAACAGCGCCACCTGGAACAGCGGGTGATGCGCCTGCGAACGCACCGGATCGAGCACCTCGACCAGCCGCTCGAAGGGCAGGTCGGCATGCGAGAACGCGCTCAGGTCGGTCTGTTTCACCGTCGCGAGCAGATCGGCGAAGGGCCGCCGCGGATCCACCTCGGTGCGCAGTACCAGGGTGTTGACGAACATGCCGACGAGGTTGTCCAGCCCCTCCTCGCCACGGCCGGCGACCGGCGTGCCGATCGCGATATCGGTGGTGTTCGACATCCGGCCCAGCAGCACCGCGAAGGCCGCGTGCACCACCATGAACAGTGTGGTCCCGCTGCGCTGGGCCAGCTCCTCCAGCAGCCCGTGCAGTTCCGCGTCGACGGTGAAGCCGTATTCGGCGCCGCGCCCGGACAGCACCCCGGGCCGGGGCCGATCCGACGGCAGGTCCAGCCGGTCCGGCAGGCCCGTGAGCGCCGTCCGCCAGTACTCGACCTGGCGCGCGGCGAGCGAATCCGGCTCGGATTCCGCGCCGAGCACCGCGCGCTGCCACAGCGTGTAGTCCGCGTACTGCACCGGCAGCGGCGTCCAGGACGGGATCGCGTGATTGCGGCGGGCCAGGAAGGCCACCAGCAGATCCCGCAGGAACGGCGCGATCGAGGCGCCGTCCGCGGCGATGTGGTGCGCCACCACGACGACCAGATGTTCCGCCGGGCCGAGCTGCGCGATACCGACCCGCAGCGGGATCTCGGCCGAGACGTCGAATCCGGTGAGCGCGTACAGCGACAACCAGTCGGTGATCCCGGATTCCGCGAGCGGCGCCGGCTCCAGATCCGGAATCGCCTGCTCCACCGGCAGAATCACCTGATGGCCGATGCCGTCGACGGACGGATAGACCGTGCGCAGCGTCTCGTGCCGCTCGATGACGTCGACGAACGCATTCTGCAGCGCCGTCACGTCCAAGCGGCCGGACAGCCGCAGCGCGAACGGGATGTTGTCGCCCGCCCCGCGCGCATCCCCGCCCAGCTCGAACTGATTGAGGAACCACATCCGCTGCTGCGCCGGCGACAGCGGAATGTGATCCGGCCGCGGCCCGGCGGTCAGCGGCAGTCGCGCGCCCGCGCCCTCGAGCGGCGCGAGCTGCTGCGCCAGCGCCGCCACGGTCGGGGCCTCGAACAGCAGCCGGGCCGGGACCCGGGCCCCGATCCGCGCGGCCAGCCGGGCGGCGGCCCGGGTGGCGATCAGCGAATTGCCGCCCAGTTCGAAGAAGTCGTCGTCGGCGCCCAATGTCGTTGCGGGACCGAGCAGTTCGCTGAACACCTCGGCGACCACGGTTTCCAGTCGCCCGCTGGGGGCGCGGAACTCGCGGGTCTGCAACACCGGCGCGGGCAGCGCGGCCCGGTCCAGCTTGCCGACCGGGGTGAGCGGGATCTCGGCCAGCTCCATCAGCACCGTCGGCACCATGTGCACGGGCAGGCTGCGCTCGGCGAACGCGCTCAGCTCGGCGGTGTCGACCACCGCACCGGGTGCGGCGTGCACGTAGGAGACCAGGATGGTGGCGTCGTTGTCGAGGGTGTGCCCCAGCGTGACGGCGAAATCCACTGTCCCGTGCGCGGCCAGCACCGCGTCGATCTCACCCAGCTCGATCCGGAAACCACGGATCTTCACCTGGAAGTCGTTGCGGCCCAGGTACTCCAGGCTGCCGTCGGCGGTCTCCCGGACCAGATCGCCGGTGCGGTAGAGCCGTTCGCCGCCACCGGACGGATCGGCCACGAACCGGACCGCGGTCAGCCCCGGGCGGCGGTGGTAACCGCGCGCGAGCTGCGCGCCGGTGATGTACAGCTCCCCCACCGCGCCGGTCGGCACCGGCGAGAGCCGTTCGTCCAGTACGTATTCGGTGATGTTGCGGATCGGCCGCCCGATGGTCACGGTCTCGCCCGGCACCAGCGGATCGCTGATGTTGGTCATGATCGTGGTCTCGGTGGGCCCGTAGCCGTTGAAGAATTCCCGGACCGGACTGTCCGGACCGATCCCGGTTCCGTTCGGGTCGATCGGAATCACCCAGCGCCGCACCAGTTCCGGCGGGCACGCCTCGCCGCCGGCCACTACCACGCGCAGTTCGTCCAGCCCGGCCGGATCCACCGAGGCCAGCGCCGCCGGGGTCACGAACGCGTGCGTGACGCCTTCCCGCAGCAGCAGCGCGGCCAACTCGTCACCGCCGTACACCGACGGCGACGCGACCACCATGGTGGCGCCCGCGCCGACGGCCAGCAGCAGTTCCAGCACCGAGGCGTCGAACGACGGCGACGCGAAATGCAGCGTCCGCGAGTCGACGTCGACGCGGTACCGCTCGCGCTGCTCGTCGCAGAAGCTCGACAATCCGGCCTGGGTCACCACGACGCCCTTCGGGCGGCCGGTGGATCCCGAGGTGTAGATCACGTAGGCGGGATGTTCGGCGCGCAGCGGTCGCAGCCGGTCGGCGTAGGTGACCGGATCGGCCGGGTAGCGGCCCAGCAGCGCGGCCACCTCGGCGGCGTCGATACTCAGCCACGGCACCTCGGCGGGCAGGTCGGCGTGCACGGCCTCGACGGTGAGGCCGAGCACCGCACCGGAATCGGTGACCATGTGCGCGACCCGGTCCGCCGGATAGTTCGGATCCACCGGCACGAAGCCGGCGCCGGTCTTCGCCACGGCCCAGACCGCGACCACCGAAGCCAGCGACCGCGGGATACCGAGCGCGACCAGATCTTCCGGACCGATCCCGCGATCTATCAGCAAACGTGCCAGCCGGGTCGATCGCTCGTCGAGTTCGGCATACGTGAGTTCCGCGAGCGTCGCGGCGGCGTCGGCGTGGACGACCGCGAGACCGGTCGGGTCGGCCTCGACCGCCGTCGCCATGAGCTGCGGCAGGGTGGTCACCCGCGCTCTGCGGGTACGTGTCGGCCGGACACGGGTCGAGCGGGTCATTCCGGCACCACTTCCCGAACCACGAAACGCCGTGCGACCGCGCGAACCACCTCTGTCTCACCCTGCCTGTCGTCGGTACCTGCGCCTCGCAGCGCTACCTGCATCCATCGCACGCGCCGGCAACTCGCGTTACCGCCGCGCTGACCTGCCCGGATCGGGTGGCCCCGATCCGGTACTGGCGACCATTCTCCGATACGGAGCCCGGCTGGTCACCCCATGGGCCGTCAATTCCGGTCCGTCAACGTTCGGCTACCGCCCCGGGCAGCAGTTCGGCGAGCGTCAGGACGGTCTCGGCGGCGCCGAATCCGTCCGGCGCCGCACCCTGTTCGACGACGACCGCCAGCAGATCCGCCATCGGTTCCGGGTCGATCCGGGCCAGTCCGGCGGCATCGGCGATCAGATGGGTCACCCACTCGTCGGCCAGCGCGGCGCCGGTGGGCTCGGCCGGGCCGACCACCACCGCCGCGCCCGCGGTGCCCGCCGCCACCAGTTCCAGCAAACCGGCCGGTGATTCGGCGGGCCCGGACCGGAAGGTGCGGGATTCGTAGGTCAGTTCGGTGCGGGCCCGCAGCCGATCCACCGCGGCGGCCAGATCGTCGTAGCCGAGCACCAGGCCGCCGCCGGCGTAGGCCGGATCGGCGCCGCGCAGCGCGCGCAGGCGGTTGGCATAGGTGACCGGCCGCGCCGACTCCCCGGCGATCTCGGCGGCCACCGCCGGATCGTCGAGCGCCAGCCAGGCGATACCGGCGCCGACCGGCCGGGCCGCCGCTGTGTGCACCCTCGGCACCGCCGACACCGTCAGGCCCGCCCGGATCTCCGGATCCGTGGTATCCGCGGACACCACGGCGGCGCCGGCCTTCAGCACCGCCCACACCGCCACGGCGGCCTCGGCGCCGCGGTCCAGCCGCAGCGCGACACCGGTACCCGGTCCGACGCCGCGGCCGATGAGCACCCGGGCCAGCCGCGACGACCGCGCGTCCAGCTGCTGATAGGTGACGACCGCGTCCTCGCCGTCGGCGATCGCCGGGGCCTCCGGATCGTCCTCGACCGCCGCCGTCAGCGCCTGGGTCAGCGCGGTGCCGAGCGTGGTGACGCTGTCGGGCCGCTCGGCCGCGACCGGACCGGCCTCGTCGTCTTCGCGCAGTTCGATCGCGCCGACCGCGATCTGCGGATCGGCCGCGACCGCGGTCAGGATCCGTTCGAACCGCCGCACCAGCGCGCGGACCGTGGACTCCTCGAAAAGGTCGGTGGCATAGGTGAACACGGTGATCAGCTCGTCCGCGCCGCCGTCGGCGGTGTGCCGCGGCTCCACGGTGACCTGGAGATCGAACTTCGCCGCCACCGCATCGGAATCGACTGCGGCGACGGTCAATCCGGGCAGCTCCAGGCTGGGCTGCTCGGTGTTCTGGAACGACAGCACCACCTGGAACAGCGGACTGTCCGTGGCCGTGCGAGCGCCGCCGCCGACCACCTCGGCCACCCGCTCGAACGGCAGGTCGGCGTGGGCGAAGGCGGAAAGGTCGGTCTCCCTTGCCGTCTCGACCAGTGCGTCGAAGGTGTCGGCGGTCCGGACGGCGGTCCGCAGGGTCAGCGTGTTGACGAACATGCCGACCAGATCGTCGAGCACCCGCTCGCCACGACCGGCGATCGGGGTGCCGATCGCGATGTCGGCAGTGTTCGACTGCCGCGCCAGCAGTGCCGCCAGCGCGGCGTGCACCACCATGAACAGCGACGAATTGTGGTCGCGGGCAATGCGGATCAGGCCCTCGTGCACCGCCGCGGGCACCACCGAACCGACCGACGCGCCACACATCGACGGCACCGCCGGCCGCGGCCGGTCCGGCCGCAGCACCGGGCTGCTCGACAGTCCGGTGAGGGTGTCCCGCCAGAATCGCAATTGCGCTGCCGCGAGCGAGTTCTCGTCGTCCTCGCGGCCCATCACGGTGCGCTGCCACACCGCGTAGTCGGCGTACTGCACTTCCAGTGGCGCCCAACCGGGTTCGCCACCCTGCGCGCGAGCGACGTAGGCGGTCACCAGATCCCGGGCCAGCGGCGCCATCGACGCGCCGTCCCCGGCGATGTGGTGCACCACCAGCGCCAGCACGTGATCGGCGCCGGCCTCGTCGAGCCGGATCAGGGTGGCGCGCACCGGAACCGTGGTGGTGACGTCGAATCCGGTGCCCATCGACTCGGCGATCCGGGCGACCGGATCGGCCGCGGTCCGCACCGGCAGCCCGCCGGACAGCGCCTCGGCCGCGGGCAGGATCTCCTGATACGGCAGCCCGCCCGTACCGTCGGCCGGGTATCGGGTGCGCAGCACCTCGTGCCGTTCCACCACATCCGCGACCGCGGCCCGCAGCGCCGGCACGTCGAGCGTCCCGGTCAGCCGGATCGCCAGCGGGATGTTGTAGGCGGGCGACTGCGGATCGAGCTGGTTGATCACCCACATCCGCTGCTGCGCCAGCGACAACGGGATCCGGGACCGTTCGGCGGTCTGGGCCGGGCGGCGCACCGCGGTGAGCTTCGGCCGTACCGCACCGGCCGCCGCGCCCGGCACGATCCGCGCCGCCAGCGCCGCGACCGTCGACGCCTCGAACAGCTCGCGCACCGCCAGTCGGGTATCCAGGGCCTCGTTGATCCGGGCCACCGCGCGGGTGGCCAGCAACGAATTGCCGCCGAGGGCGAAGAAGTCGTCGTCGAGCCCGACCCCGGGCCCGGTGTCGGCGCCGCGCAGCAACCCCGCGAAGACCTCGGCCACGGCCTGCTCGATCGGGGTGCCCGGCGCCCGGTAACCCGCCGAACCGGCGAATTCCGGTGCGGGCAGCGCTTTGCGGTCCAACTTCCCGTTCGGGGTCAGCGGCAGCGCGTCCAGCACCACGATCGCGTCGGGAACCATGTAGCCGGTGAGGAATTCGCCGGCCGCCGCGCGGATCGCGGCCGGGTCCGGGGCAGTCACCGCCTGATCCGGCGAGGCGTTCGCCTCGCCGACGACGTAGCCCACCAGCCGATCGCCCGCGTGCTCGTCGGCGCGGACCACGGCCACCGCCTGGCTGATGCCGGGGCAGGCCAGCAGCGCGGCCTCGACCTCGCCGAGTTCGATCCGGAAGCCCCGCAACTGCACCTGCTGATCGCTGCGCCCGGCGTACTCCAGGGTCGCCTCGCCACCGAAACCGGCCCAGCGGCCGACATCGCCGGAGCGATACATCCGGGAACCGGGCTCACCGAACGGATTCGCCACGAACCGCGCCGCGGTCAGGCCCGGCCGGCCCAGATAGCCGCGGGACAGCTGCGCACCCGCCACGTACAGCTCACCGGCCACGCCGACCGGCGCGGGATGGGTGCGGTCGTCGAGGACATAGGTGTCGAGGCCGGGCAGCGCGCGGCCGATCACGCTGGCCGGATGTTCGGCCAGCAGCTCGTCCAGGGCCAGGAACGACACGTGCACCGTGGTCTCGGTGATGCCGTACATGTTGACCAGCTGCGGCGCGTCCACGCCGTGCCGCTCGTACCAGCGTTGCAGCTGACGCAGATCCAGCGCCTCGCCACCGAAGATCACGTACCGCAGCGCGAACTTGCCGACGCCGGCCACGCCCTCACCGGCCGACGAGGCCGCGCGATCGACCTCGGCGAGCTGGTAGAACGCCGACGGCGTCTGGTTGAGCACGGTGACCTGTTCGCGAACCAGCAACTCCCGGAACAGTTCTGGCGACCGCGAGGTCAGATAGTCGACCACCACCACCGCGCCACCGTTGGCCAGCGCGCACCACAGTTCCCACACCGAGAAGTCGAAGGCGAAGGAGTGGAACAACGTCCACACGTCGGTCTCGTCGAAGTCGAAGCGCAGCTGGGTGTTCGCGAACAGCTCCAGCACGTTGCCGTGGCTGACCCCGACGCCCTTGGGCACACCGGTGGAGCCGGAGGTGTAGATGACGTAGGCCAGATTCTCCGGTCGCAGCGGCGCGATCCGGTCGGCGTCGGTCACCGGCCCGCCGGGCCCGTCGCCGAGCTCCTCGAGCAGCACCACCGGAATGTCGGTGGCGGGCAACGAGTCCCGGCCCTCGGCGGTGGTCAGCACGCAGGCCGGCACCGCGTCGGCGAGCATGAACTCGAGCCGCTGCGCCGGATAGGTGGTGTCGATCGGCAGATAGCCCGCGCCCGCGACCAGTACGCCGAGCAGCGCCGCCGGCAACTGCTCGGTGCGCGGAACGGCCACGGCCACCAGCGATTCCGGTCCCACGCCGCGCGCGATCAGCGCCCGCGCGATGCGGTCGGCGCGTTCGGCCAGCTCCCCGAAGGTGAGGGTGGTGTCGCCGTAGCGGACCGCCGCCGCGGCCGGGCGGCGCCGGGCCTGGGTGCCGATCAGGTCGACCAGCGTCACCGGCGGCACCTTCACGCCGGGCGAATTCCATTCGTGCAGAACGAGTTCCCGCTCACCGGGGGCCAGCAGGTCGATATCGCCTACGGCCATACCGGGTTTGGTGACCACCGCGGCCAGCAGGCGGCCGAACCGTTCGGCGAAGTCGGCCACCGTGGCGCCGTCGAACAGGTCGGTGGCGTAGGTGAACGCCGCCGCCAGCCCGCGCGCGCCGCCGCGGTCGTCGGTGCGCTCGGCCACCGCCAGCTGCAGGTCGAATTTGGCCAGCGGCACCGCCAGATCCACCGCCGAGACGGCCAGGCCGGGCAGTTCCAGCCGGGGCGCGGTGAGGTTCTGGAAGGTCAGCATCACCTGGAACAACGGATGCCGGGCCGCCGACCGCGCCGGATCCAGCAGTTCCACCAGCCGCTCGAACGGCACGTCCGCATGCCCGAACGCCTCCACGTCGCCGCGGCGCACCCGGGTCAGCAGCTCCTCGAAACTGGTTCCCGGCTCGACCGCGGTCCGCAGCACCAGGGTGTTGACGAACATGCCGATCAGGTTGTCCAGCGCCGCGTCGCCGCGCCCGGCGACCGGGGTACCGACCGCGATGTCGCGGGTACCCGACAGCCGCGCCAGCAGCACCGCCAGCGCCGCGTGCAGCACCATGAACAGCGTCGAATTGTTCTGGTGCGCAAGCTCGTTCAGGCCGGAATGCACCTCGGCCGGAATCTCGAAGTCGACGGTCGCGCCGCGGTTGGAGGCCACCGCCGGGCGGACCCGGTCGGTCGGCAGATCCAATTGCTCGGGCAGGGCCGCCAATTCGCGCTGCCAGAAGGCGATCTGCTGTCCCAGCAGCGATTCCGGATCGTCCTCGGCGCCCAGGGTCTCGCGCTGCCACAGCGCGTAGTCGGCGTACTGCACCGCGGGCGGGGCCCACTCCGGCGCACCGCCGCGCAGCCGATCCAGGTAGGCGGTCATCAGGTCCCGGGTCAGCGGGGCCATCGAGAATCCGTCGCCCGCGATGTGGTGCACCACGCACACCAGCACGTGATCGGCCTCGGCGAGCCGGATCGCGCGCAGCCGCAGCGGCGGGGCCGTGGTCACGTCGAACCCCTCGGTGACCGCGGCCGCGATCAGGGCGGGCAGTTCGGCGTCGGCGCCCTCGAGCACCGGAAGTTCCGGTACCGCACGCGGATCCGACAGCGGCAGCACCAGCTGGTAGCCGTCGCCGTCGAGATCCGGGTACACCGTGCGCAGCACCTCGTGCCGCTGCACCAGATCGCGGACCGCCGCCCGCAGCGCGGGCACGTCCAGCCGTCCGGTCAGCCGCACCGCGATCGGGATGTTGTTGACCCCGCCCGCGGGATCGAAGCGGTTCAGGAACCACATCCGCTGCTGCGCGTAGGACAGCGGGATCCGTTCCGGGCGCGGCATCGGCCGCAACTGCTGCCCGGCCCCGGCGCCGGCGTGCCGCTCCACCCGCTCGGCCAGCGCGGCCACCGTGGGGGTCTCGAACAGCGTCTGCACCGGAACCCGCGCACCCAGCGCGGCGCCGATCCGGGCGGCGGCCTGCGCCGCCAGCAGCGAATTACCGCCCAGTTCGAAGAAGTCGTCGTCGGCGCCCACCCGCGCCTCGTCGTCGCCGAGCAACAGCGCCGCGAACACGTCCGCGACGATCTCCTCCACCGGCGTCGACGGCGCGCGGAACTCCCGCACCGCGAACCGCGGCTGCGGCAGCCGGGCCCGATCCAGTTTGCCGACCGGGGTCAGCGGGATCTCGTCCAGCAGCATGATCGATGCCGGGATCATGTACGCGGGCAACGTCTCCGCGAGGAAGTCGGTCAGCGCTGCCACATCGATCACCGCATCGGTGCGCGGCAGCATATAGGACACCAGAGCCGTGGCGCCGGAAGGCAATTGGCGGCCGATCGTCACCGCGTAGTCGACGTCGGGATGAGCGGTGAGGGCATTGTCGATCTCGCCCAGCTCGATCCGGAAGCCCCGGATCTTGACCTGGAAGTCCGACCGGCCCAGATATTCGATGGTGCCGTCGGATTCGTTGCGGCGCACCAGATCACCGGTGCGATACAGCCGCGCACCGGCCTCGAACGGGTCGGCGACGAACCGCTCGGCGGTCAACCCCGGCCGATTCAGATAGCCCTGTGCCAGTGCCGGTCCCGCCAGGTACAACTCGCCGACCACACCCGCCGGCACCGGCCGCAGCCGGCCGTCCAGGACGAAGGCGCCGACGCCGGGCACCGCGGTGCCGATGGTGATCGGCGTATCCCCGGCCAGCGGTGCGGTGGAGGTGGCCAGGATGGTCGCCTCGGTGGGGCCGTAGCCGTTGTGGAACAGCCGCCCGTCGCGGGCCCAGCGGGCCACCAGTTCGGGGCCGAAGCGGTCACCGGCGACCACCACCACACGCAGATCGGGCAGCCCGGCCGGATCCACCGACTCCAGCGCGCCGGGGGTGATCAGCATGTGCGACACCCGTTCGCGCCGGAGCAGATCCGCGAGTTCGAAACCGCCGAACACCGACGGCGGCGACACCACCAGCGTCGCGCCGGCCGAGAAGGTCAGCAGCAGCTCCAGCACCGAGACGTCGAAGTTCGGCGAACAGACGTGCAGCACACGGGAATTCGCGTCGACGCGGTAATGCTCGCGCTCCGCGGCGACCAGCCCGCCCAGACCGGTGTGGGTGACCACCACGCCCTTCGGCCGCCCGGTCGAACCCGAGGTGTAGATGACATAGGCCGGATGCTGCTCGGTCACCGGGCGGGTCCGGTCCGCGTAGGAGATCGGATGCGCCGGTCGGGCCGCGATCGACACGCTCGCCACCCCGTCGTCGAGCACCAGCCACGGCACGCCCGCGCCGAGCGCGGGCCGATGGGCCGCGGTGGTGAGGCCCAGTACCGCACCGGAATCGGAGACGATGTGCGCGATCCGGTCGGCGGGATAGGCGGGATCCACCGGGACGTAGGCGGCGCCGGTCTTGGCGACGGACCAGATCGCCAGCACGGATTCCGGCGAGCGGGCGATGCCGATGGCCACCACATCTCCGGCGCCGACACCGCGGTCGATCAGCTCCCGGGCCAGCCGCGACGAGGCCTCGTCGAGCTCTCGATAGGTCAGCTCACGGACGGATTCCGGCTTCCCGGCATCCGCGTAGCGAACGGCCACCGAGTCGGCCGCGGACTCGACCGCGGCGGTGAGCAGCTGCCCGAACAGCGGAATGCTCGACCGGCGACGACGACTTCCGCGAGCAGAACGACCGGCAGTTTCCATCCGTGTGCTTCACCTCTCGACCTGATCGAACGATCGCCGCGGCGTTGTCCGCCGGCACCGGTTTCCCGGCCGACCGTTCGGGTTACAACCAACGTACGCAGTTCCCGACGACCCCCGAAGTCCATACGTCAGTCCACAAGTGCTCCGATATCGTGAGTAGCCAACCAGTCCCTGCCCGACACATGGACATCGGCATGCGGGCGCCGAGCAGGGTTACGGGCTGCGCACGATTCGGCGCCTCGCATCTGCTCGCCACGCCACAAGCCGCGATGCGTCCAGCGGACTGTCCGGACAGTACATGCCCGCTCAACCACTGTCACATGCCGGTGTCCGACCTGTCGCGACATTCGAATCATCCATCGTCGGCGGCACCGCAACGCGTTACCGCGAGTACCGTACGACACCGTGATCTACATCACGACGAGGGTCGCGCCGACACTCGCCGCGGCCACGATCTCGGCGACCGCGACCGCTCTACCGGCGATGTCGCGCTCTGCCCAGCGCAATTCGCACTCCGGCCCCGCCGCGAGGATCCCCGGCGTGATCGCCGTCCCCGCCGTGGCGGCCACCCGGTCGGCCCGGACGGCCAGCTCGTCGAAACTCCAGCAGATCCCGTCCGCGACGACCGCCGGATCCGCACCGCACAGCGGCCGGATGCGGGCGGCATGGGTGACCGGCCGCGGCGAGCGGCCCGCGAGGCCGCCGACCACGATCGGATCGTCGAGTACCAGCCAGTCCGGCCGCACGGCCGCGCCCGCGGTCACCCCGGCGCGGGCGAACGGCCCGGGTGGTCCGGCCGGACATACCGGCATCACCGCCGCCGAGCACATCGGCAGCACCGCCGCCCCAGCCACCAATACCGCCCAGATCACCGGCACCGGATCGGGCCCCCGATCCAGCCGGACCGCGACACCGGCACCCGGGCCGGCGCCACGATCGATCAGCAGGCGGGCCAGCCGCGATGCGCGCGCGGCCAGTTCGGCGTAGTCCAGCACACCGTCGGCCGCGAGTACCGCGGGCCGACCGGGATCCCCGTCGGCGAGTTCGTAGAGGCGACGCGACAGTGTGGTACCGCCCGCCGCCCCGCGAATCGCCGGGCCCGCCACGGGCGGACCGGACGGACCCCCATCTCGCACGAATGTATTTCACACCACGTTCCCGCT
Source organism: Nocardia sp. BMG111209 (assembly GCF_000381925.1). Lineage (NCBI taxonomy): Bacteria > Bacillati > Actinomycetota > Actinomycetes > Mycobacteriales > Nocardiaceae > Nocardia > Nocardia sp. BMG111209. The sequence continues at coordinate 176,093 of NZ_KB907309.1, forward strand.
GGTGTACAGTCCGGCATTCCGCCTACAGCCAGCCCCGTCGCATCGCCTGGACGCCGGCCTGGAAGCGGGTACTGGCGCCCAGTCGCTCCAGCAGAGCCGCGGTGCGCCGCACCACGGTCCGCCGCGACATACCCAACCGGCGCGCGATGGTGTCGTCGGTGGCGCCCAGACCCATCAGTGTGAGGATGGCGCGGTCGCGTTCCTCCAGTGGCTCGTTCGGATTGACCGAGATCGGCGCGGCCATCGCCCAGAGCACGTCGAAGGTGTGGATCAGCAGATCCAGCATCGGCGAAGCACCGATCCGGAGGCCGATCGGATCGCCGCGGCGCTCGTCGTGATGCAGCATCAGCGCCGCCCGCTCGCCGTCGGCGATGATCACCTTCAGCGGCGGATCGGGCAGGGTACGCGCCTGCGCCCCGGCCGAATTGGTGGACAACGCGAACCGCAGCCGGTCCGCGTCCTGATAGATGTTGTCCTGATAGAGCGTCTGATAGCGGACGCCGGCACCGATACGCGCCGACTTCAGCTCGAACAGTCGCTCCGCGCGCTCGCCCTCGCAGAGGAACGGGCCGCGTTCCACCAGCCGCACGCCGCTGCGCGCGGACTGCTGTAATTCCTCGAATTCGCCCACCATGTCCCGGATCTCGTAGATCGGGGCGGTCGAACCCGCACCGCGCGACGAACGCCGCACCGAGCGGAAGGTCTCGCCGAGCCGGGCCGCGGCCGCGTGCATCCGCGCGATCTCCTGTTGCCGGCGCCGGGATTCGGCCTCCGACAACACTTCCGGAGCGTGCGCATCCCAGACGGCGACGCCGTTGGTGTCGATGCGCACCGCGGCCTGCATCTCGCACAATGCCTCGAGCGAGGCGGCGACGGCGTTGGCGGGGCGGTCCAGATGGGCCGCCAATTCCGCGAGCGTGGAACGCGGATGTGCCACCAGCGCCGCATAGGTGCGCCCGTGCGGGGAATCATGCTCGAACAGCTGCTGAAAACTCGTCAAACTCATCGAGCCGTTGGTCGTCACCAGGCTGTGCTGCTGACGGACGGCTACTCCGATTCCCACCATTGTCTTTATTCCTGTCCGGGACCCCATTGCTGTTGCGAGAGAACAACCCCCCTGGCCGCGAGGTACGGCTGCGGATCGATCCGGGAACCGTCGGGATCCCAGATCTCGAGATGCAGATGCGGTCCGGTGGAATCGCCGCGGTTGCCGACGGTGGCGATCACATCGCCCGCGTTCACCCGCTGCCCGACCTGGACCAGTATTTCGTTGACGTGCCCGTAGACGGCGGTGGTCCCGTCGTCGTGCTGCACGCGGACCCACAATCCGAATCCGGAGGCGGGCCCGGCGTCGATCACCGTGCCGCTCTCGACGGAATGAATAGGAGTGCCGATCGAATCGGCGAAGTCGACACCGTAGTGGAAGGCGCCCCACCGGGCGCCGTATCCGGAGGTCATGTCACCGGCGACCGGCCGCACGGTGGCGGCCGGAACCGCTTGCTGCTGCAGGTTTTTGATGACCTGCTCGGCCTGCGCCAGCGGGCCCGCGACCTCGGGCGGCAGATTCTGCAGCCCGAAGGGGGACGTCTCGGTGGCGACATCGGTTGTGGCATCGGCGATCTCGCTCGCCTGCGGGGCGGCGATCTCGGCTGCCTGCGGCGCGGCGGCCGCGGCGGCCGGCTCCACCGTATCGGTGTCGTAGCCGGAAAGCGGTGCGGCCTGCGCGATCTGCGCGGCGGTGCCGATCAGCGCACCCGCCGCCACCGCGGCGCCGGCGGCCATCCGCATGCGATCGCCAGTACGCGGCTCGGGACGGCGACGCGGAGCCCGACCCGCTCCACCCTCGGCACGCAGGTCCTCCAACAATTCCTTCACGGATACGGAACTCGCGGTAACACGGTGCTGCGGCAAGGCTCGTCCTAGCGTCGGTCAAACTTCGGTGTGCTGCCGAATCTCGAATCCCTCAGGGGGATCAGCGATCCAAACTCAGGATTCGATAACGATTCGGCATCCGCTGTGACAGAAACTGTACTCTGTCGTGACCATTTCGCAACCTTCTGAAATAACGGCAGGTAGGAGCGGAATCAGCACCCGTGGCGGTCCCGGAACAGGCAATCCCGGGAGTAACACTGTGGGCATGATCCTCGATGATGTGCGGATTCCGATCGTGCTGTCCCCGATGGCGGGCGGCCCGTCCACTCCGGAGCTGGCCGTGGCGGTCTCCGACGCGGGCGGGCTCGGCTTCCTCGCCGCGGGCTACCTCGACGCCACCGAGATGTCCCGGCGGATCGCCCGCATCCGGGCAGCAACCCGGGCGCCGTTCGGCGTCAACCTGTTCGTGCCGGGCACGCCCACGCCGCCGGATCGGTACGCCGGATACCTCGACCGGCTCGGCCGCGAATTCCCGCTCGGCGAGGCGCGATTCGCGACCGACGACTGGGACGCCAAACTCGACGCGCTGATCGCCGAACCGGTTCCGGTGGCGTCGTTCGCCTTCGGCTGCCCGGCGGCGGCCGAGATCGCGCGGCTGCACGCGGCCGGCATCGAGGTGTGGGTGACCGTCACCGCGGTCGCGGAGGCCCGGTTCGCGCTCGGGGCCGGGGCCGATGTGCTGGTGGCCCAGGGCGCCGAGGCCGGCGGGCACCGTGCGGGTTTCACCGATGCACCGGCCGACGACGAATGCGATCCGCTGTCCACCCTGGCGTTGCTGCAACTGCTCACGGCCGCGGTCGAGGCGCCGGTCGTCGCCGCCGGCGGGATCGCCACCGGCGCCGCGATCGCCGCGGTACTCGCGGCCGGGGCCGCCGCCGCCCAACTGGGCACCGCATTCCTGCGCTGCCCCGAGGCCGGGACGGTGCCGGCGCACCGCGAGGCGCTGGTCCTCGACACCCCGACGATGCTCACGCGCGCATTCACCGGCCGCCGGGCGCGCGGCCTGCGCAACGAATTCATCGTCGGACACCCCGACGCGCCGTCGGCATATCCCGAGATCCATTACGCCACCGGTCCGCTGCGGCAGGCCGCACGGGCTGCTGGTGATGCCGAAAACATCAATATGTGGTCCGGACAGACCCATCCGCTCAGCACCGACACGCCCGCCGCCGAGTTGGTCACCCGGCTTGCGCGCGAAACGAAAGATGCTCTGGAAGCGGCACTTTCACAGAGGTTCCAGTCTTGTTGACAACGTTTTTCGTTTAGAATCGAGTGACATCATCCGCCATCCCACAAGGAGAGCGTTATGTCACTGGACGTTCCATCCGCGCTGCTCGAACGTGCCGAACGCGGTGAGGTCTCGGACGACGAATTCGTCGACTGCGTCCGGAACTCACTGCCCTACGCCTACGAAGTGGTCAGCCGCGTGGTGTCCGAATTGCGTACGGGCACGGACGAATACGCGGACAACCTGGTCGCCCCGCCCGACGAGGTGGCCCGCGGCCAGCTGCTGCGGGCCCTGGCCTCCGACGCCATCCGCGGCGGCCTGGAGCGGCACTTCGGCGTGAAACTCGCCTTCCAGAACTGTCACCGGGTGGCGGCCTTCCCACTGACCTCCGTCGGCGGCGACACCTACTCCACCTTCATCTCCACCCGGGCCCAGCTGCTGAACCAGAGCCCGGAGCTGCGCAACTGCTGACCACCCGGTAGCGGGCCCCGTCCCGGCGAGGCCCGCGCGCCGGGGTCAGCACTTGCGGCCGACCCCCGCCCAGAGCAGTGCGGAGTCGGCCGCACCCGCGCGATCGACCTCGGTGGTACCGGCCAGATCCGACCGCCAGGCCGACACCGGGGCGATGCCCGGCGCCACCAATTCGGTACCGGCGAACAGACTCTCGAATTCGGCGCGATTGCGCGCGCACTGTTCCAGGCCGCTGCGCCGGCCCAGTTCGACGATGCGCAGCACGCCGCGCAGATTCGCATCCCCGGTCAAATGGGTTATCACCACACAACTTCCGGCCGGCACCGCGTCCAGCAGGCGCGCGACGATCGCCTGCGGGCCGTCCGTGTCGAGGATGTACATCATGATGGCGACCAGCATGATCGCCACCGGCCGTGCGGGATCCAGATTCGCGGTGAAGGCCGGATCGGTCAGGATCGACTCCGGATCGCGCAGATCCGCATGGATGAACGCGGTCCGCCCCTGCGGCGTGCCCTTGAGCAGTGCCCGCGCGTGCACCATCACGATCGGGTCGTGGTCGACGTAGACCACCCGGGCCGCCGGATCCAGCGCCTGCGCCACCTCGTGCGTATTACCCGCGGTCGGAATTCCGGTGCCGATGTCGAGGAATTGCGTGATCCCCCATTCGCTCACCAGACAACGCACCGCGCGTCCCAGGAATGCGCGATTCGCCCGCGCGGCGACCTGGACGTCGGGCACATCGGCGATGATCGCGGCGCCGAGCGTGCGATCCGGCGGGTAGTGGTCGCGGCCGCCCAGCAGATAGTCGTAGACCCGGGCCGGATGCGGCACCGTGACGTCGATCGTGGTCGACATCCGGGAGTCGGCCCCGGTTCGGCTGTCCGACATCGCTTTCCTCTTCGCCGCAGGTCTGGAACAGAATATTCGGTGCCGCCGCGTCCGGAAACGGATTCGGCGGATCGGATACGAAGTGCCGGATTCCGGCTGCCGAGCCGTTCGGCGGCGAAGTCTACCTGCGCGAATCCTCCGAGACGACGGTATTGCCCGAGCCGGTCGGCCCGCCGGCCCGGCCCGCCACGAACAGCCGTCCGGCGGCATCGAAACGGCCGAGATCGCCGGTGGGCACCAACCGGTCCGCACCGGCCGGCACGGTGTTGCCGGCCAGGATGCGGCCGGTTTCGCCGACCGGCAGCGCGGCGCCGGACTCGTCGGCGATCCGCACCACCGTGCCGGCCAGCGGCCTTCCGGCACAACGCGGTTCGGCCGCGAGATCGGCGGGCGTGGCGACCGCGACGCAACCGGCCGCGGTGGATCCGTAGACGTGATACAGCACCGGACCGAGCCGATGCGCGGTGCGGCGGCACAGCTCACCGCCGAGCCGCGAGCCGCCCACCAGCGCCACCCGCAGGGCGGACAGATCGCGCTCGGCGAACGACAGCGGATCCAGATCGGTGAGCCGCGACAGCATCACCGGCGCCACGATCAGCGCGGTGGCCCGATTGCGCGCCATACTCTCCAGCACCCGGCGCGGTTCGAAGCGCCGCCGGATCACCAGCGTCGATCCCAGGCCGACGGACAGCAGCGCCATCGCGAAACCCAGCGAATGGAACAGCGGCACCGGACATTCCGTGACCTCCCGGGCGCGCAACGGCACCCGGCTCAGCAACGCCCCCACCGGTTGCAGCGACCACGCCTGCGCCCCGGCCGCGATACTGCCGTCGGGCAACACCACTCGCGCCAGTTCGGCCGGCACCGGCAGCGGCTCGGAAGACCCTGCGGCGATGAGGGTTTCGAGGCTGCGCAACTGCGGGGACTCGGTCCAGGCCCGATACGCGCCGCGGCGCGGACTCAACGTACCGAGCGCCGACTCGAACTCCTGGTCGTAGACCAGCAGATCCACCCGCTCGCGCACCGCGACCTCGGACAGCCGCGGACCCGTGAAATCGGGATTCAGCAACAGGATTCGCGTTCCGCACTTGGCCGCGGCGAACAGAGCGTCGAACAGTCCGCGATGATTGCGGACCAGCAGCGCCACGGTCTCCCCCGCGCGCAGCCCGCGCTTGCGCCATTCGTTGGCCAGCCGGGTGGACCGATCGTCGACCTCGGTGTAGCTCAATGCCCCCGACTCGTCGATCAGCGCCGCCCGGCCACCACAGCGCTGCGCCGAAAAGCTCAGCGCCGCAACGAGACTGCCGTATCGAAACAGCGCGCCGGCCGCCGCCGGAACGGCACCGGCCGAACGCGGGCCGACCAGCCCCGCGGCCGCGCACCACCGCAGATATTCGGCTTCCGTCCAGGCCCGTCTGCCCAGAGCGCGCAGCAGATCCACGAGCCGGTACTCCTTCCCCCACGCCGCCGACGGCGGGACGGGGCCCAGGGTATCCGTCCCCGGCCCGTCCCGCCCGCGACCGTCAGAGCTTCACGACCTCCAGCTCCCCGTCGGCGTACCGGGCCCGCAGCCGCTTCTTGTCGAATTTGCCGACACTGGTCTTGGGCACCTCGTCGATGAACGTCCAGTATTCCGGCAGCTGCCATTTCGCGAACTTGTCGGCGAGGAAGTCGCGCAGTTCCGCCGGCGCCGCGGTGGCGCCCTCCTTGAGCACGACCGCGACCAGCGGCCGCTCGTCCCATTTCGCGTCGGGAATGCCGATCACCGACGCCTCCGCGACGGCCGGATGCCCGATGATGGCGTTCTCCAGATCGACCGAGGAGATCCACTCACCGCCGGACTTGATCACGTCCTTCGACCGGTCGACCAGCGTGAGATAGCCGTTCGGGGTGATCTTGCCGACGTCACCGGTCCGCAGCCAGCCGTCGTCGAACTTGTCCGGATCGACCGGGGAACCGTCCGGCGAGTAGTACGACGCCGTGATCCACGGCCCGCGCACCTCCAGCTCGCCGACGGCCTTACCGTCGTTGGGCAGCACCGCACCGTCGTCGCCGACCAGCCGGGCCCGCACCGAGGCCGGGAACAGCCCCTGGCTGTAGCGGTACTCCCACTCCTCCTCGCCCGAGGTACCGGTCGGCGCATGCGAGACGCTGCCCAGCGGGGAGGTCTCGGTCATCCCCCAGGCGTGCAGCAGCCGCACACCGTACTTCTCCTGGAAGGCGTGCATCATCGCCGGCGGCAGCGCCGACCCGCCGACCACGACCGTGCGCAGATGCGCGATGTCCTGGGGCGCGGCATCCAGCTGGGCCAGCACGCCACCCCAGATAGTCGGCACCGCGGCCGCGAAGGTGGGCCGCTGCGCGGCCATCATCTGCAACAGCGGCCCCGGCTGCAGGAACCGGTCGGGCATCAGCAGATTGGCGCCGGACATCATCGCCGCGTACGGCAGCCCCCAGGCATTGGCGTGGAACAGCGGCACGATCGCCAGCACATTGTCCGACGCGGTGAACCCCATCCCGTTCGGCGAGATCACCTGCATGGCATGCAGCCAGTTGGACCGATGCGAGTAGACGACACCCTTGGGATCCCCGGTGGTCCCGGAGGTGTAGCACATCCCGGCCGCCGACTTCTCGTCGAGCACCGGATAGTCGTACTCCGTCGGCTGCCCATCCAGCAGCTCGGCCCACGCGTGCACCGTCACCCCCGCCGGCGCCTGCACGGTCCCCGCGTCCCCGTTGACGACGATCACGTGCCGCACCGTCCGCAGCGACGGCAGGTACTGGTTGAACATCGGAACCAGCGACCCGTCCACGATGACCACCCGATCCTCGGCATGGTTCGCGACGTAGACCAGCTGCTCCGGGAACAGCCGGATGTTGAGCGCGTGCAGCACGGCACCCATCGCGGGCACCGCCGCGTACACGGCCATGTGTTCGTTGTTGTTCCACATGAATGTGCCGACCCGGTCCCCGATGCCGATGTCCAGGCCCCGCAGCGCGTGCGCCAGCTGCGCACCCAGAGCACCCAGCTCGCGATAGGTCTGGGTGCGTACCCCGTCCCCGGTCCAGGTGGAGACCGTGGAGTCCCCCTGGAACGTGGCGGCGTACCGCAACAGGGTCGCCAGCGACAGCTGCTCGTCCTGCATCGTGCTCAACATGCGTGTCAGTCCTCCTTCGGCCCGGCCCCACATCGAGTGAAACCGGTCACATCCGGCGAGAATAGTCGAAGCTCCGGCCGGAAAGGCGACTGGCCGGAAATATCGATCGGTGGCCCCGGATCTCTTCGGAAGCCCGGGTCACGGGCCTACCCTCGAGACATGAGCACCACCCCCTCCATCCTGATCATCGGCGCCGGCTTCGCCGGCCTCGGCATGGCCCTGGAACTGCGGCGAGCGGGCATCGACACCTTCACGATCGTCGAGCGCGCCGCGGACCTCGGCGGGGTGTGGCGCGAGAACACCTATCCCGGCGCCGCCTGCGACGTCCCCTCCCCCCTGTACTCATGGTCCTTCGCCCCGAAAACCGATTGGCCCCGGCGGTTTTCGGAACAACGCGACATCCACGACTACATCCGAAGCGTGGCAACGGAATACGACCTGATCTCGCGGATCCGCTTCGGCACCGAGGTAACGGACGCGGAATTCGATGAGGCGCAGGGAATCTGGAAGATCCGCACCACCACCGGCGACCCCCTCACCGCCGACATCCTGATCCCCGCAGTCGGCCAGCTCTCCCGCCCCGCACTCCCCGATATCCCTGGCGTAGGCACCTTCTCGGGCCCCGCCTTCCACTCGGCGCAGTGGAACCACGAGATCGACCTCACCGGCAAACGAGTGGCCTGCATCGGCACGGGAGCCAGTGCGATCCAATACATTCCGCAGATCCAGCCCCAGGTGGGCCACCTCACCCTCTTCCAGCGCTCCGCCGCCTGGATCCTCCCGAAATTCGACACCGAATACACCCCGCGGCACCACAAGATGTTCCGCCGCTTCCCCATCACCCAACTGGCCGAACGCTTCGCGATCTGGCTGTTCTTCGAAGTGATGGCCCTGGCCCTCACGGATGCGCAGTGGCTCCGGGGCCCGGCCGTGGCGATCGCGAATCGCTATCGCGCCCATCAGGTTCCGAATCCCGAACTACGCGCCACACTGACCCCCGACTACGCCCCCGGCTGCAAACGCGCCCTGTTCTCCAACGACTACCTCCCCGCCCTGACCCAGCCCAACGTCACGGTAGAAACGACGACGATAGAAGCGATCACCCCCACCGGCCTACGCACCACCGACGGCGTACACCACGAGGCCGACGTGATCATCTACGGCACCGGCTTCAAGGGCACCGAATTCCTGGCCCCCATGACTGTCTCCGGCGCAGGCGGCCGCAAACTCACCGACGTCTGGTCCCCCGAAGGCGCCCGCGCCTACCTCGGCATATCGGTCCCCGCCTTCCCGAACATGTTCCTCATGTACGGCCCCAACACCAACGTAGGCTCCGGCTCCATCATCTACATGCTGGAATGCCAGGCCCGCTACATCCGCCAAGCAGTGCAACACCTCTCCACCCACCCCGGCACAGCGATAGCCGCCCGCCCCACCGCCGAACAGTCCTGGGACGACTGGCTCCAACCCCGCCTCGCCCGAACTCCCTGGAACCTCTGCTCCAGCTGGTACCGCAACGCCTCCGGCCGCATCACCAACAACTGGCCCGGCGCCACCCTCCTCTTCCACCGCAAAACCCGCCACTTCGACCCCACCGCCTACGACACCTACCCCGCGGCATCCCCCGCCGACCAGCCGCTGTAGCCCCCCACGATCACCACCCGGTAGTCTGACCGGGTCCGCCTCCGTAGCTCAGGGGATAGAGCGACCCTCTCCTAAAGGGTAGGCCGCAGGTTCGAATCCTGCCGGGGGCACCGGAGTACGGGTCAAATACGGTTAATCACGCCGTGCCCTGCCAGGGCCGGACCGTCATACCGACCGCCTATACTGGCAGGTGACCAAGCGAGGGGAGGGTGGCAGCAATGACCAGCGTGCACGATGTAGCCGCATACATTCTTCGCCAATCTGCGCCGATGACCACGATGAAGCTGCAGAAGCTCTGCTACTACAGCCAGGGATGGTCACTTGCCTGGGATGGTCTGCCGCTGTTCCCCGAAACGTTCCGCGCATGGGCCAACGGGCCAGTCTGCTACGAATTGTTCGATACTCATCGCGGCCGTTTCCAGGTCTCGGAGTGGCCCTCCGGTAATCCTGATCGGCTGACAGAAGACCAGCGGGAGACGGTCGATGCAGTCCTCGCGTCGTATGGAAAGCTGACCGGCCAGCAACTTAGCGATAAGACACATGGCGAGAGGCCGTGGGTTGAGACTCGGGATGGTCTGGCGGATGGCGCTGGATCCTCTCGTGAGATCTCGATGGATCTTATGCAAGAATTCTTCGGGGGTCTGACCGAGGCCGAGGCCGTCTGATCTGTCAGATGGGAGAAAACAACAAGCGCAAGCGACTGGGTCGCGTGGAAGCTCCCGCAGGTCGAGGCAAAAGTTTGCCGGAGGCGCGGCCGATTCCCATCGATGATGAGCGCTTTCGATGGTCGGCGCAGTCCATCGATCATGAATACGCGGGCGAGTGGGATTGGCACCTCGCACCGAAAGAGGCAAAGGACATCCTCGATCTGCTTGCGCAAATGTCCGGGCTTTCCTGGCGCGAAGTCAAGGCACAGACTTTCAATTCGAAGAACAAGACTCGCCGACTCCATCACAGCCAGTCGATCGAAACCATCTGCCCTGCTGCGCAAAAACGGCTGGAAGAACTGGAAATTGCGGTATCAGAAGTCTTCCGCCTCCGACACGGCAATCTGAATCGATCGTGGGGCTACATGATTGGCCCGGTCTTTCATGTCGTCTGGTGGGACCGCCACCACCGCGTTTGCCCGGTCGACTCGTAGCTCACCCCCAGAGGTCACCGACTACTTGCTAGCGTTCCGCGAATTTCCGGCGGGTCCAGGGCGGAGACCGCAGGTCGCGAGGCTCGTGGGCAGCCCTCGTTGACGGGACCACCTGGTCTCATTCGCCAGGGACGGCCCACCCGGAGCAGAAGCTTCAGGCCGAAAGTGCCCAGAGCCGCGAACTTTCCGATTTGACCGATACCCAACAGCGTCGTAGTCGCTGTAGCAGCGTTCGCCCAGGGGCGTCGACGATGCACGAGCGCACACACCGCTCAGTTGTGATTTACATCACCGCCCTTCGGCCCTCCCTACGCGTGGCACCTATCGACCACCATCGCTACCAGCACAGGAAGTGCTTTACTTTTTGCGCAGACATACTGCGCATGGATCCCGCGCGGAACGGTGGCCTAATATCGCTGCCGTCCCACTCTCCAGCCGGGTGCTATCTTCTCGAACGACAGCGCCCTCTCACTCGAACACCTTTGCCGGGCGGGCATGTTTTCACAAGAGCATCATCATCCAACCCAAATGCGCAGCATTGCTGCGCAGAGGACAGCTGGGAGTGTCGGAGTGAAGAGGTTCGTCGAGTTGCTGGGCAAGGCGATGCAGAGCGCAGACATGACGCTGCGACTCAGCTTGTTGATCTTGGTCGCGGCAGCGGCCTACGTCATCGTGCATTTGGCGTAGGTCACCCTCCGAGGCAGAGAGGTTCAGGAGTGGGAAACATCGATACTCGCTACACCGCATCCGACGTCGCCGAACGAATCTGGCGTGCATACGCACCTTTCCAGCAAGGTCGGGACACTCGCGACGATCTCGTGAGCATGTTCGCGGTCATGGTGCTCGCGCGATTCGTCCAGACGCAGGCCGGCGGACCGCAGGACGAGTCCCGCAATAGGTGGGCGCGAGCGGTCGCAGAGGCACGCCGAGGTGCGTCGCCGCTGGCAGACCTACAGGCCGCGATGCGGATCGCAGATCTGCCTGTGGGCCTCGCGGATACCGGTCCGTTCGCCAGGCACGACAAAGACCGCCTCAATTCGCGTGGTTTCGATGATTCTCCATGGCTGGCCCCTTTCCTCACCGCGCTGGCCGTGGACCCGGCGGTGGACGAGGCTGTCCTGGCCGAGGTCGCTGCCCTACTCATCGAGCGCTACTTCCGGGAAAGTCCCAGTACGGCAGGCGAGTACTACACACCACGGGAGGTGGTGCGCTTGGTCGTCGATATGGCCGCGCTGCAGAGAGACGACCGGATCCTTGATCCGGCCTGCGGAACCGGCGGCATACTCGCCGCCGCAGCGCGGCAAATCGCGGTGCCCGGCCGCATGGGCGGTGAATCCTTCGAGGCCCACGCCGCGGACCGCAGCAACATTCAGTTGGCAACGTTGAATCTCGCGCTACACGGTGTAGATCTACCGTCAGTCGTTCCCACCGACCTGGCAGCGATGTTTCAACGCCCGAGCTCTGCTCTTTTCGACCGGGTGTTGAGCAACCCACCGTTCAATCAGCGCCTCGGGCGTACCGACCTCGGAGCCTGGTCCTTCGGCCCGCCCCCTGAGTCGAGCGCGCGCTTCGCCTGGCTTCAGCTCGCCTGGAACCGGCTTAGCGAGAACGGGATCGCTACGATCATCATGCCGTCGGCGGCAGCATGGTCCTCTTCCGCAGCAGAAGAGGCGATCCGCCGCAGAATGGTCACCCATGGTGCGGTGCTCGCGATCATCGCCCTGCCGCCCAATCTTTTTCACCAGACCTCCATCCCGGTGCACGTATGGATTCTGGCCAAGGACAAGGCTCGTCATCTGCCTGCCGAAGACCGGGATCGAATTCTGTTCATCGACGCCGGTGAGTTCGGCACGCAACTCCCGCGGCAGCCCCGAATACTGGCGGTGGCGGAGACCGAACGCATCAGCAGCCATTTCCGACAGTGGCTGCAGTCGCCTCGGACGAACGCGGGCAAGCCCAATTTTTCTCGTTCGATCACACACAAGGAGATTCTCGAGAACGGCGGAAACCTCGATCCCAGACGCTATGTTCGCGATGTGCAGGGCATGACTCCCGAGGCGCAAGATTTCAGCCGAATACTGGATGATCTCGGCAGCCGAGACCGCACGCTATCGCAGTCCATCTTAGACCTACGCGATACCTTCGACGATTTCGATCAGCTGAAGCCCGCGAGTCTCGAGAATTCGCGTGTGCCGCTTTCCGAGATCTGGAACCCCAAGGCGAAACAGCTCCTCGCAGGACCATCCGGAAGCCTTGTCCGCGCCGAAGAGTACGTGGACACTGAGGGCATCCCGGTGGTCATGCCCAAGGATCTGACCGACGCCGGATTCAACACGGCAAACATCAGATACATTGCCGCAGGCCATGCCGCGAAGCTGGAGCGCTTCCGCCTGCGCCGTGACGACATCGTCCTGGCCCGCCGCGGCGAGATGGGGCGATGCGCTGTCGTCGGTCCAGAACAGGACGGCTGGGTGTGCGGTACCGGCTGCTTCCTGCTCCGCGCCACAGACAAGGTGAATTCCGACTATATGGCCGCGTATCTCCGGAGCCCCAGCGCGCGCGATTGGCTGGAGTCCCGCTCCACGGGAAGCATGAACATGAAGACGATCTCGCTCAACACAATCGGCGACCTGCCGCTCGTCCTGCCCAATCTGGACACCCAGCGAGCGATCGCCGCTGTAGCAAAACAACTGGATTCCACTGAGCAGCTGCTGCGGGAGCAGCTCGAAAAGACCCGAGAAATCCGCCATGACGCCGTATTCGGCCTCCTGGCTGCGCATTCGGCCTTCGGCGGCCGCAATCGAAGTGATCGGCCTCATCGGTCCCCGGAGCCGGAGTCAGCCCAACGCCTTGAGTAGTGCCGAAAACTTCCGGAGAACGGTGATATCCTCCAGACTTGTCGGCTTCGCGTCGAAATGCGCAATACTGTTACGTATATTTTTCACCTGGATGAGGTGGTCAATAAACATGTTACGGTCCACACCGTGCCATCCGAGGTTCTGCCAGTTCGCCTCGGCAGATGCGTTCAGCGACACTTTCTGCTGGTCGGTACGGAGCAGGCTGAGATAGTCTCCGAATACGAGATCATCGATATCGCCGGTCTTTTTGTAGCGCTGGACTTCCCGGATCGAATCCGGGCCGATTCGATCGCGCAGGCAGGCACGCAGTCGAAACTCGATCTCGCCGACCAAGAAGAACGGCAGAGCAGTGTCGTGGAACTGATTGGTGATATCCGTCGGCGTGATGATGCCGGTAAGCTCACCATCATTGTTCCGGACCAGCAGGTAGCCGTGCTCACACAGGCGGGAAAGTTCCCGGAACAGATCCAGATGAAGTTCGACGGTTTCCGCCTTCTCCATCGCGTTGGAAAGCGTGTGGGCTACCCCGGCCCGAAGGAATACCGCGGCCACGGATCTCCAAGTGACGATGCCCTTGAGGCTGGACGTACCGTCGATAACGGGTATCTGCGAATACCCCTCGGTTTGCATGAGGTGCAGGGCGTACGGCAGTCCGTCGGCAAACGTGATCGACGTCAGGCCGGCGGTGGCAGACGGGAGGTCGCTGACGAGGAACGGCCGGGTCGGCAATGAATCCAGCTGAGGGTCCTCGGCCTCGTCCACCGGGTCCTCAGTGGCTTGATTGAGGTCGACGACCTTGACGGTCATGTTGAGCTTGCAGGTTGCGAAGGACGGCTCAGTAGTCAGTCCCGCATTCTCCAGCGCCGCATCGATGGTCGGAACAGATTCGAAGTTGCGATAGCGGAAGCCAAAAAAGGCCAGCAACTTCGAAACCGTCAGATCACGGCCCTTCAGCGCGTATATATGCTCGATGGTCGGCATCTCGGGCACTGTCACCCCGCTGTCAGTTCGCGCACGAGAGTACCCTTGCCCATGGCAGTTCTCACCAGCTCCAGCAGTTGCCTGGAACGATCGGCGTAGAAAGCGTCGAAGTCATCGGCGCGCAATGTGGCCGGATCGATGACATGCGTTGCGACGATATCGTCGAACCACTCATCGCGGGTACCCGATTCGTTCGCCAACACGGGCAGATAGGAACTGGGAGCACCGACCAGACTGCGTCCGGCCCGGTGCGAGAGCATCGTCTTGTTGACGATCGAGTTGGCCTTCGCAGTGGGAATACGATGACGAGCGCACCAGTTCTTGGGAAATACCTGCCGAATATCGACGGAGTTCTGCAGCATCGTACCGGGATTCAATGGCTCGTGGTTGTAATACCAATCCACTGCACCCTGCTTGGCCAGCAGTGCGTAAATCCCCTTGTAGGCGGCACTGTTTCGGGTGGCCAGGGTGTCGAGCCGATCTTCGAGGAAAGCGGCCTCGGCGACCGTATCGGGCACGGTGCCGTCCGGTCGAGTCCAATCGATCAGCTGCTCGACATCGCGCGGAAACCGGCTCTCCGTTGAGCCACTGTACATTTCGCCGAGAACGCCGCACCAATACCAGCGGGTGATCCGTTCGAGCATCCCGGGTTCGTCTGTGCGGTCCCCGAGGATCGCTCGGACGGCCGCCAATGGAACAAGTTGTGTCCGATAAGGCAGGTCGGTGGGATTGACGATGTACTGCCGGGTGAGGAAGTCACCGACCCACGCGAAGGCATCTCGCAGCTGAGGGGCGAGTCGGTCGAAATCCGGCAGCGGGAGATTGAGCAGATCGCGCCTCTTGCACGACACCGACGCAGTGCGGCCCTCACGCTTACGCTCCCAGGTGCAGACCAGCGCAATCGCTTGCAGGAAGTCGGCGCTACTGAGTCCGTTCTCGAGGTTGATCTCCGGCTGTCCGAGCACCGGATAGGCGGTGGCGAGCTCTTTCTTGATGTCCTGCCAGACCTCGGGCAACCGGTAGTAGTCGGAGTGCTCCCGTTCGTAGTCCCGGTTGCCGGCGTAGGTGGCGGTGAGTAGTTCGAACACGTTGAGCGGTACACCGTTGGTGTTGACCCGCTCGAACACCGAGCACACGGCGTCGGGCGTGGTGGCGGCCTCGAGTCGAATCATCGGGATGAGGAAGGACTGCACGTGCTGCAGGACAGCCTGGTCGAAATTCGACCACAGCGTCCAATGGGCATCGTCGAGCTGCACGAACTCGCGCATCCAGGCATGCACCCGACCGGTGTCGAAGACGATGTTGAGCGGGAAAAGCTTTGCGCGACATTCCGATTCGGTGTCGGAAAGGTCGAGCTCGACAGTTCGGGAGGACCGGGCGTGGACCTGCTTGTCGGCCGGGACCGAGACGATGGCATCATCGCGGTCCGCCGGGGCAATCACAGCCTTCTCGATATCGATGTAGTACCAGCGGTAGAGCTCGTTGCCGCGAGCGTCGGTGGTACGCACGGGAGCATCCATGAACAAGGCTTGGAACAGCGACGTCAGGCGCTGCTGCCCGTCGAGAAGCAGCAGGTCGGGTTCCGCCGGCTGTTCGGTCTCGGCCCCGGTGAGCGGACGAGCACGAAACGGGGATCGGCCGCCGGTTTCGAGGGTCATCACCACACCCAGCGGATAGTCCAGGGTGATGGTGGCGATCAGCTCCCGAATGCGCTGGTCGTCCCACTTCCAGTCGCGCTGGAAGTCCGGGAGCTGCATGGCTCCCGCTCTGATCTGCCTCAGGACTTCCTGAAGTTTCGGGCTGTCGAGTGCCACGCTCGGTCCCCCTGTTGTCGATCGAATCACGTGCGGTGCGTAATACTCGATATCACAACCGATTTGGCTCTGCTACACCATTCGCATCCGAAACCGGTCGGTTCTCTCGGGGATGCAGACGTAACGGACGATCCGTGGACGACAGCCCTATTCGAGGCGCTCACGATGACATGTGCCACCGCGATGATTCGGACAGCACAGTGCGAGCGGCAGACACATCGGCCAGCCGCGCCGCGACCGTGGCCGTCGCCAGCGCTTCCGGCAGCAGTGCCGAGAATTTCAGTCCGGCCACAGCACGCTGATCGACGTCGGGCAAGGTGAGCAGATCTCGGTCGACGGCTCGGATCGCCGACTGCCACGCCTCGAGTGTCACGTCTGCGCGGAGTCGGATGGCGAAGTCGGTCGGTCGCTGGTCCCGATCGGCAACAGCATGGAGGGTCGCAGCGAGGGTCGCGTTCGCGCGATAACCCGCCCAGGTCCACCATCGAGCAGTACCGCCGTCACGAATGATCAGCGTCGCATCGGTTGCGACCGTGCCGGCCCGCAGCTCCCGCTCTTCGGTAAGTGCCGCCCGAGCTCGCCGGGTCAGCGAGACTTCCGGATCATCGCCCAGCAACACGGCGCGCATCGCTCGGGTCAGCTTCTCGGACAATCCACGAACGCCGACAGTCGACCATTTCGCAACTCCACCGCTGTCGGCCGGTTCGACGAAGAGCCGCCGCCGTTTCCAGTCCACGTAGGTGACCCGCCAACTGCGGCCGGCGAGCAGCAACAGTCGAGGGCCCGGCCGATCGTCGGTGAGGATCGAGGGATCGGTCCGGCCGATTTCCTGCCGCCCGGCAAGCACCGTGAACTGCGGCGGCGCGGTGAACGAGGCCGTCAGCTCCAGGAAGTTCCTTCTGCCGAATCGCTTCTCGGCCTCCGCACCGACGAACATGAGACCCTGATCCGAATCGAGATAGCCCGCCGCGAGCAGGTGCTTCAGGATCGGCTCGGCAGACCGGTCGAAAGGCGGGAGACCGTTCCATTCCTGTGACCAGATGCGGTCACCCAGCGTTCCGTTCTGCAGAGTGACGGCCAGAAGTTGTTGTGCGACAAGATGCCGCGGCTGCGGCGGAGCGATCACCGGCTCGACCCAGCCGCGACTCCACAGCAGCAGCAGCCCGGCAGCTTGGATCAGGGCATCCGTGCTGGTGGCCAGAAACAGGCAGTTGCGGATGCTGCCCGGCCGGCGGCCGGTACGGCCGATGCGCTGCAGAAACGAGGCGACGGTTGCAGGTGAGTCGATCTGTATGACGCGATCCAGATCACCGACGTCGATGCCCAGCTCGAGCGTGGACGTCGAGACGATCACACAGTCGCGAGCCTCGGCGAAGGCTTGCTCGGCACGAGCGCGCTCGTCCGCGGACAAAGAAGCATGCGACAGGAACACCGTGATCTCGCGCTCTCGCAGCGCTGCGCCCAACTGCTCGACCTGCCGCCGGGAATCACAGAAGACCAGCCGCTTCTCGCCACGATGCAGGGCTGCGATGACCTTGGCAGCGTTGTCGAGTGAGCCGACATAGTCCAGTTCGACCGTACCGGGTGGCGGCGAGGCTCCGCCCTGGCCCGGAAGACCTTGCGCCGCTGTCGAATCGGAGGACCTACGGACTCCACCATCGGACACCGCCAGATCCGGCGCGACGACCGAGCAAGGCCGGTGACCGGCACCGGCCCCCTGCAACCACGTCAACAGTTCCGCGGGATTACCGACGGTCGCGGACAAGCCCACCCGCTGAATCGGGCGTCCGGTCACTCGTTGCAGCCGCTCCAGGACAGCCAGCAGATGCCAGCCGCGATCGTCGCCCGCAAACGCATGTACTTCGTCGACGACGACCGCTCGGATACCGCCGAGTAGATTCTCGTGCTCGGTTTTCACCCCGATCAGCATGGCTTCCAACGATTCCGGGGTGGTCAACAGAATGTCGGGGGGTTCACGGCGGATCCGGTTACGCCGAGAGTCGGCGGTGTCACCGTGCCAGAGCGCCGCTCGGCGCCCCACCCACTGGGCATAACCGTCGATACGCGTCACCAGATTGTTCAGCAATGCCTTGAGCGGACACAGGTACAACACCGACACCCCGCGCCAGTCGTCACGAGTCATCGCGGTCAGCAGCGGAAAACACGCTGCCTCGGTTTTCCCACCGGCCGTGGGAGCCAGCAGGACCGCATCGTCACCGCGTAGCAGTGGCGCGATCGCCGCCTTCTGCAGCGGACGCAGATCGGGCCAGCCGAGCGTATTCACGATGTGATGGACCACCACCGGATCGAGCCGATCCATCGCGGCGATGGGCGCCTCGGACCCGCTCACAGGTCCAGGTCGACATCGTCGGCGCTGATCAGATTGCGCTCGGTGTCGGACAATTCGGTCGAAGCGACGGTGAGCCGATAGTGCTGCCGCGGGTCGAAGTCGGGAAACTGATCAATACGGTCGAGTACATCACCCACCAGCTTCTTGAGAAACAGTCGTGGTGCGACGCCGACCTTCCCGCCGAGTGATCCGGTGACCGCCTTCGCCAGATCGGCGACGTAATCGTCGTCGGCAAGGGCAAGCACGCGGTCCCCTGCGTCGGCACCGATGGCGTATAGGTCGCGGATCGTGATGCCGACCATGGTGAGCGAATCGAGGCTGAACCCGGGCAGACGGACCTGAACCGCGCGCGGGTTGTCGAACCGAGGGTCGGTGGTGAAGTCGGTGGCCAGCCGCTGCGCCAGGGGCGGAAGCCGCTGGACACCCTGCTGCCCGTCGAAGAATGCCGGGGTACCGGTGATCAGCAGGTACAAACCTGGGAAGCGGCCCGAGTACACCTCGTCGATGAGCTGACGCAGCGCATTGAGCGCCTTGTCACGCGCATCCGACCGGACCCGCTGCAGAGTCTCGACCTCGTCGAGCACGACCAGGAGCCCGCGATGACCGGAATCCCGCAGCACGGTCAACAGACCCTGCAGGAATCCGAAGGCACCGAAATGATCGAGTTCACCCCGCACGCCGGCGGCCCGGCGTGCGGCGGCAGCAACATTCGGCTGCCCACCGAGCCAGGCTAGGATGGCCGACGCCGTGGTCTCGTCGTTGTCCAGCATTGCAACCCGGTATCCACGCAGAGCCGCCGCGAAAGCAGGTGCATGCCGGGAGACCTCGGCGAGCCGGGCAGTCATCAGATTGTCGACGGCCGCAGGCAACTCCTCCTCCGTCGCGCCGCCGGCAACCGCATCCTCTTCCAGAGCGTAGAACCATGCGTCCACTACCGGCCGCAGGGCGCTGGGCGGAAAGCTGGACGTGGTCAGCCGCTCGGTGAGCCGCCGATAGACCGTCTCCAGTTTGTGCAGTGGCGTCTCGGTTTCGGAGATCTGCACCTCGGCCACGGCGAAGTTGTGGCGCTTGGCTCTTTCGCCCAGCCATCGGGAGAAGAATGTCTTGCCCGAGCCGTACTCACCACGGACCGCTTTGAAGACCGCGCCACCGGAAGCGATGGTATCCAATTCGGCATCCAGGGCAGTTTCGAAGCGGTCGAGGCCGGTGGCGAGCAGGTCCAGACCCGCGTCTGGAACAGCACCGCGGCGCAGCGCGTCGATCACCAGGCGACGCCGGGCCGCACTGGTGGACATCGGTTGCACGCTACTCATTGGCCCAGTCTCGCACGTCGCCGGTAGTCGACAGCCGTCTCCGCACGGGGTCTGCACACCAGCGGCGGCGGTGGGTACCCTTCGGCCTCGCCGAGTCCGGACCGTGGCCCCTTCCGCACCCCGCCATCTGACGCGAAGGAATCACGCATTCGGTCACCGTAGAGCGAATTGATCTCGTAGCAGGCCCGGATTCAACCGTAATGTGCGGCCGTCACCGAGAGTTTCGAGCACCTGGACGCCGTCCACATTGAGCAACTGACCGAGGATCGAGGCGAAACCGCGTGCGCGGCTGGGCGGGTCACCTACCCGCTGTGCGAGGGCGGTGGCGGGTTGCGGTCCTTCGAGCAGCGCGCGAATTGCCTTCTCCAGCTTGGTCTTCGCAGGCTTCCGGGCCAGCTGTTCGAGTTGGATCCCGAAGACATCGGACGCCAGCAGCCGCGTGACAAGATCATCGGTGTCGCCGAGGTGCGGCGTGAGAGCGGGCTCGGCAGGGATGGGGATGTCCAAGGTGATCTGGTCGGTGAGTTTCTCCAGAGCCTTGCGGGTGACGATCCGCTCGGCGACCGTCGGCGTCGCCACGGCGACGGCCTGGTCCGCTTCGGACTCGCCGGCCCACCACTTCGGTCGTGTCTCGCCCAGCTCCTGCCAGCCGTCCGGCGGATCGGCATAGGCGGGCAGGAAGGCCAGCACCGGGATGGTGATCTCGGCGAGGGAAGCCCCGCCGTGGTACCCGGCCTTCTGCGCGGAATAGCGAGAGTCGCTGTCCCAGAGCGCGACGATCGATGCGCCGGACTCGGGCCACACCACACGGGGACCCCGTAGCGCGATCTCGGTCTCGGCAAGGCGGTCGTACGCGGGGGCAGGCACTCGGTGGCGCGCCGAGGCGACGCCGACCCCCTCGACCGCGACACCGTGCCGATCGATGACGTGGCCGTGGTCGCTGGTGATCAGCACGGCCATGCCCTGCCCGGCGGCGGCGCCGACGAGCGCGCGCAAGTCACCGATCTCCCTTGTCTCCCAAGCAGAGTCGTCGAGTTTGACTTCTTTGCCCAGCCGATCGTCGATGGTGTTGAGCACCATGGCGACATGACAGTCGGGGTCGGCGATGGCCGCGTCCAGATCCTTGCCGAACCGGTCGCCGGGCTCACTGCGCAAATGGTTCTTGTGGAAGACCTCGGCACGCTTCGCGCCCCAGAACTTGTGCGCAGGGAACAGCCGCCGCTCGGTGTCCTGGTCACCCTTCATCAGGGTGCCGGCGAACAACGACGTGCGCGATACCGCGGTCAGGCTGGGCAGGGCCGCCGCCATCGCGCGCCGACAGCGTGGTTCTTTCCCCGGCAACGGGTCGTATTCCGCAAAGGTTCTGCGTAATTCGCCGGCCAGTTCGGTAGCGATGGCGGCACTCATCCCGTCCAGCACGATCAGCATCACCCGGTGGGTGCCGGCCAGGGGGCGTACCACGCGCCGGAGGAATGTCTCGACGGTGAGCATCTCTCCCGGATCCGAGCCCGAATTGGTCCAGACGGCAAGGGTTGTCGCGAACTCCCGGTCGAATTCCCGGCGCAGTTCGCGGGTCCGCGAGACCAGGACCCGATACGCGATCTTCAGTGCGGCATCCTCATCGCCGCCCGCGTCGACGTAGTCGAGCGCACGGTCGACCCAGGCGATGTCGCGCATCTGCCGGGTCAACGCCGCCGCGACGGTGTCGGTGGTCGGATCGGGTTCGGTCCGCAACCATCGGGTGAGGCGCTGCGCCATGCGAACCCGGCTGAGCCGGACCTGATGGTCGGGGGCGAGATCGTGGGCGCGCAGCCGGTCGACCGCCGTGTCGATCTCACCGGCCTGACCACGACCGAGGGCGTGACCGGCGGCGGTGAAGCGTGCCGCCAAACCCGCGGCGAGAATCGGGCTGCTCGCGGCCGCCTCGTCGGCGCCGAACTGGCGAACCAGCAGATCCGCTTGGGCCAGAACGGTATCGGCGATCCGACGGGCCCGGCGCACCGGCTCATCGGCTTCGTCGTGCGGATCGGTGACGGTACGCGCTTTGTGCAGCAGGTCCCGGACGAATTCCTCGCAGGTGCCGCCGAATGCGGTGAGCAGCCGGTCCAGTGCCTCGCCGACGGCCGGCGGTGGGTCACCGAGCCAGCGTTCCACCCGTCCGCGCGCCTGATACACGGTGTTACTCGGGGTCGCATGCTGCCACAGAGCCGCGCACACCAGCCCGTAGGCGATGGCCTCGGCGGCGTGCCCCGTCGACACCAGCGCCGTCACCATGCGACCGGTCATACCGGCTTGTTCGCTCTCGCTGAGAAATTCGATGAGACCCGCACGTTCGGGCGCCCGCAGGTCGACGAGCAGCTGGGGGCCCGCGGGGTGCTGGGACCAGTCGAGCAGAGTGTTGGGATCGATGCGGTCGCCGACCGGACCGAGGTCCAGTCGGCGGGCGGCCAGCGCGGCCAGCGCCGGGGTGCGCGACAGCACTCCGCCGGCCAGCTCGGCCGGCCAGCCGTGGGCACCCGCGGCGTCGAGGAGTGCCTCGCAGGCCCAGGTTTCGCGTTTGAGTCGCTCGTCGACCACGGTGGCGCCGAAGCTCTCCCGCACGATGTCCCAGCGGTCGACGGTGTGAATACGGGCGCGGTGGGTGCGGGCGAGGATCGCCGGATCGAGGTCGTGCTCCTCGACGCCGGTGAGGATCACGAGAACCCTTGGGCCGGGCTCGGTCTCGCGAGTATGTGCGAGCACCGTCTCGTGTACAGCCAGCGGTGACGCAGCGGCCACCACCCGTGCGTGGCTGCCGTCGGCGAGCGCCACCACGGGGTCGCCCTCCCACACCGGTTCCCCGCGCAACAGCAGCGTCTCTGGCGAACCGGCCGTACCGAGAGCACCGGCCAGCCGCTTGTGCGACGAAAGATATTGGGCGACTGTGGTTCTCGACAGACGCAGGGCGCTCGACCCAACGGTTGCGGTCATTCCACGACCCGCCACGAGATTTCGATCGTTGCCTCCGGCTCCAGCGCGGCCAGTTCCGCGAGTTCGGCAGAGAAGGACGCAACCGCGTCCCGGGCGGTGATCCTGGACTCCCCCGAGCGACGGACCGTACGCGTGGCAACACCCGCCGCCGGCCTGTCCGAAATCTGCGGGGTACTCGTGGCCGTTGTCAGATCGACCTGGTCGGCCCGAGCCGTGGCCACGTGATCCGTTGCGGTGGCTGGCTTCTCGGTCACCTGCTGTCGTCGTCGGGCCTCCTCCTCCTCGCGCAGCCTGCGCGTGAGGATGGCGGTGATTTCGGCATCCGTACGGCGCAACGCCGCGGCCAGATCGGCGGAGCGCTGATCGGCCCGCGCGACCGAGCGCAGCGAATCCAGCAGCGCAGCGCCTTCGGGCCCGAGGTAGCGGGCCTGTTCGAGCGTGGCCCAGGCGGCATGGGTGAGCGCCGTGATCACCGTGTCCGCCGATTTGATCGAGGTGGCGTAGCGGTCCGGATTGGTGTCGGCCAGATCGAAATGCGCGAGCGCTTCGACGGTCCGCTTCGCACCCGCCGAGCCGCCACCCGCCGTGGCGAGCGTGGTCAGCAGATCGACCGCGCGACGCGCGAGGGCGAGCCGACCGCCGGGTTCGGTGTCGTCGAGGCCGAGGAACTCGGTGTGCTTCTCCAGCTGTTCCACCAGCCGCACCGCCGGATCCTGGTATTTGATTGCGGTGGTGGTGATCTGGCGAGCGAACTGCTGGACCAGCCCACCTCGGCGCAGGGTGGGCGTCTTCTCGCCGAAAACGACCTCGAAGCGGTGTCGTGCTGTGTCCCAATCCGATTCGCTGGGCAGCGGCTGGGTGCGCAGTCCGTCACCGTGCTGGATCTTGGTGAGTTCCGGAGGATCCATGGGGACGCTGCCGCGCACCCACACCCGATCGTCCATTTCCGCGAAGGCCGCGATCACCAGGTTCGTGATGTGCGGTTCCAGACCCCTCGGCTGCGGCAGATCGGTCCAGTCGCCCAGGGAGATCACCGACAGGTCGCCGGTGACGCCCTCGGTCTGCGCGGTTCTGCGGAAGTGATCGGCCCAGCGCCGCGACAACTCGAAATAGGCTTCCTTCTGGTGACCCAGACCGAGCGGTTCGGCGATGCGGCGCATCAGGGCGCGATCCTTCTGCGGCACCTCCACCCGGCCGTCGCGTGCCTCCGCAGCAGCCCGCACATGGGTGTACACGGTTCTCGCATCGGCCGTCTTAACGGCCGTCCCGGTGTTGTCCGGGTCCAGATTCGGGTGGTCGGGGAACTGGTGGGCGAGCAGCTTGCCCGCGACGGTACGGATGGCGTCGTGCAGCAACTGGCCGATCGACACGGTCAGCCCATCGATCTCCGGCAGCGGATAGAAGTGCCGGTCGAGCTCGTCGGTCACGTCGTTCGGCTTGCGCTCGGCCAGCCCGTAGGCCTGTTTGAACGTGGTGAGCACCTGTTTGCGCAGCGTCTCGCGCTGGGATTCGAGCATCTGTTTGGCGCTGGCCCGGTTGTCGGGATTCAGGTTCAGGGCGTACTGGGTCTCGAACCGGTACGGGTCGGCGAGCGCCTTGGTGACGACGAGCAGGCGGCGGAAATCCTCCCACCGCGGCTTGGTCATATGCGTGGGCAGCCAGGCGACGGTACGGGGATGGTGGTCGCCCTGCTGTTCACGCAGGCGCCGGATCCGTTCGAGGTCCTCGACGGGGTTGTGGTGGGCGCCCTCGTCATAGGGCAGGTCGACGACAATGCGCCAGCGGCCTTCGATAACGGGTTGCAGATCGTGGCTGGGCAGCGCCTCCTCGTCGCGGACATTGCCGAACACCACCTCGACGACCCGGTTCGAGCCCCGCCAGACGAACCGTAGCTCGTCGGCGTCGTAGCGGCCGTTGGCGCGATCGAGTCCCAGTTCCTCGCAGAGCAGGTCGCGGGCGAGGGCCGCACGGTTGGAGGGGTTGTCGTTGGCCTGCGCATTGGCCAGCACCGCTTCCACATCCACACCGGAAAGTTCCAGGCGCACACCGGGATTCGCATCGGTGCCGGTGGGCTTGATCTCCGGGAACCGGGATCCCCACTCGGCGATCAGGTCCTTGATCACGCCCTCTTCCCGGCCGGCAATCATGGTCGTGATCGAGCCGTGGTTGAGCGCCGCGAGGCGGCGGATGGTCAGATCGCGCAGGGCCGGGACGCTGGGTGCCAGCGCCGCCAGCAGCACCGTGCAGACCAGTCGGTTCTGACCGAGGAACTTCTTGCAGCTGCCGGCAAGTTTCGCATCGGTGATGGTGTCGCGCCGATTCCGGTAGGCCTCGACATCGTCCTCGGTGACCTCGCACGTGCTGAGCAGATAGGGACGCAGTCGTGTCTTGTACAGCTTGTCGGCGGCGTCGAACAGCACCTTCTTGTCGGCGACGAACGGCCGGTCGCCGCCGCGGGTGAGCTGTTCGTAGAGGTCGCCAAGCGGAACCAGATCACCGAGGCGCAGTTCGTTGCGATGATCGGCCAGCAGCTGACCCATCAGTTTCAGGCCGGTGCGCGAACGCTGCAGCGCCGCCGAGATATGTACCAGGGTGTCGAGAAAGGCCGGAGAGAAGGGGTAGCTCAACCGGAACGACGCCTCGTCGGCGCCGGTGGTGCTCTCGTCCGAGCCGAGCAGCGTGTCCCACACCCGCGGGCCGAGCCGCTTGGTCTTCTCGAATGCGGTGTCGATCTGCGCGGCCGCCGCCGGGTCGCGCGGCTTCAGCAGTCGGGCCTGCGCGATCTGCGGCAGGTTGCGATCCTCGAGGCTGATCAGGTCGAAGCGACCGGAGGCATGGTTGAGGGCGTCCTGGATCGCGGATTCCGCTGCGCCCGCGAGCTCTTCACCGACCAGCTCGCGCAGATCGCGCTGGCGGGCGATGAACGAGATGATCGGGATCGCACGGCGGGCATCGCCGCCCTCCCGGAAGTTGGTGATCTTGCTGGCCTCCCGCGCCACCCGCTTCTCGTCGTGGATGAGGCTGGCCAGCCAGAGGATCAGCTCGTCCAGGAACAGGATGATGCCGTCGTAGCCGAGCGATTTCGCATGCGCGGCAATGACACTGAGCCCGGCATCCAGCGAGATGAAGCCACTCTCGTCCTCGGCGGCGCGTTGCGCGAAGCCGGGCAGCAGGGTGGTGCCGGCGTCGTGCACCAGTTTGGCGCGCAACTCCCGCGGCATAGTCGGGTTCACCAGATCCAAGCCGCTGGCGTCCTGGGCCTCTGCCGCGGTGAGCGCGGTGTCGATGCGCTGCGTGGTCCAGAACACCGCCGACTCGCCCCAGTCGTCGTCCTCGTCGGTGGCGTAATTGCGGTTCAGCGCGGCGAGGAATTGGTCCTCCCCCATAGTTTCCCGCAGTTGCCGCAGATCGGTGAACAGTGCATCGGTGCGATACACCGGCGGGATTGTCGCGTCGGGATGCTTGCGGCGCACGAAGTCGACGTAGCCGCCGAGCACCCGCTGCTCCATCGCCTTGGCGTCGATCATGTGATATGGCACCATGAGGAACTTCTTACCTTCGGTCAGCAACCACTCGTGCTTGGTGACCACCGGATCGAAATCGGTGCGCGCGCGGGCCACCGGATTGCCGGACAGCAGCGCGTACAGCACCGCCATGAAGTGCGATTTACCGGCACCGAACGAGCCGTGCAGGAAGGCCGGTTTCGAGGTGTTGCCGTCGAGCGCCGACTTGATCAGTGCGAGCGCCTTATCCAAGTTGCCGAGCAGGCGGTCGGTGAGGACATAGTCCTCGACGGCCTTGGATGAACCCTCCTCGGTGACCGCGTCGGCGAGGGTGAGCACGTAGTCGGGGCCCGCGACGTGTCCCTTGATCTCGATGAGGTCGCGCAGCAGCGGAGGCTTAGCCTGAATCCACCGATGAATTCGGTGTATTTGGGTGTGTCGAAATGAAGAAAGTGCCTTCTGACCTGGGATGATTGGAGTTACCACACAACAACCAAGACAAGTTCCGAAAGACACTTTCAGTGCGATTGTTCCACAGGTTCGCCGAGTCCTCGGCGAGGTTCGATGATGATGGCCTCGTGTCGGTGGCGGGGTTGGTTCCGGTGATGACCCTGGCCGAGCAGACGGGTCTGACCAGGCTGTTGACCGAGAAAATTGCCATCGACGCGCCACGAGTCAAGTCCGGGTCGGTGAACCCGGCACCGAAACTGGCCACGTTGATCGCCGGGATGTGTGCGGGTGCGGACAGCATCGACGATATCGGTCTGCTGCGCAGCGGCGGGTGCAAGACGCTGTTCAGTGGCGTGTATGCGCCCTCGACGGTCGGGACTCTGTTGCGGGAGTTCACATTCGGTCACGCCAAGCAGTTGGAGTCGGTGATGCGCGAGCATCTGCTGGCCTTGACCGCGCGCGCGGATCTGTTGCCCGGTGCGGCTGTGCGGACCTTCGTCGATATCGATTCGCTGCTGCGCCCGGTCTATGGCCACCAGAAGCAGGGCGCGTCGTACGGGCACACGAAGATTGCTGGGAAAAAGGTTCTCCGCAAAGGACTTTCACCCCTGGCAACCACGATCAGCACCGACCTGGCGGCACCGGTGATCGCCGGGATACGGCTACGCGCAGGTAAGACCGGCTCGGGCAAAGGTGCCGCATCGATGGTTACCGCCGCGATCGGCACCGCTCGTGCCGCCCGCGCCACCGGCATCGTGCTGGTGCGTGGGGACTCCGCATACGGCACCCGCAAAGTCGTGTGCGCCGCGTTGCGCGCCGGGGCACAGTTCTCGCTGGTACTGACCAAGAATTCGGCGGTCAACGCCGCGATCACCGCGATCGGCGAAGACCAATGGACTCCGGTGCGGTATCCCGGTGCCGTGCGTGATCCCGATACCGGTGAGTGGATCTCCGACGCCGAGGTCGCCGAAATCTCTTATACCGCTTTCGCTTCCACGAAAGACCGGACCACCGCGAGGCTGATCGTGCGCCGGGTGAAAGACGCCCGATACCCCGATGCCCTGTTCCCGGTCTGGCGGTATCACCCGTTCTTCACCAACTCCACCGAGCCCGTCGCCGATGCCGACATCACCCACCGCAAACACGCCATCATCGAAACCGTGTTCGCCGACCTGATCGACGGGCCACTGGCTCACATTCCGTCCGGGAAATTCGGCGCCAACTTCGCCTGGGTCCTGTGCGCCGCGATCGCCCACAACCTGCTGCGCACCGCCGGAATACTGGCCGGTGGCCGACTCGGCCGGGCCCGCGGATCGACCCTGCGCCGCAAAATCATCACCATCCCCGCCCGGCTCGCTCGCCCTCAACGGCGTCCCATCCTGCACCTGCCCCGCTGCTGGCCCTGGGCGGACGCATGGCTCACGTTGTGGCACAACACAATCGGTTACACACCACCACAACCCGACAGCATCTGACCATCCCCGCCCGACGGGCCCGAACCGAGGACTCACGTGGAAAAGCTGGCCAGGCCAGCGGCTACCCCACGCCCGAAACCCGCTGGTCCGCGCGCCGCAGGCGCGCGGACCAGCACGAAACCCCCGTCAGTGGATTCAGGCTTAGCCATCAGTCATCTCCTCCGGCATCGGTAGTGTCGGGCTTTTTCTTCCGCAGGGCAGCACGGCGGCCGCCCCGAGTTGCAGGCTGCGGCCGCCAATTTCGTAGATCGTCGTCGGTCAGGTGGTGCTCACCCTGCATGGTGCGGCGATCACCGGACAGAAAAGCGGCAGGCGAGATGCCGAAATCCGGATCTTCCTCGTGGTGCCACTGATCCAGCCACGGTTGCAGTTCCAGCAGACCAGCCAGGAATGGAGTGATCTCCTCGGTGGACAAGCTGTGCTCTGCAAGATGGACGGCGATGGCCATGGCTTGTTCGCGATGATCCCAGCCTGCCCAGCCGTACAGGTCGGGGGTGGCGACGTTCGTCGATCCGTAGGAGATCAAGCGCTCCTTCGGGACATCCAGCTTGCCTCGTGCCTGCCAATAAGAGTGGCGCATGAAGTCAGCGGAGGTGTAGTCGAGCAGCTTAGGAATAGAAGCGCGGAACTTGTTCTTGTCGTGCCCGTCCGGCATGGCGTCCTCTTGGCGCTGCATATCCCAAACATGCTCCCAGTCCTTGCGCTTCTTCAGCCCGGAAGACCTGTAGCGCAAAGCCGCCAAGAATGGGACGTGCTGATCAGTGATCAGGTCGGCCACTATCTGCGTCAGTTCGGTACGGGGGGCATAGAGGACGGAGACCGAGAGGAAATCCTCGTCTGACGCCAGGCGATCGGCGAGCCTGGAGAGGGTGACGATCTGGGGCTGGTCGTTGTCGTTGAACCAGAGGTCGCGGGATTCCATACGGTCCAGGAGCCAGGAGCGAAGGGCTCTCTCCTGTAGGACTTTCCAGCCATCAGTCAACCACCTTCGTTTATATTCGGGGCGCTCGATCATATTGACAGCACGGCTGGATTCAATCGCATCAATGCGCCGCCGGACTATTTCACGGTAATATTCTGGCCAATGTCCGGGGATTTCGGTTACAGGGGTAGATCCATGCCGCCGGAACCATTCGGTATCCAGTTGGCCGGATTCAACTTTCCGAGCCATTACAATCTCGAATGCTCGCTCACCGAGATTAATGTCAGGCACATCCAGTTCCGGCACAGTAAGATTGCCACAGAGATCATACAGCGAATAGATGTACCAATCTAATTCCTCCTGCAGTGCAATCATCCGTCGACGGATTGATTCCCACTGCGCACAACTTCCCGACAAATCGAATGGCGAGCGTTCCGCCACCTTCCGAGCGCTAGCGGATTCGAGTTTATCGGCCAGGCCGTCGAGCAAACCTACATATGGCAATGGAAAATTCCCAATGATAGGAAATTCCTCAACATTGGATGAATTGAATTGATACCTTACTGTCCATTTCTCGGATTCCAGCCCGCGACCTATACCATTACTAGGTTTATCTTGGCACGACATTTTCAGCCAAAAGCACGCGGTCGAGCTATTGAGTAGACCGAGCAGGCCTAGGTGATCTTCTTCGCCTGCCCCTTCCGGCAGTTTGATGACCGGCGCAGTCTGTTTGAACACTTTTCCACCCCGGTCCAGCACGAAATGATTGTGCGTAGCCACTTCCGCAAACGTGATCGACAACGGAGTTGCGTATCTATCGGGCACCCAGCGATACCATGCCCACCAAGGTTTGCCTAAATCTTCTTGCGTCTTGCCTCCGACATCAGTTGTCGAGCGAAGTCGGCTCCGCACTTTCCAGAGCCTCCTCCCCCATGAGCTTTCTTCGTCGTAGGGGAGTGGCTTGAATTCCGCATCGTATGGCACTACCGCCTGCTCACTGCAGTGCAAGTGCCAATCTCGAACAACCTCTCCAATGATCAGCCAGCGAGAAATTGGTGCAGTGATACACTGACGATGAAGCGCGTCGGGCGTACTGATAAAGGCATCATCTTGACCCGGAAAGCTGGCGAACCCGATATCGCGTGCCAGCACAGAGCGTAGCCTACCTGTTCCTCGCGCGCTAATTTGCTGCACCATCTCCAAACCATTATCTAGCATGATCCACGGCTGCTTAGCGAAGTATCGGTGGCGTTCAAGATTGTCAACAGAAACCCATTTTCCGGGGCCCGGTGCATCATCAATCCGATCGACTATCGCTCGCCATACCAACCCTTTCTCGGGCTCCTTAGGCGCCCTCGGCTCACCCTGCACACCTCGCACAGTACGGATAGTCGAACTGCGGCTTTTACCGGAACGCCGAGTGCCGATGAGGATTACAGTTGGTGTGCCGTGCCCTGGAATGAACGCACCGGAAGTATCGATTACCTCGGTAAGTTCCACCGTGTGGGCAAAGAATTCCTCGATCAGCCTTGTTCCGAATTCACGCTTCATGAAGGAATTCGCCGTGATCTGACCGACCCGCCCGAAGCCGCGCCCATCTGGATCGCCAAGCTTCGCGAGTTCGAAGAACCGCTGTGCGAACGGAACGGACAGTGCATACTTGCCGGAGCATGCCTTGTATAGCTTCCGATACAGCTCGTCGAGGTTCTTGTCCTTCACCCTTATATACGGCGGATTTCCCACCACCACGTGGTACCTCTCCGGCTCTAGAATCCGCGGGTACTCATGCACATCCTCTGTGGCATAAGAAAATTCGGCCAGCGGATCCCCTTTCCCCCCGTCAAAAGCGAGCTCCAGCTGCCGCGCTCTGATGAGCGAGTCGCCGATGGCCAGCTTGATCGGCCACTCATATCGGGCAGCCTCGGCGAGGGTGCGGACATCCGCGGCGGCCATGGCGGCCATCAGCATCCTGAAGCGGGCAATCGCGATGGCAAAGGGGTTCATGTCGACACCGTGCACCGAGTTCAGCGCTGCCCGAACACGCTCGTGTCGGTCTCTGGTCGGCTGCTCGTCGGCCCAACAGCGGGCCAATCGGCGAAATGCGCCCAGTACGAAATGACCTGAGCCGCAAGCGGGATCGATGAGTTCGATCTGCTCGTAGCCGAATTCTCCGATAGCAGGCTTGAGGGTGCGGTCGAGGATGAACTCCTCAACGAACTCCGGAGTCTGCAGCAAAGCGTAGTTCTTCCTAATGTTCTCGGACAGATCCTGATAGAGGTCACCGAGAAAGCGTGTGTCCCAGCCAGTTACGTCGTCGTCACCCAACGGATCGGTGAAATCGTGTACAAGGACGCCGTTTTCGTTCCGCCCTCGCCAGAACTCGATGAGCTCGCGAGCCCCATCGTGCGATACCGGAATCTGATACAGTGCATTGTGTGCAGGATCGAATAATAGCTTTCCCGCTTGTCCTGCACCGAGTTCCGCAAACGCCTGTTCGAGCCACCCGCGATAGGTGGGATCCGGATCGGATTCCACGTAGGAGTCATACCGCACCTGGGCGAGTTCTCGACGGTCGTCGGTGGGACCGGTCAGATACGGTTCGGCGATCAGCTGGTTGTCCTCGCAAAATCGCACGAACACCGTGCCTAGCACCAATACCAGTGATTTAAGGTTTTGGTCTGCGAGTAGCGTTCTTGGCCGTTGCGGTGGTCGAGGTGGTGCGCCAGTGCGGGGCGATGGTGACCGCGTCGAGTGGTTCTGGTTGTCGTGGAACGGGTTTGCGGTGCTCGTCGCGTTTGACCTTGAAGCTGGACATCTTGCGTTTGACGACGCGGGGGTTGGTGCGCCCGCGGCGGGTGGGTAGCAGGTGGCGGGCGATCTCACGCACGCCTTCGGCCAGCGCGTGTGCGAGGTGGTCAGGGGGAAAAGCCCGCCTGCGCGGTCACCTGCCGGCGCGCGAGGCGGATGCTGCGGGTGAACGATAACCGGTCGGCGTCGACGCGGGCGTGATCGGCGGTGTCGTGCATCAGGGTGCGGATGGCGTAGTGGACCAGCAGGTGACCCCAGATTTCCTGCTCGACACCCTCGGGGGAACGCGACCGCAGCACCTGCGCCGGGCCGCGCTGATG
The DNA here is from genome assembly GCF_000381925.1 of Nocardia sp. BMG111209. Taxonomy (NCBI): domain Bacteria; kingdom Bacillati; phylum Actinomycetota; class Actinomycetes; order Mycobacteriales; family Nocardiaceae; genus Nocardia; species Nocardia sp. BMG111209. The sequence goes on from NZ_KB907309.1 coordinate 208,319, forward strand.
GGTCTTGAGCTCATCGAGTGTGGTCTCGATCTCCCACCTTTCGTGATACAGGGCCGCCAGCTCCGCCGCCGGCGCGGCGTCGGGATCGAGGATGGTGGTGATCAGCCGGTACGGGGCTTGCTGGGCCGGGAAACCGGGACCCTCGAGGGTGTATTCGACGACCCGGACGATGGTCGGGTCGGCGCGTGTGCGGTGATCCTTCGCCTCGACGATCTCCGACAGATACGAACCGTCGCCCAGCTCCTCGATCACCGGAAGGATCAGGTGAGAACGAATGCGCCACAACAGATCCGCACCGCCGGCACAGGCAGCCCGCCACAACCCGACACCGGCGAACCCCCGGTCGGCCAGCAGCAGATCGCCCGCACCCAGATGCCCGAAAAGCTGGCGGGCCAGCACCGATTCAGAGACCGTGAACGGCCCCAACGCGGCAGCGGTGATCGCATGAGTGCCGCACTCGGCCAGCGCCACCATCCGCACCTGCGGATACGCGCACCGCTGGGTGCGATGGGTCTTCGGGCGCCCGAAATACCCGGCATTCCCGGCACTGTCGGGAACATCGAAGGTCGTCCCGTCCACCGCGACCACACGCCAGTCCCAATACCAGCCACCAGCGGTCAACTCCGTCGCCATCGGCCGCGCGACCTCGGCGAACAACGCCTTCAACGGCGCCGGCCCCAACTTCACCCGCGCCCGCGAGATAGCCGCCGTGGTCGGCACCTGCCACGACCCCGACCAGCGTTTCGCCCACACCAAACCCTGCGTCAGCAACCGCGCGACTTCTTCGTAACCCTGACCGGAGAACAAGCACATCGCCAGCACGAAATACACCACCACCCGCGGCGGCAGCAACCGGATCCGCTGCCCGGACCGGCCACACTCGTCCACCACACGATCCACCAACTCCGGCGGAAACGTCCGCGTCAACAACCCGATCGCGATCCGATCCGACAACCGCTCATCCGTCTCCAGCTTGACCTGCCCAGGCCGCGGCATCCCAACACCTCCCGGACACCGACCCTACCAACCGAAAACACTTAAGTCACTGGTATTGTGCCTAGCACCCATGCCACCGCGACCTGGGTGATGCGCTCGTCCAGCCAAGCGCTCACGGTGGCGGCGGTGCGCCTGAGTCCGCGCGCCTGGGTCCACTCCTGGCCCAGCCGCGCCCGCACCTCCGGCAGTCTTTGCAGTTGCTGGTTTAGATCTATCTCGATCGCATCGACCCGCTTCTTCAGGTCCGAAAGCAGTGCGGCGCTGTGGATCATACGTAACTGGCCACGCGGTGCGGGGAACAAACCATGGCACTCGGCCAGTCGGTACTGGCCATCACCCGATACTCGGCCTGTACCACATTCGATCGGGCCGCAAACCGGACCACTCGGTCGGCTGATGGCCAAAGCAATGGACACGGATCAGTCTGCACCACAACAGAATCCACTATCAGCGCCGCAAAATCATCCTGAGGAGCCGACCGGCAGTTACACCCCAACCTGACCAGTGACGATCATGCGGTGACTCCCGTATCGGTCGAGGGGGCGGCGCGGTGGACGTTGCGAATCCAGGACTCCGGCAAGGAGATCCATTCGTTGAGCGCGGACTGGTACGGCACCGCCGCCGCGCTCAGATGCGGCTGGCGCAGCGGGTCCGCCTGCGGGCACAACAGCCACAGACCGCCGCGGCCACGGCGAGCCTGCTCGGCCAGGCGGCCCAGTACCCCCATGGCGTCGTAACGAGCGAACACCAGGGTTTCGGTGAGCAGCAGCGGGCCGTCGCCGCCGATGTTGTCGGCGATCTCCGGCTCGATGCGTCCCCAGGCCGTGCGCACGTATTCCGAGAACTTCAGCGCGGAACGGGAACCCGGCTCGGCGACGTCCGCGCGCAGGATGGTGTCCCACGTGGGCTTGCTCCCGGGCGGAACCAGATCGTGCAGGACCGACAGGAACAGTGCTGTCGCCGACAGCGGCCTCGCCGAAAAACGCTCACGCAGTTCGACAACGGGGCGAATGCCGGCCGAGGCCGGGGATGTCAGCACCCGGAATCCGTCGCGCGGTGCGGCGCCGAGCAGCAGTTCTTCCGCACGCGCCGCCCGGGCCAGATCGGGGTCGTCGGAGTATGTGCTCGCCGCGCGCAAGGTGACAGCCGTGGACCAGCGCCGGGCGTGCACGGTGAAGCTGGACTGCCGATCGGAGTGCTCCGGGATGTAGCGCTGCACGCGGGTCTGCGGATGCGTCGCCACCACCAGCGCGAAACCGGCCTCGTGCAACGCTTTCGTCAGCTCCGGCGTGGGTTGGTCCCGGTCACTGCCTGCGATGGTCAGCTCCGGGAACCGCGCCAGGATCCGGTCGAACACCTGCTCTGCGCGCAAACCCGGTTGCTGGGCGAGCGGCACGCCCGCGGCCGGGGTGAGCAGGCCGGCCTGGGTCAGCCGGATCGCCCGCACCAGCGGCAGATCCCGCGGATAGATCTCGAGTCGCGGCGTCACGGCCGCATTCCGGGACGCGCCGACGGCAACCTGCACCAGCCGGCGGTCATCCCAGGTGAGGTTGCCCAGTGGCCGGTCGATGGCGCCGAGCCGGTCCAGCACGGTCGCCGCCGTCGGCAAAGTTTCCTGCGCGGCCAGGGCATCGGCCGTCTTGCCCAGGCGCAGTGCATAACTCGTCAATGCCGTGGCGGCCGGGGTACCGGGATCGGCGTCCTCGCGGGCTTCGAGTGCCAGTAGCACTACCGGATTGGCGCCAGTATCGCGCTTCTGGGCGACATACAGTTCCGCCTCGTCCGGGGCGAGCTGTTCCACTTCCACCACGACCCGCACCGCCGCCAAACCCAGGGCGCGGCGGTCGGCGCGGTCGTCCAGGCGGGTGCCGCGCCGGGCGACCAGCGCGTCGGCCAGTTCGGTCGCCGCCGCGATGCGGCCCATACCGGCCAGCAGCTCCAGCACCTGCGCGCGCAGCTCCTGTACCGCCGGATCCTTCTTCCATTGCTGCCGTTGGGCTTTCAGCAACTGGGCGACGCGACCGCCGGTCAGGCCGAGAGTGTCCGCAACGGCCGCCTGGGTCGGCCAGGCATCCAGCTCCGGAAGATCTCCCGCGCCGGGAATCCGCAGCAGTCGCGCGACCACGTCCACCTTGCTGGCGTTGGTGCTGTTGTTGTTGCGTTCCGGCACGAAGCGGGCGGCCAGGGTGTCCAGGCTCAGCGTGCGCAGCAGGCCCGCGCCCAGATCGGTTTGGGCAGCGGTGATTTCCTCCCGCGCCTCTTTTCGGGACGCCGGGGTGAGGGGAGCGGGTTCGGCGTTGCCGAGGCGGCGACCCCACTCCCGCAGCCGATCCTGGATCTCGCGGCGGGCGCGCGCCCCCAGGCCCGGAGCGTTGATCAACTTGTTGCGGCCGTAGTCCAGGAATTCACCGACGGTATTGACCTCGAGCCCGTACAGGAACTGCTCGGTGGCCGCCGTCAGCCCGGCCTGCGACAGGTGGGTATCGCGGGTCGCCTGGTCGGCGATCAGCCGCCGCTGATCCTCCGGCGACACCACATCCACGTCGGCCGGTGGCGCCGGATGCGCACTCAGCGGACGCGACGGCACCGACCGGGTCATGTCCAGGAAGACCTTGCGCCACGCATCGCGCATCGGCTTCAGATCCGAGAATCGTTGCGCCACATCGCGATGCAGGGCCTTGCGGAAGAACGCCACCAGGCCGTCGCGCACCGACGGGTCGAATGCGTCGGCGGCGACCTCCGGATACGGGAATTCCGCGGCGGACAGCTGACGGGGCAGCACGCTGCCGTCGCCCCATCGCGGCAGCTCCCCCGACGCCATCTCGTGCAGCGTCACCGCGAGGGCGTAGCGCTCGGCGTGCGCGTCGTACACCGAGCGGATCAGGGTACCGATGAACGGATCCAGATAGCCGTCGGTGCCGGCCTCGGTGTGCTTCACCGGGTAGCCCGCGAGCGAGAAATCGATGAGCACCAGCTCGCGAGTTCGGTTGGGGCGCACTCGAATCGCGATGTTGTCCGGTTTCAGGTCGCGGTGCCAGACGCCCTCGCCCTCGAGGAAATCGACGGCGGCGAACAGATAGTCGCTGTAGGTCTCGAGCCGGCCCACCTGCAATCGGCCGTTGTCGCGCAGTTCGCGCGCGACGGTCTCCTCGGTGCGGTGTCCCGGCCCCGATTCCAATCCCTGTTCGTCGCCGACATATTCGAGCACCAGAGCGCTGCGGCCGCCCAGCGTCAGCACATCGGGCTCGACCAGGTTGATCACGCCGGAGTGATGCCGCAGCGTGCGCAGCACGGCAGCCTCGCGGGTGAGCACCTCACCGCGGTCGTCCGACAGCGCTACCTTCAGCACCACATATGCCTTGGCGCCGCGCTTCTCCTCCGCTTGCAGATCGCGTACCAGCAGCGCACGGCTCGTCGAACCAGTGCCGAGACGGCGGCGCACCAACCAGCGGCCGTCCAGCACATCCTCCGGAACCGCTTCCAGCGGATCCTTTTCCGGTTCGGCGGGAGGCTCCTCGGGCGCGGTGAGTTTCTCCTCGACATTTTCGAGCAGCTCGAGGAATTCGCCCATGGAGGTAGGCCGTTGAGACGGTTGATAATCGGTGGCCAGCGCCACCAGCAGATCCAGTTCCAAGGGCACATTGTCGACCAATGCACCGGGCCGCAGCTCCGCACCGGATTCCAAGCGCGCCAGTAACTCCGCCGCGCTGGTGGCCGGTGCCTTACCCGTCACCACCAGGTAGGTGAGCAATCCCAGCCCGTAGACATCCAGCGCGATCGGGTCCGGGGCGAGCGCGCCCAGTTCGGGGGCGAGATAGGGATTCGAGGCGGTGGGCAGATGCTGCGCCGACAGGGTGGTCGGGGCATGGCGGGTCATGGTGTGCGCCGAGCCGGGCGACTGCTGGGTCGCCACATGCCAATCGGAGATCTGCAACAGTGGCTTGCTCCACCGCTCCGCCTCACTGTCACCGCGGCGGGGCACCACGTGAATCGAGCGAGCAGACAGCGCCCGGTGATACAGCCGCATCGAATGCGCCGACTTCAAGGTCTCCGTCAGCTGCCGGACCAGTTCGACCCGGTCGCCGAGGTCCAGCAGGTCACCGTGCTGGGTGAGGTAGTCGTCCAGGTGCAGGGTGTCGGGGTGGTAGCGGAAGATCAGGGCGGGACCCGCCGAATGGCCGGACGGGTCGAACTGGTCCAGCTGCACGGCACCGGGATGCCGGAACCTGCGCAGTACCACGGCTTCTCGCCGGGCCGCCGCGTCCACCGATTTGCGGATCTCCTCGTCCGCGCCGCGTTCGCGCAGATAGATCCGGATGCGTACCGGTTCGCGCAGCTCGGTGTGGGAGGCGAGATAGTCCTGCCAGGTCGGTCCGGCGTCGAAGGGTTTGCGCTCCAAGCGGTACGGGCCGACGGTGAAGTCGGCATCGCTGCGCCGGATGCCGATCTGTTCCAGTGCCTTCTTGACGGCTTTGGCGCGCTGGACACTGATGGTGTGCCCGACGTCCCGGACCGGTGCGTCGAGCCGGGCGAGCAGTTCCTTGATCGTGTGCGTGCTCGCCCGGTCGCCTGTCGAGACGTCGAAGCGCAGTCCGGGATTGGTCAGGCAGACCGCCGAGCCGACGAACACCCGGGCACCGTTGTCGGCGAGCAGCCCCGCCAGCTCCTTGCTCTTCTGGTTCGCCAGATGCAGCGGATTCTTGTGATACCTGCGGTTGCCGCGGACCGGGGTCTGCACCCAGTCGCCGCCCTCGGCGGTCAGGCGGCCGCTCCAGTCCTTGAGCTCGATCAGATACACCCCGTTCGGGGCGATCACCAGCAGGTCCACCTCACGGATATGGCCGGTGTTGGCGGTGAAGGTGAAGTTGGACCACGCGTACCACGGATCGACGTTCGGCAGTTGCGCCCGGATCGCTTCCAGCCCCCGGCGCTCGTGCTCGAAGTTCGACTCGGTGACCGTTGTCCACCGACCCTCGTCCATACGCGCGCAGTCCTGTTCTCGTTGTTCGCTGTGTTCGACTTGCCCTGCCCCACAGTCCGCCCCGGATGCCGCCGTAGCTGTCGCGGTGCCCAGCAAATCGGGCGATTCGCCGATTCCGATCGACCTCCTGGAAAACATTAGCTCGTCGAACCCGGGCCATGGGCCGTCTGCCATCCCTTTCGCCGGACGAGCCACATAGCACTGTCGCTGCGAGCACACGGCCAACGGTGCCTGATCACGTGCAGAGTCGTTGTCGTGGTTCGGCAGGCCACCTCCACCCTGCCCGGGGGAATGATCGGATGTGACTTCTCGTTTCGTCACCTCATTTGAGGTAACGTTTCGAGAAGTTGGCAGCGTCACGTGCGCAGGGAGGGATCAACGATGGTGCAGCCTCCGACCTACGAAGGGCCGCGTGCCGCAAGGCGATTGGCCGAGCTGGGGTTGAGCGTCGAAATGCTGGAGACGGTGTTCGAGCGCGCAGAGGCCGATGTGCGGATGTGCACGAAACACGACCCACCGACAATGCCCGGCTTCACCCGCTGGGCTCGAATCGTGCGGTTCCTGCGCGAAGAGCTCGAGAGCGACGGGTGGACTTACGACAACCCGGCCAACCAGCCGCGCACAATTCATCCCCGGAAACTGCTCGCGATCGTGGTGAAGTCGGGAGACGAGGTAACCGGGTTCGACATGCCGGGGCTGTGGCCGGCGAACAGGAACCCCATCGGCGAAGCCACGAGGCGAGCCGTCGACGACAACGGACAGTTCGCGCTGTTCACCGCGGAAGATCTGCCCGGCCTGAGCAAGACGCCGATGTGGGTGCTGCTCTATCAGATCATCGACGGAGTGGTGCAGGCGGAGCTGTCGCTGCCCGACAAGATCGAAGGTGACCGGATCGGTCACTGGCTCGAACGGATCATCCTGCCTGCGATCGACCTCGGTCCCGACCACATCGGTAGGGTGGGTCCGTCGCGTGACGATGGCGGCGATACCGATGCCTACACCGTCGAGGTCGAGCGCAAAGAGGGATGAAAGGACAACTCCGTGATGCTGGCGCCTTCCCGACTGCGGATCGCGCGCAAGCGACAGGGATTGACCTTGACCGACCTCGCCCGGGAAACGGAGCTCAGCCGACGTAGTTTGTCGGCTTACGAAAACGGCAAGCAGCAGCCGACCCAGCACACACTCGCGTGCCTGGCCGCCGCTTTGCACGTAGCGCCGAAGTTCCTCACCGGCCCCGATCTCGATGAGATCCCACCCGAGGCGGTCAGTTTCCGTGCGATGAGCAAGATCACCGCACGGCAACGTGATCGAGCCTTGGCAGCAGGCCGGATCGCCATCGAGCTGAACGAGTGGATCGAGGCCAGGTTCACCGTTCCCGCGCCCAACGTGCCGAGTCTGACCGGGACCGATCCGGAAATCGCGGCCGAGATGGTCCGAGCGCATTGGGGAGTCGGGCAGACACCGATCAAGAACATGGTGCACCTGCTGGAAGCCAATGGAGTGCGGGTGTTCTCCCTGACCGGGGAGAGCGCAGAACTGGATGCCTACGCACTGCACTGGCGCAAACAGCCGTATGTCTTCTTGAACACTGGAAAGTCCAGCGAGAGAGCGCGATTCGATTGTGCGCACGAATGCGGCCACCTGGTTCTGCACAGTGGTGATCGCATCCCGAACGAACCGGGAGCCGAAGCCGAAGCAGACCGCTTCGCCGCGGCCTTCCTCATGCCGCGCGCAGCAATCCTCAGCCAGCGATTACGGGAAGCCACCATCGATCACGTCCTCGAAGCGAAGCGTCATTGGAATGTCTCGGCGATGGCGCTCACCCGCCGGCTTTTCGACCTCGACTTGCTGACCGATTGGCGATACCGGTCACTGTGTGTTCAGTTGTCGCAGATGGGCTATCGCCGAGCTGAGCCCGATGGAGTGCCTCGCGAGACATCGATGCTGCTCACCAAGGTCTTCGCGGCACTCCGCGAAGACGGACAGCGGCCTTCGGCCATTACCGATGACCTCGGACTGTCTGCCACCGACCTGCACGCCCACGTCCTGGGACTCACCATGGTGGCACTCACCGATCAGTCCCGAAGTCTTCCCCATGAACCAAGTTCCGCGCCAGCACAAGTCGACGCCACTGCTCGGCCGCGCCGGGGAAGACTCCGTCTCTCGTAGCACAAGCGGGACGTGGCCCCTGTCAATCCCCTCCATTTAGCGGCCTCTGCCGCGGACGGTGCGGGAATCCCCGCACAGCCCGGTAGCCGCCAAGCTCGAAATATGCAGGTGGCCCGACAAGGATCGGGTCCGGGAACCCGTCTCGCTGCAGATCAGCAGTAGCAGTGATATTCGTACACGTTGCGCTCGTCGGAAGCGGGCAGTGACCTGCCGAAAGCGTTGCCGAGGCCTGCACCGACGAGGGCTCCTACGAGCATCCCGGCGGAATTTGTCAACCTGAATGAGACCGCTGGGTGTGTTTAGGCTGCTGTCTGCTGTTCCTCGCTGTCTGGTTTCGGCTGGTTGATCCAGACGGTCTGGGGAAGTGTCAGGATCTTCGGGACGGTGGCGGTGCCGAATCGGCCTGGATGTGCGGCGCGGGCGGCGTCCAGGACCGCGCGCCGGTCGGCGGCCTTGCCGGTGGCGAGGCCGTAGTGGACATCGGCCGGTGTGTGCAGCCCCAGGCCGGTGTGGCGGTGTTCATGGTTGTACCACTGGGTAAACGAATCCATGAATTGTCTTGCCTCGGTGAGTGATCCGAACCGTTCGGGGAACTCTGGACCGTATTTCACTGTCTTGAACAGTGATTCGCTGAACGGGTTGTCATTGGACACCCGCGGTCTGGAGTGGGATCGGGTCACGCCCAGCTCGTCGAGCAGGGCGGCGACGGTCTTGCTGGTCATCGACGTGCCGCGGTCGGCGTGCACCACCTCCGGGATGCCGTGGACACCGAACACCGTGCGCATCATCTCGACCGCGAGCTGCCCGGATTCGCTGTTATGGACCACGACACCGACGATGTAGCGGGAGAAGATGTCCAGCATCACGTAGGCGTCGAAATACTGGCCCTTGACCGGGCCGGCGAGCTTGGTGATGTCCCACGAATACACCTGCCGGGGCCCGGTCGCGACCAGTTCCGGGCACACCTTCTTGCCGTGCCGGGCTTGACGGCGCCGGTCCTTGACCTGGGAGTTCTCCGCCAGGATCCGGTACATCGTCGACACCGAACACAGGTATTCACCGCGATCGAGCAGACGCGCGTAGATCTCGAGCGGCGCGCAGTCCACGAACTCGTCGCTGTTGAGCGTGGCCAGCACCCGCCGCCGCTCCGAAACGGTGAGTTTGTTACCCGGCGCCGCCCGCACCACCGGCGCGGCCCGCACCGCGGGGCGACGGTTCATCCTCGCCCGCGCCAGCCCGGTCAACGCGCTCGCCCGCCGCTGACCGATCCCGGTGCCGCACAACGATTCCCACGCTACGATCAGCGCTTCTTCGGCTTCGGCTCGTCGGAGCCCGCGCTCTCGGACAGACTTTCCAAGCTTGACTCTGTCGGTGATCTTGGAATTCGGCATGTTGCGGCTGGCGGGCTGTCACACTGCGGGGCGCGAATACTACTGCGTCCCTTGAAGGAACAGGTGAATGTCACTCGGACCCGGACCGGCCACGACGGTCCCGCCGCTGACGGCGCGGGTGGCCCGCGCCAGTAATCCTCGCGGTACCACGGCGATGTGGATACGTGATCGGCTCGAAAGTCTATGGAGCAACGAGGATTTCGCCGACTGGTATCCGCGCGATGGGCGGCCGGGTCTGTCCCCGGCGCAGCTGGCCACCGTGTGCGTGCTGCAGTACGTGCTGGACCTGTCCGATCGGCAGGCGGCCGAGGCCGTGCGCTGTCGTATCGATTTCAAGTACGCGCTGTGCCTGGAGTTGGACGATCCCGGCTTCCATCACAGCGTGTTGAGCGATTTCCGTGACCGGCTCGCAGAAGGCGACCGTGCCGACCGCTTGCTCGATCTTGCTCTGGCCCGGCTCACCGACGCCGGACTGGTGCGTGAGCGTACTACTCAGCGCACCGACTCCACCCATGTATTGGCCGCGGTGCGCGACCTGACCCGGCTCGAGCTGGTCACCGAGGCTGTCCGCGCCGCGCTCGAGGAACTTACCCGCACCGCCCCGGACACGCTGGCCGGTCTGGTCGACGAGGAGTGGGGGCGCCGCTATGGCCGCCAGGTGAGGCTGGGCAAGAACCCGACCCGGCCCAAGACCAGGATCCTCACCGCCGGCGAAGACGCTTGCCGACTGCTGGAGCATCTGTGGCAGCACGGGCCGGACCGCCTGCGCGGCCCCCAGATCCAGGCCCTGCGGCAGATCGTCTTGCAGAACTACTACCGTGACGACAAGGGCCGCCTGCGCTGGCGTACCGACGATGAGGGCGGTCTGCCGCCCTCATCGGTGACGATCGTTTCTCCCTATGACGTCCAGGCCCGCTACGCGCGCCGGGGACAGGTCACCAGGTGGAAGGGGTTCCTGGTCCACCTGACCGAGACCTGCGCGACCGAGGGCACCAATGTGATCACCGACGTGGCCACCACCCCGGCCACCACCAACGACGCCCAGGCCCTTCCCGGGATCCACACCCGTCTCCAGCGTCGCGGTCTGCTTCCCGCCGAGCACCTGGTCGACGGCGGCTACACCTCCCTGGTCCACGTCGCACAGGCGGCCCGCGAACACCAGGTCACGGTCAGCGGGCCGCTACCGGGCAACCCCACCCGTCAGTACCGCGAGAACGCGGGCTACGGCAGAGACGACTTCCACATCGACTTCGATCGCCGACAGGTGATCTGTCCGCAGGGCCAGGTCAGCAAGGGATGGCACGGCCCCTACCCGACATCATCACCCACCGCGGCCCCGCTGATCGTGGCCCGGTTCACCAAAGCCCAGTGCCAGCCGTGTCCGGTCCGCAGCAAGTGCACCACCTCCCGTGAGAGCGCCCGCAACGTGGGCTTTCCCCCGCGAGAACTCCTCGACCTGCAAGTGCGGGCCCGAGCCGAGCAGCAGAGCCCTGCTTGGCAGCAGAGGTATGCCGTGCGTTCGGGAATCGAGGGCACCGTCTGCGAATTCGCGCACGGGCACGGCATGCGGCAATGCCGCTACCACGGCCAGGCCAAAGCCCACGTCCAGCACGTCCTCACCGCCATCGCCGTGAACGTCGAACGCCTCAGTGCAGGACTGCCACCAGACCAGCCACCCCCGGCCCGGCCACCGACAGCCTTCCAAAAACACCTGGACCACAACGGAATTCCCCGGCTACGGTCCTGGCGGGCGGTCAGCAGCTGATCTTGTAATTCACAAGATCACCGACAGAGTCAAGCCAAGAGCGCGTGCGCTTTTCCCATGATCTCGAGCGCGGCGTCGGTCATCGCCTGCTTCTTCTGTGCTTTCGCCAGCTCCGCTTTCAACCGGGCGATCTCGGCCTGCTCCGGCGACAGGCGGCCGACCTTCTCACCCGGCGCCTTACCCGCCAGCACACCAGCATCGCGCTGGCGGCGCCACTCGGTGATCAATGACGAATACAGGCCCTGCTCCCGCAGATAGGCTGCGCCGCCGCCGGGCTGCCCGCACGCGGTCTCGTACGCGGCCAGATGCGCCAGCTTCTCCGCCGGGCTGAACGCCCGCCGCCGTCGCCCGCCCGCGGCGGGGTCACTGCTACCCATCCCGACATTCTCGCCGGACCGCCGGCGCGTCGTGCTGGTGGTAGTCATCGTGGTAATCGATCCATCTCTCGCCCTACAACGCCGAGTTGCTGTGAACCAGCGGACTCACCTCAGGCTGACACGTAGGGCGGCGGGAACGGTGATGATTGCGAGCACGCCCATGCCGATCAGGCCGAGGAAGCCGAGGGCGGCACCTGCGGTGAAGCCGATCAGGCCGCCGACGCCGGCTCCGATCTCGCCGTTGAGGTCTCGTTGGGAGATCCAGCCGTCGATCGGTTCGGCGGTCAGCCGGGTACCGCTCGGATCCACGGCGGCGGACAGGGCTACGGTGCCGTGCGTGGTGGCGACGGTGAAGGGGATTTCGCCGATGCGTGTGCCGGTGGCATCGGTGACGACAATGCCGGTGTCGGTCGGGGTGAAGCGGCCCTGGTCGAGGGTGACGGTGACGTTCTTCGCCGCGACGGGGTGCGAAATGGTGAAGGCCACACCGTGATCGACGCCTCGCAGCGCGGTCGGAGCTGTCTCCGGCGCTACCTGCGGTTCGGCATGGGCGAGTCCTTCGGCGATGCCGGTGAGAGCGGTGGTGAGCACAGCTGTCATCACGATTTTCTGGAATTGCATGGGGGCGTGCTTCTTTCGGACGTGGGATCTCGCGTCGAACGCGATGGGATGATGCCCGGCCCGTAGCGGTTCAGGATCGGCGATGCCGGCTGCGGTGCTGCGGGTGGGCTGGAGGTGGTGCGATTGGGGTCTACACCTGCCGGATCGCGGGCCGTACCGCTACCGTGCGCGGGCTCGATGGGGCTGAGCGCACAGCGATGCACGCAGACATGTCCTGCTCCCTCCCGAACGGTGCGCAGATCCCTCATTGCGCACCGTTGTTGTTGGGACAGTAAGGGACTCGGATGCCGATGCGCAAGATCGAGTTCCGCCGTCGCCAGCGCTCGGCCGCCGGGCAGCAATGACCGCAGGGTGCTCCGTCGACCAACCTGGGTGATGATGCTCGCACTGGACAGATTCGGCTGTGCCGCGGGACCATAGCGGGAGCCGGTTGTCGTTGCACGGGGGCACGACCGGACGCGATCGGGGGAGGTCGGAAATGGGCTGGCGGCCGAATGGATTCGCGGTCGGGGTGGTGTCGGCTGTACTGATCGGCGTCACAGGTTGTTCGGCGGTCGGTGGTTCCGCTGCTCCGGACTACCCGGCCGGCAGTATCGATGCGGCCTTGATGAACACCCACGATGCCGGTGGGCGGATCGGCGCCGCGCTGTGGTTTCGGACCGATGCCGGTAAACCCGGTGCGGCGCAAACGGTTACGCCGGCCGAATGTCAGGCGGCGGCAACCCCGGCATCGGATCTGGTATTCGGGAACTCCTGGACCGATTTCCGGCTGAGCACTTTTCAGGAGAACGCGAACACCTGGGATCACAGCCTCACGCAGGCGGTGGGTCGTTACGAGAATGCGGACCGGGCTCGGGATGCGTTCACGAAGCTGACTCAGGCTCTGATGACATGTGGGGACAAGGAGATTGCGGTTCTGCGCGGCGCCGGTGCCGTGGATTCCAAGTGGCGCAACCATATCGACACGTCGAGTGCCGACACGGTGTGGTGGAACGCCGAGCAACTCGACGCCACCGGTTGGCGCTGTTATCGCGAAGCGCGATTGAAGCAGGCCGTGCTGCTGCAGGTCGCGCTCTGTCAATCGGGCAACGGTCAGCCTGCGGCGACAGCGATCGCCGATAAAGTTGCCGCCAAACTGTAAGGGCGCGATCATGATCCGGCTCACCGCTCGCGTCTTGTTCGCGGTCCTCGCCGCTGTTCTGTTGCTCAGCTCATCGGTTTCTGCGCAGCCTCCGGCGATTCCGCAGCCGACGCCATCGGATGTCGCCCGGATCGCGCCGAACAATCGCAATCCCGCCGAGTTGAGTCAGCGGATCGCGGTCTTCGACGCCAAAGCCAACGGTTTCCTGGGCCGGGCCGAGGCGCTGCGTAACTGGGAAGCTCGGCTTCGGACCGAGGAATCGGCTCTGCAGGGCCGGAAGGCCGCACTCGATGCCGAGGGCAATGCGCTCGAGGCGCGTCGGCCGTCGCCGTACGCATCGAGCGGGGCGATCGCTGCTTTCAACACGCAGATCGATGCGTTCAACGGCAAGGTCAGCGCCTACAACACCGATGTCGACAATCATCGAGCGGACGTCGGCCGATACAACGACGAAACTGCCGCTCTGCGCGCCCTGCAACAGGAGCTGTCGCAGGAGGCCGATGCCATCGACGCGGAGCTGGCACGCGTCGAGGCCGAAGCGCAGCGCGCGAGCCGGCCGCGGCCGACGGCGCCGCAGCCGGGGAATCAAGCACAGCGGCAGGCGCCGACCGGTGTCGACACATCGCCGGTCCCGGTCTCCGGTAATGCGGCCAGCCGACAGCAGCAGGCCGCTGCGTTGCGAAAGTATGCGCAGGACAAGAGTATTCAGCTCGTCGAACGACCGGTTACCTCTCGGCTGACGGCGGACACGCTGAGCCACATGTCCGAACAGGAGGTGGCGGCGCTCACCGGCGGCGGGCAACGGGAATTCGATGCTCTGGCACGTCGGGCCGACGGCACCTATGTCGGGGTGGTGGTACGCAGATCCTCGGGAGTCGATCCGAGCGAGGCGGCATTCGACGCCTCGATCTCTCGTGGTGGACAGGCCGAGACCACGCTGGACGGTGCCGCGATCACCATCACCGGGGTCGACCTGATCGACCCTGTCGCGAACGACGGTGGCACACCGGCGCCTCCGGTCCCCGGATCCTCGACCGCTCCGACAGCCTCGGCGGCACCGCCGACCACCGCAACCCCGGACACCGAGCAAGCCGATACTCCGACCACCGGTGGCCCGAATTCGACCGGGGGAACGCTGTGGGGTGTCGTCCCGGGTGGCCCGCCGAATATCACGATCACCCAGCGTGACCGGATCCATATCCTGGACGGTCATGGCGATGGCATCAACGGCGGTCATGCTCCGGGGACAGGTATGCCGAACAAGACCGAGTTCCCGGACGATTGGGAAGACGACGAGATCATCGACCGGATCGTGGATGTGGCACGGAATCCGGATCATCCGCCCGAGTTGCAGAAGAACGGCAGGTGGCTGGTCAAAGGCCGCCGGAACGGCGTCGACATCGAGGTCGTGGTTCTGCCCGGCGGCCGCGTCTGGACCGGGTATCCCACCGGCGGACAGGGTGTGATCCACAATGACGAGCACGGTAATCCGAAATAGCGGAATCGAGGAGGTCGGTGGACCTGGTCAAGCTGCACAACGACTCCCGCGCGCTGCTGGAGCGTTTCGCCGACCGGCTGCCCGCGGACACTCTCGCGACTTACCGAACCTTCAGCGATGTGGGCGAATGGGGTGAGTTGATCGACAACCTGTGTGCCAGTTTCGTTGTCGACCGCATCCCGATGACGGCGGCCGAGCGTGACAGCGTGGCGGCGCTGTTGGCGATGTTCCCGACGCCGCCGGAGGATTACACCTACCTCGGCGACCCGTCGCGTGTTCTGGCTGGGCTCAACGTCGACGAGCCGTGAGACTCATACCGGCCGCATCGCCGCCGTGGTGTGACAACCCGATGCGGCGGGTGCGGCTCGGTGGCGGCGCTCAGTCGGCCAGCCCCACATCCTTACTCCCGTAAGCCTTCCGCAGTTCCGGCTTCACGACCTTTCCGCTGGCGTTGCGCGGGAGTTCATCGACGATCACCAGATCCTTCGGATGTTTGAAGCGGGCGAGGTTCTCGTTGAGGTGGGGTTCGAGGTCGGGCAGCGACAGGTTGTCGATGCCGGGGGCGAGGACGATCACGGCTACCGGGACCTCGCCCCATTTCTCGTCGGCGCGGCCGATCACCGCGGCCTCGGAGATGGAAGGGTGGGAGTACAAGGCGTTTTCGACCTCGGCGCAGTAGATGTTCTCGCCGCCGGAGATGATCATGTCTTTGGCTCGGTCGACTACGTAGAGGAAGCCGTCTTCGTCTTCGCGGACCAGGTCGCCGGAGTGGAACCAGCCGCCGCGGAATGCATCTGCGGTGCCTTGGGGGTTGCGCCAGTAGCCCTTCATGAGATTCGGGCCTCGGTAGACGATTTCGCCTACCTCGCCGGGCTTTACGTCGTTCATCATGGGGTCGACTATGCGGGCGGTGACCGCGGGGACGACCTTGCCTACCGAGCCGAGTTTGCGGAGGGCGTCCTTGCCTTCGAGAACGCATGTGACGGGGGACATTTCGGTTTGGCCGAAGGCTGTCATGTTGAGAGCTCGAGGGAAGGTCTCGTTCATGGCGGTGAGGACCGTGTCGGAGGCGGGGGCGGCGCCCCAGCTGATGGTGCGGAGGGCGAGGGTGCGGGGTCTGGCTTTCTGGGCGGCGCAGACGGCTTGCCATTGGGCGGGGACCATGAAGACCGAGGTGGTGCCTTCGCGTTCCATGGTGTCGAGCATGGCGTCGGGGTCGAAGGCGCCCAGGGGGTGGATCACCGCGCGGATGCCGCGGTAGAGGACGGGGGCGAAGGCCGCGAGGCCGGCGATGTGGAAGATGGGGGGTACCACGGAGGTTACGTCGTCGTCCGAACCGCCCTGGACCGAGTTGATGGTGATCACCGCCTGCGCTTGCAGGTTGGTGTGGGTGAGCATGGCGCCCTTGGGTTTTCCGGTGGTGCCCGAGGTGTACATGATGAGGGCGACGGTGTCCTCGGGGACGTCTGTCTCGGGCAGGTCGGAGGGGTCCTCGGTGAGGAGGGTTTCGTAGTCGAGGTGGGCCGGGTCGTCTCCGTTGTCGACCACGATCAGGGTTTCGATCGTGCCGGTGGACGCTCGTACCGCGTCCATCAGGGGGGCGAGGAGTTTTTCGGTGACTACTACCTCGGCGCCGCTGTCGGTGACCAGGTATGAGACCTCGGCGGGGCTCATTCGGATGTTGACCGGGACCGGGATCGCGCCGATCAGGGTGGCGCCGAGTACGGCCTCGAGGTATTCGGTGCGGTTCAGGAGGGCCATCAGGATGCGGTCGCCGAATCGCACGCCGCGGCGGTGCAGGGCGGCGGCGAAGGCGCGGGATCGGTCGTCGAGTTCGCGCCAGGTGGTCGACTCGTCCAGGTATCGGATGGCCGTTCGGTCGGGGGTCATCAGCGAATGGCGGTGTACCTGGTTGTTCCAGTGGTTACGTCGCGAGTGCAGCGGCTCGGTGATCGATTCGTTGGCAGACTCCGTGGTGGCGGTCATTCTCGCTCCTGTCCTGTGCGCGGCCCGGACAGCCGGGCACTGCGGACTTGTGCTCTACGTCACAGAGTAGCGAGATTAACTTAATTCGGGCGGCAATCGGCGGTTACTTGGCCAGCGCCTTGCCGCCGTTGGGGGCGACCGCGAACCAGGTGCCGCCGACGCCCTGGCCGAGGAGGTCGCCGGGCTTCTGGTCCTTGGAGAAGTAGTAGACCGGCCAGCCGCCGATGGTGATCTGGCAGGAGCCGTCCGCGCGCTCGATGAAACCGGTCAGCTGCGGGTCGAGGCCGTCGACGTAGAGGTTCTGGCCGCGGCTGACCAGCAGCGGGGGCCAGGTGGTGGCGCAGTCACCGTTGCAGTTCGAAACCGAGGGCTTGGCGGTGTCCTTGTCGAAGCGGTACAGCGAGCGGCCGTCGCGGTCGGTGACTCGCATGCCGACCGTGGGATCGATGACCACGCGGAGTTCGACGTTGTTGGTGCCCTGCGGGGCCTGGCCGTTGTAGATGTTCAGCCAGCCTTGGGTTTTCGCGAGTGCGGGGGCCGGGGCGGTGGCGGCCGGCGGCACCGGGTCCGCGGTGGCGGCGGGGGCGGCGGACAGGGCCAGCACCCCGGCCGTAGCGATCGCGGCGGCCGCGGTGCTGATCAGTGTGGTGATGCGCGACATGATGTCCTCCGAAGTGATTGCCGTTGTCGGTGAACACAATTCTTCGGATTCGGGGGTGAAAGGTCTGTTCGCGCGGCGACGTTCGTTGTGTATCGGTGGTTACACAGGGACGCTCAGTCGAGCAGCAGCGCGATATCGGCGCCGATCTCCTCGGGGGTCGCGGTGGACTCGTAGCGGCGGATGACCTCGCCGTCGCGGCCGACGAGGAACTTGGTGAAGTTCCACTTCACCTCGTCGGTGCCGATCGTCTCGGGGCGGTTCTTGGCGATGTGCTCGTAGAGCATGCCGGCGTCGGGGCCGAAGTCGCCGGGGGCCTCGGCGCGCAGGTAGGTGTAGAGCGGGTCGGCGTTCGCGCCGTTGACGTCGAGCTTCGCGAAGACCGGGAAGGTCACGCCGTATTCGGTGGAGCAGAAGTCCTGGATCTCGGCGTTCGTGCCGGGCTCCTGGTCGCCGAACTGGTTGCAGGGGAAGCCGAGGATGTCCAGGCCACGGTCCTCGGTCGCCTGGTGCAGCGCCTCGAGCCCGGCATATTGGGGGGTGAAGCCGCACTTGCTGGCGACGTTGACGATCAACACCACCCGGTCCTTGTAGTCGCCGAGCGACTTGGTCTGGCCGTCCGCGGTGGTCACGCTGTATTCATAGACACTCATGGCTTCGACCATAGTGTGATCGTGCTGCCATCGACCACTTCTCGCCCGGTGGCGGACGGACCGGCGGCGACGTTCCCACCACGGCGAACGATGTCGATCGAACGGCGGATTCCGTCGGGGGCGGAGGTGAGCGCAGGCTGGTGCCGGACATGCGCAGTTCGCCACCGCGAGGGCGGCGGCCGATGACAGCGGGAGGGCGGCGGTGAGCGAGCGACCCGATCGGAACGCGGCGGCGCGGCATGCGCGCGCGGCGGTCGCGCATATGGAGGCAGGCCGATACGACGCGGCAGCCACCGAATTCGCGCTGGCGCGAACCATATTCGAGCAGTTGGGGTCGGCTTCGGCGGCGGTGGCCGGCTGTACGGGCGAGATCGGCAACGCGATGTTGCGGATGGGTCGATATTCCGAGGCCGAGCAGGCGTATCGACAGGCTCGGGATTCGTTCCGGCAGTTGGGGATGCAGGTTCAGGCCGACGAATGCACTGCGAGCCTGGGCCTGGCGTTGCGGCACACCGCACGATTCACCGAGGCCGAGGCGGTGCTGCTGGAGTCGATCGCGGCGTTCGAGCGGCTGGGACTGGACGAGCGAGTCGCGACCGGGCGGATGGGGTTGGGAGCCCTCTACGCCGATACGGAGCGGTTCGCCGAGGCCGAGCAGGAGTACCTGGCGGCCCGGGAGTTCTTCCGCGCGCACGGTCAGGTCGATGCGGCCGCGACCTGCACCCAGAATCTGGCGAATGTTCATGGCCACCAAGGTCGTTACGACAGCGCGGAGAGCGCTCTGCGCGAACTGGTGGACTTCCACATCGAACGACGCTCGGATCGCGGTCTGGCCGACTGTTCGAGCCAACTGGGGGAGGTCTATCGCTCGACCGGGCGGATACGACTTGCCGAGCAGGCGCTGATCAGCGCGCAGCGGGCGTATCAGGGCCTCGCTCTGCGGGAGGAATTCGCCTATGCCGCAGCGAGTCTCGGAAATGTGTATCTGCTTCAGGGTCGCTACGACGACGCCGAGCAGTCGTTGTCGAGTGCGCGGGACGTGTTCAGCGAGTTCGGTGTCCGAAAACAGGTGGCAGTCTGCACACTCGGGCTCGGGACCGTTCATCTGACCGCGGGCAGATACCCGGAAGCGGAGATCTGCTACCTCGAGGCCCGGCGACTGTACGCGGAACTCGGCCTGTCGAAAGGTGTCGCCTCGTGCGATGCCAATCTCGGCAATGTGCACGCGGCGACCGAACAGTTCGAACTCGCCTTGTCGGTCCTGCTCGCCGCTCGCGAGCAGTGGGAGCGGCTGGGGTTACCGGAGGGGATCGCCGACAGCTGCGCCAACCTGGGTCAGGCCTATATGGCGCTGGGGCGGTTCGACGAGGCGGAACAGGTTGTCCGGCAAGCACTTCGACTGTACGAGCAACTGGGAGTCGAACATCGGGTCGCCGCGTGTATCGCGAACCTGGGTTTCGTCCACACTCCGGCGGGCCGCTACGAGGCCGCGGAGGAGCAGTTCACGCGCGCAGCGGAGCTGTACATCCGGTTGGGCCTGCCGGAACTGGCGGCCCGATGCGACGCCGGCCGGGCATCGACGATGTTCTTCCGGGGCCGTGCCCTGCCCGGCGATGCGCCGGAACGCCGGAAGCTGATCGCCGCGGCGACGGAACTGATGATTCCCGCGACGGTATTCGTGGATGCCACCCGATTTCAGTTCGATCAGGCGGCGGAGCGGGTGGCCTGGGGTGAGTCGGCACAGGATTCGCTGGCGCGCTTGTTCCTGATGGCGGCCGCGCTGGACGATCCGGAACTGATCGCGGATCTCGTCGAGACGGCGATCAACTCGGGGATCCACACCACCTCGCCGGTCTCCGACATATCGGCAGGCATCATCCGGTACGACCGCACGACGACGGCCGATATGCCACCGGACCCGCAATCACCGCACAGCGGGAAGTCGCCCGCGGGTGTTCGACCGGCCGGAGCGATTCGCTTGATTCCCGGGGCGGTTCTCCCGATGGCGGCGCCACCACGACTGATCATGCCCGATCTACGGGAGGCGCTGTTTCCGCATCTGGATCGAATTTCCGACAGATACGCCCCGATCGACGTATCCGGACCACCATTGCGCGTGTGGTGAGTTTCGCCGACCACGAGAAGGAACCGGCAGCTGTCGGCCGATCGTCGGACAGACCCGCGCACAGCACACGGATATGCTTCCAGCGCAATAGTTTCCGATTCCTGCAGGGGTTCTCATGCCTGATTTGAAATGCCGTAAATGCCACCGGCCGCTGGTCGATTGCCAGGGTTGCAACGGAAAGGGCGGTGGCAGTGGCTTGCTGGGCCCGACGAATTGCGGCAGTTGCGACAGCGGGTTGGTGTGCCCGACCCACGGTAAGCACTGGAAATAACGCGGAGCGACTGCCGTGCCTGTGCTCGACCTGCCCGAATGGGCCGTGCCGCTCTGGTGGGCGACCGACCCCGACCACACCGGCGTATCCGGTAATCAGCTGATCAGACGCTGGTACGCGAGGATGTCGGCGCCGAAACCGCCGGTGAACGCGTGCGTGCCGGAATTGGCCGGGTGGTCCGGAGTGCTCGGCCGCCGGACCTGGGTGCAGGCGGAGTTCCGCGCCCGCCCCGCGGAATTGGCCCGCGGGGCGGGGCTGCGGAATCGGGAGATCGATGAGCCCGACAATTGGAATACGGTGAGCCGGCTGTATTCCGGCTATGTCGACCCGCTGGCTCGATTCAGTGCCGAATTCGCCGCGGTGGTACACGATATGCGACCCCGCGGCCTGCCGAACGACGGCTGGGTGGGACCGCTCAAGAACCGGGTGCCGCCGATCGTCCGTACGGTGATGGCGGGCGCGACCGACGGACCGCTGGGCGGAGTGGCCGATTCCTCGGCATCCGCCGATCGGTTCATCGCCGCACGCGCCGCACATCGGCCGGATTACGAGCGCATCGCCCGGCGCGGATATCTCTCGGTCCTGCTGGATCGCCTGGAGCAGTTGCGCGATGCGGACAGTCCGGACGACACGACGATGCGCGTCCTGGAACGGACGATCGCCGCCCACGCCGCGAAACACGGCGATCCGGAGCAACCACTGCGCAAGCCCACCGGCGACGAGAAACAGCGGGTACACGAATTGCTCGCGGCGGTGCTCGAACAACAGCCGACGCTGACGAATCATCGCTATTTCACCGAGGCGTATCGCCGGGCAGCGGACACCTTGCTGCGCTGGACGGTGCAGGGGCGCGAGGACCTGGACGCCGGCATCATCTTCGCCGCGCTGCGCTGGGCCCGGATGGACGCGCTACGCAAGCAGGCGCTGCTCGACGCGCGCGAAAGCCTTTCTCCCGATCGATTTCCCGAGGCGGCCGTCGACGCGCTCGCCGGGGTAGAACAGCGTATGGACATCGATGCGCTGTTCGCCCGTGCGCACGCGACCTTGGCCGCGCATGCCGAACCCGGTGCGCCGACCGCCGCCGACAGCTGGGAGAAATCGCTCGCACTGCGACTGCTGGCACAGGGCAACGCGGTGGTCATCGATGCCTACGATTCGCTCGCCGACCTGGTGCGGGCAGCATGGGCGGACACCTTGGCCGAGGGGGACGACCGGCCGGCCCAGGCATATGCCGCGGACGTCGAGACGGCCGCGCGCTACATCCAGATCCTGCTGTCGATGGTGGTGTCGAGTGCGGATCGATCCGCGGGCAGCGGTACCGAGCGGTACGCGCGTCGTCTCGACCGGATCCGGGCCCGGGTGACGGCCGCACGCGAACAGCGGATGTCGGAGCCGGACGGATGAACGCCGAATTGCTCCGGCTCGGTCTGCTTTTCGTCGGCGCGGACGGCACGGTCGACTGGCGGTCCGGCCGGGTCGCGGCGATCGCGGCGGTCCGGGTCGAAGTGGGACATGGCATCGTCGTCGACCTCGATCCCGCGTTTCCCGGCGAGATCCTGGCGTGGCAACTGTCGGCGACCGCCGACATTCCGGCGCTGGTGGTACCCGTGGGCGATCCGGGGCTGGCCGCGGTGGTCGCCGAGGCTCGAATCGCCGGGCCCGGCGAGCGGGTCGTGCCGGGTCCACAGCCCGCTGCCGCCTGGGCCCGATTCGCCGAGGTCGCCTCGGTGCGGCGCTGGACGATGCGGCCGGTGCACCACGCCGGCCTGCTGATCGATCGTGCGGTCGCCGCGGCCGAGGTGGGCCTGATGGCCGAGGCGGCGACGCTGTTCATCTACGCCGAGGACGCTTTACCCGATCTGATCCGGCGCTGCGTGGAAGGTGAATTGCCCTCGGCGGTGGTCGATCTCGTACGCGCCGCGATCCGTGCCGCACAGCGGGCCGGCGCCCGGGGTACCTGGGCCGCCAGTGCGGCGGAGCTGGAAGATGTTGCGGTGCTGGACGACTCGATGATCCGAAGCACGCTCGCCGAGTGGCGGCGGCACGCTGCGGCGGTCACCGGTCTGGCGGGCACGCTCGGCGAAACCGGTGAACCGACCGAGGATTCCGACTTCCTGGATCCGCTGGCGGTACCGTCGCGGATCATCGCATGGGGCGGCGCCAACCGGCCCGAACTGCGGATCCGACACGAACGGGACGACGGTGTCCTCGTTCTCGACGCACCGGTTGCCGCCGGCGTCGATCCGTACTGCCGGGAGGTCGGCAGGCTCCTGGCCTATGCCGCCGATCGGGCCGACGGAACCTTGGTGGCGGTCGCACCGATGCGGCTGGACGGTTCGGTCCTGATCGCGCGCCTGCCCGCGAACGACCGCACGCCGGAGGAACTCACGTTCGGCGTGCTGGACGCGGACACGGATGTGGCGGCGCTGCGGACCGATTCGGTCGGCCGCTGCCTGATGGCGGTGGATCGCATGATGATCGAGGCCTGGGCCCACCAGCGCGCGGCAACGGCCACGGCATATGCCGTCTCGCCCGACGCTGCCGAATCCGACCTGCGTACCGTGGCGGCCGAGCGGCGATCCCGGCAGCGGGCCGCCCGGACCCTCGTCGCGGCCGCCCGCAAGCGCCTGGAGCGGGAAGCCCGGTCGCTCACCGCGGACGACGGGACGGCCGAGGTGCTCACGACTCTGCTGCGGGCGCGGCAGGAGGCGATCGGACGGTATGCCGACACCATCGAAACCGGTAGCGGGACACCGCTGCTCACCGACCTGATACCGCCGGAGCCGGGCGGATGAGCGATTCGGTCGATGTGCTGGTCCGGGCGGCCGACGCGGGCGATACGTATCTGTCCTGGCGCTGGCTCGACGATGTGCGCCGGCCGCTGTTCGAGGTGCTGCGGGCGGATGTCGCCGCTCCCGCGCTGGCCGCGCTCGATGCCGCGCTGGTCTCGCCGCGGCCGGGTGAGCGCGGCGATCGGGCGGCCCGGCGGGCCTTGACCGAGGGTGCGTTCGCCGATGTCGCCCGGGAGCGTGAACTGGCCCGGTCGCTCGCCGAAGCCGTGCTGCCCGAACGACTTCGGGATCAGATCCGGCAGAGGTCCGCGGCCGGCCTGCGGATCCGGATGCGGTTGACCCCGAGTCCGCGCCTGGCCCGTGTGCCGTGGGAGCTGCTCACGGTCGACGGTGACGTCCGGTTGCTCGAACTGGCGGATGTGGTGCTGGAGCCGCCGGCCGCGGTGCACGCCGATCGTGCGGTGCTGCCTGCCGAGTCCTGGGACGCGGTCCGCGACCGGCCGCCGTTGCTCGTCATCGATCCGCAGCTGCCCACCTCGGCCGGTGAACTTCGTCAGGTGCTCGACGACGTGGACACGTATCCCTTCGACGAGCGGATCGATGCCTACCTCTCGGCGGGACGGCTGAGCACACCGGACGGCGACAACGCCATTCATTCCGGGATGGATCGTGTCGAGTTGAGCGCCGCATTGCGCCTACCGCGGTCCAGGTTCTTCTATTTCGGCCACGTCACCGCGTCGGCCGCCGAACCGGGTTCCGCGGCAATACATCTCAACGACACGGCCGCGGAATGGGGCCTGGCGGCGCCGGTGCGCGGTCATCGTCCGTTCGCCGCACTGGACATGATGCTGGGCACCGGCCCCGCGACGGATCCCGCGATCTGGCGCCGGTACGGGTTCGGCGAGGCACGGACCGGGCCGGAGCTGTGGCCGATGCCGCAGCGGGTCGCGGTGATCGGCTGTGAGGGCGGGGCGGACTACCGTGCCGCGGAAACCTTCGGGCTGGTGGTCGCGATGGTGAACGCCGGCGCATCGCTGGTGACCACCACCCGCTGGACCCTGCCCGCCGATTGGACGTTCCGTTCGGCGCGAACGGATTTCGACGGCGGCCCGACCAGCGCGCTGGCACTGCGGGTCGACACCGCACAGGAGGGTGCGGATCCGCTGGGCACGCTGACCCGCTGGCAGCGCACGGAACTGCACCGCTGGCGGGCGAGCGGCGATATCGCCCACACGCCGCTGGTGTGGGCGGCACTGACTCATTCGATCGCGCCTGCCCGCGTGCGGGATTGAGTACGGCGCGGTCAGCCGGATGCGATCAGCAACGGCGGCAGCAGCTGGCCCAGCACGAGTTCCGCTGTGGCATCGGCCGATTCGCCGGGCCGGGTCATGATGCGCAGCATCAGCGCATTGATGTGGTAAACGGCCACATCCGCACTCGCGGGCTCGGGCCGGAATCGGCCCGCTCGCTGCCCGTAATCGATCAGTTCCGCCAGCGGCCGCGGGAACGGCACGATGTTGCGCACATCGCCGTCGTCGGCCTCGGCGGCCGCACCGGCGGCGGCAATGGTCTGCTCCTGTACGGCCGCGAGCAGTGCGACCGTGAGCGTCTGATGCCGGCGGCACACCGCGGTCAATGCCCGGATGTGCCGTTCGAGCGCCTCGACCGGATCGGTCCCGGTATCGATGTCGGACCGCGCCGCCGTGAGCATCGGCTCGAACAAGGGGGCATACACGTGGCCGAGCAGCGTCTGTTTGCTGAAGTGGTTGAACGCTGTCGCCACGCTGACTCCCGCCTCGTGCGCGATGTCCTCCACTCGGGTCGCCTGCCAGCCCCGGGCCGCGAAATGCGCCCGCGCCGCGGCGACCAGCGCGGCGCGGGTGCGCAGCCGCTTGGTCTCCGCGCTGCGCTTGCGGGCGTCGTGCGGGGCGTTCATGGGTCTCGACACTACACGGCCCCCCGAAGCCGAAATTTATTTGTATCCAAGTTGGAGTCGACGCTAATATGAGTGCGGGCGGATCCCCGCCGGATACCGTGAAACGAAGCTGGTGGCTACCATGACCGTCGGTCCCGATCGGCGACCCTGTCTCTCCCAGCGCGAGCGCGAAGTGCTCGTCGCCTGGATCTTCTCCGACTCGAAAGCCGAAGCGTGCCGTGACCTCTACGTCACCCTGGGCACGATAAATACGCATCTGACCAGAATTCGACGCAAGTACGCCGATGTGGGCCGCCCCGCCACCACGAAGGCGGCACTGCTCGCACGAGCCGTTCAGGACGGCCTCATCGCGCTCGACGAAATCTGAAACAGGCCTGCCGGATTCGGCTGCGGCGCAATGCCGCAGCCGAATCACCCCTCGGTGGGCTCGTCCTGTGTGCGCTGCCGCTGAATTTCGGCGGCGGCGCCGGAAAGCAGATCCCGCGCTGTGGATGTCGGCCGGAACGCGGCGCGCACCGCGCGAATTTTCGAGACCTTTCCCTTTTTGTCGGTGAGTCCGGCCTGCCGGGCCGCGGCCTCCGCGATGTGCATCGCACCGGCGGCTTTGACGATCGAATCCTCGGCCGCTTTCTTGAAATCAGCCACAGTTCCTCCTGATTCGTGGAATCCCGACGGATTCAGCGTAGGCAGCGATATGCCCGCCGACTATCCGACGAACAGGCGACAGCGACCACCGGGGGGATCGGTGTTCCGGGCAGAGGACGACGGATCCTCGCCCCACAGAAGGAGTTTCACCCCGATGACAGAGCATCTGCCGGTGGCCGCCGGCGATCCGCCCGGCACCGGCCACGCCCTCGCCACCTTCCGGCGCGCGGCCCGCGACGTCCCCGCCTATCAGGAGTTCTTGGCGGAGAACGGAATCGACGCGCAGTCGATCACCACTGCCGAACACTTCGCCCGGATTCCCGCGGTCACCAAGACCAACTATCTGCGCCGGTATCCCCGCGCCGCGCTCCTGTGGGGCGGCGACCCGGTCGCCGCGGGCACCTGGTCCGCGAGTTCGGGATCCTCCGGCACACCGACCTACTGGCCCCGCGAACACCTCTCGCTGGAGGACAGTGCCGACTGCTACGACCGGATCTTCCGGCAGAACTTCGGCTCGCACCTGCGCGAGACGCTCCTGGTCGTCGGTTTCGCCATGGGCAACTGGATCGGCGGCACCTACACCCTGCAGGCTGTGCCGGAACTACGGCGGCGTGGCCACAAACTGTCGGTCGTCACGCCGGGCATCGACCTCGAGGCCTTCCTGACCAGCATCTCCGACCTGGGCCCCGACTACGAGCAGGTCGTGCTCGCCGGGTACCCGCCGTTCATCAAGGATGCCCTGGACCGGGCCGACCACCGGGTCCTGAAGCTGGACCTGGCGATTCTGCTCGCCGGTGAGCGCATCACCGAGGAATGGCGCGATCACATCCTCGACCGCATCGGCAAAACCGAAGAGCCGCATCGGATCTGCCTCATCTACGGCACCGCGGACGCGGGTGTCATGGGTCACGAGACCCCGGCCACCATCGCGATCCGCCGACTGGCACACCGTGATCCGGCCTTCGCCGCGGCGTTGTTCGGCTCGGACCCGTTGCTGCCCACCTTCGTCGAATACGATCCGCAGCGCCGCTACACCGAGGTGGACGCGGACGGCCGGTTCCTGTTCACCGTCGATTCGGCGATGCCCCTGATCCGGTACCGGATCAGTGACGAGGGCGCCATCCTGACCCCCGGCCGGGTCGCCGATATCGCACACCGTTGCGGCCATCGGCTCCCGATCCGGACGTCGACGCGCAACGCGGCATTCCTGGCGCTGCGTGGCCGATCGGACGTCGCGGCGAGTTACTACGCGGTCAAGATCTATCCCGACAGCATTGTGACCGCGATGCAGGATCCCGGCGTACTCACCACGGTGACCGGCAAGTTCGCGCTCGCCACGCGCACCGACGGCAACTTCGCGCAGACCCTCGACCTGCAGGTCGAGCTGTGCGAAAACGTCGAAGCCACAGTCACTTTCAGCGACCTGCTCCGGGAACGCGTGGTGGCCGAACTGGATCGGACCAACAGCGAATACCGCCGGCTGCACGCCGAACTCGGCTCGGCCGCGGAGCCGATCGTCACCCTGGTGCCCTTCGGCGGCAAGCGGTTCCGGTACCACACCAAATTCAAGTACGTCGGAGGCGACGCATGATGGAGATTCTCGATCCCGCCCGTGACGGCGACCGCATCGCCGCGGTGCTCGCCCGGCCCGGCTATCGGCTCGTCGACGCCTGGACGCCGGCCGTCGAGGAATATCGGGCACTCGATCCGGCGGCCGGTCCGATCGACGTGCGCTACGTGGTGTACGAGTACCGCCGCCTCGTGGTGAAGATGACGAACGCGGTGACCCACTACCGGCTGTGCACGACCCGCAACCGGCACCTGATCGACGACCTGGAACAGGCCCGCTGGGCCGCCGCGCCGATCGGCGTCGCCGGATTGAGCGTCGGCGCGTCGGCATTGTCGGTCTGCGCGCTGACCGGTGCGCGCCGGTTCCGGATCGCGGACCCGGACCGGCTCGGCCTGACCAACCTGAACCGGCTGCCCGCCTCGGTCTGTGACATCGGGATGCGCAAGACGACGCTCGCGTACCGCCGCGTTCTCGAACTCGACCCTTACGCAGAGGTTTCCGTCTTCGACGAGGGCATCACCGCGGACACCGTGGACGAGTTCCTCGGCCTGAACCCCGGCGGTGAACCGCTCGCGGTGCTGGTGGAGGAGATGGACGACGCCGCGGCGAAGATCGACGTCCGCCGCCGGGCGCGCGCCGCCGGAATCCCGGTGGTGATGGCAACCGACAACGGGGACAACGTGATTCTCGACGTGGAACGGTTCGACCTGGATCGTGCCTACCCGTTGCTGCACGGGGCGGCGGAGGCCGTGCCCGATCCGGCGCCGGAGGCGAGCACCGATCCACGCCGGCGCGCCGCGACGGCCGCGCGCATCGTCGGTGCCGACATCACACCGCGAACCCGGTTCTCGCTGACGGAGGTGGGCGCCTCGCTGCGGTCCTGGCCGCAGCTGGGCACCGCCGCCACCGTTGCCGGGGCGACCGCCGCCTACGCCGCCCGGCTGATCGTGTGCGGAGATCCGTTGCCGTCCGGTCGGTTCCGGGTCGATCTGGACCGAGCACTGCTGGGAGCGGCCGCCGATACCGCAACGCGGTGGAACGAGCTGGACCGCGCCGACTTCCTCGCCGCTATGGCGACCGACGATCCCACACAGGGGTGATGACATGGGTCACGAACCGCCAGCCGTCCGCACCGCGCACCGCGGTCAATTCGTAACGGCTGCCGAACATCCGGGTCTGCGAGCCGTCGGCCGGAACACCGGCCATGAGCACGTTCGCGAGCACCGCGGCCCGGTCGGCGTCCGGCTCGATCGCCGCAGGAGTAACGAAATGCTGAGTCGCACTGAACATTTCATGGCCACGCCGCGCCACATCCACGATGTCGGCGACGCCGGTGCACACCGCACCCGGCATCGTGAACTCCGCGTCGGGCGCGTACACGCGCGCCAAACCGTCGAAATCCTGGGTGTCCAGGCACCGGCCGATCCGCGTCACCAGCTCGGTGAGCTCGGCGCGGTCGAGAAGTTCCCGGACTCCGGACGCACTCTCGGTCATGCGCACAACGTAGTGCAACCGGCCCGGCGCGCGCAGGGGGTACGGCGATGAGCACAGGAACACGCGCACTCGTCACGTTGTGCACGCTCACCGGCACGACCGAGTGGGTGGCCCGGCGGTGCGGCACCCGGCCGCTGGTGCCGGACGTCTCGGTCCGGCGCTTCGCGGGCTGGGCCGGCACCACACCGGATCGGTTCGCCGGGCAGCTCGACCGCGTCCGCTCGTTCACCGATGCCGGATGGAGCGGGCACTGGAGCCGGATCGCGGAGCGGCACATGGCCACCGCCGACGGTCTGCTCGCCGAGTTGGCCACGGCCACGGGCACTGCGGCGCCGACGGTGGCCGCCCTGCTGGCGCCGGACCACACCGCGGCCGTCGCGGACCTCGGGCGGCTGCTGGCCCCCGCGGCCGGATTCGTCGCCGATCGCGGCGCCGAGCGGATACCGCGGCGAACGGAACGCTTCGCCCGCTCGGCGACGGCCGGTGCGGCGATCGACGAACATGCGATCTGGGCCGCCCGCGCCGCGGACGCCCTGCTGACCGCGATCGGCTACGACCTGATCGCGGCCTGGCCCGGCCACACCCCCGCCCGGATGGCCGCGCACCTGCGGTCGCAGCGGTTACTGCTCGCCCTGCTGACCGCGTCGGCACCGGGTCTGGGGTGTGCGGTGGAGACGGTGGACATCCCGAGTACCGACGGGCCGGTCCGCATCTGGACGATCTTCCCGTCGGGCGAAAGCCGTTGTCCGACAGTGCTGGTCACCAACGGGCTGGACGGCACGGCACAGGAGTTGGTGCTGTCGCTGCTGCGCTACCGGCACACCGGAATCGGCTTCGCGGTGATGGAGATGCCCGGCGCGTACGCGGTGGGCCGACCGTCCACCGACCCGGTCCGCGACTACGCCGCCGTCCTGGATCGGCTGGTCGCACATCCGCGGGTCGACGGCAGTCGAATCGGCATGTTCGGCCTCAGTTTCGGCGGTTACTGGTCGGCGCGGATGGCCGCCACCGATCCACGCCTGCGCTGCGCGGTGGCCGCCGGCCCGCCGGTGCATCGCAGCTTCGGCGCCACCGGTGTGGTCGGTGTCCCGGAAGTGCTGCTGCGGGCCATGATTCGGGCGCTCGGCGCCGGCGGCGCCGCGGCGATGGGCACGAAACTGCGCGCACTGTCGCTGAAGCGGTCCGGCATGCGCATCGAGATACCGCTGCTGGTGGTGAACGGGGCCGCGGACACCGTCACCGACGTGCGGGACTCGGTGTGGCTCGCCACCCGGGCACGGCATGCCGTGCTGTGGCTCTACTCGAACGACGACCATTGTGCGATGGAACATTTCGGGCAATGGCTGACCGCCTCGATCGAGTGGCTGCGGACCACCCTGCGATGATCGGCTCACCTCCCGCGCAATCCGTCGAGTACGAGCCGCGAGACGAACGCCGCGTTCTGTTCCGGACTCGCGTTACGACGGGTGAAGCAGCGTAGGAGCAGCGTATTGGTCAGCAGCGCAGCAAGATCCGCAGCGGACTGATCGGTGACGAGAATCCGCTCCTGTTGCCCCTGCTCCAGCAGGGGCAACAGGAGTCCGGGAAAGTTCAGTTCGCGTTTGATCGACAGCAGCCCGTCCGGTTCGGCGTAGGTGTCGTGCGCGACGGCCGCCAGGAGCGCATCCATGAACGGCCGCTCCGATTCGACCAGGCGCGCACAGCGCAGGAAATGGCGTTCCACGACGGTGACGACACCGCGCCCCAGGGCGACGTCGTCGGCGATGGCCTCGGCCAGCTTGTCGTAGTGCGATTTCAGGGCGCCGACGATGACATGCAGTTTCGTCGGGAAAATTCGGAGTGCGGCGTCGAGCGGCACCCCCGCCTCCTCGGCCATGGCCTCGACGGTCGCCATGAAATACCCGCGTTTGGTGAATTCGTTGCGGGCCGCCTTCAACAAGGCCACCCGCGGCTCGCTGGGCAGGCGTACGGACAGGCCGCGCGGCGCCGCGATGGAGGTGAGCACGTCGTCGATGTGCCCGTGCTGTTGCCTGCTGTCGACGGCGATGCCCAGCACCGCGAGAATCGCGTCGGCCACCAATTCCGGTGTCACCGACTGTGGTTCGCTGCGGCTGCGGACCAGGAAGCCCTCCAGCAGTGCGGTGATCACCAGACAGAAGCTGCGCATGGTGAACGGCTTGCGCAGGGTCACGCCGCTGTGCGCGAAGAAGACCTCGAAGATCTGCATGATGAGTTGATCACCGTGCTGATAGCCGGCCCGGATGGTCCGGGCCGCACTCGGTTCCGTGGTGCCGAGCATCGACGCGAGCAGTCGCCGAGTGCCCACCGCCTCCTCGAACAAGGCGTCGAAATGAGTCTGGATGAGCGCGCGCAGGGCCTGCCGCCGATCACCGCCGGCGGCCGCCAGCACCGCGTGGGCCTCGCCCCGGACGTCGGCGGGTAGCAACGTCGCGGTGTCGGCCAGCCGATCGAGCACCGCGGCCAGATATCGCGGCTTCGCCGTGAACTTCCGATAGAAGGTGGCGTGCGAGGAATTCGCGGAGTTGATGACGTCCTCACTGCGCAGACCGCCGTCGAGCAACCGGCCCGGTTGTTCGACGATCAACTGCAAACCGGTCTGAACGAGATCTCGGACGACACGATCATCGGTGGAAATCGCCTGCTCCTCCCCCTGGTGATTCCGGCCGCGGCGTTGTGTGCTTCCGGCCTTGTCATCATGTGATCCGGTCCGGGGGTCCGGCCGTTACCACCCAGGCGAGACTATCCAGTCTCAGCCGAGCCCGATCGGTCCCGCTCGCGGAGTGACCTGAACGGCTCGTCGGCGATTTCATGGTTAAGTAGTTGTCGCACAGGGAGGACGGACATCATGCCTGTCGCCGCTGATCATTCGGACGAGACGATCCACCGCGAGCGCCCGTCGTTGAGCCGCCGCGAGGTTGCTGTCCTGCTGGCTTGGTTCGCGTGTGACTCGAAGCTGGAAGTCGGTCGCCGACTGTACATTTCGCTGGGCACGGTCAACACGCATCTGTCCCGGATCCGGGACAAGTACAGCGCCGTCGGGCGACCGGCGCCGACCAAGGCCGCCCTCGTGGCCAGAGCCCTGCAGGACGGGCTGATCCGCATCGATCAACTGTGAATCAGCGAATCACGCAGTATCACAGCATCATTCGTCGGCACCGCCGCACCCGCAGTGCAGCCGTGCCCCGACATCACCCGCGGTCAGCAGCGCCGAGGTGGTGACCGCGAGGAATTCCGCCCACGACCGTTGCGCCGCGCTGATTTCCGAAGTCGCTGTGGCACAGCGGAATCGCGCGACCGCGCCGCAGGCGTCGAGTTCGAAGACGACGTCGACCGAGATCCGATGATGGGCGATCGCGGTCAGCGCCACGATCGGCCGGGCCGTGCCCGCGGCGGCGGGGATGTTCCCGAGCGGAAGATCGCGCAGGCGCGGCGTGCCGAGGCCGATCACGTTGTCGTACCGCCAGCGTTGCGCCGGCGGAATACCACGTTGCTCGGCCGCCGCGTGCACCGCGAGGACGAGATCTCCGAAAGCCTCGGCGGCCACCGTTACCGAACAGATCGTCGCGCCGGTCACGATCCGCGCCCTTCGCCGGTGGCCCCCCGACCACGGCGGTTCGGCCCGTACAGGAGGAGCT
This sequence comes from Nocardia sp. BMG111209, assembly GCF_000381925.1. Classification (NCBI taxonomy): domain Bacteria; kingdom Bacillati; phylum Actinomycetota; class Actinomycetes; order Mycobacteriales; family Nocardiaceae; genus Nocardia; species Nocardia sp. BMG111209. The sequence goes on from NZ_KB907309.1 coordinate 241,044, forward strand.
CACCTGCCCTGATACGTCTGCAGAAGTTGAATCTTCTTGTCCAGATACGACTTCAACTGGTTGGCGTTGTTGTCGAACGCCGACACCGTGCGCAGGATCTGTTCCAGATCGCGCTCGAATTTGTCCTTCACACTGTCGCGCCACTCCGCTCGTTTCAACGAGGATCGCAGCCGAGTGACGGCGGCGTTGATCTCGCGCTGCGACCGGTCGATATCGTTCTTCAACTGGCGCAGCGAGTCCGGATTCGCCTGTACGTTGCCCATGAGTCCTCCTTCTGCCGACGGTTCACTGTTTGCCGAGTTCGCGCAGGGCGCCGGCGATCGACCGGTCGAAATCCGCCAATGCGGTCAGGAATCGGCGTTCCGCATCCGCGAGCGGTTCCAGATTCCGCTCGGTGAGCCTGCGCAGGACGGTGTCCCGCCAGATCTGCCCGGCCTCTCGTTCGGCCTGGACCCGGGCGCGGGAGTTCGCCTCGAAGATCGAGATGCCCGCATACAGCCTGCTCACGGTTCGATCACCTCTCCGGGTATCGTCGCCAATCCCATCCGTTGCGCGACCCAGATCCGGTGGTAGCCGTTCTCGACGCCGTACCGGCCGTCGGTGCGGCGGACCAGCCGGGGTGCGTTGTCGCGGCCCAGGAAGCCGGTGTAGGTATCGGCGTAACTGCGTGCGCCGACACGTTTTTCGATGGTATCCCGGTTCCGGAAATAGTCGAGATCCCGGCCGAGCGCCAACGCCGGCACGATGATCCGGAAGAACGCGTCCAGACCCCATTCGAGGTCGGCCGGGCTCACATCCGCCGGGAAATCGGCCGGGCCGTGTACCGCGCTGCCGGTCGTGTCGATCAATGCGAGCGGGACCATGCCGAAACCGTCCGGGAATCCGGGCGGGCGCTCGATCGTCACGGGCGCCACATCGGGTCCCGCGGCGCCGGGAGCGACCGGGCCGGTGTCGCGGACGACCACCGTCGCGGAGACCGCCGCGGCGCCCACAGCGGCCGAGCCGGCGCGCAGATACCGGTCGAGATCCACGGCGATCGCGCCGAGTACGCGCTTCGTGTCACCGGTCGCCGCATCGACGACCCGGGCGAAACTGCGTGCCGCGACGCCGTATTCCCGCGCGGCCGTGTCGAACAGACGCCGGGCCAGGCGGGCCGCCGCGAGTTCCGTTTCGGCCCGGTCCAATTCGCGTCTCTCGGCCGAGCAGTCGGCCTCGCCTCGCATGCAGTACTCGTAGTCCCGCCGGGCGTGATCCACCCGGCGCCGGCGGGCGTCGGTCTCGGCGGCGATCTCCCGGTCCACCCGCTCCTGCGCGAAACTCACCGTGTCCCAGCCGATCCCGGCATCCTTGGCGTAGCGGTCCAGCGCCCGGCCGAGCCGCCGCACGACCTCCGGATCGTTGCGTGCGGTATCAGCCACGGTCGTCGCTCCCGGGCGTGAGCAGCCGGTCGAACCAGGCCGGCGACGGCTCGTCGAATCGCCGCACGATCGTGGTCCGGGCGTTGTCGTAGTCGTCGACCGCGAGCTGATTCGGCGAGAGGGACGAAGCCACCTCGGAGTCGATGAGCGTGCGCGAATCGTCCTCGCTCGCGGTGCCGAGCACCTTGTGCCCGAACTGCCGGAAACCCTCGTGATCGAAACGCCGCTCGAGCGAGGCGTTCCGATCACCCCACGCGATGACGTGCACGCCGACCTCGGGACCGCGCCGCAACACGTCGGCGAGCCGGCCGCTCTCGCTGTCGGGATCGAAACTGTCCGGACTCAGCTCGCGCGCCCGATGCACGCCGATGAGCACCAGCACGCGGGCAGGCGCGGCGTAGTCGTCCAGCTCGGTGCGCTCGGTGATCTCGGTACGCAGGGCGTCGAGTACATCGCCCAGCTTGCGGCGATGATTCGCCTGCGCCCCCGCCGCGCGCAGACGGGTGAAGGTGTCCTCGGAGCGGGCGTCGACGGCTGCGAAATCGAGGTAGTCGACCCGGACTCCGGCGGCCAGCAGCGCGGCCACGGCGATCGCCAGTACCCCGAGCGCGGATTGCGCGACCACCAACACATTGTTGCCCGGTTGCCGCTCCAGTTGCACCGTCACCGGCGGTGCCAGCGACATCGGCGCGCCGATCGGCAACCGCAGCGTCCCGGTCGGCTGCGATTCGGTGAACAGCTCGGGGGCGAAGTCCTCGACCGCCACCGGGACATCGCCCTCGAAGACGACCGGCTTGCCGGTACGGCCCGCCTGCTCGTCGGCCGACCTGAGCTCGTCGATCAGCTCCGCGCGCAGTTCGGTGGACCAGTAGGCGCACTGGAAGCGGTTGTTGGCCTCCCGCAGTCCGCCGTGCGTGTTGATGATGCCCTCACCGGGTTTCGACAACAGCTGCGCGTCCGAATTACCCTCGGCCAGAAGCAGTTCGGAGTCCTGCGTGGAGCTGGCGAGGACCAGCCGGATCGGAATCTGGTTGAGCGCGGTACGGATCTTCTGCCCGCCGCCGGAAACCGATTGCGAGGCGAGGAGGGTGTGCACCCCGAAGGCCCGGCCCTGCCGGATGATCCGGTCCAGCAGTTCCGCACCGCGCGTCGAGGTGCTGTCGTCCTGTTCGAGCAGCATGTGGAACTCGTCGATGACGAGCACGATCCGCGGCAGCCGGTCGCCGGTGGCGCGGCGATAGCGCCCGATCTCCAGCTGCCCCTGCGCGGCATTCTTGAAAAGCATTCCACGACGGGCGATTTCGGCATCCAGGCTCTCCAGGACGCTGATGCCGAAATCGCGGTTGGTCTCCACCGCGACCACCTTGGCATGCGGAAGTGCCCCGGTGGCATAGGGTTTGAACTCGACACCCTCCTTGAAGTCGATCAGGTAGAACTCGAGATCCGGTGGTGCGTACTGCAATGCGAAGCCGAGGATGATCGAGTGCAGCAGCACCGATTTGCCCGAGCCGGTGCGCCCGCCGATGAGCGCGCTCGAGGCGCCGACGGAGTCCAGCCGCAGTTCGGCCACCCCGGCGGCTCCCGCCCGGCCGAAGCGGGCCACGACGCGATCCTCCACCGCACCCCGCCACCAGGTTCGCGGGTCCCGCGGGTCGGCGACGGTCTCGACGGCGTCGCCGCTCGTGGCGGCGGCACGTTGTGCCGCCGCGTCGGCCAGTTCGGCCACCCGCCCCGGATCGACCCTGGTGTCGGCCGCTTTCGCCAGCGTCCGCTCGACGTGGGCGAGCACCGCGGCGCGGGTCCGGTCCGTGGGGCGCGGATACGGATGCAACTGCCACTCCAGGCTGCTCTCTCGGACGAACCGGGTGGCGGCGACGCCGCGTGGCAGACCGAGCCGGGTGACCAGGGCACCGTCCTCACCACGGGTGAACGCGGTGGCGAGCGCGCCGAGGCCGCGGGTGTTGCGGTCCCGCACGGTGGCCGCGATCAGCACGCCCGCCCGGCGGCCGACGGTCGCGAGCCGCTCCAGCCGGGCGAAAGCCTCGTCGTCATAGGATTTTCCGTCGCGGGTGAACGCCTGCGGATGATCGAACAGCAGCAACAGACGGTAGGGTTCGGCCACCTCACCGGCCGCCCGGTTGTAGTCGGTGAGCGTTTCGTGCGTGCCCTGCAGGTACTTCTGGGTGACGAATGCGACGTGGTTCTCCAGTTCGGCGAGCAGTTCACCGACATTGTGTGCGGTCCAGACCTTCTGGCCGTAGATCTTCTCGCCCGCCTCGCCCAGGCCGTACAGGAAGTTCAGTGACGCGCCGACCTGCGCCGGATCGACGACATCGATGACGAGCCGGCCCGCGGGCAGGGCGGCCAGCAGATCGAGGGTGAGGTTCTCCACCACCGCGGCGTCGTCGGTGACCAGGCCGCCGCATTCGTCGAGATCCAGCAGCGCGGGGATCTCCGGGACCCCGTCGAGGGCGAACCCGAATCGGTGGGTGTGCACACCGCCGGGCGGATCCGGGATCTCCAGTGCGGTGTCGAGCTGGATCCGGGTCGGCCGCACCAGTCCGATCGGGCACAGCAGCCGGGATACCGAGGGTTCGATCGCCTCGGCCTCGGCGGCCTGCCAGCACGGGCCTGCCTCCGGCAGGACCGGTGCGACGCCGGGCGCCTCGACCGCCGTGAAGTGCGTGAGATTCTGTGCCACAGCGGCATTCACCCGCCCGCGGAAGTCGGTGAACGCCGACTCGTACAGCGCGGCCATGGAATTCGCGGCAGTGGCCTCGACTCCGCTCAGCGCGGACGGGAATTCGTTGAACGAGATCTGGGCGAGCGTGACGAGCCGGTGCCGCACCTCCATTCGCCGCACCCTGGTGAACTGGAAACCCGCGTTCTGGATGGATCCGAGCGTCGCCTCCGCCTCGGCCAGCCAGGCGCTCGCATCGCCGGCAACGACCTCGTACGAATTCGGCTGATAAGCGTTCCAGTTGTATTCGAACTGGTATTTCTCGACCATCGCCGTACGGATGGCCTCATGGGCCTCGTGCAGCGATCGGCGGGAGATCTCGAGCGTCTTGTCGATCCGGCGCTCGGTCGCCTCGGTGGCCGGCATGAGTTCGTCGGTGCGAGCGCTGATCCGGGTCAGCAGGCCGCTCAGTGCCGCGGCCGCGGCGACCCGCTGCCGATCGATCCGTTCGGCGAGTTCGCCGCGCCGCGCCAGCACCGGGAGGGCGGCGCCGGCCGCGGTGGACTCGTCGGCGGTGGTCGATTCACTGGTTCGAAGTGGTTGCACGGGTGAGCCTTTCGGGTTCCACATGGTTCGCGGTGTACTGGCGCTCAGCCCGGCTGGAACGCGGTGCTGCCGTCGACGGGGTGCGTGGTGCTGATCACCTTGGCGTAGCAGTGGTCGGGGTCCAGCTGATTCGATCGGCACCAGTCGAGCGCACCGCCGGCGTCGGCGAAGGTCACGCCGGCGGAGGTGATCCAGAAGTACTGGCCGCTGAACGTGGACCACGATCCCGACCACACCAGCCGCACGTTCGGATAGCGCAGCCGCAGTTGCAGATGTTCGCGCAGGATCTCGGCGTCGTTCCAGGTGATGCCCTCCGCGAACCTGCCGTGTTCCTTCGAACTGAGCTGCGGCACCCACCGATCCGCCAACTGACCGGCCACCGCGGGCCGGTCCGCGTCGGCGATCGCGGGCAGGGCCGCGCGCGCGATCGACTCGGCATCCGTCTCGGCTGCCGGTGTCACCGGGATCGGCTCGGTGCCGCCGGCGGCGGCGGTCCGGTCCACGGCAGCCGACGTCCGTGCGAAGGTGACCCGCAGCGCAGTCGGCGACCCGATCAGATCCGGTGTCCGCCAATAGGTTCCAGCCGGAAAGCGGAAGACGTGGACCATCTGCGCGCGTGCGCCGGAGGTGGCGGGCAGATCGACGAGGCCGGCCGCGATCGGGAGCGAGCCGACGGAGACGGTCAGCTGCGCCCGTGGCGCCGACAGTGCGTCGCCGCCGGCGCATCCGGCGGTGATCGCGACCGTGATGTCCAGCGCGTCACCCCGGGCCACGATGCCGGTGACCGTGCCGCCGGGCGAGGTGGCGGAGCAGGCGGTGGCGGCGGCCGCCGCGGCCACGCCGGTCCGCTGCTCCGAACCGGCGGCGGGCGAACCGCCACTGTACGAGTCGCCGCCGTGCGAGCCACCGCCGTGCGAGCCGAGGACGACCGCCACCAGCACCAGGGCGACCACACCGACGGTCGCGGCGACGATGCCCAGTGGGGGTGTGGTGCTGCGCCGGATCGGCGGGCGGAACCGCAGCGGCTCCCCGACGGTCGTCGTCGCCTCGGTCCGAGTGGCGGTTTCCGGCGGCCCCGGCGCACCGGTCGCGGTATCCGGCGGCCGGACCGGGTCGGGTTTCGCCCGCTTCCGCAGATCGACGCGCGCCCCGGCCGGGCGTTCGTCGGTTTCGCGATCGACCGGCATATCGGAGTCACCTCATGAGATACGATGGCCCGCAACGGGTTTCGAGAACACCGTGCGAGGGGAATGTAACCACGGTAGCCCGGTGGAATGTCCGGGGAGTATCCACCGTTCGGCCGACAGGACGGCCACGGCGGCATCAATATCGCAGCGCGAATCGGTTGTTCCGGGCATCTTCCAGGGAGAACCCCAGCGTCCCGTTCCGCGCGGTCCGCACCGAGATTCGAATGGTCGTCAGGTTGAAACCACCTCGGGATATGTCGGTGTTGTCCCAGCTGTTCGGCACGAAGGTGTCACCGTCGGTGGTCGTGAACTCACCTACCTGATGCCATCCGGCGTACACCGCGACACGGTTGCAGCCGCGACCGGCGAAACCGGATTCCTGGGTGAGATATATCTGCCACGTTTCCCGGCCGCCTTCCTTCCAGTCGATCGAATACCGGTAGGAATCGCACTGGTAATAGCGGGACCCGAAGGGAAATGCGGTCGACGCGAGTTTACCGGCGGAAACCCGTTCGCCGTGCTGCCAGCTCTCGGCTGCCTTCGGCAGCAGGAATGCGAACAGCGCGAACACCAGAACCCACCCGGTCACGACCGACGGCACCCTATGGTGCCACGGCCGGACCAACAGGAAAATCGCGGTGAGGGCGGCCAGGACGGCGACCCCGGCGAAATAGTCGGCCGGAAAATAGTCGCCGAGCGAACGCACCGCGCCGTCGTACACCGCGGGATCCGGTGCCATGAGCCCGGTCTTCCGCATCAGGAAGTGGCCGATCAGGTACGGCGCCAGCACCGTGATCGCGAGCGCGATCGCCAGCGTCAGGACGGCCTTGTCCGACTCACGGAGCGGGCCGGCCCGGCGCCGGCGGCTCTGCTCCCGGTCGGCCAGCTCCTGCCGGTGCACGTCGGCCTCGGCCAGGCGGCGTTCGTTGCGCAACGCGTCCCGATCGTCGTGGCGCCGCTCGACCTCCGTGCGGGCGAGGCCGGCGCCGGCGTGCAGCAGCACCACGGCGGCCAGTCGCGAATTGCCGTGGCGGGCATCCGATGTGGTCATGCGTCGACATCCCTGCGGAGCGTGGCGAACCATTCGATCTCGTCGGCGTGCGCCGCCACGGCCGCCGCGACATCGCGCCGGACGGTGCGCAGATAGTCGTCGACGAATGCGTCGTCCGACGCCGCGAGCAGCAGCGCGAAACGGATGATGTGCGCCCGCGCCGCGTCGTCCAGCACGATCGCGCGGGCATCGGCCATCGCCCGTGCCTGCGATTCGATATCGTGCCAATTCGCGTCGACCAGTTTGTGCTCGGTCCGGTCCGGCCCGGCCAGGCAGCCCAGCAGATTCGTGCGGAACAACTCGCGGGCATCGTCCGCCGCGGCGGCGTCGAGGGCCAGCATCCGCAGTTCGGCGTGCGTACCGACCGGCCTGCCGCGATAACCGACCGGCGCATCGGGGGCGAGTTGTGCGACGAAATAGCTGGCGAGTTCGTCCGGCCCCCACTCCGCGCCGTACGAGCGCAGATCGGTGAAGGCGGCCTCGAATTCCGCCTCGTGGGTGAGCCAGCTCAGCAGCTGTTGCAGTCCCCGCCCGGCCAGCGCCCGCGCCGCGGCCTCGGGATGCGCGGCCATCGCCGCGCCGAGTTCGTCGGCCCGGAAGAACTGCCCGACACCGGGCAGCGGGTGCGGGATCGACGCGCGGTGCCGGTGTGGCGGCACGTCGGCGCCGGCCGCCTCGTCCGCGGTAGCGCGGTGCACCGGCGGGCTGCCGCCGTCGTGCCAGGCCGACACCTCGGCCATACCCCAGCGCCGCCGCGGATCCCGGGTGAGCAGGCCGGCGAGCAGCAGCTTCCACCGCTCGCGGTCCGCGCCGGCCAGTTCGACGGAATCCAGTGCCGCGAGCGAGACGTCCCGGACGGTGAGTTCGTGTTCGACCGTGCGTTCGTCGATGAAGCCGCCGTCCTCGTCGTCGCGTTGGAAGTAGGCCCGGCCGGCCAGCACGTGGAACATGACCATGCCGACGCTCCACCAGTCCGCCTCCGGCGTCACGTACTGTGTCGCGCCGGGAGCGCAGTAGGCGGCGGTCACCGCACCGAAGTTCGTCAGCTTCGACCGATCGCCCAGATCGACGCTGAGTCCGAAATCGCTCAGTACCAGGTCCAATGGCCGCTCGGCGCGGACCAGGATATTGCTCGGTTTGACGTCGCCGTGCACCAGCACCCGCGCGTTGCCGGCCCGCTGCATACCGTGCAGTGCCGTCGCGACCTGCCACAGCACCTCGACGGCGGCGGCGTGGTCGCCGAAGCCGCCGTTGCGGTGGAGCAGCGCGTCCAGCGTGCCGAAGCGGCAGTACTCCATCACCTCGTAGTGCACCTCGTGATCCACCCCGCGCTCGGTGACCTGCACGGCGTACTCGGGCCGGAAGTGCTCGCGATATTCGGCGGAGCCGAAATCGGTGGCATAGCGGGGCGCGTTCCGGAACAGCTTGACCGCGAACTCGTTTCCCTCGGCATCCCGGCATCGGTAGACGGAGGCCTCCGCGCCCCGGCCGAGTTCCACGCCCATGCTGAGCCGGGCCGCCAGGCCGGGTGGCAGGTTCTCCCGGCGGAATTCGGCTTCGGGTGCGGCGACGCCGGGTGCGTCGATGCGGGTGGGCGGTGGGCCGGCCGGGGCGTGCGCGCGCGGCCCGTCGAGTCTGGTGGTCGCTGAATTCGGCTCTGTCATCGGGATACTCCGGAATCGGTGGGCCGGTCGTGGCGGGCACCCGCGGCGGTGCCGGAACCCACTGCGGGCGTGAGTGTTTCGACCCCCACGATCGTGACGTTGTCGCCGCCGCCGGCGGCCAGCGCGAGGTCGCGCAGCCGCGGCACCGGATCACCGGTCTCGGTCAGCGCGGCGGCTTCGACGGCGGCCGGCTCGGCGTAGTCGTCGAGTCCGTCGGTGCACAACAGGATTCCGGGGGCGGCGGGCAGCGGACAGGTGAAGAAGTCCGGGGTGAGGATCAGGCGCCGGCCGCCGCCGAGAGCCTGCACGAGCCGGTTCGAACCGGGGCGGCGGTGGTCCACGGTCAGCTGCGCGAGGTAGCGGCCCTCGCGGCGGTAGGCCCGCGAATCGCCGACGTTGAAAACCAGTGCGGTGCCGTCGGGTTCGATCGCGAGACCGGCGACGGTGCAGCCCATCCCCGCCAGTTCCGGTCGGGCGGCGGCGGTGTCGTTGAGGGTGTCGGAAACCCGTTGCAGCAGTGCGCGTATCGCCGTGGCCGGGTCGGCCGCGGGATCGGCGGTTTCGGGGGCGAGCGGATCGGTGAGCAGCTCACAGGCCATCCGGCCCGCCTCGACACCACCCGCGTGGCCGCCCATACCGTCGCAGACGACGATCACGGTGCGCCGGGTGATGTCCAGGTCCAGCCGGAACGGCGCCGGCGCTCCGCCGGCGCACGACCATCCGTTCCAGCCGAGACAATCCTCGTTGCCGGCCCGGATGAGTCCGCGATGGGTGACGGCGGTGACGCGGATCCGGGTCACCGCTGCCACCGCACATCCACCTCGACGTCGGCGGCCAGCCGCAGGGCCTGCCCGGGACGCAACTCGTATTCGGCGCCGACGGCGAGCCGGGTCCCGTCGACGAAGGTTCCGTTCGTCGACCTGGTGTCGGTGACGAACAGATCCGTTCCGTCGAATCGCAGGACGGCGTGGTAGCGCGAGACGTTCCCGTGCGCGGCGAAGGCCGCGGCGGTGGGATACTGCTCGTCGCGGCCCAGGCCCAGCGCGGATCCGGTATCGATGACGAATTCGCTGCCGGAGATCGCGATCCGGATCACCACGGCGCTTCTCCCGGCGTCGAGGATGGTGTGCGGCACCGCATTCGGCGGCCGTGCGGTCGCCGCGGCACGAGCAACGCTGCCCCACAGGTCTTCACCGTCGTCCGGGCATTGGACATAGCTCGAGCGGTCCAGTGATCGCCCGCACCGGGGGCAGCTCACCGGATCGATGGTCAGGTCGGCCATGATGTGCGGATCACCTCGACTCCTCGTGCGGACAGGCCGGCGCGCAACAGGTTCAGATCGCCCGGCAGCGGAATGCCCACCATCCAGACGGACTGTCCTTCGACGCGCACCCCGACGCTGCGGCGCTGACTCGCGTAATCGGCCTCGAACGTCGTTGCGGGATAACGCTTCCGGGCCAGGTCGGTGAATCTGTGCACCACCTGGTTCCCGGATCCGCGCAACGCGTGCGCACCCGCCCGGTCCGCCAGGAAGGGCTCGGCGACCAGCAGGTCGACCGTCGCCGACAGCCATTCGTACTGCCCGAGCAGCGATTGCGACTCGCGTCCGGAGTAGAGCAGCACATCCACCGGTGCGGCACGGGCCGCTCGCCGGCGGGCGATACCGTCCAGCAGTGCGCGCAGCGCTGCGGGCTGGTCGGTCGGCTCCCCACCGCTGATGGTCACGCCGTCGACCTCGTCTGCGGGTAGTCCGTCCAGCCAGGCCAGCACATCGTCGGTGTCGCAGGCACCGGGTGCGCGGAACGACCAGGTGTCCCGCGAGATACAGCCGGGGCAGCGAATCGTGCAGCCCTGGAACCAGATTCCGGCACGCCGCCCGAATCCGAGATTGTGCACCGGATAGTGCAGGCGAGACAACGACAACTCGGTCATTTGCACACCACCGACCAGCCCTCGGAACCCGGCACCAGCTCGGTGACCGCCAATCGGCCCGCCGCCGGCGGTGTTTCGAACAGGGAGCGGGCCAGTGGGTTCACCAGCAGGGTCTCCACCGTCGTCGAGACACCGCGACCACCGAATTCCAGCCTGGTGAGGGCGCCCTCGACGAGTTGATCGAGCACCCGTGGCGCCACCGACACGACGATGCCGGTGGCGTCGCGGACCCGCTGGACCACATTGCACACGAATTTCGGCACCAGCGCGCGGACGGTCTCCTCGGAGATGAAGTCGAACACCACGATGTTGTCGCCCATCCGATTGAGCAGTTCCGGGCGGCCGATGACGCGGGTGAAATGGTCGGCCACCGCAGCGCGCACCGTGGCCTCGACCGCACCGTACTCGCTGCCCCGGGTGATCACCGCCCGGCGCTCGCCCGACTCGTCGGTGCGGTACACACCGAGGTTGGAGGTGAACACGATCAGTGTCTCGGAGAAGAACACCGTCGCACCGGTACCGTCGGTGAGCCGGCCGTCCTCCAGGATCTGCAGGAACTTGTCCAGGATGCGCGGATGCGCCTTCTCGATCTCGTCGAAGAGGATGAGCTGGAACGGGCGCTGCCGTACGGCATTGGTCAGTTCACCACCGCTGTTGTGCCCGGTGTAGCCGGGTGGCGCGCCGATCAGCCGGGCCTCGGTGTGCTCCGCGGAGAACTCGCTCATGTCGAAGCGCAGGAACGCGTCCTTCCGGCCGAAGACCAGTTCGGCTATCGCCTTGGCCAATTCGGTCTTACCCACCCCGGTCGGTCCGGCGAAGAACAGCAAACCTTGTGGGCGGGAGCCGTTTCCACTGGTCTGCGCGCCGGTGAGGCCCATGGCCGATCTGATCAGGATGTCGACGGTCTTGCGGACGGCGGCCGGCTGACCGAGGACATCGCGACCGAGCAGTTCGACGCCGCGGCGGATCCGATCCTTCAGCGCGGCGTCCTGCCACGGGTTGTCCGGCACGCCGATCCGGAAGGTCCGGACGGCGTCGGCGATCTCGGCGGCCGGGATCCGCCGATCGATCGCCAGCCGGTTGATCTCCCGGATCGCACGCAGGGTGAGGCCGCTGGTCTGCTCGGCGTAGCGGGTCACGATCGCGGCCCGCGCCTGCTCGTCCGCCGCCGGGGGTGCGTCCGGCAGCGAGCCGACGAGAGTGCGCACCGCATCCGCTCGTTGCGCCAATCCGGGCATCGGGATCGACACGACGCGGGTGTACTCCCCGATCAGCCAGTGCGGCAGGTCGCCTTCCCGGTCCAGCAGCCAGAACACGGTGTTGTACAACGACGTTCGGTGCGGTCCGGGCACCGCCACCCGTGGCGCCGTGGCCATCAGTTTCTCGGCGGCCACCAGCACCCGGTGCAATTCGGGTGTGCTGAAATCGTTCTCGGGCACCAGCCGGGACGCACCGTCGACGATCAGGCAGCAGGGTTGCTCCGCGGTGACGACCGCGGCCAGCAGTTCGGGAAGAACGTCGACCAGGGGCGCCGGGCCGGACCGGAGCGAGGTGACGAGGCGACCGGCGAATCCGCCGGTATCGAGCGCGGCACGCGCGCCGTCCACGGGGTCGGCGACGACGACGTTCGTATGACCCGCCAGCTCCAGCAACGCGAGCAGCGCGTCGACCACCGGCATCATCGGTGGGTGCCCGGCGTCCGGCCGCGGCCACAGGACGAGGTCCCGCAGATTGCCGGTGAGCAGCAACTGCGGGTTGGCCGCCAGCGCGACGTCGACCTCGCGCAGCCAGGCCGGCAGATCGTCGATCGGCGACGCCTGCGCGGCGGTCATCCGCGTTCCTCGCTCTCTCGCGAACGACGTTTCCGGCCAGCCGGTTTCGCGGCACGGACGGTGACCGGACGCGGCGCCACCAACCCGGGCGGCGCGCCGCGGACGCGACCGGGGAGCACGCCCCGCGCACCCAGGCCCGCGAGCAGCTCGTCCAGATCGGCACACAACGCGGTGTCCGCGGCGGTGTCGGCGGCGGCGTCCGGCGCGGCGGCGGTCCGGACCGTGCGTACGCCGATCTCGTCCGCCGCGATCGTCACCCGCACGGCATGAGTACGGGAATCGTTGCGGCGCAGCACGATATCGTCCGCGGTGGCCAGCTCGACATCCGCGACGAGGTAGCCGAGCGCATCGAAGGTCGCATGCACCGCGGACCGGACGAACTCCCGATCCCGCAGGTGCTGCTCACGGTCGCGCCGCTCGGCGAGAGTCCGGCGCGCGGTGTCCAGAAGTGCTGCCGCGCTCCGGTTGTGGTCGAGCGCACCGGCCGCCGCACGCAGGAGCGCGGCGACCGGCGCCGGGTCGATCAGCTCCACGAGCTCACTTTCCAGCTCGTGCAGTGCGGTCCGATCGGCCAGCAGTGCGGTGGTGTGCGCATTGGCCGCCCGGATCCGGACGTCGAGATCCGCGAGCAGCAACTCGGCGCGGGCCGGATCGCAGCCGAGTATCCGGCTCGCGGACCCGGTGAGTTCCGCCGACGGTTCGAGCAGCGACTGCAGCATCCGGCGGACCCGCGCGGGCACGTCGGTGGATCGCGGCGCGACCGGGTGCGCCACGGAAACGATCGGTGTGTCTTCCCGGGCCGCGAGGGCCGCGAGCGCGGGGCCCAGCTCCTGCGCCACCCGCCGCGAGCGCCGTTCGGCGAGCACCGCGTCGAGCCGGTGTCCGGCCGCGTCGATGGCCCGCTCCAGCCGCTCGCATTCGGCGGTGATCGCGGCCGAATCACCATCGGGCGCATCGGTCGCGGCGACCTTCACCGCCTCGACACCGCATTCGGCGCAACGGGCCGCCTGCGCGCGGGCCCGGCCGGCGAGGGCCCGCCAGCGCCGGGCGGCCGACTGGGCCAGCCGCTGTTCACGGGCTATCTCGTATCGAATTCCCTTGGGCCCGCTCATCAGACGTGCACGCCGTAGGTTCGGGCTATCTCCGCGAGTCCGTCCGGACAGCCGCGGCCGACCACGCGGAACAGCCACTCGTCCTGCTCGCGGCGCAATTCGCCGGCCACCAGGGCGGTTCCGTGCCACGCCCCGGCCGGTACCTCGTAGCGGGCGAGTTCGGCGCCGTCGCGCCGATCGGCGACCCGTACGTATGCCGCGGCGAGGGCGTCCAGCGAATGTCCCCGCGCCTCGGCATCGTAGATCGACAGCGGAAAGACCACGGCTGTCACCGTTTCCGGGAGCGTGGCGAGATCGACCTCGATCGACTCGGCCGTCGTACGGTCACCGGAATGCCGGATGGATCCGTCGGGGGTCCGCGGATTGTTGTAGAACACGAACCAGTCGTCGGACAGGACTCGGTCGCCGGATCCGACCGCTATCGCGCTCGCGTCGAGATCGAAGTCCGGGCTCGTCCCCGGTCGCAGCCGCCAGCCGAGGTCGACGGAGACGGCCGACAGCGCGGGAGCCGTTCGGGTCAGGAAGGTTTCGCCGTCGGACGACGCGGCGCCCGGTGGTGTTTCGGGCTCGGGCAGCGGCACGCGATATCGACACGCCTGCTCGGCCAGTGCGATCGCTGCCACCTGTACCTGCTCCGCCGAGATCGACGAGAGGGGCGGTGGCAGTGGTTGTTCCAGGACGACCGCCGTACCGACGATCCCGAATCGGTACGGCCGGGGGTCCGAGGCCGACAACCGTTCGGGCACGGCACCGTTCACGGTGTCGTCGATCGGAGCGCTCAACAGATAGTCGTCGTCCACCGAGCGGAACAGCACCGCCTGGTCCGCCTCGTCCTCGATCGAGACGAATGCGCGCAGAGTGCCGTGGAAACTCTCCCAGCCCGCAGCGAGCAGGTGATCCACGATCTCCGGATCGTTTCGCTCGGGCAGTTCGGCCTGGAGATGTTCGAGCCCGGGTAATACGGCGATCGGGACGGCCCGGCCGGCCTGGAAATTCCGCGCGAAGGATGCCGGCACCAGGGTTTCGCCGGTGCAGACGGCGAATTTCCACGGGGCGGGCAGATTTCGCAACCGCATATCGATCTGCGAGATGTGGAAATCGCGATCCGCACCCGCGAAATAGTGCACCGCGATCGCGGAGCCGTCCGGACCCTGAACCGCCGTCCACAGGATATCCGACTGTCCGGGAAAACATCCCGTGTATATCGAATTCTCGTATATCCGAGCGGTTCTCGTCACCGGGGCGACCGCGCTCAACGCCGCGAAACAACGGCTGACGTCGCCGGGGCCGTGGGCCAGCACGCTCAATCCGGCGTCTCGAATACCGATGTACATGAGTATCCGCGGGTCGTCCTCCGGCGGAATCGGACCGAGTGGAAGTTTCGGCTCCTGTGCGCGCGGCGCCGCGGCCCCGCGCCGTCCGCCGGTGTCGAAAATACCCATGTGCCCGCCATCCGATCGACGCGAAGTCTCGTTCGTCGAAGGTAGTCCGGCGGATTCACCCGCGGTATCGGTCGAATGGAGGACAGCCGCGCCGGATACGGGTCGATCGTTCGCAGGATATCCGGTTCGAATCACCCCGGCTACCGTCGGATTCGGCGGCTCCCGTGGAACACGGCGAATTCGGGACCCGCCCACGGCAACTCGATTCGGGAGCATCAAATGGAATTGTTCTTGGCCATGGTGATCGGCGGCCTGCTCTTCATGGGCATCGGATTCTCGATCGGATTCGGCACCGGTGTGGTCTTCATCGGCCTGTTTCTCGTGTTCTTGGTGATCGCCGGCTGGGTGCTCAGCATTCTGGCCAGGCGGCACCTCACCATGACGATTCCGGCGTCGCCGCACGTCGTCGCGGAGGCGGTGGAACGGCATTTCAGCGGGCTCGGCTGGCAGGCGGTACCGGGGCGGGGTGAGCTCAATTTCCGATCCCGGGGAATCGGGCTGAGTTCGCGCGGTGCGGAGAATCCGGTGCTGTCGGTCTCGCTGGAGGATCTCCACGACGGCACCACCGGTATCGAGGTCTGGATGTCGGAATGGGTGAGCCGCTTCGGTATCGCGGCCTCGTGCGACCGCGTCATCTCCAAGCGGTGGCGGCTGGCGCGGAAACTGGCGGTCCTCACCCCGGTCGGCTGAGCGGGCCCGGCTTCCGACCACCCTCGAAACGAAGGACGCAGTGCTGTCGGCACATGGTCTCACCCAGCACCGGGTCGTCTCGATCACCGTCGAGCGACCCGGTGAAAGTCGTTGTGGTTCGGGCTATCTGATCGGATCGGGCATCGTGCTGACGGCGGGCCACGTGGCGCCGCGCGATGCCCACCGGGTGACCGTCTCGTTCCTCGACGACGACCGGCCCCGGGCCGGATCGGTGATCTGGTCGGTCCACGGCGCCGGCCGCGAGCCGGACGCGGCGCTCATCCGGCTCGACGACCACGACCTGCCCGAGCGGGTGCGCCGGGCGGAGCCGGTTCGATTCGGCCGGTTCATCACTCGCGACGGCACCGTACCCGCCGAGGCACAGGGATTCCCGTTCGCGCAGCGACAGGCGGACCGCCGGGAGATCGAGCCGTTGACCGGACGGATCCCGTGCGGCGCCGGTGCCGTGACGGGGCGGTCACATATCGTCGTCGACGGCGCGCCGCCGATGATGGGATCCGGTGCGGCCTGGAAGGGAATGTCCGGTGCGGCGGTCTGGTCCGGTGATCTGCTGGTCGGCATCGTCTCGGCCGACCTCACGGCCTGGGCGGGCGGCCGTATCGCGTTCCAGCCGATCGAATCGCTGCTGGCACAAGCGGAATTCACGGCGGCACTGGGGTGGGGTGCGATGCCGACGGCGGCGGTGGAACTGATTCAGCTCGCGCCGCTGTCGGCGTCCGGTACGGCCGGCTCGCCGGCCCAGTTGCTGCGCGCGGAGTCGCAGGTGATCGGATTCCACGGTCGCGATGACGAACTCGCGAGATTGACGCAATGGTGCGACGGGACGGGCAGCAGCGTGCTGCTGCTGCATGCGCAGGGCGGCCAGGGCAAGACCAGGCTGGCCCTGGAACTGCTCGCCCGCCGGCAGGCGCTGGGCTGGACCTGCGGGGTGATGCGCGCCGATTTCGACACCATGTCGGCCGCGTTGGGTCGCGACGATGTCGAGCGGGGTCTGCGGCGCTCGGTGGTTCCGCTGTTGCTGATGATCGACTACGCCGAGGCGTGGCGCACCGCCAGTGAGCTTTCCGACGATCCGGTCCGGAAACTGTTGCGGCTGATCCGGGCTCGTCCGGCGGACGCCGCACCGGTGCGGGTCCTGCTCGTCGCCCGCTCCCCCGGCACCTGGTGGACCGAACTCGGGCACCAGGTCGACGGCCTGTCGTTCGACGAGATGAAGCTCGGGCACTTGGCGCGGGCCCACGCGCTCCGGCCTCGGCTGTATCGGGAAGCGTTGCGCGCGTTGGCCGCCCGGCTGCCGGAGCTGCCCGGCTACCACGGCCCGGATTGGCGGCAGGTCGCGGCGCGGATCGCGCCGCCGGAGGCGCTCGGCCGGACCCGATACGCGCACGCGCTCACCCTGTACGAGCAGGCGCTCGCGGACCTGCTCCAGTCCGGGCCGAATCCTGTTCCCGCAGCGGATATCTCCTCGACGGAGGACATCCTGCTGGCACACGAGTCCAGGTATTGGCGGCGTACCGCCGAGGTACACGGGCTCGAACTCGTCCCAGCGGTGCTGCGGGAGACAGTGGCCGCCATGACGCTGTTCGGAGCGGGCACCGTCGAACAGGCGGACAATCTGGTCGACACGCTCCCCGTGCTGCGCGGCAAGGACTTCGGCTATCGGCGCCGGGTCACCCGATGGCTGGCCGAGCTGTATCCGGATCCCGGGATCGTCTGGGGCCCACTGGAACCCGATCGGCTGGGTGAGTATCTCGTCGCCACCGTCTGGGGCGACAACGACGCCCTGGTCGCCCTGGTCCAGCCCCATCTGCTACCCGGCGACGGCGCTGTCGACGAGGAAGTTCGATTGAGCGACAGTCAGATTCGCCGCATGCTCATCGTCCTCGACCGGGCTGCCGCGGGGCGGGACCAGTTACGCGGCATCCAGCGGACCGTGTTCTTCTTCCGCGAGATCGGCCGCACCCTGCCGCTGCGGCCGGAATCCGAACGGGGCGAATATCTGCGTCTGGGCGCCCAGAAGGCCCGGGTGCCTGCGGCATATGTCGACCGCATCGTGGCCGGGCTGCCACCCGCCACCGGATGGCGTTCCCGCTGGGCATGGTGGAATGCGCAGCGACCGGCGAAGGTTTTCGGTGTCCGAGCGCAGATCCATCTCGCGATCGTCGACATCGACGGCCGGCCGGGCATTCTCGCCGTCTCCGCCTACGATGCTGCGGTTTACGAACCGGCGACCGGACAACGACGACAGTTCTGGTTCGGGATCGAGCCGGCATTCGCGACGATCACCGCGGCATCGACCGGGATCTTCGGCGGGCGTCTGCACGTCGCGATCGGGCTGAGCAACGGGACCGTTCGCGTGTGGCGGCACGATGGTGACGGCGCGGGTGTGTGGCTGGGACCGCACGTGGGCGCACCCACGGAATCGACCGATCTCATGCACAACGTGATGTGCGTGCTGCTGACCGACATTCGAGGCTCCCTGGAGGTGGTGAGTTCGGAGCGGCGCGACGCCATATCGTTCTGGGATCCATGCACCGGATCACGACTGGCAACCCTGCCCGCCGTATTCGAGGGTCTCACCGACGGCGCGGAGGCCATGGTGGCCGGGGAACTGTCGGGGCGGCCTGTGCTGGTCACCGCCCACGACACCCGTCACGGATTACGCGTATTCGACCTGCACCGGCTCGAATTGACCGCCAGCTACGAGTTCGATGTCCGCGTGATGGATGTGATACCGACCGCGCGGGCGCAGTCCGCGACCGATGTACCGATATCGGTGTCGAGGATCATCGCCGGTGGCGCGTACGGCAGCGTCCATATCATCGACCTGGACTCCGGATCGATGATCGGCACGATGGCGGGCCATTCGCAAGCGGTGACTGCCGTACGGGTGGAGGACGACGGTGGTGTACCGATAGCGGTCACGACCGGAACGGACCGCCGGGTCATCACCTGGGATCTCCGGACCGGTGACCAGCTGGGCAGCGCCTACGTGGGGCACACCGACCGAGTTCGTGCCCTGACGACCGGCCGGTTGGGCCGGGAACTGGTGGCGGTGACCGCAGGTGCGGACTACACGATCAGAGTGTGGCAACTGGCGGATGTTGCGCTGCCCGAGGCCGCGTTGACCGGGCATACCGAGGCGATCACCTCGATTGCGGTCGCCCGGGACGGCGGCCGGCACATCGGGACCACGGCGAGCCAGGACAGGACGGTACGAGTGTGGGATCTCGACGCCGGCGGCCGCGCCGGCGCGGACGGTATGCCGGATCTGTATCGGACATCTCGTACGGTCACCGCGTTGGCCATCGCTGTTCATCGCGACGACATCGTCCTCGTGACAGGTGACATCGATGGTGGACTCGGCACACTGTCCCCGCCTGCCGGCCGGCCGGGCCGAGGCGATGTATGGCTCGATCATCAGATCGTGGGCCTGGACTGTCGTGCGTTCGGTGACCGAATACTCGCGGTCGCAAGCGATTCCACCGGCAAGGTGCTGGGGTGGGATCCGCTCACGGGCACGGGGCTCGGCCCCGCGATCGAATGTGGCGATACGGTCCACGCCGTTCGACTGCTCACCTGGCAGGAGCGAGTGGTAGCGCTCGCTGCCACCCGCAAGATCTGCACCGTCATCGATCTGGTCACCGGCACGATCGAAAATCGAGCCTATGGCGGCGAATTCCGCCACGATCACATCATCGGCCTGGGAATACTGAAGTCCCGCCCCTGCGTGCTGGTCGCCGAATCCGGAACCGGCCCGGACGAATGTGTGGTCCGAGTGCTCGATCTGGAAACGCGTCGGCCGATGCGACCGGAGCTTCGCTTTCCGACGGCCATCCGCATAGCGGAGCTGGTCGACGCCGGTTCCGAATGCTCGCTCATGGCAGTCGGATCCGATCATCAGGTCTGGCTACGCTCATTCACCGAAGCCGGCGCCGAGACGAACCCCACGGGAGTTGTCGGATACGGACACACCATCCGCGGCGCCTCGGTCGCAACCACCCGGTACGGCGCCGATACGGCGTTCCTCGTCGGGGGCGACGGCGGCGAGGTGGAGTTGGTGAGCACCAGAACCGGTGTCCCCCTGATAGATACCGAACCGGTGAACTCGTCCGCGGTGACGGTCGCCGACTACGAAGGAGTACCGGTCGCCGTGATCGCCTCCGGTACAAACAAGCTCGTGCGCCGCGACCTCCGGACCGGGCAGCGCATCGGTGCCGCCATCGCCGCGCCCCTGCCGATCGACATGTTGCAGACGCTCACCGCGGGCGGTCGGGCCGTCGTCCTCGGCGCCGGTGTGGCGGTACGAGCTTGGTATGCGGAAACCATGAAGCCGCTGCCCCACTGGAACGACAGCGAAGTCGTCACGAGCGCAACGCTGGTCGTCGGCGATCGGGTGGTCGTCGTCACAGCGCACGAGAACCGGCTCACCGCTGCGGATCTGGAACACCGCACTCCCCTCGGTCCGGGTATTCCCGATCTGGCAGCCGACGGGGTGTCGAAGCGAGTCGTGCTGGCCGCCGGAGTCGTTCGCGGGCGGCCGATCGTCTTCGTCGCCGGGCGGGTCGGATCCACGGTGCGTATGTGGGACCTGCTGACCGGGCGGCCGGTGGGTGCCACCCTCTACATGGCGGCGATCACGCGTTTGATCGTCGGTTCGGTCGACGGCACGGACGTGTTGTACGTGATCGACGCGGCCGGTGACATTGCGGAGTGGCCGATCGACGCCCTGCGGCACCGGCCGCTGCGGCGGCTTCTCGGTGCTCCGGAACCACGCCGCGGCGTGATCGGCGACGGCGAGATCACCGCTGCGCTGGTGCATCCGATGCTGGGACTGGTCGTCGCGCGCAGCGCCACGGTGTGGCTGTGGCCCATGACTCCGGACCGGTCCGCACCGATCCATCTCGATGCTCCGGTGACCGGACTCGCGGCCGGTGACCACTGTTCCCTCGTGGTCGCCACGGAGCAGGGTGTCGCGGTGCTCGACCTCGAGTGAACCGACGATCCGGGTTCGGCGAATCGGGCTGTGCCCGTTCACTCTTCGTCGGGCCGCGGCGCGATCGACTCGAGCAGCAACAGTTCGTCGACGGCTACCGGCACGGGATTCCAGAGTTGCCCGGCGTATTCGTCGACGGCGGTCAGCCGAGCGGTCAGCGCGCCGGTGATCCGCTCCTCCGGCTCGGGCAGGCCGCCGAGCAATTCGGCCAGTTGGCGGCGTGCCTCGCCGACCGCTTCCTGCGCACGCAACAACAGTTCGTCGCAATGGATCCGGGCCTGCGCCGCGGTGCCGGCATCGTCGATGCCGGCCGCCGCGGACAGCGTCGCGATCGCGGCCCGGTGCTGATTCCAGGCCTCGACCATGCCGCGGTCGATGTCGGCGAGTGTGCGCCCGATCGGGTCACACCGGAGCGCCGACAGATCACTGCCGCCGCCGGCCAGACCGAAGACGACGGATCCCAATTCCCGCCCCCGGTCCGGAAGTTCCGCTACCACCGTGCCTTCCGTCGCTCGGGCCGGCGCCACCGCGACCAATGTGCCGGTTCGGTTGTCCGCGCAGTAGGCCAGAAACTCCCGGGCCTCCTTACCGAACGGATCGACACCGGCGGCGAGCGCGGCGCTGACGACGAAGGTCTCGTCGGCGGCACGATGTTCGATCAGCAGTTCGGGAAAGTGCCTGCCCTGCCACGCGAGGATCCGTGGCGGAATCATGGCGAGGTCCAGTGGATTTCGTGCCGAATCGGTACGGTCGGGCACCGGATCGCCGATCAGTACCTCGCCTCCGACGCCGGATTCTTCGGCCCATTCGGTCAGGACCGACCGCAGTTCCGCGTCCGTGATCGGCGCGGCCTCGGCGAGGCGAGTGCGCAGCGCGGCGATTTCCCCACCCAGTCCGGCCGACTCGGCGGCCTCCAGTGCGCGCCGCACCGATGTGACTGTGCCGGTCGGCATTTCGCCTTCGATGCAGCGGTCGACGAAGTCCCGCAGCGCGTATTCGGCATGGATGAACAATTGCCGCGCGGCAGACCGATGACCGACCGCCTGCTCCGTCATCGCCTCGTCGAGCAGCAGGGCTCCGTTGTCGACGGGACGCACGGTCCAGCGCACCGCCGCCGCGACCATCGCGCGGCGTGTCCAGGGCACGGTGAGGCGCGGGGATTCGAGGCTGTGCACCGTCTCGCCGCGGTGCCGGCGATCGTCGAGAAAGGCCGCCGGCCCGGTGTCCCCGAAGATCACCGCCAGGGTCTCCGTGCGCGCGTCCGGTTCCATCGCCCAGGCCAGCGGCGCACCGGGACGGGTCGGGTCCACCCGGACCACGATTCCCGGCCCCGCCGCGAGATCGACCGGTGGCACCGCCGCCACCCGCGAGGACCACCAGCTCACCGCGCCGGTGTCCCCGATGACCAGAACTCCCGGGCCGTCCGTCGGCATGTCCATCATCATTCCCCCGCACCGATATCGTCCACGGCATACCCGCGAGCGTGCAGCACGTCGTCGTATCCTGCTTGTCGTGCCGCCATCCGCCGCTGTGCCGCCGCATTCTCCGGGGGCAGATCGCCGACGTGGGCCGACGACGAAATCACCAGGAACAACAGGGCATCGGCCAGGTCGGCAGCCGCCGCCGCAGTCGCGCTGACCGCACGCTCGGGTCGGTCCTTGCCGGACTTCCGCGATGCGTTCCAGGCCTCGGCCACGGTGGCCCGAAGGCGGGCATACGAATTCGGCGCCGACGGATCGGTCAGAACTCGCAGGGCGATCGTCTTCTCCCAGCAGTCGTCGGCGGTACCGGGGACGTGGGCGGGATAGTCGATCAGCAATTGCTCTGCCCGAGAGACGATATCGGCATCGGCGACCCGCCGGATCGCCATCGGTTCGGGGTCGGACGCGACCGGATCCGGCGGCAGAGCCGTTGCGTCGAACGAGATTTCGTGTCGATCGACGATCCGCCGGGCCCGTCCCGCGTCGAGCCGCGCCGATCGGAGCTTGGTGTAGACGATCATCGCATCGGTCACCTCCCGCCCCTCACCGATCCAGCGCAGCATGATCTTGCGGGCTCGCAGATACGCGACCGACAGATCCGGGTCGGTACGCAGCGTGGGGTCGGCAGACACCACGGCCGACAGCAACTCGTCGACCCGGCTCTCCTCCGCCGGGGTCACCGCGCGGCGCGGTGGTTCCGGCTCGCCGTACTCCGCTAGCACCGCGATTCGCTCGGCGAATGCGGCGTACACGTCCGGCCGGTCCCGGACCAGGGACAGCTTGTCGCGCAGGATCGATGCGTAGTGGCGCATCGCCACCGCATGGTAGGGCCGATGATGCGCATCCGGATCCGCCACGAAGTCTGCGGCTGCCCGCTCGGTATCGACCACCTCGCCCAGGCCGGGCGGTATCCGCGGGCCGGCCATGACCGCCCGCACCGCGCGTGGCACCGCGAGCTCGTAACTCTTGACGGACTGGGTCAGCACGTGCGGCACACCGCGCGGTCGCTGATCATGTGCGGCCATTGCGAACTGGGCGGTGAACCGCGCCAAGGTGTCGACGTATTCGGCATAGAGCTGCGACAACGTCAGCCAGGTCGGCGGTGAATCGACAGCGAGATCGGAGCAGGCGAGTTTCGCGGTGGTCGCGCCGTATTTCCGCTCGACCCATCGCTTGGATCGACCGAGAATTCCGGACCAGCCCTTGATCTCGTCGACGAACTCCTTCTTCCGCGGCTTCGGCGGCTCGGCCCGCGCCACCCAGGCCACCACGAGTTCGTGACGTGAGGTCGGGCTCGCACCGTTGCGCGGCACCCACCACAGTGGCGCGACCCAGGTCGGCTTCGGATACGGCATCGTCGTTCCCCTTGCTCTGCGACCGGCCGTGACGACTTCCCGAGCACAGTCTGGTCCCGGGGCGAACCTGCGCAGTCGT
Organism: Nocardia sp. BMG111209; assembly: GCF_000381925.1. Classification (NCBI taxonomy): domain Bacteria; kingdom Bacillati; phylum Actinomycetota; class Actinomycetes; order Mycobacteriales; family Nocardiaceae; genus Nocardia; species Nocardia sp. BMG111209. The sequence continues at coordinate 264,590 of NZ_KB907309.1, forward strand.
ATTCGGCGACAATGCATCCGAACGAATGACAAGACCCGGAGCGCCGGTCCTAGGGAATGCGCTCCGCTCCTCATCCCCATCGAACCCGGGCAATATTCGTGACACCTCGAGTTTTGCCGGAGGAGAGGGAAGGGAGACGATCATGCCGGAAGTCACGGTGGGTGCGGCGCGGATACCGTATCGGGTGCTCGGTAGCGGGCGGCCGCTGGTGCTGGTGCACGGCGGGAGTGCGGGATCGAAGGGGTGGGATGCCGCGGCCGAGGTGCTCGCGGAGACCAGAACTGTTGTGCTGCCTGATCTTTCGGGTAGTGATGCGGCGCGGGACGACGGTGGGGAGTTGACGGTCGAGCTGCTCGCCGGGCAGGTTGCGGCCGTGATCTCCGATCTCGGGCTGGGGGCCGCCGATGTGGCGGGGCATTCCATGGGTGGTTCGGTGGTGGCGGCGCTCGCCGCGAGGCGGCCCGAGCTGGTGCGCAGCCTCGTATTGGTCACGGCGTGGACGGGGCGGGGTGACGAGTATCTGCGGCACGCGCTAGGTCTGTGGCGCCAACTGGCCTGCGACGCCGATGCTTTCGCGCGGTACAGCATGTTGATCGCGTTCAGCCGGGAGCATCTGGAATCCGCCGGGGCGGCGGTGGTGGCCGAGCTCGCGTCGGGGTATCGGCCGGTGCCGGGGCGGTTGCGGCAGATCGACCTCGCCCTCCGACTCGATGTGCGGGATCTGCTGCCGCGGATCGATGTGCCGGCCCTGGTGATCGGGTGTTCTCGCGACCTGCTGGTCTCCGCGCGGTATTCGCGTGAGCTGGCCGCGGACATCCCGGGCGCTGCCTACGCGGAGATCGCCGGCGGGCATCAGGTGATGATCGAGCAGCCGGCGGAGTTCGCGAAACTCGTCCGGGACTTCGGCGACCGGGTGTAGTCGGCGGTCCGTAAATCGCTCGAAGCGGGATGGCCTTCGTGACACCATGAGGGTCATGAATTCGCACGAATCGGCTGCTGTCGTGGTCGTGGATGCCGCTGGGACGATTCGGTATTGGAGTGGCGGTGCGGTCACTCTGTTCGGGCATCACGATGTTGTCGGGGAATCGCTCGACGTGATCGTTCCGGAGGAATTCCGCTCGCAACACTGGAACGGTTTCCGGCGGGCGATGGACACCGGTGAGTCGGAATCGTCCGGCGGTCGGTTCAATATTCCGGTGCGTTGCGCCGACGGGGCGACTCGATGCTTTCCGGGCACGTTCTCCGTGCTCTGGGACGGGCACGGTCGCGCCGTGGGTGGGGTCGGGACCTGGACCGAACCGCTGGGTGGTGAGGAACCCTTCACGGCGGTTGCACCGTTGTGAGGGCCCGGTGATCGTGGTGATGATTCGCCGGGCCCGGGAGCAGATCACCCGCTGTCCGGCGATTGTCGAAAGGATTCCGACGCCGGCGCGGGTTCGCTCGGAATCGGTCGGCGGGATTCCGGAGCCGTTCGGGTTCGCCGTATTTCTACTTCGGGAAGTCCGGCGCTGACCGCCGATATCGGTCCACCCTGCACGTTTCGCGTATCGGTCGACGCAGCTTTCCGGTATTGCCGATTTCCGTCGTACGGGATATGCGGGAACGCCGTGTCGGCCCGCACTCCGGCCCCGGGCCGGGAGGGGCGCCGAGACCGGGCGGCGGGCCACGGCCGCGGCCCGGGACGGGCAGCCGTGGCGGGGCCGAAACCCGCGGGGTTTCGGGACTCTTCTCAGCTGTGGCACTGCTCTTGCACATGCGATAGGTTTGCGGCGAACAGCTGCTTCTCCGAACGATGGTCCGGTGGTTGACGGCGTCGTAGGAGGCAGGGATGAGGGAATTCGGCGGGTGGCCGGGGGGTCGGCGTGCTGTGTCGTCGGATGGCGGGGCAGTCGAGGAGGGCTAGCAATTTCTCTGTCGATCTGTGTGCCGGCCTACAACGCGGCCGGGACGCTCGCTACCACCATGCGGTCGATCCTGGATCAGGATGCCGACTTCGAGCTGCTGGTGCTCGACAACGCGAGTACCGACGGGACCGGTGAGATCGCGACCGGGTTCGCCGATCCGCGGGTTCGGGTGCATCGCAACGAACGGGTTCTGCGGATCGGGGACAACTGGAACAAGGCCGTCGAGATCTCCTCGGGTGCGCTGGTGAAGGTGGTCTGTGCCGACGACATCCTGATGCCGGGGACGTTGCAGGCGCAGCTGGATCTGATGCGGGACGACGAGATCGCGCTCAGCTCCACGAAATTCGATGTCATCGACGAGGTGGGTGCGGTCGAGGATTCGGGGCTGGGGTTGCCGGGGCTGGTGGGTGCGCAGTCGGTGATCTCGTTGATGCGGGCGATCGTGCGGCACGGGCCCGCCGAATTCGGGCCGACGGCGGCGGCGATGTTCCGGCGCCGGGACTTCCAGCGCGTCGGGGGATTCCGCGGGGATCTGGTGTTCCCGATGGATGTGGACCTGTTCGCGCGGGTGTGCGAGTCGGGGGCCTTCTACGGGATGCCGGATGTGTCTGCGGCGTGGCGTAATTCGTCGTTCAACCTGTGCAGCCGGACGTCCACGGTGTCGAAGCTGACGGAGCTGGCCCGGTTCCATCATCGGCTCGGGCGGGAGTATCCGGAGCTGATCGCCCGCGCGGATGTCATCGCGGGTGATCTGCGGCTGGCGCGACAGGCGTTGCAGCGGTTGCAGATCCGGACCATGGCGATTCTGTTCCGGCGTCCGGATCTGCTGCGCTGATCGGTCAGAGGGTGGCGGTCGAGCCGTAGGTGATGACGGTGTCACCGCTGTTGCTCGTGACCTTCACGAACGGGCGGATGGTGACTCGGCCGACCACGCCGGTGACCGTGCCGTGGAAGCCGGACATCTGGATGTAGCCCTCGGCGCCGGAGATGTCGCCACCGGCGCATTCCACGGTCTGGATGCCGGGGCCGAATCCGACCGACATCTCCACGCCCAGACGGGGAATCAGATCGAAGATGTCGAGCTGGGTCGCGGTGCCGACCTCGACCTCGAGGCCGGGGGTCTGATACTGGAGCCGGAGCTTGCCGTCGAGGGTCGCGGGGTAGCCGACCATGTAGCCGACGGTCAGGTGACCGTGCCAGTCGTCCTGATGGTCGCCGGTGATCCGGAATCCGGCCCGGCCGGAGTGGAACCATTCGCGGGTCAGTGGATTTCCGTCCAGGGGTGGCACGAAGTCGATCCTGGTGTCGGCCTCGACGGCCTGGATGGTGCGCTGGTCGTGATCGACGATGCTGCTGGTGCTGTCCACCGCCGCGCCGCCGATCCCGGCCCCCAGCACGAGCGCGGCGACGGTCGTGGCCGTGACGGTGGCGGCGCGCACGGCTGCGCGCCGGATGTCTTCCCTCATCGTTCCCAATTCCCTCATCTGGCGACGCGCCGAATTACGCTGCGGCGCGGCTGATTCCCACGGTCGGACATCGATTCCGGTACCGGTGGGACTGCGGCGGCCCACCGGGCTGTGAAGGACGGCTCACAGCGGCCGGGGTATCTCCACCACCCAGCGGTCGTGCAGGGCGGGCAGTGCCGTGCGCACCTCGGTGAGCAGGTCGGGCAGGGTCAGCAGGACCCGGTCCGGTTGGGCGGCAACCAGTTCGGCGGGGGTGATGATCGGGATGTCGGTGCCCGGCATGCGGCGGCCCTGTTTGGCGGGTGCGGCGTCGGCGACGGCGGGGAGCAGGTCGCGGCGCAGGCCGGCGAGGGCGAACAGCGCCACCGCGCGGGAGGCCGCACCGTAGGCGAATACCGCACGGCCGCCGGCGGTTTCGTGTTCCAGCCAGGTGCGCAGTTCGGTTGCCTGCCGGTCGGCGGCGGTCTGCAGGGTGCGGACGGTGGCGAGGTCGGTGCTCGCGGTGTCGGCGGCGAGCAGGCGGCGCAGGGTGGCGTCGGGTTCGGTGCGTTCGCGCCGGGCCGCCACCAGGACCGTGCCGCCGTAGAGGTCGAATTCCCAGGCGGTCGCGGGGTACAGGCCCGCCGTGCCCAGCAGGGTGGTGAGCGCGGTGAGCGAGTAGTAGGCGAAGTGGCCGTGCCGCAGGGCATTCCACTGCCCCTGCGCGAGTATGGCAGCCAGGGCGTGGAATTGCAGCAGCAGCACGCCGCCGGGGCCCAGTGCGGCGGCGCGGGCGGCGGCGGCCGCCCGCTGATCGGGTTCGTGCATCATGCCGAAGCTGTCGATCACGACATCGGCGGGCTCGGTGCGGGTTTCGGTGTAGCCGCGGGCGGCCAGCAGGGGGATCCAGGTGCCGCCGTGCGGGCTGCCGAACTCGCGGACGCGGTCGCCGGTCAGCAGGCCGGCGGCGTCGACCGCGGACACCGCGGCGGCGGCCTGATCGCGCAGGGCCTGCGGTTCCACCGCGCGCGGCTCGGCGACGACCGTATCGTCGTCGGCCAGCTGGGCCAGACCGCAGGTGCGGCACAGGTCCATGGCCAGCGCGTGGGTGGTGTCGTCCGCGACCGGCACGCCGAGCAACGGGAAGTGGTCCGCCGCGAACATCTTTCCCAGATCGAGCACTCGATCCAGGGCGGTCGCCGCACAGGCGCGACAGGTGCGGGCCGGGCCGCCGGGCCGGGGGTTCACGCGGCAGCTCCGGCGCCGGACCGGGCCGCGGCACGGCCGGACATCGTGGCACCCGGCGGCACGGTGGCGGACCCGGCCGCACAGCCGGACATCGTGGCACCCGGCGGCACGGTGGCGGACCCGGCCGCACGGCCGCGACACACCGGCGCGCGGAACTCGGTCGGGCCGTTGGGCCGAGCCACCGCGCGAGCACCCGGGACCCATGGCACGATGCCGGGGTGCGTATCGAGCAGACCGACCTCGTCGACGTGTTGCTGCTGGTCCCCGAGCCGTTCCGGGACGAGCGGGGCCTGTTCACCCGTACCTTCGACGCCGACGAATTCGACGCTCATCTCCAGGTGCCCGGCGCCGCCGCGTCGTTCGTGCAGGATTCGCAGTCCCGGTCGATCCGCGGGGTGGTGCGCGGGATGCACGGCCGGTCGGGGCGCGGCGAGGGCAAGTTGGTGCGGTGCGCGCACGGGGCGATTTACGATGTCCTGGTCGACATCCGGCCGGACTCGCCGACTTTCGGCCGGCAGCAGGCATTTCGCCTGGACGACAACGACTTCCGTCATCTGTACATCCCGCCGGGGATCCTGCACGGATTCCAGGCTCTCACCGACCCGGCCGACGTGTGTTATCGGATGGATCGCCCGCACGATCCGCGTGAGGATGTCGCGGTGGCCTACGACGATCCGGAGCTGGCCATCGACTGGCCGCTGCCGGTGACGGTGGTCTCCGCGCGCGATCGGGCCGCGGGGAGCTGGGCCGAACTTCGTGCCACGCTGAACGGGCCCCACACGCGGTGAGCGCGAGCGGGTCACCGGACTAGGCCCCGACCGCGACGCGGCGCAGCGAATCGTCGATCACGCCCGCGGTGGTGAGTTCGCGCAGCCGCGCGAGGCGGGTGAACCGGGTGGCGAAATCGTCGGCGGTGAGCCCGCGGGCGGTGTACTCCCGGTAGAGCTCGGCGGCGCCGTCGGCGATGCTCCACTTCGCGCCGTATCCCAGTTCGGCTCGCGCCCTGGTGAAGTCGACCCGATAGGAGCGCGGGTCGGGGCCGGTCTCGTTGGCGATCACCAGGCGCGATCCGGGGACGGCGTCGACCACCGCGCGGGCGATGTCGGCCACGGTGAGGTTGTTGCTCTCGTCGCCGATGTTGTACGCGCGGGCGCTGATCCGGGCCGCGGGCGCGGTGAGGCAGGTCGCGAACGCGGTCGCGATATCGGCGGCGTGCACCAGCGGCCGCCACGGCGTGCCGTCGGAGAGCACCCGGACCTCACCGGTCAGCACCGCGTAGCCGACCAGGTTGTTGAGCACGATGTCGGCGCGCAGCCGGGGTGAGAAGCCGAATGCGGTGGCGTTGCGCAGGAATACGGGGCAGAAGCCGTCGTCGGCGAGCGCGGCCACCTCGTCCTCGACCCGTACCTTGCTCACGGCGTACGGGGTCAGCGGGTGCAGCGGGGTGTCCTCGCCCACCAGCCCGTCGCCGGCGGCGCCGTACACCGAACAGGTCGAGGCGTACAGGAAGCGTTGCACCCCGGCCGCTTTCGCGAGTTCGGCCAGCCGTACCGAGGCGTGATGGTTGATGTCGTGGGTGATCCGCGGCGCCAGCGCGCCCAGCGGATCGTTGGACAGCGCCGCCAGATGGATCACCGCGTCGAAGCCCGCCAGCCGATCGGCGGTGACCTCGCGCAGATCGGCGACGATCCCGGGCGGATCGCCGGGCAGCGGCCCGAGCACGCAATCGGCGAAATAGCCGATGTCCAGGCCGATCACGTCGTGGCCCGCGGCGCGCAGCACCGGCGCCATGACGGTGCCCAGATAGCCCTGGTGGCCGGTGAGCAGTACCCGCATGGTCAGATACCTCCGAAAGTGACGGTGGCCTTGTCGATCACGAAGGCCTCGGCGTACTCGCTGCGGCACTGCACACCGCGCAGCCGGGCCAGCGCCAGGAAGGTCCGTTCGTCGAACCAGTCCCGATCATGCTGGGAGGGATAGTGTTTCATCAGCAGTTCCGCCTTGCGCGCGGCGATCGGGGACGACAGCGGGCAGAACATCGTCGGCCGCGGCGTATCGGTCTCCCATTTGACGATCTCGTAGCCGAGCACGAGGTGATCCCGGAATTCGGTGGGCGTGAGACGGGCCAGCAGCCGGTGGTCCTGGTGTGCGTCACCGGGTTGCGGCGCGAGGACCAGATCCGGATCGCCGCCGGCCCGCAGGCCCGCTACCGCGGTCTTCGCCGCCTCCCAGTGCGCGGGGGTGCGGCCGTCCGGCAGCGACAGCACGGTCAGCTCCAGATCGGCGCCCGGGCAGAAGTCGGCCAGCGCGGCCCGTTCCTCCGCGGCGCGCGGGGTGTCGCCGCCGCACAGCACCAGTGCCCGGACCCGCAGGCCCGCAACCGATTCCGCGAGGGTGAGCAGCGTGCCGCCGGCGCCGATCGCGAGATCGTCGCAGTGCGCGGCCAGCAGGGCCACCTCGCGCACGCCACCGGCCCGCAGCGTCAGCACCGGTCGCTCCGCTCCCACACCATCCACGGCCGCATACCGGAGTGGTAGGCGGCGTCGAGTTCGTGGCGTTCCTTGAAGGTGTCGGCCGGTTTCCAGAAGCCCAGATGCTGATAACCCAGCAGCCGCCCCTGTTCGGCGAGCCGGCCGCAGGCGTCCTCCACCAGATCCCCGCCCGGCGGCAGCAGGTCGAAAACCTCCTGGGTGAGCACGAAATAGCCGCCGTTCTCCCACAGCGGCAGCTTGGCGACCGGGATGATCCGCTCGACCTCACCGGCGGCGTTGACATCCACGCAGTGGAACGAGGATTGGGGCGGCACGATCATCATCGAGGCGGCCGCACCGGAGGCGACGCATTTGGAGATCATCTCGTCCAGCGGTGCGTCGGTCAGCACATCCGCGTAGTTGGCGAGGAAGTACTGCTCCCCCGCGAGCAGGTGCCGGACCCGGCGCAACCGCTCGCCGATCGCCGAGTCCAGGCCGGTGTCGACGAAGGTGATCGTCCAGTCGCTGATGTCGGAGGCCAGCAGCTGAACCTGTCCGTCGCGGATGACGAAATCGTTGGAAACCGATTCCTGGTAGGTGAGGAAGAAGTTCTTGATATGCGCGGCACCGTAACCCAGGCACAGGATGAAGTCCTTGTGCCCGAAGTGCGCGTAATACCGCATGACGTGCCAGATCAGCGGTCGCGGTCCGACCAGCTGCATCGGCTTGGGCACCGGATCGTCGGCGCCGCCACGCATCCGCATGCCGAATCCACCGCAGAACAGCACGACTTTCACGATCTACTCCCGGACTCGACCTCTGCCGGATCGGCATGATGCAGGGCCGGCAGCGGATACACCAGCTGCCCGCCCCAGGAGCCGACATGCCGCAACTGGGCGGTGATCTCGGTCTCCAGATTCCACGGCAGCACCACCACCACGTCCGGGCGGTCGGCGTCGATCCGTTCCGGGGGGTGGATCGGGATGCGGGTGCCCGGGGTGAACCGGCCGTGCTTGTAGGGATTGCGATCCACGGTGTAGGACAACAGGTCCGGGCGGATCCCGCAGTAGTTGAGCAGGGTGTTGCCCTTGCCCGGCGCACCGTAGCCGACGACCCGGCGGCCGGCGGCGCGGCAGTCCAGCAGGAAGCCGAGCAGTTCGGCGCGCACCTGCTCGGCGCGCCGCTGTAGATCGGAATAGCCTGCGGCGGTGTGCAATCCGGCCGCCGCCTCCATCGCCAGCACCTCGGCCACCCGCGGGCCGGGCTGCGCCACCGGATCCGGCCGGGCCCACAGTCGCAGGGAGCCACCGTGGGTCGGCAGCAACTCGACGTCGACCACGGTCAGCCCGGCGGTGGCGAGCGCGCGCTGCGCGGAGGCGACCGTGTAGTACTGGAAATGCTCGTGGTAGACGGTGTCGAACTGCCCCAGCCGCACCAGATTCAGCGCGTGGTGCACCTCGATCGACAGCATGCCGTCGTCGGCCAGCAGGGTGCGCAGCGCGCGGGTGAAGCCGAGCAGATCGGGTACGTGCGCGTAGACGTTGTTGGCCACCAGCAGATCCGCGGGCCCGTGCTCGGCGCGGATCCGGGTCGCGGTCTGCTCGTCGAGGAAGGCGGTGACGGTCGGCACGCCCTTGTCGCGGGCGGCGGCGCCGACATTGTGCGACGGCTCGATGCCCAGGCAGGGGATGCCGGCGGCGACCGCGTGCTGCAGGAGGTAGCCGTCGTTGCTGGCCACCTCCACCAGCAGCGACCGCGGGCCGAGGTCCAGTTCGGCGATCGCCCGCTCGACGAAGGTCCGGGCGTGCCGCACCCAGCTGTCGGAATACGAAGAGTAATAGGCGTATTCGACAAAGGTGTCCGCGGGTGTTATCAGCGCGGGGATCTGCAGCAGGAGGCAATTCTCGCAGAGGCGCAGGTGCAGCGGATAGGTCGTCTCGGCCTCGTCCAGCTCGGCCTCGGTGAGGAATTTCTCACACGGCGGCGTGGCACCCAGATCGAGCACACTGGCCAGCTGACCGGAATGGCACAAGCGACAACGCACGAGCAGTTTCCCTCTGATCTTCACCATCTCGGCAGCGGTCGGACAAACCAATGCCGCCCGTTCCTGCGGGCCCACAGTACAACACCGATTCGGGTTTCGCGCGACTGTCGCCGGGTACTTCATCCTGGGACTTGTCGTCCACCGTATGTATCTTTTCGGACAAGAGTTCATAAAATTTCGGGAACAATACTTGCGCCGACGGCTCGTATGCGCTGGTACAGAGCCGACATATGCCCGAAACCCTACCGAGGTATGTCCGATTCCGGGGCGATTGGGGGATCAATAGGGGATCACCCGGCCGGTCGGTTCGGTCAATGGGAGCCCCACCCCGGAAACAGTTATCCGGCGTGACATCTCGACATGCGCTTCGCGCCGCCGGAAGGTACATTCCTCTCCCGGCACCAAAAATGCCGCAGAACTCGTCAGTCTTTGTGGTGTGAATCCCTTGTCGGGTGGACCGGTCGCGGATCGGAGCCGCGTTCCACCATGGGGGAGGTTTGTAATTCATGCGTTTCGAGCCCAGGGCTCGCGCCAATGCGCGAGTCGTCGTACCGCCGCGTTCCGAACGTGAACGCTGGCAACGCGAATACGAACGTTGGCTACGCATCGGCGACCTCGTGGTGATCGTCACAGCCGTGGGTGTGGCGCACGTCATGCGATTCGGCGGTTCCGGCAATCCCCCGCTGGCGGCGACCCTCCCGCTGGAAGTGCGCTACACGGTGGTGTCGGCCCTGCTCGGGCTGGTGTGGGTGGTCTGCCTCGCCGGTGCCGGCACCCGCTCGCCGCGCATCTTCGGCAGCCCCGAGGAGTACCGCCGGCTGCTGTCCGCGACGGTCACACTGTTCGGGCTGATCGCCATCCTGTCGCTGGTCTTCCACCTCGACATCGCCCGTGGCTACCTCGCGATCGCACTGCCGCTGGGGCTCGCGGGCCTGATCGCGCAGCGCTGGTGGTGGCGGCACTGGCTGACCAAACGGCGGCTGGTCGGGGACTGCGGGATCCGGGTGCTGGTGGTGGGCAGCCGCGACGCCGCGGCCGCGATGGTCGCCGCGTTCTCCCGCGACCCGGGCTCCGGATACCAGGTGGTCGGGATGTGCACGCCGGATATCGGCCTGGTCGGCCTGACCGTCGGCAATCGCACGATTCCCGTGGTCGGCGACGACCGTTCGGTGCTGGCTGCGGTGCGCTACACCCAGGCCGACACCGTCGCGATCACCGCCACCGACGACCTGGGCCCGGCCGATTTCCGGCACATGGCCTGGGAGCTGGACCAGATCGGCGTGGAGCTGATCGTCACGCCGGGCCTGGTCGACATCTCCGGCACCCGGCTCACCCATCAGCTGGTCGCCAGCATGCCGATGCTGCACGTCGGCAAGCCGCAGTACGACCGCGCGCGCTCGAATCGCAAGGCGCTGTTCGACATCTGCTTCGCGCTGCTCGCGGTGACGGCGCTGGCCCCGGTCCTGCTGGTGATCGCGATCGCGGTCAAGATCAACAGCCCCGGGCCGGTCTTCTATCTCTCCGAACGGATCGGCCGCAACGGGCACCCGTTCGGGATGATCAAGTTCCGCAGCATGTACGTCGACGCGGATCGCGCCGTCGACGCGCTCATCGCCGCCCAGGGCGGTAATCCGGTGTTCTTCAAGATGAAGGACGATCCACGGGTCACCGCGGTCGGCAGGGTGATCCGCAAGTACTCCCTCGACGAGCTGCCGCAGTTCTTCAACGTGCTGCGCGGCGAGATGAGCGTGGTCGGCCCGCGGCCGCAGGTCCGCCGCGAGGTCGACTCCTACGACGGGGTCATGTGGCGGCGGCTGCTGGTGAAGCCGGGCCTGACCGGGCTGTGGCAGGTCAGCGGCCGATCGAACCTGTCGCCGGAGGATTCGATGAACCTGGACCTGTCCTATGTGGAGAACTGGTCGATGGTGCTGGATCTGCTGCTCGTGTCCCGGACCCTCGGCGCGGTACTGCGCGGCGAGGGCGCCTACTGATGACGAGCAGCGCTGGGGCAGCACCGATTCGGGTGCACATGACCGGGTCGGAGTGGTTCACCGCCACCCCCGGTGGCCTGAATCGGTACTTCACCGATCTGTACGGTGCGCTGGCGCGCCGGCCCGATGTCGTGGTCACCGCCGCGGCCTTCGGCCCGGCGCCCGCGGGCGCCCGCTCCTGGGGACCGGTGGGCGGCGGCACCCTGCACCGCACCCGGACCGCCTTCCTGGATCGGCGCGACCTGGACCGGAACACCGTGCTGGACAGGCATTTCGGCCTCTACGGACCGGTGGCCGCCGGACGGCTGCGCAACCAGCCGGCGGTGGTGCACTTCCACGGGCCCTGGGCCGCCGAAAGCCGGTTGGCCGGCGAAGGTCCGCGCGCGGTGCGGGCCAAATACCTGCTGGAACGGCTCCGGTACACCCGCGCCGACCGATTCGTCGTGTTGTCCCGGTACTTTCACGATGTGCTCGTCAACGATTACCGGATACCGTCGCATCGCATCGCGATCGTGCCACCCGGCGTCGACGTGCCCACGGCCGCCGAACCGGCTCCGCCCCCGGCGGATTCGCCGCCGAGCGTGCTGTGCGTGCGCCGGCTGGAACGCCGCATGGGTATCGACGTCCTCATCGACTGCTGGCCCGCCGTCCTGGACCGGCATCCCGAGGCCCGGCTGACCATCGTCGGAACCGGCACGATCGCCGCCGAATTGCGCGAGCGCGCGGCGCATCTCCCCTCGATCGAGTTCACCGGATTCGTCGACGACGACCGGCTCGACGAGCTCTACACCCGGGCCACGGTGGCGGTGGTGCCGTCGCTGGCGCTCGAGGGTTTCGGCCTGGTCACGCTCGCGGCACTGGCCGCCGGGCGAGCGCCGGTGGTCACCGACTGCGGCGGACTGCCGGATGCCGTGCGCGGACTGGACGATTCGCTGATCGTCCCGATCGGCGACCGGGAGGCGCTGGCGGCCCGGCTCGCCACCGCCCTCGACGGCGACCGGCCCGACGCGGCCCGCTGCCGGGAACATGCCCGGCAGTTCTCCTGGACCGCGGCCACGGACCGTCATCTGGCCCTCTATCGCGAACTGGTCGGCACATGAAGGCCGTCTTCGTCGCGCACACCGCCGCCCCCTCCGGCGCCGAACTGGCCATGCTGCGGCTGGTTTCGGCGCTACAGCCGCATCTGGACACCGCCGTGGTGTACACCGCCGACGGCCCGATGGTGGACCGCACCCGCGAGCGGGGTATCGAAACCCGATTGCTGCCCAACGCCTTCGACAGCCGATCGATGACCATCGCCGGTGCGGCGGATCCGCGGCGGCTGCTCGCCGGGGCCGCCGGTCTGCTGCGGGTGGGCTGGGCGCTCGGCGCGACCGCTCGCGAACTCGGGGCCACGGTCCTCGTGGCAGGCAGTAGCAAGACCCTGCTGATGGGTGCGGTGGCGGCCCGGCGCGCCGGAATTCCGCTGGTCTGGCAGGTGCACGACCGGATCACCGCGCAATATTTCGGCCGTGCCCTGGCGCCGGTGCTGCGGTTGCTGGGCCGGGTGGCCGCGCAGGGCTGCATCGCCAACAGCCGCGGCACGTTGCGCACGCTGTTCACCTGGCGGCAGCCCGCGATCGTCGCCTATCCGGGGTTGGAGCCCGCGCCGGAGGCCGTCCGGCCGCCGCAGCGCGAACCCGAGGACGCGGTGGTCGCGGTCGTCGGGCGGCTGGCGCCGTGGAAGGGACAGGATGTCTTCCTGCGCGCGCTCGCGGCCGCGAAATACGTTCCGCGACAAGTGCTCCTGGTCGGCGGCACGTTCTTCGACGAGGAACCGTATCGGGCGGAGCTGGAGCGGCTCGCCGCCGAACTCGCGCTGCCGGTGACCTTCACCGGGCATGTCGACGATCCGGAGGCCCTCCTGCGGGACGTGGACGTGCTCGTGCACTGTTCGGTGCTGCCGGAACCGTTCGGGCAGGTCGTCGTCGAGGGGATGCGCGCCGGGTGCGCGGTCGTCGCGACCCGGCCGGGCGGACCCACCGAGATCGTCGAGCCCGAGATCAGCGGGCTGCTGGTGGACGCCGGCGACGAGGCACAGCTGACCGCGGCCCTCGATCGGCTGCTCGGCGATCCGGCGCTGCGGGACCGGCTCGCCGCGGCCGCGCGCGTCCGGGCCCGGCGGTTCGACATCACCGAATCGGCGCGAGCAGTGGCCGGGTTCCTCGCCGAGGTGGCTGGGCGGCGGAAGTGGCTGCGGCATGGCTGAATTCGGCACCTCGGCATCCGAGGCTCCGACGGTCGAACTCCCGGCGGTCGATCCCCCGACGGTCGAGCTCCCGGTTTTCGGCACGGCTACCCCGGACGCCGCGACCGAGGCCCCCGGACGGCGGCGTAACGGACACGGTGCCGCCGCGGTCCTGCGCGACATCGGCTTCGTCAGCTTCGGCAAGTACGGCCAGTACCTCATCACGGTCGTCACCCTGCCGCTGATCTCCCGGCTGCTCGGCCCGCAAGGTCTCGGCCTGCTCGCCGTCGGCATGTCGGCCTACTTCATCGGCTCGCTGGTGGTCGATCTGGGGATCACCTCCTTTCTCGCCGCGAAGGTGCACGACCACGACCGGCCCGAGGCGCGGCCGGACATCGACAAGTTGCGCGGCACCTACCTCGCCGTCCGCCTCACCACGCTCGGCACGATCGGGCTGGCCCTGCTGATCGAACTCGCGGCCGGCGCGCCGCCCAAACTGCACATGATCCTGCTGGGCCTGTTCGCCGGGGGATTCTGGTCCGTCTCCGAGGACTGGCTGCTGATCGGGCAGGGCCGGTTCGGGGCGTCCACGCTGTATCAGGGCGCGGGCCGCGTCGTCTACCCGATCCTGCTCCTGCTGCTGTTGCCGCGCTTCGCCACCGCCACCACGGCCATGCTGTGCCTGCTCGGATCCTCGGTGCTGACCGTCGTACTCACCTGGTCGGATTCGCTGCGCAAATTCGGGCTGCCGGGCCGCCCGCACCGGCTGCGGGAGGTCCTGCGGATCGGGACCCCGGTCCTGATCTCCCGGGCACTGGTCACCAGTTACGGACAGGGCAGCGCGGCCGTGTATTCCGCGGTGCTGGACTCGGTTTCGCTGGGCCTGTACTCCGCGGGCGACCGGCTGGTCCGGGCCATCCAATCACTACTGGACCCCATCGGTTTCGCGCTGCTGCCGCGGATGGCGCAGCGCAGCGCGCAGGAGTCGTTCTGGCGCACGTCGATCCGGTCGTTGCTGGGCTGCGTGGTGATCGCGGTGCTGGGTGTGGTCAGCGTATGGCTGCTGGCGCCGGTGCTGATCCACGTGATGTTCGGCGACGAATTCACCCGCGCCGTACCGCTGTTGCGCGTCGAGGCGTGCATCCTGCCGGCCACCACGGTCACCTCCTTCGTGACCACCGCGATCCTGCCGGTCCGCGAGGATACGACCGGGGTGCTGATCGGCGCGTTCATCGGCACCTGCGTCGCGGCCGGCGGGCTCGTGATCGCGCTGCACACCCATTCGGTGTGGACGCTGGTGCACGGTACGGTGGCCGCCGAATTCACCGTGATGATCTGGTACATCGCCCGGGTGCGGTGGTTCATCGTCCGCGAGCGGGACGCGGCGCAACGGATACGGCAGCCGGCCGGATCGGCCGGGGCCTACGAGGTGGAGACGTCGTGAAAATTCTGTACATCGGCGACGACTGGATCGGCAGCAACGCCCGGTCGCTGGCCGACGGGTTCCGCGAGGCCGGGCACGAGGTCGTGGTCGTCGACTCGACCTCGGTCACACTGCCGCCACGGTTCTCGCCGCCGTGGATCTATTCGAAGGTGGCGCGGCGCCGCGCGGGCTGGGACGTCGCCGCGGTCCACGACGAGATCGACCGGCTGGCCGCCGATTTCGCGCCGGACGTGCTGTTCGTCTTCAAGGGCATCCATCTCGACCAGCAACGGCTGCTGTCGGTACCGGCCCGGGTGCGCATCCACTACAGTCCGGACGACGTGTCGAATCCGGAGAACACCAGCCCGGCCTACCTCGCCCACGAGGCGGGCTGGGATCTGATCGTGACGACCAAGCGGCACAACGTCTCCGAGCTGCGCGAGCGCGGGGCGCGGGCGGTGACCTTCGTCGCCAGCGCCTACGACCCGGCCTGGCACCGGCCGTGCGCGCGCCGCGGCGGGGACCGGTTCCTGGCCGGATTCATCGGCGCGCGCCGGCCCGACCGCACCGGACTGCTGATCGATCTGGCCCGGGAACACGGGCCGGGCCTGGTGGTCCACGGTCCGGGCTGGCGGCGCGAACCCGCCCTGCTGCGGACCGGGGCCGGGGTGCGCCCGGCGGTCTACGGCGAGCACTTCTCGGTCGCCGTCGCCGCGATCACCGCCAACCTGGTGCTGCTGAACTCCGCCAACCGTGACACCCACACCTGCCGCAGCTTCGAGATACCCGCCGCCGGTGGGCTTTTCGTCGGTGAACGGACCGACGAACACGCCGCGCTGCTGACCGAGGACACCGAATGCTTCCTGTTCTCCGATACCGCCGAACTGCGTGAGATCCTCGACCGGTGTGCCCGCCATCCCGGCCAGGCCGCGAAGGTCGCCGAGGCCGGATACCGGCGTATCGTCTCCGGCGGCCATCGTTACGTCGACCGCGCCCGCGAGATCATCGATGCGATCACCTGACCTACCGGGCGTTCGCCCGTATCCGACGGAGGCCAGGCCGTGACCGGGGCCGTATCCGAGGTACTCCTCGTGGCCGGGGCCCTGGTGACCTTCGTGGTCTGCGGATTCCTGCTGACCGGGCCGATCCGGGTGTTCCTGATCGCGCAGAGCGCGTACTGGGCGCTGTCCTACGTCGCGGTACCGGCCGTCCTGCTGTGGGTGCAGCCGCAACCGCAGTACGGTGACAACCTGCCGGATGCGCGGCTGGCCGCCCTCGGCTACGACCCCGGGATCGCGGCGGTGCTGCGGCCGGTGGTGTACGGCTCGTGGCTGTACGCCGGAATGGTTGTGCTGTACACGATCTGGTCCCGGCGCCGCCGCAGTTCGGTCCCGGGCGACCACGTGGAACGGCAGGCCTTCCTGCGCCGCCGCGCGCTCGCGCGGCTCGCGGACAACCCGCAGTTCAAATCGACCCTGGTCATCCTGTACGTACTCGGGACACTCGGCCGCCTGGCCGCCTACGCCACCGGAACGGCCGGTCGCGCAGGCGAATTGGAGAGCCCGAACCCGTTCCTCAACCTGGTCACGGTGCTCGGCACGATCGGCGCGGTCGGACTGCTCGTGTACTCCCGTCCCGCCACCCTGCGCGGCATGCTGGTGATCATCGGCGGTCTGACCGCGGGCGAACTGCTGTGGACCGCCGCCGTGCAGTCCAAGACGCCGATCATGGGCGCCGCGCTCGCGCTCGCGGTGCGGTTCGCGATGACGGACTGGACCCGCGGGAAAGTCATTGCGGTACTGACGATGACGGTCATCGCGATCGTCGGATTCGGTGCGCTGCAGTCGCTCAAGGCCGACGACGCGGCGAAAGCACAATCCGTGCTGGCGGATTCGAGCTATCCGTCCTCGGTGCGCCCGTTCCTGAGCCTGCTGCGCCGATTCGACGGTCTGGAGGCGGCCACCGACGCCTACTATGCCGGGCCGAACTCGTGGCTGACGCCGCAGCAGACGATGGTGCACGCCGCGGAGACCCTGCTGCCCACCCAGCTGCTCGGCGCGGAGAAGTTCCAGGCCGGCGCCGAATGGGCCGCCGACGTGCGCGGGCAGTCGGTGGACATGTCGGGGATCGAGGTGTCGCTGGCCGAGGGCGATATCAACGAGGGCTACGTCCTGGGCGGATATCCCGGCGTCGCCCTGGATGTGCTGTTCACGTTCGTGGTGCTGCTCGTCTGGGCATGGGCGATGTACGATACGCGCATTCCGCTGCCGGTCCTCGGGCTGGCTCTGATCGAGGTTCCGGTGTTGTTCGAGCGCGGTTTCCTGGGCGCCTTCGAAACGCTCGGTAAGTACCTGCAGGCCATGGCGCTGGTCTGGATCATCTATCTACTGGTCGGCGAGTATCGGAGGCGACGGGAGCCACCGGCGATCGCCACGCTCCTGGAGGAGCGCGCCAACGCATCCCTCGTCACGTCGCAATTGAGAGCAGGACAATGGGTTTGATCGATTTCTGGCATCTGGCCAAGCGCCGCTGGCCGATCATCGCCGTGATCTTCGTGATCTGCGTGGGTGCCTCGTACGGTTACCTGCGGACCCTGCCGGTGACCTACACGGCATCGAGCACCTGCTACGTCACGATGGCGACCGGGACGTCGGTCAACGACTCCTATCAGGGCGGCCTGGCCGCCCAGCAGCGGGTGCGCTCCTATGTGGACCTGGTCACCAGCGAGACCGTCGCGCGGCGGGTGCGGGATCAACTCGCACTGAACGTCTCGACCGACGACCTGCGCAGCCGGATCACCGTGACCTCGCCGCCCGCAACCACTCTCGTGCAGATCTCGGTGAGCGATCCGACCGCCACCGGCGCTCGGCAGCTGACCAACGAGGTGGTCTCGCAGTTCCGGGCCCTGGTCGATCAGCTCGAGACCATCCAGTCCGACGCCGCGCCCGCGGCCCGGGTGGCGGTCGTGGATCAGGCGCAGCTCCCGTCCGCGCCGAGCGGCCCGCAGTCCAAGCGCATCCTGGTGCTCGGCATCCTCGCCGGTCTGGTGCTCGGCCTGTTCGCCGCGATCGGCCGCCACCGGCTGGACCGGCGGCTGCGCACCTCGCACGACGTCGCGAGCCTGCTGACGGTTCCGGTGCTGGCCCATATCGAGGAGGGTCGGCCGAGCGCCGCGGGTGAGCTGCGCCGGTTGCGTACCCGGCTCACCGACGATCGCCGGATCCGCAGTGTGCTGCTCGCCCCGCTGTCGCCGCAGTCGCGGCCCGAGATCGCGATCGGGCTGGCGCAGACCCTCGGCGATGCCGGCTCCCGGGTCGTGCTTGTCGATGCCGACACCACCGGACAGGGCAGTTCCGTGCATCTGACGCTGCAATCGGCGACCGGCCTGAGCGAACTGCTGCGGCTGGCCACCCCGCTCGACGATGCCGTACTGCCCTGGGAGGAGGCGGGCATCTGGGTCCTGCCGGTCGGCGCGATCGACAAGAACACCCCGGATCTGCTGGCGTCCAGGCGATTCGGCGACATCATGGCGAAGCTGCGCAGCGAATTCGATCACATCGTGCTGGAGTGCGCGCCGGTCGCCACGGCCGCCGACGCGGTCCCCCTGGCCCGCAACTGCGACACCACCCTCGGGGTGGTGGAGCTCGGCCGGACCACCAGCCCGCAGGTCACCGACGCACTCACCGCGTTCGGGCCCGACGATCCGCGCCTCGGCGGCGTGGTCGTGTACACCCATCCCAAGCGGCGGCGCGGTCTGCCGCGCCGGCCGGGCGGAGCAACCGATGGCAAGTGAGTCGGTACACCGACGGCGGCTGCTGGCGGTGACGCTGGGTGCGGCGGCCGCCGGGTCGCTGGCGGCGTGCTCGACCCCGGCCCCCGACCCCGGCCCCGGATTCCGTTCCCCGCACGTCACCGACGCTCCGGCCGCACGTAACGTACGGGATTTCGGCGCGGTCGGCGACGGTAAGGCCGACGACACCGCGGCCATCGCGGCGGCCGCCGCGGCCGGTGACCGCGCGCTGGTGCTGTATCTGCCCGCGGGCACGTACAAGGTCACCCGCTGGCCGGACCTCCCGGACTACGCCACGGTGCTCGGCGACGGGGCCGACGCCACCACCGTCACCTACGACGGTGACGGCACCCTGATCTCGCTGCGGGGCCGGCAACGGGTCCGGTTCCAGCGCATGGGTTTCTATCTGTCCGGGCCGAATTCGACCGCGGTGTGGCTGAACGGGTCCTTCCGGTGCAGCTTCGACGCGGTGGTGCTGCGCGGGAATCACCTGTCCGGCAACTTCCCCCAGTTCGTCGGCCAGCGCGGGGTGGTGCTCGACGGGAACACCGGTGGCACCGCATTTCTCAACTGCGATATCAACAACTTCGGGCTGGGCCTGGTCACCTCGTGCATCCAGAACTACGTCACCTCCAGCAAATTCACCAACAACCGGATCGGCGTCCTGGGCACCGGTAACGATCACAACGCCGGATTGGCGCTGTCCAACGTGGAATTCGTCTCCGACGCGGATCCCCGGACCACCGACCGGCACCTGATCGTGGAGGGCGCCGCCAACGACTGGTGGCTGACCAACGTGTGGTTCGAGGGCGCCGACACCGCGCTGTCGATCGGCAGCGACAGCGGCGGGCCGGCCCAGTTCGGGATGGTCAACTGCAAGGTCGCCGCCCGCACGGTATGCCTGGACCTGATCCATTGCCGGCAGCCCTATCTGGCCAATGTGCAGTTCGATCCGGACGGCGACAGCGTGCCCGTGGAGGTGCGGGTCAACCACGCCGGATGTCCGGAGGGCTCGGCCGTCAATCTGATCTCCGGCTCCCACGACGATCTGGACCTGCGGGTCTTCCCGGAGAGCTGGTTCGTGGTCGCCCGCGGCCGGGCCCGCGCGACCCGGTTCGTCGGCACCACAGTCCTGCAATCGGGTTCGCCGGATACCGACATCCTCCAGATCCAGGACCCGAGCGGTGCGCCGCTCGCGGCCGTATTGCCCAGCGGCGCTTGGATGTCCGATCGGCCGGAGGGTGGCGTGGTGTTGAAGGATCCCGCCGGGGGTTACTGGCGGCTGTCGGTCGGCGTCGACGGTGTGGTGCACACCGCGCCGCTGGGTAAGGATCGGCCGCGGCTGTGAGCGATCGGATTCTGCTGGGCCCGGTGCCGTTACACGGCAGCGCGGTGCGCATCCGGTCGCCGCGCCCCGCCGACCACGCGGCGTGGCAGGCGGCGCGGCTGCGTGACCGTAAGCTCATCGAACCGTATTGGCACAGTTCGGAACTCGACTGGGCGGATCGGCACACCGAGCGGCAGTGGATCCACGAGTACGTCGCCGGCGGCGCGGAAGTGCGTGCGGGACGGCAACTGTCGGGCGTGATCGAGGTCGACGGCCGGTTCGCCGGGCAGTGCGAACTGTGCCGGCTCGACACCCGCAACGGCGTCGCGGAACTGAGCATCTGGATCGATTCCCGGTATGCCCGGCACGGGTTCTCTTGTGTGGCAACGGCTCTGGTTCTGGACCATGCCTTCGGGTCGCTCGGCTTGGAGCGGATCCTCGCCCCGATCGCGCCGGACAACACGGTGGCGATCGCGTTCGCGCAGCGGCTCGGATTCGTGCGGGAGGCGTTGCTGGCGCGGTATTTCGACGCCGGTGGGGCCCGGACCGATCACGACCTGTGGACACTGATCCGGGCCGATCTGCCGGCGGAAGGGCTGGTGCGCAGTCAACTCCGGCGGATGGAGGACGGGCGTTCGGCGGGCTCGCCCGTGCCGCTCCCCACGGAGGACGCCGCGCCTCATGGGTCCCGGCTCGGCACGGCCGCACTCGTCGGCGTCCTGACCGCGCGGCACACCGCCTGGCGGATTCGCCGGACGCTGTCGCTGCTGAGTGGTGATCGATCCGTGCGGTTGAGCGTTCCCGGATACCCCGGAATCGTCCTGCGCAACCGCACTTTCGCCGACGGTGCCCGTCGTGCCGCGGCGCTCGCGCACGGAGACCCGGTTACGCACCGCGACCCGTATATGCCCGGCGACCCACTGACACACGGTGACCCACTCACGTCCAGCGACCCGAACGTGCCCGGTGACCCGTTGACGCACGGCGACCTGCCCACTGCCGGCGGCCTTCACTTGCCCGGCGACCCACTGACACACGGTGATCCACTCACCTCCGACGACCTACCCGGGCCCGGCGACCGGCCGGTGTCCAGCGACTCGTACATGCCCGGCGACCCGATGACACACGGCGACTCGCCGGCATCCGGTGACCCGCACGGGTCCGGCGGCGACCCGGCCGCACACAATGATTCGCACGGGTCCGGCGACCAGGGTGGGCAGCTCGCCGAGGGTGGGCGGGCTTCGTGGTGGCGGGAATTCGCGGGCAGCCGAGGTGGTTTGCGGTCGGACGGTGGGCTGGTGCTGGTGTTGGAGGCCGACGGCGCATATGCGGGTGAGTACCGCGTGTTCGATCTGGACATGTTCGATCGCAATGCGCGGCTGTCCGGCTGGGTCGATCCCGGGCGGGTCGATGCCGGGGTCCGAACCGCTGCGTTGCGCGCGGTGCTGGATCATGCCGTCGACTCGCTGGGGTTGTACCGGGTGGCGATCGAGATCGATGCCGCCGATACCGGATCCGCCGCGGTCGCCGCCGGGGCGGGGATGCTCGCGGAGGGGCTGTTGCGTAATCATCGCGGCTCCGGCGGGCAGCGCGCTGTCCATACGCTCTGGGCACTGACGGTGGCGGAGCCGGAGCGGGAGCGGGTCTGATGGGTCGTTTCGATCGCAGCAATGCCGTGCAGGACCGTCTGCACGAGGTCGTTCCGGGGGGTGCGCACACCTATGCCCGTGGGGCGGATCAGTATCCGGAATTCATGGCTCCGGTCCTGGTGCGCGGCAACGGTTGTCGCGTATGGGATTGCGACGGTAACGAATACGTCGAATACGGTATGGGGCTGCGCTCGGTCACGCTGGGGCACGGGTACGCACCCGTGGTGGCGGCGGTGTCGCGCACCATCGCCGACGGGGTCAACTTCTCGCGGCCGACCGAACTGGAACTGCTTGCCGCCGAGGACTTCCTGAGTCTGGTGCCCGGTGCGGACATGGTGAAGTTCGCCAAGAACGGCTCGGACGCCACCACCGCGGCGGTGCGGCTGGCCCGCGCCGTCACCGGCCGCGAGACGGTCGCGATCTGCGATCAGCCGTTCTTCTCCGTCGACGACTGGTTCATCGGCACCACCGCGATGACCGCCGGCATCCCGGCGTCGGGGGCGACCGTGCGGTTCCCCTACAACGATCTGGATTCGCTTGCCGCCGTGCTGGATTCGCGCGACGTGGCCTGCGTGGTGCTGGAGGCCGCCACGGCGACCGCCGAACCCGCACCCGGCTATCTGGCCGGGGTGCGGGCACTGTGCGACCGCTACGGGACGCTGCTGGTGTTCGACGAGATGATCACCGGCTTCCGCTGGTCGGCCGGCGGCGCACAAGCGGTGTACGGGGTGACCCCGGACCTGTCGTGCTGGGGTAAGGCGATGGGCAACGGATTTCCGATCTCCGCGCTGGCCGGTCGCCGGGAACTCATGGAACTCGGTGGTCTGCGCACCCAGCGGGACCGGGTGTTCCTGCTGTCGACCACGCACGGCCCGGAAACCGGCTCGCTGGCGGCGTTCCGCGCGGTCGTGCGGGCCTACGCGGAGACCGATCCGATCGGCCGGATGGAATCCGCCGGTCGCCGGTTGGCCGACGGCGTCAACGCGATCGCCGCGGAGCTCGGTATCGCCGATCACCTCCAGGTGCTCGGCCGGCCGTCCTGCCTGATCTTCGTCACCCGCGATGCGGAAGGGCTTCCCGCACAACCGTTCCGGACGCTGTTCCTGCAGGAGATCCTCGAACGCGGCGTGCTCGGCCAGTCCTTCGTCACCTCCGCCGCGCATACCGACGCGGATATCGACCGCACCATCGAGGCGTGCCGACCGGCCGCCGAAATCTATTCCCGCGCAGTGGAACAGGGCACCGTCGAGGGCCTGCTGCGCGGTCGCCCGGTGGCCCCGGCGCTGCGCGCGCGGGCCGCACCGCGTTACCTCGAACCCGCGGTGCGACAGCCGCTCTGACCTTCCCGATCCACAGACCGAAAGCTTGCCGATGACCCCGCCCCGCATCGCCCTGGTCCACGAGCGCTTCACCGAATACGGCGGATCCGAGGCGGTCGTCGCGGAGTTCATGAAGACCTGGCCCGGATCGCCGGTCTTCGCCCCGCTGACCACCGCCGAATGCCTGGACGCGGTCCGGACGGCCGCGAGCGAATCCCCGCACACCTTCCACACCAGCCGATTGACCCGCGCCTACGAACTGAGCGGACAGCGTTCGCACGCACCGCTGCTCCCGTTCGTACCCGCCGCCCTGCGCCGGCTGCCGCTGACCGGCCGCTTCGACGCCGTGGTGGTCAGCCATCACGCCTTCGCCACCCAGGCCGTCTTCGCCACCGACGCACCGGTCGTCGCCTATGTCCACAGTCCGGCCCGCTGGGCCTGGGATCGCGCCTTCCGCGCCCGCGAGGCCGGCGGCCGGGCCGGCCGGGCGGCCCTGACCGCACTCGGCAGCCTCGCCCGCCACGGCGAATTGCGCGCCGCGCCGCGGCTCGCGCACGTGGTCGCCAATTCCCAGGCCGTCGCCGGTCGCGTCCGCGACTGGTGGGGCCTGCCCTCGACGGTGGTGCATCCGCCGGTGCGCATCGACCGCTTCGCCCCCGATCCGGCGGTACCCCGCGAGGACTTCTTCCTGATCGCCGGCCGCCTGGTCCCCTACAAGCGCGCCGATCTCGCCGTCCGCGCCGCCCAGCGCGCGGGCTGCCGCCTGATCGTGCTGGGCGAGGGCCGTTTCCGCACCCACCTCGAATCCGTCGCGGGCCCGGAGACCACCTTCCTCGGCGCGGCGCCCGACGACGTCCTGCTCGACATGTACCGCCGCTGCCGCGCCCTGCTCATGCCCGGCGTCGAGGATTTCGGCATCGTGCCGGTGGAGGCCATGGCCTGCGGTACACCGGTGATCGCGGTCGGCGCCGGCGGCGCGGTGGACACCGTCCTGCCCGGAATCAGCGGCGAACACATCCGATTCGGCGACGACGACGCGGTGGTCGCCGAATTCGCCCGTGCCATGCGCGATTTCGACCCCGCGGCCTACGATCCGGCGGTGGTCCGCAAGCACGCCGAATCCTTCTCCCCCGGCGCCTTCCGGCAGCGGATGTCGGAAGTTGTTGCCCACGTTGTAGTTTCGTGACGAGCAGGCCGGGCTGCGCGCCGGTGACCTAACCGGCCGACCGGGAGTCCGGCCCGGGAAGGGTGGTGGCGGTCGCGAATTCGGCGACCGCGTCCTCCAGTTGACGCAGGCCCGGCTCCTCGAGCGGATAGTGGCCGGCGTTCTCCAGCAGCACCCGCTGGACCGGCACCCGGGTGATGCGGGACAGGAACGATTCGGCCAGATGCGGCGGGGACCAGCGGTCGCGGGCGGGCTGGGTCAGCAGGATCGGGCAGGCGGTGAAGTCCTCCGGTTCGACCGCGGGACGGTAGTTCAGGTAGCTGCTCAGGAAGCGGATCGGGACCCGGTTGCCCGCGGAGGTGGGGTCGGCGATCATGAGGCGCAGAGCGGCCGGATCGTTCACCAGCGCGGACATCTTGGCGGCGAGGGTCATGGGGTAGCGGACCCGGCCGGCGGGGGTGGGGGCCAGGAGGCGCAGGAAGGGGGCGCCGACGCGGGCGTTGAGCAGGTCGTGGGCCGTTTCGTCGCGGACCTGCTGGACACGCTGGTCGAGGAACGTCATGCCGACTATGCCGTGCAGGGTGTTCGCGGGGGCCTTCGCGGCCACATGGTAGGCCAGCATGCCGCCCGCGCTGAGGCCGTAGAGGATGATCGGACGGTCGTCGCGGGCACGTTCGTGGGCGAGGTAGTCGACCACGAGGTCGACCCAGTCCTCGTAGGTGGGGGTGTGGCCGCGGCGGAGACGGGTGAGGCCGTAGCCGAGGTTGTCGAGGGCGATGGTTTCGAAGCCGCGGCGGGCCAGGGGGGCGCCGAGGATCAGGGTGAGGTGGCGGCCGTTGGTGCCCACGCCGTGGTGCAGGAGGATCTTCGCGGGGGCCGCCGGGGCGGGATAGCGGTCGAGGTGGATCTCGTGGCCTCGCCAGGGCCAGAATTCCTCCGTGGGGGCCGTCTGCTCGGTCAGGTGCAGGCGGGCGGGCAGGAGGCGTTGTAGCGCCTGCCAATCCGGTTGGTCACGGTAGGCGGCGGGGGTGGTGTGCACCGGGCTCCTTCCTGCACATCGGATGCAGTGGGGTCTTCATCGGATTCATCGGATCGGCGGGCGTTTGCGAAACGTGTTCGCGAGAGCGGTTTCGGGCGAACCGGTCCGTAGGATGGCGGCGTGGTCGAACAGCGGCGGCGGTCGCGGGTGCCCCGGTGGGTCCGGGCGCTCGGATTGCTGCTGCTCGTCTTCGGTATCGCGACCATGCACGCCGGGGTGTTCTGCGTCGGCGGACAGATGCACGACGGGATGTCCGGGCATGTGGCGGCCGGGCATGTGGCGGCCGGCGCGTCCGAGGTCGCCGTGCACAAAGTCGCCACGCACGCGGTCGGCGCGCCCGAGGTAGCCACGCGCGAGGTTGCTGTGCACGGCGAGGTCGCCACGCGCGAGGCGAGCGGGGCCGGGCACGGGGCGATTCATGCGTGCAAGTTCGTGCTGTCCCGGTCGGTCCCGGATCTCGGGATGGTCCCGCTCGATCACGTCGGGGCAGGGGCCGACGATCACGCGGCGCGATTGCGCGCCGGGCTCGCGCGTGGGCATCGGGGGCGGCCGCCACCCTGGACGGTGCCCTCGTTGGCCGAATTGTCGATTCTGCGGATCTGACGGATTTTCGTCGCCGCCGCGCTGTCGTGGTGGCGATTTCGTTCTGTCTTCCCTTCTCACAATTCACCAGGAGAGCTCTCATGTTCGGTACCCGTACCGTATACGTCCTCGGCGCAACCGGATTCGCGTTGCTCGTCGCGGGGTGCGGCAACTCGACGTCCTCGCATTCGCCGGAAATGACGATGTCCACCACGTCCGGCGCCGCGATGCGGACCGATTTCGACGACGCGGATGTCTCGTTTCTGCAGATGATGTATCCGCATCACGCACAGGCCGTCGCGATGGCGCAGTTGGTGCCGTCGCGATCACAGAACCAACAGGTCGTGGCGCTGGCCGCGGCCATCCGGGACGCGCAGGCACCCGAGATGGAACGGATGAGCGCGCTGCTGCGCGGTTTCGGAAAGCCCGCGCCCGCCACCGGCGGCCACGCGATGCCGGATATCTCCGATATGCCGGGCATGTCGACCACGCCGGGCATGATGCCCGATGCCGATATGGCGAAATTGCGGGCCCTGTCCGGGCCGGAATTCGATCGGGCCTGGTTGCAGATGATGATCGACCATCACAGCGGGGCGATCACCATGGCGAACGACGAACTCGCGCACGGCTCCAACGCCGATTCGAAGGCGCTGGCGCAGTCCATCGTCACCGCGCAGCAGAGTGAGATCGATCGGATGCGCACGATGCTCGGCAGCTGACCACGGGTCCGGTCCGGGGTCGGCCCCGGACCGGACGGCCGGATCGTGACGATTTTCGGCCGGATCGGTGCTGGTAGGCGGCCGCGCGATCCGCGACGATCGGTTCATGTCCGCCGACGCGTTGCAGTTGCCCGAGGATCCGATCGTCGCACCGGTCCTGGAGATCGTGCGGGCGGAGGAGTCGGCGGCCGTCGCCAACCACAGCCTGCGCAGTTATCTGTTCGCACGGTTGCTGGCGCGGCACGAAGAGCTGGTCGTCGCCGAGCGCACGCTGTTCGCGGCGTGCGTCCTGCACGACATCGGATTGACCGCGCGCGGCAACGGGAATCAGCGGTTCGAGGTGGACGGGGCCGATGCCGCGGACTCGCTCCTGACGCCGCTCGGGGTGCCGGCGGCGGAGCGCGCGCTGATCTGGGAGGCGATCGCGCTGCACACCTCGGGCGGGATCGCGGAACGGCGGGGACCGCTGGCCTATCTCACCCGCTCCGGTGTCGGGATCGACTTCGGGCGCGGCTCGGCGGTGATCACCGAGGAGCAGGCGGTCGCGATCCACGCCGCCTATCCGCGGCTGGCGATGGCGAGTTCGCTCGTCGACGCGGTTGTCGTTCAGGCCGAAGCGAATCCGGCGAAGGCGGCGCCGTACACCTTTGCCGGTGATCTGCTACGCGAACGCCGTGCGGGCGAGACCGGGCTGGAGCGGGCCGCGGCCGCCGGACGCTGGGGCGGCTGATCCGGTCGGCCTGCGCGAGAACGGGTTTCGTCAGTCGAAGCCGCCTGCCCTACTCCACAGGGTCGGCGTCACGGGAGCGGGGCGGTCGGCCGGAGCGGATCCGGAGGACCTCGCCGCGTGCGAATTCCACTGCGGGCGTGGATGTTCCGTGCGCGTTCGCCAGCGCATCGGCGAGGTCGGCGGCGGCGTCGAGCACATTGCCGGCCACCCGGCGGGTCCGGCGGTCGGGTAGCGATTTGCGGAATGCCTTGCGCTCCTTGCGGGTTCCGCACACGGCCGCCATTTCCTGGGGCAGCACGACGCCGGTCGCCACCTCGGGAGCGAGGATGCGGCCGAGGAATTCGCGTTCGCGGCGGACGGTGATGCCGAAGATCTTGATCGCGAGCAGCAGTGCGGCGGCGGGGATCACGATCCAGGCCAGGAACAGCAGTCCGGCCCGGCCGCGCACCAGCGCCGACAGATCGTCCCAGATCCCGTGCAGCAGCATCGCGGAGGCGATCAGGGCCAGGCCGCGCAGCGGGCGGCGGGGTTCGGCCGGGCGGCCGATCAGGTAGATCAGCCCGGCGCCGAACACCGCGCTGTAGAGGGTGTGGGCGGCGACGCCGAAGATCACGCGCAGCCAGATGGTCGGCAGTTCCGCGCCGATCTGATTGGCGCCGAACTGCGAGGCCGCCGAGTTCACCGCGTACGCGATGTCCTCCAGGATCTGGAAACCCAGGCCGATGAACGCGCCGAGGATGAAACCGTCGAAGGCGGTGCGGACCAGTCGCGGGCCCAGCGCGATCAGCAGCAGTAGGCCCGCGCCCTTGGCGATCTCCTCGGTGAACGGGGCGGCCAGCCCGGCGCCCCAGTCCAGTGCCCACGCCTGACCGAAAGCCTTGGCGTACAACGTGAGCAGGGCCGTGTTGGCGGTGGCGGCCAGCTGCCAGGTGGCGCCGAAACCGCCCCACAGGAAGGCCGCGACGAGCGCGCCGATCGGCTGCCGCGCGTAGCGGTCGATGCTGTGCGTGAACCACCAGAAGATCGCCCCGTAGATCGCGAACAGTTCGACCGCGACCACGATGGCGTGACCGTAGGCGGCGTACTGACCGCTGATCATCGATACCCAGGCCCACGCACCGCTGGCCACCAGGGCCAGATAGACCCAGAAGGCCAGGTTGCGCGGCTGCCACAGGGTGAACGACCGGCCCCAGCCGGAATCGGCGATGGTGGCGCGGCGGTCGGCCTCGAGCTGGTCGAGCGTCGGGGCGGTCACACGGCCTCCCGGGTCCGGCCGATGCTGACGATCATCTCGGCGATGTTCTGGGTCTGGGTGGGGGTGAGGCCGGTCGGGCCGAGCGCGACGGCCTGCACCCCGCGCCCGTCGAGGACGAATGCGGCGATCACGCCGTCCGATCCGCCGCGAGTGAAGCGGGCCAGCAAACCCTTGGCTCCGTCCTGATTGGTGATCACCGCCGGATCGCCGGTGATCGCGGAATCGCCGTTGAGCAGCGCGTCGGTGCGCTCGATCTGGCGCAGCAGGTCGACGGGGTTACCGGCGAAGGGTGCGGTGTAGAGGGAGAACCGGATCGGCCCGTCGACCAGCTTCGCCGTCGGCGGATACACCTTCGTGACGGGATTAGCGCCGGCCCGCACGCCGTCGGTGATGCCCCAGCCGGCCGCCGGGGTGAAGGTGATCCCGCCGTCGAGCTGCATGACATCGCCCGCGGCGACCGTGTCGCGATAGGGTACGGCCGCGTCGATCGCCGGCAGGATCGAGCCCATCAGGATCGCCAGGCCGAGCACGATCAGGGCCGGTAGGAGCGTCGCCCGATCCAGGCCGAGCCAGCGCCGATCGACGGGCACCCAGCGATCGCCCGGATCGAATCCGTGGCCGGTACCCCCGGCGCCCTCGGAACCCACCACCGTCGTCACGGCTGTCTCCTCCCTCGATCAGCCGTCAACCTACCGCAGCGGGGTATCCGGCGGCGCGATCACGCGGCCGGACAATCCCGCGAAAACGGGCGTCAGCGCAGCGACTGTCCGAGATCGTGCGCGCTCTGCAACAGCAACTCGCCGAGCTGCCGCCGCCGGACGTCGCCGAACCGGGTCTCGACGCCGGTGAGGCTGAGCGCCCAGGCCGGTTCGTCGCGGCGATCGAAAACCGCGGCGGCCATCCCCCAGCTACCCTCCACGATCAGTCCGGGATTGGTCGCGTAACCGTCGCGGCGGACCTCGGCGAGCCGGGTTCGCAGCGCCGGGGTGCCGTGCGCCGGGCCCCACGCGCCGGTGAGATCGGAGCGGGCCAGATATTCGTCGATCTCGCGATCGGGCAGATGCGCCAGGAGGACCAGGCCCGCGGACGCGACGCCGAGCGGGAACCGGATACCGATGTGCAGAACGTGCGAGCGGAGTGGGAAGGTCCCCTCTTCGGCTGCGAGACAGACGGTTTCGTCACCGCGGCGCGCGGAGAGGAAGGCGCTCTCGCCGGTGTCGCGGGCCAGCCGGCGCAGCACGCCGCCGGCCTGGTCGGTGATGTCGTAGCGGGCGGCGGCCAGCGTGCCCAGCAGGTAGAGCTCCGGGCCCAGGGTCCAGCGGGCCGACCGTTTGTCGCGGTCGACCAGGCCCTGTTCGGCCAGCGCGGACAGCACCCGGTGCGCGGTGGGCCGGGCCAGTCCGGCCGCGCGGGCGATGCCCGCGGTGGAACCACCCTCGGGCTCCAGCGCGGCGATCGCCCGCAGGATGGCCGCGGCGCGCGCCACCAGCTGCGGTTTCGAGTCGTCCGGCATCGGCCGAGTATACGTTCACCAGCTGAACGCTTCGGCGGTGATCGGCCACTGTGCGAACGATCGCGTAAACGGTACCGGTAAGCCCTTGATCAGGGCACTTCGACCGACTTGACTCGTCTCGGGGGATCCGAAGTGATCACTGAGTGAACGGGTAGGTATATGTCGACGAAGCTGGTCGCCGACGCGAGGACGGCCGTGGCCGATATCGCGGACGGGTCGTCACTGGCGGTGGGTGGATTCGGTCTGTGTGGTATTCCGTCCGGGCTGATCGCCGCGCTACGCGAGCAGGGCACCGCCGGACTCGAGGTGTTCTCCAACAATTGCGGCGTCGACGACTGGGGTCTGGGAATCCTGTTGTCGGCCGGGCGGATTCGCCGGGTCACCGCCTCCTATGTGGGTGAGAACAAGGAGTTCGCGCGGCAGTACCTCTCCGGCGAACTGGAGGTGGAACTGACCCCGCAGGGCACGCTGGCCGAACGGCTGCGCGCCGGCGGCGCGGGCATCCCGGCCTTCTACACCCCGGCCGGCGTCGGCACCCCGGTCGCCGAGGGCGGCCTGCCGTGGCGGTACTCCTCCGACGGATCGGTCTCGGTGCAGTCGCCCGCGAAGGAGACGCGCGAATTCGACGGCCGGACCTACGTGCTGGAGCGGGCGATCAACGCCGACTTCGCGCTGGTGCACGCCGAGATCGGCGATACCGAGGGCAACCTCGTGTTCAACAAGACCGCGATGAACTTCAACCCGCTGGCCGCGATGGCCGGCCGGATCACCATCGCGGAGGTCGAGACCCTGGTGCAGCCGGGCGAACTGGATCCGGCGCAGGTGCATCTGCCCGGCGTGTTCGTGCAGCGCGTGGTGCACGTCGGTCCCCAGGAGAAGCGAATCGAGAAGCGGACGGTGGCGCTGTGAGCTGGTCACGTGAGGAGATGGCGGCCCGCGCGGCCGCCGAGATGGTCGACGGCGAGTACGTCAACCTGGGCATCGGGCTGCCGACGCTGATCCCGAACCATCTGCCCGCCGACGTGCGGGTGGTGCTGCATTCGGAGAACGGCATCCTGGGCACCGGCCCGTACCCGCATCCCGACGCGGTCGATCCGGATCTGATCAACGCCGGCAAGGAGACCGTCACCGTCAATCCGGGGGCGACGTTCTTCGATTCGGCGTTGTCGTTCGGCATGATCCGCGGCGGGCACATCGATACCGCGGTGCTCGGCGGGATGCAGGTCTCGCGGCACGGGGATCTCGCAAACTGGATGGTGCCCGGCAAGATGGTCAAGGGTATGGGCGGGGCCATGGATCTGGTGCACGGCGCCCGGCGGGTCATCGTGGTCATGGAACATACCGACCGCGACGGCAATCCGAAGATCGTCGAATCGTGCACACTGCCGCTGACCGGGCGGGCCGTGGTGCACCGCATCATCACCGATCTCGCCGTCCTGGACGTGCGCGACGGCACGCTGGTGCTGCGCGAACTGGCCCCGGAGGTCACCGTCGAGCAGGTGATCGCCGCGACCGAGCCGGAGATCGTGGTCGAGCTCGCGGACGCCCGCGGTTGAATTGACAGGATTCCTTATTTAACCTCGGGAGGGTAGATCCCCCGAGGTTGGAAGGAGTTCCGGTGAACCCGATTCCGCGGCCCGTGCCGCTGCCGCACACCCTGCGTGCGGAGGTGACCGGCGCGGTGGCCACGCTGACACTGAACCGACCGCACAAGCGCAACGCGCTGGACGACGAGACGGTGCGCGGGATCGGGCATTTCTTCACCGAGCTGGACCCGGGGGTCCGTGCGGTGGTGCTGACCGCCGAGGGTGATCACTTCTGCGCCGGGCTAGACCTGGCGGAGATGGTGGAACGCGACACCCTCGGCGCGGTCGCGCATTCGCGGATGTGGCACCGGGCCTTCGACGCCGTCGAGAACGGCGGCGTGCCCGTGATCGCGGTGCTGCGGGGCGCGGTGATCGGCGGCGGGCTGGAACTCGCGGCGGCCGCGCACATCCGGGTCGCCGAGCAGTCCGCGTTCTACGCGTTGCCGGAAGGACAGCGCGGGCTGTTCGTCGGCGGGGGCGGATCGGTGCGCATCCCGCGCCTGATCGGGGTGGCGCGGATGACCGACATGATGCTCACCGGCCGTCGCTACGACGCCACCGAGGGCGCCGCGATCGGGCTGTCGCAGTACGTGGTGCCCACCGGCGCCGGTCCCGACCGCGCGCAGGCACTGGCCGCCACGGTCGCGGAGAACGCGCCGCAATCGAATTTTGCTGTGCTGCAAGCCTTGCCGCGGATCGCCGAGGCCGGCCCGCGAGAGGGGTATCTGCTGGAGTCGCTGATGTCGGCGATCGCCGGGAGCAGCGCCGACGCGAAACACCGGATGAACGACTTCCTCGCCGGCCGCGCCGCGAAGGCCACCGAGGAGCCGGTTCCCGGATTGTCCTGAAACCGATTCGCCCGCAACACGATCGAACGGAAACAGTCATGCAGGATCAGGGCATGGGCTCCTGGCCGGGCCGGCGGGCCCGGATGACGCCGCATCGCGTGGCATTGATCCAGGACGGCGCGGAGACCACCTATCTGACCCTGCACCGCCGCGCGACCCGGCTCGCGCACGGCCTGCGGCGGCACGGGATCGGCCGCGGCGATCGGGTCGGATATCTGGGCTCGAATTCGGTGGCCTTCGTCGAGACCATGTTCGCGCTCGCCGCCCTCGGGGCGGTCACCGTACCGCTGAACACGCGGCTCGCACCGGCCGAGACCGCGTTCATCCTCGCCGATTGCGGTGCGCGACTGCTGATCCACGATCGCGGCTTCGAATCGGTCGCCGGATCACCGGAGGTGCGGGAGCTGCGCATCGAGACGGTGGCGGTCGCGCCGGAGAGCTCAGGTGTCACGCTGGAGACGTTGCGGGACAACGGTTCCGAGGAGCCGATCGACGAAATCATCACGCTCGACGAGCTTTTCATGATCCAGTACACCTCGGGCACCACCGGACGGCCCAAGGGGGTGCTGCTGACCCACGGCAACATCACCTGGAACGTCTACAACCTGCTGGTCGACCTCGATCTCCGCAACACCGAGATCGCGCTGGTCACCGCGCCGTTGTTCCACACCGCCGCACTCAACCAGGTGCTGTTGCCGGTGCTGCTCAAGGGCGGCACCGCGCTGATCGAAGCCCGCTGGGATCCGGACCGCGCCCTGCACCTCATCGAAACCTACGGCGTGACCATGCTTTTCGGTGTCACCTCGATGTATCTCGGGTTGTCCCGCGCGGCCGCGTTCGGCACCGCCGATCTGCGGACGCTGCGCACCGCGCTGTCCGGCGGTGCGCCGATTCCGGTGTCGCTGCTCGAGACCTACCGGGATCGGGGCCTGACCGTCATCCAGGGCTACGGGCTCACGGAGGCGTCGCCAGGGGTGACAATGCTGCGCGCCACCGATCCCGGTTCCGGCGCGGGCAAACTCGGCTCGGCGGGTACGCCGTGCTTCTTCACCGATGTCGCGCTGGCGCCCACCGACGCGTCCGGCGACGTCGGCGAGGTGCTGGTGCAGGGCCCGAATGTCAGTCCGGGCTACTGGAATCGGCCCGCCGCCCACACCGACGGGTGGCTGCACACCGGCGATGTGGCCCGCCGCGACGAGGACGGCTACCTCTATATCGTGGACCGGCTCAAGGATATGTACATCTCCGGCGGCGAGAACGTGTACCCGGCCGAGGTGGAACAGGCCCTGTATGCCCACGACGCGGTCGCCGAATGCGCGGTGATCGGCGTCCCCGACCCGGTCTGGGGCGAGGTGGGCCGAGCCGTCGTCACCCCGAAACCCGGTGCGGCCCCGACCGAATCGGACCTGCTGACCTTCCTCACCACCCGCATCGCCCGCTACAAGATCCCGAAATCCGTCGTCTTCGTCACCGACCTACCGCACAACGCCGCCGGCAAACTCGCCAAGGCCCGCATCCGCACGGAATACGGCGACGCCGCGGGGGACCATCGGTAACCAGGCACCGGCCGTTCAGGGACGGTGGAGCGCGTCGAAGGTGATCGCGAGCGTGACCGGAGTGTCCAGGACGAGGGCGGTGCGGTGGACCTTGTGCGGCATGTACCGCAGGCCGGACCAGTCGAGGCGGTACTCCTCGATACGGTCGATCGCCTCCCAGCTCTTGTCGAAATGGACGATGAGATAGACCGGAATCCCGGCGCGGGCATACGCCCGGTATTTCTCGCCGGTATCGCTGTCGACGGTCGACTCGGAGGCAACTTCGACGATGAGGGCGATGTGGTCACGAACGGTGTTGACGTCGTACGGTTCACAGTCACGCACGAAGATGTCCGGATAGCGGACATTGAGGCGGTGGTCGACGCGGCGATCCTCGGCGTCGGCGAAGCGGACGGCGACATCGGAGCCGATGCGCAGACACGGGCCTGCGCGATCGCGGGTGTCGTCGAGGGCTGCGGCCAGTCGCCGCACCACGCGACTGTGGGCTTCGGTTTGCGCCGGCAATCGCACCACCAGGCCGTCCACGATCTCGACATCACCGCGTGTGGTGCTGAGCATGTCGGGCTCGGCCGCCAGAAACTCTTCGGCGGTGAAACGTGGGTGCTCATCGGGATGAATCACCGACACAGTCGACTCCTGGTGTGATCCGGCTGGTTCGAGCCCACGACACCCGATGCCGGAGCGACCTCGGCCGCGACCGGACCCCGGGGTCCGGTCGCGCGCTGGTCAGTCGGCGACGAGGGTTGCGACCTCCGGTTCGGGGAGGGTGTCCGCCGAGGTGGCCACGACCTCGGAATCGTCCGGGGAGGTGGAGCGGTTGGGGAGGAGGATCGCCATGACGATGACGATCAGGGAGAGGGCGGCGGAGACGGCGAAGGCCAGGCGCATGCCGTCCAGGTGGGCGATCAGGGGGTCGGTGCCGTGGTTGGTGAGGGTGGTGCTGCGGGCGGTCATGATGGTGACCACCAGGGCGGTGCCGAAGGCGGCGGCCACCTGTTGCAGGGTGCCGAGCATCGAGCTGCCGTGGGAGTACAGGTGGGCCGGCAGGGCGCCGAGGCCGAGGGTGAACACCGGGGTGAAGGCCGCGGCCAGGGCGAGGCTCAGCAGGATGTGCAGGGCCAGCAGTTGCCAGTACGGGGTGTGCAGGGTGATCTGGGTGAAGCCGGTCAGGGCCGCGGTGATCGCGATCGTGCCGGGGATGACCAGCAGGCGGCCGCCGAAGCGGTCGTAGATGCGGCCGATGGTCGGGCCGAGCACACCCATCGCCATTCCGCCCGGCATCACCAGCAGGCCGGTCTGCAACGGGCTGAGGTGGCGCAGGTTCTGCAGGTACAGCGGGAGCAGGATCATCGAGCCGAGCATCGCCATGAAGGCCACCGACATCAGCACCAGGGCCTTGGTGTAGCTGCCGGCCAACAGGATTCGCAGGTCCAGCAGCGGGGTGCCGTGCCGCTGCAGGTACAGCTGGCGCAGGACGAAGGTGGTGATCGCCAGGAGGCCGGCGACCACGATGACGATCGGTTCGACGACGCTGCCGGAACCGAAGCGGCTCAGGCCGTACACCAGGCCGCCGAAGCCCAGCGCCGCGAAAACCACGCTGACCCAGTCGATGTCACCGTCCTGCGGTTCGTCGATATTGTCCAGGCGGCGCAGGCCGAAGATCGTCACCGCACCAGCGATCGGCAGCATCAGCGCGAAAAGCCAGCGCCACGAGGCGATCTGGAGCACCAGGCCGGAGATCACCGGGCCCATCGCCGGCGCCACCGAGATGGCGAGGGTGACATTGCCCATCACCCGGCCGCGATCGCGCTCGGCCACGACCGTCATGAGGGTGGTCATCAGCAGGGGCATCATGACCGCGGTGCCGCCGGCCTGCACGATCCGGCCCGCCAGCAGCAGCGGGAAGGACGGGGAGACGGCCGCCAGCGCGGTGCCGGCCAGGAAGACGCTCATCGCGATCGTGTAGGCGCGGCGGGTGGTGACCCGCTGCAGGAACCAGCCGGTGACCGGGATGATCGCGGCCATGGTGAGCATGAACGCCGTGGACACCCACTGCGCGGTCCGCTCGGTGACGTGCAGGTCGACCATCAGGCGCGGAATCGCGTTGATCATGATGGTCTCGTTCAGGATCACCACGAACGTGGCCAGCACGAGCAATCGGATCACGACGGGCGTGCGTCTGCCGCCGGTTGCGGCGGATAGGTCGGCGGGCATGGATCCTCCGGGGAATCGGTGAGCAGGTCGCATGTGGCTCGAGGCGGACCCGGCAGCGGCGCCGGGCGTGCTCGCCGCATCGCGGCACCACACACCAGTTCGGACGGTAATGATGCGTGGAACTGATCGGTGGTGCAAACAAATTTCCGCCGAACCCCCGGAAGACCGAAATCCGCGACCCGGAAGGACATTGGGGTTCGGTGCGCGGAAAACCTACTCTGCCTCGGAATTCACCCCGGAAATGCGCGACGCCCGCGCCGGGAATCGGCGCGGGCGTCGGAACGGGCCGGAAACTACTTCGGCGCGTTCTCCGACCACGGGGACGTACCGGGTGCGGCCTGCAGCGTGTTGATCAGATCCATGCCGGCCGCGATCAGGGCCGGGCCGCCGACGATCAGCGTGCCGATGATGCCGCCGATGCCGGCGCCGGTGATGGCGGCGGGAATGCAGCCGACCCCGAACAGCGGCAGACCCAGCGCACAGCCCGCGATGGCGCCGATCACGACGCCCGCCGCGGTGCCGAGGAAACCACCGACCGCGGTCGCCAGCCCGAACTGGGTGGCGAAGGACTGCTCGGCCAGCTGGTTCTCCCGCGACGACGCGATCGGGGCGGCGTGCACCTCGACCGAATCGACCGTGGTCCCCGCCGGTGCGGTGGCCTGCGGGGTGAGCGCCAGTACCGCGCCGCCGTCGCGGACCTCGGCCGCGACCGGGATCGCGGTACCCGCGGCGCCGAACGTGGTGGGCAACGTCATGACGGTGGCGCCGCTACCGTCGGCGATGTCGTAGGCCTTGCCGTCCGGGGCCAGCCGGAAGGTGGCGCCGGTCAGCGTGGTGAGCACGGTGTGATCCACCAGCTTGACCGAATACTGAACGGACCCCGGCGATCCCGGCGCCGGCGCCGCCACCCCGGAGACGGTCGGCACGATCGTCGCCGCCGCTTCCGGTTGCGGGGCAGCCGGATCCGGTGCGGCGATCGCCGTTCCGGACCCGATGACGGTTGCCGCCCCCACGGCCCCCACGGTTACGGCCGCAATGATCGGCGCGCCGATCCATGCGCGAATACTCATGTCCCTCTTTCCCTAACACCAGCGACGCCGCAGCGTCACCCCCGGTGGTATCCAAAAGCGATCTCGATATCGTGCGGTGAACGTGAAACGCAACAGCATGGCCGATTCCCGGCGGCCGGATACCCGCGCCGACCTCGAACTACGGAAAACGCTGCGCGACAGAGCCCTCCGACCCGAATCCGCACCCCCGCGTGCAGACTCATCTCACACACAGCGACGACCGCGGCCGAGCATATCGAAAGCAACCTCCGGGCCACAATGGAATACGGGAACTTCCGATCGAATTCTCAGTCGTCCGTAAGCTGTGATGATCACCAGCGGAACGAATCCCCGGCGGGTACGCGCACTGCGCACACGTCGGCGATCTGCGCACACAGTTGCCACGGCCGGCGACCATCCAGCGTCGCCTTGCCACTGGTCAGAATCGCCCCCGAGAGGCCGCGGTCCGGATCGGCCCAGCCGTACTGGGTGGTGAGTCCGCTGCGGCCGAAGTGCGCGCCGGTGTCGTGCCCGAACTTCGAACGGCGCGAGCCCAGTTCGAAACCGGCCCGGCTCACCCGCCCGGCCACCCCGGGTAACCGGGGCGCGGGGGCCACCGCGGTGCGCAGCGTCTCCGGCCGGATGATCCGGACACCGTCCAATTCACCTCCGCGCGCGAGGATCTCGTAGAACCTCGACAACTCCCAGGCGGTGGTGACCAGATTGCCCGAGGGCAGCTCGGCGGTCAGGAAGGACCCCGAGGCGGTATTCGCCACCCGGCCCATGCCGCCACCGAGTGCCTTGCGCGCCAGGAACTTCCACGCCCGCGACGGTCCGGGACCGATCGGTACGCTGGGGATCACCCGCGGCACGTCCGCCGCGTCCACCCCGAAATTGGTCCAGCGGAATCCGAGTGGGCGCAGTACCTGATCGGCGAGGTGCTCGCGCATCCGGCGGCCGGTGGCCCGCTGGACCAGCAGGCGCAGGATCAGTCCGCCCGTCATCGCGTGGTACACCCGGAACCGCCGCCGCGGCCAGGCCGGCCGCAGGTCGGTCAGCGCCCGGACCGCCAGATCCTCGTCCACGACCAGTTCCGAACCGCGATACGGCCCGGTCACGAACGGCACGCCCGCCGCATGCGACAGCACGTCGCCGATGGTGATGTCCTGTTTGCCGTTCGCGGCGAATTCGGGAATGTAGCGGCAGACCCGGTCCTCCCAGGTGAAGGCGCCCTGTTCGATCAGCATCGCGGTCAGCGTGGCCGCCACGCCCTTCGCGGTGGAGAAGCCGCAGAACGGCATCTCGGTGGTGACCGGCACCCGCACCGCGTCCGGGCCGTCGGCCGGCGCGTTACCCCAGCCGTGCCCGATCGCCCGGTTCAGCACCACTTTCCCGTCGCGGCGCAGGCAGATCTGGATCGCGGGGGTCGTCCCCAGCCGGTACCAGTTCCGCACCGATTCCCAGACCGCCGCGACATCGGCGGGATCGAGGCCCGCCGCGGCGGGATCGTCCTCGGGGCCGACGCAGGTCACCGCGTCCAGATCCGGACCGACCGCGACCAGCGTGGCTGCAGGCTCACTCATTCACCCGAGCATACGGTGACCTGCGGACCGGTCTCGTCCGCCACGCGAACAGGGCCCACAGCGCCAGGCCCAGAACCGTTGCGGCAGTGCCGATTTCGCAGACCAGAGCCCAGCCGCCGGACTGGTATGCGAGGCCCGCGGTGACCGAGCCGGCGACGCCGCCGAGGAAGTAGGTCACCATGTAGGCGGTCGTGAGCCGGCTGCGCGCGGCCGGATCGAGCGCGTAGACGGCGGTCTGATTGGACAGCTGGATGCCCTGGATGCCGAAGTCGAACACCAGCAGCGCCGCGATCAGCGCCCAGGTGCTGTGCCCGCCCCAGGCCAGCAACGCCCAGCTCAGCAGCAGTACCAGCCAGACCGAGGTGGTCACCGCGCGCAGCCGGCCGCGGTCGGCGAAGCGGCCGACGACCGGCGCGCCGAGCGCACCCGCGACCCCCGCGAGCCCGAACAGCCCGATCTCGAACTCGGAATAGTGGTA
The DNA here is from genome assembly GCF_000381925.1 of Nocardia sp. BMG111209. Classification (NCBI taxonomy): domain Bacteria; kingdom Bacillati; phylum Actinomycetota; class Actinomycetes; order Mycobacteriales; family Nocardiaceae; genus Nocardia; species Nocardia sp. BMG111209. The sequence continues at coordinate 303,745 of NZ_KB907309.1, forward strand.
GCCGCTGCCGTGCACCCCGGCCAGCAGGAACGCGATCGAACTCCACACGCCCGAGAAGCAGGCCATCGACAGGAACCCCAGCGCCATCCGGTGCCGCAGGACCGGATGGGTGCGGATCAGCGCCAGGATCGAGGCGAGGACCTCCGGGTACCGCTCCCCCGCCGCGGCCCGGCCGGTCGCCGGGACCAGCACATACAGGCAGATCGCGACGACCAGTTCGGCGATCGCGCCGGCCAGCAGCATCACCCGCCACCCGGCCACCTGCGCGACGGCCCCGGAGACCACCCGCGACAGCAGGATACCGAGCAGCAGCCCGCTCATCACGGTGCCGACGATCTGACCGCGCCGGTGCGGCGGCGCCAGCGCCGACGACCACGGCACCACCACCTGCGCCGCCGACGCGGTCACCCCGGTGACCACCATCGCCGCCAGCAGTACCGCGAAATTCGGCGCCGCCGCCGAAACCGCCAGTGCGACAGCCGAACCCAGCAGGAGTGCGGGTACCAGGCGGCGGCGTTCCAGGAAGTCGCCCAGCGGCACCAGCAACGCCAGCCCGCACAGATAACCGACCTGCGCGGCACTGACGAGCAGCGCCGCCGTGGCGGTCGACAACCGCAGATCGCCGGCGACCCGGTGCAGGACGGGTTGCAGGTAATACAGCCCAGCCACCGACGATCCGGCGGTGATCGAGAACAGCAAGACCATCGGACGGGTGAGCGTGACCGATGGGCCGGCCGGATCGGTCGGATCGGTCGGATCGGTCGGATCGGTCGGATCGGTCGGATCGGTCGGATCGCCGAGATTGTCCGGCCCGCCGCGACCGGGTGAACCGGCGCCACCATCCGAGCCGGCGCCACCATCCGAGCCGACGCCACCATCCGAGCCGACGAGACCGTGCGAGCCGACGAGACCGTGCGATTCGCCGGGTTGGGACGAGGCGGCGCGCGCCGACGAGCCATGGAGACGAGGCGAGCCGGCGATGCCGGGCAGGGGCCGCGGACCGGCGGCAACGTCGCGCGGGTCGGGATTTCCGCCGTTTCCGGAGGTGTCGATCGTCGAACCGGTCATGTGACCATGGTCCAGGCAACGAGCACCGCCGGGCATCGGAGTGGGAACCTTCACACCACGCCCGCGCCGTCGGAGCGGCCCGGCTACTCAGTCCTTGCGGCCGATGCCCGCCCAGTACCAGGCGCTGTCGGCCTCGGCGGTGGCGACCGGGCCGGTCGCGGCGTCCGGGCGCCAGGTGACGACCGGGACGACTCCGGGCGGTACCAGCTCGGTTCCGGCGAACAGGGCCGTGGTGTCCGCGCGGCTGCGGGGGACGAACGGGATGCCGGAGGATTCGGCGGCGGCGACCACACCGGCCATGGCCTTGGCGTCGAAGTCCGCGGTGGGATGGGTGATCACCAGGTGGCTGCCGGGCGGTGCGGCGTCGAGCAGGGTCGTGACGATACCGGCCGGATCGTCGGCGTCGCGGAAGTACATCAGGATCGCGACCAGCATGATCGCGATCGGCTCGGTACCGTCCAGGGTCGCCGCGAGCGCGGGATGGTCCAGGATGGACCGCGGATCGTGCAGATCGGCGTAGACGAAATCGGTGCGACCGGTCGGTGCGCCGGCCATCAGCGCGCGAGCGTGCGCCAGCACGATCGGATCCTTGTCGACGTACACGACGCGGGCCGCCGGATCGAGCGCCTGGGCGACCTCGTGGGTGTTGCCCGCGGTCGGGATGCCGGTGCCGATGTCGAGGAAGCGGGTGATGCCCGCCTCGGCGACGAGATACCGCACCGCACGCCCGAGGAAGGCCCGGTTGGCCCGCGCCATGGTCTTGATGGTGGGAACGTGCGCGGCGATGGTGTCGCCGAGCGCACGGTCCGCCGGGTAGTTGTCCCGGCCGCCGAGCCAGTAGTCGTAGACCCTGGCCTCGTGCGGCACGCTGATATCTATCTCGGTCGGCAGCCCCGGGTCGACGGTACTGTCCGGCATGTTCCCCCCTGATCGGTCATCCCAGGATTGCGGCTATCCGGTCGATGGTCTGTTCCGGCGCCATCGCGACCACCGACAACCGGTCCCAGATCTCCCGGTACGCGTCGAGATCGCTTCTGCGGTCGAGGAATTGGGTACCGGTCGCGTGATGGAGATGGACCAGGTCACCGAGATCCGCGGCACCGAACCGCAACATCGTGAACGGTACCGCACTGATCGCCGGCCCACCCCGGTGATCGGGCAGAATCTGCACGGTGACATTGGGCCGCAGCGCCGTCCGGGCCAGATATTCCAGCTGCGCCCGCCACACCGCGGTACCGCCGAGCGGCCGGCGCAGTGCGGCCTCCTCGACCACCACCCACAGCCGCGGCGCGTCCGGGCGGGTGAGCAGCCGCTGCCGACGGATCAGCACCTCGACCCGCCGTTGCAGCTCCAGCGTCGAACCCTGTTGTGCCACCGCGAGAATCGCCTGCGCGTAGGCCGCCGTCTGGAGCAGTGGCGGCATCACCCCCGGCGCGTAGCTGCGGATCAGCGCGGCCGCGTCCTCGAGCGTGAAATAGGTGTCCCAGCGCTGGGTGGGCGAGCCGACGTCGGCGTGCCACTGGCTCGCCGCATTGGCCCGCCGGGCCAGATCCAGGTACTCGGCCCGCCGCTGCGGATCGCCGATCCCGTAGACGGTGAGCAGATCCTCGATATCGCGGGTGCGACAGCCGACCCGGCCCGCCTCCATCCGGCTGATCTTGGAATGTGAGGCGCGGATCGCGTTGCCGGCGATGTCACCGCTGATCCCCGCCGCCTCGCGCAAGCGCCGTAACCGGGCTCCGAGAATCACGCGCAGCAGTCTCGGATCCACCCCCGGCTCGCCGCCGTGGTCACCGCTACCGCCCTCGACGACACTGCTGCTTTCGATCATTGACCCTCCTGCCGACCATGAGGTCGCGGGTTCGAGTGTGCCACAACAGTTCTGCCTCGGCAGCGGATCGGCCTGCACGTGCCGATGCACGTGCAACGGCGTTATACTCCGACCGGGAAAATTGCCCGGAACATACCGGCGATGCCTCGGAGAGGAGAGCGGTGACACACGCCCTCACCGGCACCCGCCACGGCGAGCGGATACCCGGTGACCGCATCGGTATAACAGATGTCGCCGCGGCCTACGGGATCGAGGCGATCCTGCGCCGCGTCGATCAATTGCGGGCCGACGGCCAGTGGTTCGCGGCGCACGCGATCGAAGCGGAGCTCAGCGCAGCAGGATTCGGCACCCCGACCGCCGAACTGCGTACTCCGGCCTGAACGATCCACCCCGGCGCCGGCCGGTGCGCAATGGCGACAAGGCTTTTCGCCGTCGCGCACTGCCGGTTCCGGTGGTGTGCCAAAGGTCTTGCTCCGCAATGCTTTCCGGTATCGTCGCGCGCCGGGATTTTGTAAGTAAACATTCACATTCAGGCCGGCCGGCGGGTATCATGGGGCCCGAGCGGAGAGCCCTGTGCCCCGCCTGTCAGCCGACCGTGGCGGCCCTCGGGGGCGGTGGCGGTCCTCCCCTCGGGCAATGGAGCTCCCATGCGCAAGATCCCCGCCGACCTGGCCGAAAGGTATGTGGCAGAAGGCTGGTGGACCGACGATACGCTCGGCGATCTGCTCGGCCGCGGCCTGGCCGCCGCGCCGGATACCGAATTCCATGTGCACTCCGAGGTGCGGCCGTGGTCGGGCACGTTCGGGGAAGTGGAGTTGCGGGCCCGGCGTCTGGCGGCGGGGCTGCGGGAGCGGGGGGTCGGGCCCGGTGACGCGGTGGCGTTGCAACTGCCCAACTGGGTCGAGGCCGCGGTGGGCTTCTGGGCGGCGGCGCTGCTCGGCGCGGTGGTGGTGCCGATCGTGCACATCTACGGGCGCAGGGAGGTCGAGTTCATTCTGCGGACCGTGCGGCCGCGGGCCTTCCTGACCGCGGAAGCCTTCGGGCCGTTGCGATTCCGGCCCGAGGTGGCGGCGCAGGTGCCCGTCGTCGGGGTGGTCGGCCGGGATTTCGATCGGCTGCTGGCCGACGAGCCGCTGACCGGGATCGCCGCCACCGATCCGGACGCACCCGCGCTGATCGCCTTCACCTCCGGGACCACCCGGGATCCGAAGGGGGTGGTGCACAGCCATCGCACCCTCGGATTCGAGATCCGCCAGCTCGGGGCGCACAATCCGCCGTATTCGGGGCCGGCGCTGACCGCCGCGCCGGTCGGGCACTTCATCGGGATGCTCGGTGCGCTGCTGCTGCCGGTGCTGGACGGCAGCCCGGTCCATCTCATGGATGTCTGGAATCCGGCGCGGGTGCTGGAGCTGATGGGGCGGCACGGTGTCGCGATCAAGGGCGGGGTGCCGTATTACGTCACCAGTCTGCTCGACCATCCCGACTTCCGGACCGAACATCTCGCGTGCATCCGGTATGTCGGATTCGGCGGGGCGCCGGTGCCCGCGGCGGTCACCGGCCGGCTCACCGAACTCGGCATCACGGTGTTCCGCTCCTACGGGAGTACCGAACATCCCTCGGTGACCGGATCGCACTACACCGCCGAGGCCGGTAAACGCCTGTACACCGACGGTAAGGCGCTGCCCGGGGTGGAGGTGCGGCTGGCCGAGGACGGCGAAATCGTCACGCGCGGACCGGAATTGTGCCTCGGCTACACCGACGACAAACTCACCGAGCGGGCCTTCGACGCCGAGGGCTGGTATCACACCGGCGATATCGGGGTCTTCGACGCGGACGGCTATCTCACCGTCACCGATCGCAAATCCGACCTGATCATCCGGGGCGGGGAGAACATCGGCGCGCTCGAGGTGGAGGAGGTGCTGCTCGGTATACCGGCCGTCGCGGAGGCCGCCGTGGTGGCCGCGCCCGATCCCCGGCTCGGCGAGCACGCGGCCGCGGTGCTGCGGTTGCGGGCGGACGCGGCCGCGCCGACGCTCGCGGATCTGCGCGCGCATCTCGCGGAAGTTGGCCTGGCGAAACAGAAGTGGCCGGAGGAGCTGCACATCGTCACCGATTTCCCGCGCACGCCCAGCGGTAAGGTGCAGCGCTTCCGGCTGCGGCAGGCGATCGCCGACGGCACGATCGGCACACCGGCCGAGTAACGCCCTCGGCGAAACGCACTGCGGCCCCGCCGATCCGGCGGGGCCGCAGTTCCGATCACCTACTCAGGCAACGGGTTTGGCGATGGTCTTGCGCTGGAGGAATTCCTCCAGCCCCTCGGGGCCCATCTCGCGGCCGAGTCCGGACTGCTTGTAGCCGCCGAACGGGACGTCGGGGGCGAAGTACATGCCGCCGTTGACGCTGAGGGTGCCGGTGCGGACCTTGCGGGCGATCGCCAGGGCGCGTTCCTCGTTGCCGTAGACCGCGCCGGACAGGCCGTAGGCGGAGTTGTTGGCGATGCGGACCGCGTCGTCGTCGTCCTCGTAGGTGAGCACGACCAGGACCGGACCGAACACCTCCTCCTGTGCGATCTCGGAGTCGGGATCGACGTTGGTGAGCAGGGTCGGGGTGTAGAAGAAGCCGGGATCGACCTTCTCCCCGCCGCACACCAGCTTCGCACCCGCCGCGACGGCCCGATCGACCATGCCCGCGACCTTGTCCCGCTGCCGCGCGCTGACCAGCGGACCCATGTACTTGGTCGGATCCTCGGGGTCGCCGACGCTCACGTTGCCGAGCATCGCCGCGATCTTGTCGACGATCTCGTCGTGCTTGCTCGCCGGGACCAGGATGCGGGTGGTGATCGCACAACCCTGACCGGCGTGGCTGCATCCGGCGAAGGCCGACATCATCGCGACCATGTCGAAATCGGCGTCGTCCAGGACCACCGCGGCGGACTTGCCGCCGAGCTCCAGGAAGACCCGCTTCAGGGTGCCGCTGGCGGCGGCCATGATCTTCTTGCCCACCGGGGTGGAGCCGGTGAAGGTGACCATGTCGACGTCCGGATGCGTGGTCATCAGCTCGCCGACCTCGACGCTGGTCGAGGACAGCACGTTCACCACGCCCGGCGGGATGTCGGTGTGCTCCGCGATCAGTTCGGCGATGCCGAGGGTGATCAGCGGGGTGTCGGGCGCGGCCTTCAGCACCACGGTGCAGCCGGCGGCGAGCGCGGGGGCGAGCTTCGCCAGCGCCAGCTGAGTGGGGTAGTTGTAGGCGATGATCGCCGCGACCACGCCCGCGGCTTCCTTCTCCACCCAGCGCAGGTGGTTGGCGCCGCGCACCTCGATGGTGCCGCGGTCCTCGCTGAACGAGTAGCCGGGCAGCAGATCGGCGTAGTACCGCACGATCTCGATCGGCGTCTCCAGCTGCGGGCCGGAGGTGGACATGCGGGTCGCGCCCACATCGCCGACCGTCAGATCGCGCAACTGTTCCACGTTGTCGGACAGGGCTCGGTGCAACTGATCGAGGCAGCGGGCCCGCAGCTCGACGTTGGTGGCCCAATCGGTGGTGTCGAACGCCTTGCGGGCGGCTGCGATCGCGGCCTCCGCCTCGGCGAGCCCGGCATCCGGGGCATAACCGAAGATCTCGCCGGTGGCCGGGTTGATCGATGGGTACGACTGCGCCGCGTCGACCAGCTGGCCGTCGATGAGCAGTCGCTTCGTGACGCCCGTTGTCGCTGGCATCCCGTCTCCTCGATGAGTTGGAAGATCAATTTCGAGCAATGAAAACTTCATTCTCGTATTCGAGAATCCTACATTCGGCGACGCGGCGCTACCTCGGATTCGGGCAGATCCACCGGTCGATTCCAAGAAAAAACACCGTGCCGGGCGCACCCGGACACGGTGTTTCCGATGTTTGCTCACGGGCGCGCGGTGATCCGCGCGCCCGATCGGTCAGGCGGTGACCAGAACCTCGTCGCCGACGACCCGGACCGGATAGGTGCGGATGCTCCACTCCGGCTTCACCGCGGTGGTGCCGGTGGAGAGTTCGAAACCCCACTGGTGCCACGGGCAGTAGATGTACTCCTGGTCGCGCACTTCCACCGCGTCGCCGGGGGCGTTCTCGTCCACCACGGTCCGGCCGCGGGCGCGACCGGAACACAGCGGACCACCCTCGTGCGGGCAGTAGTTGGCGATGGCGTAGAAGGTGCCGTTCACGTTGTAGACACCGACGCCGTGGCGACCGATCGGCACGAGTTTGTGGGTGCCGGGGGCGATTTCGTCCACCTTGGCCACCACATGCTCCCGGCCCTGCGCCAAGCGGGGCTCGGATGCCTTGTCGTGCAGTGCTTCCTCGGCCAAGCCCGTCACCAGACCTTGGTCTGCCCCGGCAGCGCCGGAACCGACTCGGGCAGATGGTAGGTGTCGATCCCGTTGCGGAACATGATCGCCTCGCGCGCGTGGGCCGGCAGATGCTTCACCAGCCAGCGCGGATCGTCGTAGGTCCAGTGCGGGTAGTCCGAGGAGAACAGCAGGATCTTCTCGCAGTCCATCCACTCGAACGCGCGGGTCAACTCGGTCTTGTCGTCCGGGTAGTCCAGCGGCTGGGTGGTGAACTTGATGTGTTCCTTGACGTACTCCGACGGCTTGCGCTTGATGTCCATCCAGGACTTGCGGGCCTCGTAGATCGCGTCCATCCGCCACATCAGCGGCAGGATCCAGGTGAAAGCGTGCTCTACCAACACGATTCGCAGATCCGGGAACCGGTCGAAGGTGCCGTCGAAGATCAGGCTCATCACCTGGTTGTTCGCCAGCAGCGAGTAGCTGACCATGAAATCGTGGTTGTACGAGGGCACACCGACCGGCGGGATCGGCAGCGTCTCGTAGTAGCCACGGGACAGGTGGCAGGCCACCGGCATGTTGTGCTTCACCGCGGCGGCCCAGATCGGGTCGTAGTGCGGGTCGCCCCACGCCGGACGCGGCTCGGCCTTGATCAGGATCTGCGACATGTACTCGTGGCCGGCCCACTTCTCGATCTCGCGGACCGCGCCCGGAATGTCTTCCGTCGCAGCGCAGATGGAGCCGCGCCAGCGCTTGTGCCAGTTGTTGTGGCTGTCGAGCCAGTGGTTGGCCAGCCAGGTGTTGTGCGCGGCGCCGATCGCCTGCGACCACTCCGGCAGCCGCTTGGCGCCGAAACCCGGCTCCAGGATGCCGATGTCCGAGCCGCCCTCGATGATCGCCTGCTGGAAGGCGAGATCCGGGTCGCTGCCCGGGAATCCGCCGTCCTCGGTGAACGAGTCGACCCGCATCGCGAAGGCGTGATTGAAATCCGGTGCGTCGTAATAGATCGTGCTACCGACCTTGTGCGACAGGATCTTGCTCCGCAACGGCTCGGGGATGTACTCCACCAGCTGCCCCGGTGCGGGCACCGGATGGATGTCCGAGTCGACCACCCGGATCGGGACCAGTTCGGTACTGGGCACCCGGGACCGGATCATTGCCTGCGTCATGATTGCCTCCCACTGTCTTTCGGCCCGTGCTGCCGGAAAACGTGTTGGTTCACCGCACCCCGGCGGTGGTGATGGTGGTGTCGATGTCGATGCCGTAGAGACCGGCGGCGTTGCGCCACAACAGCTTCTCCCGCTGCTCGCCGGACAGGGCCGACGGCACCTTCACCGTCTCGTCCAGCTGCCAGTGCGGGTAACTCGACCCGAACATGACCATGTTCTCCTTGCCGGTGAAACCGAACCACTCCCCGGCGTATTCGACGTCGCCGGGGCCGTCCATCGCACCCTGCACGAAGTAGACGTGCTCGGGCAGGTAGGCGCTCGGCATCTGCGGCGCCCACGGGGTCTGCTCCAGATGCGGGCGGCCGAAGGTGTCCATCCGCCACATGAACGGGGTCAGCATGTCCGCGGCGCCGTCGGCCCACACCCACCGCAGCCGCGGGAAGCGCTCGAAGACGCCCTCCGCGATCATGTTCATCAGGTGGTAGATGTAGTTCAACGCCATGAACGACGCGTACTGCTCATAGGTGCGCGGGTGTCCGGACGGCGTCGGCGGGTTCTCCACGCCGCTGCCCGTCTCGATGTGCACCGCCACCGGCAGGCCCGCCTCCTCGGCGGCCTCCCACAGCGGCCAGAACTGCGGCTTGCCGTACAACTCGCGCGACTGCAACGGAATCCCGATCTGCACGATCTGCGGATTACCCTGCCAGCGGCGGATCTCCCGGATCGCGCCGGAGATGTCGTCGGGGCACACCCGGATGGTGCCGCGGAACCGCTCCGCGTACCGGCCGGACTCCAGCCAGCGCGAGACCATCATCTCGTTGTGCGCCGCCAGAATCGCCGAGGTGAGATGCCGGTCGGGCAGGACGCCGCGGGTCATCGGATGCAGCACCGCCACATCCACACCCCGCTCCAGGAACAGGTGTTCACCCACCACATCCGGTTCCGAGCCCGGATACTCCCCGTTCGGCCCTTCGGTGCCCGGTGCGTACTCCCCGCCCGGCGCGCCGTACCAGTCCATCTCCACGTCCGGGATGCCCCGGGACCGGTACGGCTCGCGCAGCGCGCTCCGGAAGTCCCGGTTCGAACGGAAGAAGATGTGCACACTCGCATCGATCAACGGAATGCGGGTGCCGTCAGGCAAATCCAGCAATTGCAGCTCCCACTCACGGTCGTCCGGACCGCAAGACATGCCCGCACGACAACAGGCACACTCTTGCAATCCTTACAGTGATAACGATACTTCCGGATTTGGAGAATGGCAATACCGTAGTGAGTCTCCGCTTACTGCTGGAAGGTTGCCGGAACGGGTCGGGGATGCCCCCGCCGAGCCTGCCGGACCTGCGTGGATCGGCTCCGCCACGGGTACCGGATACCCGTCGCTGCTACCCACTATGCGCCCGTCGCGCGCGGCGCGCAGCCGACATCCACAACCCGGTCCGGCCCAGGGCCACCACCACGAGGTATCCCCCGGTGGCCGTCGCCGTCACGGTGAAAGCGGCCGGTGCGGCCGGAACGGCCCAGGACAAGGCGATACCCGCCCACACCGCCACCGTGGCCAGGACCGCCGACAGGCAGAACGCCGGCCAGGGCCGCGCGGTCAGCCGGGCCGCGGTGGCGGCCGGCGCGGTCAGCAGGCCGAGCACCACCACCGCCCCGACCAACTGCGACGCCTCCGCGACGGTCGCGCCCACTACCGCCAGGAACACCACGCCCAGCAGCCGCACCGGCACCCCGGCCGCGCGGGCCACCGCGGGATCGATGGTCGCGAACAGCAACGGCCGCGCGATCGCCAGCAGCACGAGCCCGGCGAGCACCGCCACCGCGACCGCGATCTCCGCCCCCCGCGCACCGATGCCGAAGACGCTGCCGAACAACACGTTGACGTTGGCGTTGCCGTGACCGCCGCCGCCGCTGCGATGCGTCGTATAGAGATAGAGGAACAGCACGCCCAGGCCGAGGACCCAGGCGAACAACGAACCGATCGCCTCCTCGTCGGCGCCGCCGCGCGCCGACCCGAGGCCGAGTATCACTCCGGCCAGCACCGCGGCCACGAAAAGTCCTGCCCGGGGCGCGAATCCGAACAGCAGCGCGGCCATCCCGCCGGTGTAGGCGACGTGTCCGAGCGCGTCACCGGCGAACACCTCCCGCCGCAGCACCAGGAAATACCCCACCGCGCCGCACAATATCGCCACCGCGGTCCCCGCCACCAGCGCGTGCACCATGAAGGGGTGCGCGAGAATGCTCACGCGGCAACCACTTTCGTCTCGCCGTCGCCGTCGCCGGTGGCGGTGGCGGTGGCATCGGGGAGGGTGGCGACAGCAGCGGCGCGCGGCGGGGACCCCTCACGTCCACGCCGCGGCGCCGATGCTGCGGCCGCGTCCGGCGAGGTGGACGTGGCAGGGAGGGAAGGCTTTTCACGTAGCGGGCCGGGCGGGCCGGGGCGCTGTCCGCCGCGGCGATCGCGGCAGGCGGCGAGTCCGGTGCTTGCCAGGTGGGCGGTGAAGGCGAATGTGCTGACCCAGAATCCGATCGGATAGGAGGAGAAGAAGGCGCAGGACAGTCCCAGCCAGGTGACGGTCAGCGCGATCGCGACGGAGCAGGCGATGCCGGGGCCGGGGCGGGTGGTGAGGCGGTGGGCCGCCGCCGGTGGGGCGACCAACAGCGCGAACACCAGTAGGGCGCCGGTGACCTGGCCCGCGCCGGCGGCGGCGATACCGAGCAGCACCAGGAATCCGGACGTCATGACGCGCGTCGGAATTCCTTGCACGGCAGCGGCTTTCGGGTCGATCGAGGACCACAGCAGCGGACGGCCCGACAGCAGGAGCACCAGCAGGCAGACGGTGCCGGCGGCGAGCAGGAGCAGCACCTGACCGGTGGTGACGCCGGCGATGGTGCCGAACAGCAGATTGGTCAGGCCGGAGAGGAAGCCGTGGTACAGGCTCACGAACAGCATTCCGGCCGCCAGCGCGAAGGCCTGTACGGTGCCGATGACCGCCGACTGTTCCCCGGAACCGCGGGCCCGGGTCGCGGCGGGCAGCGCGCCGATCACCAGGGCGGCGGTCGCGCAGGAGGCGAAACTGCCGTAGCCGGAGGCGATTCCGAGCCAGGTGGCGGCGGCCGCGCCGGGGAAGCCGAGGACCGCCAGGGTGTGCCCGGCGAAGGCCTCGCGGCGCAGCACCATCACCCAGCCCACCGCGCCGGCCACCACCGCGACGATGGTGCCCGCGCGAAATGCGTTGACCATGAACGGATACGACAGCATCTGCCGCAGATCCAGCCACGGATTCCAGTACAGGTGCGGGGTCATCGCGCCGCCCCCGGATCCGGCTCGGCGGGGCCGGCCGGGGTCCCGGGCCGGCCGACCACCACCGCCCGCCCGGCCGAGTCACGCAACACCTCGATCGGGATGCCGTGCAGCGCGGTCAGCCGCGGCGCGGTGATCACTTCGGCGGGGGTTCCCGACGCCGCCGTGCCGCCCGCCAGGTAGACGACCCGATCCAGGTGCGGCAGCAGCGGATTCACGTCGTGCGCGACCATCAGCACCGCGACCCCGTCGGTCCGGCACAGATCGCGGATCAGGTCGATGATGCCCGCCTGGCCGGGCAGGTCGAGGCTGTCCAGCGGCTCGTCGAGCAGCAGCAGCGCGGGGCGGCGGATCAGCGCCTGAGCGATCAGCAGGCGTTGTTGTTCGCCGCCGGAGCACCGGCCGATCGGCCGATCGGCGTAGCCGCTCGCCCCGACCCGGGCCAGCACCTCGCGCAGCCGCTGCCGCCGGGCCCGCGTCCGCTGCGGGAACAGCATCCGGGAGAGCACGGGAATCGGTGTGCCCCAGCGTGATCCGTCGAGACCGAGCCGGACCACATCGCTGCCGCGCAGCCGGACCGCGGCGTCGAAGGCGCGGCGCTGCGGCAGATATCCGATCCGCGCGTTGCGCCGGCCGGGCCGGTCGCCGAGCACCTCCACCCTGCCCGCGGCCGCCGGCACGAGACCGAGCAGCACATCGAGCAGGGTGGATTTGCCGGCGCCGTTGGGGCCGAGCACCGCGACGAACTCACCGGGCCGGACCTCGAGCGTGACATCCGACCAGATCCGGCGGCCGCCGCGCGCCGCCGCCAGATCGCGCAGCCGGATGACGGGCGGACCGCCGGAACCGGCCGCCGGCACGGTCGCTCCGGCGGGCGCCGCGTGGGTCTGCGCGCTCCTCATCTAGCGGCCGGTCGCCCGGTGCAGCGCGTCGGCGAGCGCCTGCAACTGCCCGGTCTGCCAGTCCCGGAAGGCGGCGCCGGCGGGGGCCGGGGTCTCGGTGACCGTCGTGACCTCGATCCCCTGCCGCTTCGCCGCGTCGACCTGGGCCTGTACGTCCGGGGTGCTGTTCTGGCTGTTGTATATGTAGACCTTCAGCGCCCCGGCGGCGATCTGCGCGTCGATGGCGGCCTTGTCGGCCGGCGGCGGATCGGTGCCCTCGCTGATCGCCTTCAGGAAGGCCGGGGGTGTCACGAGATTCAGCCCCAGCGCCTGGGCCAGCGGTTCGACGATGGATTCGCTGGCGCCCACCGGGGTACCCGCGTACTTCTGCCGGATCTCCGTGACCAGGCTCCGATATCCCGCCAGGTCGGCGGCCAGGAATCGGTCGTGCTGCTGGTCGAAGTAGCCGGCGTCGGCCGGATCGGCCCGCTTGTAGGTCGCGGTGATCAGATCGACGACCGTCGCGACCGAGGCGGGCGAGTACCACTGGTGCGGATTGCCGTCGGCCGGAACGCCGAGCTGCGTGCCGATGTTCACGTCGATGCGGTCCCGGCCCGGGTCGGCGGCGAGCAGTTTGTCCGCCCAGGCGTCGTATCCGATGCCGTTGGCGATCACCACCTTCGCGCCGGCCACGGCGCGCGCGTCGGCCGGGGACGGCTCGTAATCGTGCGGATCGACGCCCGGATCGCTGATGATGCTCGTCTCGTGCACCTTGTCGCCACCGAGCCGGGCGGCGATGCCACCCCACGCGTCGATGGTGGCGACCACCGCCAATCCGTTAGCGGCGGAAGGCATTCCGCCATTCTTCGGCGATTGCGGCGCGGACGTGCCGCAGCCCGCCGTCACCATCGCCAGCGCGGCCGCACCGAACGCCGCACCCCTCACACGCCTGCCGAAACCGGGTCGAGCCATCGAAATCCCTCATCAGACTTTGAAAGTGAAAATCATTGTCGATAAGGTAACAGCACTCTCCGGCGCACGGCAAGCACACTCGGCCCGGCCCGAGCGGGCGGCAGCGCGGATGATCGCGAAATCAGTTGAGCGGCAAAGTATTCAGAGGAAGTACGCGAGCGCCGGCGGCGGCGATCAGAATCGGTCGGCGTCCTCGGGCTGTTGCCGGGCGCGGGCCACCCAGGCATCCGCGAGCGCCTTGGCCTCCTCGGCACTGCGCGCCGAGGATTCCCGCAGCATGGTCCCGTCCGGCCGGTCGACCCGCCAGACACAGGTCGCGCCGGCGGTCGGCGTCACGCGACCGCGATATTCGCCGTAGTCCTTCGCCAGCCGGGGCGACCCGGACGTATCCGCCGGCTCCCAGTCACCGGTGGCGTCCCCCGGGTACGACGAATCGCCCGGACCCGCTCCCGTACCGCCACCGCTCACCGTCACGTCCCTCCGCCACCCACGGGACCACCCGAATACGTACGCCTTGCATTGTGCCGCAACGTGTTTCCCATGTATATCCGCCATCGCACATCTGCCACGGTGGTACCGCGGCGATGTCCACATCGCGACATCCATCCGGCCGGCCGAACGGGAACCGCACGGGCCGGCGGGTGATCTGTTCGTGATGGGCGGTTTGTCCGGCAACAAACCCGGGACCTGCGCTTATAGCCAAGTGTAGGTATCATCGCGGTAACGGTGATGCCGAGGACCCCCGATCCCGGCGGTTCGTGCCGCGCAGCCCGCGTGGCCGAGCGCCGACCGCGTGTCGCCGTCTTGCGAATAGCGCCGACCGGTCTCAGCCAGGGGCCTGTGTCCCGACGTCCGGCAACCCCCGAATTTCACGGGCAGTAGTCCTGGCGTCTGCTGTGAGCCCGGTGTGAGCACTCGGCTTACTCACAGACTTCTCCCACCTTCCCGCCAGCGGATGATCGTAACTTCGCAGGCAGGGATGGCGATACAGCCCACATAGGCGATTGTGCCGATTGAGATCAGGAAAGGCAGTTCCACCATGGCCCTCGGCAACAACCTCGGGGAAAACACGGTCCTCGGCTTTGGCAACAGCCCAGCGAACGACCAGCCCGACGACATTCACGCCGCCGCGACCCCCCATCTGGCTGCCGAGGCGGGTTCCGCCCTCGGGCCGGCCGGCACCGGACTCCTGGTCGGCAATATCGATACCCTGAACGTCGACTCCGGCGCCGGTGTCGTACCCACTTCCGACGGCCTGTCCTTCCAGGCCGGCGAGCATGTCACCGCCGTGGACGCGCACGGCTTCGCCGCCGGGGTCGCCACCCCGGTGGGCAGCTCCTTCGTCGCCGGTGAACAGAGCCACATCCTGGATCAGCAGAGCCACGTCGGGGTCACCCCGGGCCTGCTCGCCACCACCTTCGACGCCGGTCAGGACACCTACGTCGCCGATCACAGCGCCGGCGCCGCGGGCCTCTCCACCCCCTTCGGCTCGGTGTACGACGCGAACGAGGCGAACCACGTCGATGCCGAGTCCAGCCACGTGAGCAGCACCACGGGCCTGCTCGGCTCGGAATTCGACGCCTCGAACTCCAGCCACGTGTACGACGAGACCGCGCACGTCGGTTCCGTGTCGACCCCGTTCGGCAGCGCGTACACCAGCTCCGAGGCCGATCACGAGGCCGACCACAGCGCCGACGTGCACACCTCGGTCTCCCCGTTCGGCACCGAATTCGAGGCCGATCGCAGCGACCACGTCGCCGACCACAGCGCCGATGCCTCCGGCTATGTCACCCCGTGGGGCAGCGCCTTCGCATCCGACGAGCAGTCCCATGTCGCCGGCGACAGCGTGCACGTGGCCGGTGCGGTCACCCCCTTCGGCACCGAGTTCGACGGCTCGCAGACCGCGTACACCGAGGACGACAGCCGGCACGTCAGCGCCGGTTCCGGGCTGTTCGGCGGATACCAGGACGTCGACAACCGGCACAGCGAGGCCGATCAGGAACACAGCGCGCATTCGGTCAACGGCGTGTTCGGTTCGGCCTACCAGGCCACCGACGCCGCGCACAGCGAGTCCGACAACCTGCGTATCGCCGAGCAGCACGGACTGTTCGGCTCCTCCGAGTCGATCGACGCGGGCCATCACGAGGGCGACGTCTACCACGGGGTCACCGCGGTGAGCACCCCCTTCGCCTCCGCCTCGGAGACCGTCGACCGGATCCACGGCGAGGACGACACCTTCCACGAGGACCGCGGCGCGAACCTGTTCGGCAGCCACGAGGACATCGACGCGTCGCACGACGAGTTCGACGACCAGCGGATCACCCACGTGGTGAACACCCCGCTGGCCTCCGGATACCAGTCGGTCGACCAGTCGCACGCCGAGGCGGACAGCTTCCACGAGAGCGAGCAGGCCGGCTGGCTGGGCAACTCGTCGAGCATCGACGCGGGCCACCACGAGGCCGACGGCTACCACGCCGTCGACATCGTCAACACCCCGTTCGGCTCGGCCGCCGACACCGCGGATCGCGTGCACGTCGAGAACGACACCCTGCACGAGGATCGCGGCGCCAACCTGTTCGGCAGCTACAACGATGTCGACGCGGCGCACAGTGAATACGACGACCAGTCCTCGAGCCACCTCGTGAACACCCCGTTCGGTGGTTCGTACCAGGCCGTGGACCAGTCGCACGCCGAGTCCGACACCCTGCACGAGAGCGAGCGCGCCGGTTGGCTCGGCAACTCGCAGACCATCGACGCGGGCCATCACGAGGCCGACGGCTACCACGCCGTCGACGTCGTGAGCACCCCGTTCGGCTCCGCCGGCTCGACCGCCGACGCCGTGCACCTCGAGAACGACAGCCTGCACGTCGACCGCGGCGCCGGCCTGTTCGGCAGCCACGAGAACATCGACGCCGCGCACAACGAGTACGACGATCAGCAGTCGAGCCACTTCGTCAGCACCCCGTTCGGCGGGGCCTACGAGGCGACCGACCAGTCGCACGCGGAGGCCGACACCCTGCACGAGTCGAGCGAGACCGGGCTGTTCGGCTTCGGTCACGAGACGGTCGACGCGTCGCATCAGGAGGCCGACGGCTACCACTCGGTGCAGGCCGTGAACACCCCGTTCGGCTCGGCCTCGCACTCCGTGGACGACACCCACGCCGAATCGGACAACCTGCACATCGACGAGAGCACCGGCCCGTTCGGCTCGCACTACGAGACGGTCGACGCGAGCCACTCGGAGTTCGACGAGCACGAGGTCACCAATGCGGTGAACACCCCGTTCGGCGGGGCCTACGAGACCGTCGACGAGACGCACGCCGAGACGGACACCGTGCACGAGACCGACGCCTCGCTGGGCACCTTCGGCCCCAGCTTCCAGACGGTCGACGAGCACCGGGTGTCCCAGGACAGCGTGAAGGTCGCCGGCGGCGCTTCCTCCCCGCTCGGCGGTGGCGGCGGCTCGCTCACCGAGACCCAGACCGAGACCGACGACATCCACTCCATCGGCGGATCGCTGATCCCCGGCGGACCCGGATTCTCGGCGACCATCGAGACCAGCGTCGTGCAGGACACGGTGTCGGCCAACGGCGGACCGGCCGTCCCGGTCGGCGGTTCGGCGGGCGTCGAGGTCGGCGTGAACATCGGCGGCGTGGGCTTCGAATTCGGCATCAACACCGGCGCCGGGCTCGGCGTGGGCAACGGCGGCCTCGGCGGCGAGCACGGCGGCTTCGGCGGCCAGGAGGGCGTCGGCCTCGCCAACGGCCTGCACAACGGCCCCGGCTTCGGCGATCAGGGCCACGGCGGTCCCGGTCAGGGCGGCTTCGGTGTGGGCGGCTTCGACCAGGGCCACAACGGCCAGGGTGGCTTCGGCGACCACGGCCAGGTCGGCTTCGGCCAGCCGGGCTTCGGTGGCGACCACAACGGGTTCGGCGGCCAGGGTCATGACGGTTTCGGCGGGCAGGATCACAACGGGTTCGGCGGGCAGAACCACGGCGGCTTCGGCGGCCAGGGTGGCTTCGGCGGACAGAACCACAACGGGTTCGGCGGACAGAACCACAACGGCTTCGGCGGTCAAGACCACAACGGCTTCGGCGGTCAAGACCACAACGGCTTCGGTGGACAGGACCACAGCGGGTTCGGTGGCCAGGGTGGCTTCGAGGGTCACGGCCAGGCGCCGGCGGCCGACTGGGGTCATGCGGGCATCGGTGGCGGGTTCGGCGGCGGACTCGGTGCCGGAATCGGCGGCCACGCCGGTGTCGGCATCGGGCTCGGCGGTCAGGCGGGCGGCGGCTTCGAGGGCGGTCGCCCCGGCTCCGGCGCGCAGAACCACGACGGCCACAGCGCCGGGCAGGGTTTCGCCGACCACTCCGACCGTGGTTTCGATCACGACGGCGGGTCCGACCGGGAGGGCGTGTCCGGCCGTACCGGTGACCACGGCATCGGGCACGACAACGACGGACGCACCGGTTCGCACGACAACGACGGCCGCGGCTCGCAGGACGTGCGCGCCGGCGGTCAGCCGGGCGGGAGCCAGCAGCCGGGCGAGATCCGGACGACCTCGGTCGGCACGGGCGCCTCGGCGAACGGCAACGCCTCGGTCAACACGGGTGTGAACGGCAACGCCTCGGTCAACGCCGGTGGGTCGGCGAGCGCCGACGCGCGGCCGGTGTTCTCGCAGAGCTCGGCGGCGACCGCGGACAGCGCGGCGCACAACGCCGGCCTCTCCGCGAACCTCGCCACCAGCACGTCCGCGGGCCTCGGCGCCTCGTCGAGCGCGCTCGGCCAGTCCGCGCTGGGCCAGTCGACCACCGCGTCGGTGGCGCACGCCGGCGCGGCCACCACAGTGGCGGCGACCGACGCCTCGGCGACGGCCGCGGCCGCGCAGCCGGTGATCGCCACCCCGGTGGCGGCCTCGACCGCCAACGCCGCGACCACCTCGCTGTCCTCCACGGTCACCCAGGCGACCAACACCGACGCCCGGGCGGCGGCCGTGGTCGGCACCTCGACCACCGGCGCGGGCCACTCGTCCACCGGCACCGGCCACACCGGCACGACGGGTACCGGTACGACGGGCACCGGCACCACCGGCTCGACCGCGACCAGCGGCACCGCCCACACCGGTACGACGGGTACCACCGGCACCGGCTCCACGGCCACCACCGGGACCACCCACGCGCCGACCACCACGACGACCGACGGTTCCCACGCCACCACCGGCACCACCGGCACGGCGACCCCGGGCACCACCGGCACCGGCTCGGCACCGGCGGATCCGACGCACTCGGCTCCGACGACCGCCGCCGGCGGCAGCACCGCCACCACCAGCGGCGGCGCGGCCCCGAAGCCCGATCTGGGTGGCAGCACCAACAGCGGTGGCGGGGTCAGCTCGCACACCAACGACAACGTGACCCAGTTGCAGCAGGGCGGCTCGAGCCCCGCGGGTTCGACCGGTGGAGCGACCTCCGGGTCGACCAGCACCGGCACCGATTCGCACGGCACGTCGGGTTCCACCTCGACGGGTACCGGCGCCGCCACCGGCGGCTCCGCCCCGACCACGAGCGCGGGCACGGCGAGCACCGGCACCACCACGCATACGGATGCCACCGCGGGCACCGACAGCGGCCACTCGGCCGCGGCGACCACCGCGACGCACACCGATGTGACGGCGGGCACCGGCGGCACGGCGGATCACGGCCTGACCGACTCGCACTCCAGCGGTCTGTCCAGCGGCCTGTCGTCGGGCGCCGATCCGTCGGCGAGCGCGCATCCGACCACGGATGCGAGCCACGACTCGAGCGCCCTTCTCCAGCACTGATTCACCCCGGCCCGTCCCGCCGCAACCCGGCGGGACGGGCCGGCCGAAAGGACTTCCACCCGTGAGCGCCCCTGCACTGGTCGGCAAAGTGACCGACGCAACTGCAACGATGACCGAAATCCTCACCGATCTGCAATCGGTGACCGACACCGTCGGCCGCACCGACCTGTCGCGGCGGCTCGCCGCGGCCCAGCGCCGCATCGGCGACGACCGGCTGCGCATCGTCGTGACCGGTGAATCCCGGGCGGGGCTCAGCTCCATCGTCAACGCCCTGGTCGCCGCGGACGTCGCACCGGTCGGCCAGCACAGCCCGCAGGCCGCCGTGATCGAACACGGCGACCGGGTGACCCGCACCCCCGCCCGCCGCGACGGTCTGGTGGCCGTGACGGCCCCGGCCGACCTGCTGGCCGCCGGCGTGGTCCTGGTCGACACACCCGGCCTGAGCGGGCCCGAATCCCGCACCGCGGCAGCCACTCTGGATCTGGCGCCGACCGCCGACGCGGTCCTGTTCGTGGCCGACGCGGCACACGAGCTGACCCCCGCGGACATCCGCTACCTCAAGCAGTTGCAGGCCGCCTGCGCGGTGGTCGCCTGCGTGATCAACAAGATCGACGCCAATCCGCGCTGGTCCGATGTGCAGCGGGCGAACCGCAAACTGCTCACCGAGGCCGGACTGGATCTGCCGCTGCTGCCGGTGTCGGCCGAATCGCACCGGACCGGCCACCGCGGCAACGACAACGGGAAGATCGTCGAGTCGGGCATCCCCCAGCTGGTCGGATACATCCGCGAACATCTGCTGGCCCGCGCGGCGCTGCTGGCCCGCGAGTCGGTCATCAACGACGTCCGGGTGGTGTCCGATCAGGTGACGCTGGCCCTGAATTCGGAGGTGACCCGGCTGCAGGACCCGCAGCGGGATCTGGTGGCGCGCACCCATCTCGAGCAGGCCCGGCAGGCCGCTCTGGCGTTGCGCAAGCGCACCTCGAACTGGCCGTACGCCCTGGGCGACGGGGTCACCGAGCTGAACGTGGCCGTCGAGCACGACCTGCGCAATCGGCTGCGGGCCCTGATCCGCGAGGCGGAACACGAGATCGCCAAGGGTGATCCGAGCAAGCGCTGGGCGCAGTTCAACACCTGGGTCGACGATCGCATCAACGCCGAGGTGACCGACAACTTCCTGCTCGCCCAACGTCTCTCGGTCGAGCTCGCGGGCACGGTGGCGGCCCGGTTCGCGGACGAGGAGCGGAATTCGGTGCCGCGCATCCGCGTTTCCGACACCCACGACGTACTGAACAGCTACGGGCAGCTCGAGGAGCTGGAGAGCGCCAAGGGTTCGATCACCCAGCGGGCGGTCAGCGCGCTGCGCGGCTCCTACAGCGGCGTGCTGATGATCGGCGTGGCCACCACCCTGGCCGGCCTGGCGCTGGTCAACCCGTGGTCGATCGCGGCCGGTCTGCTGCTGGGCGGGCACACGGTCTGGGAAGACCTGAAGAACGTGAAGGCCCGGCGGCAGCTGGAGGCGAAGATCGCCGTCGGCAAGCTGATGGACGAGGTCTCCTTCCAGGTCGGCAAGGAGTCCAAGCAGCGGCTGCGCGAGGTACAGCGCTCGCTGCGTGACCATTTCACCGAGGTGGCCGAGCAGCGGGCGACCGCGGCGGACGCCGCGATCGCCGATGCCGCGCGCGCGGTCGACCGGCACGAGGACGACCGCCGCGACCGGGTCAGCGCGGTGGCCGCCGATCTGGAACGGCTGCAGCGGATCCGGATGCGGGCCGCACATCTGGCCGACGTGGCGGCCGCATAAGCGGTTCGGCGACAACACGATCCGAGGCCCTCGCGGGACAACGCGAGGGCCTCGGTGTTTCCATGGTGTGTATCACTCGGGTAAATAGCGACCACACCGGTTGGGTTGTCGATGAAAGCCGCACCGGGACGCCGTAAATTGTCGATGAATTAATTCCGGCAGTACCCCCGGCCCGGCGGTGCGAACTCCGCAGGTCCCGACCCCCTATTTCATTGCAGACGGCTATCATTGCACGACAGCGGTGAGAATGGCCGAATGTCCGACCACCGTCTACTCTCTGAAGAGGACGTTAATTCTGGTGAGCTGGATAACGTTACCAACGGTTACATACAGTTTGGTATCGGTAGCCGTGAGCTGGCCCGAAACCCACCGTGAGGTGTCCAGATATTTACGGCGAGGTGTCGCGCGCCGTTCACGAATTATTCATGATGAGTAGAATCTTGACTCCTGCTCAGTTGCCTGGGAAGGTCCGTACTGCGCTGTGTCCGTAGGGCTCCGCGTAGGTCTCACGCAACAAAAGAAGCAAGAGGTCCCCCTGATGAGGAAATTCGCTGCTTATGCAGCACTGACCGTCAGCGCCGTCGGCGTTGCGGCCGCCCCCGCCTATGCCGATCCGGCCGCCGCCGCGCCCACCACGGGTGTCGCGATCGACCAGGCCGGTG
Source organism: Nocardia sp. BMG111209 (assembly GCF_000381925.1). Classification (NCBI taxonomy): domain Bacteria; kingdom Bacillati; phylum Actinomycetota; class Actinomycetes; order Mycobacteriales; family Nocardiaceae; genus Nocardia; species Nocardia sp. BMG111209. The sequence continues at coordinate 325,567 of NZ_KB907309.1, forward strand.
TCATCCACGTTCCCGCGTCGCAGACCCTCGAGGTCAACGGCGTTCACTACACCGTGGCCCAGGACGGCGGCTCCGCCGTCCTGACCGCCACCGACGGTTCGTTCAAGACCGTCGGCAGCAGCCTGGTCGTGAGCAACGCCACCGGCGATGCGGTCGACTCCATCCCGCTGAGCTACCGCAAGGACGCGACCGAGTTCCCGATCGCGGCCCAGATCAGCGACAACACCGTCCGCCTCACCCCGGACACCGCGCCGGAGGCCGGCAAGCCGGTCGACCACGCGATCACCGCCGAGGCGATCGCCGCCGGTCAGGACGTCACCAAGCCGCAGGCCAAGGACGTCTACGAGTCCTTCTCCCCGCGTGACCTGCAGGAGCTGACCGCGTTCTCGCAGCGCGCCAGCATCTCCTCCACCGTGGGCGCCATCACCGGCGCCATCATCGGTGGCGTGGGCGGCTGCCTCATCGGCGCCGTGGTCGGTTCGGTCTCCACCGCGATCACCACCCTGCTCGCGGGCGTGCTGCCCGGCGCGCTGGTCGGCTGCATCGCCGGTGCCGCCACCGTGGGTGCCGCCGGTTCGCTGACCGGCACGATCATCGCGACCGGCCCCGTGCTGCTGTGGTCGGCCTACCAGTACTTCAGCACCCTGTCCTCGCCGTGCGTCGGCCCGGGCACCTACTGCGTCGACCCGAACGCTCCGGCGCCGGTTCCGGCCAAGTAGTCCCGACATCGGTGCGAGGGCGTGCCGCAGCCGCGGCACGCCCCGTGCGGGTCTTTCCTTTTTTCGACCACGACAGAACAGGTCGTTCCTCACCATGATGAAGAAGTTCACTGCCGCCGCGGTGCTCGCCACCAGCGCCGTGGCCATCGCGTCCGCCACCGCCTACGCCGATCCGGCCGCCCCGTCGGGCGTCACGATCGACCAGGCCGGCGTCGTCCACGTCCCGGCCGCGCAGGCCCTGGACCTGAACGGTTCGCACTACACCATCGCCCGCGACGGCGACTCGGTCGTGCTGACCAGCGACGGCTCGTTCAAGGCCAGCGGCTCCACCCTGCTGGTGAACAACGCCGCCGGTGACGCCGTCGACTCCATCCCGCTGACCTACCGCAAGGACGCGACCGAGTTCCCGATCGCGGTCCAGATCAGCGACAACACCGTCCGGCTGACCCCGGACACCAAGGCCGAGGACGGCAAGCCGGTCGACCACCCGGTCACCGCCGCCGCGATCGCCTCCGGTACCGATGCCACCGCGCAGCCGATCACCGAGTCGTTCACCCCGCGTGACGCCCAGGAGCTGTCGGCCTTCTCGTCGCGCACCACCATCGCCTCGGCGACCGGTGCGGTCATCGGCGGCCTGATCGGCGGCGGCCTCGGCTGCCTCGCCGGTGCGGCCGTGGGCTCGGTGTCCTCCGCGATCACCACCCTCCTCGCGGGCGTCATCCCGGCCGCGCTGGTCGGTTGTGTCGCCGGTGTCGCGGCCATCGGCTCGGTGGGCACCCTCGCCGGCGCCGCCCTGGTCGCCGGCCCGATCGTGCTGTGGAACGCGTACCAGTACTTCAGCACCGTGACCGGCCCGTGCAACGGCCCGGGCACCTACTGCGTCGACCCGGCCGCCCCCGCGGCGCCGGCCCCGGCCAAGTAGAAAACGCTCCGGCCACGGCCGGGACAATAGTCTCCCGATAATCAGGAGCGGATATTTCCGCTGCTGCGGGAAATTATGCCGCAGGGCGGGTCCTCCTCACGGAGGGCCCGCCCTCCGTCATTTTTCGGGGCACTCCCGGGAGGTTCGGAAAACTTTTCCGAAAAGAATGTAAAGAAATGGTATTCCAAAACCCTGGGCCAGCCCTGCAGACCCCTTCTGAAAAGGCTTTCTGTGTATTAACCGCGAGGTTCCTGATAGCCCTGACCAGCTTTGATGTCTTTCGCCTATTTCAAAATGAGATCGCCGCTGAGATAAAGTTCTGCCGGGCTTCGCCCCCGCATCGGAACACTTTCGATGCGTTCGGAATCCTCATCTGAAAGCTAGGTCGCCCCACCTATGATGAAGAAGATCGCCGCGTGCGCGGTACTGGCCACCGGTGCCGTCGCCATCGCATCCGCCACCGCATATGCCGACCCGGCCGCTCCGGCGCCCGCCGCCGACGGCATGGTGCACGTGCCGGCGTCGCAGGCCCTGGACCTCAACGGTGTGCACTACACCGTCACCGCGGACGGCAACTCCGTCGTGCTCACCTCGGACGGTTCCTTCCAGGCGGTGAACGGCAGCCTGGTCGCCGACAACGCCCAGGGTGACGCCGTCGACTCGATCCCGTTGAGCTACCGCAAGAATGCGACCACGTTCCCGATCGCCGCCGAGATCGGCGACCACACCGTGCGGCTCACCCCGAGCACCGATCCGGCCGCCGGTCAGCCGGTCGACAATCCGATCACCCCCGATGCCGTCGCCAAGGGCGTCGACGCGACCGCGCAGCCGATCACCGAGTCGTTCACCCCGCGTGATCAGCAGGAACTGTCGGCGTTCAGCTCGCGCGCCACCATCTCCAGCGCCACCGGCGCCGTCATCGGCGGTCTCATCGGCGGCGGCCTCGGCTGCCTCGCCGGTGCGGCCATCGGTTCGGTGTCCACGGCGATCACCACTCTGCTCGCGGGCGTCATCCCGGGCGCGCTGGTGGGCTGCATCGCCGGTGTCGCGACCATCGGCTCGGTCGGCACCCTCGCCGGCGCCGCCCTGGTCGCCGGCCCGATCATGCTGTGGTCGGCCTACCAGTACTTCGACACGATCAACGCCCCGTGCCACGGCCCGGGCAGCTACTGCGTCGACCCGAACGCCCCGGCTCCGGCCCCGGCGCACTGACGCCGACTCGGCACCACCCCGCGGGCGGGTCCTTCTCCGGAGGGACCCGCCCGCGGGGCGTTTCGGAGAGTTCAGGCGGTGAGCGTATCCGGCAGGCCGACGCGCACCGGCCCGTGATCACCGAGGGCGCGGCCGATCCGGGCGCCGGCCGCGCGCAGCGGGGGCACCATCGGCGGGATCGCCGCGGTGGCCGGCAGCGCCACCGACAGCGCCGCCACCGTGCTGCCACCGGCGGCGCGCACCGGCACCGCGAGGGCGGTCACCGCCGGGTCGAGGATGCCGGGACAGTGCGCGACGCCGGTGTGGCGGATCTCGGACAGCAAGCGGCGCAACGCATTCGGATCGGTCACGGGCTCGCCGGCGATGGCCGGCAGCGGGGCCGCGAGCACCGCCTCGCGAAGACCGGCGGGCGCGTGGGCCAGCAGCACCAGCCCCGGCGCCGACACCGGCAACGGCGACCGGCCGCCGACGGTGGTGGTGCGATCCGGAATCGCCCCGGGGGCGCTGAGCCGCTCGACGCACAGCACCTCGCGTCCGGCCCGGATACTCAGGTGGACATGCCGTCCGGCCCGGCCGAGCAGATCGGTCATCACCGGCAGCGCCGCGGCGCGCAACTCGTTGACGGGCGCGGCCCGCGCCACCAGCTCCCAGATCCGCATCCCCACCCGGACCCGTTTGTCCGCGTCCCGGCACAGCCAGCCGTATTCGATCATCTCCGCGACCATTCGCGAGGTCGACGGCAGCGGAATCCCGGTCCGTTCGGACAGTTCCGAGACCGTCAGCGCCGAATGCTCCGGATCGAAACCCTCGAAAATCCGTGCCACTCTGGAGAAGACCGATTCCCCGTTGGAATGTCGCGCCATCGATCTCAGCCTCACTTCCGTCCGCAACCGCGGAAAACGGTCCTACCGGATACGTCCGGGAGTGACCTTGCCCACCCCGGGCGTCGTTCCGTCGGGCGGGATCGCCGGATTTTCTCCGGCAACGCGGCGGACACGTCCCCGGACCGCCCGCCCGAAAGGCCCGTTCACGTGGAACGATGCTATTTCGCTCTCAATCATGGTAACTCTCGGAGCGCTCCGGCAAACACTCGGCCCGACCTCCCGGCATCGGCCCGGCCACCCTCAGCAGTGGTTTCTCCGCGGCTGCGGAACTATTTCACTTCATGGCAACCGACCGGCGTTCGATTGCGGACCGGATTGACAGAGGTCGACATACGATGTCGCATTCTCGGAATATCTCGAATATGATCCGAGGCGATCTGCCGTATCACTCTGCTCCGGCCCGATCGAAAGAAACCGTCACACAGCAGGTTTCGCGCCGATCCCACCGGAAAGCCGAGCCGACGAGAAGGATTGGAACAACCGCCATGCAAATGCGCAGCGTTACAGCGGCCGCCGCCCTGGTTGTGGGTGCTCTGGCCGCGACCGCGGGCATCAGCCATGCCGATCCCGCCGCCGCGCAGCCGGAGGTCCGATATTCGGCCAAACTCGTCGACCAGAAGGTCGTCACGACCCTCCGGGACGGCACCTTCGCACTCGCCAAGGCGCGCCGGGCCGATCTGGCCGACGGCAAGGACGTGCGGCTGACCGAGCGTGACGGTGCGCTGTACGCCGCCGACGGCGCGGTCACCCCGGCCACCGACGCCGTGGATGTCGTCGACGTCCGCGACAACGGCGGGCACACCGTCGCCACGCTGCCGCTCGACGTGCACGTGGTCGGCCTGGTCATCCCGGTCGCCCCCGCGGTCAAGGAAAACGGCAGCGTGCTGGAGCTGACCCCGCAGCGGCCCTCCGGCCTGGACGTGTCCCAGCCGCTGGCGCTGAACCCGGTCGCCACCAAGCCGATCGCCGCGCAGGCCATCGCGTCGGACGCCGAGAACCAGAAGGCGATGTCCGACTTCAGCACGAAGTTCAGCCTGGCCACCGCGGTCGGCGGCTTCATCGGCACCGCGGTCGGCGCGACCATCGGCTGTGTCGTGACCATCGCCGCGGGTTGTGTGGCGGGCCTGGTCACCGGCGCCGGTGTCGGCGGCATCGTGGGCACCATCGCCGCGGGCGGACCGACCCTGATCGCCACCGGCCTGGACCTGGTCGGCACCATGCAGGCCGCCGACGGCACCTCCCGCTACGCCGACAAGCCGACCGGCCAGACCACCCTGCAGCCCGCCCCGGGCCAGGAGGTCGCGGCCCCCGGCCCGAACAACGCGCCGCGGCAGGGCAACCGGTAGACATCTCCCCGGACAGCATCCGACGCGACGGGCCCCGAACCTATCCGGTTCGGGGCCCGTCGCGTCGTGTCGTCAGCCGATGCCGAACGGCTCGCCCCACAGCGTCACATGCCCGGTGACGGTCGGCGTGGCGACCATGACCTCGACGAACGCACGGGCCTGGGCATATCCGCCGCAGCCGTTCACCGCGATGGTCTCGTCCTTCCAGGTCACGCTGTTGTGGCCGCCCTTCGCCGAATGCCGGTTGTCGTGCGAGTCGGCGCCGAAGTCGTCGGCCGATTCCAGATCGAGTACGTACAACGACCGGGCCTGGCCGGCGGTGAGGGTCAGATCGGCGGAGGCGCCGGGGGTGACCGACCCGGACACCGACGGCCTGCCGTCGCTGCCCGCACTCACCGAGCCGGAGGCGGTGCCGTTCACGCCGAGGGTGACGCCGTCGCTCAGATCCACCTGACAGCCGACCACGTAGCCGGGGCGCACCCGGGTAGAGGTGGACGGGTCGTCGGCGTCGCCGCCGGTGAGGTTCACCTCGCCGTGGCCGGAGACCCAGGCGTTGCGGTGCAGCGGCGTGCCGCCCATGGACGGATTGATGTTCGCCGACTCGCCCGACAGCGTGACGTGCACGGATGTGCCGTCCTCCAGCGTCCGGGTGATATCGCCGCCCGGCAGCGGGACGAAGGTGTCCGCGTCGGCCGCACCGGCGGCGAACAGCCCGATCGCGATCCCCGCGACCGCGGCCGCGGCGGCGCCCTTGACGATGTGCATGATGCTGACTTCCTCGGGAATTCGTTCGCCGGAGCGAGACGGGAGCGGCGGCGAACTCAGCCGAGACCGAACGGCCGGCCGTACAGCGTGGTCTTGGAGTAGTCGTCGCCGATGATCTCGACCACGACCACCTGGCGGGCCTGCGCGTACCCGGCGCAGCCCTCGATCGACAGTTGCGAATCCTGATAGTCGACGTGATAGGTGCCGCTGTGCGGGAGATCCTTCCGATCGACGGTGACCCATTCGATCTCGCCCGGCTTCAGCGGCAGCGACAGCGATCCCGCGAGGCTCGGCGCGCTGCCCAGCGCCGCCGACATCGAGGTGGACAGGCTGCCCAGCGCCACCTGGCAGCCGACCACGTAGCCGACGGTGAGTTCGGAGGTGCCGTGCGTCGAGGAGTTGTTCGTCCCCGAGGTGCCGGCCGCGCCGTTCCACGGGCCCGCGGCGCCGTCCGGGGTGTCCACCTCGGCGGTCACGTCGCCGGTGATCCAGACGTTGCGGCCGGCCCCGTTGCCTGCCAGCGACGGCGAGATCACCGCGTGTTCCCCGCGCGAGTCGATCACCACGCCGGCACCGGCGGTATGACCGTCGGCCAGCGGTACGAAGGTGTCCGCGTTCGCGGCACCGGCCGCACAGCACCCGACGGCGGCCGCGGCGGCCAGCGCCACACCGGCGGCTCGCCACGCCCACATCGGGCCGGCGACACGATTTTCCCTCATGATCTTTCCTCGTCGATTCCGTCCGAACATCTCGCGGCAGTCGAGACGTATCGGGTGACGCGTTCCGATTCGTTCTGCCCGCCGCCGTCCCCGCGGCACCGGCCGAATACGCGCACCGAAATCGAAAACTAATGGAACAATCGGATCTCGTTAGCACGACTTTCTATGAATGAAAGTGATCCGGATATCATTTTCGACACTTCAGCAAATATTCGGCATCCAGTTTCATTGGAAGCAAACCCGCTGGCCGGGGCGCTGCGCGGCCGCAATCGTCGGTATCGGCCCGTGCAGTGAGCCGCCTCGTCGCCCAGCTGCCGCGGCGGTCGGCCGGCATCCTTCCGCCCAGCGCTCGCGCTATTCGACGACTCTCCGCAACGACCATCGGGCCGCCGCGCGTACCCGTCGGAAGTGTGCCCCTCATCGTCTCCCGGCGGGTACGCGCCTTTCTCAACGGACAATTGTTCCGAAAACGGCAATACCCCGGCAATCTCCACGGAGTCGCCGGGGCAGGCCGTAGCTCAGAAGCGCCGGGCGCCCGTCACCGGCATATCGTCGATGGGCGACAGCACCACCCCTCGCGCGGACGTGGAGGCATGGATCACCTGGCCGTCACCGGCGTAGATGGCGGAATGGTCGCCGTCGTAGAAGGACACCAGATCCCCGAGCCGCAGCTCGTCCAGCGACACCGGGATGCCCGCGGCGAGCTGGTCGTAGCTGGTGCGGGGCAGTTCCATCCCGGCCTGTTCGTACGACCACACCACCAATCCGGAGCAGTCGAAGGTATCGGGGCCGGTGGCGCCGAAGATGTAACTCGAGCCGATCTTGGAGCGTGCGGCCTCCGCAGCCACCTCCCCGGCCGTCCGCTGGTGGGTGTGTGGCAACCACGGCAGCGAATCGGTGAATTCGGCGAACGGATTGTCCAGCCAGCCCACGGGCCGGACTCCCGGCGACGACTTCCCGTGTGCCGTCACCTGTCCGGTGGTCAGCAACAGGGTGCCGATCGCGCAGATCACGACCAGTGCGGCCGCAAGCACACACCAGAGCATCCGCCTGAGGCGGCTGCGACTTCGACCCTCTGCGGTTCCTGACATACGACGCGGTCCTCCGATCCTCGTACGAGCGCCGGTGGACCGCACGAGAAGCGCGCGGACGCCATCCGGTCTTCTCGATGGATTTCGAAAAACATCCGATGATCTGTCAGTCCTGCGAATCGGTTGCCATCTTTCGTGGCGGCACCCCGGAACACAAAGACAACACGGATGCCCGCGATAACGAAACAATAAACATCTGTTATATGACAGATCTCGCCCGCCGAGGGTGCGGACGGCCCGCGAGCACGGCCGTCCGCACCTCCCGCGGCCCTACCGGGTCACCGGGGACTCAGCGCGACGGTGCCGATCAGCAGCGCCGCACCGCACCAGCCGATCGGGGTGAGGTGGTCGCCCAGCAACACGACCGCGAGCACCGTGGCGGTGAGCGGTTCCAGCAACGCCGCGAGCGCCGCGAAGAACGGCGTCGCGGTGCGCAACCCCCGGAAGTACAGCGTGTACGCCAGCGCGGTGGGCACGCTGCCCAGATAGAGCGCGGTCCCGACGACGGCCGGCCGGACCGGCAGGGCCAGGCCCGTCGTCGCGGCGATCGGGACCAGCAGCGCGCCCCCGAACACCATGCCGAAGGCGGTGGTGGGCAGGGGTTGCAGGCCCGGTACCGGCTCCGCGGTGAGCAGGGTGAGCGTGGCGAAGCCCAGCGCGCAGACCAGCGCCAGGCCCAGCCCCGCCGCCAGGCCGGCGGTGGTCGTCACCACCCCGGGCGACCAGGTGAGCAGGACCAGCCCGGCCACCGCGGCGGTCGGCGCCGCGATCGTGCGGGCATCCGGCCGCCGCCGGGTTCGGGCCGCGGTGCCCAGCGCGACGAAGACCGGCATCGTGCCGATCGTCACCATGGTCGCCAGGCTGACCGAAATGTAGTGCACGGCAGCGAAATAGCAGCCCTGGAACTGGCCCAGCAGCGCACCGCTGACCAGGATCCGGCGCAATGCCGGCCGGGTGCGCGGCAGCGCGCGCAACCCACCGGTCACGGCCAGATAGGCCACGGCGAAACCGCCACCGAGCAGCAGCCGGTAACAGGCCACCGCCACCGGCTGCAGCTGGGCCAGCGCACCCAGCCGGGCGCCGGCGAGACCGCCTGTGCCCCAGAGGATTCCGGCCGTCATCAGGACCGGTGCCGAACGGTCGCGCGAGCGCGCGACGAGGTCGACGGACATGTGCATGTGCTCCTGCGTCGAAGGATGTGGGAATCGACGACGCGGGGCGATACGCGACGATCGGCGTCGCGGGAACCGGTCGGCCGCAACGGGGCCGGAGAAAACCGGTACGGAGAACGAACCGGGCGGTCACACCGCTCGGCCCGGGAGAATCGCCCCGCTCAGCGAGCGGGCGGCGGGGTGATGCAGAAGAGTCGATGCACGAGCGTCACCCTAACACCGGTGCCGGGGCGGAGACTGGGGCGGGATCGGCCGCCTGCGGGCTGCGTGGAGATCGGCCGCCCGCGGCCGTGGCGAGATCGGCGGCCCGCGGCTGGGGCGGGATCGGCCCGCCCCCGGCTACGGCTCGAAGGTGACGGTGATGGTGGTCCAGCCGCCGACGTGGATCCGGTCGCCGGGATGCAACGGGATCGGGACCCGCGCGGGGATCAGATCGTCGCTGCCGTTGAGGCTGGTGCCGTTGGTGGAGCCGAGATCGGTGACGGTCAGGCCGTTCCCGTCCAGGTGCAGGCGGGCGTGGGCCCGGGAGACGCCGATATCGGCCGGCGCGATACCGAGGTCGATCTCCGGCATCAGGCCCTGCGACGCACTGCGCTTGCCGATGAGAAAATCGCTGCCGTGCAACAGGATTCGCCGCTCCGGGTAGTAGGCCGGGAATTCCACCCGCTCGGCGTCGGGGCCCTCGCGGGTCAGCACCCGCTGGAAGAATTCCCGATCCGCGGCCACGGTGGCGATCCAGACATAGTCTCCAGCAGGCGTTTCCGGATCGCCGGCCACCGGGATCGCGGCGCCGGCGGCGGGCTCGTAGACGGCCATCACCGCCGTGTCCTCGGATCGCGGCGGCGCCGGCAGTGCCGAATCGTGGCCGCACTCCTCGCAGAACCGGCCCGCGATCGGGGCATCGCAGGCCGGACAGCGCGCCGGTTCCGGCGCGGCCGCCGACACCACGGTGGCCGCCGCCGGATCACCCTCGAGCGCGGTACCGCACACATCGCAGTAGTCCGTGGCAGTGGACATATGCCCGTCGGGACACCGAACCATCACTGCTCCTGTAGCTTTCGAGGCACCTGCACCCGGTCGGGACGACGAGCCGCGGCGCGGCTGCCACCCATCATGCCTCGTGCAATGTGCGGGACACCCGCACCCGGTCGGGACGACGAGCCGCTACGCGATTGTCGCTCATCATCCCTCCTGCGCTTTCCGCACCCGCGCCGTCTTCGTGGAGCGGGCGTCGAGTGCCTTCTCGTCGAAGGTGTCGATGGTGCGGCGCAGCCGGACGGTGCCGGTGTGGTCGTCGACCTCGACCACGCCGCGCAGCAGTTTGGCGGTGTTGTCGTTACCGGATTCGGCGGCGAGTACCACGGCGCGTTGCAGTTTCGCGGTCGCGGTGGACAGATCGCCCTGCTGCCGCGCCGCCAGCCCGTCCTGGATCGTCTGGGCGAGTTCGGCCTGTCCGGTGTAATGCGCCACGCGGTGATTGATCCGGGTGGACAGTTCGGTATCGGCGGTCCACATCGCCTTGACCAGGCCCTGCCCCAGCACCTCGGTACCGGACACCACACTGATCCGGGCCGCCAGCTTCTCCCGGCCCACCGGGGCCGGATCCACCCGCACCTGGACGTGGTAGTCGCGGTCGTCGGTGCCGCCCCACGGACCGAGCAGATATTCGCCGATCTGCCCGCCCGCCTCGGTGCGGGACAGGTCGGTCAGATCGGGGGCGACCTGCTTGACGAAGCGCACCACCGCCCCGGCCGGGGTCCACACCCGCAGCGTCAGATCGGATACGGCCTTGTTCATCGAGGCCTGCATCATCGCCGCGAATTCCGCGGCCAGTTCCGCCGGTTGGCGCAGCACGTCCAGGGTTCCGTTGAGCGCGAACGCGATCGAACGCAACTCCTCCACGATGTAGCTGTCGCCGACGCCGCGGCAGTCGACGCTCAGCAGACCCTGGGAACGGCCGATCTCGGCGGCCAGCTGTTCCGGGCTCTCGTGCTCGTTCTTACCGTCGGACAACAGGATCGCGTGCGCGAGGGTGCCCGGATGCTGCTGCGCGATCTGCCGGGCCAGGCCGACCCAGGTGCCCATCGCGGTACCGCCGTAGGGCCGCAGCCGATCCAGTTCCAGCCGGGCCGCACCGCGGGTGGTGTCGTCGGCGGGCAGCAACGGCCCGCGCCGCGGATAGACCACCTGCGCCTCGGCGGTGCCCGCGATGACCGTGAACAACGTTCCGTCGGTGATGGTTTCGATCGCCGCGAAGGCCGCCCGCCGGGCGCCCTGGAACCGGTCACCGGCCCCCATCGAACCGGAGCAGTCGATGATGATGATCTCGAGCCGCTGCGGTGGCGGAGCGGCGGCCGCGAAATCCGCACCCGCCTCGATGGTGACGATGGCGTCGACGGTGTCGGCGCCGGCGGCCAGATACGAGTTCTGGTCGATGGTCACCGAAATGCCTTGCCCCCCATCGGCTCTGCCAGATTCCGACCCGGTGCTCACCGTTGTTCTCCTCCCGTTCGCGACCAGGGTGTGCTCTTCGCGCGCGACTGCCCCGGCATGGGCACGGGCACCAGCGCGACCGTGATGTTGTCGCTGCCACCGCCGGCGAGCGCGAAGTCGACCAGTGCGTTCGCCGCCGCGTCCGGGGCCGTCGCGGCGACCAGGTTCGCCAGATCGTCGGCGCCGGGCAGATAGTTCCAGAGTCCGTCGCTGCACAGCAGTACCAGCCCGGGACCGCCGACCCGGTGGGTCCGGATATCGGTGGTGGCGGCGGAATCGGTGGAATCCGCACCCAGCCAGCGCACCAGCGCGTGCGCGCGGGGATCGCGCATCGCCGTGGCCTCGTCGAGCTGTCCGGCGGCGATCACGACCTGCGCCCACGAATCGTCGACGGTCAGCCGGCGCGACTCGGACCCGGCCGCCAGCCAATAGCCGCGGCTGTCACCGACATTCGCGACGGTGATCTCGTATTGCGGGTCGCCGGAGGCGGCCGCCGGGTCGCGGCGCACGATCGCCGAGACATAGGTGCACGACGGCGCGTTGCGATCCCGGCCCGCCGTCGCGCGGACCGCCTCGAAGGCCGCGTCGAGTCCGAACCTGCTGGCCGCCACCGGATCCCGGCCCCCGGCCAGGGCCGCCACGATGCCCTCGCCACCGGCGCGAACCGCCGCGCCGGACGCGGCCTGCGGATCCGAGGAGGTGGACACCCCGTCGCACAGCACGATCACCGCCACCGGGCCGGATCCGTCGTCGACCACGGTCGCCGACACCGCATCCTCGTTGTGCGCGTGCACTTTTCCGCGATGGGTGCTCAGCAGTACCGCGCCCAGATCGGCCGAACTGCCGTCCGGCGGGCTGCGCAGTTCGCCGCAGCCGGCGCAGTAGCCGTCGGCGTCGAAACCGGTGCCGCCGCAGCCCGCGCAGGGGGCCGACGCATCCGCGGCCGTCGCGGGCAGGGTCGTGTGCGGGATCCCGGGCTCCCCGGTCGGGATCGGGAGGGTGGTCGCGGGTTCGTCGGGGGCGGGATTCAGGTCCCGGCCGCAGTTCTCGCAGAACCGGTCCGCCGGCCCGGCGATCTCGGCCCCGCAGGCGGGGCATCGGTTCGGCGCGCTCACAGGACCGACCTCGGCCGGATCTCGTTGGCGCGCTGCACCAGTGCGAAGCGCCGCCACATGTCGCCGGTGTCGTGGGCGACCGCGCGATAGCACGATTCCAGCCCGGCCCGGACCCCGCCGAGGTCGAAGCTGTTGCCCAGCAACGGCGCCGGGCCGGGACGATGCCCCGCGGCCAGCCAGCGCAGCGAGGTCTCCAGCACCAGCGAGCGGACCGCGACCGCTCGGCGGGTGGAGTCCAGCGTCAGCCGGCTCACCCGTTCGCCACAGTCGCGCAACAGTTCCTCCGTGATCTCCGTGGGATTCCGATCGTGCAGCAGGGCCTCCACCGCCGCGACGCGGGCCTCCGAATACAGCGCCGAGGACGGCTCGACCTGATCCAGCACCGCCACTGCGCCGGCGCGGTCGCCGGCCGCGCGCCGCAGCCTGGCCAGGCCGAAGGCGGCCGACACGTGGGCATGATCGGTCTGCCATACGGTTTCGTAGTAGCGGCCGGTCTCCGCGTCCGGGTCGGCGCCCGCCGCGGCGCGGCCCAGTTCCGAGGCCACGGCCAGCGCCAGTTTCGGCGCCGCCTCACCCGGTAGTGCACTGTAGACCGCATCGAATTCCGCTGCCGCGGAATCGAATTCGCCCTCGATCAGGCGAGCGGCGCCGCGGAACCAGGCCAGTCGCCAGTCCGCGCCCACCACCGGGGCCAGGTCGCCGATGCGGCGGCCCGCGTCGGCGGCGTCACCGGATTCGATCGCGGCGCGGATCAGCCGCAGCGGGATCTCCACCGACTCGTCGCTGCCGCCGGCCAGGCCGGTTTCCAGTTCCGCGACCGTCGTCCCGGTGGTCGCGGCCAGCAGGGCCGCGCCCGGATCGCCGGTGTCGACCAGCGGCACCGGCAGGGCCGCGACGATCTCGCGCGGCGTGGGCACGGCGGCGATCCCGAACGGCGCCCGCGGCGGTCCGAAGTTGATCGGCTGTTCCGGCGGCCGGGGCCGGCCGTCGCCGGTCGCGAGCACCTCGCGCAGCACCCCGGTCAGCTGTTCGGCCAGTTCCTCCATGGAGCCGAAGCGCGCGTCCGGATCGATATCGGTGGCCCGCAACAGGAATCGGTGCAGGGAGTCGTGACCGGCCAGCAGCGGTTCGGTATCCGGGCCGGGCAGATCCGCGAAATGCCCGTCACGCTGCGGCACCTTCATCATCAGCACGGCGAGGGTGCGGCCCACCGTGTAGGCCTCGCTCGCGACGGTCGGGCCGGTGCGCGCGATCTCCGGCGCCTGATAGCCGGCGGTGCCGTAGATCGGGCTGTCCTCGTCGTCGATCGCGATCACGGCGCCGAGGTCGATCAGCTTCGGCTGCTCCGCGGTCAGCATGACGTTGCCCGGTTTGAAATCGCAGTAGGCCAGGCCCAGTCCGTGCAGGTAACCGAGCGCGGGGAGGATGTCGAGCACGTACGCGATCGCCTGGGCGGGCGGCAGATGACCGTCCCGCCCGTCGAGCCGATCCCGCAGCAATTGATCCAGTGAGGTGCCACCGACGTACTCCATCACGATGTAACCGACTGGGACACCGTCGGATCCGGTGTGTTCCACGAAATTGAAGATCTTGACGATGTTCGGATGCTCGACCTGGGCGAGAAATCGGCGCTCCGCCAGCGCGGCGGCCATCGCGGTCGGATCCTCCGAATTCAGCAGACCTTTCAGCACCACCCAGCGATTGCTGACCTGACGATCGACGGCCAGATAGATCCAGCCCAGCCCGCCGTGCGCCAGCGCCCCCGCCACCTCGTACTGATTGCCGACCAGCTCGCCCCGGGAAAGCTTGGGCACGAAGGAGAATCGCGTACCGCAGTGCGCGCAGAAGCCCTCGGCCCGGCCGGCCCGCTCGTCACGCCCGCGGCCGACCGGCTGTTCGCACTTGGCGCAGAACCGTTTCGACTCCGGCACACACGGATCGGTGAGCACCGCCGTCGCCGGATCCACCCGCGGTACCGGCGGCACCTCCACCAGCCCGGCCCCGCGCCGATTACGCCGCCGCGAACCGGTCGTGCGGGTGCGCACCGTCCGCGCGGTCGACGGACCGGTCCGCGCCGCCGCCACCGTACCGAGCGGCTCCACCGCCTCCGTACCGGATGGTTCCACCGCCTGCGTGCCGAGCGATTCCACCGCCTCCGTGCCCGGCGATTCCACCGCCACCGTGCCCGGCGATTCCACCGCCACCGTGCCCGGCGGTTCGGGCACCACCGTGCCCGGCGACTCCGCTGCCATCCCGCAGTGGACGCAGTAACCGTCGATCACCGTTCCGGCACAGCCGGTTTCGCGGCATTTCATCCCCGCCTCCCCGATTTCTCCGCGATGATCTGCTGATAGTCGGCGACGGCACGGGTGGCGGCCGCCAGGTCGCAGGGGTGGTGGGCCAGCAGGCCGTCGGCGAGGCGATGGCAGGACAGCACGTCGCGGTCCTCGCCGACCCCCAGCCGGGCCGCCTTCGCCTGATAGGCGCCGAGCCGGCCGCGGAGTTCGGCACGGCGGTCGAGCAGGCCCTGCGCCAGTTCCTCGTCGGCCGCGACGGCCCGGCCGGCGGCCTCGATCCGGCGGCGGATGTCCAGCAGGGTCACGGCGGTGGCGGCGGTGGCCGCACCGGCGGCCAGCACGTTCAGATCGGCGGCCGGGGCCCGGGTCGGATCGGGACGCCGAGGCAGCGCCGCGGTGAGTATCTTCTCCTCCACCTCGGCGCGGATCCGGTCGGCGCGGCCGGCGGCGACGCGCAGCGCGTCGAGGCGGCCCCGGGTCTCGGCGATCGCGGTGGGCCAGTCCGCGAGCAGCGTCCGCAGTTGGGCCAGCGCCTCGTCCTCCCGGCGCACCCGCTCGGCCAGTGCGGCGATCCGCGCGTCGGCGTCCGCGGGCGACAGGGACAGCGGGTCGGTGGCCGAGCGGGCCAGCAGTTCGGCCACCGCGGCGCCGATGTCGACGAGTTCGGCGGTGGCGCCGCCGAGCCGGTCCAGCCGGGCCTGGACGGGCGCCAGGCCGGTCAGCACCCGGGAATTGCGCGCGTCGACGGAGTCGAGGAATTCGGCGATCGCCGGGAAGGTGCGGCGCATCCGGTCCAGGGTGTCGGCGATGCCGACGAACAGCACCTGCTCCCCCGGACCGGTCAGGGTGCGCTGCGCCATCGGGATCGGGGTGCGCGACACCTCGTGCGGACGTTCCCGCAACAGCCGGGTCAGCTCCGCGCGCTCGGCGTCGGTGGGCCGGTGCCGACGGGCCCGGATCGCGCGAGCCTCCTCCACGATCGACTGGAGGCGGCCGAAATCCGTCCACATCAGGTCCAGTTGCCGCTGGATCGGCGGCCAGCGCTGCGCGGTCGTCCCGGCCGGCGGGAAGCCGCGCAGCAGCGTCAGGCCCGGATGCCGGTCCAGCTCCAGCAGTGTCGCGGTGACGGCGTCGATCTCCCTGCCCCGCGTGGCCAGTTCGGTGTCGATCTCGGCAACGGTCAAGGCGTACATCGTCGCCTCAATCGCTGTAGCGGGCGGCCGGCGGCCCCGGCGACGGACCCAGGGGCGTGAGGTTCGTGGCGTACAGGCGCTGCCAGGTGCCGTCGCTGCGGATGCGTTCCAGCACGCCGTTCACGAATCGCACGAATTCCGGTTCGCCCTTGGGCAATCCGACCGCGTACGGCTCGAAACCCATGGCGTCGCCGATCAATTGGAGATTCGGGTCCTGGGCCGCGAGGCCGGCCAGAATGGCCTCGTCGGTGCGGACCGCGTCGACCTGGCCCTGTTGCAGTTCGACCAGGCAGTCGGTCCAGTTGTCCACGCCCTGCACGATCGGCGGATTCGGAATCGCCAGCAGCGGCGCCGTGGAATCGGAGCCGAAGGTGACGCACACCCGCTTGCCCGCGAGGTCGGCGTTGGAGCGGATACCCGAGCCGATCGGCACCAGAATCCGTTGCGGCGCACGGTAGTACACGCTGGAGAAGTCGACGTCGCGGCGGCGGTCGCAGGTCACCGAGAAGGTGCGGACCACCAGGTCGACCTGCCCCTTCTGCAATGCCGGCACCCGGCCCGCGGTCGAAACCGACCGCAGTTCCACCCGATTCGGATCCCCGAACAGGTCGCGGGCGATCTCCCGGGCCAGATCGATGTCGAAGCCCTGCAATTGGCCGGTGGCCGGATTGCGGTAGCCGAACAGGTAGGTGTTCTGGTCGACGCCGACGGTCAGCCGGCCCTTGGCGAGAATTCTCGCCATCACCGAATTCGGCGGCATGGCACCGGGTTGCGGCTGCGCGCCGGGCCGGAGACTGGCCTCCACGTCGCAGCCGTTGTCCACCGCACCCGACATGGTGATCGGCTGCGCACCCGGCGGTTGCGGCTGCACCGCCGACGGGGCCGTCGTCACCGGCACCCGGGTGTCCACGCCGCAGCCGGCCGCCAGCACCGCGGTGGCGGCCACCACGACCCGCAACAGTCGCCCGGCACTCACAGAAACTCCTTCAGCCGCGGCCACAATCCGCCGACGGCGGCGATGGCCGCGAACACCATCAATCCCAGTGTGCCAAGATCGCAGCCACTCCAGCTGCCACCACCGTCACCGATATCCGCGCGCAGGTGGTCGCGGCTGCCGGCGATCGCGTCGCGCAACGATCCGTCGAGGTCGGTGAAACGCCGGGCCGACGAGTCCGGTCCGGAACCGATCGCCTGATCCACCGCCGACAGGTAGTTGGCGCCGTTGTAGGCGTTCACCTGCAGTTGGTGGCCGTCCAGCCAGCGCGCGAGTTGTTGCGGCATGGGCGATCCGGGACCGGCCGCGGCGGCGAGTTGATCGCGCAGCGCGGTGGATTTGGCCTTGAAATCGTCCTCGGGCGCCTGGGTGTCGCCGCGGGTGATCAGTTCCAGGGTTTCGTCGGTGCGGGCCTGCTGCGCCAGAATCCGTGCCCGCGCGAGATTCTCGGTGCGGGCCGCGGTTCCACCCGGGCCGCCGTCGATCGCGCCGTGCGCCGCGACGGTCGCGGCCACGATCCACACCAGGGCCAGTACGGCGGCCGCGGCCGCGGCGACCAGTCCGAGATTGAACAGCCGGTTGGTGCGCCGCAACAGGATCCGGGAACCGGCGACCGCGCCGCCGATCACCAGGAGCAGCAGCACCACGGTGATCCACGGCGGCCGGGTCAGTACCCCCTGGTCCGCGCGCACGGCCGCGTAGCGCTGGGTGGTGAGCCGGGCCGCAGTGGGCAGCAACGAATTCTGCATCAGCGCCGACGCCTCGCGCAGATAGGCCGAACCGACCGGGAAGCCCTGGCGGTTGTTCGCCCGCGCCGACTCCACCAGTCCGGTGTAGACGGGCAGATCGGCGTCGATGCGGGCGACGATCTGCCGGGTGTCCGGATCGCCGACGCCGGCGGTGGCCGCAGCCAGTGCATTCGCGGCATCGGTGAGCGACTGCTCGTATTGCGCTCGGATCTGCGGTGATTCGACCCCGCCGGACAGGAACGCGCTCGCCGCGGAGGCATCCGCGGCGGACAGCGCGACATACAACCGCTGCGCCGCGTCGGCCAGCGGTTCCTCCCGTTGCAGCGCGGCGTCGCGCCGGCCGGTCCGGTCGTTGAGTTCGTTCGCCCCGACCAGTCCGGTGACCAGGCACAGCAATACGGCCCCGAAAGCGATGGCGACGAGCACACCGGGCGTCGTCACGGCGAATCGCCGCAACCACCGGGTCCCGGTCCGCAGTGACCCCGGCAGACGAGGTGCCAAGATCGCCCCCTCCTCCCGTCGTCACGCTGTCTCGCCCAGGATGGTACGGGAGGCGAATCGGTATCGCGCGACGATCGTTTCCACCGTCGGGACCCCGCGAACCGCGGGGTTTCCGTACCCGCGAAAGGAGCTCGCGGGTAGAGTGGCCTGCTGTCTTCCCGGGCCGGGTGTGGTGGGCCCTCTTTCGCAACCGACACCTGGTGAAACGGATGCCATTTTTCGACCGCCGTGAAGCAGGACGCCGACTCGTCGAGCGCCTGCGGCCCTTTCGCGGGCCGGAGACGGTCGTGCTCGGGCTGCCGTGCGGGGGTGTGCCGGTGGCGTACGAGGTGGCCGCGGCGTTGCGGCTGCCGCTGGATATCGCGGTGGTGCGCCGGCTGGCCGCGCCGGGCTCGCATCAGCAGGCGTTCGGCGCGGTCGCCGAGGGCGCGGTGCGCGTCGTCGACCACGAGCAGGTGCGGCGGGCCCTGATCGATCCGGCCGAGCAGAGCCGGGTCGAACGGATCGCCCGGGAGGCCGTGCGCAACGATTCCGCCCGCTTCCGGGCCGGCCGGGACCGGCTGTCGATCGCCGGGTACACGGCGGTGTTCGTCGACGACGGCGTGACCACCGGCGCCACCGCCCGCGCGGCCTGCGCCCTGGCGCGGGCGCGCGGCGCGGCCCGGATCGTGTTCGCGACCCCGGTCGGCGCCTGCCGGCCCATCCTCGAACTGTCCGCGCACGCCGACCACGTGGTCTGCCTGGAGACGCCCGCGCTGTTCCACACCCTCGGCCAGTGGTATCGCCACTTCGATCCGGTGCCGCCCGCGCTGGTGTCCGAACTGCTGGACCGGGCGAGCGGACAGCGGGCGGCCGCGCCGGCCGCGCGCTTCCCGCCGCGCTGAACAGGTTCTCCATTTCGGCCATTTCTGCAACAAGTTATAGACAGTCGCCGCTGGGTGTCCTACCGTCGATACATGGACGGCGATCTGTCTCACTCGACTCGGTTCGAACTGCGGTCCGGCGCTACCTGGCGCGACCCCTGGGAGATGTATTCCGCACTGCGCGAACATGATCCGGTGCACCACGTGGTGCCGGCCGACCGCCCGGCCGAGGACTACTACGTCCTGTCGCGCTACCGGGACGTCTACGACGCGGTGCGCGATCCCGAAACCTTCTCCTCCGCCGCGGGCCTCACCGTCGACTACCACGACATCGCCGAGATCGGCCTGGGCGAGAACCGCCCGTTCGTCTTCACCGATCCACCCGATCACACCGCGTTCCGCCGTCGCGTCGCCCAGGGTTTCACCCCGCGGCAGGTGCAGGAGATCCTGCCCGCGGTAAGAGATTTCGTGGTGCAGCGGCTCGAGGCGCTGCGCGCGGCCGGCGGCGGCGACATCTCGCAGGAGTTGTTCAAGCCGCTGCCCACGATGGTGGTGGCGCACTATCTCGGTGTGCCCGAGGCCGATCGGCAGCGCTTCGACTCCTGGAGCCATGCCATCGTCGGCGCCTCCGCCACCGGCGCGCTGGCGGGTGCGCAACAGGCGGTCGCCGAATTGGCCGGGTACTTCACGGAATTGGTCGAGCGCCGCCGCCGCGAACCCGGTGACGACACCGTCTCGCATCTGATCGCCTCGGGGCTCGGGGCGGACGGGGATGTCGGCGGCATCCTGCAGATCCTCGGATTCGCCTTCACCATGGTGTCCGGCGGTAACGACACCACCACCGGAAACCTCGGCGGCGCGGTGCAATTGCTGACCCGGTTCCCGCAGCAGCGGCAGCGGCTGATCGACGATCCGGATCTGATCCCCGGCGCGATCGACGAATTCCTGCGTCTCACCTCCCCGGTGCAGGGTCTCGCGCGCACCACCACCCGCGAGGTGGAACTGCACGGCGTGACCGTCCCGGCCGGCCGCCGGGTACTGCTGCTGTACGCCTCGGCGAATCGCGACGAGCGCGAATTCGGTTCGGACGCAGATCAACTCGACGTCACCCGGAGTCCGCGCGGCATCGTCACCTTCGGCCACGGCAACCACCACTGCCTGGGCGCGGCGGCCGCACGGATGCAGGCCACCGTCGCACTGCGCGAATTGCTCGCGCGCTGCCCGGATTTCGCGGTCGATCCGGACGGCGTCGAATACGCCGAGGGCAGCTATGTGCGCTGGCCGGTGCGGGTGCCGTTCGTGGCGGATGCCGCACGGGCGGCCACGGTATGAGCGGCTGGCTCAGCGCGGAGCACTCGATGCGGGCCGCCGAGCGGATCCTCGACGCCGCGGCCGCGGAATTCGCCGAACGCGGCGTCGCCGCCACCCAGATGGCCGATATCGCGAAGGCCGCGGGCTGTTCCCGGGCGACGCTGTACCGCTACTTCGACAGCCGCCGCGCGGTGCAGCGGGCCTTCGTGCACCGCGCCGCGCGGCGGGTGGGCGCGCAGGTCGCGGCCGAGATCCACGATATCGGCGATCCGGCCGCACAACTGGTGGCGGGGGTGCTGGCGAGTCTGCGGGTGGTGCGCGCGGATCCGCTGCTGATCGCGTGGTTCCGGCCCGGCGACGCGGGTCTGGCGCTGGAACTGGCCGAGACCTCGGCGGTCGTCACCGCCATCGCCGACTCGCTGCCGGCCACGGCCGGCGACGCCGCGCACGATCCGGGCGAGCCGAGCCTGGCGCAGTGGCTGACCCGGGTGATCGTCTCGCTGCTCACCGTCCCCGGCGGTACCGAGGCCGAGGAGCGGGCCGTGCTGGAACGGTTCGTCGCACCGCTGATCCGCACCGGTTCCCGGCCCGCGACCGGCTGACCTCTACCCTGATCCCGGTGGAGATCAACTGGCCGGAGCTGCGCGAACGCTGCCGGATCGAGGAGGACGAGGCGATCCTCGCGCTGAACAAACCGGCCGGGATCTCGGTGACCGGCGAGCGGCACGACTCCGATCTGGTGGAGCAGGCCGCCGCGCACGGCGAACGGCTGTATCCGGTGCACCGGATCGACAAGGTGACCTCCGGGCTGGTGCTGCTGGCCAAGGATCTCGCCGCGCACGGGCCGCTGACCCGCCAGTTCGGCGAACGCACCGCGGACAAGCGGTATCTGGCGATCACCGCCTCCACCGGACTCCCGGATCACGGCGTCATCGAGCTGCCGCTGAGTGTCGGCCGCAAGAATCGGGTGCGGATCGCGGCGCCGCGCGAACGGATCACCCGCACCGGCGATACCTGGGCGGTGGCCCCCGCGGACCTGCTGGCCGGCCGGAACTATCCGTCGCGCACCGAATTCACCACGGTGCACCGCACCGCGACGCACACCGTGCTGGCGATCCGGCCGATCACCGGCCGCCGCCACCAGATCCGCGTGCACCTGGCCTGGATCGGGCACCCCATCGCCGGTGACCCGCTGTTCGACCGGTCCGAACTCTGCGACCGCACCCATCTGCACTCCTGGCGGCTGCGGCTGGCCGCGCCCTGGCGCGGTGGCGAGCTCGATCTGACCGCCGCACCCGGCTCGGATTTCTGGGCCACCGGCCCGGATCCGATCACCGCGGACCCGGCCACGATCCTCAGCTCGGCGTGAGCACCGACAGGCGCATTCATATCCACTGGCTATATTCGGTGGCGAGTCTCATGCAGACGCGGGCGTGTCCGGGCCTCTAGCCTGGGAAGGTGCCGGGACCGGCACGTTCGGGCGCAAAGGCGCGATCGGAGAGAAAGCGAGCCGATGATCCTGTTGGCGCAGCTCAGCGATACCCACTTCGACCTGCACGAACACAATGCCGAGCGAGTCGAGGCGGTGATGGCCTATCTCGCCGACCTGCCCCGCCGGCCCGATGCCATCCTGGTCACCGGCGACATCACCGATACCGGCCGGCCCGGCCAGTACGAACAGGCCCGCACCGCACTGCTCGCCGACGTCGAGGTGCGATTCATGCCCGGCAACCACGACGATCGGGCCGCCCTGCGCGAGGTGCTGTTGCGCGAGCCGCCCACCACCGGACCACTGAACCAGGTCCTGCGACTGCCGGATGTCACCGTCGCCCTGCTGGACTCCACCGTGCCCGGCCACAGTGGCGGCGAACTGTCCGCCGAAACCCTGGCCTGGCTCGCCGATGTCCTGCGCGACACCCCTGCCGGGGACGCGGTCCTGATCGCCCTGCACCATCCGCCGCTGCCCATGTACAGCACGGTGGTGGACCCGATCCGGCTGATCAACCCCGAACCGCTGGAGTCCGTGGTGGCCGCCGACGAGCGGATCGTGGGTGTGATCAGCGGGCATATGCACGCCATGGGCACCACGTTGTTCGGCGGCCGGCCGCTGGTGGTCGCGCCGAGCGTGGCGTCGCTGATCGGCGGCGTCTGGGAGGTGGCCCGGCCCGGTGAGGTGCCGATCGACTACGGCCCCGACCCGTCGATCCTGCTGCACGTGATCGAGGACCGGCGGCTGACCACCATCGTCCGTACCGTGCCGATGGGCGGCCGGATCGCCGTGCAGCCCAGCTGAATTCGCGGTCGCTCACACCCCCGCGACGGTCACCCGCTCGCGCCGGTACGCCGAGGGGGTGGTGCCGGTCCAGCGCCGGAACGCGTAGATGAAGGTGGAGGCCTCCGCATAGCCCAGCCGGATCGCGATATCGCTCACGGAAAGTGGTGTGGCACCGAGCATCTCCTCCGCCAGTGCGTGCCGCACCTCGTCCAGCAGCGCTCGGTAGCTGGTGCCCGCGTCCACCAGCCGGCGCCGCAGCGTGCGCGTACTCATATTGAGATCCTTTGCCACCGAATCGATTCCGGGTGGCGTCGTGATGCCGTCGGAACCGCCGCGGGGCACCAGCCGGCCGCGCACCTCGGCGGCGATGCCGGTGCGGGCGCGACGCCGGTGCACGAGCTCCCGGCACTGCGCCAGGCACATCGCCCAGGTGTGCTCGTTCGCCTGCGGCAGTGGCTGATCCAGCGTCGCCGGATCCATCACGAGCAGATTCCGCGACCGGCCGAACCGCGGCCGCACGCCGAGGATCTCGGTCATCCGCTCGACGTATTCCGGCTCCGGATAATCGAATTCGGCGCGCAGCAGGACCGGCGGATGACCGAGCAGATCCGTCATCACCTGATGCATGGCCAGCACGTCGCGCTCGACCAGGAACCGGCGCACATCGGCGGGCACCCGTTCGTCGTGCACGTACGCCACGTATTCGCCCTCCTCCCACCGGGTCACGGGGATGCAGAAGGTGAAGCTGAGCTCCAGATAGCGCAGCGCGAAGGCGATCGCCTCGCCGAGGGTGGGACTGGACACGCAGGCGAAGCCGAAGATGCCGAAGGTGGTGATCCGGTACCGCCGCCCCACCGCGATCCCCAGATCGGTCGGCTCGGACCCCAGCGTCCGGACCAGATTGCGGATCACCGCCAGTTCGGTCCGCGCGTCGATCTGCGCGTTCGGATCCGACAGCGCCCGATCCGAGAGTCCGGTCCCGCGCAGCATCCGGGCCGGCGACACCCCGTGCTCACCGGCGTAACCGACCATCAGCGCCGCACTGGCCACCCCTCTCGGGAAGTCCCAGTCCCGCACATCCGCCTGTTGCACCGTCGCCATCCGCCGATTATGGCCGGAAATACCGATTCGTTGTACCGGTTCGGAACACTGCGCCACGGTGACGGCGACCTCGGCCCAGCCGCGATGCCGGTCCGTACCGCGCGGCGACTGGCAGACTTGACGGCGTGACCGCAGTATCCCCGGTCGGCGACGGCCTGTCCCCCACGCACGGTGCGCTGCGCCCGATCGAGCTCGCCACCGCCGCGGTGCTCGGCGGAGTCACCGTCGGACTGGTGACCATCGGCTCGGTGATCCCGTTCGCTGCCGCGTTGCAGCTGGTCGCGGCCGTGCCGATGGGTCTGCTGGCCCAGCGCTACCGGCTGCGGGCGAGCCTGGCCGCCACCGTCTCGGCCACCCTGGTGACCTTCGTGGCCGCCGGGCTGGCGTCCGCGGGCACGGTGGTGTCGGCGGCGACCATCGGCGGGATCATCGGCACCGTGAAGCGCCGCGGCGGCGGCCTGGCGGCCGTGCTGGGGCTGTCGGTACTGGCCGGCGTCGGCTGGTCGCTGTTCGCGGTGGGCACGCTGCTGCTGTTCACCCAGTCGCGGGCGCTGCTGTTCGACAACATCCGCAACGCGTCGCGCGGGGTGGCCAACCTGGCCGCGCGGCAGCCCGCGCTGCGGCCGCTGGGCGACGATGTCGCGCGCCTCACCGATCTCGCGCTGCACTGGTGGTGGGTGCTGGTCGCGGCGAGCGTGCTCGGTGGCGTGCTGTCCGCCGCGGTGTTCTCCTGGTTCGTCCTCGGCCGGGTGCTGGACCGGCTGGAATGGCTGCCCGGCCGCGATCTGCTGGCCGCGCCGCCGGACGACCGGCCGATCGGCCCGCTGCCGGTCGCGCTGCACGACGTGTCGTTCCGCTATCCGGGCGCGCGCGCCGACGCGCTGTCCGGTATCGAGCTCACCGTGGACGTCGGCGAATTCGTGGCTGTGGTCGGGCACAACGGCTCCGGCAAGTCGACCCTGACCCGGGTGCTGGCCGGACGGCCGCCGACCACCGGCACGGTCGATCGGCCCGGTTCCGCGGGCCTGGGACTGCGCGGCGGTACCGCCCTGGTCCTGCAGCGCCCGGAGAGTCAGACCCTCGGCGTCCTCGTCGCCGACGACGTGGTGTGGGGGCTGCCACGGGAGGCCGCCGCGGACGTCGACATCGACGAGATGTTGCGCGAGGTCGGCCTCGGCGGGCTCGGCGGCCGCGAGACCGCGACCCTGTCCGGCGGGCAGCAGCAGCGGCTCGCCGTGGCCGCCGCGCTGGCCCGGCGACCGGTCCTGCTGATCGCCGACGAGGCGACGGCGATGATCGACCCGGAGGGCCGCCGCGAGTTGGTCGCCCTGCTGACCGAACTACCGCGGCGGCATGCGATGGCGGTGGTGCTGGTCACCCATCACGAGGCCGACGCCGCCGCGGCCGACCGGGTGGTCCACGTCGCCGGGGGCCGTCAGGTCGACCGCCTGCCCGCCTGGCCGCGGCCCTCGGTACGGCACCGATCGGCCCGGACCCCGACGGCGGCCGGCATCGTGCCGGGCGGCGGCGATCCGGGGCCGATCCCCGGATACGCCGGGCCCGCGGTCCGGCCGGCCGGGTTGCCGGTCGAGTATGCCGGGGCCGCAACCGGTTACGCCGGGGCGACCGGATACTCCGGTCCGCCGTTGCTGGAACTCAGCGAAGTCCGGCACACCTACGATCGCGAAACTCCTTGGGCCGCACCGGCTCTGCACGGTGTCGACCTGGTCGTGCAGCGGGGTGAGGCCGTCCTGGTGGTGGGTGGCAACGGGTCCGGCAAGTCGACGCTGGCCTGGATCATGGCCGGGCTGGTCGTGCCGACCTCCGGTAGTTGTGTGCTGCACGGCACCGGCGGATCGCAGCCGGTGCACCGGCGGATCGGCGCGGTGGAGCTGGCCTTCCAGCATTCCCGGCTGCAGTTGCAGCGGCAGACCGTCGGCTCGGAGATCGCGGCGTGGGGGCGCGGCACCGGATCGGGAGCGGTCGGGCGCGCGCTGGACGCGGTCGGCCTGGATCGGTCACTGGCCTCGCGCTCGGTGGAGGAACTGTCCGGCGGACAGGCCAAACGCGTGGTGCTCGCGGCGATCGTGGCCGCGCGCCCGCAACTGCTGGTCCTGGACGAACCGCTGGCCGGGCTGGACCCGCAGGGCCGCACCGAGGTGGTGGAACTGCTCGCCCGCCTGCGGGATTCCGGTCTCACCCTGATCGTGATCTCCCACGACATCGAGGACGCCGCGATGCTCTGCGATCGCACCGTCCACCTGGAATCCGGCCGCATCCTGGAGACCACGGCCACCGCCGCACCCGCCGTGGCGGCCGCGGCACACCCGGCCTGGACCACACCCCTGCACCGGCCCGACGCACTCGGAGGTCCACGATGAGCGCGGTGATCCTGCGCGAGGTACCCGTCGACAGCCCGGTACATCGGCTGTGGGCCGGTACCAAGATGATCGCCGCGTTCGCGGTCGGCGTGCTGCTGATGTTCCTGCCCGGCTGGCCGGTGCTCGGCGTGATGGTGGCCTTCCTGATCGCGACGGGCCTGGCGGCGCGGCTGCCGCTGGGCACCCTGCCCCGGCTGCCCTGGTGGTTCTGGGCGCTGCTGGCGGCCGGGGCGCTGATCAACGTCCCGGTCGGCAGCGCGGCCGTGGTGCGTTATGTGCAGGTGCTGATCTTCGGGCTGGTGCTGCTGGCCACCTCGTTCCTGATCGCCTGGACCACCCCGATGGGCGATATCGCGCCCGCGCTGGCCACCCTCGGCGCGCCGCTGCGCAAACTGCGCCTGCCCGTGGACGAATGGGCCGTGGTGGTCGCGCTGACCCTGCGCGGATTGCCGCTGCTGCTCGACGAGATGCGCATCCTGCGGGCCGCGCGCCGGCTGCGGCCGCGGGAGAATCTGCTGCAACGGGCCACCGACAATCCGCTGATCGACATCCTCACCGCCGCGATGGCCGTATCCACCCGTCGCGCCGGGGAACTCGGCGAGGCCATCACCGCCCGCGGCGGCACCGGACAGCTCACCGCCCGGCCGAACGCGCCCGGCCGCGCCGATGTGATCGCGCTGGCGATGGTGGCCGCGGCGTGCGTGGCCGCGGTGGCCCTCGATCTGCTGATGTGATCATCGATTCTTCGAGTTCGCACGCGATTTCGGACGCTCCACATTTGTGAAACGTGTACGGTTATCTTGATGGGTCCGGCCGCGGCCACCGGGCACGGCGGGAAAGAAACCAGAGGGTGAGCACAGCAGGGGAATCCCGCGCGCCCGGGACACACCCGGCTCGTCACTTCACCACCTGATGAAGATTGGAATACCCGCAATGAAATTGCGCACCTTCACCACGGCGGCGGTGCCGGTCGCCGTGGCCGTCGCCCTCGGGTCGGGCACGGTTCACGCAGATCCGGTCGCGCCCCCGGAATCCACCGTGCAGACCGCGCCGGCCACGCCCGCGGCACCGGTCGCACCGGATGTGCACTATCGGATCGCCCTGAAGGACAACGTCATCGAGACCGCCCTCGACAGCGGAACCTTCCGGGTGGCCGGCGATCAACGCACGGTCGACATCCTCGACGCGGCCGGCGGCACCCTGGTGACCCTGCCACTGTCGTTCCGCCAGGACGGGCTGGAATACCAACTGCCGCACCGGATCAGCGACGACGGCCGGACCCTCGGGCTGACCGCCGTCAAGGACGCCGCGACGGCCCGGCCGGCCCCGGTGGCCGCGACCCCGGTGGCCTCCGCACTGGAGAACGAGCGCGCGCTCGACGCGTTCAACACCCAGCTCAGCGTCGCGACCGGGATCGGGACCCTGCTCGGCACCGCACTCGGCGCCGTCGCGGGTCTGATCGGCATCGTGGGCGGCGTCACCGTGGTCGCCAGCGTGATCACCGGCGCCACCCTGGGCGGCATCATCGGCACCCTGGTCGTCGGTGGTCCCGCACTGATGATCGCGGGTATCGATCTCGCCGGCACGTTCATCGCGCCGGCCGGCACCACCAAGTGGCAGCGCTGATCCGGCGCCGCTAATCCGAGGCGGGAATCCAGGCCGGGTGCCACAGGCGCCCGGCCTCGGTCCAGTTCATGTACCGCACGGTGCCGGTGACCTTCGGGGTCACCCAGACCGCGTCCTTGCGCTCCACGGCGGTGAGCTCGTTGTCGAACGGGACGGTCCGGCGCTCCAGGCGGCGCAGCCGCGCCGCCAGATCGGCCATCTCCCGCTCGTCGAATCCGGTGCCGACCCGGCCCACGTAGTACAGCCGGTCCGCGTGCCACACCCCGATCAGCAACGAGGCGAACGGCCGCGCGGTACTGCGCCGCCAGCCGCCGACCACCACCTGCTGGGTACGCCAGTTGCGGGTCTTGATCCAGGACTGGCCGCGCCGGCCCGGCAGATAGACGCTGTCGTGCCGTTTGGCGACGACCCCCTCCAGATCGTGTTCCTGGCTGTAGCGCAACGCATCCGCGCCGGACCCGTCCAGCCGCGGCGGCACCACCAGCGACGGCGCCCGCGCGGCCAGCGCCTCCAGCACCCGCCGCCGATCCGAATACCGCTTGCGCAGCAGCGAGGTTCCGTCCAGATACAGCAGATCGAAGGCGACGAACACCGCCCGCGCCGCATCCGCTTGCAGCAGGCCGAGATTCGCCGCCCCGTGATCGTCGAACACCACCGCCTCACCGTCGAGGACGACGCGGTGCCCGGACAGTTCCTGTCCCAGCCGCGCCAGCCGCGGATAGCGGCCGGTGACGACGTTGCCCGCGCGGCTGTGCAGAGTGACCGCGCCATCGGCGATCTCGGCGATCAGCCGGAAACCGTCCCATTTCGTCTCGAAGGCCCATTCGGCGGCGTCGAGACCGGAGACGTCACCCGCGGTCGCGAGCATCGGCGACAGGCCGCGCGGCATCGGCGCGGATCGGCCGGTCGTATCCTTCGAAACCGATTGTCCGGCATCACTTTCCGGCTTCATCAGATGCATGAGCCACTGGTTGCCGTTCGTCCGGATGAGCGCGTACCGCCCGTCGAGCCGGGTGCCGCGCAGCCGGACGATGACCTCGTCCTCACGCCACTTCTCCGTCTCGTAGGTGCCGGAATCCCAGATCGTCATCTCGCCACCGCCGTACTCACCCTTCGGGATCGCACCGTGGAAGTCGAGATATTCCAGCGGATGGTCCTCGGTGTGCACGGCCAGGCGATTCTCCCCGGTGGAGGTCGGCGGCCCCTTCGGCACCGCCCAGGACACCAGCACCCCGCCGCGCTCCAGCCGCAGATCCCAATGCAGGCGGCGGGCATGATGCTCCTGGATGACGAACCGGTCGCCGGAGCCGCTCGGCGGCGGCTCGGACGGCACCGGCTCCGGGGTCCGGGCCGGATCCCGCATCGACCGATAGGTGGACAACGCGTCCGGAACCCGTTCCGGCAGTGGCGGATCCAGCCCGGCGAGCAGATCGCCGCCGGTGCGCCAGCGGGCAAGCACCTCCTCGAAACCCAACTGCCGCAGGTCTTTCGGCTGTTCGATCTCGTCCCAGGAGCGCGGCGCCGCCACCGCCGGCCGCTCCCGGCCGCGCAGCGAGTACGGCGCGATGGTGGTCTTGGCCGGATTGTTCTGACTCCAGTCCAGGAAGACCCGGCCCGGCCGCGCGGATTTCGACATCGTGGCGGTGACCAGCTCGGGGTGCAGCCGCTCGAGTCCCGCGGCCACCTGCTTCGCCACCGTGGAGGCGCCGTGCCCGGTGAGCGTCCGATCCAGCGGAACGTAGACGTGAATTCCCTTGCTGCCACTGGTGACCGGATACGCGTCCAGTCCGACATCACGCACCGTATCGCGAATCGACAACGCCACCACCGCACACTCGGCCAGCCCCACCCCGGGCCCCGGATCCAGATCGAACACCAGCCGCGTCGCCGGCCCGCGCTCCTCCCCATCGAAACGCCATTGCGGCACATGGATTTCCAGCGCCGCCTGCTGCCCGATCCAGGCCAGCCCCGCAACCGAGTCGAGCAGCGGATAGGTCACCCGCCGATCCGAATGGTCCACCGACCGCCGCGGCAACCACTTGGGCGCGTGCGCGGGCAGATTCTTCTCGAAGAACGACGGCTCCGCGACCCCGTTCGGCCACCGCTTCCGAGTGACCGCCCGCTGCGCGACATGCGGCAACAGAGCAGGCGCGATCTCGGTGAAATAGTCGACAACCTGCCCCTTGGTGGTACCGGTGGCGGGGTACAGCACCTTGTCGAGGTTGGTCAGCTCAACCTCGACACCCCCGAATTCACGACGGGAGACCATGGTCGCAGTGTAAGTGCCGGCACCGACAACCCGGTCCGAACGGCGCTGGTCAGTCGAGGTCGCGGCTTCGTTCCCGGCGAGGATGATTTGTCCCACCTCGTCGGTGATCCCGCGCTCCTCACTGGTGTGTGCGACACTACGTCACGTCGCCACAACAATCGAACGACTCGAGTCAACTCTCAGTTTCCGAGTGCTTCCGTTCACCAGCCACGCAGGGGCGATCCGCGCATACGCCCCCTTCCTTATTTTTTATTTCGCCCGCCCCGCTCTGCCGGCGCTTGCCTGGTCCGAGACACCCGCTTATGGCGAGTTGATCGAAGATCAGGAACGAACACGAAACCTGAAAGCCGTCTTTGGTCAACTCCAAGCGGAATCGCTCGACCAGGACCAATCCCTGAATTTCATCAAGCAACTCATAGATTAGAAGAAATGTCAGATGAGCAAGGACTGCAACAGTACAGGCATGACCGCGCCACGTTGGTTCAAGGCGATACGATCAGGCAACATGAACTGCGTCGAGATCGCCTTCACGCCGGAAGCAACGCTCATCCGTGACAGCAAATATCTGCGCAATCCCGCCAACGATCCGGACCAGCAACCGATACTCCGCATTGCCACGGCACAATGGCCAACATTCCTCACTGCGGTGCAGTATCGCACCACTGCGGGCACCGATGGCCTTCCCAGCATCGCTTACAGTGCAACCGGCAATGTCTCGCTTTCTGACGGCACAGATACTTTGACCTATACGCTCCACGAATGGGAGGCATTCTCCACTGGAGTGCTCACCGGAGAATTCGATCGCGCGGCGGTTGCTGTCTAACACAATTACGACCGGTCGGACGGGTGCCAGGGAGGGCCTGGTAGCTCTGCTTTTGTCAGACAACGACGTATTCCCTGACAAGTCCCGGATCCCGGTCCTCGGCGGCACGGGTGATACATCGCCACCGACTCGCTGGCCTCGGCGGCAAGCCGCCACTCTGGTTCGGCTTCGACCGAGTCGCGATGACCCGTCAGCAGCCCTGGGAGCAGCAGGGGAACGGCGAAGTTCAGGTTCGGTTCAGCTGACTCCTCGCGGTCCGCGAAGACCCGGAGCAGTAGCGTGCTGGTCACCAACTCGGCGATCTCTTAGCGGGACGGGATACGCCGCGGTAGTGACGCCTTGGTCCGTGCGGAACGTTGGGCCCTGTTGCCGTGCAGGACAGCGAAGTTCATGATCATCGACCCTCACCGCACGTGGTTCGGCAATCAGCCGCCGGTCCCCCAGCAACCCCGCGCTGTCGTCCAGCTACCTGATCCCGGGGCCGACTACCGGGTGGCATCGCCGCGGCAGGCGCTCACCAGAGCTGAGCGGTCCTCGGTCTCGAGGGCCGCTCAGCTCCAGCGGGTCTTATTCCTTCGGCTGCTCGGCGGCGGCGGGTTCCTCGGGAGCGGCCTCCGCGGATTCGGTGGTGGATTCCGCGGCCGGGGCAGGTACCTCGGTGAGAGGTTCGCCGATTGCGGACTCGGGAACCACCGCCTCGGCGGGTGCCGGCTCGGCGGCGGGTGTTTCGGGTTCCACGCCCGGTGCGGGCACCGCGACCGGGGGCTCGCCGATCGCGGACTCCGGGACCACTGCCTCGGCCACGGGGGGCTCGGTTTCCGCGGGCGGTTCGGTGGCTGCCGGTTCGGCCGGTTCCGGCTCGGCGGCAGCGGCGGTCTCCGGGGAGACCGCCGCCTCCTCCGCAGCCGGGGGCTCCGGCGCGGCCGCCGGTGCGGCGGCCTCGGTCTCGGGTGCGGAGTCGGATTCCGGGGCCGCGGGGACCTCGGGGATCACGCTCTTGACCGCGTCGGTACCCTTCTCGATCTTGTCGGTGTACTTGCCGCCGGTCTTCTCGTCGATGAATCCGCCCGCCTTGTCGACGGCCTCGTGAATCTTGTCGGCGTTGTCGGCGGCGAGTTCCTTGCCCCGGCCAACCAATCCCTTGAGCGTATCGATCAGACCCATCGGACCCTGCACTCTCTTCGCTTGTTGATACTGCTGCGGCGGTGCCGCCTGTCGTTACTGCGGCGGCGATGCCGCACTGCGGACATTTTCCCACCAGGGGTCCTGCGGTGGCAGCGCATTGGGATCGATCCGCTCACCGGGAATCGGCACGGCGACCGGGGTTCCCGCGGCGCGGGCCGCGGACACCAGCCGGCGCACCGGTTCCGCCCACTCGTGGAAGGCCAGATTGAAGGTGGCCCAGTGGATCGGCACCAGCAGGCCGTGGCCCGGATCGCCGCCGCACACGTCGGCGTGCGCCCGCACCGCCTCCTCCGGATTCATGTGCACATCCGGCCAGTGCACGTCGTATGCGCCGATCGGCAGCAGGGTCAGATCGAACGGTCCCTCGGTGGCGCCGATCTCCGCGAACGCGCTCGTGTACCCGGTGTCGCCGCCGAAGTACACCCGCCGCGACGGGCCCCGGACGATCCACGACGCCCACAGCGTCGTGTTGCGGGTCAGCCCGCGACCGGAGAAGTGCCGGGCCTGACCGCAGGTCAGCACCAGGTCGCCGGAATCGTGCGCGCGACCCAGGGCAGCCAGCGAAACCGAAGCGCCCCAATCCAATTCGATGATCCGCCGATCCGGCACCTGCCAGCCGCGCAGATGTGCGCCGATGCCGAGCGGCACCACGAACGGGGCGTCGTGGCCCTCGACCAGGCCGCGCACGGTCTCGCGGTCCAGGTGGTCGTAGTGGTCGTGCGAGATGACGATCGCGTCCAGCGGCGGCAGTTCCGTCAGCGGCACCGGGACCGGATGCAGCCGGGCGGGCCCGACCAGCGTCGACGGCGACACCCGCTCGCTCCACACCGGATCGGTGAGAATGCGATAGCCGTCCACCTCGAGCAGCGCCGAGGCGTGGCCGTACCAGGTGACGGCCAGCTCGGCGGCCCGATCCGGGACCTGCGGCACGGCCAGTGGGATCACACCCGGCGGCCGCCCGGCACCCTGCCGGGTCAGCGCCGAGAACAGCAGCGAGACCATCGAACCGGGCCGGACCTGGACGCTCGGCTCGGTGTTGTGGAACTGGCGATTGCGATAGCCCACCGCACCCGTGGCGACCGGCGCGATCGCGGCGGCGGAGGCGCCCATCGCGGACGGGATCTCCCACACCGCCCGGACCACCCAGGTCAGGCCCGCCACACCGGCAGCCGCGAGCCCGATCCTCCGCACCGCCGCAAGCGGTCGACGCACGCCACTCATCGGCCCACGAACTTCGGCGCTCGCTTCTCTCGGCGCGCCACCATCGCCTCCTCGGCGTCGGCGCTCTCCCAGGCCGCGCGTAACGCCGCGGCCTGTTCCGGCGTCTCGGCGCCGTCGTCGTTGAGCACCATCTTCAGGTGACGCAGCGACAGCGGCGCCAGCGCCGCGATCTGCTTCGCCCAGGCCAGCGCGTCCACGGGGGTACCGATCCGGTTGGCGTAGCCGAAGTTGTAGGCGTCGGTCGCGGGGATCAGCTCCGCGCCGAGCAGCATGGTCCGGGCCGGACCGCCGCCGATCAGTGCGGCGAGCCGCCGGACGGTCCAATTGTCCAGCGACACACCCAGTTTCGCGGCCGGGATACCGACGAAGGCATCCGGGCTCAGCACCCGCAGATCGGAGGCCAGCGTCAGCTGCACACCCGCGCCCAGCGCACCGCCGTGGATCGCGGAGATCACCGGCACGGGCGCGTTCTCGACCGCCTGCAGCGTCGCCATCAGCGCGCGCAGGAACCGTTCCGAATGCGCCCCGTCGAGATCGGCGCCGGCGCAGAAGATCGGCCCGGCGCCGGTGAGCACGATCACCCGGGAATCGGCCGCGGCGGTCGTCACCGCCTCGTGCAGCGCGCCCACCAACTCCTCGTCGAGGGCGTTGCGGCGCTGCGGGCGCTGCAGTTCGATGGTGACCACGTCCCCATCGCGGCTCACACCCAGCATGGTTCGGACCTCCCCGGTCGTGCGACGAGCATTGTCGCCTTCACTGTAGGGGGCCGACGGTTGCCCGGCCGCACCCGACGCACCAGCGGTACTGTGACGCTGGTGACCACTGCCGACGTCGACATCCTCGTGATCGGCGCGGGCCAGGCCGGACTCTCGGCGGGGTACCACCTGCGCCGGCTCGGGCTGCGGCCCGAACGGGACTTCCTGATCGTCGACCACGCACCCGGACCGGGCGGGGCCTGGCAGTTCCGCTGGCCGTCGCTGACACTGACCACCGTGAACCGCGTCCACGATCTGCCGGGGATGTCGTTCGCGGAGACCCTGCCGGCCGATACCGCCGACGTCCCCGCCGCCACCGCCGTACCGCACTATTTCGCGCTGTACGAGAAGCGTTTCGAACTCGCCGTGCGCCGGCCGGTCTCGGTGCGGGTGGTGTGCGATCGGGCCACACCCGCCACCTGCCCGGCCGGCGAGGCCGACGGTCTGCTGCACGCCGAGACCGGCCCGGACGCACCCGCGACGACCCTGCGCGTGCGCGGTCTGATCAACGCCACCGGCACCTGGGAGAAGCCGTTCGTCCCGTACTACCCGGGCGCCGAGACCTTCGCCGGGCGGCAACTGCACGCACACGACTACCGGACGGCGGCGGAGTTCGCGGGTGCGCACGTCGTCGTGGTCGGTGCGGGGATCTCGGCGATCCAGCTGCTCGACGAGATCTCGCAGGTGACCACCACGACCTGGGTGTCGCGCACCGAACCGCGCTGGCGCGAGACCCCGTTCACCCCGGACGACGGCCGGCGCGCGGTCGCGCTCGTGGAGGACCGCGTGCGCCGCGGCCTGCCCCCGCGCTCGGTGGTGTCGGTGACCGGACTACCGGTGGACGACCGGGTGCGGGCGGCCCGGGCGCGCGGCGCGTTGCAGTGGCATCCGGTGTTCCGGCGCATCGAACCCGACGGCGTGCGGTGGGCGGACGGCGCCTTCCAGCCCGCGCAGGTGATCCTGTGGGCCACCGGATTCCGCAGCGCGCTGGACCATCTCGCGCCGCTGCGGTTGCGCGGGCCCGGCGGCGGCATCACCATGACCGGGCGGCTGGCCACCCGGGTCGCCGCGGACCCCCGCATCCATCTGCTCGGCTACGGCCCCTCGGCCAGCACGATCGGCGCCAACCGCGCCGGCCGGGCCGCCGCGGTCGAACTCACCGAATATCTGGGCCTGCCCGGCCGCTGAGCGGACTACACCAGGCCGAGGGTGAACTCGTCCGGGTCGGGACCGATGCGGGTGGCGGTGTCCAGTTCGTTGATGCGCCGCATCTGGTCGGTGGTCAGTTCGAAGGCGAAGACGTCGAAGTTCTCCTCGATCCGCGAGGGGGTGACCGACTTCGGGATCACGATATTGCCCAGCTGCAGATGCCAGCGGATGATCACCTGCGCCGGCGTGCGGCCGGTCTGCTCCGCGATCTCGACGACGGTCGCGTTCTTCAATTCGTTGCCCTGACCGAGCGGACTCCACGCCTCGGTGGCGACGCCGTGCTCGGCGTGGAAGCCGCGCAGTTTCACCTGGGACAGGCTCGGATGCAACTCGATCTGGTTCACGGCGGGGGTTTCGCCGGTCTCGTCGATGAGCCGTTGCAGATGGTCGGCGGTGAAATTGGAGACGCCGATCGAACCGATCCGGTTCTGCGCCTTCAGCGCCTGGAAGGCCCGGAAGGTGTCGACGAATCGGTTCGCCTGCGCCGCCGGCCAGTGGATCAGGTACAGGTCCAGGTACTCCAGGCCCAGCTCGCCCATGCTCTTGTCGAAGGCGCGCAACGTGGAGTCGTAGCCCTGATCGGAATTCCACAGCTTGGTGGTGACGAAGACCTCGTCGCGCGGCACCCCGGATTCCCGGATGGCACGGCCGACCTCGGCCTCGTTCCCGTACGCCGCGGCGGTATCGATGCTGCGATACCCCACCTCGAGGGCCGTGGCGACGGTGGCGTACGCCTCCTCGCTGGCCACCTGCCACACCCCGAAACCCAGCTGGGGAATGACGTTTCCGTCGTTGAGGACGACGGTCGGCACAGTGTTGCTTGCGCTACTGAAGGTCACTGTTCCGACCGTAGAAGCGGTTTCCGGACCCGTCAACGACATGCCCGGGTGTGTTCGAGCTCACTGTGGCGGCAATCCGAGCCGGCGGTACCGCGCCCGGCGGTCCGCCCGCAGCTGCTCCGGCGATCGATCGCGCAGTTCGCCGAGGGTCGCGGCGATCGCGGCGACCATCCGCTGCGCGAAGGCGTCGGGTTCGGCGGCGGCGTTCGGATATTCGCCGACGATCCGGTCCACGATCCCGTCGGCGCGCAGGTCGTGCGCGCGGATACGTTGTGCGGCAGCGAGTTCCGGTGCGTGCGCGGTGTCCCGGTACACGATGGCGCTGGCGCCCTCCGGCGGCAGCGGCGCCAGCCAGGCGTGCGCGGCGGCCAGGACCCGGTCGGCGGGCAGCAGGGCCAGCGCGCCGCCGCCGGTGCCCTGGCCCAGCAGCACCGAGACCGTCGGGGTGTCCAGGGTGACCAGATCGGCCAGGCAGCGCGCGATCTCCGGCGCCAGGCCGCGTTCCTCGGCCTCGCGGGACAGCGACGCGCCGGCGGTATCGATCACCAGTACCAGCGGCAACCGCAGTTCCGCCGCGAGGTGCATACTGCGCCGCGCCTCCCGTAATGCCGCCGGGCCCATGGTGTTCTCGCGGGTCTGACCGCTGCGGTCGTGCCCGAACACCACGCACGACCGGCCGTGGAAGCGGGCCAGCGCGTGCACGACGGTCCGGTCGGCCTCGCCTTGTCCGGTGCCCGACAACGGAACTCGGTCGGTGGCCCGGCGCAGCAGCTGCCGCAGCCCCGGCCGGTCCGGGCGGCGGGACAGCACCACCGACGTCCAGGCCGGCGAAACCGATTCGGCCGCAGCGGTTTCCAGCGCCTCGGCGGCGGGATCGGAATTCGGCTCCGGCACAGCCGATTCCGTGCCGTACACCACGTTCAGCACGCGGTGCGCGATGCGGCGGAACACCGGAATCGGCAGCACGCCGTCGATCACGCCGGAGCGGTACAGATTCTCGGCAGTCTGTACGCCCGCCGGGAACGAATGACCGTAGAGCGCCTCGTACACCCTCGGCCCGAGGAAGCCGATCAGGGCGCCCGGCTCGGCGAACGTCATGTGCCCCAGCGAACCCCACGACGCGAAGACACCGCCCATGGTCGGATCGCGCAGGTACACCAGATAGGGATGGCCCGCCGCCTTGTGCGCGGCCACCGCACCGGCGATCTTCACCATCTGCACGAAGGCGATCGTGCCCTCCTGCATCCGGGTGCCACCCGAGGTCGGCGATGCCAGCAACGGCAGACCCCGTTCGGTGGCGCGCTCGACCGCCGTCACGACCAGTTCGGCCGCCGCGACTCCGATCGAACCCGCGAGAAAGCCGAACTCGCAGGCGATCACGGCCACCGGCCGCCCACGCAGCAGTCCCTCGCCGGTCAGCACGGCCTCGTCGACGCCCGCTCGCGCGGCCGCCGCCCGTAGCTCCGCCCGATATGCCGGGTTCGCGGCGACCTCGAGGGGCGGCCGGTCCCAGCTCACGAAGGAACCCGGGTCGAGGAGGTCGTCCAGCAGCTGCCGCGCCGAGATCTTCACGCGGCGAGCGTAACCGACCACCCGTTCTCGACCGGGATCGTGAGTCCGGCGGCCCGGTCCGCGACCGGTTGCCGGCTCAGTACCCCTGAACGACCTTGCGCAGTGCGTATTCGGTGACCGAGACCAGTGCCTGCTTCACGGGCTCGCGGCGGCGTGCGTCCAGCGACATGATCGGCACATCGGCCGGCACCGCGAGCGCCTGCCGGATGTCCTCCAGCGGGTACCGCGGTGCGTCGTCGAACTCGTTGATCGCCACGAGGAACGGTAGGGACCGCGCCTCGAAGTAGTCGACCGCCGCGAAACTGTCCTCCAGCCTGCGGGTGTCGACCAGCACCACCGCGCCGATGGCGCCGCGGATCAGGTCGTCCCACATGAACCAGAAGCGGTACTGGCCCGGCGTGCCGAACAGATACAGCACCAGATCGTCGGCCAGGCTGATCCGGCCGAAGTCCATGGCCACCGTGGTGGTGGCCTTGGTCGGAACGGCTGCCAGGCTGTCGACGCCGACACTGGCATTGGTCACCAATGCCTCGGTGCGCAACGGAACGATTTCCGAAACGGCACCGACGAGAGTGGTCTTACCCACACCGAAGCCACCGGCGACCACGATCTTCGCCGAGGTTGGCTTACTGGTGCGGGTATCGACCGAGGACGTCGAATCATATACGCCGGAGTCCACTGAGAACCCTTTCGATCAGCTCGCGACGTTCGTCGTCGCTGGAATCGTCTTTCAATGTCGCCGAAACCCGCACATGGCCGGCTTCGATCAGGTCGGCGACCAATACCCGTGCCACCCCGATCGGCATGCCCAGTCGGGCAGCCACTTCCGCGACCGACGGCGATTCTCTGCACAACTCCACGATCGACGTCTCGATGTTGGTGAGCTCGAACTGCCGCTCCAGGGCGACCGGATGCGATGCGACGAGCGCCTCCAATGCCAACTCGACCGTCGGCCTGGTCCGGCCGGCGGTCAAGGAGTAAGGGCGGACGAGGCTCGGCTCGGCGCTTCCCACGCGTTGGTTGTTTATGTCCATCCCACCGTCAGGAACCCATCGTGACGCGAGGTGTCGCTTGGACCGTCTGGCCCACTCGCTCGACCAACAAGGCCATTTCGTATCCCACCTGGCCGATATCGCAGGACGTGTTCGTCAGCACGGCCAGGTAGGAACCGTCTCCGACTGCCATCAGCAGCAGGTAGCCGTGTTCCATCTCGACCACCGACTGCAGTACCGTGCCGCCCTCGAAGAGGTTGGACACGCCCACCGACAGGCTGGCGAGTCCCGCGGTCACCGCGGACAGCTGTTCGGCGCGGTCGACGGGCAACTGCGCGCTCGCGGCCATCAGCAGACCGTCCGCCGAAACCAGCACGGCGTGAGCGACGCCCGGAACCTCGTTGGCGAAGTTCGAAACCAGCCAATCCAGCTGACGGTTCGTACCACCTAGATCGGGGTTCATCGGTCTCCTTTATCTCCGGTTAGGTTCATTGCTCTCATTGCGCGGCCATCCCGGACGCCCTGCTGGTGACGACTCAGACTTGACCTGATGGATTCTGGATCGCGGTTGGTCGACGCGTCGGTGTTTCCGGTGACTCCACCGGGAACCAGTCGGTTACCCGGATCGCGCTGGGGCAACCCGGCCGCCGTCCGTCGCTCCGACTGCGACTCCACCGCATGGCGTGCCGCCTGCCAGCCCTCGTCACCCGGTGATTCGAAGGAAGCGGCCACCTGGGACCGGTCCGCATTCGGATCCTGTAGCCAGGCGGACATCATCTCCGCGAAGATCGGCGTACCGCCGATGATCGGATCCGATTCCGCGGTCGGCTGCAACCGGGTCTGGAAGAAGGAGGCGGTCTTCTGGGTGTTGGCCCGGAAGCTGTGCCGGCCGCGGTCGCGTCCCTCGCCGTCGCCGTCACCGGCGTCGTCGAGTCGCTCCGCCGCCGGCGGGCGTAGGCCCGGCGTCGGCTCCGGCCGCGGGGGTAGTCCCGCGCCGGGCTGCCGGCGCGGTAGGCCGGTGGGTAGTCCACCGGACGAATCACGCTGCGGCAGACCGTTGTCCGGCGCCTCGCGCCGGGGCAGGCCGTTGCCCTCACCCGGCGCCCGCAACGGCAGGCCACCGGTCCCGGTGTCGCCGCGCTGCGGCAGACCGCCGGGCTGACGCTGCGGCAGACCGTGTGAACCGGTGTCCCGCTGCGGCAGACCGTGTGAACCGGTGTCCCGCTGTGGGAGGCCGTGCGAACCGGTATCCCGCTGCGGCAGGCGGGTCGCGCCCGTATCGCGTTGCGGCAGACCGGTTTCCCGCTGCGGCAGGCCCGTGGCGCCGGTATCCCGCTGCGGCAGACCGGTCGGACCCGGTTCCCGTCGCTGCAGGCCGTGCGCGCCGGTATCCCGCTGCGGGAAGCCCGTCGCACCCGGATCACGCGTCGGCAGACCGGACGGACCGGCATCCCGCTGGGGCAGACCGGTATTCGGATCACGCACCGGCATACCGGGAGAGGTCGGCTCACGACGCGGCAGCCCACCGGACTGCGCATCCCGAGTCGGCAGACCCGGCGCGGCCGGCGGCACACCCGCACTACCCGGATCCCGCTGCGGCAGACCCGTATTCGGATCACGCACCGGCATACCGGGGGAGGTCGGCTCACGGCGCGGCAGCCCACCGGACTGCGCATCCCGCGTCGGCAAGCCCGGCGCGGCCGGCGGCACACCCGCACTACCCGGATCCCGCTGCGGCAGACCCGTATTCGGATCACGCACCGGCATACCCGGGGAGGTCGGCTCACGGCGCGGCAACCCACCGGACTGCGCATCCCGCGTCGGCAGACCCGGCGCGGCCGGCGGCGCACCGGCGCCGCTCGGATCCCGCGGCGGCAGACCGGAACCCGGCCGTTGCGGCAGACCGCTACCCGGCGCACCCGGGGCGCGCGGCGGCAGTCCGGTCGCACCGGCATCGCGCTGCGGCAGACCGCTCGGAGCGGACGACGGACCCGCGGGCCGCTGGGACAGTCCGGTCTCGCGCTGCGGCAGCCCGTTGGCGCCCGGCTGCCGCTGCGGCAGGCCGGTCGGCCCGGACGGCGGCGGCCCCGCCGGTCGCGGCTGACCCGGGACGGCGCCCGGCTGCTGCCGCTTGAGCATGTTGGCCGCCAGGCCCGGCTGCGGCTGCGGCGCACCCGTACCGCCCGGACGCTGCGGCAGGCCGGTACCGGGCTGCGGCTGGGGCGCCTGCGGACCGTTCGCACCCGGATCCCGTTGCGGCAGTCCGGGACTGCGGAGATTGGGGTCGGATACGGTGTGCCGCACGGTCGGGCCGTTGGTACCCGGCTGGCGCTGCGGCAGGCCACCGGCCGCCGCCGCGTTGCCCGGCTGCCGCTGCGGCAGCGGACCGCTCGGCGGTGCGGACTGCGGCGCGGTGCCGTTGGGGCCCTGCGGTCCGGCGGTGCCGTTGATCCCGGCGGTGCCGTTGGCGGCGACCGTCCGATCGCCCCCGGTCGGAATCCCGCCGCTGGCGTTGGGATCGACCGTCACCATCATGTTGCCGCTGGGCGTCCGGGTGACGGCCCGCATCTGCATCGAGGACGGGCCGTTGGCCCGCTGCGGTCCGGTGGGCTGGACCGGATTGTTCGGCTGGCTCGGCGTCGGCGCCGGAACCGTGATCATGCCACCCGGCGGCGCGACGATGAGCACCTTGGGCACATGCACCGTCACAGT
The DNA here is from genome assembly GCF_000381925.1 of Nocardia sp. BMG111209. NCBI lineage: Bacteria > Bacillati > Actinomycetota > Actinomycetes > Mycobacteriales > Nocardiaceae > Nocardia > Nocardia sp. BMG111209. The sequence continues at coordinate 366,873 of NZ_KB907309.1, forward strand.
GACGCCGGGGTCGCGGGCCGTGTCGAAGGTCGGCCGCAGGCGCACGGTGAGCCCGTGCCGCTCGGCGAGCCGGCCCACCACGAACAGGCCCATGTGCCGCGCGGTGTCGGAACCGACCTCGGCGGTGGTCTCGAGCCGGCGGTTGATCTCGGCCATCTCGGCCGGCGGCATACCGATACCGCGGTCGGCGACCTCGATGAGCACGCCCTGATCGTGCGCCTGCGCGAAGGTGAACTTGACGTCGGTCTCCGGCGGCGAGGCGCGCAGCGCGTTGTCGAGCAGCTCGGCGAACAGGTGTGCGAGGTCGGAGGCCGCCGGTTCGGTGATGGCGCCGCGCGGGGTGGCGCCCAGCTTCACCCGTTCGTAGTCCTCGACCTCGGAGATCGCGGCACGCAGCACGTCGGCGACCTCGACCGGGGCGGACTTGGTCCGGCGCTGCCGGGTACCGGCCAGAATCAGCAGGTTGTCGCCGTTACGGCGCATACGGGCGGCGAGGTGGTCCAGCCGGAAGAGGTTCTCCAGCAGGCGGGGATCCTTCTCGTCGTACTCCATCGCCTCGATCAGCGAGAGCTGATGGTCGACCAGCGACTTCGACCGGCGGGCCAGCGTCTCGAACATGTCGTTGACCTGGGTACGCATCGCGGCCTGGTCGGCCGCCAGGCGCAGCGCCTGACCGTGGATGTCGTCGACCGCGCGGGCCAGCTGGCCGATCTCCTCGTCGGTGTGCACCGGCATCGGTTCCAGCGGCACGTCCTCGGGGCTGGCGCCGTCGCGCAGGCGCGACACCTCGTGCCCGAGGTCGTGCTCGGCGACGCGCAGCGCGGCGAGGCGCAGCTTGCGCAGCGGGACGATCATCGAGCGGGCGATGACCACGGCGAGCAGCAACGCGGCGAGGATGGTCGTGATGACGATCGCCGAGTACCGGATCGCGCCGGACTGCGAATCGCCCGCGAGGGTGTTCACCCGCGAGGTGATGTCGGCGGTCGACCGGTCGACGATCTTCTGGTAGTTCGCGAGGCTGGTCTCCGAGGACTCCTTCATGTCCTGGATCGGCACCTGGCCGGAGGCGACCTGCGGGCCGGTGGCCAGGGTCTGCCGGTTGTCGGCCTCGGCGATCAGTCCGGTGATGGTCGCGTCGCCGTCGGGGAACCGGTGGGCCAGCACGGTCAGCATCTGCCGCTCGGTGGCGAGCGAGGCCAGATAGTCGCGCAACCCGTCCTTGGGATTGCCGCGCAGCGCGACGGCCATCGCGGCGCTCTGGGTCACCAGGGCCGCGCGGGTGTTCAGCGAGTCGACCAGTTGCAGCTTCGCGGCCTCGACGCTCGGATCCGCGATGGCGGAGACGATGGCCTCCACCGTCTTGACGCTGCCCTGCCGGATGCTCTCCTCTTGATTGAGCGCGTCCGGCACGCTCTTCGCCGGCGTCTTCCCGGCCGCCCGCACCTGTTTGGCGCCGGTGATCATGGCGTCGAGCGTGGCCCGCCCACCGGACACACCGTCCAGTTTGGGTTCGGCCTTGACGGCGGCCTCGATGGCGGCGTCCAGCTTGGCGAGATCGGCGTCGTCGACCACCGACTGGGTGCCGATCTGGACCATCTGCGAGGCGGCGATGGTGCCGGCGGCGGCGGACAGCCCGGTAACCGCCGGAATCGCCTCGACCTGGGAGACCGAGGAGTTCAGGTGACTCGAGTCACCGAACTCCGACGCGATCCGGGATGCTCCGAGTACCACCGCCACCAGCAGGGGCACGGCCAGGACGGCCGTCACCTTCCAGCGCAGGTCCCAGTTGCCGAGCGCCCAACGCTTCGTACCGGGCCTAGCGGCGTCACGCATCTCCACTCACTTTCCAAACTGGCCCCAGCCATGCGCCATGAGCGAGCCTCCGCGATCGCACGCTGGGCTCGACAGTCAGAGCTGGCCGAGAACTGCGGCTGGCCGAGAAAATTGCGTCCATGACGGCCGATATATGTGGCATGCGATTCTAACGGATCAATAACTTCTTGTGTGACTACTTGGCCTTCACCGGCCATCAACCAGCCCATTCTGGACAAAATCAAAGGTCGCGGCGTCCGCCCGGACGTCGCGTGAAGTCTGCCACAATCAGGCTGATCTATCGAGGCGGGCATCAGAGGCGAGGCAGGGAGTCACAGGGTTGAACGCGAAGCAGGAGTACCGGCCCGCCTACCAAACGAGCCTGGTCGATCCCTCGGACTTCTGGCGCGCTGCGGCCGAGGCTGTCAGCTGGGATGTTCCGCCCAACCAGATCCTCGACGCCACGGCCCGACCGACCGCTCGGTGGTTTCCCGATGCCCGCCTGAACACCTCCTACAACGCACTCGATCGTCATGTGCGCGATATCACACCGGAAGAGGGCTCGACGCAAGTCGAAGCGTCCCAACCGGACTCGGCCGGCCGCCCCACAGCTGCGGGGGGTCGCGCACACCAGCCGGCCCTAATCTATGACTCGGCCATGACCGGCGCCAGTCGAACCTACACATATGCCGAATTGCTCGCGGAGGTAGCACAGTTCGCCGGCGCGATGCTGCGGCTGGGGGTGCGGACCGGCGACCGGGTGGTCATCTATCTCCCGATGATCCCGGAGGCCGTGGTCGCGATGCTGGCCTGCGCCCGGATCGGCGCGGTGCACTCGGTGGTCTTCGGCGGATTCGCCGCCCATGAACTGGCCGCCCGCATCGACGATGCCCAGCCCACCCTGATCGTCACCGCCTCCGGTGGCCTGGAGCCGGGCCGCCAGGTCGAGTACCCGCCGATCGTGCTGCAGGCCCTGGACCTGACCAAGACCGCCGCCCCCCACCACGTGGTGGTCAAGCAGCGCGAGGGCTTCCCGGTGATCCGCTTCGCCGCCCCGCAGCCCGCCACCGGGAATTTGCCGGACTCCTCGGAAACCGTTGCGGCGCAATGGCTGGACTGGGAGGACATGATCCGCGACGCGGAGCCCGCCGACCCGGTCCCGGTGGCCGCGACGGATCCGCTGTACATCCTCTACACCTCCGGCACGACCGGCCGCCCGAAGGGCGTGATCCGCGACAACGGCGGCCACGCGGTGGCGCTGACCTGGTCCATGCGCAACATCTACGACGTCGGACCGGGACAGGTGATGCTCACCACCTCCGATATCGGCTGGGTGGTGGGTCACTCCTACATCGTCTACGCGCCGCTGCTCGCCGGCGCGACCACCGTCCTGTTCGAGGGCAAACCGGTCGGTACGCCGGATTCGGCCACCTACTGGCGGCTGGTCGAGAAGTACGGCGTGCATGTGATGTTCACCGCTCCCACCGCCCTGCGGGCCATCCGCCGCATCGATCCCGACGCCGACCTCGCCCGCGAACACGACCTCTCCTCGCTGCGCGCCCTGTTCTGCGCCGGCGAGCGCCTGGATCCCCCCACCTACGACTGGGTCCGCGACGTCCTGCTCGCCGGCCACCCGGACACCCCGGTGGTCGACCACTGGTGGCAGACCGAGACCGGCTGGCCGATCTGCGCGGATCCCATAGGCCTGCAAGAACTTCCGATCAAGCCCGGTTCCGCCTCGGTCCCCGTCCCCGGCTACCGCCTGCGCGTCCTGGACTACGAGGGCCGCGCCGTGCCGCCCGGCACCGAGGGCAACATCGTGATCGGCCTCCCGATGCCCCCCGGCACCCTGACCGGCCTGTGGGGCGACGACGAACGCTTCGCCCGCTCCTACCTCTCGGCCTACCCCGGCCACTACCTCACCGGCGACTCCGGCTACTTCGACGAGGACGGCTACCTCTTCGTCCTGGGCCGCAGCGACGATGTGATCAACATGGCCGGCCACCGCCTGTCCGCCGGCGGTATCGAGGCGGCCGTGGCCGGCCACGACGCGATCGCCGAATGCGCCGTGATCGGCGTCCCCGACGAACTCAAGGGCCAGCGGCCGATCGCGTACGTGGTCCTGAAGACGGCCGCCGACATCACCCCCGACCGACTCCGCGACGAGGTCATCGCAAGGGTCCGCGACCAGATCGGCGCCATCGCCACCCTCCACGACGTGGTGATCGTGCAGGCCCTCCCGAAAACCCGCTCCGGCAAGATCCTCCGCCGCACGATGCGCCAGATCGCCGCCGACGAGGCCTGGGAAATGCCCGCCACCATCGAGGATCCGGCCGTCCTCCTCGCCTTCGAGGACCAGATCCTCACCTCCCGGGGCACTCCCCACCCGGACCAGGCACCCGACAACACCCCCTCCTGACCGCCTCGGGGCAGGCCCTCTCCGGCACAGGTCGCCGGAGCCGCCCACCTCGGACGAATTGATCGGCCACACCGCTTTTCACGCCGCATCGGCACGGGCCCAGCGCAGCGGGTCCCCCGGAATCCGCTGTGTAGATGGCATAGCCTGGGGGCGAATCGCCCACGGTCGCGCCCTCGTACCCCGCGCGGTTTGCGGCCGCCCCCGGCGTTCCGGTGCCCGATGCGATGCGACGAAGGAGCAGGCAGCGGGTGCCGGAACGCCGGGGTTACAGGCCGCAAACCAGCGAGGCGGAGCCGAAGCAATCAAATACAGAGGCGGAGCCGATGCAATCAGATACAGCCACTGTTCCTACCGTGTTGTTGGTGGACGACGACGAGGATCTGCTCGCGTCGGTCCAGCGTGGGTTGCGGTTGTCCGGATTCGAGGTGCTGATCGCCCGGGACGGGGCGGCGGCGCTGCGCAGCGTCGGTGAACAGTCCCCGGACGCGATCGTGCTCGATATGAATATGCCGGTCCTCGACGGCGCCGGCGTGGTGACCGCGCTGCGGGCGATGGGTAACGAGGTGCCGATCTGTGTGCTGTCGGCCCGCAACTCGGTCGACGACCGGATCGCGGGCCTGGAGTCCGGCGCGGACGACTATCTGGTGAAACCGTTCGTCCTGGCCGAATTGGTCGCGCGCATCCGCGCGCTGCTGCGCCGCCGCAGCGACGCCGCCGTCCCGGCGGGTACCGGTCCGGCCGGAATCACGGTGGGCCCGTTGGAGGTCGACGTGGCCGGCTACCGCGCGTTGCTCAACGGTCACGAGATCGAGCTCACCAAGCGGGAATTCGAGTTGCTGTCCACGCTGGCCCGCAACGCCGGTGTGGTGCTGAGCCGGGAACGGCTGCTGGAACTGGTGTGGGGCTACGACTTCGCCGCCGATACGAATGTGGTCGACGTGTTCGTCGGCTACCTGCGCCGCAAACTGGAGGCCGAGGGCACGCCGCGGCTGTTGCACACCATCCGAGGGGTCGGCTTCGTGCTGCGGGCGCCGAAGTGAGCGCGTACGCCCACCGGCGGCGGCGCGGCTCGTATTCGCTGCGTACCCGCGTGGCGGCGGCGACCGCCCTGGGGGCGACCGTCATCGCGGCCGTGGTGGGCTGGCTGTCGGTGCAGGCGCTGGAGCGCAACAATCTGGCCCAGGCCGATCAGGAACTGACCATCGCCGCGCGGATCGTGCTGATCCAGCCGGTGATCGCGGTGGGGGTGCTCTCGCTGGTCGGGCCCAATCACGATCTGGCGGTGACGGTCCGCGACGACAGCACGGTGGTCTCCAGCACCAGCGTCCATCTGCCGGAACTGCGGCGGGGATCGCAGACCATCTCGCTGGACGGCGTCCCGTTCCGGGTGCTGACCACCACCGACAATCAGCCGCGCGGGCGGACCGTCTCCATCGGTATCCCGCTCACCCAGGCGTATCACGCCACCTCCGAACAACGCCGGTGGGTGCTGGCGGCGGCCCTGCTCACCATCGCCGCCACCGCCGGGCTGGGCTGGGTGTTCGGCGGTCGCGCGGTGCGCCCGATCGTCCATCTCACCGAACAGGTCGGGGCCTACGGCGCGACCGGACAACCGGAGGAACCGGTGGACGGGTCCGGGGTCCGCGAGGCCGAACAGCTCGCCGACGCGCTGAACAGCCTGCTGGAGCGGGTGAACCGGGCCCAGGCCGCGACCGCCGCCGCACTGGAGACCGCCCGCGATTTCTCCGCGGTGTCCGCGCACGAGTTGCGCACCCCGCTCACCGCGATGCGCACCGACCTGGAGGTGTTGCGCACCCTCGACCTGGACAAGGCGCAGCGCGCGGAGATCCTCGACGATCTGCAACGCAGTCAGGGCCGGGTCGAGGCCACGCTGGCGGCGCTGGAACGACTGGCCGCCGGAGAGCTCACCAACGACAGCGACCTGGTGGAGACCGATCTCGCCGACCTGGTCGATCAGGCCGCCCACGATGCCATGCGGCACTATCCGGCGCTGACCGTGCGCATCGACGCGGATCCGGAGCTGATCATCTGCGGCCTGCCGACCGGGCTGCGGCTGGCCGTCGACAACGCGCTCACGAATTCGGTCCGGCACGGCGGCGCGACCGAGGCGCTGATCTCCGCGCACCGGATCGCCGACGGCGCGATCGTGCTGTCGATCGATGACAACGGCCGCGGGATCCCGCCCCTGGAACGCGATGCGGTGTTCCAGCGCTTCGTGCGCGGCCGCGACGCCAGTAAGGGCGGCTCCGGCCTGGGCCTGGCGCTGGTCGCCCAGCAGGCCCAATTGCACGGCGGCCGAGCCTGTTTCGACGACGGCACGCTCGGCGGGGTACGACTGGTACTGACACTGCCGGAGCGGTGAGCCGCGAACTCGGGCCGCACCGCCGAACCGGCTTGGGCCCCAAGGTATCCCGGACCGCAGCCGGTCCGGGCCCGGCCCGCCGGATCCCGGACCCTTATCGAATCCTCAGAGACGCGCCAGAATCGGCGCGGGGTGCGCCCGCTACGGTTCGTCCGTGTTCGGTAACCGTCTTCGCTGGATCCTGCTCGCCGTGGCCGTGCTCGTCGTGGCCGCCGTCGCCGGAGGTACCGCGCTGTGGCTGCGGCCCGGCAGCGCACCGACCCGGATCGCGCTGGTGAACGCGGACCAGGGACCGACCGGCGTCCGCATCGTGAAAGCCTTGCAGGACAGTCACTCCCGGGACTGGGTCACCGCGCAGCCGGGGGCGAGCACCGCCGACTACGCGGCCGTGATCACGCTGCCGGCCGATCTGTCCGGCTCGATCGGCACCCTCGGCACCGCCACGCCGCACCGCGCGCAGGTCACCGTGGCGAGCAATCGGCACGCCGACGCTCATCAGGTCGACGACGCGGTGGACGAGGTGACCCGCCGGGTCGGCGCCGCGGGCGTGGACGAGGTGCTGGCGGCCATCGCCACCGCGCGGGGTTCGGTGCAGCAGGCGGCCTTCACCACCCAATTGCTCGGCGCGGGAGTGCAGGCCGCGGCCGGCGCCTCCGGCGAGTTCTCCGCGGGCGCCGATCAGATGCTGGGCTTCCTGGACACCGCCAAGAGCGGGGCCGGCGAGCTGACCGCGGGGATCGGCCAGTTGAACGACGCCCTGACCGCGGTCCGTTCGACCGCCTCGGGTCTGGCGGGCGCACTGGACGAATCGGGCCTGACGCTGGGCCAGGTGACCACCTCGGCGACCCAGCTCGGCACCGGACTGGACCAGGCGGTCACCGTGCTGCGCGCGCTGCCGTTCGCGGCCGATCCCCAATTGACCGATGTCATCGGCAAATTGGACGCGCTGCGCGGGGTGGCGAATCAGGCGGCCGGGCAGTTGCAGGGCTTCGCCCAGTTGGCCGGCAGCAGTACCGATCCCGGCACGCCGCTGGCGACCCTGTTGCGCGATGCGGTGAAACGCCTCGACGAGGCGGGCACGTTGCTGAACACCGGCGCCGGAATGGCCGGGCAGATCCCGCAATTGGCCGATCAGGGTTCCGCGGCGCTGGTGAGCGCCATCTCGCAGCTCACCGGCGGGGTGCAGCAGTTGCAGCAGATCGTGGGAAATCTGAACACCCAGACCGGGAAGGCGCTCACCGCACTGCCGGGACACAGCAGCTCGCAGCAGTCGGCGATCGCCGAATCACTGACCGATCCGGTCGAGATCGTGCGGAAGTAGCGGGCACGGGTTCCGGCGCGGCGCCGGAACCCGCCCGCACCGCGTCAGTTGACGACGTTCAGCAGATCGATCACGAAGACCAGGGTCTTACCGGACAGGTGATGTCCGGCGCCCGCCTTGCCGTAGGCCAGCTCCGGCGGGATGGTCAGCTGCCGGCGGCCGCCGACCTTCATCCCCGGAATGCCGTCCTGCCAGCCCTGGATCAACCCGCGCAGCGGGAACGTGATGGATTCGCCACGGTTCCAGGAGGAGTCGAATTCCTCACCGGTGTCGTATTCCACACCCACGTAGTGGACCTCGACGGTGCCGCCCGGCACGGCCTCGGAGCCGCTACCGGTGACGAGATCCTCGATCACCAGCGTTTCGGGCGCGGGGCCGTCCTGGAACTCGACTTCCGGCTTGGTCATGAATCCTCTTTCTGTCGACGGTAGGCCACCTCCGCCGTCGCGGTTCGCCGCCCGGCGAATCTGTCGCGGGGCCGCGAGTGGCCGGAAACCACAATACGCATCCGGGGGTGCAGGATGGTGATTCGTGGCCGTAGTGATCGACATCGATGACCCCGGCGACCCTCGGGTCGCCGACTTTCGCGACCTCAGCGCCGCGGACCGCCGACCGGATCGGCCCGGAGGCCGCGGCCTGGTGCTGGCCGAGGGAGTCGTTGTGGTGCAACGCATGCTGACCTCGCGCTTCGCGCCGTTCGCCCTGTTCGGGGTCGAGCGGCGGTACGAGCAACTGGCCGGCGATCTGGCCGGCGTCGACGTCCCGTACTACCGGGCGAGCGCGGAGGTGATGGCCGAGGTGGTCGGCTTCCACCTCAATCGCGGCGTCCTGGCCGCGGCCCGGCGACCGGCGGAGCCGGATCCGGCGCGGCTGCTGGCGACCGCGCGCACGGTCGCGGTGCTCGAGGGTGTCAACGATCACGAGAACATCGGTTCGATCTTCCGGAACGCGGCCGGGCTCGGGGCCGACGCGATACTGTTCGGCGATCGGTGCGCCGATCCGCTGTACCGGCGGGCGGTGCGGGTCTCCATGGGACATGTGCTGCGGGTACCGTTCGCCACGCTGCCGACCTGGCCGGATAGTCTGGAGCTGTTGCGGGACACCGGCTTCCGGATCATCGCTCTGACCCCGGATCCGGCGGCGGCGACACTGGCCGCGGCCCTGACCGGGGACCGGGTGGCGCTGCTGCTCGGCGCCGAGGGTCCGGGACTGACCGCGGCCGCGATGACCGCGAGCGATGTGCGGGCCCGCATCCCGATGTCCGCGGGCACCGACTCGCTGAACGTGGCCACCGCCGCGGCGATGGCCTTCTACGAAAGGGTGCGCGCCTCGTGATGCAGCCGGACGGGAACCGCCACGGGTACTACCCCGAGCCGACGCCGTGGGCGGCGGGCCTCGCGGTCGCGATCGTCGTGGGAATTCTCACCACCGTCGGCGTCTACGCCTTCGGAGTCGCCCTGGCCGAGGTCCCGCACGTCGGCTGGCTGCTGGCGGTGGTGGTCAACGTCGTCGCGGTCGGCGGGGTGACGCCGACCGCCTGGCGCTGGCGCGGCCTCATGGTGACGCGCTGGGTGCTCGGCGGGGTCGCCGGGGGTGTCCTCCTCGGCTGGCTGCTCCTGCTGATCGCCGCGATCCTCGCCTGATCCGCCGGACGGTCAGCCGACCCGATCGCGGTTGCGCAACCAGCCGAACCATTTGGTGTGCGAGGCCGATTCGCCGTCGTCGGGGACCGCCACCGCGGGCGCCTGCCCCTTGGGGAACAGGGTGAAGCCGCTGACCGGGATGTCCCCCGGGTGCACGGCGCCGTCGGAATCGGCTGCCCGATAGTGGAATCCGAGCCATTCGGCATTGGCCTCGCCGGCGAAGTCGGGCGGGTCGAACGGCAGGATCTGCGGATCCGGCCGCTCACCGGGCCGCAGCGGCACCGGATGCTCACCGGCCCAGTACGGTCGCTCCCACACCAGCGGCAGGCCCTCGTCCTCGAGGATGGTGACGCGGGTGGCGCTGAACGACCGCCGGAATTCGCCGCGCTCCCAGTGCGCGAACGCGCCCCAGGCGCGCGGCACGTCGTAGGACACCAGATAGGTGTGCTCGGAGGCGAGCGGCCGAATCAGCAACTCGGGCAACCGGGTCGGCTTGGTGACCGCGGCCGCGGCGGTGCACACCACGGTCAGGCCGGGGAAACAGCCGATGTAGATCGAACCCGGATCCGGTCCCGCCCAGGCCGCCAGCGAACCCGAGGCGGCCGGGATCACGTCGCAGTCGGGGTGGAGTTGTTTGGCGAGGGCGAGTGCGGCCTCCGGATCGGGTTCCGGTCGGCGTCGCAACACGGCCACCGGATCGGGGTCGTCGACATACCAGAGGGACGAAGCTGTGGACGGCACTTCGGGCACCTCCCGATGCTCGTTCGAGTAAGCAGAGCTACTCTTCAGCAAACCCAGGGGGCGGAGCGGGCCCACCTCCGAGACCAGCCGAAACCCCCCGAGAACCGCCGGGGGACATACGAAAAATCTACTCCCCCGACCGGCGAAAACGTTGCGCTTCGGTTTCCCGGGTCCTGCGTGTCCGGATTGTTCGCGTACTCAGTGACCCGAACTGCGCACGCCGAGCAGCACGTCCTCCCAGGACGGCATGGGCGCCTTGCCACCTCGCTTGGCGCGGGCCTTCGGCGCCGCCTTGGCGGGCGTGGACTTCGCGGCGGCGGGCGTGGACTTGGCCGCCGCGGGGGCCGACTTCGCCGGGGCCGGCGCGGGTTCCGCGGCCGGCGGGGTGGCCGGTGGTGCGGGCGCGGTCGCCGCCGGGGCCGCGGGCTGCGGCGAAACCGGCTGCGGCGCAGCGGGGTCGCCGGGCTGCGGTGCGGCGGTGCCGCCGGGTTGCGGCGCCGCGGGGGCGGCATGCTGCGGCGCCGGGGCGGTGGCCGCGGGCGCCGGGGCGTGCTGCGGCGCGGCGGGGGCCTTCGGCGGCACGCCGCCGGTCACCGCAACGGCGTTGCCGCCGACGGCCGCTCGCTGCTCGTAGTACTCGTCGAAGCCCTGCTGGCTGCGCTCCGCCGCGGCGCGGGCCGCGGTGGCGCCCTCACCGCGCGGCGCGGGTGCGGGGGCCGCGGCCGCCTCGGCCGCACCGGATGCGGCGGCGGGCTCGGGCAGGATCGTGGCCAATCCGCGCAGCGCCCGGCCGAAATCGGGATCGACCAGATCGGAGGCCGGATCGTCGAGCGGCGACACCGAGCCGCCGTGCGCGTCGGGCTGGTAGCGCCAGTGCGCGGCGATGACCGAACGACCGGCCTGCCACTGCAATTGGGCGACCCAGTAGCCCTTTTCGTCCTTCCAGGCATCCCATTCGGCGATATCGATGTTGTGCCCGCGCTCGGAGAACGCCGAGGAGACCACCTCGATGAGGGTTTCCACCGCGGGCCCGTCCTTGCGCACGGGATGCGCGCGCTGCGCCAGCTCCGCGGCCCGCGCACGCTCCAGCAACACCGGGTAGGCGAACCGCTCGACCCGGCTGGCGGGCATTCCGGATTCCTCCGTCACCTGCTCCACGGAGGCACCGGCACGGATACGAGCCTGGATATCGCGAGGACGCATAGTAGCTTCCGTTTCGATCTCGATCTGGCCGAATCGGGCAAGGTCTCCACGGGCGGCAGCACGCAATTTCTCGTCGGCGGCGAGCCGATACTTCTGGCCGGTCTCGGTATCGATGCACACGATGTGCGTGGAATCGGGCGTCAATCCGATCACTCGAAGTTCACGCACCGTTACCTCCTTATCGCGTCGGCTCCGCGACACCGCCCACGTTCTGGAACAGTAGTGCACTTCTGAGATTCGTGGGGCAAGACACGCTGCCCGAAAATCTACCGCGCCCCAACCGCATAGGGCTAATCTGCTGAGTTCCAGATGATCACAGCAGTGCCGTTCGGCACTGTCGGCGCGCCGGAAAAGCGTCGTGCCGCAATCGAATTCCCGCTCCGGCCGCACCCGGACGGACCATCGGAAACGTCCGGGACCACGCGGGAATCGGCCACCGCGAAAATCGGAAATCGGACGACGCCCGGCCCCGCGAGTCGCGGAACCGGGCGTCGGGCACGTACGGGATCGGCCGCGCGAAAACCGCGGTCCGGGAATCTAACCGGCCAGGTTCCGCACGACCCAGTCGATGCTGCGGGTCAGCTGCGACACGTCCTCCGGATCGATCGCCGGGAACATGCCGATCCGCAACTGGTTACGGCCCAGCTTGCGGTACGGCTCGGTGTCGACGATGCCGTTGGCCCGCAAGATCTTCGCGACCTGCGCCGCGTCGACCGAATCGGCGAAGTCGACGGTGCCCACGACCTGCGAGCGCTGCGCCGGATCGGCGACGAACGGGGTGGCGAACTCGCTGGACTCGGCCCAGGAGTACAGCCGCGACGAGGAATCCAGCGTGCGCTTCACCGCCCAGTCCAGACCGCCGTTGCCGTTGAGCCATTCGATCTGATCGGCGAACAGCAACAGGGTGGACAGCGCCGGGGTGTTGTAGGTCTGGTCCTTGCCGCTGTTGTCGATCGCGATCGGCAGCGACAGGAATTCCGGCGTGTAGCGGCCGGATTCGGCGATCTCCGAAACCCGTTCCAGCGCCGCGGGGCTCATCAGCGCGACCCACAGGCCGCCGTCGGACGCGAAGCACTTCTGCGGTGCGAAGTAGTAGACATCGGCATCGGCGACGTTGACCGGCAACCCGCCGGCACCCGAGGTGGCGTCGATCGCGATCAGCGCCTGCTCGGAACCGGCCGGGCGCTGCACGGGTACGGCCACACCGGTGGAGGTCTCGTTGTGCGCCCAGGCGATCAGGTCGGCGCTCGGATCGGAGACCGGCTCCGGCGCGGTGCCGGGCTCGGTGGCGACCACGATCGGATCGCCGACGAACGGATTCTTCTTGGCCACCGAGGCGAACTTCGAGCTGAACTCGCCGTAGGTGAGGTGCAGCGAACGCTCCCGGATCAGGCCGAACGCGGCCGCGTCCCAGAACGCCGTGGTACCACCGTTGCCGAGCACCACCTCGTACCCCTCGGGCAGCGAGAACAGCTCGCGCAGCCCGGAGCGCACCCGCGCCACCACATCCTTGACCGGCTTCTGCCGATGACTGGTGCCGAACACCGAGGCGCCGACCTCCACGAGAGATCGCAGCTGCTCGGGCCGGACTTTGGACGGGCCGCAGCCGAAACGGCCGTCAACGGGCTTCAGGTCGTCGGGGATGGTCGGGAACGCAGCGGTCATGGTGACCAGCCTAGAGCGTGACCGGCATCTCCCCCGCGCGTGGGTCACCGTCCCCCGGCAACCTTCCGCAATCATGCCTGCCCACCTCGGAAAGTGATGTCCGACACGTCCCGGCTACCGTGTCGGCATGAACGGTCAACGGCCGGAGGCGACGGCGCGACGCGAGCACGAGCGCTTGCCGGTACCCCGTCGGTACGGCATGAGCGCCTTCACCCTGCGGCATTCGGCGATGTCCGAATCCGCCCAGCGCGAGCTGTTGCGCCGTGGGCTCGCGGGCACCGCCACGATCCTGGGCGTCCGCGCCGATCGGTTCTGGGTCCAGGTCCGGGTGGACGGGCAGACCCCGTACGAGACCCGGGTGCGGCAGCGTCTCCCCGACGCCGATCTGGTGCTGATGCAGCCCGGCGACGTCGTCGGCTGCCGGGTCGACCCGGGCGACCGCGACCGGCTGGTGCTGCACCCGGCCGGTCCCGGGCAGACCGGCCGGGTCAGCATCGCGAAGATCCTCGCCGACGGCCGCCGCGCGGACGCCACCGTCCTGGCCGCCACACCCGTTGCCGCCGACTACACCGGCCGCGACAATCCGGTCCTGCGCCTGGATCTGGAGCTGTACGCCTGGGACGAACCCGGGCCGTGGCGGGTCCGCATCGTGCAACCGGTCCCGCTGAACGCCATCGAACTGGTCGACCTCGGCCGGCATCTGGAGGTCGCCTTCTTCACCGTGGACCGGGGCGAATCGGTGGCGGTGGACTGGGCGGCCTCGCACGAGCAGTGAGCCGGTTCACCGCTCGCCGTGCCGGTCCAGCCAGTCCGCCATCAGGTGCTCGAACCGCCCGGCATCCCGGCCCCAGGGCCCGGGGCCGTACTCCACGCCGAGTCCGGCCACGCCGCCGACCTCCGCGAGCCGGGCCGACTCGGTATCGATCGAGGAGGTGTGGACGGTGTCCAGCTTCGGCCACGTGTCGTACGGCCAGAACGAGAACACCTCCGGGGAGCCGTCGGCGGCGATGCGCCCGGAGGCGACCGCGACATGGTGCAGGCCGCCGAAGAACACCAGATCGCCCCGATCCGGCGCGTGGGTCGCGGCGCCGTCGTATTCACGCACGCCGTGCGGTGCCAGGGCCAGCAGGTTCACCCGGCTGTGCTGGTCGGTTTCGGCGGGGTCGATCGCGCGGCCGTCCCGCCAGACCAGGCCGGCGCCGCCGTCGTCGACCAGCGTGTCGTTCCACCATTCGAAGCGGATCAGCGACCGCAGATAGCCGCGGTCGACGACGCCGCCGAGCGCACCCGCGTACAGCGGCAGTTTGATGCAGTTCGCCACCGTGTTGATGGTGAATCCGGGCATCCCGTCGACCCGGTCCGATTTCGCCCACTCGTCGAACAGGTGCAATTGCGGGGCGACCCGGCCGGTCCCGTAGATCGCGGGCCTGCCGAGCAACCGGCTTTCGATCACATCCGCGACCAGCGCTCCGGCCTCGGCCGGCGCGAGCCGCTGCGGATTCGCCACGACCGGGATCGCGGCCGATGCGCCGGTATCGCGCGAGATCGGTTCCCCCGCCGCGCGATACCGCGCGGCCTCCCGTTCCAGCTGCGCGATCCGGGTGAGGCGGTCGGCCTCCCCCGAACCCGCTGTCGCCGCGTCGAATTCGGCCCGTTTCGCCGGATCCGCCAGGTAGTCACGGTATTCGCCGGAGACCACCTGGTCCGGGCCGAACGGCAGATCCGCCGTGCGATCGGTGAGGGTGGCCCACGCCTCGTCCCGCACGACCGCGACCCGGCGGGCGACCAGGTCGGCCAGCCGATCCGCCATCGATGCCGGCGGCGTACCCGGTGGCCGATGTGCCGCCGCCGGGCCGAATCCCGGGCCGTCGTCTCCGAATGCGGTGAGGCGCACCGGATCTCGTGGGCCGCCCGGCCGGGCCACCGGGGTCACGACCCCGTCCGGCGCGATCCGGGGGTGATCGGTCGGCGCGGCAGCGGATTCCGGAACGCGAGCGGGCGGATCGGCGAGCGTGACCGGCTCGTACCCCTGACCGTGGAAGGCGGTGACGGTGCCGCCGACGACACCGCCCACCACCGCGGTGGTCAGATTCGCCATCAGGCCGCGGCCGTCGAACCGGAATTCGCCGGTGAAGGCCGCCCGGGTCAGGCTCGCCGCGAGCGTGCCCGGCAGTGCGCCGCCGACGCCACCGGCGGCGCCCAGCACCAGCGTCCGCAATACCGTCGAGCCCACCGGATTCGGCACCCGCCGGCCGAGCCACCGCCCGACCCGCGGCGCGAGGGCCGTTCCGGTCAGGCCACCGGTGAACCCGCCGACCAGGCCGCCGACCCCGCCGACGGTGATGGTCTGGAGGTCGAACCCGTGCCGATGTCCCGCGGCGATCTGCAGCGCCTCGGCCGCCAGCGGTACGCCCGCGCCGGCGATACCGCCGGTCAGCGTCGCGGTGATCAGCATCCGGGATCGGGTGGCGGTGAAGGTGATTCCGCGCGCGGTCATGCGATCGAGCTGCCGGATAATGAACGCGCGCCAGCCCTGCCGGGCCTGGATCCGGTCGGTGGCGGCCTTCGCCGCGCCCGCCTGCAGCAACAGCACGTCCGCGGCCAGCTGCGCGACCAGGACGATACCCATTCCCTCCCAGGTGAGTTGGCCCTCCTCGATCGAGTTGGCGCCCTCGTACACCTGCCGGGCGAGGCTGTCGTGATAGTCCGCGGCGCCGGTCCAGGCGGCCGCCGTACTGTGCAGCCGCGTGGTCAGATGGGTACCGGTGTCACCGTCGAGCGTCGCGGGGGTCGCCGCGGCCCGCGCGGACAGCGCTGCCGAGATCGAGCGGCAGATCGACGCGGTGTCGCCGAGTTGGTCAGCGCAGCGGCGCATCTCGTCCGGATCGCCGTCGGGCCGGGGACCGAGGACCGGTTCCACCAGTCCCACCGGGAAATTCGCCGGCAGCGCCGAGATCATGTGCGCGTGGCCGGGAGCAGCGCGAGCCGATGCAGGACACGGGCCGGCGCACCGGCGGCGTCACCGCACAACTCCACCTCCGCGAATCCCTCGCCGAGCGCGACACCCGGACGCAGCACGCCGCGGTCGAAACAGCTCGCGCCCAGCCGTTCCCGCCAGCGCCGATAGCCGGTGACCACCTCGCTCAGCGGATCGGCCCGCGCACCACGGATCCGCAGATATTCGGCGATCAGCGCTCGCTGTACCCGGCGCCGCACCGGTTCGCCCACCGAGATCGCCAGGGCGGCACCGATTTCGCGGACGATCGTGACGTACAACGGCCGGGTCCCGCCGATCTCGGCCACGGCCGCGGTGGCGCCGGCGGCATTCCCGAACAGCGCGGTGTCCGGCATCGCGTCCGGGTCGAGCACGATCCACAGTGCCGGGCGGTCACCCGGTGTGTCCCGGGCCTCCACCCTGGATCGGGGCCCCGGCCGCCCGTCGACGTCCAGTCCGTGCAGCAGGCCCGGGCATTTCGGCAGTACCGCGTCGAGTGCGGCGACCAGTTCCCGGGCCGCGTCGGGGCCGATCCCGCAGGTGTCGAATCCGGACAGCGCCAGTCCGTGCCGCGCGGCGGCCTCGCGGAGTATCCGTAGCGCCGAGGTATCGGCGCGGGGGACGGCACGTTCCGGCGTCGACCGGCGACCGGTCCGCTTCGAGGGGGCGGGCCGGGCGGGCCGCGGCGGCCGATCGGCGCGACGCGGCGGGGACACCCGGGGCGCCGGCTCGTTCCCCGGGACGCCGCCGGTCGGCTCGGCCCAGGGCGTGCTGGTGGCGCCGCGCGCGGACCACGGTGTGCGGGAGCGTGATTCGGCCGCGGCCGAATTCCCTTTCGGCCGAGCCGGATCCGAATGCTCCGGGGCACTCGCCGCGGCGGCCGGATCGGTCCTCGGATCGGCTTCGGCCGCAATATCACCCGTCCGGGGATCGGACCGCGAATCCGAGTGCGGCGCGGCGCTTTCCGATTGCCGCGCCGGATCGTCGGCGCGGGGATCGCGAGACTGTGCCGAATTCGGTTGCGCCGCAGATTGTCCGGATGCCATCGGCCGGGGTCCGGCGGTGGTTTCCGGCGTCCCGAGCCCGGATCGGGTCGCGGCCGGGGCGGTGCCGGGAGAGGGAACGGGAACGGCAGGCGACGCGGTGCCCGGAGTCACCGGATCCGGGAAAGGCGTACCGCCGGTGGTCGGCGCGGGTGCCGTGTCCACCGGAGCGGACGCATTGTCCGCGCCGAAATCCGCCCGGCCCAGCGCCGTCCCGCCCAGCGCGTCCTGCTGGTCGAACGCCTCGGCGCTCGCGGCGACTCTGTCGCCGAATCCGTGCAGGCTCGCGACCAGATCCCGCAGATTCTGCATGCCACGCTGGGCATCCGGGACATAGTTCCTCGCGAACTGCGCACCGGTCTCGTCGGTGCCCCAGGGTTGTCCCTGGTGGTCGACGACATTCTGCAGGTCCGCCAGCATCTGCGATCCCTCGGCGGCGAGACGGCGCAGTTCGGCCACCGTCGCGCGCAGGCCGGATTCGTCCACGAAAAACGAATCAGCCATATCGAATCTCCCTGGGTGTTTTCGCCACGATTGTCACCCGGGGACCGACTCGTTCCCAGCAATGGAAACTCGAGGTGAACCCTACGGCTCGAGCGGATTTCGAGCCGGTGTCGCGAGGAGGTCGATCAGGGCAGCTTGACGAATTCGTAGCCGGCCGCGTGCAGGGCGGGCAGCGCGGCGGACATGCCCGGCGCGGTACCGGACTGCGGCCGGTGCATATGGGCGATGGAGATGGCGCCGGGCGCCACCTCCGACATCGCCCGACGCACCTGCGCCGCGGTGTAGGTGGCGCCGGCGTCGGCGTTGATGCTGAAGCCCACCGGAGTTTCGCCGAGGTCGTGCACGATCGCGACGGCGACCTCGTCGTAATGGGCGGTGCCCGCGCGGAAGAAGCGCGGCGGCTGCCCGGTCAGCTGGGTGAGCCGCTCGTGATTGCCCCACACCTCGTCGACCGCCTGCTGCGGCGAGGCGGTGCCGTCGATGTCGTAGGCGGTGTGGCCGTTGACCGACAGCGGGCAGTGCCGGGTGCCGTGGTTGCCGAGTTCGAACAGCGGGTTGGCGGCCAGCCGGGCCGCGCGGCCCGGGTCGGCGTCGATCCAGCGCTTGTTCAGGAACAGCGTCGCCGGAATCTCACGCGCGATGAGGAAGTCGATCAGGTCGTCGTTGATCTCGTTGTTGCCGGGCCCGCCGCAGGCGTCGAAGGTGAGCGCCATCTGCTTACCGGTCACCGGGATCGTGGTGGTGATGCCGTCGAGATCCATCCCCCACCGGCCGGGTTGCCGGCCCGCGTACCGCGCCGCCACCGCCTGCGGTGACGCGCCCGTATGCGCCACCGGTACCGGCGCGGCGACCGCGTCACCCGTCGGAACGGCCGAACTCGACTGCGGCGCAACCGATTTCGCGACCGGCGAATTGTTCTGCGAAGTACTGCAGCCGGCCGCTACGAATCCGGCGGCAGCCACCGCCGAGGACACCAGCAACCGTCGCCGCGACAACTCTGGAACCGACACGCGACGGATGTTACGTGACGGAAACCGTTTTCGCCCGAATCGCCCGGGCCGGTCAGTGGCCGGCCACGGTCTCCCAGCCGGTGACGCTGTCCGGCTTGCGGGGAGCCGGGCCGGTGTAGATGGCGGCGGGCCGGACCAGCTTGCCCAGCCGCTTCTGTTCCAGGATGTGGGCACACCAGCCGGCGGTCCGGCCGCAGGTGAACATGGCCGGCATCATGTGCGCGGGCACCTCGGCGAAATCGAGGATCACCGCCGCCCAGAACTCCACATTGGTCTCGATGGCCCGATCGGGCCGGCGCTCGCGCAGTTCGGTCAGCGCGGCCTGCTCCAGCGCCGCGGCCACCTCGTAGCGCGGCGCGGCCAGCCGCCGCGCCGTATCGCGCAGCACGCGGGCGCGCGGGTCCTCGGCCCGGTAGACCCGGTGGCCGAAGCCCATCAACTTCTCCTTGCGATCGAGGATGCCCTTGACCAGCGCGCGGGCATCGCCGGAGCGCTCGACCTCCTCGATCATGGGCAGTACCCGGGCCGGGGCGCCGCCGTGCAGCGGACCCGACATGGCCCCGATCGCGCCGGACAGGCATGCCGCCACATCGGCGCCGGTGGAGGCGATGACGCGCGCGGTGAAGGTGGAGGCGTTCATGCCGTGCTCGGCCGCGGACACCCAGTAGGCGTCGATCGCCTCGGTGTGCCGCGGATCCGGATCACCCTTCCAGCGGGTCATGAACCGTTCGGTGATCGTGACGCATTCGTCGATCTTCCGTTGCGAGACCGCGGGCTGATAGATACCGCGCGCGGACTGCGCGACATAGGACAGCGCCATGACCGAGGCGCGCGCCAGATTCTCCCGGGCCGTGTCGTCATCGATGTCCAGCACGGGCAGATAGCCCCAGATCGGGGCCAGCATGGCCAGTCCGGCCTGCACGTCGACCCGCACGTCGCCGGTGTGCACCGGCAGCGGGAACGGCTCGGCGGGCGGCAGGCCACGGCCGAATTCGCCGTCGACCAGCAGCGCCCACACATCACCGAAGGTCACCCGATTGGCGACCAGGTCCTCGATGTCGACGCCGCGATAGCGCAGCGCCCCGCCGTCCTTGTCCGGTTCGGCGATATCGGTGGTGAAGGCCACCACACCTTCGAGCCCGCTGACGAAGTCGGCGGGAATTTCCGAGTTGAGAGGAGCCGCAGCGCTGGCAGTCATGGATCCGACTCTCCTTGCGTTCGGGCCGCGACGTCTGTGAGGCGGCCGCAGCGTGCCGGCGAGTGCGACGCCCGCGACAAGGAGAATCGGAGGGGTCGCACGCCGCTCGGACACACCATAGCTCGCCCGTTACTGGGGAGTAACGTCTGGGTTCATGCGGGAATTGGATATCGCCGCGATGCGCGCGGAGTACGGCGGCGAACCTGATCTGACCGAATCCTGGCTCGCCGACGGCTGGGAACCACTCGTGCGCCGATGGCTCGAAGACGCCGTGACCTCGGGAATCGCCGAGCCGAACGCGATGGTGCTGGCGACGGTCGAACTCACCGACGAGGGACCGCGCCCCTACTCCCGGACCGTCCTGTGCAAGGACCTCTCGCCCGCGGGTGTGATTTTCTACACCCATCACGATTCGGCGAAGGGCAGTCAGCTGGCGGCCGTGCCGTACGCCTCGGCCACCTTCGTCTGGCCGGCGCTGGCCCATCAGATCCATCTGCGCGGTGCGGTGCATCCGGTTCCGGACGACGTCACGATCGAATACTGGCGTTCCCGGCCGCGCAGTTCCCGGCTCGGCGCCTGGGCCTCGCAGCAGTCCCGGCCGGTCGGCTCGCGCGCCGAACTGGACGGGCTGCTCGCCGACGTCACCGCGCGATTCGAGGATGTCGAGGACATTCCGGTGCCGCCGCGGTGGGGTGGATATCGGCTGTGCCCCGAGGTGGTCGAGTTCTGGCAGGGCCGCCGCAGCCGGCTGCACAACCGGATCCGGGTGCGGCTCGACGACAACGGCGAGACGCTCGCGGTCGAGCGGCTGCAACCGTGACCGGCAGCCCGGAGCGGCGGAACGGTCCCGCGCAAGGGTTGTAGTCATGGGATGATTCACGGAAAATTTGTGTTCATGACACAGTTCGTGACGCTAATCTTCGCCCGGTGAAACTGCTCGCCGATCTCACCCCGCTCCGCACCGACTCGTTCCGCCGGTTGTGGACGGCGGGTGTCGTCACCACCATCGGCGCCCAGTTGACCGTGGTCGCGGTGCCGCAGCAGATCTACGAGATCACCCGCAACTCGGGTTATGTCGGCCTGGCGGGCCTGTTCGGGCTCGTGCCGCTGATCGTGTTCGGGCTCTGGGGCGGCGCGCTCGCCGATGTGATGGACCGGCGGCGACTGCTGCTGATCACCACCGCGGGCACCGGGATCACCTCGCTGCTGTTCTGGGTGCAGGCGGCCGCGGGGGTGGCCAATGTCTGGGTCGTGCTGGCGCTGTTCGCGATCCAGCAGGCGTTCTTCGCGGTCAACCAGCCCACCCGCAGCGCGCTGCTGCCCCGCCTGCTGCCGCCGGAACTGCTGCCCGCCGCGACCTCGCTGAACATGACCGTGGTGCAGTTCGGCGCCATCGCCGGTCCGGTGCTGGCCGGCGCGCTGATCCCGCTGACCGGGCTGCCGATGCTTTATCTGCTCGACGCGGTCGCGGTGCTGGCCACGCTGTGGGCGGTGTGGCGACTGCCCGTGGTGCCGCCCACGGGGGCCGCCCGCCGGGCCGGGCTGAAGGCCGTGGTCGAGGGCTTCACCTATCTGGCCACCCAGCGGATCCTGCTGGCCTCGTTCGCCGTCGACATCATCGCCATGGTCTTCGGGATGCCGCGCGCGCTGTTCCCCGAGATCGCGCATCACACCTTCGTCGATCCGGCGGCGGGTGGCGTGGCGCTGGGCCTGTTGTTCGCGGCGATGTCGGTCGGCGCGGTCGCCGGTGGCGTGTTCTCCGGCTGGCTGGGGCACGTCCGGCGCCAAGGCCTCGCGGTGGTCGTGTGCATCGCGCTGTGGGGTGTGGCGATGGTCGGCTTCGGGCTCGCGGTCGGCGGTACCGGGCACGGCCTCACGACCCGGATCGGGCTGTGGGTCGCGCTGGTCTGCCTGGCGTTCGGCGGCGCGGTCGACATGTTCTCCGCGGCGCTGCGCAACTCGATGCTGCAACAGGTGGCCACCGACGAGATGCGCGGGCGGCTGCAGGGCGTGTTCATCGTCGTGGTTGCCGGCGGTCCGCGTATCGGTGACGTTGCCCATGGTTTCGCCGCCGCAGCGTTGGGTACAGCTACCGCTGCGGCCGGTGGCGGGTTGCTGGTCGTTGCCGGCGTGGTGCTGGCGGCCGTCGTGTTCCCGGCCTTCGTCCGGTTCCGGGTGGGGCGGCCGACGGCCGAGGTCACCGTGTCGTAAAGCCGCCGACGATCTTCTCCGGCACCCCGGCCGACCAGTCGGAATTCGCTGAGTTGTGAAACGTACTGCGAAGTAGTTAACGCGCACCCTCGCTGATCGCCCGTAACAGACGCGGGTTAGCGTGGAGGCCAAGCATCGGTTGCCGATCGCGTCCGGTGCCTGCCGTTCTAGCCTGAGAGGGATCCTTCCGTGCCCGCTGAGAACATCATCAACGTCGACGACGACGCCAAGCCGGTACTGTCCTACCCTGGCGGCGAATACCCCATGACGATCGCCAAGGCCACCGAGGGCAACGACGGAATCGATCTGGGCAAGCTGCTGGCCAGCACCGGATACGTGACCTACGACCCCGGGTTCACGAACACCGCTCCGACCAAGTCGGCGATCACCTACATCGACGGCGAGGCCGGCATCCTGCGCTACCGCGGGTACCCGATCGAGCAACTGGCCGGCCGCAGCAACTTCATCGAGGTCAGCTACCTGCTGATCTACGGTGAGCTGCCGACCCAGGCCCAGCTGGACGACTTCACCGATCGGATCCGCCGGCACACCCTGCTGCACGAGGATCTGAAGCGCTTCTTCGACGGCTTCCCCCGCAACGCGCACCCCATGCCGGTGCTCTCGTCCGCGGTGAACGCGCTGTCGGCCTACTACCAGGACTCGCTGGATCCGCGCGATCCCGAGCAGGTGGAACTGTCCACCATCCGCCTGCTGGCCAAACTGCCGACCATCGCGGCCTATTCGTACAAGAAGTCGGTCGGCCAGCCGTTCCTCTACCCCGACAACTCGCTGTCGCTGGTGGAGAACTTCCTCCGGATGACCTTCGGCTTCCCGGCCGAGCCCTACGAGGTCGACCCGGATGTGGCCGCCGCCCTCGATCTGCTGCTGATCCTGCACGCCGACCACGAGCAGAACTGCTCCACCTCCACCGTGCGTCTGGTCGGCTCCTCGGACGCCAACCTCTTCACCTCCGTCTCCGGCGGCATCAACGCGCTGTGGGGCCCGCTGCACGGCGGCGCCAACCAGGCCGTGCTGGAGATGCTCGACGAGATCAAGGCCTCCGGCGGCAACGTCAAGGAGTTCGTCCGCAAGGTCAAGAACAAGGAGGACGGGGTGAAGCTGATGGGCTTCGGCCACCGCGTCTACCGCAACTACGACCCGCGCGCGACCATCGTCAAGAAGACCGCCGACCAGATCCTCGGCAAGCTCGGCGGCGATCCGCTGCTCGACATCGCCAAGGAACTCGAAGAGGCGGCGCTGTCGGACGACTACTTCATCGAGCGCCGACTGTACCCGAACGTCGATTTCTACACCGGCGTCATCTACCGCGCACTGGGCTTCCCGACCCGCATGTTCACCGTGCTGTTCGCGATGGGCCGGCTGCCCGGCTGGATCGCGCACTGGCGGGAACTGCAGTCCGAGCCGCTGAAGATCGGCCGTCCGCGCCAGATCTACACCGGCTACCCCGAGCGTGACTACCACGAGATCACCGGTCGCTGAACCCGATTCACCGCGAGGCCCGCTTCCCGTTCCCGGGGGCGGGCCTCGGTCGTTCGTGGTGTGATCGGCTTCTCGGCCGGTAGCGGCGTTTCGCCCCGGGACTGCGCGCCGGGATCGGCGAGACTGGTCCGGTGGCCGAGCACACGTCCGAATCCGCGGAACCGAACGGCTCGGCCGGATCCACCGGGCCGGCCGAGCAGCGGATGCCGCGCTGGCTGCCGCGGGCCATGCTGCTCGCCTTCGCGCTGCTGGCCGGCTATCAGCTGCTGGACTGGGCCGGACACAAGCTGTTCGGACTGGCCACCATGATGCTGGTGGCGTTCTTCGTCTCGCTGGCGATGGAGCCGGCCGTGGATATCCTGGCGCGCAAGGGAATCGGCCGCGGCTGGGCCACCGGTGCGGTGTTCATCACGCTGTTCGCTTGTGTCGCAGGGTTTCTCGCGGCACTGGTGACGCTGCTGGTGCAGACGGTGAGCAATCTGCTCGAGGAGCTGCCCCGGCTGCTGAACGAGTTGGTGGACTTCGTGAATCACCATTTCCACCAGCACTTCACGATCGACCAGTTACGGGATCGGCTGCTGCACGACTCGAACATCCTGTCCGGGTACGCGGAACGGGCCGCGAACAACGTGTGGGGGTTGTCCAGCACGATCCTCGGCGGGCTGGTGCAGTTCCTCACCATCGCGCTGTTCAGTATCTATCTCACCGCCGACGGGCCGAAGCTGCGGCGGACGATCTGCTCGCTGCTGCCGCCGGACCGGCAGGCGACCGTCCTGCACGCCTGGGATCTGGCCATCGGCAAGACCGGCGGCTATCTGTATTCGCGGGCGCTGCTGGCGGTGATCTCGGCGGTGGGGCACTGGATCTTCCTGGCGATCCTCGGACTGCCGAACGCGCTGGCCCTCGGCGTGTGGTTCGGCGTGGTCGCCTCCTTCGTGCCGACCATCGGCACCTATATCGCGGGCATCCTGCCGGTGCTGGTGGCGCTGACGATCCATCCGATCGACGCGCTGTGGGTGCTGGGGTTCGTGGTGCTGTACCAGTGGTTCCAGGACTACCTGCTGCAACCGCGGATCACCGCGCGCACGGTCGACGTGAATGCCGCGGTGGCGCTGCTCGCGGTGCTGGCCGGCGGCGCGCTGCTCGGCGCGGTGGGCGCGCTGCTGGCGATCCCGGCGACCGCGACCGTGCAGGCGTTCCTCAGCGAATACGTCACCCGCTACGAGGTGGCCGAGGATCCGCGCATCGAACGCGATGTGCGGCGGTCCCGCTGGAAGATCCCGCAGGGGCGCGGGGGATCGCTGCGGCGCGGGAAGCCGGTGGCCGGGGACGACGCGCCGGATGGTGGAGACGACACCTCGAAGCCCGCGGGTGATGCGGGAAACGACGAGGACGACGCAACACCGTGACGCGGTCGGGCGATGATCCCGAAATTGCTGCCGGACAGCGTTTTCCGATCGGGGTGCGCCGGGATCGCGGCGGCGACCGGTGGCGGACTCGCCCGGAAATGGTGTGCGGCCCGGCCCGGGGGCGTGCGAAGGTGCAGCCATGACTTCGACGCCGAACGAGCACGGCATTCTCGTCCGCCCGGCGACCGCGGTGGATGCGGAGGCGGTCCTGCTGATCACCAACGCGGGGTTCGGGGTCAGCGGGGACCCGGGTGATCCGCACGAGTTCGGGATCTTCCCGCTCGAGCGGGCGCTGGTGGCGGTCGACGGGGATCGGGTGGTCGGATATTCGGCGGCGCGGCCGCA
This sequence comes from Nocardia sp. BMG111209, assembly GCF_000381925.1. Classification (NCBI taxonomy): domain Bacteria; kingdom Bacillati; phylum Actinomycetota; class Actinomycetes; order Mycobacteriales; family Nocardiaceae; genus Nocardia; species Nocardia sp. BMG111209. The sequence goes on from NZ_KB907309.1 coordinate 392,275, forward strand.
GACCGTGACCGTGCCGGGCGAGCGCGGCGTCACGGTGGAGACGATCGCGAACGTCGCGGTCACGCCGACCCATCGCCGGCGCGGGATCCTGCGGGCGCTCTACACCGAACAGCATCGCCGCACCGAGGCCGCCGGGCTGCCGCTGACCATGTTCACCGCCAGTCAGGGCGGTATCTACGGCCGGTTCGGGTACGCGCCGGCGATCGTCGAGCACGACATCGTGGTGGCGCGGGCCGGGGCCGCCTTCCTGCCCACCACACCGGATCCCGGCGGCGTGGAGCTGGTACCGATCGCGGTTGCGCGACAGGCGATTCCGGAGATCTATCAGCGGTGGCAGCGCGGCACACCCGGCGCCCAGCAGCGGCCGGAGATCGCGTGGGCGCGGCGGTTCGACGAGCCCGCGGATCGCCGCGGCGGCGGGACCGAACTGTACGCATTCGTGCATCCCGACGGCTACGCGCTGTACCGATACTATCGGCGCGCCGCTGGCTCGGCGATCGAGGTGGTGGAGATGCGCGCGGTGACGAACGACGCGCACGCCGGGTTGTGGCGCGCGCTGCTCGCGCAGGAACTGTTCGACCGGGTGGAGGCGTCGGTCGTGCCGGGCGATCCGCTGCCGTACCTGCTGACCGATCCGCGGCAGGTGCGCACCGTCGGCCGCCGGGACTCGCTGTGGGTGCGGGTGATGGACGTGCCCGCCGCACTCACCGCCCGCGGCTACCGCGGCGACCTGGATATCGTTCTGGCCGTGCGGGATCCGTTCCGGAACGCCGGCGGCACGTTCGCGCTGCGCGTGCGCGACGGGGTGGCCGACTGCGCGCCGACCGATCGCGCCGCCGATGCCGAACTCGGCATCGACGTGCTCGCGGGCATGTACCTCGGGGCCCATCCGGCCCGCGCCTTCGCCGCGGCGAACCGGCTGCGGATCGGCGACGAGGCGCGGCTGAACGCACTGGATCTCGCCTTCGGCAGCGAGCGCGAAGCCGCCCTGGGCTGGTTCTTCTGACCGGCGCGGTTCACAGCCTCCGTTCAGCCGGCGCGCCTACCCTGGGGTCGTGTCACCGATTCGACTGCTGCTCAACGTGATCTGGCTGGTGTTCTGCGGATTCTGGATGGCGCTGGGGTATTTCGCCGCCGGGGTGGTGTGTTGCCTGCTCATCGTGACGATTCCGTTCGGGATCGCGGCGTTCCGGATCGGCGCCCACGTGCTGTGGCCGTTCGGCCATCGGGTGGTTCCGAAACCGGGTGCGGGTACGGCCTCGCTCGTCGGGAACGTCATCTGGTTCATCGTTGCCGGATGGTGGCTGGCGCTCGGACATCTGCTCACCAGCATCCCGTTGTTCGCATCGATCATCGGAATTCCGTTCGGCTGGGCGAATCTGAAATTGATTCCGGTTTCGATGATGCCGCTGGGTCACGAAATCGTTTCCAGCGAGGACGCTTTCCCCCGCTGAGTTCTATTTATCCTCGGCAACGAACTTTTTCATGATGACGACCGCCTCGCGCAACACCTCCTGTTGATCCGGCGTGAGTCCGGACAACTGCTCGGTGAGCCACGCCTCGCGGGCGTTGTTCTCGTCCTGGATCAGCGCGCGACCGGCCTCGGACAGCGACACGATGATCTGCCGGCCGTCGGTCGGATGCGGGTCGCGCTGCACCAGTTTCAATTCCGCGAGCGAGGCGATGACCCGGGTCATCGACGGCGGCTGCACGCGTTCCCGGGCCGCGAGCGCACCCGGTGTCATGGCGCCGTCGCGGTTGAGCGTGGCCAGTGCCGACAGCTGGGTGAGCGAAATCAGGGCATCCGTACGACGGCCCCGGAGGTGGCGCGTCAAGCGCACGACCGCCAGAGAAAGCTCGGCGGCCAGCGCACGGATGTCGGAAGGCGTTGTCACAGAGGCAAACGATACATGACACGCCGCGGACCGACCTCCTGTTCCCCGCGGCTATCGTGGACCCGTGACCCAGAAGGTGCCCGAGATACCGCAGCGGCTGACCGATCCACGCCCGGTGGTGGCCGTCGGCGTGGGGTTGTGGCTGATAGCCACGGTGGTGGTGTGGCTCGTGGACAGCTGGGCGCCGGCACGGCCGGTCTGCCTCATGGGGCTGGTGGTGGGGCTGCTCGCCTACGGCATCTTTCTCCTGCAACGCCGTTCTGCCCGGCGCGGTGACAAGGGTGCACAGAAAGGGCTCTGAACGAAAGGATGCACGACGGGTCGTGCATCGAGCGAAAATCCAACGAGTCGGATTTCACCAGGTCACGGCGCTGCCCGCCCCCAGAGCCGTTTCGCGGTAGGCGAATTGACTGAACGCGTCCTTCCCGCTTTACTCCACGGGGTGTCCTCCCGATTGAGCGTCGAAGAACGACGAGCCCACCTTATCGAGGCCGCGATCGGCCTCGCGGAGAAAAAGGGGGTGGCCGGAGTAACCACGCGCGATGTGGCTCAGGCAGCCGGTGTTTCGCTCGGAGTGGTGCATTACTGTTTCGAAAACAAGGATGCGCTCATGACCGAACTGGTCAAGGCGCTAGCGATGGAATTGCGCGATTCGGTCGAGACCAACGATGCGGTCTGGCAGGACGTCCGGAACGGGAAGGATTCACTCCAGAACCTGGTCCGGGCGAGCCTCGAACTGTTGTGGCTCAATATCGAGGCCACTCCCGAACGACAGCTGCTCACCTACGAGACCACCACCTACGCATTGCGCGAGGGTGAGCAGACCCCGGCGAAACTCGCCATCGCCCGGGAGCAGTACACGTTCAACGATTCCACGGTCGCGGACGTTCTGGAACACGCCCGCGACGCCACCGGCACCGACTGGCGGGTCTCCGTCCAGACCCTGAGCCGGTTCACGCTGTCCGTCATCGACGGCATCGTGCTGCGCTGGCTGGTCGACAACGACAGCGCGGCGGTCCGCACCCAGCTGGACCTGCTCGCGGAGATGATCACCTCGTACGCCGGCTGATTCGCGGCCCGGCCCGATTCCCCGGCAGTGGCCGACGGGAAAGGACCGGGCCGCGAACGCGGCCGGATACCGGCCGCGAATCCGCGCTACCCGCCGATCGCCGGCGGCGCTTGAACATGTGTGGTGTCGCCGATTCGCCACCACGGAACATCCACCTCGGCCTCGTACGCGCCGGACAATCGCACACGCAGTCGCTCGTGCACCACCAGCTCGCCCACCGGCTCGGGCCCGCCGCCGCGCAGGCGCAGCAGCACCCCGAGCGGTTCGTCCGTCCAGGTGGTCCGGCGGCCGGTGCTCAGCACCTCGGCGGTGACGGCCTGCGACACCAGCGGCAGATCCAGCAGTGTGGCCAGCGCCGGCGCGGTCGCCAGATCACCGACCACCAGCCGGTCCGGCGGCACGGCCGCCGCGTACCAGGGCTGATCCAGGACCAGCGCCCGTCCGGGTTCGAGGACCGCACCGGACAGCGCGCGCACGTGATCCGGCAGGGTCAGGGCCTCCAGGAACAGCCGCGGCACCGCATCGGCCAGCCGCGCGTGCACCCGCGAGATCACTTCCGGCGACGGGGTTCTCGCCGGATCGGCGAGCGCCTCCAGCAGGACGGCGGCCGAATACTGGGTGATGGTGTCGGGATCGGCGAGCACGCCGCGCAACGCCAGCAGATCGGTCTCACCGAAACCCGTCAGCTCCGGCAACAGCCCGGCGTACGCGGTGTCGGCCGGGGCGCGGTGGATGCCCAGTGGCACACCGTCGATGCGCGCGTAACGGCGCAACCACCACACCGTGTAGCCGTCCCGGTCGGCCAGCAGCGCGCGGGTGTCCGGCTCGGACAGCAACAGCCGCAACGCATCCGGCCACACGTCCGGGTCGATCAGGTCCAGATCGCGCACCGCGGCGAGCACCGGCGGATCCTCCGGCAGGCTGTCCCACCAGAGGTCCTCCTCGTCCAGGTCGTGATCGGGCCCGGTCGGATCGGCCTCGGTGACAACGGAGAAGCCCCAGCCCACGCCGACCGCCCGCAGCGCCGCCGCGCCGTACCGGTCGACCAGCTCGGAATCGACGGTGCCGAACGGGGAATCGTCGACCAGCAGGTCGGCGATCGGCGCGCCGGGCAGCAGCAGATCCTCGGCGGGCAGCAGTTCGCCGGTGTCGTCCGGCAATTCGAGCATGCCCAGCCATTCCGGCAGCGGAACGTCCTCCGGCAGCAGCTCGGCCAGTTGCAGCACCGCGTCGACGGTGTCCGGATCGTCGGGCTGCTCCTCGAGTTCGGCCCGCAGCGCGGGATCGGTGAGCAGCTCCTCGACGGTCGCCCGCCGGGCACCGAGCCGGATCAGCAGATCGTGGTCGGCCTCGGGATGCACCAATCGGGCCCAGTGCACCGGGATCGGCACCCGCAGCTGGTCGTCCACCACCACCGTGCGCGGCCCGGTGACCTGACGGCCGTCCGCGAGCGGCACCGCCAGCGCACCCAGTTCCTCGACCGTCAGCGGATCGCCGACGAACGACTGCAATGCGTCGTACAGCGAATACCACCAGGTCAGCGGCCGTTCCAGACCGGCCGACAGCTCCGCGATCCGCGCCAGCCCGATCCGGTGCACATCCAGCACCGCGAGCCGATCCGCGACCGCGCGACCGGACAGCTCCGGAATCACCAACGGGCCCAGCAGATCCGCCAGCAGCTGAGCCAATTCGGCACTGGCGCCGGTGAATACGCTGGACCGGGTCGGAACGGCGGTACCCTCGACGACCACCGGCTCGCCGCCGTCCTCCACCGCGGAGTCGTCGACGGTCAGCACCGGCAGCCACGAGCCCTCGCGCAGTTCGGCGACCACGGCCTCGCGCAGCAACGAGTCCACCTCGCTGCGCGCGAAGCCCGGTGCGGGTACCAGCAGCAACCGGTCACGCGGCGGCAGTGCCCGCGCGAAATCCGCATAGCCGGAAGCCAATTCGGCGATCCGGCCGCCGGGTAGCAGCCGCCGCCGATCCGGCTGCATCGCGATGTCGGCGATCAGCAGCGCCGGCAGCGACAGCTCCTCGTCCGAACGGGTCGGCGCGCGCAGCACATCCGGCCGGGCCGGCACCGGACGCCCGTCGCGCACCGGCAACAGCCACCGGCCGCGCGCGGTCCGGAACTGCCACCACACCCCCGCCCCGGGCTCGGTGCCGGTGTCGTCGAGCTCGCCGAACGGATCGGCCACCCCGATCGTCGCCGCCTCGGCATCCAGCCCGGCGAGCAGTAGATCGAACGGATCCGGCTCACCTGCCGCACCGTCACCAGACCCCCGGCCGTCGCCACCCCCGAGCGCGGGTATCGAACCCTGCCCCACCGTGGGCACCGGTCCCCGGCCGATCCGCAACTCCTCCAGCCCACCACCGAGATCGGTGACCACACTGTGGAATTCGTCGTCGCCGACCCGGATCGACCGCAGCGCGGGCAGTTCCAGCAACAGATCGATCGCCTCGGACCGCATCGCCGTCAGCAGTGCGTCCGCGTCGACATCCGCGCGCAGATGGACGACCACCTCGCTGTCGAATCCGGCGGCCGGTGTCGCGGCCTCCGGCCAGACCAGCCGCAGCGCGGGCGGGGCGAAATCGCCTTCGGCGCGCCGGCTCTCGGCGGCGCCCTCCGGGATCGGCACCCCCGTCTCACGCAGCGCCGCCCAGGTGCGCGCCCGCGAGAACCGCAGCGACCCGCTGGCGGAACGGAATTCGACCTCGTCACCGGCGCTGAGCACCGCCGTGAAGCCGACCCCGAACTCACCCACCGAATCCCGCCCCGACTTCGCCGAGGCGCGCAACGCCGTGAGCGCGTGTACACCGGAAACATCCAGCGGCACACCGGTATTCATCACATGCAGCGCGCGATCGCGCAACTGCACCACCACCTGCCCCGGCACACCGGCCTTGACCGCCGCGTCCGCGGCGTTCTGCGCCAGCTCGGTCAGCAGCCGATCCCGGTACCCGGCACGCACGAGGTCGGCCTCGGTGGCCGCGTCCTCACGCAGTCTGGTCGGTGAATCCCGCCATGCCGCCAGCACTCCGGCTCGCAGTGCCGCCGTCCCGAACGGATCGGACGTATCCACAACCGTGTTGCTCAGTTCGACCCCGCCACTCCGGATTCATCGGGCCGGACCCGAACCGCGGACACGGCCCAGGCATCGTCGTATCGCGTCGCGCCCGACCGCTCACCCGGCCCGGACTCACCGTCCGACCCGGGTTCCGCGTGCGCGGCCCCCGACTCGGCAACCGCACCGTGCTCATTCGCGACGTCGGCAACCGTAGCAGCCTCGGCACCCGAATCCCCCGGCGCCTCCGACCCCGAAACCGACTGCGCCCCCGGCGTTTCCGCCCCGACACCACGTTCACCGTCCCCGGTCACGGCCCCGGCCTCCGCAGCCGTACCGACCGCCACCGGCGAATCCCCGGTGACCCCGTTCTCCTCGCCACCGGCCCCGGCACCCGCCGAGATCCCGACCTCACCCACCGAAACCACCTCGGCCCCCGCATCACTCACGTGCGCCGCATCACCAGCGGCAACATCGCCCGCCGCAGCCGTACCGACACCATCGGCAGCGACATCGTCCACCGCAGCCGTACCGACACCATCGGCAGCGACATCGCCTTCCGCAGCCGTGCCGACACCATCGGTGGCGACATCGGCCTCCGCGGCCGTGCCGATCGCTACCGGCGAATCCCCGGTGACGCCGTTCTCCTCGCCACCCGACGCGGCATCCGCCGAGATCCCGACCTCACCCACCGAAACCGTCTCGGCCCCCGCATCACTCGCGTGCGTCGCATCACCAGCGGCGACATCGGCCTCAGCAGCCGTGCCGACCGCCACCGGCGAATCCCCGGTGACGCCGTTCTCCTCGCCACCCGACGCGGCATCCGCCGAGATCCCGACCTCACCCACCGAAACCGTCTCGGCCCCCGCATCACTCGCGTGCGTCGCATCACCAGCGGCGACATCGGCCTCAGCAGCCGTGCCGACCGCCACCGGCGAATCCCCGGTGACGCCGTTCTCCTCGGCACCTGACGCGGCACCAGCCGAGATCCCGACCTCGCCCACCGAAACCGTCTCGGCACCACTCGCGCTCGCCGGATCGTCGGAGACGACGTCGGCCACCTCAGCGGAAGGCTCGACACCGGTGCCCTCGGTAGAAGGCTCGACATCACCGACCTCGACAGAAAGCTGTGCGCCGGCAACCTCGGCAGAGGACTCACCACCGGCCACCTCGGCAGAGGACTCACCACCGGCCACCTCGGCTGAGGACTCGGCCCCGGCCACCTCGGCGGAAGGCTCGTCACCAGCCACCTCGGCAGAGGACTCGGCCCGACCCACCTCGGCGGAGGGCTCGACATCGCCCGCCCCAGCTGCGGACTCGGCACCGGCAGTCGCGGTGAAGGATTCGACCTCGTCGGCCGGGCCGGAGGGCTCGGTGGTGGTCGAGGCCGCAGCGCCCGGGCCGCTGTTCGGATCAATCTCGGCAGCGGTGGCCGAGTCCTCGGAGGTCGGCGCGGCGTCCGGTGCCGGAGCCGCGGTGGGGCGGCGGAGGTCGGCGGTGGGGAGCATGTCCACGGCCGCGTCGTCGTAGGCCTCGTAGAGGGGGGAGCCCTGGCCGGTGGGGAGTTCGGTGTCGGAGTGGGCGCCGCAGCCGTATGCGGTGTGCACCACGTGCCCGTCGGCGCCCATCGCGTTGGCGCAGACGCCGAAGGCGGCGCGCAGGGCGCCGGCCACGGGGACGAAGAAGCCGCAGAGGCCGCAGGTCGAGGGGGCGGCGCGAGCCATGTCGGTATCGGGGCCGTATTCGGAGTACCAGCGCCCGGCGGCCTCCTCGCGGCCCTCCAGGCTCAGCACCCGCGGGCGGCCCAGGCCGATCTCCTCGATCGCCTCGTCGACGACCGGGTCGCCGCTGAGCAGGTAGCCGGGGACCAGGCGTGGGTCGTCGGGGCTCGTCGCCAGCAGATCACCGGGGGCCAGATCGCCGGGGCGGACCCGTTGATCCCAGGGTAGGAAGTCGGGGGCCACCAGGGCATCCGGGCCCGGCAGCAACGCCGACTCACTGACCGTGGCATGGTCGGCCGCCGGCGGGGCGGCCACCACCACCGCCCACTGCCAGCCGCCGTAACCGGGCAGCGTGGCGGCGAAGTGATGGGTGGCCGCGTACTCGTCCTCGCCGGTCACCCCCAGATGCTCGCCCACACCAAGCGGCTGCAACTCCAGGAGCGCACGACGGGCCAGTTCGACCGCCTCCGCCAGGATCGGTCGCACACCGGACTCCGAAACAGGAACAGCGCTCACGACCTACATTTTGCCGTATGGGACGCAAACATCGTGCGTGGGCCGTGGTGGGTTCGATCGTGCTGGCGGCGCTGCCGGTTTCGACGGCGGCCTGCGACCCCGGTGACGACGCCGTGCACACCCCTCAACTGCGGGTACAGGTGGTGGCCACCCGGCCGCACGATCGCACGGCATTCACCGAGGGACTGGAGATCGACGGGGGTCTGCTCTACGAGAGCACCGGATTGGAGGGCCGCTCCACCCTCCGGGTCGACGACGCCACGACCGGTGCGCAACTCGGGCGTGTCGACCTGCCGCCGGAATTCTTCGGCGAGGGCGTCACCCGGGTGGGCGACACGGTCTGGCAGATCACCTGGAAGAACCAGGTGGCGTTCGCCCGCGACCCGCTCACCCTCGCCGAGCGCACCCGGGCGCACTACGACGGCGAGGGCTGGGGCCTGTGCACCCGCGCCGATCGGGTCGTGATGAGCAACGGAACCGACACCCTGACCTTCCGCGATCCGGCGACCTTCGCCGAAACCGGCACGGTACGGCTGGCCGACCACCCGGCCGTCCGGCTCAACTCGCTGAACTGCGCCGCCGACGGCACCGTGTACGCCAACGCCTGGCCGACCGACCACATCCTGCACATCGACCCGGACAACGGCCGGGTCCTGGGCGATATCGACGCCGCGGGCCTGCTGGCGCCGACGGACAAGCCGGGCACCGACGTGCTCAACGGAATCGCGCAGATCCCGGGCACGGACCGATTTCTGCTCTCCGGGAAGAACTGGCCCCTGACCTTCGAGGTTCGCTTCGTCCCGGTGTGAAAGCGCGGATCGCCGCCCGGGCTGGACACCGCACTCGCCCGGCGTGCGAGAGAATCGACAGCGTGACTGTCTCCCGCGATCCCTCCGGCACCGATCCAGGTCGGTGGGACGGCGAGGAGTACCCGATGCTCGAGCGGCATCCCGGTTACGACCGATATCCGCCGCCGAACCCGTCGTCGGAGCGGAAGTCCCGCGAGAACGGTTCCCGGAACGGGAAGCCCCGGACCAAACCGATGACCGCCCTGGACCCGTCCCCCACCGCCTCGCCGCCCCCCGAGCCCGCCGACCCGCCCACCCGACGGGTTCCGCGCAAGCTCACCGTCACCCGCGTGGTGGCGATGCGCAGTCTGGAACTCACCGAGAAGGGTTTCCAGTCCTTCCAGCGGGCCGCGAAGGCGGACGGCGCCGGCGAATCGGGGCTCGCGGCCCTGGTCTACGCCACGATGGCGAACTTCGCGCTCGACGCGGCCATCGCGGTGGCCCTGGCAAATACGTTGTTCTTCGCCAGCGCGACCGCCGAGTCGAAATCCAAGGTGGCGCTGTACCTGCTGATCACGATCGCGCCGTTCGCGGTGATCGCGCCGCTGATCGGGCCGCTGCTGGATCGGCTGCAACGCGGCCGACGGCTGGCGCTGGCCGGTTCGTTCGCCGCCCGCGTGGCGTTCGTGCTGTTGTTGATCTTCAACGTCAACAGCTGGGCGCTGTATCCGCTGGCCCTGGGCGCGATGATCCTCAGCAAGTCGTTCGCGGTACTCAAGAGCGCGGTGACGCCGCGGGTGCTGCCGCCGGGTATCGACCTGGTCCGCACCAACTCCCGGCTCACGGTGTTCGGGCTGGTCGGCGGCACGCTCGGCGCGGGCGCGGTGGCCGGGGGTATCGCCGGTATCGCCGGTTCGAGCGGGGCGCTGGTATTCGCCGCGCTGATCGCCGCGGGCGGCGCCTATCTGAGCCTGCGCATCCCGTCCTGGGTGGAGGTCACCGAGGGCGAGGTACCGACCACGCTGGGGTATCACCGCCGGGTCGGCAAAATCGTCACCGATCGCGAGGCGCCCGCGGCCGCTCGTGACGAGCGACTCACCGAAGGCGGTCGGCGGCGCGCCACCGACCACGAGGGGCGGCCCGCCGAGGGCAGTGGGCGGCCCGCCGCCGAGGGCAGTGGGCGGCCCGCCGCCGAGGGCAGTGGGCGGCCCGCCGCCGAGGGCAGTGGGCGGCCCGCCGCCGAGGGCAGTGGGCGGCCCGCCGCCGAGGGCAGTACGCGACCCGCCGCTGAGGCCGGTGAGCGGCCCGCCGCCGAGGACGACAGCCAGACTGCCGAGGACACCGCCGACAGCGGTCGGCGGCAAGCCGTGGTGCAACCGGCCCGCCGCCGCCAGCCGCTGGGCCGCTCGGTGGTGACGGGCCTGTGGGGTAACAGCTCGATCCGGGTGCTGACCGGCTTCCTCACCTTCTACGTCGCCTTCGTCGCGAAATCCACCGAACACCGGCCGGTGCAGCAGGCCGCGATGCTCGGCGCGGTCGGCGCGGCGGCGGCGATCGGCAACTTCATCGGCAACGCCTCCGGCGCCCGGCTGACCCTGGGCCGGCCCGCGCTGCTGGTGGTGAGCTGCACGGCGGCGTGTACGGCGGCGGCGATCATCGCGACCTTCCTGGACAACCTGCTGGGCGCGGCCGTCGCGGCGCTGATCGGCGCCGGGGCCAGTGCGCTGGCGAAGGTTTCGCTGGACGCGTCCATCCAGGACGATCTGCCGCCGGAGTCGATCGCCTCCGGCTTCGGCCGCTCGGAAACGGTGCTGCAACTGTCCTGGGTGATCGGCGGCGCGGGCGGGGTGCTGCTGCCGACGGAGTATTGGAAGGGTTTCGCCGTGGTCACGGCGCTGCTGGCGGTGGGATTGGCACAAACCGTCGTGAGCTACCGTGGACACTCGCTGCTGCCCGGTTTGGGCGGCAACCGGCCGCAGCACGCGCAGCAGGAGATTCCCGGCGGCGCCGCCGACGTCACCAGCGGCACCGAGGCGCCGGGGCTGTGACGGGCCGCCCGCCCCCGAGCGACAGGACTGACCAGTGAAGCCCAGCACCCGCAAGTTCGCCGTGCTCGCCGCGGTGGCGCTGATCGTGGTGATCGCCGCCGTCGCGGGCATCGTGGCCACGGCGGTGCATCGTGCCCACCGGGCGGATCCGCAGCTCACCGCGTACGCGCACGGCCGGACCGTGACCGTGCCGCCGTACCGGTACTGCACGGTCCAGGAGGAGGGTCAGCGGCTGGCGCTGAGCTGCCGCCAGAGCGGCGTCACCGCGCCGCTGGCGACCCCGGCGGGCTATCCGTTACAGCTGTCGCTGCCCCGGCAGGTCGCCGACGCGCCGTGGGTGATGGTGCAGGAGTACGCGCTGCCGGACGGCACGGCCGTCCAGCATCTGGCGTCCTACCGCGACTACCCGGCCGGGACGATGGCCGTCACGGTGAATTCCCGTCCGCAGCACGATCTCCGGCTGGTGGGCGTGGAGATCCAGTTGGTGCTGCCGGTCCGGGACGAGACCGGGGCGGAGTCGTACGCCCCGTATCAGGTGTGGTCGATCGCGACCGCGTGAGTTGCGATCCCGCGGCCGGGCCGCGGGGCCGGCTCAGTGATCGAGTTCGCGCGCGACGCCGCGGACGACCTCGGCGATGCGCTGGGCGGTCTTGCGATCCGGGTACTTGCCCCGGCGCAGATCCGGCTGCACCGTCGCCTCCAGCAGGGTGATCATGTCCTCGATCATCCCGTGCAGATCGTCGGGGGACTTGCGGGGATGCGTGGCATCGTTGCGGCGGGGGCGGCTCGGGGCCTCCTCGCGCACCGACGGCAGTGGATCGAGCAACTTCAGGCTCAGCGCCTGCGGGCCGCGCTTACCCGCGGCCATCCCGAATTCCACTCGTTGCCCGGGCTTCAACCCGTCGACACCCTTGGGCAACGCAGACGACCGAACATAGACGTCCTCACCCTCATCCTGGGAAAGGAAGCCGAAGCCCTTTTCGACGTCGTACCACTTCACCCTGCCGGTCGGCACTGCGCTCACCCGTTCGTCATCGATGCCCGGACCACCCGGACACAACCAGGGCACCGGGATACGTCCGGGCCCTTCTGCTTGCGAAAAGAACGCGCCCCACAGGTATGCAGGACGCGAATGCTCCTGAGTCTACCCCGGTGCCGAGAGCGCGAGCACATGAGTTTTACGGTGCAGTAATGCCCGATCCTCACTCGCAGCCGGCGGCGCGCCGGTCCGGCAATCCTCTGCTCTACGTCGCCCTGGGGCTGTTCGCGATCGGTCTGCTGGCCATCGTCGCCATTCTGCTGACTCCCGTGCTGTCCGACGGCAAACCCGCGCTGTGGTTGTACGTCACCGCGATGGCCGGTACCGCACTGGGGTTGTTGCTGGCACTCGTCTTCGCCCTCCGGTCCGGACGCCGCGCGCGCTAGTTCGCGCGCACCCGGGTATTTGCCCAGTTCACCCCGGAACCACTCCTGTGATGTTCGTCACATAACGAGACGATAACGAGGGGGTCACGGTCTCCGCTCGGCGCAGACGCACCGCATTCACCTGCGCAGAAACACTTTTCGGCCGCTGACCGCGCGGGATCCGGCCCCCGGCACACGCCGGTTATCAAATGGTGATTTTCTCCGGCGTTCGTCGTACCGTTCTTAACGCAGCCGGGATTCCCGGCACCACCGGCCCGCCGCACCGAACCTCACCCCGCGGGTACGGACCCCAAACGGAAGCAGGGGTGAGGGCGGCGCACCTCCGGGCGCGCAGGGAACGGACGACCTCTCAGTCCGAACCCGAGTTCATCTCGCAGGTGCGTACGAGAGGAAGACGACCCGATATGAGTGGACGCCATCGCAAGCCGACCAACACCGGCCGCACCGTCGCCAAGGTTGCTGTGACGAGCGCGATCGTGGGTGGGGCCGGTGTCGCCCTCGCCGGCCACGCCTCCGCGGCCCCCGACTCCGACTGGGACCGTCTCGCACAGTGCGAATCCGGCGGTAACTGGGGTATCAACACCGGCAACGGCTTCCAGGGAGGCCTGCAGTTCTCCCCCGGCACCTGGGCCTCGCACGGCGGCACCGACTATGCCCCCGCGGCCAACCAGGCCTCGCGCGAGCAGCAGATCACCGTGGCCGAGAAGGTTCTCGCCACTCAGGGCTGGGGCGCCTGGCCCACCTGCTCCTCCAACCTCGGCCTGCACAGCTCGCCGAGCGAGCGCACCGCCCCGGTGAGCCCCGGCCAGCACTGGAGCAGCCCGGATGCCGACGATGTCGTGGGCGCGCCGCAGGCGCAGTTCCCCGACGGCACGCAGGACATCTTCCAGGCCGTCGACAAGGTCGTCGCCGCCGCACAGTCGCAGGGCTTCCAGGTCCCGCAGGACGCGATGAACACCTACAACGCGTTCAAGGCCAGCGGCACCAAGCTCGACCCCTCCGTGGTGAACTTCTTCGAAGCGAACAAGGGCCTGCTGCCCAACTGATTGCCCGCCGGGTCGCGAACCGGCCGTCGACTCTGTCAGCACGGCCGGTGTTCGTTCTCCCGCAGGTGATCACGCTTACACACGACAGGTCGTATCGTTCGGCCGTGGTCGAGCTGTGGATCAGTTGCCGATCAATGGTTTCCGGACGTGCCTGTCGACATGACATCCCTCTGAACGGTTTTCCCGTACAGGCAAGCCTCTGAACACGTCCAACGTGCAGGCTAGCCATGGCTACGAGGGCGTCCGGCGCCGTACCGCGAATGTGATTGCGGGCGTTGACCGAGCCTGCACCTACGCGGCAGAGCCGGTGTCGCCGGCAGGCTTTCGAGCCCGGTCGCTGTTCCTCCACAGCCGGTCCGAGCAGGAGTGCCGGACCATCGCACAGTCGACTGTCGGTAACTGCGGCTGCTACAGCACTTCCCCGCCAGGATCACCGCGCGTATCGATCATCCGTATTTTTCGCTGGGTTCTTCCGTTGCCCAGCGAGCCGGGTATCGGCAACCCGCTCGGAATCGACCGGCCGCCGTGATCGCCGCACTCTCGGTCGAGATGACCGGCGGGCACGCGGTTTCCGTGAACCGAGTCCGGCGCGCGGGTGCCACGTCGCCGCCTCGAACGCCTACCCGTGACCTCGGTCGACGTGCACGGACGCCACGACGGCATCGGAAACCCACCGAGATGGGATCCGACCACCCGGATATGCCACCGGGCCCGAACTCCGGTCGACCGCTTACTTGCGCGACAGAGGCCCCCGGCACCGACGGTGCCAGGGGCCCGGGAACGCTCGGATCAGCGGTTGACGACCGTATGCGGGTGCACGTAGGGCATCTGCTCCGCGGGGACGGGGAATTCGGTGTCCTCGCCGTACGGGGACAGACCACCCGCGCGGGTCGCCGAGAGTTCGGTGACCGCATGGTCGCCGTTGTCCAGTCGCGGCCAGCCGTTGTCGACGTAGGATTTCTTCGATTCTTTCGCCACGAGGTCATTCTGACACGGCGACACATGTTCCTGTTCACGGCCCGGTACGCCGGCTACCGTCCGGCCCGTCCCGATGCCGGTCCGGTACCGGACGACCGGCCGGATGATCACCGCAGACCCCGTCCGGACGACACCGGCGACATGTGGCCGCCCGGTAGCCGGACGCGCGCGCAGGCGACAGCAGAGCACAGACACGGAAGAGCCTCTCACCGTACGCTGGACTGCGATGACTGCGACCGAAGCCTCCGCCGCGACCGGTGCGGCCGGCGGGGCCGCTCTGGCCGACTGGCTGGGCGCCCGCTCCGACGACGATCTCGTGACGTTGCTGACGCTGCGCCCCGACCTCGCGGTACCCCTCCCGGCATCGATGGCCGTACTGGCGGCCCGCGCGGAACAGCGCGCCTCGGTATTCCGCGCCGCGGACGATCTCGACACCCTGGATTTCGCAGTCCTGGAGACCCTGGCGGTGCACCACGCGGTCCAGGAGGGAGCCGCCCGCGGCCGGGCCGCCGAACCGTTGCCGCGACAGCGCCTGATCGATCTGCTCGGCGACCGCGCCCCGGCCGCCGATATCGAGGCCGCGATCGACCGGTTGACCGCACGCGCTCTGGTGTGGGGTACCGACCGGCTGTACGCGGTGGCCGCCGCCCAGGAGGCGCTGCCGTGGCCGCTGGGCAGCATCACCGAGATACCGGACGCCTTGAGCGAGGCGGAGAT
This sequence comes from Nocardia sp. BMG111209, assembly GCF_000381925.1. NCBI lineage: Bacteria > Bacillati > Actinomycetota > Actinomycetes > Mycobacteriales > Nocardiaceae > Nocardia > Nocardia sp. BMG111209. The sequence goes on from NZ_KB907309.1 coordinate 407,543, forward strand.
CACCGCCGCGCTGACCGGCCTCGCCCCGCCCGAGCGCGCACTGCTGGACAAATTGGCCGGCACCGGCCCCCGCGGTCGCACCCGCGACGCCGCGCCGGACACCGCGCCGGACCGCCCGATCCAGCGCCTGCTCGCCGCCCGCCTGCTGAACTGGGTCGACGCCGAGACGGTCGAACTGCCGCCCGCGGTGGGCCAGGTACTGCGCCGCGAACCGGTGACCGACCCGCACGTCCTCACCCCACCGCATCCGGAACCCGTCCACCACACCGCCGCCGAGGCCAACGCGGCCGCCGCGGGTGAGGTGGGCGAACTGCTGCGTCACGCCGGCGACCTGCTGGAGGTGCTCGGTCAGGGTCCGGCGCCCGTGTTGCGGGCCGGTGGGCTCGGGGTGCGGGAATTGCGGCGGATCGCCAAACAGGCCGGGGTGGACGAGAACCGGGCCGGACTGCTCGCCGAGATCCTGACGGCCGCCCGCCTGCTGGACAAGGGACTCCCGGATCCACCGCCGGATCTCGACACCGTCGACGATTTCTGGACGCCGACCTCCGCCACCGACGGCTGGCTCGACGGCCCGCCCGCCCGCCGCTGGGTGGTGCTCGCCCTGGCCTGGCTGGACCTGGACCGCTGCCCGTGGATGATCGGCCTGCGCGACGCCAACGACAAACCGCTGGCCGCGCTCTCGCCCGAACTGCGCACCGTGCACGCCGCCCGCGACCGGCACGCCGTGCTGTCGTTGCTGGCCGAATATCCGGCCGGATCCGCGGTGCCCCCGGCCGAGGTGGCCCGGGTGCTGGCGTGGCGGCAACCGCGGCGCCGCCGGCACTTCCGCACCGATATGGTCGAGCACACCCTGGCCGAGGCGGCGGCGCTCGGGCTGGCCGGTCGCGGCGCGCTCACCTCCGCGGGACGCGCTCTGCTGCACGGTAATCCGGGCGACGCCGAGGCCGAGATGGAGTCGGCACTGCCCGCACCCCTCGATCACGTCCTCGTTCAGGCCGATCTGACGGTGATCGCGCCGGGCCCGCTGGTGCCCGAACTCCAGCAGCGCATCGCGCTGGTCGCGGACGTCGAATCGGCGGGCGCCGCCACCGTGTACCGGGTCGGCGAGAATTCGGTGCGGCGAGCGCTGGACGCCGGACTGACCTCCGCCGAACTGCAACAGCTGTTCACCGCGCATTCCCGCACCCCGGTCCCGCAGGCGCTCACCTACCTGATCGACGACGTGGCCCGCCGGCACGGCCGATTACGGGCGGGTCTGGCCCAATCCTTCCTGCGCAGCGAGGATCCGAGCCTGCTGGCCGAGGTGCTGGCGGCGCCGGTGGCCGAACGGCTGGCCCTGCGCGCGGTCGCGCCCACGGTCGCGATCTCCCAGGCGCCCCTCGGCGATGTGCTGGAACAGCTGCGCGCGGCCGGTTTCAGTCCGGCCGGGGAGGACACGTCCGGCGCGATCGTCGACCTGCGCCCGCGCGGGGCGCGACTGTCCCTGCGCCCGAATGCCCGGCAGTCGTGGCGGCCGAATCCGCCCAGTACGGAACAGTTGCGCGCGCTGGTGACCGAACTACGCGCCGGGGAGAAGGCCGCGCGCACCCGTTCCGGGCAGGCGGTCCGGTCCGACGGCAGCCGGACGACCACCGCCGCCACGATGGCGCTGCTGCAACTGGCGGCGAAGGTCCGCCGGCCGGTGCACATCGGTTATGTCGACGCGCAGGGCGTCGCCACCCAGCGAGTGGTGGAACCGTTGCAGGTGTCCGGCGGGCAGCTGGACGCGCTCGATCCGGTCACCGGCGCGGTCCGGCACTTCACGTTGCACCGGATCGCGTCCGTCGCGCTGGTCGAGTGAATTCCGCGCTCAGCCCTTCGGATTGGCGAGGCAGAACGTGGTCTTGGGGTTGGACAGCGTGAGGAAGGTCGAATTCGAGTCACAGACGAATTCGTCGCTGGTGCCGTCGACCCGCTTCACGACCTTGACGGTGGCGTCGGCGGATGCGCAGTCGGCATATGCGAAACCGGTCTCCCGGTCCTGGTGATAGCAGCTGCCCTGCTTGAGATTCGGGGCGAGGCACAGGTGCGCGGTGCCGCCGCCGTAGTTCTCCTCGTACGAGGTGTTCTCGGTGCCGCAGTCGGCCTTCTGATCCGAGGTCGACACCACCTTGTAGACCGCCTTGTCGGAGGAGCAGTCGACGGGCTCGGTCTTGGCCGCGGTCGTCGAACCCTCGAGGACGTTGATGCAGTCCCCCACCTTGGCCCGCGCGGTATCGGATTTGCCGGAACCGGCCGAGCAGCCGGTGACCGCGAGCGCGGCCACCGCCACCAGCGCCGGCACGAAGCGAACGATCAGCTTCGGCCCTGCCTTGTTCACGTACGAAAACCTCTCTCACCCAATCGTTCACGGCGTATCCGCGGCGCGGTCGCCTGCGAACGCCGGTGAGCGGACGATACCCCGTGTCCCGGTCCTCCGGGGCACCCGGGCCGGTTGCCCGGGGGGTTCAGTACAGGGTGCCCCCCATGGCGAGGCCGTGCAGTCCGAGCAGGGCATATCCGAGTGTGCGACTGATATTGATCAGCGTCAGCATTTCGAGGTAGGTCATATCCGACACCCTTCCACAGCGGCGCGGGGACTGTCCCCGATCGCACCGAGGATTGTGTCGTCCTATTTGCGACAAACGTTACCGCGGTTCAGCCGAGGGAAAGGGTGCCCGGGAACAGATCGCCGTCCGGGGGCGGTGTGGTCTCGTCCAGCCAGGCCGCGAGGAATTCGCGGAGATCCATCGATGTGAGAGTCTGCAGATAGGCGCGGAATTCGGGCATCGCGGCATTGCCGTAGCGATGCGCCTGCACGAACCGCGACACCGCCGGGAAGAAGACCGCGTCGCCCAGCAGGTGCCGCAGCGCGTGCAGGAACAGCGGGCCGCGGGTGTACACGACGGTGAATTCCTTTCCGGCGCCGGGGTTCTGGAGGGGGACCGACCAGAAATCCGGATCGGCGCGGTTCTTGTCGACGGTTTCGCGGTACATCGCGTCGACGTCCTTGCCCTCCTTGCGTTCCGGCCACAGATAGTCGGCGGTGTAGCTGGCGAAGCATTCGTTCAGGCAGATGTCCGACCACTGCCGGACCGACATCGAATCGCCCCACCACTGATGGGTGTTCTCGTGCACCACGGTGTTCAGATCGGACCACGGGGCATAGATCGGCCGGGTCTGGGTCTCCAGCGAGAACTGCAGATCGGTGTCGACGTAGATGCCGCCGCCGGCCTCGAACGGATACGGGCCGTAGAGGGTCTCCAGGAAGTCCAGGACCTCCGGCAACCGTTTCTCCAGCTCCCGGCGCGACACCGCCTGCGGGGCGAAGGCGCTGAACAACGGGGTGCCGTCGGCGCGCCGCTGCTCCAGGAAGTCGAAGTGGTCGATCGCCACCGTGGTCAGGTATCCGGCGACCGGATCGCGCAGCCGCCATTCGACGGTCCGCCGCGCGCCGTCGCTGACGTCGCGGGTGCGCAACCCGTTCGACACCACCTCCCACTCCTGCGGAACCGTGACCCGGACCTCGAAGGTGGCCTTGTCCAGGGGGGTGTCGTTGAGCGGGTACCAGGTGGCGGCGGAATGCGGCTCGCCCGCGGCGAAGGCGCCGCCGTCGGCCGACACCGTCCACCCGGAGTCGGGCGTGTCGGTGGCCTGTCCGGCGTAGTCGACGACGATCGTGAAGGGCAGTCCCGGCAACAGCGGCAGCAGCGGGGTCACTGCCAGTTTGTGCGCCCCGGTCCGCTCGAACAGCGCCGGTCGGCCGTTCACCGCCACCGCGTGGACCTCCGGACCGCTGAAATCGAGATCGAAGGCGCGCAACGGCTGCGCGGCGATCGCCGACAGCCGGGCGGTCCCGGTCAGCTGCCGATTCGGTGGGTCGTAGCCGAGGGTGAGGTCGTAGTGTTCGACGCGGTAACCGCTGTTGCCGTCGTCGGGATAGTAGGGATCGCCGAGTCCGGGCGTGCCGACCGCCGGATCGTCCAGTACCTGCGCGCCGACGGTGACCGGCGCCGGCGATACGGTGGCGCCGACGAGCAGCAGCCCGGCCGCCAGGCGGCGCATTCGGTTGTGCATGCGTCGAGCCACCCCTTCCGACCTGCGTGCGGATATCGGGATGGTAGCCGGATCAGTTGTTCGTGCCGGTGATCGCCACGGTCGCACCCAAACCGATGATCATGAGCCCGCCGGCCCCGCCGACGGCCTCCAGCCGCCGCGGCGACCGCGCGAACCAGTTGCGCGCGGTGCCCGCCAGCAGCGCCCAGGCGCTGTCGGAGACCAGCGCCACGGCCAGGAAGATCGACCCGAGGATCAGGAACTGCACCGGCAGATCGCCGTTGGCCGGTTCCACGAACTGCGGCAGCACCGCGGAGAAGAAGATGAGGGCCTTGGGGTTGGTCACCCCGACCACGACGCCCTGACGGAACACCCGCCGATGCGGCACCGATTCGGTGCGCGCGGCGAAGGCCTCGCGCAGCGAACGCCGCTGCCGCACCGCCTGTACGCCGAGGTAGATCAGGTAGACCGCGCCGACGAGTTTCACGACCGTCAGCGCGAGCGCCGAGGCGGCGACCAGGCTGCCCAGCCCGGCGGCGACCGCCAGCACCAGCAACTGCACCCCCAGGGAATGTCCCAGCACCGAGACCAGGGCGGCGCGGCGCCCGTCGGTGAGGGCGCGGCCGATGGTGAACAGCACTCCCGGTCCGGGAATCACGATGATGACGGTCGCCGCGACGAGAAAGGCCACCAGGTTCGAGGTGGGAATCACGAGATCATTCTACGAAGGGGCACAACGGGTTTACCCGCGCAATTCCTCCGGCAGCTGATGCGGATCCAGCAGCAGCCGCTTCGACTCCGCGGCCAGCACCTTCGCGGCGAGAGTGATGTTGTCCGCCAGCAACTTCCACTCCACATCGCTGATGGCGGACCGGGCCCGCTCGATCACGCCGGGATCGCGGGTGCCCCAGGCGATCGGCATCGGCGTGATCGGCTGTCGCAGATCGCCGATGGAACCGGATGCGAAGTCGGTGCGGACCGTGATCGACGGCACCTGCTCACCGGCCCGGTCGCGATGCCCCGGCAGGGCCCGCACCACCCGGGCGATCAGGGCGTAGACCGGCACGCCGCCGGGTTTCGCGATGTTGACCAGCGCGAGCAGCGTCAGCCCCTTGGGGTTGCGGTCGGTGACCACCGCGGGCACCAGCTCGCCGGCCGCGTACAGCTTGTCGACCCGCGCGCGGTGCGGCGTCCACACCGCGACGAACAGCGCCGTGACCGTGCCCAGCGCGAAGGCGACGGACAGGATGAACGAATAGGGGTGCCCCAGCCGGATCAGGCCCGCGGTCGAGAGCCCCAGCACGATCGCGACCGCGAAGGCCACGATGCGCAACCGCCGGATCGTAGGGACGATCTCGTTGACCGACCGGGCATACGCGCGGTCCACCGCGAAGTCGAAGCGTCGCACGTCCACCATCCTCACCTGTCTCCCGGGCCGGATCGCCCGACGCGCCGGTCCGATCATCCGATAGCCGGTCCCAGGAGATCGTCCGCATCGGTGATGCGGTAGGCGTACCCCTGCTCCGCAAGGAAACGCTGCCGGTGCGCCGCATATTCTGCGTCCAGCGTGTCGCGTGCCACCACCGAATAGAAATGCGCCTGGCCGCCATCGTGTTTCGGGCGCAGCAACCTGCCCAGCCGCTGCGCCTCCTCCTGCCGGGAACCGAAGGTGCCCGATACCTGCACCGCGACCGAGGCCTCCGGCAGGTCGATGGAGAAGTTGGCCACCTTGCTCACCACCAGCACCGGGATCTCCCCGGCGCGGAACGCGTCGAACAGCGCCTCGCGCTCCTTGGTGCGGGTGGAACCCTGGATGACCGGGGCGTTCAGATGTTCGCCCAGTTCGTCCAGCTGGTCCAGATACGCGCCGATCACCAGGCTCGGCGCATCCTTGTGCCGGGCCAGGATCGACTCCACCACCGCGAGTTTGGTGCGCGCGGTGGAGCACAGCTTGTAGCGCTCCTCCGGCTCGGCGGTGGCGTAGGACATGCGCTCGGCGTCGGTGAGGGTGACCCGGACCTCGACACAGTCGGCGGGCGCGATCCAGCCCTGCGCCTCGATATCCTTCCACGGCGCGTCGTAGCGCTTCGGGCCGATCAGCGAGAACACGTCGCCCTCCCGGCCGTCCTCGCGGACCAGGGTGGCGGTGAGGCCGAGGCGGCGGCGGGACTGCAGATCGGCCGTCATCCGGAACACCGGCGCGGGCAGCAGATGCACCTCGTCGTAGATGACCAGGCCCCAGTCGCGGCTGTCGAACAGCTCCAGATGCCGGTACTCGCCCTTGGTCTTGCGCGTGATGACCTGGTACGTGGCGATGGTGACCGGGCGGATCTCCTTGCGCTCGCCGGAGTATTCGCCGATCTCGTCCTCGGTGAGCGAGGTACGGGCGAGCAGTTCGCGCCGCCACTGCCGGCCCGCGACGGTATTGGTGACCAGGATCAGCGTGGTGGCCTTGGCCCTCGCCATCGCGGCCGCGCCGACCATGGTCTTACCGGCGCCACAGGGCAGCACCACCACACCCGAACCACCGGCCCAGAACGAATCGGCCGCCATCTCCTGATAGTCGCGCAATTGCCATGCGCCGCCCTCGAAGTCGAGGTCGATCGCATGCGCCTCGCCGTCGACGTATCCGGCCAGATCCTCTGCGGGCCAGCCGATCTTCAGCAGCATCTGCTTGATGCGGCCGCGCTCGGACGGGTGCACCTGGACCGTGTCGGCATCGATGCGGGTGCCGAGCATGGGCTGGATCTTCTTGTGCCGCAACACCTCTTCCAGCACGGCCCGGTCGAGGCTGACCAGTACCAGGCCCTGTGCGGGATGTTTGACCAGTTGCAGCCGGCCGTAGCGGGCCATGGTGTCGACGATGTCGACCAGCAGCGGCTGCGGCACCGCGTACCGCGAATAGCTGACCAGCGCGTCGACCACCTGCTCGGCGTCGTGCCCCGCGGCGCGCGCGTTCCACAGCGCCAGCGGGGTGACGCGGTAGGTGTGCACGTGTTCCGGGGCACGCTCGAGCTCGGCGAACGGCGCGATCGACTGCCGCGCGGCATCGGCCTGCGGATGGTCTACCTCCAGCAGGACGGTCTTGTCGCTCTGAACGATGAGGGGCCCGGCCACTCGGTCACCTTCGTGGGACATCTGCCCACGATATCGGGGGTGACCGACATCTCGCCGTATGGGATCGACCACGACTCGGCGACCTGCGCGGACCGGATGTGGCGCTCGTCACCCCACCGGGTCGCCGGGCCGCCGTGCGACCCGCGGCTGGTACAGTCCCTCCTCGTGCAGCGCGCGTATTTCTGGTTTACCAAGCCGGCCCCGGGTGGGCCGGTCGGTGAATCGCGCTGACCTTCCCCCCACCCCGAGCCGGACGCCCCAGACCGGCTCGAGGGATTCGCTCTCGGTGAGTCGGCCCCGCTCCGAAATCCCGAGAGGACAAGCTCCAGATGAGTACCGCAGGTGATCTCGACGATCAGCGCACGCTGAGCATCAGCCCACTGCTGTCGCCCGCCGATGTCCGCCGCGCCCACCCCCTCGACGACACCCTGGCCGCCACCGTGCGGGCCGGCCGCCGCGCCACCGTCGACGTGCTCGACGGCGCCGACGACCGGCTGATGGTCATCGTCGGCCCGTGCTCGGTGCACGATCCCGACGCCGCCCTGGACTACGCGCGCCGCCTGGCCGCGAAATCCGCCGAACTGGCCGATCGGCTGCACGTGGTGATGCGGGTGTACTTCGAGAAGCCGCGCACCACCCTCGGCTGGAAGGGCCTGCTCAACGATCCCCATCTGGACGGCTCGTTCGACGTCAACACCGGCCTGGGTCTCGGCCGGCGGCTGCTGGTCGACATCACCGCGCTCGGGCTGCCCGTCGCCTGCGAATTCCTCGACCCGATCACCCCCCAATACATCGCCGATCTGGTCGCCTACGGCGCGATCGGCGCCCGCACCGCCGCCAGCCAGGTGCATCGGCAGCTGTCCAGCGCGCTGTCGATGCCGGTCGGCATCAAGAACGGCACCGACGGCGACGTGCAGGTGGCCGTGGACGGTGTGCGCGCGGCGGCGGCCAGCCACGTGTTCCCCGGCACCGATCTGGACGGGCACGCGGCCCTGATCCGCACCGCCGGCAATCCGGACTGTCACGTGATCCTGCGCGGCGGAAGCTCGGGGACCAACTACGACGCCGCCTCGGTCGCCGAGGCCTGCCTGCGCCTGGAGAAGGCGTCGCTGCCGGAGCGCGTGGTCGTCGACGCCAGTCACGGCAACAGCAACAAGGACCACACCAAGCAGGTCGACGTGGTCACCGATATCGCCGAGCGGATCGCCGGCGGCGACCGGGCCGTGGTCGGCGTCATGCTGGAGAGCTTCCTCGTGGCCGGTCGCCAGGACCTGACCCTGGGCCGCGCCGCCGATCTCACCTACGGCCGGTCGATCACCGACGCCTGCCTGGACTGGGACACCACCGCCGCGCAGCTCGACCGTCTGGCGGACGCCGTCGCGACCCGCCGGACGGCCCGCATCACCGCGTGACCGCGCTCGACCGGGCTGCCCGCGGGACATCGCGGGCACCCGGCACCGCGGGCCGGTGCATCGGGTCGCGGGCGTGGTTACGTCGTGCGGTAGGGCCGGGTTGCGGTCCACGGGCAGCCAACTGGCCCGCGACAGCGGCTCGGCCGAGGAGCCAGTATCGGATTCGTGATCGAGACGACTGCGGTAGTGGGCGTGGCGGCGGCCGCCCTCGGAATGGTGCTGACGCCCGGGCCGAACATGATGTATCTGGTGTCGCGCACGGTTTCCCAGGGCCGGCGGGCCGGGTTGATCTCACTCACCGGCGTGGCGGCCGGATTCCTGGTCTATCTGACGGCGGCGGCCGCGGGCATCACGGCCATCTTCGCGGTGGTGCCCGAGCTGTATCTGGCCGTGAAACTGGCCGGCGCGCTGTACCTCGGCTGGCTGGCGTGGAAGACGTTGCGGCCGGGCGGGATCTCGGCCTTCGCACCCAGCGAGCTGCCCGCCGATCCCACTCGGCGGCTGTTCACCATGGGCCTGGTCACCAATCTGCTGAACCCGAAGATCGCCATCATGTACATGGCACTGATCCCGCAGTTCGTGGTGCCGGGGCACGGCCGGGTGTGGTTGCAGAGCCTGTGCCTCGGCTCGGTCCAGATCGGCGTCGCACTGACCGTGAACGGGCTGATCGTGCTGGCCGCCGGGTCGATCGCGGCATTCCTCGGCGAGCGGCCGTTGTGGCTGCGCGCGCAGCGCTGGGTCACCGGCACCCTGCTCGGCGCCATCGCCGTACTGCTGGCCACCGATCGGGCGCGGCCGATGCCCGCCTGAACGGCGCGGTCAGCGGGCCGGACTGGGGGCCCGGTGAGCGTGCAGGCGGCGGATGCCCTCGGTGAGGGTCTCCTCCTTCTTGCAGAAGGTGAAGCGGATCAAGCGATTCCACGCGGCCGGGTCGTCGGCGAAGACGCTCAGCGGTACGGCGGCGACGCCGAGGCGCTCGGGTAGTTCCCGGCAGAAGGCGCCGGCGTCGGCGGCGCCGAGGCCGGTGATGTCGGCGCACACGAAATACGTTCCGTCGCTGCGCTTCACCTCGAAACCCGCCTCCCGCAACGCGTCCGACAGTCGAATCCGCTTCTCCGCGAGGGTGTCCCGCAGCGCGGCCACCCAGGGCAGCTCGTGTTCCAGCGCGTACGCCACGGCCGGCTGGAACGGGCCGCCACCGACGAAGGTCAGGAACTGTTTCGCGGCCAGCACCGCGTCCAGCAGCGGGGCCGGTGCGCAGGCCCAGCCGATCTTCCAGCCGGTGACGCTGAAGGTCTTGGCGGCACTGGACACCACGACGGTGCGCTCGAACATGCCGGGCAGGGTGGAGATGCTGAGATGTTCGTGCCCGTCGTAGGTGAGGTGCTCGTACACCTCGTCGGCGAGTACCAGCAGATCGTGCTCGAGCGCCAGGTCGGCGACGGCCTGCAGTTCGGCGCGGCCCAGTACCGTGCCGGTCGGGTTGTGCGGTGAATTCAGCAGCAGCAGGCGGGTTTTCGGGGTGATGGCGGCGCGCAGGCTGTCCAGGTCGAGGGTGAAGCCGTCGCCGTCGGGTACCAGCCGCGCGGTCCGGCGGGTCGCCCCGGCCAGCGCCACCGCCGCCGAATAGGAGTCGTAGTACGGCTCGATCAGCACCACTTCCTGCCCCGGCTCGACCAGCCCCAGCACCGCCGCCGCGATGGCCTCGGTGGCGCCCACGGTGACCAGCACCTGGCTGTCCGGGTCGTACCGGGTGCCGTAGCGGCGGGCCCGGTCGGCGGCGATGGCCTGCCGCAGCACCGGCATGCCGCGCCCCGGCGGGTACTGGTTCAGGCCGTCGGCGATGGCGGCCCGGGCGACGTCCAGCATGGCCGCGGGACCGTCGGAGTCCGGGAAGCCCTGGCCGAGATTGACCGCACCGTGGCGGACCGCCAACTCGGTCATCTCGGCGAAGATCGTCGAGGCGAAGGGACGCAAGCGGGCGACGGTCTGCGTGTGGGACATGTTCCCAACCTAGCGTGCTGGTCAGCGGGGCCGAGACGGCCGGGCTCGAGCCGATTCCAACCTGTCACCTGTCCGGGCCGGTCCCGTGCGCTCCGCCGGATCGTGACCGGATGCGCTCAGTGCGGGACCCGGACCCCGGACAGCTTCGCCGGATTGGCGAGATCGTATGCGCCGCAGACTGTTTCACCGTCCACCGCGAAGGCGATCACCCGCGCCGGGGTACCCGGGCGGCCGTCGTGCGAGGCCCGCTCGTGGATCAGCAGGCCGACCTCGCCGTTGACCCGCACGACCGCGCAGTCCGGGGCATCGGGTGCGAGGCTGATCCCGTACCGGCCCAGCAGGCCGAGGGTGAGGTCGGCGAATCCCGGCGCGCCCACGACCCCGCGCAGGGCCGCGTGGGTGACCCCGCCCGCGTCGGCCATGTACCGGGCCTCCGGATGCAGCGCCGTCTGCACGGCGTCGCGATCCCCGGACTCCAGGGCCGTCAGCAGCCGGTGCACCGCCGCGGCGTGCGCGGCATCGGCGACCGGGGCGGGCAGGCCGACGAGCACGGCCCGCGCGGCCGTGGCCGCCGCCGTCACCGTTTCCTCGGTGCAGTCGAGGATCGATGCGACGGTCGCGGCCGGCATCGCGAGCCCGTCGTGCAGCACCGATGCCAGCCGGGACACCGGCTCCAGGACGTCCAGTGCGATCATCGTCACGAAACGGCAGTCACGGCGGCGCGCAACGGTTTCCAGCAGTTCGGGGCGGCCGGAGGGCGCCGGGCCGGTGACGATCGGCTCCGGAAGCCACTGTCCCACATAGTTTTCCCGCCGGACCGCGGCAGTACGCAACTGCTCCAGGCAGATCCGGGCGATCACCGCGGTCAGCCATTCGCGCAGGTCCTCGATCTCGTACTGCGGGGTGGTGGCCAGCCGCAGCCAGGTCTCCTCGACCGCACTCCCGGCGCCCACGACACTGCCCGTGGACCGGTAGGCCACCGAGAACAGATGTGGCCGATGGGATTCGAACAGATCGGCGACGAGTGCGGAGACCATTGCGCTGATTCTACGGCGGCGCGCCGACACCCCCGACCGCCGCCTCCCGCCGACGGCGGGAGGCCCTGTGGTAATGATCAGTCGAACTGACCGGGCTCGTAGCCGCCCGCCGGGGTGCGGGCGATCACGTTGAGCCGGTTGTAGGCGTTGATCAGCGCCACGGTCGCGATCAGCGCGCCGATCTGGTCGTCGTCGAAATGCTTGCGCACCTGATCCCAGGTCGCGTCCGAGACGCCCTCATGGGCGTCGGCGATCCGGGTGCCCTCCTCGGCCAGGGCCAGCGCGGCCCGTTCCGCCTCGGTGAACACGGTGGCCTCCCGCCACGTCGCGACCAGGTTCAGCCGCAGCCAGGTCTCCCCCGCCGCCACGGCGTCCTTGGCGTGCATATCGGTGCAGAATCCACAGCCGTTGATCTGGCTGGCGCGCAGCTTCACCAGTTCCTGGATCTCGTGCGGCAGGGTCGACTCGGAGACGGCCTGACCGGCGGCGTTCAGCCGCTTGGTGAACTTGGCCGCGGCGGGGCTGGCGAACACGTTGAATCGGGCTTCCATCACGATGTCCTTCCTCGAAGGTGGTGCGCCGCGCGGTGGCGCGGCGCCCGTACATCAAGGTGACGATGTGGCCCGACGGGCTGTGACATCCCCGCCGGTGACCCGCATCACAGCGGAACGGGCCGCAGCCGCTCGGTGTAGACCGCGGCGCGGCCCAGGGCGTCGTCGGCCGCGTCGAGCTCGATCGACGTCTCCTCCAGGATCTCGACGGCCCCGGCGATGCAGTAGCCGGGCGTGGTCAGGGCACCGATCCCCGGGGTGTCCAGGAGTACGCCCGCACGCGGTAACGCCCGATAATCATCGGCGAGTGCGGCCACCTCGGCCCGCAACGCCGCGAGCCGGTCACGCAGTTCGGCCCGCCGCCGGTCCAGCGCGATCGGATCCACACTCACCTCGTTCATGCCCCCAGCATGCCCGGAACCGGCGGTCCCGGTCCGGGTTCAGCGCTCGGCGAACGAGAAGGTGACCTTGGTGAGTTGCTCGGACAGTTCCCACAGCCCGCGGGCGGTCGCCTCGTCGCGCGAGGCGGCCGAGGACGTGCAGCGGACCGGGTAGCCACGCGCGCCACCCAGGCCGGTGGGGCCGTAGTACCCGCCGGGCTCGACGTCGGTGGCAGTAGCGGCGTACAGCGAGCCGAGCGCCCCCATCTCGGCGCTCTGCGCCAGGAAGCGGTTGCCGAGCACCATCACCTTGTCCATGAAGGTCTCGGTGTGCGACTGCAGGTCGGTGGCGGCGTAGCCCGGATGGGCGGCCAGCGCCAGCTTCGTCGATCCGGCGGCGGCGAGCCGGCGCTGCAGTTCGTAGGTGAACAGCAGATTCGCCAGCTTCGCCTGCCCGTAGGCCGCCCAGCGGCTGTACCGGCGCTGTTCCCAGTTCAGGTCGGCAAGATCGATCTTGCCGACGGCGTGCGCGCTGCTGGCGACCGTCACCACCCGATCCGCGATCTTGTCCAGCAACAGGCCGGTCAGCGCGAAATGGCCCAGGTGGTTCGTGCCGATCTGCATCTCGAAGCCGTCGGCGGTGCGGCGCAGCGGCACCGCCATCACGCCGGCGTTGTTGATCAGCACGTCGGCGCGGTCCACCGACGCGGCGAACTCCCGCACCGACGCCAGATCCGCCAGGTCCAGGCGGCGAACCTGGGCCCGCTCACCGATGGAATTGGCGACCGACCGGGCCTTCACCTCGTCGCGACAGGCCATGATCACCTGTGCTCCGGCCGCGGCCAGTGCCCGCGCGGTGACCGCGCCGAGCCCGCTGTTCGCACCGGTGACGATGATCGTGCGTCCGCTCTGATCCGGAATGTTCGACGTATCCCAACGACTCACGCCGCCTCCTCGCCCGTGGTTCGCGGCGCCCGCCCGGCGGGCGCAGCGGCGCGCCCGCGCCGCGGGCCCGCCTTCTGGCCACGAGTCTAGCGGGTGGCCGCCACGACCTCGTCGTCGCTCATCGCGGCGACCTCCAGATACAGGCCGGCGACGGTGTCCAGCCGCCCGGCGGGTTCGCGCTGCGAAAGCCGTTGCGCCAGACCGGCGACGGTGCGGGTGGCGAACAGATCCGACACCACCGCGCCGGGCACGTCCAGCCATTCCCGCACCCGCGCGACGACCGTGGTGGCCAGCACGGAATCGCCGCCGAGCGCGAAGAAGTCGTCGGTGACGCCGACCTCGGCGCGTTGCAGGACCGCGGCCACGATATCGGCCAGGGCCCGCTCGACATCCGTTCGCGCCGCGACGAATTCGTGTTCCGCCGCGGATTCCGCGAGCAGCGCCAGGACCGCGCGGCGATCCGGTTTGCCGTTCGGGGTCAACGGAAGTCGCGGCAGCACCGCGAGCCGGGACGGGACCATGTAGTCCGGCAGCAGCTCCGCGAGGACCCCGAGCGTCTCGTCCGGAGGCAGGACCATGCCGTCGGCGGCCACCACCACGGCCGCGAGTTTTGGTGCGGCCGAACCGATCACGGCGGCGACAGCGTGCCGGACCCCGGGCAGCGCGCGCAGCGCGCTCTCCACCTCGCCGAGTTCCACCCGATAACCGCGCAACTTCACCTGATGGTCGGCGCGGCCGAAGAACTCCAGGATCCCGTCCGGCCGGTAGCGGGCCAGATCGCCGGTGCGGTACCAGCGCAGACCGGCGTATTCGACGAACCGGTCGGCGGTGCGCTCCGGCTCGTTGCGGTAACCCGCCGCCACACCCGCGCCGCCGATCCACAGCTCGCCGGTCACCCAGTCCGGGCAGTCCTGCCCGGCCGGATCCACCACCCGGCAGCGCACGTTGCGCAGCGGGGTCCCGTACGGAATCGCCTTCCAGTCCTGTGGAACCCGCGCCCCGGCGACCTCGCAGACGGTCGAATGGATGGCCGTCTCGGTGGCGCCGCCGAGGCCGGCGAACCGGCAGCCGGGGGCGACCGCGGCCAGGCGGCCGGGCAGTGCGACGTCCACCCAGTCCCCGCCGAGCAGCACCGCGCGCAGCGAGTCGAGCGGGATGTCACCGGCGGCGGTGAGCACCATGTCCAGCAGGCTGGGCACGCAGTTGAGCACGCTGATCCGGTGCCGGGTGATCAACTCCACCCAACGGGCCGGTTCGCTACGCTGCGCGGCATCCACCGCGACCACCGCGCCACCCGCGCTGAACAGGCCGAACAGGTCGTACACCGAGAGGTCGAACTCCAGCGCCGACAGCGCCAGCGCGCGGTCGGCCGGGCCGATCGCGAACCGGTCGTTCAGGTCATCGATGGTGTTCATCGCGGCCCGGTGCGGTACCTCGACGCCCTTGGGCACACCGGTCGAGCCGGAGGTGAACAGCACGTAGGAGATCTGCTCCGGATCCGGGAACACCGGTTCCGGCAGCGGCTGCGGATGGATGCGCGCGGCCGCGAGCGTCAGGGTCGGCAGCGCCGCGATCGTCTCGGCCGCAGTGATCGCGGCGACCACATCCCCGACGCGGAGGATCTCGGCCCGCCGGGCCGACGGCTGATCGGCGCCGATCGGCACATACACCGCACCCGCCGCCAGCACACCGAGCGTCGCGACCACCTGGTCGGGGCCCTTGGGCAGCTGCACCGCGACCGCGTCCCCCGGCCGCACCCCGGCGGCGCGCAGGGCGCCCGCCACCGTCAGCGCCTCGGCGGCCAGTTCGCCGTAGGTCTGCCGATGCGTACGGTCCGTAGATTCCCAGATCAGCGCCGGGGCATCGGGTTCGGCGGCCGCGTGGGTGAAGAAGCCGGTGTGCAGGGTTCTTCCGGACACCGGACCGTCGGTGGCGTTGGCCCGCGCCCGGATCCGGGCCTGCTCCGCCGGAAGTCGCACGCCCGCAGCGGTATCCCAGCCGGTACCCGGTTCGGGGGATTCGGTGGCAAGTGCGGTGATCGCGGCGAGGTAGCCGTCGAACATGGTCTCCACCATGCCGGGCGGGAAGGCGGTCGCGCGGACGTCCCAGTTCAGCAGCAGCCCGCCGCGCACCTCGGTGACCTGCGCGTCCAGCAGGACCTGCGGGCCCTGCGAGATGATCCAGACCGGATCGCCGAAGGTCTCGGTGACCACGTCCGCGAACAGCTCGCCGAGGTTCAGCGCACTGGTGTAGACGATCGGGGCCAGCACCGGCTCACCTCGGGAACGGCCCAGATCGCGCAACACCTCCAGCCCGGAGTACGCGGAATGCGCTCCGGCGGCGTGCATCCGGCGTTGCAGCGCGGCGGCCCGCTCGAAGACGGTGGCGGGTTCGGTGACATCCACCTCCAGCAGCACCGACGAGGTGAAGTCGCCGACCACGCCACCGACCTCCGGATGTACCGGCTCCCGATGGAACAGCGGCAGATTCAGCAGGAAGCGGCGCTGCGCCGACCAGCCCCCGATGGTGTCGGCGAAGATCGAGGCCAGGGCCATCGCGGGGGTGACGCCGCGCGCGTGCGCGGTGGCGAACACCCGCGCCTTCTCCGCCGGCGGCAGCCAATGATGGTGGCGCACGGTGCTGTTGCCGGTCTCGGTGGCGGCCGAGCGCGGAAGTTCCGGCGCGCCGGGCAGTTCCGGCAGCCGCTCCTGCCACCAGCGGCGGGCCCGCTCCCGCTCTCCGGCCGTGGCCCGGCCACCCGGATCGGCGAGGTACTCCCGGAAGGTGTAGGTCACCGGCGGCAACGTCTCGCCGCGGTAGAGCCGGGCCAGATCCGCGATGAGGACGCGATAGCTCATCGCGTCGGCGGCCAGCATGTCGACGTCCAGATGCAGCCGGGTTCGGTCGCCGGGCAGCAAGGTCGCGGCGATGTCGACGACCTGGCCCTCCTCGACCGCGAGTCGCTGATGGGTCCGGCTGTGCCGCAACGACTCCAGTGTCGCGTCGACCTCGGCCGCCGCGGCCTGTCGCAGATCGGTGACACTCCACACCGGCCGGCCCGGCGCCGCGAGTGTCTGCTGCTGCCCGTCCGGCCGGAACCGGGTGCGCAGCATGGGATGCCGCTGCACCAGCGCCGCCACCGCCGCCCCGAGGCGCTCGGGATCGACCGCGCCACCGTCGAATTCGATGTACAGATGCGCGGCCACCTCCCCGAGCCGCTGCTCGGCCGAGCGGCCGATCCAGTACGCGTGCTGCATGGGGGCCAAGGGGAACGGGGAGCCGTCGTCGGTTACCGCGGGTACATCGGCGACCGCCTCGGATGTGTCGTCGATCGCCGCAGGTGTGCGGTCGGCCGACACGGTCGCGCCGCCGGCCACCATGGGTTCACAACTGGTCGCTGTCGGCGTGCCGCCGGCCACCATGGGCCCACCACCGGCCGTGGGAGTACCGCCGCTCGCCACGGATGCGCCACCGGCCGCCGTGAATGCACCACTGGTCGCCGTGGGGCCACCACCGGTCGCCTTCGTGGGTGTGCCGCCGGCCGCCATGAGTCCGGCACTGATCGCCGGGGATGCGCTGCCGGTCGCGGTGGGTGTGCCGTCGGCCGGGGCGGCGGAATCCGCGGTGCCGCCGAGCATTCGGAGCCAGTCGGCGACGGTGGGTGTGGCGGCGAGTTGCGCGAAGTTGACGTCGATACCGCGTTTGCGCCACCCGCCCGCGAGTTTCATGGTGCGAATCGAGTCCAGGCCCAGCTGGATCAGGTCGTCTTCGTCGGCGATATCCGTTGCCTCGATACCGAGTTGCGCCGCGACGGCCGCCCGGATCTCGTCGCGCTCGATGCCGTCACCCTCACCGGGTAGCTGTGCTGACTCCATCTCCGCGTCACTCCTTGCTCTGGCCGATCGTCGATCAGCGTAGCCCATTGAGATAGGGTTGCCTAACCTTTGTAATCAGACCCTCAGTAACCTGTCGACCGTGAGGCAGCGCCCGTGACATCCCTCTCTCCCACCGCCGAGACGCACCGCGACGGCTTCGTGCCGATCCCCGCCGAGGCCGCCGCCGCCTACCGTGCCGCCGGGTACTGGACCGGGCAGACCCTCGGTGACCTGCTCCGGACGGCCGCTCGGCGGTGGCCCGGCCGACCGGCCCTGCACGATGCGGACGGGGTCCGCGACTACGCCCGGCTCGATGCCGACGCCGACGCGATGGCCCACGGCTTCCGGGCCCACGGCATCGCGGCCGGCGATCGGGTGCTGGTGCAACTGCCGAATGTGCCGGAATTCGTGCCGATCCTGTTCGGGCTGTTGCGCGCCGGTGCGATCCCGGTGCTGGCCCTGCCCGCGCACCGGCGCGCCGAGATCGAACATCTGGCCGCGTTGTCCGGCGCGGTCGCCTACGTGATCGCCGATCGGGTGGGCGATTTCGACTACCGCGAGCTGGCGGCCACCCTCCGGGAGCAGGTCGGCAGTCTGCGCCGGGTCTTCGTCCTCGGCGATCCGGGACCGTTCACGGATCTGGCAACGGTTGCGGCCGAGGGTGATTCGCTGCCGGAACCGGCGGCCGACGAGATCGCGCTGATGCTGGTGTCCGGCGGCACCACCGGCCTGCCGAAGCTGATCGCCCGCACCCACGACGACTACGCCTTCAACGCCAGGGAGAGCGCGGCGGTCTGCGCACTCGGGCCGGACGACGTCTATCTCGCGACTCTGCCCGCGGCACACAACTTCCCGCTCGCCTGCCCCGGAATCCTGGGTGCGATCACGGTGGGGGCCTCGATCGCCTTCACCGCCGATCCCAGCCCGGAGGCGGCCTTCGCGGCGATCGCGCGCCATCGGGCCACGGTCACCGCGGTCGTACCCCCGCTGGCCCAATTGTGGTGCGCCGCCGTCGAATGGGAGGAGGCGGACCTGTCGTCGCTGCGGTTGTTGCAGGTGGGAGGGGCACGGCTGGCGGATGTCAACGCGCGCGAGGTGCGGCCCGCGCTGGGGGCGCAGTTGCAGCAGGTGTTCGGCATGGCCGAGGGCCTGCTGAACTACACCCGCCTCGACGACGCCGACGATCTCGTCTGCACCACCCAGGGCCGGCCGCTGTCGCCCGCCGACGAACTGCGGGTCGTCGACGCCGACGGCAACGATGTGGCGCCGGGTGCGGAGGGTGAGCTGCTGGTCCGCGGGCCGTACACGATCCGCGGTTACTACCGTGCGCCGGAACACAATTCCCGCGCGTTCACCTCGGACGGCTTCTACCGCAGCGGTGATCTGGTGCGGCGGCTGCCCACCGGGCACCTGATCGTGTCCGGCCGGATCAAGGACGTGATCAACCGCGGCGGGGAGAACGTCTCCTGCGACGAGCTCGAGGAACATCTGCTGGCCCATCCGGCCGTCCGGCACGCCGCCGCGGTGGGCCTGCCGGATGCCGCGCTCGGCGAGAAGGTCTGCGCCGTCCTCGTTGTCGACGGCGACGCACCCACGCTGGCGGAGATCAAACGCTTCCTCACCGAACGCGGCCTGGCCGCCTTCAAACTGCCCGACCTGCTGCGCACCACCGACGCCCTGCCGCTCACCGCGGTCGGCAAGATCGACAAGAAGGTGCTGCGAGCGACCCTGTGACGCACCGGAACCGGCCCGGCGACAACGGAAGCCGGGCCGGAGCCGTCGGCTCGCGTCACCGTCACTTCGGAACATGCTGCTGGACAACGGCAACGGGCACCGAGGCAGTGGCGCAGCCACCCTCGGTGCCCGATGGCGTCGCTCAGCCGGCGACCAGATACGGTGCGACGCTGCCGAGCTTCTCGCAGGTCTCCTCGAACTCCCGGGCCGGGGTGGAGGCGGCGACGATACCCGCGCCCGCGCGGATCCAGGCCCCGTCGGTGGTCTGGTACACCGCGCGCAGGACCAGGGTCGCCTCCAGCTCGCCGCCCGAAACCGTCACCACCGCACCGGAATACAGGCCGCGCGGATCGTTGTCGAGGCGGAAGACCGCATCGACGCCGCCGCGCTTGGGGATTCCGGACGCGGTCACCGACGGGAACAGCGATTCCAGTGCGTCCCAGGAACTCTGGTCGGCGGCCAGCCGGCCGCGCACGGTCGAGGCCAGATGCTGCACGCTGCCGCGCTCCCGGACCGCCATGAAATCCGACACGGCGGTACTGCCGGGCTCGGCGACCGCGGCCACCTCCGCGAACGAGGTCTGCACCGAGATGGCGTGCTCCACGATCTCTTTCGGATCGGTGACGAGTTCGGCGCGGGCCGCGAGATCCGCGGCGTCGCCGCGGCCGAACGCGCGGGTGCCCGCGAGCGGTTCGGTGGTCACCACGCCCGCCTCGTCGACGGATGCGACCAGTTCGGGACTGAATCCCGCCGCCTCCAGGCCGCCCAGCCGCAGCAGGAAGGAGCGGGCCGGGGTGTTGTGCGCTCGCCCCAGCCGATAGGTGGCCGGCACGTCGACGGCGAAGGGCAACTCCACCTTTCGCGACAGGATCACCTTCTGATACCGGCCGTCACGGATCTCGCCCACCGCGGTGGCCACCCGATCGCGATACCCGGTGGGGTCCGGTGTGACGTCCACCGGGGACGGATCCGGCAGGGCCGTGTGCTGGGCCTGCTCGACCAGCTGGTGGATGAGTTCCAGTTCCGCCGCCGTCGCCCCGGTCACCTCGATGCCGTTGCCGTCGAGGCGCACCTCGATCCGCGGAATCATCAGGAATCCCAACGGGGTTCGCGCCGGTACATGCGCGGTGGCCTCGAAGGACCAGGCACAGAACTCGAATGCCAGCCAGCCGTAAGCGGTTCGGCCCGCCGACGGGAGTTCGGACAGGGCGCGATCGAGGGCCTGGGCCGGGGTGCCCGTCCAGTGACTCGTCGTACTCCGATCCGCCCAGCGAACCCGCAGTTCATCCGCGGTGAGCTCGATACCGCCGAGTGGATCGGCGGCGAACACCCACTGTCCCGGTCGTTCATAGACGACGTATTCGCCGAATCGCTGCGCGGATGCCAGCGCCGAAACCGCCGCCGCCGGATCGAGAATCCGCACGCGTTCGTCCGTGACCGTCACCAGACCTCCAAGGTTATGCTCACCTTACTTCTGGAAGTGAGGTTAGCATTACCTTTCTGCTTTTGGTGCCGCCCCGATGTGCACATCCCGCACGACAACCGCCTGCGCGAAACCTCCGGCCGGGCTTCAATAGTGGGATGTGCTGCTTCGCGGTGGGCCGCACCACCAACGGAGGGACCATGATCGATCACCCCCAGCCTTCTCCGGCGCCCCCGGACACCGCACCGCATTCGGTGGTCGCTCTGGTGGATGCCTCCTCCTCGGTGGAACGGACGCTGATCGGCGACTGGCTCGCCGCGGGCGGCATCCTGGCCGAGGTCGGCGTGGACGCGCCGGTCACCCAGTTGGATCTGGACGCCGCGGCGGTGGCCGACCGGCTGGTCGGCCGCCGCGACGATCCGCTGGTGGTGCCGGTCCGGGTGGTCTGGCTACCGCCGGAACGAGACGGCGTGCGGCGCACCACCTTCGCGGATCTGGTGTTCTTCAACGATCCCCGCCGGCCGAACCGGTTGCGGCAGCGCCGCCTGGTCGCGAAGGCGCCGGACCGGCATCTGGTGCTGACCGGGCAGCCCGCGCGGCTCAGCGAACTGCGCGCCAACCATCCGGAGGCGGCCGACCGGTCCGGCACGGAACCGTTCGCGCGGGCCATCGTGCGGGCCGGCACCGTCGCGCTGGAGCGCGCCGAGCGCGCGGTGATCGGCGACCGCTACAAGGTGCCCCGGCTGGTGGCCGAGGAGATCCTCGACTCCCCGGAGTTCCTGCACCGCCTCGACGCCATCGCGGTACACACCGGAACCGGTTCCCGGGAGGTGTACCGGCGCGCCGAGAAGGGGCTGCGCGAACTCGTCGCCGCGCAGAGCCGGCTGGTGTCGGATCTGTTCACCCAGGCGATGCGACCGGTGCACGCCTGGACCTGGAAGGTCGACAGCGATGTCGGCCGCCTCGACGAGCTGCGCCGGCTCAACCGGCGGCATTCCCTGGTGTTCCTGCCCTCGCACCGCTCCTATGTGGACGCGTTCGTGCTCGGGGATGCGCTGGCGCGCCACGACTTTCCGCCCAACCATGTGGTCGGCGGCATGAATCTGGGCTTCTGGCCGATGGGCCCGATCGCCCGGCGCACCGGAACCATCTTCATCCGCCGCAGTTTCGGCGACGACGAGGTGTACAAGGCCGTCGTCGAGGAGTATTTCGCCTATCTGCTGGCCAAACGCTTCAATCTGGAGTGGTATTTCGAGGGCGGCCGCACCCGCACCGGCAAACTCCGGCCGCCACGCTACGGCCTGCTGAACTATCTCGCGGCCGCGATCCGCTCCCGTCGCGTCGACGACGTGATGCTGGTGCCGGTGTCGATCACCTACGAGCGGCTCAACGAACTCGGCGCCATCGCCAGCGAACAGGCGGGGGGGACAAAGGAACCCGAGGGCCTGACCTGGATGGCCCGCTACATCCGCAATCAGCAGCATTCGGCGGGTCACGTGTACCTGCGCTTCGGCGCACCGCTGTCGGCCCGGGAACGGCTTGCCGCGCACGGTGATCCACTGGTCCCGGCGCCGGACCCGGGTGCGCCGGTCGCGCCGGACACCACCGAGCGGGAGCGGAATGCCGTGCAGCGCCTGGCCTTCGAGGTCGCGGTCGGAATCAACGCCGTCACCCCGATCACGGTCAACGCCCTGGTGACCCTGGTCCTGCTCGGCGTGCACGAGCGCGCGCTGACGCTGGGCGAGGTGCGCCGGACGCTGGAGCCGGTGCGCGGTTACATCCGCCGGCGCGGACTGCCCGGCGGCGAATTGGATTCCCTCGGTGCGGATCACAG
Source organism: Nocardia sp. BMG111209 (assembly GCF_000381925.1). Lineage (NCBI taxonomy): Bacteria > Bacillati > Actinomycetota > Actinomycetes > Mycobacteriales > Nocardiaceae > Nocardia > Nocardia sp. BMG111209. The sequence goes on from NZ_KB907309.1 coordinate 429,929, forward strand.
CCTGTCGGTGGTACTGGAACAGCTGTCGCGCGCGAAGGTGGTGACAGTCTTCCGCGGCGGCCTGGAACCGGTGTACTCGATCGAAACCGGCGCTCACCTGGAGGCCGCCTTCTACCGCAACAGCGCCGTGCACTGGTTCGTCAACCGGGCCATCCTGGAGCTCGCGGTGCTGGCGGCGGTCGACGCGCCGCCCGGTGCACAACTCGACACCGGCTGGGAGATCGCCTACCGGCTGCGCGATCTGCTCAAATTCGAGTTCTTCTTCCCCGAGCGCACCGAATTCGCCGCCCAGCTCACCGCCGAGATGCTGCTGGTGGATCCGCACTGGCACGAGCGCACCGCGGCGGGCACGGTCGGCACGGACATCCTCGCCGAGCTGACCGGAACCGGATTCATGATGGCGCACCGCGTCTTGCGTTCGTTCTTCGACGCCCAGCTGGTGGTGGCCGAACGCCTCGCCGCCGATACCGAGCCGGGCCCGCTCGACCGCAAACAGTTCCTGGCCGAATGCCTCGCCGCCGGCCGCCAGATGCTGCTGCAACAGCGCCTGCACAGCCCCGAATCGGTGTCGACCGAATTGTTCACCAGCGCACTGAAACTCGCCGAGAACCACGGCCTGCTCGATCCGGACGGCCCCGACCTGCACGCGCGCCGCGTGGCCTTCGCCGCCGAACTGCGCGCCCTCGGCACCCGCATCTCCTACGCCGCCTCGCTCGACCCGGCCAACCGCCCGGAGCAACGATGAGCGACAACGAGTTTCGGCGCAACGGCCACCCGGCGAGCACCACACACCCCGGCACCGCAGCGGCCGGGCCCGAGGCAGCGAACGGACGGGAAGCGGACGACCACCCGGCGAGCACCACACGCTCCGACACCGCACCGGCCAGGCGCGAAACAGCGAACGGACCGGAAGCAGACAGCCGCCCGGCGAGCACCACATTCTCCGGCGCCGCAGCGGGCGAACCCGAGGCAGCGGCAACCGGAGCGGACGCGGACGACCACCCCGCCTCGGCGACCACCCGAACCGACTCGGCCACAACCGGACCGGAGGCCGCGCCGACCGGACAGGGCCTGCTCTCGACCGGTTGCCGACCCCTCGCGCTGACGGACCGGATCGCGGCTGTCCGCAACGGTCCACAGGGTCCGCGGATCGCCGCCGTCTTCGATTTCGGTGGCACGGTCGTACACGGCCTCACGCCGCCGCCACGGTGGCGGCGGATCGGCCGCGATCGGCGCGCGCTGGAGGCGAGCCTGGCCGCCGGGATCCGGGGCGCGCGGGCCGAGGGTGAGTACGAGCGATTCCTCCAGCGGGCCGCGCAGTCCTGGGCCGGGCGGACCGAGGCCGAGCTGGACGAGGCGGGTGCGCGGCTGTTCCGCTCGACGCTGTACGAGCAGCTGTATCCCGAAGCGTGGCAGCTGATCCGGACGCACGAGGCCGCCGGGCACACGCTCATCCTCGCCAGTTGCCTGACCCGGTTCCAGGTTCTGCCTGTCGCAGCGGAACTCGATATCCCCCATGTCCTGTACACCCGGATGGCGGTCGAGGACGGCGTCCTCACCGGGCACGTGGCCGGAAAGCCGTTGTGGCGCACCGAGAAGGCGGAAGCGGTGCGCCGGTTCGCGGCCGCACACGACCTCGACCTGCCGCACAGCTACGCCTATGCCGACACGATCACCGATCTGCCGCTGCTGGAGCTCGCGGGCCGGCCGGCCGCGGTCGATCCGGACGCCGGGCTGTCCGTGCAGGCCCGTGAACGGGACTGGCCGACCCTGTCGTTCCGGCCTCGTACGAAGACTGGTGTCCGCGACATCGCCCGCACCGCAGCCGGTTTCACCGCACTGCTGACCGGCGCCGCCGCCGGGATCGCCGGCGCCGCGATCTTCCCGGCTGGTCGCACCACGGCACTCGACCACCCTGCGACCACCCACACGGAACGCGGCGGCACCGGCTCACCCCGCCCCGAGGCGGCGTCCGAACCCACCGTCACATCGCCGGGAGACACCGCCGGCGCCCGGCGGCATCAGCGGATGGCCGACGCGATGATCGCGCGCGCCGCCGACGCCACCCTCCGCGCGACCGGTGTGCGCCTGCGGATCACCGGCGCCGACTACGCCCGCGCGCCGCGACCGGCGGTATTCGTGTTCAACCACCAGAGTCAGTTCGACATCGTGGTACTCGCGGCCGTCCTGCGCGGCGGCGTCACCGGCATCGTGAAGCGGGAGATCACCGCCAATCCGGTGTTCGGGCCGCTGCTGCGGTTCACCGGCGCGACCTTCATCGACCGCTCGGACACCGCGAGTGCGAAGGCGGCACTGGCGCCGGTGGTGGAGACGCTGCGCGGCGGGCTGTCGATCGCCGTGGCTCCCGAGGGCACCCGCTCGCGGTCGCCGCGGGTGGGCCCGTTCAAGAAGGGCGCCTTCCACATCGCCATCCAGGCGGGCGTGCCGATCGTGCCGGTGGTGATCCGCAATGCGGGCGAGATCGTCCGCCGCGATTCGATGCTCGTCCGGCACGGGACCGTGGAGGTCGTGGTGCTGCCGCCGATCGATGTCGGCGGCTGGCGGCCGGCGGCGATGAACGAGGACGTCGAACGGGTCCGGCAGTTGTTCGTCGAGACGCTGCTGGACCGGCCGGCGCCGGAGGGTGCCTAGACCTTCCGCCCGAACAGCAGCCTCCACGGCATCGCGGCCGATTCCAGCTGCACCTTCAGGCTCATCTTCGAGGCGCCCTTGGTGCGCTCCTCGAAGCGGATCGGCACCTCGGCGATCTGGATGCCCTTCTTGATGGTCCGGTAGTTCATCTCGACCTGGAACGAGTACCCGTTGCTGCCGATGGACGCGACGTCGATCGCGCGCAGGGTGTCGGCCTTCCATGCCTTGAAACCGGCGGTGGCGTCCCGGACACCCAGCCGCAGAATCGTATTGACGTAGAAGTTGGCCCACGCCGACAGCGCCTTGCGGTACCACTTCCACTCCGCCGCGGTGGAACCGCCGGGAACATAACGGGATCCGAGCACCACGCCGGCGTCGGAGTTCGCCAGCTTGTCCAGCATGGCGGGGATGACCTCCGCCGGATGCGACAGGTCGGCGTCCATCTGGATGACCACGTCCGCACCCTCGTCGAGGGCCCTGGTGATACCGGCGACGTAGGCGCGGCCGAGTCCGTCCTTCTCGACGCGGTGCAGTACGCCGACCCTGCCCGGGTGCTCGGCGGTCAGCTTGTCGGCCACCTCACCGGTACCGTCCGGCGAGTTGTCGTCGACGACCAGCACATGCAGGTCGGGGACCGGTAGCGAGGTCAGTCGCTCGACCGCCACCGGCAGGTTCTCCCGCTCGTTGTAGGTCGGCACGACCACGGTCACCTTCAAGACGCCCTCCGCTCGACTCGGCATACTGCTCACGCCCGCCGAGCGGGCGCCGAATATTGCACCCCAGACCGTAGCGGATGCGGGTTAATCGTCCTCGCGCCAGGCGTGGTCGCGGGCATCCTCGCGTTTGTTGCGGGACTGCACGATTTCCAGGGCCCGTTCGGCGGTGGCCTGATCCGGATACGGACCCATCCGATCCGCGAACCAGCATCGCTTGCCCTGCTCCGCACGGTGATGCTTGAGGCAGTAGTACCACTCGGAGTCAGCCATGTGATCAGGATCGCACGAGTCGCCGGCGCGTTCCGCGACACCTCCCGCCCCGGCAATTCCGGTAATGAATTGCAGTGATTCTGATCACAATTCCGCCGTCATCCCGGAATGAGCGGGACCGAAAAGGGCAGAGGGTACGAATCAGCCCCGGAGAGAAACATTTGCCGTGACCGGACGACAACACTTCACACTTTTCGGGCAGTCGCCGAACCGGCGGCCGGAAACTCCGTCACGGCCCTCCTCCGGCGAGCGCGGGGAGGGCCGTTCCGGATCGGTTCACTGCGCGGGCGCGAGCACCGGACTGTTGTGATAAGCGGCGATCAGCCATCGGCCGTACCGTTTCTCCAGTACCCAGGTCGCCTTGACCCTGCGCGCATCGTCGGGCACCTCGGTCTCGCCCGCGAACAGAATGGCGGATTCGCTGATCACGATCGCGCCGTCGCTGCCGACGAAACGGATACCGAGTTGTTCGTTCCAGGTCGAGCTGCCCGCGAGCGGCCCCTCGAAGGCCGCCGCCATACTCTGCCGGATCACATCCCGGCTGTCGCGGTAGGAGCCGGTCATGATGGCGGTCGCGTCCTCGGTGTAGTCGGCGACCATCCCGTCGGCGTCGCCGGCCGCCCAGGCCAGGTAGGAATCGGCCAGCACGGCCCGGATCGCGGCCACATCGTCCGCACGACTGTTCGACATCGGATTCTCCCTTGTCAACGGCCCGCCCGGGGACTTCCGGTGAGCTCGCCGGTATATACCGGCAGCCCGGGCAGGACTCATCGCGGGCACGGAAGAAAGTTTCCGGGCTGTCCACAGCCTGGGGACAACGAAAAACCCTCGGCCCGTGACACGGAACCGAGGGTTGTGGACGTGGCCAAGGCCGGGATCGAACCGGCGACCTTCCGCTTTTCAGGCGGACGCTCTACCAACTGAGCTACCTGGCCCGGGGGGCACCCGAACCGAATGCCCAGCAAAACTTGCGACCCTGACGGGACTCGAACCCGCGACCTCCGCCGTGACAGGGCGGCGCGCTAACCAACTGCGCCACAGGGCCATACTCTGTTCTGCTCTCATACAGTGTTGCCACTGTACCCCCTACGGGATTCGAACCCGCGCTACCGCCTTGAAAGGGCGGCGTCCTAGGCCGCTAGACGAAGGGGGCCCGCCGGATCTCTCCGGTCCGTTTCTCAACGGCTTCCGTTGGGAGCTCGCATAGCTTATGACAGGCTGGACACGATTCCCAAATCGGCAGGTCAGAGGCCACGTTGTGGACCAACTCGATCGTCGGCGGCGACATTCAGACGTCGAGCTCCTCCAGGCGCGCCGCGGCCCGCCAGCCGTACCGCCGGAACTCGTCGGCCCACTCGGGCGTCGCCATGGCCTCCACGATGACCTCCAGCGCCTCCTGGAACCTGGTACGCAGATCCATCGGGCCGCCCTGGACGTCGACGATGTAGCGCTGGCCCGCCAGGGCGGCGGACAGCGTGCGCGCGAACCGGTCCGGATCGGCGTCGGCGCGCAACTGTTTCTGTTCGATCGCCCGGACCGCCAGCAGGCGGGTGGCGCGGTCGACGATGCGCCCGCCGGCCGCCTTGGCGTCGCGATAGAACTCCGGCTCGATCACGAGCCGAAACTCGGCCTGGATGACGATGTCGTTCTCCAGCCGCAGCGCCACCTCGTCGACCATCCCGTGCAGCACGTCCACCGGACCGAGATCGGTTCGGGCGAGCCAGCGTTCGGAGGTCGCGCGGTAGCGCTCGACCGCCGATTCCAGTACCGCGCGGGCGAGGTCCTCCTTGGAGTCGAAGTGGAAGTACATGGCGCCCTTGGTGGCGTGCGACCCTTCCAATATCCGGTTCAACGATGCCGCGGCGTAGCCGCTCTTCCCGAATTCAACGGCGGCGGACCTGATGATCGCCGCCCGTGTCCGGCGGGCCCGCTCTTGCTGCCGTGCCATGCTCGAAACGCCTCCGAAGCTACTTGCCGCCGGTGTACTGCCAAGAGGGAACAGCCCCCGACGCGAAGTTATGAGATTTTCGAATACTTCAACTCAGGCTATTGCCCGGTTTTACAAACTTTCGGTACGAAAACTTCCGGGAAAACAGTCCCGAGACCCGGTGGTACAGTTTTCCCGCCCGGGTGCGCGGCAGGGGTGCACACCCGGGCATTTTCTTCGTCGTGGAACTGCCTCCTGTGACGTGGTCTTCGGAGCACCGCGATCGGCCTGACCGGTCGCGACACATTCGGGCACATCAACCTTCGGCCGAATCCCATCCCCCCGGGCACTGCCGGAACCTACGGAATTCACCAAGCGGTCACCGTACCTCGAATCGTTGCGCCCTGTAAGTCATACCGGCAAGTCAGTTCGTGCAATAGCGGTTGTAGGACATATGCAAATGGGCAGCTATCGAATTGTGCGAGATCCGCTGTCGCGAATTCCCGAACGTGGCGCCGGACGCACCGCCGGCCCCGCGCATCCCGGGCGAGACCGCCGCCCGCCGGGCCGCGACCGTCCGCGAACCGGGCCGGGCCGGACCACCGGATCAGCATGCTCACCTCCCGACCAAATACATTGCCACGCACAACGATTGGGTAATGTTTCCACACTTCCGCGCCGAAACAAATTGGGAAGCAAGAAGATTGCCTTGCGCGCGTCCCGGAAATGCAGGACATGTCAACAATCACCCACTCGCACCGCCACACCGGCGCCGCCGGCGGCCGCGCGAGCACCCGGGCGCACCTCCCGCGAACCTCCGCCGAATCGCGCCGACCTGGGCGGACATCCCGGCCCGGCGGGCCGGGCAGATACCGGTTACCACTTCCGCACCGCGCCCACTAGACTTGCCATCCGCGCCCCTATAGCTCAGTTGGTAGAGCTACGGACTTTTAATCCGCAGGTCCCAGGTTCGAGCCCTGGTGGGGGCACTCCGGCGGCGGGCCGGTGACCACGGTCACCGGCCCGCCGCCGTTCGTCATCCGGCCCGGCAAATCACGGGCCCGGCGGCCGGCGGCCGGGCGGGCCCGCCGGACCGGGGCCGTCACCGGCGGTCCCGTCGCCGGGGCCCGCGCATCGCACTCCCCCCGGGGACGGTTCGGCGCGTGCCGGCAACGCCCCGGCGGGCGGCGTTCCCGTTCATTACGAACAGATCGAGGAAAACAGACATCTCGCACACATCCCCCGAAGTGACGGAGAGATTTTCATATCGGAGACAACAGCCCGCCGACCTGGGCGACAGACCGGATACCGGATTCGGGCGAAGGGTGCGCGGTCACGGATGCGTCTGGACACGATCACGGCCGCGCCTACACTCGATAACGTTCCACGCACGCCGACGATGTCGTGTGAGGCGCACAACTCGAGCCTGTGAACTCATCGGGCGAGCTGTGAACTCGCCCAAGATGCGTTTCGCATCACCCTACGGTGACGTAGGGTATGGGCGCGGAGCATGGCCACGGCCCTCGGGGGGCGACCTGCACGATCGCACTTACCAGACTGATGAAGGACACGGATTTATGGCCAGGGATCTGACCCAACTCGAGCTTCTGTCTGAGCTGGAGCCGGTTGCCGCAGAGAACGTCGATCGACATATCTCGATGGCCAAGGAGTGGCACCCGCACGATTACGTCCCATGGGACGAGGGCCGCAACTTCGCCGCCATGGGGGGCGAGGACTGGGATCCGTCGCAATCTCGGCTGAGCGAGCTCGCCAAGGCCGCGATGATCACCAACCTGCTCACCGAGGACAATCTGCCCTCCTACCATCGCGAGATCGCCGAGAACTTCTCCCAGGACGGCCCCTGGGGCACCTGGGTCGGTCGCTGGACCGCCGAGGAGAACCGGCACGGCATCGTCATGCGCGACTATCTGGTGGTCACCCGCGCGGTGGACCCGGTGGCGCTGGAACAGGCCCGGATGATCCACATGACCAACGGGTTCGCCTCGCCCACCGAGGACGAGGCCGGCTTCCTGCACTCCGTCGCGTACGTGACGTTCCAGGAACTCGCCACCCGGGTGAGCCACCGCAACACCGGCAAGGTCTGCGACGACCCGATCGCCGATCGCATGCTGCAGCGCGTCGCCACCGACGAGAACCTGCACATGATCTTCTACCGCAACATGTGCGGTGCGGCCCTCGATCTGGCGCCCGATCAGGCGCTCGAGGCCGTCACCCTGATCCTGGAGAACTTCCAGATGCCCGGTGCGGGCATGCCCAACTTCCGCCGCAACGGTGTCATGATGGCCAAGCACGGCATCTACGACCTGCGGCAGCACCTGGAAGAGGTCATCCAGCCGGTCCTCAAGAAGTGGAAGATCTTCGAGCGCGACGACTTCACCGCACGCGGTGAGGCGGTGCGCGAGCGCCTGGGCCTGTTCCTGGAGCGCCTCGCCAAGGATGTCGTGAAGTTCGAGGAGCAGCGCGACCGCATGCTGGCCCGCGAGGCCGCCAAGCGCGAGCGCGAGGAGATCACCACCCTCGCCGGCTGACCGGCGGTGCCGGGTCCCCGAATTCCGCTGTGACCCCGGCCACTGCCGGCCGGATGCGAAAATGGGGACCATGACTACCGCCGTCGAGACACGAACCACCCTGCGGATCGGCCCCTACCAGGTCGATCCGCCGGTCGTGCTGGCGCCGATGGCCGGTATCACCAACGTCGCCTTCCGCACCCTGTGCCGCGAATTCGGCAGCGCCACTTCGCTGTACGTCTGCGAGATGATCACCGCCCGCGCGGTGGTGGAGCGCAACGAGAAGACACTGCACATGATGGCGTTCGGCCCCGGCGAACGGCCCCGCTCCATGCAGCTCTACGGCGTGGACCCGAAGACACTGGGCGAGGCCGTGCGGATCGTCGTCGGCGAGGGCTGGGCCGACCACATCGACGTCAACCTCGGCTGCCCGGTACCGAAGGTCACCCGGCTCGGCGGCGGCGCGGCCCTGCCCTACAAGCGCCGGCTGTTCCAGCAGATCGTGCGGACCATGGTCGCGGCCGCGGAACCGGCCGGCGTTCCGGTCACCTTCAAGTTCCGCATCGGCATCGACGACGACCACCACACCTATCTCGACACCGGCCGCATCGCCGAGGCCGAGGGCGCCGCCGCGGTCGCGCTGCACGCTCGCACCGCTGCGCAGCGGTATTCCGGCTCCGCCGACTGGTCCGCGATCGCCCGCCTCAAGGAGGCCGTCACCACCATCCCGGTGCTCGGCAACGGCGATATCTTCTCCGCCGCCGACGCCCTCACGATGGTCGCCGAAACCGGCTGCGACGGCGTCGTCGTCGGCCGCGGTTGCCTCGGCCGCCCGTGGCTGTTCGCCGAACTGTCCGCCGCCCTGCGCGGCGAGCCGATTCCGGTGGCCCCGGCGCTCGGCCGCGTCGGCGAGATCCTCTACCGCCACGCCGTGCTGCTGTCCGACCACGACGGCGAGGACAAGGCCATGCGCGATATCCGCAAGCACATGGCCTGGTACCTGATGGGCTTCCCGGTCGGCTCCGACCTGCGCCGCCGCTTCGCGACGGTCACCGGCCTCGCCGAACTCCAGGACCTCATCGGCCTGCTCGACCCCACCGCACCCTTCCCGGCCGACGCCGAGGGCCCCCGCGGCCGCCAGGGCTCCCCCGGCAAGGTCGTCCTCCCCGAAGGCTGGCTCGACGATCCGGAGGACGCCACCGTCCCCACCGCCGCCGACGTGATGCATTCCGGCGGCTGAGTCCGCGTGGCTGACACGTAACCTCCGGGTTCGCCGGATTCGCCGGATCGGCGTGCGAGGATCGTGCACTCGAGGCATCTCCGCGCGTATCCCACGGCCGGGACCTGGGACCACCGTTCCGGTACGGCGACCCGAGCGAAGCGAGGTTTCGTGACCGGTGGTGGTGAGGATGGAACCGAGGAACCGCCCGCGTTCCTGCGGCGCGCGCCGTGGGAGCGACTGCCCGCCGCGCGGCCGTCCGCTGCCGTGGTCGCGGAATTTCCGGTCATCCGGGTCGCGGCACCGGGTGTCGTGAAGCAGACGGACAGCCCGCTCGCGACACCGGAGGCCGCAGGGTCGTCGCATCTCTCGCTCGTCGCACCGGACGGCACGCAGTCACCGGACCGCACCGCAGCGGGCTCCGCAGAGTCGTCGAGCATCCCGCTCGGCGCGGCGGGCTCTGCACAGCCACCGGACATCTCGCTCGTCGCACCGGACGCCGAGCGGTCACCGGATATCCCGCTCGCCGCACCGGACCCTGCACAGCGACCGGACATCTCGCTCGTCACAGCGGACTCCGCACAGCCACCGGACATCTCACTGGTCGCATCGGATATCGCGGAATCCCCGGAACTGCCGGCCGACGGCGGCCAGGTGGCGGCCGGCCGGGCCTTGGGGACCGCGCGGTGGGGTGTGCGGATCGCGGCGGCGGGGTGTGCGATCGGGCTGCTCACCGCCAGTGGGGTGGGCTGGCGTTTCCTGCGGTCCACCGACGACGGGTTCAACCGGGTCGCGGCGCTGGATGTGAACTCCGCCGATATCGTCGACCCGCTCGGCCAGCTCGGGGACGAGAACTATCTGATCGTCGGCACCGATTCGCGGGCCGGCGCCAACGGGCAGATCGGCGCGGGTACCACCGACGATGCCGACGGCGCCCGCGCCGACACCGTGATGCTGGTGAACATTCCGGCCAGCCGGCAGCGGGCCGTGGTGGTGTCGTTCCCGCGCGATCTGGACGTCAGCCGTCCCGCCTGCGAGGCGTGGAACAACGAGAAGGCCGTCTACACCGGGCAGACGTACTACGCGGCCAACGGCGAGAAACTCAACGGCGTGTACGCGCTCGGCGGCCCGAAATGCCTGACCAAGGTGATCCAGAAGCTGTCCGGGCTGAAGATCAACCATTTCGTGGGCATGGACTTCAGCGGATTCCAGGCGATGGTCGACACCCTCGGCGGCGTCGAGGTGTGCGCCTCCCGGCCGATCGTCGACGGGCAGCTGGGCACGGTCCTGACCAGCGCCGGACGGCAGGTCATCGACGGTTCCACGGCCCTGGACTACGTGCGCGCGCGGCACGTGTACGGCGAGCAGCGCAGCGACTACGACCGGATCAACCGCCAGCAGCGGTTCCTGTCCTCGCTGCTTCGCTCGGCGGTGTCGAATCGGGTGCTCCTGGATCCGGCCCGGCTGCGGGGGCTGGTCGAGGCGTTCACCGGCCATGCCTTCATGGACAACGTCAGTACCGGCGATCTGCTTACGCTGGGCCGCTCGCTGCAGCGGCTGGAGACCGGTTCGGTCACCTTCGTGACCCTGCCCACCGGCGGCACAACGACCTACGGCAACGAGATCCCGCGCGAATCCGATATCAAGGCGCTGTTCCGGGCGATCATCGACGACCAGCCGCTGCCCGGCGAGGTGAAATCCCCGGCGATCGGCATCCCCGCGCCGCCGGTCCGGTACGCCGCCGTCGATCCGGCCGCGGTGCAGGTGCGGGTGTCGAACGCGTCCGGCGTGCCCGGCCTGGCCGCGGGTGCGGCTCCGAAGTTGTCCGACCAGGGCTTCCAGGTGGCGGGCGTCGGCAATCTGGCCGACGGCGGCAACGCCGGTACCCGGGTGCGGTATTCGGCGGGACACGAGGCCGAGGCCGCCACGCTCGCCTCGGCGCTGCCCGGCGCCACGCTGGAATCGGTCGCCGGGCTCGGCGCACTGGTCGAGGTCGCGCTCGGCGCCGATTTCACCGGGACCGTGCAGGCCCCGAGCCCGCCCGGCAGCCTGCTGCCGGAGGCGCCGGAGGCGGTCGCGTTGTCGGCTCCGGTCACCCTGCCCGCCGACCTGGAACATCGCAACGCCGCCGATGACATCTGTAAATAGCGGCTCGCTACCGGAAAATTTCCCGCAAGTAGCGGGCAACACCGGTGGTTCACCCACCGTTGGTGACCCGGTCAGGGCTTCCCACTACTGTGTGTCTCCATGCGTGTCATCTACAACGAACAAATGGCGGAGCTCGCCGCTCTGCTGGGCGAGATGGCCGGCCTCGCCGGGTCGGCCATGGAGCGGGCCACCCAGGCGCTGCTGCAGGCGGATCTGCATCTGGCCGAACAGGTCATCTCCGAATCCGATCGCATCGGCGAGATGAACACGCTGGCCGAGGAGAAGGCCTTCGCCCTCCTGGCCCTGCAGGCGCCGGTGGCCGGCGATCTGCGCCAGGTGGTCAGCACCATCCAGATCGTCGCCGATGTGAACCGGATGGGCGCGCTGGCGCTGCACGTCGCCAAGGTCGCGCGCCGCCGCCACCCGAACCACGCCCTGCCCGAGGCCGTCAACGGCTACTTCGCGGAGATGGGCCGGGTCGCGGTGGCCATGGCCACCGCGGCCAAGGATGTGCTGGAGACCCGCGATCCGGAACGCGCCGCCGAACTCAGCGGCGACGACGACGCGATGGACGACCTGCATCGGCACCTGTTCACGCTGCTCATGGACCGCGAATGGAAGCACGGCGTCGCCGCCGCGGTGGATGTGACGCTGCTCGGCCGCTACTACGAGCGGTTCGCCGATCATGCCGTCGAGATCGGCCGCCGGGTGGTCTTCCTGGTGACCGGCGTGCTGCCCGCGGATCCGGACGCGGAGATCGAGCACATCTAGGATTGCGCCGAGGATCCGAAGAGGAGATCCTCGGCCCACGGCACGCGACGAGGGCCCCGGGGAATTACCCCGGGGCCCTCGGCCTGTCCGAACTCTCGGCCGATCTAGCCGAACCGACCGGAGATGTAGTCCTCGGTCTCCTTGCGCGACGGGTTGGAGAAGATCTTCTCCGTCTCATCGATCTCGATGAGCTTGCCCGGCTTGCCCTGCGCCTCCAGGTTGAAGAAGGCCGTCTGATCGCTCACGCGCGCCGCCTGCTGCATGTTGTGCGTGACGATGACGATGGTGAACTCCTTCTTCAGCTCGGCGATCAGATCCTCGATCGCCAGCGTGGAGATGGGGTCCAGCGCCGAACAGGGCTCGTCCATCAGCAGCACGTCCGGGGACACCGCGATGGCCCGGGCGATGCACAACCGCTGCTGCTGACCGCCGGAGAGGCCGCCGCCCGGCTTGTCCAGCCGGTCCTTGACCTCGTTCCAGAGGTTGGCGCCACGCAACGAGCGCTCGGCGACCTCGTCGAGTTCCTTCTTGCCGCGCACACCCTGCAGCTTCAGCCCGGCCACCACGTTGTCGCGAATCGACATGGTGGGGAACGGGTTCGGCCGCTGGAACACCATGCCGATGGTGCGGCGCACGCCGACCGGATCGACGCTGGCGCCGTAGATGTCCTCGCCGTCGAGCAGCACCCCGCCCTCGACCCGGGCATTCGGGGTGACCTCGTGCATCCGGTTCAGCGAGCGCAGCACGGTGGACTTACCGCAACCGGACGGACCGATGAAGGCGGTGACGCTGCGCGGCAGCACGGTCAGCGCGACGCCGGCGACGGCGTGGAACTTCCCGTAGTAGATGTTCAGATCTTTGACATCGATCCGCTTGGCCATGTGATATTCCGTTCCGCCTCTATCGGTTCCGCGTGAGCAGCTTGTTCGCCGCCGCCGCGGCGAGGTACAGCAGCGCGATGATCGCGATCAACGTGAAGGCCGCGCCCCACACCCGGGCCCGGCCGGCGGGCTCCGGGTTGGACAGCTCCTGATAGATCATCAGCGGCAGCGATGCCATGTTCCCGTTGAAGATGTTGTAGTTGATCGACTTCGAGTAGCCGACCAGCACCAGCACCGGCGCGGTCTCGCCCATGACGCGGGCCAGCGCCAGCAGCATGCCGCTGATCATGCCGGGGGCCGCGGTGGGTACGACGATCCGCAGGATCGTCTTCCACTTCGGGATGCCGAGCGCGTACGACGCCTCGCGCAGCTCGTCGGGGACGAGTTTCAGCATTTCCTCGGTACTGCGCACCACCACGGGCAGCATCAGCAGCACCAGCGCCAGCGATACCGCGAACGCGCTCTGCGGGAAGCCGAAGGTCGCGATCCAGAGGGCGAAGACGAACAGCGCGGCGACGATCGACGGCACACCGGCGAGGATGTCGACCATGAAGGTGGTGACCTTCGCCAGCAGGCCGCGGCCGTACTCGACGAGGAAGATCGCCGCCAGGATGCCCAGCGGCACCGCGATCACCGCGGCCATCGCCGACTGGATGATCGTGCCGTAGATGGCGTGGTAGACACCGCCGCCGTACTGGTCGGGCAGGATGCCGCGCTGCGACCTGGTCCACCAGCCGTTGCGGGTGGCGGCGTGCAGACCCTTCTGGATGACCAGGATCAGCACCCAGCCCAGCGGCACCAGCGCGATGGCGAAGCACAGCCACATGACCACCGTGGCGAGGTTGTTGCGGAGCTTGCGCGAGGCGCTCACGTCCCGGAAGGTCGGCGCCTTGATCGGGCGGTCGAGAGTCGTGGTGGACATCAGCCGTTGACCTTCCCGCCGGCCGCGATCCGGGCGAGCGCGTTGACCACGAAGGTCAGCGCGAACAGCACGAAGCCCGCGGCGATGTAGGCGCCGGTGGGCAGCGCCTGACTGAATTCGGAAGCGGCCGAGGCGATCTTCGAGGCGAAGGTGTACCCGCCGTCGAACAGCGACCAGTGGCCGGCCTTGGCGGCGGTGTGCAGCACGATGAGGACCGCGATGGTCTCACCGAGCGCGCGGCCGAGCCCGAGCATGGAACCGGCGATCACACCACTGCGGCCGTACGGCAGCACGGTCATCCGCACCACCTCCCACTTGGTGGCGCCCAGCGCCTGGGCGGCCTCGATGTGGGCGCGCGGGGTGAGGTTGAAGACCTCGCGGCTCACCGAGGTGATGATCGGCAGGATCATCACGGCGAGCACGATGCCGGCGGTGAAGATGGTGCCACCGCCGGTCACCGAGACATTGCCGGTATCGAAAAGGAAGAACCAGCCGAGATTGTCGTTCAGGAACTGCTCCACCGGAGACAGTTTCTCGGCCAGAACCAGGATTCCCCACAGACCGAACACGATCGAAGGCACCGCCGCCAGCAGATCCACCAGGATCGCGAACGGACGGGCGAGCGCCTTCGGCGCGTACTGGGTCAGGAACAATGCGATCCCGACACCCAGCGGCACCGCGATCACCAATGCCATGAGCGAACTGAGCACGGTCACCGCGAACAGGTCGCGGATACCGAAGCGCAGATTGTTCGCGTCACGGACATTGAATTCCGTGCTGGCGAAGAAATTCGCCTTGTTGGCCGCCACCGACGGCACCGCGCGGATCAAGAGGAACAAAGCGATCAGCGCGATCGCAGCGACGATCGTCGCGCCCGCGGCCGTGGCCAGCGAGCGGAACGCGAATTCCGCGTTCTTGCTGTGCGAACGCCCGCCTCGGGCCTTGATCGGCGTCGAGGGTTCGGGCGTGCTCTCGAGGGACATGGTGGCGGCTTCTCCGCCCGCCCGCGGGTCGGTCTCGGTGGACCTACCCGCGGGGGCGACTTCGTCGTGCACGGTCATGGGGAGGCTGCAATCAGTTGATGGCGTTGATGGCGGTGGTCAGCTTGGCCTTGAACGCGTCCGGCAGCGGGATGTACCCGGCCGTGTCCAGGCCCGCCTGACCGTTACCGACCGCGGAGGTCAGGAACGCCTTGACCGCCTTGGCGGTGTTGGCATCGGCGTACTTCGAGCACACGACCTCGTAGGTGGCCAGCATGATCGGGTAGGCGCCGGCCTGGGTCGGCTTGTAGAAGGAGCTGGTGTCCAGCACCAGGTCGTTGCCGGTGCCCTTGACCTGCACGCCGGCGACGGCCTTCTGCGCGGAGTCGATGGTCAGCGCGACCGGGGTCGGGCCCGCGGAGGTGACGACCGACGCGATGTTCAGGCTCTGCGACTTGGCGAAGGACCACTCGTTGTAGGTGATGGCGCCCTTGGTGCTCTTGATGATCGCCGAGGTGCCTTCGTTGCCCTTCGCACCCTCACCGGTGCCGCCCGCGAACGCCTTGCCGGCGCCCTTGCCCCAGGCACCGTTCGACGCGGCGTCCAGGTACAGCTGGAAGTTGTCGGTGGTGCCGGAGTCGTCGCTGCGGTAGATCACATGGATCGCGTCGCTCGGCAGGTTGACACCGGCGTTCAGCGCCTTGATGGCCGGGTCGTCCCACTTGGTGATGCCACCGTTGAAGATCTTGGCGGCGGTCGGGCCGTCCAGGTTCAGCTTGGTGACGTCACCCAGGTTGAAGGTGATCGCGATGGGACCGAAGACGGTCGGCAGATTCCACGCGTCCGAGGCGCAGCGGGCCTTGGCCTTGTCCGGCTCCTGGTTCTTCGCGCTCAGCGGCGAGTCGGTGCCACCGAAATCGGTCTGGCCACCGATGAACTCGTTGACACCGGCACCCGAACCACTGGAGGTGTAGTCCAGGTTGTAGCCGTCGCAGTTCTGCTGGTAGGCGGCGACGAAACGGTCCATCGCGTTCTTCTGAGCCGAGGAGCCGCTGGCCTTCAGAGCCTTCTTGCCACCACAGTCGACGGACGTCTTGGCCACGCTGGAGCCACCGGACGACTGGTTGGAGTTGTCGTCGCTGCCACAGGCAGAAAGGGTCAGAGCGCCGGCCGCAGCCAGCACACCGAGGAGAGCGCTCGTGCGCTTGAGATTCACCTAGTCCTCCGGGAATCGTGTCGTACACGCCCGATCCCTCAACGATCGGGCGGGCGCGGTGGTGAGCAATTCACAGGGAACACTGCGCACCAGGCAGCGATGCGCCGCCCACAAGTAACGTAGGGTGGGTCGGTTGACAGCGAGACCTGGGTAAGTGAACGAAGAGTGAACAACCCGGCGCGATTCCAAGTCCCGATTGTGAGATTAACCGCAATGTAACTCGAGTCTCGAGCCGCCCGAAATCGCCGGTTCGCGGCGCTCGGCCGCCGGTCCCACGGACCGGTTCAGCCCACCGCGGTATAGGCGGCGTCGACGTGCGCCACCTCGAAACCCAGCCGGGTGTAGGTGTGCACGGCGGCCGTGTTGTCGGCCTCGGTGTAGAGCAGGACCTCGCCCGGTCCGCGCTCGCGCAGGTAGTGCAGGCCCGCCAGGGTCAGCAGGCGGCCCAGGCCACGGCCCTGACCGGCCGGATCGACGGCCACCACGTAGACCTCGCCGACCGCCGGTTCCGTCGGCGTCGCCGGATGCACCTTCGTCCAGTGGAAGCCCAGGATCTTGTCGGGATCGGCCGGATCGACGGCGATGAACAGCCCCGCCGGATCGAACCAGTCCGACTCCCGCCGCGCCGCGATATCGGCCGCCGTCCATCCGCCCTGTTCCGGATGCCAATCGAAGGCCGCGCCGTTGACCCGCAGCAGTTCCGCGTCGTCGGCCGGACCGGCGTAGGTGCGCAGTTCGAGGCCGCTGGGGACCAGCAGTTCCGGTAGCTCACCGGTTGCAAGCCCGCGGCGCATCTGCCACAGTTCCCGGGCCACGCGCAGGCCGAGCCGACCGGCCACCGCCCGCGCGGAGGCCAGATTGCCGTGCGCCCAGACCCGGGCCTCCGGTCCGCCGGCCGCCAGCGCCGCCGCGACCAGAGCGGCCCCGAGACCGCGGCCTCGCTGTCTGGGGTCGACCAGGACCTCGGCCATGGCCGGATGCTCGCCGTGCGCGGGCACCAGGTTGGCGTAGCCCGCCACCTCTCCGTCCCGGTCCGCGACCAGGTGTCGGGCCGGTGATTCGGAGGTGAACGACAGCAGCACTTGTTCGGACAAGGGGTCGACTCCGTCGGCCGCGACCGCCCGCTCGAACGCGCGGCGCACACCCGCGGCGGTCTCGTCGTCCAGCGCGACGGCCCAGTCACCCGGGCCCGGCGCCTGCGGGCGGGCCGTCGTCTCGGATTCCGTCACGACAGCGATCCGTTGGCCGGAGCCAGCTGCGAGTCGTCGGTGCCCTCGACATCGTCGTCGGCGAAGGTGGTGGCCGGTTCGCCCTTACCGCTGGCGGTGCGGGCCGGACGCACGGCCTTGTAGCCCACGTTGCGCACGGTACCGATCAGCGATTCGTATTCGCTGCCGAGTTTGGCGCGTAATCGCCGCACATGGACGTCGACCGTGCGGGTACCGCCGAAGAAGTCGTAACCCCACACCTCCTGCAGCAACTGGGCGCGGGTGAAGACCCGGCCGGCGTGCTGGGCGAGGTACTTGAGGAGCTCGAATTCCTTGTACGTGAGATCGAGCGGCCGGCCGCGCAGCCGGGCGGTGTAGGTGCCCTCGTCGATGACCAGCTCGCCGAGCGTGATCTTGCCGGTGTTCTCCGGGCTCGCGGCGCCGCCGTTGCGGGCCACCAGCAACCGCAGCCGGGCGTCGAGTTCGGCCGGGCCGGTGCCGGGCAGCAGGATGTCGTCCAGACCCCAGTCCGCGTTCACGGCCACCAGACCGCCCTCGGTCAGTACTGCCACCACGGGAACCGACGAGCCGGTACTGCCGAGCAGCCGGCACAGGCCGCGCGCGGCGGCCAGATCGGTGCGGGCGTCGACCAGTGCCACATCCGCGGTACCGGCCTCGAGCAGCGAGGCGACCTCGGTGGGCGCGGGCCGGACGTTGTGCGGCAACAAGGCCAGCGAAGGCAACACCGACTCCGGATTCGGGTCGGATGTCAGCAGGAGCAGCTCCATTCAGCTCTCCTCCCAATCTGGCATGTCCGCGGCAACCTCGGTGTCTTTCGCGAATCCATGCAAGTCTGCACAGGTAATTCGTGCCTACATTAGCGCGTCCGTCCCGTTCACCACGCATTCCGGGCAACCTACCCAGCTCGGGGCCACGGACCCCCGGGCCGGCGGGGGGTACAACAGATATCGTGCGTACATGGGTAACTCCCCGGGAAACTCCCATCCGAGCGGCACACACGCAGGACCTGTGACCAACGACGGGCCCACGCGTGGGGAGACGGGGCGGCGCGGAATCGTCGTGCGCCGGGTGATCGGCGCGGTGGTGCTGGTGGCCGCGCTCGCGGTGGTGGCGGACTTCACCACGGCGGCCTATTCCGAGTACCGCGTGTCGCGATCGCTGCGCGCCGGCGCCCAGTTGTCGGCCGATCCCGAGGTCACCATCCACGGCTTCCCGTTCCTCGTGCAGGCGGTGCGCGGGACCTACCGCACGGTGGACATCCGCGCCCGCGCGGTGCGGCCCGACATCCCGGGCGAGATCGTGGTGGAGGCGACGCTGAGCCGCGCGCACGTACCGCCCGGCGATCTGGCCGACGTCCACCTGCATTCGGTGCCGGTCGACGAGGTGGCCGGCCGGATGCGCATCGAACCGGTCGAACTGGGCCGGCTGTTCCGGATTCCCGACCTCTCGGTGCAGCTGAAACCCGTCGACAAGGACAAGTCCGACGACGGCACACCGGGATCGGACAACAGCGACGGCAGCGACGGCTCGGACAACTCGGCGGACGGGCCGGTGAGCACCACCAGTAAACTGGTACTCACCGGCACCATCCTGACCGGCATCGAGCCGCGCACCACCCAGCGGGTGAGCGTGCAGGCGGATCTCCTGCTCGACGGGGATCAGGTGCGCATCGTCGCCACCGATCTCTACAAGGACAAGGAGAAGGACTCCGCCACCGCGACCATCTCGACGCCGGTCGTGGAGGGGCCGTTGTTGGACAAGTCGGTGGTCCTGAGCCGGTTCACCCGCACCATCGACACCCGCGATCTGCCGTTCGGTGTGCACCCGAACAAGGTGAAGACCGAATACGGCGGCATCGTCGTGGAAGGTAAAGGTGAGGACGTGACGATCGATATGGACAGGTTCGCGAGACCATGACGGCGCTGATCATCCTGGTGGTCGTCCTGCTGGCCGCGCTGGCCGCGGGGCTGATCCTGAAGAGCCGCGAGGGCCGGGCCCGCGAGACCCCGGGCAGGGGCGCCGCGGCCGGTGCGGCCGACGCGCGCGCCGGACTGCTGGCCGCCGCCGGCATCACCCCGGACACCCCCGTGATCCTGCATTTCTCCGCCGACTGGTGTGGCCCGTGCGCGGCCGTGCGCCGGGTGGTGGCCGGCGTCGTCACCGGCCTGGCCGACAGTCCGCAACCGCCGCGCGACGTCGAGATCGATATCGACGCGCAGCCCGCGCTGGCCCGGGAACTCAACGTGCTGTCGCTGCCCACCACCTTCGTCTTCGACGCCGCGGGCCGGGAGCGCTTCCGGATCTCCGGGGTGCCGCGGGCCGCCGATCTGCACAGTGCGGTCCGCCCGCTGACCGTGCCACAGGTCGCCTGAACCGCGTCCGTTCATGATCGGACCAGCGAATTCGTGACAAAGTTCCGTACCCCGGGTCCAATTCCCCGCACGAAGCAGGTAAACTGCTACTCGTGCAAACCCGCCGAGAGCTGATGCTCACCCGACGCCGCACAGTTGATCTGTGCCGCCTCGGCGGCTGTTGCTGCCTGTGCCGCTAGCCGGTCGGCCCTTCGTCAACCTCTGTTGCCGACCGGTTCTGTTCTTCGCCGTGCGTACGAATCACGTACCCGAACCGGCACCGCCCGGCATCCGGAGAAAACTGGCCGACTTCCCAGCGCAGGAGCTTGCACCATGTCCGATGAAAACATTCTCGCCACCGATCGGCCGTTACCGCCCGCGGGGCAGGTCGACGTCCGCGGCCCTCGCTTCGCCGCCTGGGTGACCTCGGCCGTGCTGGTGCTGGTCCTGGTGGCGGCGGCCTTCGGTCCCACCGTGGCCGCCGTGCTGCTCGGCCTGCAGGCGGTGGTGTTCGCGCTCGGCGCGCTCCTCGGCCCGCGGCGCAGCCCCTACGGCCGGCTCTACGCCCTGATCGCGCCGCGCTTGCGGCCGGTCACGGAGACCGAGCCGGTGCCGCCGCTGCGGTTCGCCCAGCTGGTCGGTCTGATCTTCGCGGTACTCGGCTTCGTCGGGTTCGTCGCGGGCAGCGTCGTCTTCGGCGCGATCTTCACCGCGTTCGCCCTGTTCGCGGCGTTTCTCAACGCGGCCTTCGGCATCTGCCTGGGCTGCATGCTGTACCCCCTCGCATTGCGGGTACTCCCCGCTGCGAGCGATAACCCCGCCTAGCCTCCTGGCAAGTCACCTCTGAAAGGAACAACATGGCTCGCTCCGATGTCCTGGTCTCCGCAGACTGGGTCGAAGAGAACCTCAACGCCCCCGGCGTCGTCATCGTCGAGGTCGACGAGGACACCTCCGCCTACGACACGGGCCACATCGAGGGCGCCGTCCGGCTCGACTGGAAGAAGGATCTGCAGGACCAGATCCGTCGTGACTTCGTAAACCGGGAGCAGTTCTCCGATCTGCTGTCGGCCCGCGGAATCGGCAACGACGACGCCGTGGTGCTGTACGGCGGCAACAACAACTGGTTCGCCGCCTACGCCTACTGGTACTTCAAGCTGTACGGCCACCAGAACGTCAAGCTGCTCGACGGCGGCCGCAAGAAGTGGGAGCTCGACGGCCGCCCGCTGTCCCAGGACGGCGTGAACCGGCCGGCCACCACCTACAAGGCGGCCGAGCAGGATCTGTCCATCCGCGCCTTCCGCGACGAGGTCATCGCCGCCATCGGCACCAAGAACCTGGTCGACGTGCGTTCGCCCGACGAGTTCTCCGGCAAGATCCTGGCTCCCGCACACCTGCCGCAGGAGCAGAGCCAGCGTCCGGGCCATGTCCCCAGCGCGATCAACGTGCCGTGGAGCAAGGCCGCGAACGAGGACGGAACCTTCAAGTCGGATGCGGAGCTGGCGGACCTCTACGCCGAGGCCGGTCTGGACGGCGAGAAGGAGACCATCGCCTACTGCCGCATCGGTGAGCGCTCCTCGCACACCTGGTTCGTGCTGCAGGAGCTGTTGGGCCACAAGAACGTCAAGAACTACGACGGGAGCTGGACCGAGTACGGCTCCCTCGTCGGTGCACCGATCGAGTTGGGAGCGTAATAGACATGTGTGCAGCACCTACCCAGGGCCAGACCCTGCCCGCGAATGTCGACACCGAGAAGGAGACGGTCATCACCGGCCGTGTCCTGGACGCCGAGGGTAACCCCGTCGGCGGCGCGTTCGTTCGTCTGCTGGATTCCGGCGACGAGTTCACCGCGGAGGTAGTCGCCTCCGGCACCGGTGATTTCCGTTTCTTCGCCGCCCCCGGCACCTGGACCATCCGGGCGCTGTCGTCGGCCGGCAACGGCACGGCGCAGGTGAAGCCCGAGGGCGCCGGCATCCACAACGTGGACGTCTCCGTCGCCAAGTAGGTCGCCGCTTATCGTTCGGCAACCATGGGAACGGTCCCGGGAAATTTTCCCGGGGCCGTTCGCATGTCCGGGGCAGTGGGTGATTAGAATGCCAGACGTGGTCCTTGCCTTCGAGATTCTGCTGGTCCTCGTTTCCGTGCTGATCGCATGGTTCGGTCTGTACGTCCTCTACCGGCTGTTCACCGAGTCGTGAGCGACGCGGCGCACGAGCACGTCGAGAACGTAACGACGAACGGGACGGCGCCGAAAACCGCGGACGAGGACGATACGGCCCGCCGCAGTGGCGACGACGCGGCCCGCGGCAGCGTTGATGGCGCGGCCCCCCGCGGCGCCGAAGATACGGCCCGCCGCAGTGGCGACCGAGCCGTCATCGAGGCCGCCGATCGCGCCGAATCCACCGGAAGCCGCAACATTCCGCAGCTCCCGGATCTCCCGCTGCCCGACGATACGGCGAACCTGCGCCTGGGCCCGGATCTGAGTTCCGCGATGCTCGCACTGCTGCCGCTGGTCGGTGTGTGGCGCGGTGAGGGCGAGGGCAACGATCCCGAGCGCGGCGACTACCACTTCGGCCAGCAGATCATCGTGTCGCACGACGGCGGCGACTATCTGACCTGGAACGCGCGCTCCTGGGTGATCGACGCGGACGGCAGCTACGCCGGCCCCGATCTGCGCGAGAGCGGCTTCTGGCGGGTCGGCACCGACGGTGACGACGAGGTGATCGAACTGCTGCTCACGCACAGCTCCGGCATCGTCGAACTGTTCTACGGCCAGGCGCTCACCCAGTCGTCCTGGGAGCTGGCCACCGATGTCGTGATCCGCAGCCAGTCCGGCGCGGTGGTGGGCGGCGCCAAGCGCCTCTACGGCATCGTCGAGGGCGGCGATCTGGGCTACGTCGAGGAGCGGGTGGTCGCCGACGGCGTGCTCGAACCTCGCCTGTCGGCTCGGCTGCAACGCTACATCGGCTGAGCCACAATCGAATTCGTATCTCCGGCGCCCGCGTGGGTGCCGGAGCTGTTCTCCGGGACGAGCCCGGACAGGGAACAGCCCCCGAGCCGTATCGTGGAGGAGAACCTCGCACGATCCCGATCGGACCAATCGGGGGCTCGGGGGCCGGGTGACTGCCTGGGATTGGTTCGGCGTTCGCGCGAACGGAATCCGTCTTTGCAGCGGTGACGCCTAGCCGGCAGCCACCTCACGTGTCCTGGAATTACTCATTCTCGGAACCACCTCCTTTCCCGTGTAGAGATCAAGGTAGTCCGCGCTCAACGGATCGGCAACGCATTTTCGCGGAGCGCGGAATCCCTGGTCGGAGCCCTTTCCGCGCAGACGGACCGGACATGGACGACGCCACCCGCGGCCACGTCCAGCACGGTCTCGGCGCGGTGATCCGGCGGCAGCCGGTGGGTGACCACCACGACCGTGCGATCGGGTTCGACCAACCCGCTGGTCTCGTCGAGCAGTGCCCGCAGTAGATCCGCTCCCGCAACGGCTTCCAGATGTTCGGTCGGCTCGTCCAGCAGCAGCACCCGGGCCGGTGAGATCAGCGCGCGGGCCAGCAGGATGCGCCGCCGCTGACCGCCGGAGACCGCCGCCGCGCCCCCGACCAGGTCGGTGTCCAGACCGTCGGGCAGCCCGTCCAGCCAGGGCCCGGCACCGACCGCCCGCAACGCGGCCTCGGCCGCCGCGGGTGTCAGATCACCGCGGGCGACCCGCAGATTCTCCAGCACCGTGGTGCCGAACAGATGCGCGTCCTCGGCGAAGAAGGTGACCCCCGGCCGCGGCACGTCGAACAGCCCCGCCCAGGACATCAGCAGCGTGGTCTTACCGGCCCCGCTGGGTCCCACCACCGCGATCCGCCGACCGGCGGGCATGAGCGGAGAACCGTTGGGCGGCAGCGTGTTCCGAACCCGTTCGGCCGTCAAGATGCGCCGAATCGCCGCCCGGCCGTGGGTCAGCGCCTGCGCGGCGGCCGGCAGCACCGCCACCGCCTCGAACGCCGACAGCGGTAGCAGGACCAGCACGGCGAGGGCCATCGGCGTGATCCCGCCGGCCGGCGCCGGTTGCATCGGACCGGCTGGTGCGCCGGAACCACTGCCGTACAACATGATTCCGATCGCCAGCGCACCCAGCACGCTCGCCCCGATCGACAACGGCAGCGCCGCCGCCGCCCACGCGCCGCGCGCGGCCGCCCGGTCCTCGGCCGCCACCGCGCGCGCAGCGGCGTCGGTCGCGTCCCGCATCGCACCGCCGAGCCGACCGGCCACCCGCAGTTCCGGCGCATGATCGAGCACGGTGACCGCCGCCGTCGTGAACGCGATCCGATCCGCGCGCACCGCCGTCTCCGCCTCCCGGGCCGCCCGCGCCGACCACCAGGGTGCGAGCACACCCGCCACCACCAGCGCGACCGCGAGCACCCCCGCCGCGGCCACCGAAACGGTCCCCAGCGCCAGCACCGCCGCGACCGACAAGACGAACGCCACGGCGATCGGTACGACCGCCCGCACCACCACCGCCCCCAGATCGTCGATGTCGCGCCCGATCCGGGTGAGCAGGTCACCGCGCCGCAGTCGGGTCGGATCGTCCTCGGCCCGGCCACGCCGCAGACTCCAGACGTCCGCCGCCGCCAGCGCCGAGTAGACCCCCGCCCGAGCCCGCGTCATCGCGCGCAGCGCGGCATCGTGGGTCGCCAGCCGCTCCACATACCGGCACACGCCTCGCGAGATCCCCAGCGCTCGCACGATCACCACGGCCACGCTGAGCTCCAGCACATGCGGCATCTCCCACGCGCGCGCGATCAACCACGCGGCCAGCCCCGCCAGCCCCAGCCCACTCCCCAGCGCCAGCACACCCCACAGCACGGACACCGCGACCCGCCACCACGGCAACCCGGCCAGTTCCCGCATCCGCCGGAAATCTTTCAGCAGCAACGACATCGGACTACTCCCTCCTCCGCCGTCCCGACGGTTCCGCCGAGATCCCGATCCCGGCGAACGACGCGCAGCCGTAGGCGACCGGCGCCGTGACCGCGAGCAGGCCGATCACGTTCGGCCGGCCGGCCGCTCCGAGCGAACCGACCGCATCGAACGACACCCGGTACGAGCGACCCCTGCGGACGAGCTCCGGGTATGAGCGACTGCCTCTTCGGACCAGCGCGCCGTCGTGGAAGATCTGCTCGCCGGAGCTCGATAGGCGGGCGGCACGACGCCGAACAAGCGCGCTCATCCGATCAGCTCCACAGGTCTCAATGGCGTTGTGGCCGTGGACATCACGGTGATCACCTCGTCGGCAGCAGCGAGCACTGCCGGACGGTGACCGATCAGGACGACGGTCGCGCCGGCTCGGGCACGAGCGACGAGGGCGGCGAGCACCCGGGCCTCGGCGACCTCGTCGAGATGGGCGGTCGGCTCGTCGAGCAGCAGAATCGGGCGGTCCGCCACCAGGATTCGGGTGAGCACCAGTCGCTGCCGCTGCCCCAGTGAGAGTCCGGTGCCACCGGCGCCCACCACCGTGTCCCAGCGGTCGGGCAGGTCACCCAGCACGTCATCGAAACCCGTTGCCGCGCAAGCATCTTCCAGCTCGGCGCTCGGGATGGTGTCGAAGGTGCGGGTACCGAGCAGGTCGAGATTGTCCCGCAGGGTGCCGGGCAGCAGCACCGGACGTTGCGGGAGCCAGGCGATACGCTGCCACCAGCCGTCCGGGTCCAGATCGGCAACCGGGATGCCGTCCACCAGCACCTCGCCGCCGTCCGGGGTGACGAGGCCCGGAATCGCTTGCAGCGTGGTCGATTTGCCGCAGCCGTTGGGACCGGTGAACACGGTCACCGTACCGGGGCGCAGCATCGCCGACAGGCCGGCCGGGGCCAGACCGTCGCGGGCGGCGACGGACAGATCGCGGATCTCGACGATCGGGTGCGGAACGTCGAGCCCACGAGTACCGGGCACGATCCGGGCCGGATCCTCGAGCACCCCGAAAGCCTTGTCCGCGGCCGCCATTCCGTCCTGAGCGGCGTGGAAGCGTTCACCGACGGCCCGCAGCGGCAGATACACCTCGGGTGCCAGAACGAGGGCGAGCAGTCCGGCATACAGGCTCATATGGCCGTAGACCAGCCGCATCCCGATCGAGACGGCGACCAACGCGACACACAGCGTGGCCAGCAGTTCCAGCACCATCGACGACAGGAACGCCACCCGCAGCGCCGCCATCGTGCGTTCCCGCAGCGTGACACCGAGGGCGGACACCCGGTGCCGCATCGTCGTGGCGGAAACCGCATCGGCGATCTCTTCGGCCGCGCCGCGCCCCGGTGCGGCGGCCGAATCCGCTGCCGCACCGGCTGTTTCGCGGCCGAGGGCGCGCAGTGTCGGCAGGCCGGCGAACAGGTCCAGCAGTTGGCCGGACAGCCGGGTGGCCGCCGCCAGTGTCGCGGCGGAGCGGCCCTGGGTCATCCGGCCGATCAGGATCATGAAGATCGGGATCAGGGGGAGGGTGACCGCGATGATGCCACCGGACACCGGATCGTGGTACAGGATCACCGCCAGCACGCTCGGCGGCACCAGCACCGCGAGCAACAGGGCCGGGAGGTAGCCGCTGAAGTACGGTCGCAGCCCGGCCAGCCCGTCGGCGACCACGACGGCCAGTTCGGTTCGGCGCGACTCCAATTCGCGGGGCGGGAGTGCGGCGGCGGCCGCGAGGACGGCGGTCTCCAGTTCGGCGACCACCCGCGCCCCCGCGCGGTGGGCCAGCCGGGACTGCCACCACGTCGCCACCACCCGGCACAGCACCGCACCGGCGAAGACCAGCAGCGCGGTGCGCCAGGACGCGATGTCACGCCGGGCCGGATCGGTGACGACGCCCGCGAGCACCCCGGCCAGCGCGATCGCCGCGACCACGATGCCGGCCGTGGTCACCAGCGAGAGTGCCACGGCGACAACGAGATAGCGGCGGGCCGAACGAGCGTGCCGCCACAGGCGCGGATCCACGGGTGCGGCCATCGGACTACACCTCGGCGCTCTTGGCATGCCGGCCGTAGACGACCTGCTCGAGCGGCAGACCGGTCGGCGCCGGGATCTGGTCCAGGGTGATCCGCTTGCGGAACACCCAGTACGTCCAGCCCTGGTAGATCAGCACCACGGGGGTCATGACCGCCGCCACCCAGCTCATCACCACCAGCGTGTAGTGGGTGGAGGAGGCGGCGACGGTGGCGTGGCCGTCGATCGCGCGGCCGTCGACGGTCAGCCCGTAGGCCGGATCCAGGGTCGAGGGCAGCACATGCGGGAACAGGGCGCCGAACAGCAGCGTCACCGCGGCCACGATGGTGATCGCGGTGCCGGTGAAGGCCCAGCCGTCGCGGCGGACGAGTACGGCCACACCCGCGAGCAGCAGTCCGGCCACCGCGATGCCCAGCGGCGCCCAGGTCCAGCCGGTGCCGTGGGACAGCTGCGTCCAGATCCCGAACACGGCGACCACGACCGCGGTCGGCAGCAACAGCACCCGCGCCGTCCGGTCGGCCGAATCCCGGATCTCCCCACCGGTTTTCAGGCCGATGAAGACCGCGCCGTGCAGCGCGAACAGCAGTGCCGTGGTCAGCGCGCCGAGCAGGGCATAGGGCCCGAGCAGCGGCAGCAGGCCGCCCTCCATCTGCCGATGCGCGTTCAGCCGCACCCCGTGCACGATGTTCGCGAACGCCAGGCCCCAGCCGATCGCGGGCACCCACGAGCCGAATCCGATCGCGACATCGCACCAGAGCCGCCAGCGCGGATCGTCGATCTTGCCGCGGTATTCGATCGCGCAGGCCCGCACGATCAGCGCCACCAGGATCAGCAACAGCGCGAGGTACATCCCGGAGAACAGGCTGGCGTACCACTCCGGGAAGGCGGCGAACATCGCGCCGCCCGCGGTCAGCAGCCACACCTCGTTGCCGTCCCAGACCGGGCCGATGGTGTTGAGCAGCGCGCGGCGGCGGGTGTCGTCGCCGCGGCCGAGGATCGGCATCAGCATGCCCACCCCGAAGTCGAAGCCCTCCAGCACGAAATAGCCGGTGAACAGGACGCCGATCAGCAAGAACCAGAATTCCGGCAGACTCATCACAGCTCCTCAGTAGGCGAACGAAAGCTTCTCGACGGCAACGTCGTTCGCGTCGGCCTCGGCAACGGCCTTCACGGGTTCCGGTCCCGCGTACGCGTAGCGGCGCATCAGGTAGAACCACACCACCGCGAGCGCCCCGTACAGCAGGGTGAAGACGATCAGCGAGGTGAGCACGGTGCCGGCCGACAGTCCGGAGACGCCCTGTTGCACGGTCATCCGGATGTGCGCGTCGCCGGTCGGATTGGGCGCGACCACCCAGGGCTGGCGGCCCATCTCGGTGAACACCCAGCCCGCGCTGTTGGCGAGGAACGGCGTCACCACCGCGAACGCGCCGAGCCACGGCCACCAGCGCTGCCGCGGCATCCGGCCGCGCCACAGTGCCCAGAACGCCGCCAGTACCAGCAGCGCCGGACCGGCCAGGAAGCCGATCATGGCCCGGAAACTCCAGTAGGTGACGAACAGGTTCGGCCGGTAGTCACCGGGCCCGAACTTCTGGTTGTAGGCGGCCTGCAGATCCTTCACACCCTCGAGCCGCACTCCGGAGAATTTGCTCTCGGCCAGGTAGGGCAGCACATACGGCACCTCGATGAGGTGGGTGACGCTGTCGCAGTTGTTGTGGGTGCCGATGGTCAGCACCGAGAATTTCGGGTCGAGCTGGGAGTGGCACAACGATTCCGCCGAGGCCATCTTCATCGGCTGCTGCTGGAACATCAGCTTGCCCTGCGTATCGCCGGTGAAGAACAGCACGACCGCCGAGACGATCACCACCCAGACCCCCAGCCAGGCGGCCGGCCGCCACATCGCGTTCGCGGCCGCGCCGCGACCGGCCCGCGCCTCACGACCGAGCCACCAGATCGCGATCGCGGCGACGAACGACCCCGCGACGATATAGGCGCCGGCGACGATGTGCGGATAGGCCGCCAGCGTGGTCGGATTCGTCAGCACCTTCGCGATGCTGTGCAGTTCCGCGCGGCCGGTCGCGGGGTTGTACTCGGCGCCGACCGGATGCTGCATGAACGAGTTCGCCGCGACGATGAAGTACGCGGAGGCGGCGGTGCCGATCGCCACCAGCCAGATGCAGCCCAGGTGGACGAGTTTCGGCAACCGGGTCCAGCCGAACAGCCACAGCCCGAGGAAGGTCGACTCCAGGAAGAAGGCGACCAGCGCCTCCATCGCCAGCGGCGCGCCGAACACGTCGCCGACGAACCGCGAGTACTCGCTCCAGGCCATCCCGAACTGGAATTCCTGCACGATGCCGGTCGCGACACCGATGGCGAAGTTGATCAGGAACAGCTTCCCGAAGAATTTGGTCAGGCGCACCCAGGCGTCGTTACCGGTCGCGACCCACACCGTTTCCATGACGGCGATCAGACCGGCCAGCCCGATCGTCAGCGGCACGAAGATGAAGTGGTAGACGGTCGTGATCCCGAACTGCCAGCGCGCGACATCGACGACATTCATGCGGCCTCCTGCCGTACTACGACGTGTCGTAGTAAAGGCTACGCAGGATCGGCCGCCGGGCAACGAGTCTTGGGTCACGACACTCCGGTGCACCACCGGAGCTTTTTTCCACGACCGGAGTCCGGCCGATCACTTCCAGTCGGTCAGGCTCCACAGCTTGGAGATCCCGCGATCCACCAGCTCCGGAATCTCGGCGGCCCGCTCCGGCGCCGACATGCGCAGCCCGTCCAGCGACGACACGCGCGCGGCGAGGGTGACGCTGGACAACAGCCACACGCTGTCGGCGGTGATGAGATCCGCCACGAAGCACGGCTCGTAGCGGCAGTCCCAGCCCGCCTTCCCGGCCTCCGCGTACAGCGCGCGCTGGGTGATCCCCGGCAGCACGCCGTTGCGCACCGGCGGGGTGATCAGCTTGTCGTCGCGCTGGATGACCACGGTGGACCGCGGCCCCTCCAGCACCCGATGCTCCGGGCTGGTGAAGATGACGTCGTCGGCATGGTTGCGCGCGGCGAAGCGCAGCGCGGCCATATTGGTGGCGTAGGAGAGGGTCTTGGCGCCGAGCAGCAGCCAGGGCGCGGTGGGTGCGAGCTCGATCGAGGTGCCGCGCGCCAGGGTGATCACCGAAATCCCTTCGGCGCGAGCCTTGTTCACCCGTTCGGGCACCGGCACCACGAGAACGTAGGAGGTGCCGGAGTCGCGCCCCGGATGCGGATCGGTGTCGCGGCCGCGGGTGAACACGAGGCGCAGGGTGCCCTCGCGCTCGCTGCCCCACTCCTTCGCCGCGATCTCGACCGCGCGACGCCACCGCCCGAGATCGGGTTCGGGTAGGTCCAGCGCCTCCGCGGAACGGCGCAAACGAGCCAGATGTAATTCCAGCGCGCAGGCCTTGCCGTCCCGGAGCAGCACTGTCTCGAAGATGCCGTCGCCGCGTAGCAGCCCGATATCGTCGGCATAGAGCAACGGCTCGTCCAGGTCTCTGATCGTGCCATCGAGAGTCACCAGAACTCGATCCACCATGCGTGGAAGCCTAGGCCAACAGGCCGTTCCGCGACGGGCTACCGAACCTTCGGTACACATTTCGGCCATCGAAACCTATGCTGTGTCAATTAATGTGCCACGACACCCCCGAATCCCGGGGGCACCTCCCGGCCACGATCACCGTTCCTCCCGGCCACGATCGGGGGACCACGGCACTGTCGATCTTCCCACCCCGGCGGAGGTGGCCCGGCCGAAGTTCGAGGTTTCCCATACAGTGGTTGGTGTGACCGACGTTCTTCCGACCAGCCCACTGCTGCAGGAGCGGGGAGCAGTCGCCGGTCCGCCCGGCTCCCCCGACACGGCGGTGGCCTGGCATTACGGCGATCCGTTCGGTGAACAGCGCGCCGCCGCGCAGCGGGTGGCGATCGTGGACCGGTCACACCGGTTCGTGCTCACCATCACCGGCCGCGAGCGGCTGTCCTGGCTGCACACCATCTCCAGCCAGGCCGTCGCCGATCTCGCCGACGGGCGATCCGCCGAGAATCTCGACCTCGATCTCAACGGCCGGGTGCTGAACCACTTCGTCCTCACCGATCTCGGTGACACGGCGTGGATCGACACCGAGGGCGAACGCGGTCCGGAGCTGCTGGACTTCCTGCGCAAGATGGTGTTCTGGGCCGATGCGCGACCGGAGGCGGCCCCCGGCCACGCGGTGTTGAGCCTGCTCGGGCCGCGGGTGCCCGATCTCGCCGCCGCCCTGGGGGTGGAGACGCTGCCCGACGTCTACGGTGCGGTGCGGCTCGGTGATCGCGACGGTTTCCTGCGCCGGATGCCCTGGCCCACCGAGGATTCCTACGATCTCGTCGTCCCGCGCGCCGAACTCGCCGACTGGTGGTCCCGGCTGACCACCGCGGGCGCCGAACCGGCCGGGATGTGGACCTACGAGGCCCTGCGGGTGGCGGCCCTGCGCCCGCGCCTCGGGATCGATACCGACGACCGGACCATCCCGCACGAGGCCCGCTGGATCGGCGATATCGCCGAACGCGGCGCCGTACACCTGAACAAGGGCTGCTACCGCGGCCAGGAGACGGTGGCCCGGGTGCAGAACCTCGGCAAACCGCCACGCCACCTGGTGATGCTGCATCTGGACGGCTCCGCCGACGCGCGTCCGTCCGTCGGCGATCCGGTCACCGCGGGCGGCCGCACGGTCGGCCGGCTGGGCACGGTGATCGATCACCACGAATTCGGCCCGATCGCCCTGGCCCTGGTCAAGCGCACCGTACCGGCCGATACCCAGCTCCTCGTGGGCCCGATGGCGGCGGCGATCGACCCGGATTCGATGCCCGTCGACGACGAACCGCAGGCGGGCCGGCTGGCCGTGGAGAGGCTCCGGGGCCGATGATCGCCGGCAGCGGGCGGGTGCTCGCGGTCTGCGTCGTACACGCCGAGGTCGAACTGCCGCACACGATCGGCCGGGTCGGCCGCACCGCCATCGACAAGCGGCCGGTCAGCGGGCGGGTGCACGCTCGCGCGCTCGGCCTCGACGGCGACCATGTCTGCAATACCGAATATCACGGCGGTATCGATCAGGCCGTGTACGCGTACGCCGAGGAGGATGCCGACGCCTGGAGCCGGGAACTCGGCCGCCCGCTGCCGGCCGGCTGGTTCGGCGAGAATCTGCGCATCACCGGCCTGCCGGTCAGCGACGCCGTCATCGGGGAACGCTGGCTGATCGGCGACGCGGTCCTCGAGGTGTCGGCGCCGCGAGTGCCGTGTGCGACCTTCCAGCACTGGGCCGACGAACAACACTGGGTCAAACGCTTCACCCTGCGCGCGAACACCGGCGCCTATCTGCGGGTGCGCACCGAGGGCACGGTCGGCGCGGGCGACGAGGTCCGGGTGGATCATGTTCCGGCACACGGGGTCACGGTGCGCGACCTGTTCACCGGCGCCGATCCGGATCGGCTGCGGCTGCTGCTGACCGCGGAACCGACGGTGTCCGACGACGTCCGGATGCAGGTGGATCGGCACGCGCGGCGCGCGGCGGCCGCGAACGACCGTGCGCGGCACCGGAATCCGGCCGCCGTCGCGGAAGGCACCGCGTGAGCGTCGAACTGGTCGAGGTCGTCCGATCCGGCTTCCGGGAGTGCGTGCACCGCGGCTCACTGGTGATCCTAGACCCGGACGGCGAGCCGGCCGTCGCGCTCGGCGAGGTACACCTGCCGATCTACCCCCGCTCGACCAATAAGCCGATGCAGGCGATCACCTTGCTGCGCAACGGTTTCGAGCCGATCGACGAGGCCGAGACGGCGATCGCGACCGCCTCGCACCACGGCGAACCCGACCACATCGCGCTGGTCCGGCGGCTGCTGGACCGCTTCGGCCTGACCGAGGACCGGCTCGCGTGCCCGCCGGATCTGCCGTATGCGGAGCGGGCCCGCGCCGAGGTGCTGGCCGGGCACGATCCGGCCGAGGCGGCCCGCAGCATCTACATGAACTGTTCGGGTAAACATGCCGCCATGCTCGCGACCTGCCTGATCAACGGGTGGCCGACCACCGGATATCCGGATCCCGCACATCCGTTGCAGCAGGCCGTGACCGCCACGATCGCCGACCTCACCGGTGAGCCGGAGACCGACCTCGGCATCGATGGCTGCGGCCTGCCCATCGTGCCGGTCTCGCTGACCAATCTGGCCCGCGCCTACGCCGAGATCGCGACTGCGACACCGGGTTCGCCGGAACGGCGGGTCGCGGACGCCGTCCGCGCGCATCCGCGAGTGATTTCCGGCACGGACGGCCCCGATCTGCTGACCATGCGGGCAACTCCGGGGCTGCTGTGCAAGATCGGCGCCGACGGTGTGCACGCCGGCGCGCTGCCGGACGGCCGCGCCTTCGCCTACAAGATCGATGACGGTCACGACCGGGCCCGAATGCCGCTGACGCAGGCGATTCTGCACCACATGGGGGTCGACTGGACCGACGCGCACGCCGAATTGGCGGCCCCGCCGGTACTCGGTGGCGGTGCACGGGTGGGTGTGGTGCGGGCAATTCCGGGTCTGCTGTAACCGGGTTTTCCACAGGCGACAACCGGGCAAACTCTCCCGGTTCGGGCGTCTTCCGCCACTCCTGGAAGCGCGACCGCCACACACACGCTAGAGTGTCTGTCAGGAAGAGTATTAATTCGAACGGGGCCGCCAACCACCCCAGGCCGCCCCGCAGTGACGCGAGGGGGTCAGCCATGGGCCGTGGCCGGGCTAAGGCAAAGCAGACCAAGGTCGCACGCGAGCTGAAGTACAGCTCGCCGTCGACCGACTTCGCGAGCCTTCAGCGCGAGCTGTCGGGAGGTCCCCACGACCTGTCGGGACATTCCCACGACTCGCAGCGCAGTGGTGTGCTTTCCGACGAGCACGACGCGGATGTTCCGCGGTCGCGCTGGGAGGAAGACGAGGACTACGACGACTGGCGTCGCTGACCCGAATCGACGCACTGACGGGGGAGGCCTCAGGAGCCTTCCCCTTCGTTTGTCGATGTGAGGCCCGCGCACCGGCCGGCTGGTCCCCCACCACCGGGCTTGCGACAGCACCGATATCCCGATGATCGTGGTCGGGACGTCGGTGCTCTTTGCTGTTCGATTCGACTCACGGCCCGATCGGATGCCGTGAAACGAAAAACCCGCTTCCGGATTGCCGGAAGCGGGTTTTCGTTGTCGAACAGGATGATTCGGCCGAATCAGAACCGCGGATGCTCGCCGCGCAGGGTCACCCGATCGGCGTCGTGGTCCTTGGCCTTCTTCACCGAACCCAGGGCCCAGCAGTCGATGTGCCGGGCGGTCAGGATCGCGAGGGCCCGGTCCGCGTCCTCGGGCGCCACGACGGCCACCATGCCGACGCCCATGTTGAACGTCTTCTCCATCTCGGCGCGCTCGATCCGGCCGCGCTGGGCGATCAGCTTGAACACCGGCGCCGGATTCCAGGTGTCGCGATCGAGTTCCGCGACCATACCCGCGGGCAGCACCCGGGCCAGGTTGCCGGCCAGCCCGCCACCGGTGACGTGCGCGAAGGTGCGCACCTCGGTCTCGGCGACCAGCGCCAGGCAGTCCTTGGCGTAGATCCGGGTCGGTTCCAGCAGCTCCTCGCCGAGGGTGCGGCCGAATTCCTCGACATGCCCGGTCAGCGACATGTGATCGATCTCCAGCAGCACCCGGCGGGCCAGGCTGTAGCCGTTGGAGTGCAGGCCCGAGGAACCCATCGCGATGACCACGTCGCCGGGGCGCACCCGGTCCGGGCCGAGCACGGCGTCGGCCTCCACCACACCGACGCCGGTGGCGGAGATGTCGTAGTCGTCGTGGCCCATCAGGCCCGGATGCTCGGCGGTCTCGCCGCCCAGTAGCGCGCAACCGGCCCGGATGCAGCCCTCGGCGATGCCGGAGACGATGCTCGCGACCCGCTCCGGCACGACCTTGCCGACGGCGATGTAGTCCTGCAGGAACAGCGGCTCGGCGCCGCACACGACGAGATCGTCCACCACCATGGCGACCAGATCGAGGCCGACGGTGTCGTGCTTGTCCAGCGCCTGCGCCACCGCGAGCTTGGTGCCCACCCCGTCGGTGGAGGCCGCGATCAGCGGCTCGCGGTAGCCGCCCTTGAGCGCGAACAGGCCGGCGAAACCGCCGAGCCCACCCTGTACCTCCGGCCGGCTCGCCTTCTTCGCCAGCGGCGCGAACAGCTCCACGGCGCGGTCACCGGCCTCGATGTCGACTCCGGCCGCGGCGTAGGAGGCAGCACC
The DNA here is from genome assembly GCF_000381925.1 of Nocardia sp. BMG111209. Taxonomy (NCBI): domain Bacteria; kingdom Bacillati; phylum Actinomycetota; class Actinomycetes; order Mycobacteriales; family Nocardiaceae; genus Nocardia; species Nocardia sp. BMG111209. The sequence continues at coordinate 465,046 of NZ_KB907309.1, forward strand.
GGCTCCACTCGGGGTCTGCTCAGTCATTTTCGGGGAAAGCTCCAAACCGAATCGGCGGATAGATGCCTGAACACGCTACCGGAGTCGGATAACGAGACCGCACCGGTCTCGAGTTCTCCGCTTGACAAATCCGCGGAGGAACGGCATCCGTGCGGTCACGGCCGATCCCGCCATTGACGTACATACGGTATGTATGTAATTGTCGATGGTGACCGATTCCCGACTTCCCGGAGGCACGACATGGGTAACAGCACCGCACTCGGCCCGATCCACGATGTCGAACTGGCAGGCGGGCGGATCCGCTATCACGACATCGGCTCCGGCGCGCCGGTCGTCTTCGTCCACGGTCTGCTGGTGAACGCCGACCTGTGGCGGGCCGTCGCCCCGGCGGTGGCCGCCGCCGGGCACCGCTGCCTGGCCCCCGATTGGCCGCTGGGCGCGCATTCCGTCCCGGTGCCGGGCGCGGACCTCTCCCCCACCGGATTGGCCGATCTGATCGCCGATTTCCTGTCCGTCCTCGATCTGCGCGAGGTCACGCTGGTCGCCAACGACACCGGGGGCGCGATCACCCAGATCCTGCTGACCCGCAACCGGGACCGCATCGCGCGCGTCGTGCTGACCGACTGCGACGCCTACGACAAGTTCTTCCCGCAGCCGTTCACCGCGCTGCCGCGGGTGGCCGCCGTACCGGGGGTGCTGCGGATCATGGCCGAGCTCATGCGCTTCCGGCCCGCACAGCGCTCATCGCTGGCGCTCGGTCTGATGACCAAGCGGCCGATTCCCCCCGAGGTAGCCGATTCGTATCTGCTGCCGACCCGGCGGTCGGCGGCCGTCCGGGCGGATCTGCGGCGCATGCTGCGCGGCGTGCACAAGCGGTACACCCTCGCGGCCGCCGAGCACTTCGCCGAGGTGGATGTGCCGGTGCTGCTGGCCTGGGCACGCGAGGACAAGGTCTTCCGGCCGGACTTCGCGGAACGGCTGGCCGCGGATCTGCCGCAGGCCGAACTGCGCTGGATCGACGATTCCTACGTCTTCAGCGCGGAGGACCGTCCGGAGTTGCTCGCCGAGTTGATTGTGGAGTTCACTCGGCAACATGCCGCGCCGTAGCCAGGAGGATCGATCCCGTACCACCCGGGCCGCGCTCGAGGACGCCGGTCGCCGGTTGTTCACCGAGCGCGGCTACGCGGGCGTCTCGGCCGAGGAGATCGTCGCCGAGGCCGGAGTCACCCGCGGCGCACTGCACCACCACTACGGCGACAAACAAGGGCTGTTCATCGAGGTGCTGGAGAAATTGGAGACCGAGAACACCGCCATGATCGCGGCCGCCATCGCGGGCCTGCCCGATCCCGCCGATCTGATCGCCGCGATGGCCGCGGGCCTGCGCACCTTCCTGGACGTCAGCCGCCGGCCGGAGACCGTGCGCATCGCGATGATGGACGGCCCGACGGTGCTCGGCTGGGAACACTGGCGCGACATGGAGGCCCGGTACGGCCTCGGCATGATCACCGCCGCGCTGCAGGGCGCCGTCGACGCCGGCCTGGTCGCGCCGGTCCCGGTGCCGGTGATGGCACAGCTGATCCTCAGCGCCGTCACCGAGGCCGGCATGATCGTCGCGCACGCCGAGGATCCGGACACCGCTCGGGCCGAGGCGGAACAGTGCCTGATGCTGCTGATCTCCGGATTGGTACGGGCACCCGAAACCGACTGAGCCGCAACGGCTCACGATCATCCGGCTCCGTGCCGCCGGGCCGCGACCGCCCGGTCGTTGCTCCGGTCCGCCACCGCCGCGAGCACCGGGGCCGAGCGCAGGCCGATCGGCGTCAGCGCGTAGCTGATCTGCACCGGTCGCCGATCGAGCACGATCCGCTCGACGACCCCGGCATCCCGCAAACTGCGACGCCTTTCCGACGCAACCGGATTCGACCGGCTCCAGGTCCGCACCGACCGGGGTGGGCTGCCCGAACGACCGGTCATCGACTCGATCACCCGTTTCGGGGAACCGGTCGCTCCGCGACTGCGCTGATCCGGTCGACGGCGATTCGGTTGCGGTGCGGCCCTATTCGCCGACGGCGGCGCTGCGGCGACGGCGTTGTTCGACCGGGTCGGGCACCGGGACGGCGGCGACCAGGCGGCGGGTGTACTCCTCGGCCGGGTGGCGGAGGATCTCGTCCGCCGAACCCTGTTCGACCACGGAACCGTTGCGCAGCACCATGATTCGGGCGGCCAACTGGTCCACGACGGCGAGATCGTGACTGATGAACAGGCAGGCCCAGCCGAATTCGCCCTGTAGGTCGGCGAACAGCTCCAGCACCGTGGCCTGGACCGAGACGTCCAGGGCGCTGGTCGGTTCGTCCGCGATCAACAGGTCCGGATTCAGGACGAGCGCGCGGGCCAGGCTGGCGCGCTGGCGCTGGCCGCCGGACAGCTCGTGGGGATAACGGTTCTCGGTACCCGCGGGCAGTTGCACCGCGTCCAGTAGTTGCCGCACCCGGGTGCGCAGGGCCGGGCCGTTGGCCGCGCGGTGCACGATCAACGGCTCGGCGACGCAACGGCCCACGGTCAGACGGGGATTCAGCGAGGTGGCCGGATCCTGGAAGACGAAGCCCAGCCGCTTGCGCAACGGCCGCAGCCGACGCTCGGACAGGCCGGTGAGCTCGGTGCCGAGCATCCGGATCGTTCCGGAGGTGGGCCGTTGCAGTGCGGCGACACAGCGGCCGATGGTGGTCTTGCCGGAGCCGGATTCGCCGACCAGGCCGAGGGTTTCGCCGCGGGCGAGCCGCAACGAGACCCGGTCCACCGCGCGGAACGGCCGGCGGCCGAACGATCCCGGGAATTCGACCACCAGGTCCTCGACGGTCAGTACCGCGGCATCGGGTGCCGGAAGCTGTTCGGCGGCAACGCTTGCCGACGCGGGCGTTCGGGGTGTCGCGACCTCCTCGCGCGGGAGTCGTTCGGCGTCGCCCGAGGATGCGCCGGTGTGCATCCGGGGCACGGCGGCCAGCAGGTCCCGGGTGTACTGCGCGCGGGGTGTGGCGAAAAGGTCGTGCACGGTAGCGGTTTCGACGACCCGGCCGTACCGCATCACGACCACGCGGTCGGCGAGGTCGGCGACCACACCCATGTTGTGGGTGATGAGCACGATCGCGGCGCCGATCCGGTCGCGCAGATCCCGCAGCAGCTCCAGGATTTCGGCCTGGACGGTGACGTCCAGCGCGGTGGTCGGCTCGTCGGCGATGATCACCTGGGGTTCGCAGGCGATCGCGATCGCGATCATCACGCGCTGTTTCTGCCCGCCGGACAGTTGATGGGGATAGAAATCGACCCGGTGTTCCGGATCCGGGAGACCGACGGTGCGCAGCAGTTCGATCGCGCGCGTCCGGGCCGCGGCGCGGGTGGCGCCGCCGTGGGCACGGATCGCCTCCGCGATCTGGAAGCCCACGGTGAACAGCGGATCCAGTGCCGCACCCGGCTCCTGGAACACCATGGCGATCCGGCCGCCGCGGATCGCGGTCAGTTGTTTCTCGGACATCGCGGTGATCGGCCGATCGCCCAGCAGCACCGCGCCGTGAACCCGGGCGGTATCCGGCAGCAGGCCCAGTGCGGTGCGGGCGCAGACCGACTTACCGGAACCCGATTCGCCGACGATCGCCAGTACCTCACCCGGGAACACCTCGAACGAGACCTCGGTCACCGCGTCCACCGCGCCGGCGTCGGTGGCGAAGGAGACCGACAGCGCCGCCACGGTCAGGGTCGGGTTCGGTTGCGGCGCGGTGTGTTCCGCCGGTACCTCGGTCATGGTCACGCCTCCCCGCCGGTCGGTGTCGTGGTCGAATTCGATTGTGGCCCCGCGTGTTCCGGCGGCGCTTCGGAGCCGGTCGCGCCGTCACCGGCCGCCGCGACGGCCGCGCCGGGGATGCGGCGGGTGCGCAGCAGCGGATTGAGCACCTCGTTGAGGCTCTCGCCGACCAGCGTCATCCCCAGCACCACGAGAACGATTGCCGCGCCGGGGAATACGCCGGTCCACCAGATCCCGTTGGACACGTCGGACAACGCCTTGTTCAGGTCGTAGCCCCATTCGGCCGCCTGGGTGGGCTCGATGCCGAAGCCGAGGAAGCCCAGCCCGGCCAGCGTGAGGATGGCCTCGGCGCCGTTGAGCGTGATCAGTACCGGCAGCGATCCGGTCACATTGGCGAGGACGTGCCGGAACAGGATGCGCGCGGTGGAGGCGCCGGTGACCCGGGCCGCGTCGACGAACGGCTCCTGTTTCACCGCCACCGTCGCGTTGCGCACCACCCGGAAGTACTGCGGCACGAAGATCACCGTGATCGCCACCGCCGCCGACAGCACGCCGCCCACCCCGCTGGAATTGCCGCCCGCCACCACGATCGACACCACGATGGCCAGCAGCAGGGTCGGGAAGGCGTACATGGCATCGGTGATCAGGACCAGGACGCGGTCCGGCCACCGGCCGACGTAGCCGGACACCAAACCCAGTGGCACACCGACGAACATGGACAGCACCAGCGATATCGCGATGACCACCAAGGCCGTTCGCGCGCCGAAGATCACCCGGGAGAGCACGTCCTCACCGCGCACCGAGGTGCCGAACCAGTGCTGCGCGCTCGGCGCCTGCTGCCGCACGAAATCGACTCCCCCGGAGGAACTCTGGGAGAATCCGTACGGTGCGATCAACGGCGCGAACAGGGCCGGCAGCACGAACAGCCCGACCAGCACCAGCCCCGCGACCAGCACGGCACGCTGCGGGCCGCCGGTCGATCGGATCAGCCGGAGCAGACTCGGCGCACCGCGCCCGGCGGCGAGCGGGGTCGTGGCCGGCTCGGTGACCACCTCCGGTGCCGTCATCAGAACCTCACCCTCGGGTCGATCAGCGCCACGATCACGTCCACCACGAAGCTCACGACGGCCACCGCCAGCGCGATGAACGCCACGATGCCCTGAACCGCCACGAAATCGCGCGCCTGCAGATACTGGGCCAGCTGGTAGCCGAGCCCCTTCCATTCGAAGGTGGTCTCGGTGAGCACCGCGCCGCCGAGCATCATGGCGATGTACATCCCCATCACCGTGACGATCGGGATCAGCGCGTTGCGGAAGGCGTGCCGGCCGGTGACCACGCGCCGGGACAGGCCCCGCGCTCGCGCGGCGTCGACGTAATCGGTGCGCAGGGTCTGGATCAGATTGATCCGCACCAGCCGCAGGAACACCCCGCCGGTCAGCAGGCCGAGCGAAACCGCCGGCAGCACAGTGTGTTCCAGCACGTTCAGCACATAACCGGGATCGCCGTAGAGGATCGCGTCGATCAGCAGGATGTTGGTCTTCGGGGATACGTGCTGCAAGGCCAGTTCCACGTCGGTGTCGGCCCGGCCCGCCACCGGCAGCCAGCCCAGTTTCACCGCGAAGACCAGCTTGAGCAGCAGGCCGACGAAGAACACCGGCGCCGCGTAGACCAGTACCGCGAACAGCCGCAGGCCCACATCGGCGGCCGAATCACGATGTGTCGCGGCATATCTGCCGAGCGGTATGCCGATCGCGAAGGCCACCAGCAGGGCCCAGAACACCAGTTCCAGGGTGGCCGCGCCGTAATCGACCACCACCGTGCCGATCGCCCGATTGTCCTGGGAGCGGCCGAAATCGCCGTGCAGCAACCGGACCAGATAGTCCCGGTACTGGGCCAGGATCGGCCGGTCCAGGCCGGCGGCGCGCTTGCGCTCGGCGATCTGCTCCGGCGGTAGCCGGCCGCCCATCGCGGCGCTGATCGGATCACCGATCACCCGCATCAGGAAGAAGACGGCCGTCACCAGGATCCAGGCCGTGGGCACGATCAGCAGCAGCCGCAGCGCCAGGTACCGCAGCAGCATCCCGGAGCGGGATGTGCTGCGGCCCTGGCTGTTCCGGCTCGGCGCCGCATCCGGTCCGGACGGCGGCGCGGTCACCTCGGCGGTCACTTGCTCAGCACGCCGTAACGGAACTTGGTGGACAGATCCAGCGTCTTGTCGGCGCCGGACACATTCTTGCCGACCACCGCGACCGCCTCACCGGACAGCAGCGGGACGATCGAGACGAAGTTCTGCGCGAGATCGTGCTGCACCTGCGCGAGAATCGCCTTGCGCTTGTCCGCATCCGGCTGCGTCACCTCGGCGGACAGTTGCGCGGTCACGCCGGGGTCCTCGAAGTGGTTCTTCAGGAAGTTGTTCGGCCCGAAGAACGGGGTCAGATAGTCGTCCGGATCCGGATAGTCCGGGAACCAGCCCATCTGGAACACCGGATAGCCGTCCTGGGTGCGTTCCTTGTTGTAGCTGACCCATTCGGTGGACTGCAGGTTCACCTTGAACAGCCCGGTCGACTCCAGCTGATTCTTGATCGCCGCGTACTCCTCGGAGCTGGAGCTGCCGTAGTGATCGGGGTTGTACTGGAGGTTGATCTGCACCGGGACCGGCACCTTGGCATCGGTCAGGAATTTCGCGGCCTGCTCCTTGTTCGGCCCGGCGCCGTAGATCTCCTTGAACGGTTCGGTGGCGCCGGTGAAACCCTTTGGGACCGAGGAGTACACGGGCTTGAACAGGCCCTTGTACACGCCGGTCGCCAGCGCGTCCCGATCCACCGAGGAGGCGACGGCCTTGCGGACGGCCAATTTCTGCTCCGGCGAACCGCCGGGCATGGTGTTCAGGTTGAACACGATGTAGCGCAGTTCGCCACCGGGGCCGCTGAGCACCTGCACCTTGTCGTTGCCCCGCAGCGAATCCAGATCGGTCGGGGTGAGACTGCGGTAGGCGACATCGATCGCGCCGTTCTGCACGTCCAGCTTCAGATTCGACGCCTCCGCATAGTATTTCGTGGAGACGGTCGCGGTCTTCGGCTTACCCAGCAGCCCGTCGTAATCCGGATACTCCTGGTACTGCACGAGTTTGTTCTTGTCGTAGCTGGTGATCACGTACTGGCCGGAGAACGGCTTCGCCTTCACGATGTCCTCGTCGGCCAGCGTCTTGTCCGGCGGGAACACCTTCTCGTCCACGATCGGCCCGGCCTGGGTCGGCAGGATGGCCGGGAAGGTCTGATCGTTGGCCACCTTGAGCGTGAACGACACCGTGTGATCGTCGGGGGCGTCGGTGTGATCGAGGTTGTCCAGCAACGAGGCCGGGCCGTTCGGATCGTTGATCTTCACCATCCGATCGAACGAATACTTCACGCTGTGCGCGGTGAGCGGGTCGCCGTTGGCGAACTTCAACCCGGACCGGATCGTGCAGGTGTACACGACCGGTTGCGCGAACGCGCACTTCTCCGCCGCATCCGGCTGCGGAACCGCCTGTCCCGGAGCGAAATTCAGCACATGCTGATAGATCTGGGTCTCCGGCACATAGGAGCCCTGATCGTAGGCCGCCGCCGGATCCAGCGAATAGATCTTGTCGGTGGTGCCGATCGTCAGCCCCCCACCGGAACTCCCGCCGGTGCGGCCGGCGCCGCACCCGGCGACCGCGAGCACCGCCAGACTCGCCATTCCCAGTGCCGCAACGCATTTCACTCGATCCGACCGGATCGCCGACGGCCGTGTCGCCAAGGTCCGCATAACTGCCCCACTTTCGCTCGCGGCGCCCGGACCGGATCACGGCCCGGGTACGACCGCGGTGACTTCGGTATGCGGGGACAGTACCGGCAACGCATTGCCGATATGTTGCGTTTCGCAACAAAATAAATGGCAATGCGCGCGACAGCAGGTCACGCGGCGCAGAACGAGCCGCCGCGGCGCCGTACGGCGCCGCGGCGGACGGACTACGGACGGCTCAGCGCACTGGCATTCGCGTTGCCGCTCAACAACTCCGACTTGCCCGCGAGCAAACCTTCCAGCACGTTCTTGCCGATCGATGCCTCGGTGGGCAGCGCGATCGGGTACTCGCCGTCGAAGCAGGCGCAGCACAGCCGCGTGCGCGGCTGTTCGGTGGCGGCGACCATACCCTCCAGCGAGATGTAGCCGAGCGAATCGGCGCCGATCGAGCGACGCACATTCTCCACCAGGTCGTCCATCGACTCGGCGCCGTCGGGACCGGATCCGTTGGCGATCAACTCCGCCCGCGAGGCGAAGTCGATGCCGTAGAAGCACGGCCACTTCACCGGCGGGGAGGCGATCCGGACGTGGATCTCCAGCGCGCCGGCCTCGCGCAGCATCCGGATCAGCGCGCGCTGGGTGTTGCCGCGCACGATCGAATCGTCCACCACGATCAGCCGCTTACCGCGGATGACCTCGCGCAGCGGATTCAGCTTCAACCGGATGCCGAGCTGACGGATGGTCTGGCTGGGCTGGATGAAGGTGCGGCCGATGTAGGCGTTCTTCATCAAGCCCTGGCCGTACGGCACGCCGGAACCCTGCGCGTACCCGACCGCGGCCGGGGTGCCGGACTCCGGGACCGGAATGACCAGATCGGCCTCGACCGGATGTTCCTTGGCCAACCGGCGGCCGATGTCCACCCGGGTCGCGTGCACGGAACGACCGGCGATGGTGCTGTCCGGCCGGGCCAGATAGACGTATTCGAAGACGCAGCCCTTCGGCTCCGGCGCGGCGAAGCGCGAGGACCGCACCCCGTCCGCGTCGATCGCCAGCAGTTCGCCCGGCTCGATCTCCCGGACGAACGAGGCGCCCACGATATCCAGCGCGGCCGTCTCGCTGGCAACCACCCAGCCTCGGTCCAGACGGCCCAGGCACAGCGGCCGCACCCCGTGCGGATCGCGCGCGGCGTACAGCGTGTGCTCGTCCATGAAGGTGAGGCAGAAAGCGCCGCGCAGGGTCGGCAGCAACTCCATGGCCGCCTGCTCGATGCTCTTGTCGGCGGCGGCGTGCGCGAGCAGCGCCGTCATGACATCCGAATCGGAGGTGGCCGGAACCGTCGCGCCGGACAGCCGGCCCTTGATCAGGCCCTGCTCCCGGGCGCGGGCGGCCAGTTCGGCGGTGTTGACCAGATTGCCGTTGTGGCCGAGCGCCAGGCCGCTGCCCACCGCGGTGGTGCGGAAGATCGGTTGCGCGTTCTCCCAGGTGGTGGAACCGGTGGTGGAATATCGGCAGTGGCCGATGGCGACGTGACCGGGCATGGCGGCCAGTGTCTGCTCGTCGAAGACCTGGCTCACCAGGCCCAGATCCTTGAACACCAGCACCTGTGCGCCGTCGGCGACGGCGATACCGGCCGCCTCCTGCCCGCGATGCTGCAATGCGTACAGCCCGTAGTATGTGAGCTTTGCCACTTCTTCGCCGGGAGCCCAGACTCCGAACACTCCGCACTCCTCGCGCGGCTCGTTCTCGTCCTGATCTCCGGCAGCGGCGATCGGCGGATTGGGGGTGTGGACCGAAAGGTCGGCAGAGGTCACCGTTTGCTCCCTGTTCGGCGGTAGGGGGGCACTGATCAGTCTACGGGTCACCGAATGGCAACCCCGTCGCGGGTTCGGGCCGTCGCAACCCGTTTGCTGTTACGGTGCGACCCGTGACCGCCCCCGATGTCCCGGAGACGCGCCGGGTGTCGCTGCTGCGCAAGGCGATGCCGGTGATCGTGGTAACACTGCTGGCCGCGCTGCTGGGGGTGATGTATCTGGACTACGTCATCGATCCGGAGAAGAACCTGCACAACTTCCCGATGGCCCTGGTGAACCAGGACGTCGGCGAGACGATCGGGTCGCCCGGCCAGGAACGGCAGGTGAACTTCGGCGAGCAGGTCGCCGCCGGCCTGCGACAGTCCCTGCCCGGCGGCGAGATCGATCTCCGGGTGGTCGGCATCGACGAGGCGCAACTGCAGATGCAGGACGGCCGGGTCTACGGCGCGCTGGTCATCCCGAGCGACTTCAGCAAACGGCTCGGCATCCTCGGCACCGGCAGCGTGGTCCCCGGCGATATCGAGCGGCCGAGCCTGACCCTGGAGACCAACCCGCGCGTCGGCGTCTTCGCCACCGCGACCGTGCAGCGCATCGGCGACCGGGTGTTCGCGCAGGTCGACGAGCAGGTCGGCAAACAGCTGACCGATCAGGTGAACGCCCAGCTGGCCCAGGCCGGCAACCCGCCCGCGCTCAGCGCGGCCACCCGCCTGACCCTGGCCCGGCCGCTGCACCTCGACGTGCAGACCTTCCACCCGCTGGCCGCCGGCTCGGGCGAGGGCCTGACCGCGTTCTTCTACGCGCTGCTGCTGTTGCTGATCGGCGTGGTCGGCTCGATGATCGTGCACACCCTGATCGACTCCGCCCTGGGCTTCGTGCCGACCGAATACGGCCCGTGGTTCATCCACCTGCCGTTCACCCCGATCTCCCGGACCCGGACCCTGCTGCTCAAGTGGGCGATCTGGGCGGTCACGGCGGTCATCGTCGCGGCGGTGTTCCTCGGCATCGGCAAGGCCCTGGGCATGTCCATCGAACGCCCGCTGGCCCTGTACCTCTACAGCGTCTTCGCGATGATCGCGGTCGGCTGGACCGGCCTGGCGAATCTGGCCGCGATCGGCAGCGCCGGCCTGCTGGTGAACCTGATCCTGTTCGTCATCCTCGGCCTGCCCTCCTCCGGCGGCACCGTCCCGATCGAGGCCACCCCCCGCTACTTCGGCTGGCTGGCCACCTTCGAGCCGATGCACCAGGTCTTCCTGGCCGTCCGCGCGATCCTCTACTTCGACGCGAGCGGCCCCGCCGGTCTGACTCGCGGCTTCTGGATGACCGTCGTCGGCCTCGCGATCGGCATCGTGGTCGGCCTGGTGATGACCCGCTTCTACGACCGCCGCGGCCTGCACCGCCGCCCCGCCGACACCGGCCTGCACCACCGCCCGACCGGCCGGCACGAGGCCTGACCTACAGCCGCACCACCGGCAGCCAGTGCGCGAGCTCCGCTGCCCGCAACCCCGAGGAACTGACTACCCCCGAATCGACGGCCGCATCGAACGACAACAGTCCCGTCGCCAGCAGCAACCAGGTGCGCGGATCGGCCTCGAGCACATTCGGCGGGGTGCCGCGGGTGTGCCGCGGCCCCTCGATGCACTGCACCGCCACGAACGGCGGCACCCGCAACTCCACGGAATGCCCCGGCGCCACGGCCGCCAGACTGCGGGCCGTACCCCGCACCGCGGCCACGAGTTCGGCCCGCGCCGGCGCGGGCTGCGACTCGTCCCGCAACCACGCCGCCACTGCCGCCACCGCGGCCCGCACCGCGGCCGGATCCGCCGCCTGTCGCCCTGCCATCCCCCGAGCCTACGAAACCGGCGCCCGCCCGGGCATCGTCGGGCGATTCGCTGCGTGGGCCGGTGGTATCAGTCGACGCCGATGAGATGGCGGTTCAGGTCCGGTGGACGGACCGCGAGTTCCGGGCTGGAGGTGGTGTAGTAGTTCATGGCCACCACGACCCGCTTGGCGCCGTCCGTGGTGAGGCGGCGGACGTAGTGACTGTGCCGGCGAGCGTCGAAGAGAACGAGATGACCCGCACGAGGTTCCACGATGGAACAGTCGGCGTCGATCTCCGCCACCGAGCGGACATCGCCCCGGTTGGACACCGCGAGTTCCCCGCCGTCGCCGATGTGGTGGCTGGTGCAGTACAGCAGGGCCGCGATCGGATTGCTGTCGACGTGACATTCGTAGCGTTCGGTATCGCGCTGGACGTTGAGGACCATGCCGAACCGCGGATCGGACATGGACGAAACCTTCTCGGCCGAGATCGACTGTGCCATCTCGAGGAAGAGTCCGTCGTAGAGATCGGCCAGCCACGGCAACCGATTCCGCACGGTGACGCCGTCGACGATTCCGCAGGGAATCTGCTCCGAGGTGGTCGCCTCCCGGGAGGTCGAATGACTGCTGACGAGCGTCAGTTCCACGACTTCCTCCTTCACGACCTGCATGATCTGAGCCTGCCAATCGGGTGGTAGCAGCCTCTTCACATCGAAGGTCGTCCACCGGAAAAAGTTCATCCACCGGCCTTTCTCGGTTCTTGGTGATTGATACGTGGAGGGGAAGTGAGGAAAGCTCAGCTGCCGGTGGCGGGCGGCGCCAGTCGGTGGAGCACCCGCACGGCGGTCTCGATCCGTTCGGGGTCGAGCAGGAAGTACGCGTGCAGCGGGGATCCTGGCGGTTCGACGTAGCCGAGGCGTTTGTCGCTGGTTATGAACGGTGTGAGGTAGCGGTGGAGCACCGGGCTGTGACGCCGCATGCCGTCGACATCCAAGCGGAACAGACAACAGCCTACGTAGAAGCTGTCCTGGGCAACGTCGAACCGGCAGTGTCGCAGGTCGGTCTCGGTCAGGTTCTCCCCCAGTAACAGCGTGCGGTACTGGTGGATGACGGTGGCGTGGTCTTCGATGTCCGGCGACAGCACGTAATGATAGGGACGGCCCAGCGACAGGTTCGCGGCCGTGACCGCCAGGAAGTTGCCCGCCGTCACGCCCTGCTCGACATCGCTGTCGACCGGCACCAGATCGTCGGTGAGATCCAGGGTGACGATCGTGCTCTCTTCGCTGTAGCGCTCCAGTTCGAGGGCCTGTTCCTTGTCCAACATGCCGTTCAGCGTCGAAGCTCGTTTGCTCGCGACCTTGGCCGCCGCGTCGATCTGCGACGCGAGGATCTCGCCCACCTTCGCGACGAAGGCCGCCTGCGCCGCGATATCGGCCTGTACCAAGGAGATTCCGGCTTCGACGTAGCGCGTGATCGGCCCGTATTCCACGGCGCCGCCGTGCCCGCCGATCGTCGTGTCCGGGCCGAAGACCAGGAAATCGAGCGGCACGCTGAACAGCTCCGCCATCGCCAGCAGTTTGTCGAAGGTGGGAGTGGTCTGCCCGTTGATGTACTGCGACAACGCAGCCGGAGTGACGCCGAGCTGTTCACCGACCCGTCGCCGGTTGCCGTGGGACTCGCTGTCATCGATGAGTTGCTTGAGCATTGCGGGAAGCCTGACCTCGCGCATCGCCACCCCCTTTCGGCAACTCCGCACCCCGCGCGCGAAGCTGTGACGAGTCAGCCGTATTCGATTTAAGTCCGGCTTACCACTGGAAGAATAGTAGATAAGCGCTACTTGACAAGCCCTGGCTCGCGAGCCATTCTCGTGATGTCAGGGCTGTGGCGCACGCGGCGACCAGCCACTGATCCGTCGGAAGAGGTGTCTCCGATGTCCAGCAGTGTTCTCCCTGGTCACCATGCGGCCACCGAGCCCGAGTCCTTCCTGGCAGCGGCTCTGCGCACCGGTCGGGCGGTGGTCGTCGGCCACGGTATCACCGGCCACCATGTCGTTCACAGATTGTTCACTGAGTCCCAACGGGTTTCGCGTCCGATCCAGATTCTGTGGGTCGCCGATCACCACGACAGGCGGGTCGCCAGTTTCGGTGCCAGCGGATGGCACATGCCCTTCCTCGAGGGCGACCCGCGGATCGCCGCCTGGTCGCATCGCTCGTTCCACAGCTGGAACATCTTGTCCGAGTTGGGATTGGGCGACTACCGCGCCGCTGCGCCGAGTGTGCTGCTGACCCGCGACGAGCGGGTACCGGTGCCCCGCGGCTGCCCCGCGGTACCCGTCCCGGTCGATCCCGGCGAGTTCTCGGCGCCGTTCTACCGCCGGGCCGCCTACATCTCCGACGGGGCGGTCGTCTCCTCGTGCACCCTCATGCCGAATCTGTACCGGGCGGTATCGCAACTGCCCGGGGTACGCCCGATGCGCCGCCATATCCACGATATCGGCGAATTACTGGACCTCACACATGATTTCGGCGCCGAGGTGGCCTGCGTCGCCGCGGGCGACCGCGCCCAGTTCCTGCTCGACGACCAGCGCATCGAAGGCGATCTGGGGGTCGTCCTGCTCGCCGATCTCGCCCGGGTACCGCAGCCGCTGGATCGGATCGTGCTGATGGATGCCGACCGATACGACGAGCTGACCTACAGCATCCCGCATCGCTCGTGCGGGCATGTCTGCCTGGGTGGTTCGTCCGGCAGACTGGTCACCGAGCCGGAGGAGTACACCGAACTCGGGCGCGGGCTCACCGACCCGTCGCGGGTGCCGTCCTATGTCACCGCGCTCGTCGAGGAGATCCGCGACCGTGTCCTGCAACGGCTTCCGGTGCTGCGGCCGGCGCTGGCCCCGGGGGCATACCAGTACTGGTACGGCCTTCGCCCGCTCGCCGAACGCGTTATCGCCGAATGGATTCCGCGCAACCGGACCGGGTCGGTCGGAGTCCTGGAACTCGGCGGCCTGGGCGGTTCGGGATTCACCGTCGCTCCGGCCTTCGTCGAGGACGGCCTCGCGCTCCGCCGGCCCACTCCGCGGATGGAGTCCCACTTCGGCCGTCCCACTCCCGTCCATTCCTCGTAGCGAAGGCGCTGTCCGGCTCCGCGCGGAAGAATCCCGCGCGCGACCGCCCGATGCGAATTTCCGGCGCAGCGTTTAAACTGCGCTTGTATTTCAGTGCGTCATTGCTCGGTGCCCGGGGCCGAAAGACGAGGTACGGCTGATGGACCGTTCTGCGGTCGGAACACGCATGTCGGTGAGTTTCGCTCCGGCCGTGCTGTCCTCGCTGGCATCGCTGGCACGCGACCGAGCGACCCCGATGGAGACACTGATCGGAATCGCGGTCGCCGACCTGCTCGACTCGTTCGGAATCGATCGCGACACCGATATCACCGTGGTGGCGGCAATGGTGGAAATCGAGCACATTCCCGACCGGCGGCGCAGGCGCCGGAACTTCGATCCGGCCTGCGAACAGTCGGCACAACGGGATCTCGGGGTCGGTGAGGTACGTCTGGACGAACCGACGCTGGCCCGGCTGGCCGTGTTCTGCCGGGGCGCGGGCCTCAGCCGCGCCCGCGCGATCCGGATGGCAGTCGACCGATGCCTGTTCGACGAGGTCACCGGATCGGGATTCGAGGCGTCACCGGACCGGCCGCGATCGCCGAGCGCCCGACGGCCCTGACCGGCCTCAGCAGGCCGCGGCTCCGGTATCGTCCGATCCCGTTGCGGCGCATTGGATATCGGATCGCAGCCGGAGCAGCTCCGTGGCGGCCGCCACCGCGTCGGGAGTACCGATGCGGTGATAGATCTCGACCGCCTGCCCCAGTTCGCGCGGGACCGCGGCGACGCCGGTGACGACTCGGCACCGCGCGATCCCCTCCAGCGCTTGGGCTTCCCCGATCCAGCTGCCGACCTGACGCGCCAGCGCCAGCGCGTCGAGGAAGGTAGTCGACGCGGCGGCTGCCGTCGCCGTCTCGAACAGCAGCCTGCCCAGATCGATCAGGACCTCGATCTGGCCGAGCCGGTTGCCCAGCCGGTGGTACAGGGTCAGGGCCTGCTGATGCAGCTCGACGGCCTCGTCGTAGCGTCCGGTGCCGGTCCGCACGACGCCGAGATTGTGCAGGGCGTCGGCCTCGACCAGCCGATAGCCGAGGCGGCGGGAGAGGGTCAGCGCCGTGTCGTGCAGGTCGACGGCCTCGTCGTAGAGCCCGGTGCGGGTCCGGACGATACCGAGATTGTTCAGCGTGCTGGCCTCACCGCGCAGGCTGCCCAGCTCGTGGTAGAGGGCCAGCGCTTGGTGGTGGCGATCGACGGCCTCCCGGTAGTGCCCCGTACGGGTGCGCACGATGCCCAGATTGGTCAGCGCATTGGCTTCGCCGAGCCGGTTGCCCAGCTGCCGGTAGAGGGTCAGGGCCTGCTGGTGCAGCGCCACGGCCTCCTCACTGAAGCCGGTGCGGGCGTTCACGATTCCGAGGTTGTTGAGGGTATTGGCCTCTCCGAGCCGGAAATCGAGGTCGTGGTAGAGCGCCAGCGCCTGCTCGTAGCAGCCGACCGCCGCGGGGTAGTCGCCGGTCTCCTCGTGCAGGGTGCCGAGATTGTTCAAGGTGCTCGCCTCGCCCAGGACGTCACCGCAGCGGCGGTAGAGGGCCAGCGCCCGCTGATAGTGGGCGACGGCCGCGGGGTAGTCGCCGGTTTCCTCGCGGGCATCGCCGAGGTTGTTCAGTGCGTTGGCCTCCCCCAGGACGTTGCCGCGGCTGCGGTAGCGGGTGAGGGCCGCTTGGAAACACGCGGTGGCCGTGGGGAAATCCCCCGCCCGCCAGTGCGCGGCGCCGAGGTTGTTGAGCGCGCCGGCCTCTTCGATCTCGTCGTCGAGATCGTGGGCGACGGCGGCGGCCTGCCCGTGCAGCTGACACGCCAGCGGCCAAGGCCCGTCGCGATCCAGCAGCCCCGCCAGCAGTCCGATCAGCACCACCATCCGCGCGGGGCGGCGGGAAGCCACGTGTTCGACGCAGGCCAGCAGATTGTCGCGTTCCATCCGCATCCACTCCAGTGCCTGGACCTCGTCGCCGAACTCGCGCGCCACCACCGGATCACCGACCCGGTCGCCGGATGTCGAGTCCGGACGGGTCCGACGCGCGATCCAGCGGTCGGCCGCCGCGGTGGTTCGGTGGTAGTAGTCCAGCAGCCGGGTCTCCGCGTCGGCGCGTTCGGGTTCGGGCTCCGTCTGCGCCAGCGCGCGAGCGTATTCCCGGAGCAGGTCGTGCAGTCGGTAACGGCCACGGGCCGGCTCGTCGAGCAGATGGTCGGTGTAGAGCGCATCCAGCTCGGACCGCGCCGCGGCCACGTCGATACCGGCCAGCGCCGCCGCCGCATAGGCGTCGAGGTCGGGACCGTGGTGCAGCCCCAGGCGCCGGAACAGCCGCGCGCGTTCGGGGGGCAGATCCTGATAGGACAGGTCGAACGCCACCCGAACCGCGCGGGTTCGTGCGTCCGGCTCGCCGAGCCGGTCGGCCGTGGCCCCGAATTCCGCCGACAGGTCCGCGATGGTCCAGGCCGGGTGGTGGGCGAGCGGCGCCGCCAGCAGCGTGATCGCCAGCGGCAGGTGGCCACACTGTTGCACGAGCCGCTCGACCGCGGTGCGATCGGACGTGTCGCCGATCCGGCGATGGCTCAACGTCGCGAACAGTTCCACCGCCGAGCCCGGCGCGAGCGTGTCGAGCGCGAGCGGGACGGTGTTGCCGAGATCGACCAGACGCCGCCGGCTGGTCACCAGGGTGAGACAGCCGGGGGAGGCAGGCAGCAGCCAGTCGATCTGGGCCTCGTCGCGTGCGTCGTCGAGAACCAGCAGGACGCGCTTGCCCGCGAGCCGGTCCTGCCACAGGTCGCGGCGCGCCTGCAAGGAGTCGGGGAGATAGCGGGTGTCGACACCGATCCCGGTCAGCAACCCCGCCAGCACATCCGCCGGATCGGCGACCGTGCGCCCCGGCGTGTGGGCATGCAATTCGACGAAGTAGCGGCCGTCGGGGAAGCGATCGGCGAGCAGGTGCGCGGCCCGGATCGCCAGCGCTGTCTTACCGACACCGGGCATACCGTCGATGGTGTAGACCGGAATCCCGGACTCCGCGGCGTCCAGGATCTGCGCGAGCTCGGAGTCACGTCCGATCAGGGTGTACACGTCACGGCGCAATGCGGTCCGCAGCGCGTGACCCACCTCGGGGGCCGGCGTCCCCGGTGCGGGTGGGCGCGGTTCCCGCAGAATTCGGCGTCGCGTCTCGAGCCAGGCCGGCAGATCCTCTCGCGGGACACCGCAACACCACAGATAGATCTCCAGTCGGTTGTCGATATCCGGAGCGGCCCGGCCGCCTTCGAGCCGGTGCCCCTTCTCCATGGATTCGATGATGTTCTTCGTCAAATTGACATACGTCGCGGCACCGCTGTCCTTCCGGGCCGCGGCCCGGAGTTCGAGAGCGCGAATGGACAGCGCGGCCGCTACCCGGGTCCGTTTCAGAGTCGCACCGAATTCGGCGGTGGTGTGTACCGCTTGCAGATCTGCCCGGGTCGTCTCCCGATTCGATTTCTCGCTCATCGCATGTCTTTCTGAGTCTCGGCATCGGGTCGGTGGCTGCTTTCCGGTGTCCGGCAATGTCTTCCCTGTCCGCCGGACAGCCGTGAAATGCGCCGTACAGCCGCCCGCTTGTCTTCCGGGCTGTCGGACAGTGGCCGCCACCGGCTGTGCTGTTCCTGCGCCCACGAGGTCGCACACGAACCGGAGGACAGCAATGGACACGATGATTTCGACGGATATCACCGATGGCGACGGCTCTCGGCCGGCCGGCCGTACCGAATTCGGGAATCGGTGCGATACCGCCGTTTCCGCCCGGGAAAAAGGCATCGAATTCGCCGATCACGACGGCATGCGGCGGTATTTCTCCGCGCCGGAAATCGCACGCGCCGCGGACGGCGAGGTGGTGACCGCGAGCTGGGACCAGGCCGCGCGGACCTGGTCGGCGGCGCTGCGGGCCGCGGACCGTCACCGGCGTGCCGCAGACCCGGCCGTTCTCGCCGCGAGTCTGCTCACCAGCCTGCCTGCGCAGGTGGTGGTCGCACTGCACCGCTTCCGTATCGAGGGCTCGCCCAACAATGCCCTGGTGCTGCGTGGCATCTGCCCGGTACTCACCGATCTGCCCGCCACCCCCGCCACGGTCACCCCGCGCACGACGACCCGCACCGTCGAGGCCGCCGCACTGCTGCTGCTCGCCCTGACGCTGCCGCTGGGCGAGCCGTTCACCTTCCGGTCGCTGCACGACGGCCGGCTGGTCCAGCATGTCGTGCCCGTGCCCGGTCGCGAGTCCACCCGGACCGGCGCGAGCAGCACGGCGGCGCTGGGCTGGCACGTCGAGGACGGATTCACCGACGACCGCTGCGACTACTTCGGATTGCTGTGCCTGCGCGGCCATCCCGGCGTGCTCACGGTCCTGTCCCCGGCCCGGCGCCTGGACCTCGACGCCGCCGATATCGCGACGTTGCGCGCCCCGCGGTACTTGCTCGTGCCCGACGACGCCCATGTGGACGCCGACATCAGCGAGCAGACCCCGGTGCCGATCCTCACCGGCCCGGCCGAGGACCCCGAAATCTGCTTCGGCGAGGGTGACGTATGTCCGGCCGACCCCGCCGACCAGCGCGCGGCGGCGGCGCTGCACGCCCTGACCAGGGCCCTGGATCGCGGCGCGATCGGTCACGAACTGCGGCCCGGCGACGTCCTGATCGCGGACAATCGGCGAACGGTGCACGGCCGCAACACTTTTCGCCCCCGCTACGACGGCACCGACCGCTGGCTGCTGCGGGCGATGACCTGTGCCTCGATCCGGGCGCACCGCCGCCGTGGCGCACAGCGTGCGCTCGGCTGACCACCGCCGGACCACTCCCGTCCCTCTCTCCGAAAGCAGGGTGTCATGTCGTATCCCTCGATATCGCCGACCGCGAGGATCGCGGTGCCCGCCGAGCCCGTACCGGCGTACTCCGACGACGAGTTCAGCCCGCTGCTGGAGGTCGTCGTCGGCAACGCCGACGGTGCCCGGATACCGCCGCTGGACCGCTCGGCGTGGCTCAACCTCTACCCCGACCTCGACGCCGCCGAACTGGCACGAGTCAGGGTGGGACGCTTCCCGTCCCGGGTGCTCGCCGAGGCCGCCGAGGATCTCGACGGCCTGGCGGCCCTGCTGGAAAGCCTGGGCGTGCGGGTCGCGCGGCCCGCGCCGATGACCCATGACCGCGCGTTCGCCACCCCATGGTGGCGGACCAGCGGCTTCTACTCCTACTGCCCCCGCGACCTCGCCATCGTGATCGGCTCCACCATCATCGCCGCACCCAGCCCGGTACGAGCGCGGATGTTCGAGCTCGCGGGGTTGCGGGAGCTGTTCCAGCAGCGCATGCTCGGCGGCTCGGCCTGGATCGCCGCGCCGCCGCCGCAACTGCTCGACGAGCTCTATCCCGACGACGGCCACGGCCGTCCGATGCTGGGCGAGACCGAGCCGGTGTTCGACGCCGCCAACATTCTCCGCTGCGGCCGCGACCTGTTCTACCAGGTCTCCGGCAGCGGCAACGAACTCGGATACCGCTGGCTGCGGAACACGGTCTCCGCGCTGGGGGACTACCGCGTGCACCGGATCCGCGGCGTCTATCCCTACACCCACATCGATTCCACGATCAGCCTGCTGCGTGAGGGCCTGGTCCTGCTGAACCCGGACCGGATCCACGATCTCGCCCAACTGCCCGAGCCACTGCGATCGTGGGAACACCTGTGGTGCCCGCCGATGGCCCCGGCACCCACCCCGCCCGGTCATCCGTTGTCGTCGGAGTGGATCGGGATGAACCTGCTGATGGTGCGGCCCGACCTCGCCATCGTCGATGCCGGTCAGCCGGAACTCATCGCCACCCTGCGCCGCCACGGCATCGATGTCGCGCCCCACAAACTGCGCCACGCGCGCACCATGGGCGGCGGATTGCATTGCGTCACATTGGATCTGCGCCGCGAACACACCCGGGCCGACGGCCGGCGCCGGCCCGGCGTCAGCTGTTCGAGGCCGCGGATCCGATGAGTTCGCGCGCCTCGGCCACCGGGGGGACGGAGCGGTCGGGCAACGGCGCGAGGATTTCCCGCACCCGCTCCGGAACCTGGCCGACCCGGAACTCCTCCGGCAGCCGCAGCCATGTCGTGGTGATGGTCCGGCATGCACCCTCGAGCTCCCCTCGGTCGACGTGCGCCGCGGCCGCATCCAGGTACAGCAGGGAACGACCGACCAGATCGTGGCGCGACGGCGGCAGTTCCAGCACCCGATCGCGCAACGGAGCAGCCTCGGCATGGGCTCCGCACAGGGCCAGCGCATTGGCCTGGTTCCAGCGCAGCAGATACTCGCTGACGTGGAATCCGTCGGCGACGATCTCCTCGTCCGGCAGCAGCGCGAACATCCGATCCGCTCGCGTCACCGCAGCGAAGGTGGCCCGCCGGTTACCCAGGCGGGCCTGGATACCCGCCTCGGCGAGATATCCCAGGACCGCCACCCCGCAGGGCCGGTCCGCGCCCGCCGCCTGCGCGGCCAGCGCCGCGGTCAGGCCCGGCTTGAACTGCCGGTGAAAAGCGCACGCGTCACCGGTCCAGCCCGCGATCCAGGCCTGCACGGTCTCGTCCTCTGCGGCCCGGGCCGCCCGGCGCGCGATCCCGAACCATTCGAAGGTGTCGGCGACCGCGCCGACATCGGAGAGCCGGATCGCGATCAACCCGGCGTTCTTCGCGTAGACCCGTTGCAGTCTGCGCCGCATCGCCGCACCGCTCGTGGTCAGCAATCCCGCCTGGACCCGAGCCAGGTCCATCATCCGCGCCGGAATGAACTCCGCGGGCGGGGCCGACTGCAACTGCCGACCGCTCTGCTCGACCAGTTCTTCGAGCAGGCCGACATACCCCGCGCCCGCATGGCGCCCACTCGGCGGGTCGAAGGTCCCGCCGAACAGCCCGGCCGGGACGAGTGTCGCACCGGCAGCGACGAGTCCTGTGAAATTGCGACGATTCATGGCGTCCTCGGGTTCGTTCCGCGGGAACGAATCCTCCTCCGAGTAGTCGCTCCCGAATCCGAGCCGGTCCGGCCGGCTCTGATACAAGAAACACAGCGCATCCATGTAGTGCGGTGACGGGACGTCCTGCCCTTGTTCCCACTGCGACAACCGCTGATGCCCCAGACCGTCTGCGGGAGTACCGCGTTCGGCGAGTACCTGCTTCAGCGCCTCGACCGCCTCGACCAGGGTGTAGCCCCGGGCCGCCCGATGCGCCCGCAACAGCGACACCGCGCAATGCCGGTGTACCGCGCGGGCGGCGTCGTGATCGGAACCGCCGGAATTCTTGACCTCGCGAGCGACCCGACGCGCGCAACGCATCGAGTGTGGGCTTACCGCCATGTGCACCATCCATCCCCTGGGCCCCGCCGGTTGCACTGTCGTTGATGCTAACCCCGCGCTCCTACCCTGTCGACGTCGGGAAATGTCTTGCACGCGATGCGTGCAGAATCCATCCGCATACCGCGAAAACACCCGCATCGGCTCGTGATGTGCGGGCTCGGCGGCCATTCTCGACACGTCGCCGTTGCGTCCGGGTGCCATCCCCACCCGGTGTCGACGGTCGCACACGTTCCCGGGTGGCGGGACGAGGGGTACCGCCTCCCGGGGACTTCTCCAGGTCTTTCGTAAGAAGGAATCCGGCAGGATCACGGAACGAGGTTCTCACCCATGAATTCAGCAGAAACACGGTCGTTCACCTCGCAGGCGCCGGCAGATCGCGGTGCGGAGAGCGGAATCGGTGGTGCCGCACCGCCTCCGGTGGAAGTCGAAACCCTGGTCCGCGGATTCCTCGCGCTCGGCGCCACCATCGTGTGGGTATTCCTGGCGATGGTCTCCGTCGCCCAGACATCGCCCGATGCCGGCGCCCCGGCTCCCGCGGTCGCGCACGTCGGCTCACGGTGAAGGTGTGATCATGTCCGATCTCACCGTCGTGCCGACGGCCGGGCGAGCGACTTCGCCCGACATCGAAATAATCTGGGACACAAGTAGTCTCACCGCTCTGGCCGGTGGGATCCGGTGGATGAACGATCGTCTCGCGGTCGCGGGAACGAGGGCGCTCGGCACCATGTGGGCCTGCTACGGCCTCGCGGTGTTCGGCCTGGCTCCGCTCATCGATCCGGGGCGCCAGGCGACCTATCTGTACCTGTCCAATCTCGTGCAGCTGATCGCCGTGCCGATCCTGATGGTCGGCACGGCGCAGGCCAGGTCCGACATCCCCACGGTTCCAAGGGTTTCTACGCGGCGCGAGCCGCCCGGCGCGCAAGCCGCACTGCCAGGCGAGGCGCGATCGCACCTCCGGCGTTGACGGCGAGGTGCAGCAGGGCAGGCGCGCGGACGGTGCCGGTGCGGCGGCGCAGTTCCGACAGGGCCGCCCCCGCGACGGCGGTGGCGGCCACGGTCGTGGCGACATCGTCACCGGCCGCCCGCGCCGGTTCGATGTGCCACAGCCCGAAAAGCATTGCGCCCATGATATTTCCGGTAGGTCCGAGGGTGGATTCCAGCAGCGGATCCAGGGTCGCGCGGAAGATCAGCTCCTCCGGATAGACGGTCCCCCACGGAATCTGCACCCCCGCCCATTCGGCGAGCGAGACATCCGGTGATCGATCCGGGATCTGTGCGAGCCGGGTTCGTGAGGCCGGAACTGCCAGCGCCACAACATAACCGAGAACGACGAGAACCGCGGGGAGCAGCACGACAGCCATGCCGCGTCGATCAGCGCCTACGGGTCGGCGCGGCGGGCGACTGCTCTCCCTACGGCTGCCTGTGCCTGTGCCTGTGCCTGTGCCTGTGCCTGTGCCTGATGAAACTCCGAATCGCCTGTGCTGCAAGGTATTATCGCCACCCGTACCCCTACCGTGTCGAGACCGGGATCCCGGCAGTACCCGACTGCCGAAGGCGGCGGCATATGTGGTGGCGAACAGGACGTTGGCGGTGGTGCGGCCGCGCGGGCCGAAATGCAGTCGCGGCAACAGTAGGTTGTTCCACAGCGGCGGTAAGGCCGTGGCGGCGAGGAGGTTCGCGGCGGCCCGGGATCTCACTTGACGACGCGTTCGTAGGTTTCGGCCAGTTCCAGGTCGGTGCGGATCCGCTCGTTCTCCTGCGGGGTCCAGTCCGGGGGGCGCAGGACGGCGGCCCAGGCGTCGAGGACCAGGCTGCCGTAGTTGTGGCCGTGGCCGTCGGCGACGCTCTGGGCGTTGGTCAGGTCGGCGGCCACCTGCCAGAAGGTGACGAACGGCCACCAGCGCATCTGGCGGGAGACGTCGGGGCCGCGGGGTTCGGACAGCCAGGCGGGGCGGGAGAAGATGAGGTCCGGTGACCACCAGACGATCGGGTCGGAGGCGTGCTGGAGGTAGGCGATGCGCGGTTGCCGCCAGTCGGCGGAGGGCTGGTTCAATTCGTCCGTGGCGGAGGCGAATCGGACCACCAGGCCGTCGGCGTAGACCGGTTCCACCTCCGGGGTGCCCGGGTCGCGGCGGGCGACGAACTGACTCCACAGCCGGTTCGAGTTCGGGGGGCCCACCCAGAGTGCGCCGTCGACCTTGTCGCGCAGGTCGCCCAGTCCGCCGAAGGCCGCCTCCGAACCCTGTGAACCCAGGCTCTCGCCGTACACCACCAGCTTCGGCCGGGATTGCGGTGGTCGCGCGGACCAGGCGGTGTAGACCGCGTCGAACATCTTGCGGCCCGCCGCGGCCACCTTCTGCCGGTCGGCGAGGAAGGACAGCACGCTCGGCAGATACGAGTACTGGGACGCCACGATCGCGGTGTCACCGTGGTAGAGGTACTCCAGCGCGGCCGCGGCGGTCGAGTTCACCCAGCCGGTGCCGGTGGTGGTGACGATCGCGAGCACCTTCCGGTCGAAGGCGTGGGTTCGTTCCAGTTCGGCCACCGCCAGTTGTTCCTGGGTGCGGCCGCCGGTCGCCGAGTCCAGGCCGGCGTAGATCCGGATCGGCTGCCGCGCAGGGGCATTCGTGGCCGCCGAGATCAGCAGCGGGTCCGGGCCGTGCGAGACGAACCAGCGGCCCTCGGAGCCGAGGGTGTCCCAGGCGGCCAGCGACGCCGGGCTGCCGGAACGCTCCGGCGCCCGCGGCTGGACGGCGTAGGGGGTCACCTTGTCGTTGCGGACGCTGAACGCCGAGTTGGCGACCGCGAAGAACGCCCGGGTCGCGATGCCGTTGAACAACAGCACGATCAGCACCGCCAGCAGTGCCGCGCCCACGCCCGGCGCGAATCGTGGCGGCACCCGCACCCAGCGGCTGAGCTCGCGGGCGAAGAAGCGCACGATCTCCCGCAGCGTCCGGTAGCCGGCCACCACGGCGATGCCGACCGCCAGGCTCAAGCCGCCGGTTCGCAGATATGCCGCGCGGGTGGTGCCGGGCATATCCATCAGCGTGTAGATCTGCCGCTGCCAGTCCGCCGACAGCACCAGCATGTAGGCGGCGACCAGTCCGCAGCCGATCAGGATCACGATCTTCAGCGCGTACTGCCCGGGGATCGGCAGCGGCCGCCGACGCAGCCGCGGCCGCACCCAGCGCCGGAATCCCCACTCCAGCAGGCAGCCCGCGCCGTAGCCGATCGCCGCGTTGATCCCACTGATCAATCCCTGGAACAACCAGTCCCGCGGAACCAGCGAAGGCGTCACCGACCAGGCGAAGAACACCGTCCCGACCACCAGGCCGACATAGTTCAGGCCGATCACGTCGATCTCGATGCGGCGCAACACCCGTACCGCGCGCTGCCCCGCCGACCGGCTCCGGCGGACGACGACCCCGCCGCGTACGCGCTGCGGGGTCGTCGATTCCGCGATCTCGGAGGCTTCCGGCACCCGTCAAGTATGGCCAACCCGGCGCCGCGAACGCGGGCACCGCACGGTGACCGGCCAACTCGCCGCGAACACTGCGGGACCGCGGGCCGGATCCCGAGCAGTCGAACACTCGGGTGCGCGGCTTCCGGGCCGGCCGGAACGGGCACTCAGCCGAACAGCGCGGGCAGCGTGCCCTCGAAGGCCGCCCGCAGTTCGGCCAGGGTGACCGAGAACTGCCCCTGCACCTCGACGGAGTCGGCCCCTTGGTCGACCACGCCGATGCGCACCCACGGCAGCTCGCGCGCGCTGCACATCTTGGTGAAGCGGGTCTCCTCCGACCGCGGCACCGCGACCAGCACCCGGCCGGCGGATTCGGCGAACAGCGCCACGAACGGATCGGCGCCCTCGGGCAGCAGGATCCGGCAGCCGGTCTCACCGGCCAGCGCGGCCTCGACGACCGCCTGCGCCAAGCCGCCCTCGGACAGGTCGTGCGCGGCGCTGATCATGCCGTCGCGGGAACCGGCGGTGAGGATCTCGGACAGCAGCTGCTCGCGGGCGAAGTCGACCCGCGGCGGCACGCCGCCGAGGTGGTCG
Organism: Nocardia sp. BMG111209; assembly: GCF_000381925.1. Lineage (NCBI taxonomy): Bacteria > Bacillati > Actinomycetota > Actinomycetes > Mycobacteriales > Nocardiaceae > Nocardia > Nocardia sp. BMG111209. The sequence continues at coordinate 490,776 of NZ_KB907309.1, forward strand.
TGCTCGACCTGTGCCCAGATCGAGCCGCCGAACTCGTCGCGGGTGTCGCCGAGCAGGATCAGCGTCTCGCCGGGCTCGAGGCCGAGACCCGTCGGGATGCGCCGGTGCACATCGTCGATGACGCCGAGCACGCCGACCACGGGGGTCGGCAGGATCGCGGTCTGCCCGGTCTGGTTGTAGAAGCTGACGTTGCCGCCGGTGACCGGAATACCCAGTGCCACACAGCCGTCGGCGAGGCCGCGGACGGCCTGCTGGAACTGCCACATCACGCCCGGATCCTCCGGGGAGCCGAAGTTGAGGCAGTTGGTGACGGCCTTCGGGGTGGCGCCGGTGGTCGCCACGTTGCGGTACGCCTCGGCCAGCGCCAGCTGCGCGCCGGTGTACGGGTCGAGTTTGGTGTAGCGGCCGGAGGCATCGGTGGCCAGCGCGATACCGCGGCCGCCGACCTCGTCGATGCGGATCACACCGGCGTCGGCGTGTTCGGCGAGCACGGTGTTGCCGCGCACGTAGCGGTCGTACTGTTCGGTGATCCAGCGGCGGCTGCACAGCTGCGGGCTGGCGATCATCTTCAGCAGCGTGGCGCGCAGTTCGTCGGCGGTCCGCGGGCGGGACAGCCGGTCGGGGGTGTCGGCGACGAGCGCGTCCTGCTCGTCGGGGCGGCGCACCGGCCGCTCGTAGACCGGGCCCTCGTGCGCGACGGTCCGCGGCGGCACATCCACCACGGTCTCGCCGTGCCAGGTGATGACCAGGCGTTCACCGTCGGTGACCTCGCCGATCACGGTGGCCAGCACATCCCACTTCTTGCAGACGGCCAGGAAGGCGTCGACATTGTCCGGGGTGACGACCGCGCACATCCGCTCCTGCGATTCGCTGGAGAGGATCTCGGCGGGGGTCATGTGCGTGGCGCGCAGCGGCACCAGATCGAGGTCGATCTGCATGCCGCCGTCGCCCGCGGCCGCGAGTTCCGAAGTGGCACAAGACAATCCGGCGCCGCCGAGATCCTGGATACCGACCACCAGATCGGCGGCGTACAGCTCCAGGCAGCACTCGATGAGCACCTTCTCGGCAAACGGGTCGCCCACCTGCACGCTCGGCAGCTTCTTGCGGCCGGTACCCGACTCGTCCCCGGAGAAGGTGTCCGACGCCAGCACCGACACGCCGCCGATACCGTCGAGGCCGGTGCGCGCGCCGAACAGAATGATCTTGTTACCGGCGCCGGAGGCGAAGGCCAGATGCAGATCCTCCACCCGCATGACACCCGCGCACAGCGCGTTGACCAGCGGATTGCCCTGGTACGACGGATCGAATACGGTTTCGCCGCCGACATTGGGCAGGCCCAGCGAATTGCCGTAGCCGCCGACCCCGCGCACCACGCCGTCGACCACGCGCCGGGTGTCCGGATGATCGACGGCGCCGAAGCGCAGCTGATCCATCACGGCGATCGGCCGCGCACCCATCGCCATGATGTCGCGCACGATGCCGCCCACGCCGGTCGCCGCCCCCTGATACGGCTCCACGTACGAGGGGTGGTTGTGGCTCTCGACCTTGAAGGTGACCGCCCAGCCGTCGCCGATGTCCACCACGCCCGCGTTCTCGCCGATACCGGCCAGCATGGACGCGCGCATCTCGTCGGTGGTGGTCTGGCCGAAGTAGCGCAGATGCACCTTGGAGGATTTGTACGAGCAGTGCTCGCTCCACATCACCGAATACATCGCCAGCTCGGCATCGGTCGGCCGGCGGCCGAGGATCTCCCGGATACGGGCGTACTCGTCGTCCTTGAGCCCCAGCTCCTTGTAGGGCTGCGCGGTGTCCGGGGTGGCGGCGGCGGTGCTGACGGTGTCGACATGGACGGTCACTGTGAGTACCGGGGTCCTTTCGGCGGACAGGCGAACGCGGCGCCCGGGCGCGGATACGGGAGACGAGCTCAGTTTAGAAGCAGCATCCGACGGCCCCGCAGTCGCGGTGCCACCTGCCGCGACGATCCGGTGAGTCCGGCCACACCCGCGAAAAAGGCGGTATGGACCTGGGCGGCCGACCCAGTACGCTGATTCGGTGAACGATCGAGCCCGGCTCGCCGCCTCGGGTGATGTGCCCGACGATCTCCGAGCCGCTCGCCGTCGCCGAATGTGGCGCATCGCGGTCGGGCTGTTCCTGCTCTCCGCACTCATCGAGATCGTGGCCCGGCAATGGGCCGGTTACATCGATTTGCAGGTCTATCGCAACGGCGCCCGGGTGTGGCTCGACGGTCACGATCTGTACGGGCCGCTGCCGCCGTCGGGTGGGCTCGGACTGCCGTTCACCTACCCGCCGCCCGCGGCGCTGTTCTTCATCCCGCTGGCGCTGATGCCGTTGTGGCTGGCCGGGCCCGCGACGGTCCTGGTCTCGCTGATCTGCCTCGGCCTCACGCTGTGGGTGGTGCTGAACGCGCTGGACTCCACCCCGGACCGGACGACCCGATGGGCGCTCGTGATCGGTGGCGTGGGCCTGCTCGGCCTGTCCGAACCGGTCCGGCAGACCTACAACTTCGGCCAGGTCAATCTGGTCCTGATGACCGCGATCGTGCTGGATGTGCTGGTCCGGCGGCCCGGCTGGCCGCGCGGGATGCTCATCGGCATCGCGATCGCGGTCAAGCTCACCCCGGCCGGATTCCTCCTGTACTTCCTGGTGCGCCGGGACTGGCGGGCCATGCTCACCACGGTGCTGTCCGCGCTGGCCACCATCGCGATCGGGGTGGCGCTGTTCCCGCGGGAGTCCGCCGAGTACTGGTCCCGGGTGATCCGCGACACCGGCCGGATCGGCCCGCCCGCGTTCGCGGGGAATCAGTCGCTGAAGGGCATGGTGTTCCGGCTCGGGCTCGGCGAGCAGGCTGCCACCCGGCTGTGGCTGACGCTGGCGGTCGTCGCGGTCGCGCTGGCGGCGGTGGTGATGTGGCGGCTGGTGCAGACGCCGCAGCCGATCGGCCCGGAACAGGCGCGGCCGACGGGCCCGGAACAGGCGCGGCCGACGGGCCTGGAACAGGCCACCGCCCTGCTGGTGAACGCGCTCGCGGTACTGCTGGTCTCACCGGTGTCCTGGTCGCACCACTGGGTGTGGGTGGCGCCGGCGGTGCCGGTGGCGCTGGCGTGGCTGCGCCGCGCGGGATTCACCCGGGCCCGGCTCGCGGTCGCGGCGGCCATCGCGCTGATATTCCTGATCGGCCCGCACTGGCTGCTGCCGCACAGCGCCCATCGGGAGCACGGCTGGGCGCTGTGGCAGCAGGCGATCGGCAGCAGCTATGTGCTGCTCACGTTCGCGGGGCTGGCGGTGGCGGCGGTCTGCTTCCGGCGCGGTTATCGCGGCGCCAGGAACGCCGCCAGCGCGGCCGCGTAGGCCGGCACATCGGCCGCGGCCATCAACTCGCGGGCCGAATGCATCGCCAGTTGCGGCGCGCCGACGTCGACGGTCGGCATCCCGGTGCGGGCCGCGGTCATCGGGCCGATGGTGGATCCGCAGGGCAGATCCGCGCGATGCACATAGCGCTGCAACGGAACTCGCGCCTGAGCACAGGCCAGCGCGAAGGCCCCGGCGCCGACCGCGTCGGTGGCGTAGCGAAGGTTCTGGTTGACCTTCAACACCGGACCGCCGCCGGCCTCGATCCGGTGCGCGGGCTCGTGCCGCTCCGGATAGTTGGGATGCGTAGCGTGGGCCATGTCGCCGGATGCACAGATCGAACTGGCAAGTGCCGCAAGGTATTCCGATCGACCACCGCCACGCGCCAGCACGATCCGTTCCAGTACCGCGGGCAGCAGATCCGACTGTGCGCCGCGGTCGGACTGGCTGCCGACCTCCTCGTGGTCGAAGATCGCCAGCACCGGGGCGGGTGCGCCGGGACGCGCCCCGGACACGGCGGCGAGGAAACCGTGCAGACCCGCGTAGCAGGTGGCCTGATTGTCCAGGCGTGGCGCGCTGATCAGATCACGGTCCCGGCCGACCGTGCCGCTGGGTGCGAGATCGTGGGTCATCAACTCCCAGCCCAGCAACGTGCCGGGCTCGACCCCGGCCCGGTCCGCGACGTACTCGGCCAGCGAGCGCGGTTCGCCGCCGAGACCCCAGACGGCGTTGACGTGCCGCTGCGGATCCAGCGTGACCCCGCGGCGATCCTCGGACAGGTGGATCGCCAACTGCGGCACCCGCAACAGCGGTTCGTCGATCCGGACCAGCACCTGCCGCACGGCATCCCCGTCACGGACGGTCAGCCGCCCGGACAAGCCCAGGTCGCGATCCAGCCACGAATTCAGCCAGGCGCCGCCGTACGGTTCCAGGCCGACCAGTTGCCAGCCGGCGACCGCCAGATCCGGATGCTGTTTGACGCGCAGGTTGGGACTGTCGGTATGCGCGCCGACCACCCGGAATCCGCGCGCGGCGTCGGCCTCGCCCGATTCCGCCCAGGCCACCAGCGAGGCCCCGCGCACCACGAAGTACCGGCCCGTGCCGGCATGCTCCCACGGCCGGGACTCGACGAGTTCGATGAATCCGTGCGCCGCCAATTCCGTTGCGACGGTTCGGCACACATGGAACGGGGAGGGTGACGCGTCGATGAAGGCACACAGTCCGGACGCGCTCGCGGTGATCGAGACGGGCATACCGCGATCCTAGGGGGCTTTACAATTCCCGCGAATTCTCACCACACGACGGGCACCGCGGAGTTTCGCATTTCACTCCGGGCATATCAGGCGAATCAGCCGAGGGCCGGCGCCTCGACGACCTGCTCCAGCAGCCGCAAGAGGTCGGCGTGCCGTTCCGCGCCGATCCGTTTCCGCAATTCCTCCTCCACCCGCGACTCCTCGGCGCGTACCGAGTGCACGAGGGCGACGCCGAGATCGCTGAGGCCGATCAGGATGCGCCGGCGATCCTCCGCCGCGGCGATCCGGAAGATCAGGCCGCGATCCGCGAGGGAATCGGCATGCCTGGTCGCCGAGGAGGGTGGCAACTGGGCGCGGGCGGCCAGGTCGGTCATCGTGATGCCGCTGTCGTCGGAGAGATTCGACAACATCGCCCACTGATCGGCGGAAAGTTGCCGGGCACACAGCGCCGCATCGAGGTGGCGCAGCCAGCAACGTTCCGCGGCACGCAGCGCCCCGTGCAGCGTAGAAAATCCGCTCACAATGGTCGACATCGATTCCGCCCATCATTTCCGCCAGGACGAGTGAGAGGGTACCGAATGTACTCGTGCGGTGAGTGCCCGAACGAGATAATGCGTTCCCTCGTTCCGAGAACCGCCGGGAATTGCGTCGATGCGTGAACGGATGCAATTGCAGAGTTTGCCGGCAACCTGCACGTGCACGATTGCGGGGCGATAGACCGGGATTTGCCGGGACCACCACGCCGTCGCGCGGGTGGTCCCTACGCCGCCGGGGCGGCGATCGCCGTACTGCCGGTGCGGACGATCCCTAGGCCGCGACGAGCGTGTCGACCACGGAGAGGAACATGCCGAGGCCGTCATCGCTGGGACCGGTCAGCGGCTCGGTGGCGTGCTCGGGATGCGGCATCAGGCCGACGATCCGGCCGTCGGCGGACGAGATGCCCGCGATGTCGCGCTGCGAGCCGTTCGGGTTCTCGCCGTAGCGGAACACCACCCGGCCCTCGCCCTCCAACTCGTCGAGCACACGCTGCGAGGCCTGGTAACGGCCCTCCGCGTTCTTGACCGGGATGAGGATCTGCGCGCCCGGCTCGTAGCGGGAGGTCCACGCGGTGTCGGTGCGCTCCACCCGCAGCCATTCGTCGCGGCAGATGAAGTGCAGGCCCTGATTGCGGGTCAGCGCGCCGGGCAGCAGTCCGGCCTCGCACAGCACCTGGAACCCGTTGCAGATACCCAGGACCGGCATCCCCTTGCCCGCGGCCTCGACCACCTTGCCCATCACCGGGGCGAACCGGGCGATGGCGCCGGCCCGCAGGTAGTCGCCGTAGGAGAAGCCGCCGGGGACCACGACCGCGTCGACCGCGCGCAGGTCGGCGTCGCCGTGCCACAGCGCCACCGCCTCGGCGCCACCGAGCCGGACCGCGCGGGCGGCGTCGACGTCGTCGAGGGTGCCCGGGAAGGTGATCACACCGATGCGAGCGTTGCCGGTCACGACAGTCGCACCACCTTCCAGTCCTCGATCACCGTGTTGGCGAGCAGGGCCTCCGCGATCTTCGCCAGCTCCGCGTCGTCGACGCTGTCGTCGACGTCGAGTTCGAATCGCTTGCCCTGCCGGACATCCGACACACCCGGGAAACCCAGGCGCCCGAGTGCGCCGACGATGGCCTGACCCTGCGGATCCAGGATCTCGGCCTTCGGCATCACCTCGACCACGACTCGTGCCACGCGTTGCTCCTCAGCTGTGGGGGGATTACCGGCACAGCGTAGTCGGCGAGTTCCGCGCGGCACGGCGCGGGTGGGGCTTGTACGTTGGCCGTATGCGCGTCGCACACTTCGGACATTCCTGTGTTCTCGTCGAACTCGACGGCGTCAAGATTCTCTTCGATCCGGGCAATTTCTCGCACGGATTCGAGGGCGTCACCGGGCTGGACGCGATCGCGGTCACCCATCAGCACCCCGACCACATCGACGCCCACCGGATCGAGGCCCTGATCGAGGGCAATCCCGGCGCCCGCCTGCTCAGCGACCCCCAGACCGCCCAGCAGCGCGGCGAGCCGTGGGAGGCGGTGCACGCCGGCGACGTGCTCACCGTGGGCGAGGTGCAGATCACCGGGGGTGGCGGCCGGCACGCGGTCATCCACCCGGAGATCCCGGTGATCGACAACACCGTGTTCCAGCTGGGCACCCCCGCGGATCCGGCGCGGTTCGTCCATCCGGGCGACAGCCTGTGGGTGCCGTCGGTGCCGGTCGGCGTGCTGGCCCTGCCCGCGGTGGCGCCGTGGATGAAGATCAGCGAGGCCGTCGACTACCTGCGCGCGGTACATCCGCGCACGGCCCTGCCCATCCACTACGGGATCATCAGCCCCGCGGCCCAGGGCATCTACTTCGGCCGGCTGTCCGAAATGCGGCCGGTGGACAGCGATTTCGTCGTCATCCAGCCCGAGGATCAGGCCGACCTGGCCACCGCGTAGCCGGCCAGGAACAGCGCCTCGGCGAGCGCGATCCGCTCGATCTCGGCCGGGTCCACGCTCTCGTTGGGGGCGTGGATCAGGCAGGCGGGTTCCTCGACGCCGACGAGCATGATCTCCGCGTCCGGATAGGTCTCGGCGAACACGTTGCACAGCGGGATCGATCCGCCCTGCCCCTGGGTGGTGGCCGGCCGGCCGTAGGCCGCGGCCAGCGCCGCCTCCATCGCGGCACGGGCCGGGCCGCCGGTGCCCGACCGGAACGGCGCGCCGACGGCCTCGGTCTCCACGGTCAGCCGGGCCCGCCACGGCGTGTGCGCCCGCAGGTGCGCGGTCAGCTCCCGCAACGCCCGGTCCGGTTCGAGGCCGGGCGGGATCCGCAGATTGAGCCGGGCGCGGGCCCGGGGCTGCAGCGCGGCCGCCGAGCCGACCACCGGCGGCACATCCATCCCGAGCACCGTGAGAGCCGGTCGCGCCCACAGCATGTCGGAGATCGTGCCGTCGCCGAACAGCGCCACGTCGTCGAGTACCCCGGCGTCGGCGCGGAACTGCCCGGCGGAATACTGCACGCCGTCCCAGACCTGATCGGCGGTCAGGCCGTCGACGGTGGTGTTGCCGCGCTCGTCGTGCAGCGTCGCCAGCAGGTGCACCAGCGCCGTCACCGCATCCGGCGCGGCGCCCCCGAACATGCCGGAATGCAAGGGGCCGGACAGGGTTTCGAGGGTGACGAGCACGTTCACGGTCCCGCGCAGGGTCTGGGTGAAGGTGGGCACGCCGGCGGCGAAGTTACCGCAGTCGCCGATCACCAGCGCGTCGGCGCGCAGCAGTTCGGCGTTGCGGGGCACGAACTGTTCCAGCCCGGCGCCGCCCTGCTCCTCCGAACCCTCCGACACCAGCGTGATGCCGACCGGGAAATCGTTGCCGCCCAACTCTTCCCGCAATGCGCGCAGCGCGGTCAGGTGGGCCACCAGATTGCCCTTGCAGTCCGCGGCGCCGCGGCCGTACCAGCGGCCGTCGCGCTCGTGCAGTTCCCAGGCCGGAGTCACCCAGGCGGCCTCGTCCAGCGGCGGCTGCACGTCGTAATGGCAGTACAGCAGCACCGTCGGCGCACCGGGCGGCGCCGGATACCGCGCCACCACCGACGATGTGCCGTCGGGCGTCTCGTACAGTCCGGCCTCGGTCAGCCCGGCCGCCCGGAAGGCGTCGCGCACCCAGTGCGCCGCACGCTCGCACTCCGCGGCCGGGAACTGCCGCGGATCGGCCACGGAACGGAACGAAACCAGTTCCGCCAGATCGGCTTTCGCTCGCGGCATGAGGGCCTGCACCCGCGCGCGCAGCGCGGCGGTCCGGGAGTCGTCGGTCATGATCATCCTTTCTACCGTCCGCGGCGGGCATGATGGGTGACGACCGGTACCTGCCGCCAGCGAGAGAGGCTTCGATGTCCGTGCGCGACGAGTCCGAAGATCTGTTCACCCTCCCCGCGCTGGCCCACGGCGCACCCAAGAACCGATTCCCCGAACTGTCGATCCCGGCCCAGGCCGCGTATCAGATCGTGCACGACGAACTCCTGCTCGACGGCGTCTCCCGGATGAATCTGGCCACCTTCTGCACCACCTGGCTCGACGACCAGGCCCGCCGGCTGATGTCCGAGACCACCGACAAGAACATCGTCGACAAGGACGAATACCCGCAGACCGCGGAGCTCGAGCAGCGTTGCGTGCGGATGGTCGCCGATCTGTGGCACGCGCCGGATCCCGACGACACCGCCGGCACCTCCACCACCGGATCCAGTGAGGCCGCCATGCTGGGCGGGCTGGCCGCGAAATTCCGCTGGCGGGCCCGCACCGACGGCCCGTACGCGGCCGCCAAGGGGGTGCCGAATTTCGTCTGCGGCCCGGTGCAGGTGTGCTGGGAGAAGTTCGCGCGCTACTTCGACGTCGAGATCCGGCGGGTGCCGTTGCGGGCCGATCGGTTCACCCTGCATCCGGACGATATCGAGGCGCACTGCGATGCGAACACCATCATGGTGGTGGCGACACTGGGCCAGACCTTCACCGGGCTGTACGAGGATGTGGCCGGCATCGCCGCGACCCTCGACGATATGCAGCAGCGCACCGGCCTGGACATCCCGCTGCACGTCGACGCCGCCAGCGGCGGCTTCCTCGCGCCGTTCACCGCACCCGAGTTGATCTGGGATTTCCGGCTGCCGCGGGTGCGGTCCATCAACGCCTCCGGACACAAGACCGGCCTGGCGCCACTGGGCTGCGGCTGGGCGATCTGGCGTGCGACCGCGGATCTGCCCGAGGGGCTCATCTTCGACGTGGACTATCTCGGCGGCAGCATGGCCACCTTCAACCTCAACTTCTCGCGGCCCGGCGGCCAGGCCATCACGCAGTACTACGAATTCATCCGGCTCGGCCGGATCGGCTACACGGCGGTGCAGGAGCAGCATCACCATGTCGCGCGGCAGCTGGCCCGGGGTGTCGAACAGGCCGGGCCGTTCGAGCTGATCCACGACGGCGATCCGCTGCGCGGTATCACCGCGGTGTCCTGGCGGATGACCGAGGAGACCGACTACAACCTCTACGACCTGTCGGACCGGCTGCGCAGCCGGGGCTGGCTGATCGCCGCCTATCCGCTACCGGCGAACCGGCAGGGCGAGACCGTGATGCGCGCGGTGATCCGGCACGGCTTCACCCACGACATGGTCGATCTGCTGCTGGCCGACGTCCGGCGCAGTATCGAACACCTGCACCGGCATCCGCTGGAAACCTCGCTCACCCGCAAGGAGGCCGGCGGGTTCACCCACGACGCGACGCCGCGTTCGGCCTGAGCCGCACGGGTTCAGGCGGCCCGCGCGATCTCGAACGGGTCCCAGCGGTACACGTCGGGCGTGGCGGCGTGGAACAGGGCCAGGTCGACCGCGTCGATCATGGCCTGCCGCGGTCCGGACCGGCTCAGCTGCGCGGCCGATACGGCCAGGCGCAGCTGACCGCCGCGGCGGGCGGTCCGCACCGCGCTCATCACCAGGGCGTGGCACCACCACGGCTCGGCGCGGAAACCCTCGCCGATCCCGTGCACCCAGGCCCGCTGCACGGTCTGCCGCTCCAGGTCGTGGATCGAGGTGAGGGTCAGCGCCAGGCGGAATCCGACCTCCGGCAGCGCCGCGAGCGCACCCTCGGAGACGTTCCAGCGCGGCGCCGCGAACAGCCGGGTGCGCAGGCCCACCTGCTCCAGCACCCGGTCGGCGGCCATCAGCCGCAGCCGGGCCTCGTGCCGGGGCAGATCGGCGAATTCGGCCCGGCGGCTCTTGGTGGCCGCCTGGTCGTAGCCGTGCAGGACGACGGCATCGCCGACCGTGCGCCGGGCCCGCAGCCATTCCTGGGTGGCGGGATCGTCGACGAGGCGATATTTGCCCTTCAGCCGGGGGGCCACCAGCAGCGACAGCGGAACGCCCCGGCGATCCATCTCCGTGGCGAAGGACATCGCCGCCGCTCGTGTGGTGTCACGAATACCGGAAACCGAAACGATCAACTGCGACCCGCTCATGTTTCCACTGTGTGGTGAACAGATGTCCGTGACGTGCTGCTCCGGTGACTTCCCGACGAATTCGCGCTACCGAATCGTGAGTCGGCCGCCCCGCGAATTCACCGGCGGATTCCGCCGATTTCTCCCGAAACAGCACCACAACAGTGTGATATGCCCCACCGGGTAACCGAACGATATCGGCGCCGACAGGGACACGCCGAAGTGGACGCGCCGTTTTCGCATTGATGCAGGATGTACACGACAACGCAACCGTAACTAGACTGCGCCGCGTGAAAGCTGCACTCCTCACCGCCCTCGCCGTTCCGTTCCTGATGGCCGTCCCGGCCGTGGCCGGAGCCCAGCCCGCGCCGCCGCCCGCCGACATCATGCCGGGTCAGTCCCAGAGCCCGGATCAGCTGTGCGACACGACCAGCAAGATCATCGACTCCGTGCACACCACCCAGCCGGATGCCGTCACCCCCGAGCAGATCGCCACCGCGTACGACGCGCAGATGGCGGCGAAGGTGCCCGGCTACGGTCTCTTCCAGGGTCAGCAGCACAGCGACCTGGTCAACCTGATCAACGCGTGCGGTTTCGCCCCGCCGCCGCAGGGCTGATCCGAGCCCGACCCGGGAGCGCGGTCAGACGCCGCGCCCCACGAGATCCAGCACCCACGCGTATTCGAACGCTATTTCCTTCCATTTCGGATAACGGCCGCTGACGCCGCCGTGACCGGCGCTCATCTCCGTCTTCAACAGCAGCGGGGCATCGCCGGTCGCGGTGGCACGCAGCCGGGCCACCCACTTGGCGGGTTCGACGTACAGCACCCGGGTGTCGTTGAGGCCGGTCGTCGCCAGGATCGCGGGATAGTGCTGGGCCGTGACGTTCTCGTACGGCGAGTACGACTTCATGTAGAAGTACACCTCGGGATCGGCCAGCGGATTTCCCCACTCGTCCCATTCGATGACCGTCAGCGGCAGCGACGGATCGAGGATCGAGGTGAGCGGGTCCACGAACGGCACGCTGGTCAGGATTCCCGCGAACGACTCCGGCGCGATATTCGCGACCGCACCCATCAGCAGCCCGCCCGCGCTGCCGCCGTCGGCGACCAGGCGGTCCGGGGTGGTGACGCCGGTATCGATCAGATGCCGGGCGCAGGCGACGAAATCGGTGAAGGTGTTCTTCTTCGTGAGCGTCTTGCCGTTCTCGTACCAGAGCCGGCCCATCTCGCCGCCGCCGCGCACGTGCGCGACCGCGTACACCATGCCCCGGTCCAGCAGCGACAGGCGCGGCACCGAGAAGCCCGGATCGATACTCGCCTCGTAGGAGCCGTAGCCGTACAGCAGTGCGGGGACGGGACCCGGGCCCGCGCCGGCCCGATCGCGGCGGCGGACGATCGAGATCGGGATCCGGGTGCCGTCCTCGGCCACCGCCCAATCCCGGTGCTGCTCATACTCGTTCGGGTCGTAACCGCCGAGCACCTGCTGTTCCTTGCGGAGGATCAGTTCACCGGTGGCCGGTACGTAGTCGAACACCTGCATCGGGGTGATGAACGAGGTCAGCCCGATGCGCAGGGTCGGTTGCGCCCATTCGGGATTCGAGCCCAGCCCCGCCGAGAACAGCTCCAGGCCGAACTCGAGCTCGCGCAACTCCCCGTATCCGGCGCCGGGCACGCCCGAGGCGTCGGAGGTCAACGGCCACACCGCGACTCGCGGCAGCGCCTCGCGACGGTAGGAGAGCACCAGATGGTCGGCGAAGCAGTCGATGTCCTCCAGCCGCACATCGTCGCGGTGCGGGATCAGGACGGTCTGATTCGCCGGATCGTCCGCCGGCGCCTCGGCCAGCACGAAGTTCTCGGCCTTCACCCCGTCCACGATGTCGTTGTGCAGGAACAGGAATCGGTCCTGACCGGCGATCACGGCGTGCTCGGCGTAATACTCCACGCCCTCGCGGCGCGGCAGCAGCACCCGGAATTCGCCCTCGGGGTCGTCGGATTCGAGCACCCGGGCCTCGCTGGTGATCTTCGAATGCACCCAGATCATCAGATATTTCTCGGAGTGCGTGGCGCCGATGCCGACCCAGTACCGGTCGTCGGGCTCGTGATGGACGACGACATCGCTGTCCCTCGGGGTGCCCAGGCGGTGCCGCCACACCGTATCCGGACGCCAGGCCTCGTCGACGGTCTGATAGAAGAGGTGGGTCCCGTCCAGCGACCAGGTCGCGCCCCCGCCGATATCCGCGATCTCGTCGGCCAGGATCTCCCCGGTCCGCAGATCCTTGAACCGCAGCAGATACCGCTCGTTGCCGACGACATCGGTGGAGAAGGCCAGCAGCGTGCCGTCGTGGCTGATGGAGAAGGCGCCCAGCGAGAAGAATTCGTGCTCCTCGGCGAGGATGTTGCTGTCCAGCAGCACCTGCTCACCGGGAATCTCGGCGTCGGCCTCGAGCGCCGGGGGCGCCCAGTCGTCCGGATCGGCCACGGGGCACCGGCAGTGCACGCCGTGCTGTTTGCCCTCGAAACTGCGGGTGTAGTACCACCAGTCGCCCATCCGGGTCGGGACCGAGAGGTCCGTCTCCTGGGTGCGCGCCTTGATCTCGTCGAAGACGGCCTCCCGCAGCGCCTGCTGATGGGCCGTGCGCGACTCGGTGTACGCGTTCTCCGCCTCTAGGTGCGCGATGACCTCGGGGCTTTCCTTGTCGCGCAGCCATTCGTACTCGTCGACGACCGTGTCGCCGTGGTGTAACCGCTCGGCGGGTACCCGCTTCGCCACCGGGGGCGTCACCGCGGCGGCGGTGCCCGGCGTCGCGTCGCCGGGGCTGGGGACCGTTCCGGTACCACTGTCGAGAGCCATGCGGTCCACGGTAATCGCGTGGCGCCGCCGGGCGACGTCCGGGCTATCCCAGTCCGGTGCGTCGCGCCGAACCCGGCAGACCGGCCCGGCGCGTGCTCACCCGCCGGGTGTCCATCAGGTAGTAGAGGGCCGCTTTGCGGCGCGAGCATTGGTCGGGCGGGCAACTGCGGTGGACGTGCAGGATGTGGTGCGCTAGCTCGACGGTGAGGTGTAGGGGCACCACCGAGCAGGTGTCGTATTCCGGTGCCATCGGCGCTCTGTCCTTGTCGTGCCTGGTCGAGGGCGGAATGCACGATTGCGGTCCGTCTGACCGAATCGCGATCCGGTTCCGCCACAGCAACAGATGTTTCCGCTTCGATTGCCGGATAAACCCCTGTCGCCACGACTACTGTGAATTGCGGCCGAGATCACCGAATCCCGCACCGAGCCAAGCCGACTCGCTCATCGCGAGGCCGGCGTACAGGAGCAGATGTGGAAGCGAAGAATCGCGATATCGACCCCGATGCCGTATGGCACCGCAGCGGCGGCGGGACCGGTGGCGTCGAGGTCACCTTCCTCGCCTCCGGCAACGTCGGCCTGCGCGACGCGAACAATCCCGGCGGCGCGATCCTCGTCTTCACTCCCGCCGAGTGGACGGCCTTCGTCGCCGGCGCCCGGGACGGGGAGTTCAACCGCCCCTCCGCCTGATTCCGCTTGCCGGCTCAGACGCCGATCGCCGGGCCGATGGTGGGCCAGGACGAATGCAGGGTGTCCTGCCAGTACGACCACGAATGGGTGCCGACCGGATTCTCCTCGATCCGCGCCGGGATGCCGAGCCCGCGTAGTCGTTGCTCGAACGAGGTGACGCAGGCGTCGACCCCGGCCTCGATCGGCCCGCCGAAGAAGATGTTCTCCGGCAGTTGCGGTTTCACCTCGGCCTCGTGCGGGCCCGGGATGCCGGTGCCGGTGGACAGGAAGATCGTCGTCCCGCGCAGATTCTCGGCGAGCAGCGCGGGATCGTGTGCGGCCCAGGCCGGATCGCCGGGCAGACCCCACATATCGGCCGGATTGCCGCCCCGATTCGCGATGGAGAATTCGATCGAGCCCTGGGCCATACCGAGATCCGGACATGCGCTGTACCCGGCCACCGCGCGATATCGGCCCGGATTGCGTACGGCCAGAACGAATGCCGCGATACCGCCCATCGACAGGCCGCCGATCGCGTCGACGCCGTTACCGTCGAACGCCGCATCGATCAGCGGGGGTAGCTCCCGGGTCAGGAAGGTCTCCCAGCGGTAGTGGCCGAATTTGGGATCGTCGGCCTGCCAATCCGTGTAATAGCTGGCCTGGCCGCCGATCGGCAGCACCACATTCACCGATTTGTCGGCGAAGAAGGGTTCGGCGTCGGTCGCGTTGGTCCAGGTGCTCTGCTGTTCCCCGGGATCGAGGCCGTCGAGCAGATAGTAGGTGGGGCGCGCGCCGCCGGCGCGCGGATGCAGCACCTCCACCGGAACCGCGCGACCCATCGCGGGCGAGTCGACGAGCAGCGCCGACCGCGTGGGGCTCAGCCGATTTTCCGCGACGATCCGCGCCCCCGGCGCGGGGTCGGCGGCCGCCGTGGGCAACCGCCCGGCGCCCGGAACGCAGAGTCCGGTAGCCACCGAAAGCAAAACGGCAGCAACGACACTGAAGCGCATGCCTCACCTCCATCAGCCCAGCCCGAGTCGTCCCAACGTAACTCACGGCCGGAGGTCACGGCAGTACTTTCTCGTTGCCGCACCCCTTGGGCAAAACCGAGCGGTCCGTGTTCGGAAAATGCACTGCGCGAACGGGTTATCCCGCCGCGCGCTCGAGCACCCCGCGGATCGACCCCGCGAGATAATCGAGGTCGGCCCGCGCCGGATGGGTGGGCCGCGCGCGCAGGCCGAAACCGTCGCCCGGGGTACGCGGAATCACGTGCAGGTGCACGTGGAAGACCTCCTGCCCGGCCGTGACCCCGTCCGCCAGAAAGAAATTCACGCCGTCGCAGCCCACCTCGGAGGCCCGCAGCGCCGCGGCCAGTCGCTGCCCGACCCGGAAGAGCTTGCCGCCCAGCTCCGGATCGAGTTCGGCCAGGCTGCGCGCCGGCGTCTTCGGGATCACCAGCAGATGGCCGGGAGTCACCGGCCGAATGTCCATGAACGCCAGCACATCCTCGTCCTCGTACACCTTCGATGCGGGGGCACGGCCGGCGACGATATCGCCGAAGATCGTGTACGGATTCATGGACGCAGCCTACGTCGCGAAACCGCCCGTGGCGCTACAGGATCGGCGACGGAGTGTAGTGCGCGGCCGCGGGATCGGCGTCCACCAGCTTCTGCACCTGCGCGATCACATCGGCCACCTGTGCCTGCGCCGCGCCGACGAATGCGGACCGGTCCGACAGCGCGGTCTCCAGTTCGGCGCGGGTCAGCGGCAGCCGATCGTCGCCGGCCAGCCGATCGAGCAGATCCGGTTCGCGGCCCTGTTCCCGCATGGCCAGCGCGACCGCGACCGCGTGCTCCTTGATGACCTCGTGCGCCGACTCCCGGCCGACCCCGGCGCGCACGGCCGCCATCAGGATGCGGGTGGTGGCCAGGAAGGGCAGGTAGCGGTTGAGCTCCCGCTCGATCACGGCCGGATAGGCGCCGAATTCGGCCAGCACGGTCAGGAAGGTCTCGATCATGCCGTCCATGGCGAAGAACGCGTCCGGCAGCGCGACCCGGCGCACCACCGAGCAGAACACGTCGCCCTCGTTCCACTGCGCCCCCGCGAGCTCCGCGGCCATCGAGGCGTAGCCGCGCAGCACCACCTGCAGGCCGTTGACCCGCTCGCAGGACCGGGTGTTCATCTTGTGCGGCATCGCCGACGAACCCACCTGGCCCGGCTGGAAACCCTCGGTGACCAGCTCGTGCCCGGCCATCAGCCGGATCGTGTGCGCGAACGAGGACGGCCCGGCGCCCACCTGCACCAGCGCGGACAGCACGTCGTGGTCCAGCGACCGGGGATACACCTGGCCGACGCTGGTGAGCACGCTCGCGAAGCCCAGATGCCGCGCGACCCGCTGCTCCAGCAGGGTCAGCTTGGCCGCGTCGCCGCCGAGCAGGTCCAGCATGTCCTGGGCGGTGCCCATCGGGCCCTTGATACCGCGCAGCGGGTACCGGTCGATCAGCTCACGCAGCCGGGTGAGCGCGATGAGCAGCTCGTCGGCGGCGGAGGCGAAGCGTTTGCCGAGCGTGGTGGCCTGCGCGGCCACATTGTGCGAACGACCCGCCATGACCAGTGGCCCGTATTCGGCGGCCCGCTCGGCCAGCCGGGCGGCGACGGCCACCCCGTGCCGGTACACATGCTCGAGCGAGGACCGGATCTGCAACTGTTCCACGTTCTCGGTGAGATCGCGGCTGGTCATGCCCTTGTGGATGTGCTCGTGCCCGGCGAGCGCGTTGAACTCCTCGATGCGCGCCTTCACGTCGTGGCGGGTCACCCGCTCGCGCTCGGCGATCGAGGCCAGGTCGACCCGGTCGATCACCCGCTCGTAGTCCTCGACCACACCCGGCGGCACGTCCACGCCGAGTTCGGCCTGTGCCCGCAGCACCTCCAGCCACAGCCGGCGCTCCAGCACGATCTTGTTCTCCGGGGACCACAGATGCCGCAGCTCCGGGCCGGCGTACCGGTTGGCGAGGACGTTCGGGACAACACTCACGTCGGTCGAGTCTAGTGTTCGGTGCCGACCCGATTGCCGGAGGTATGCGGGTGCAGGATGGTCTGCTGGGGAGTGGCCGGTGCGATCACGTCGATCAGCTCCAGCAGGGCGCCGCGCGCGGTGCGGCGCGGCTGCGGTTCGGGCTCGGTGAGCGCGGCCACCACGGCCCCGTCGACCACCGCCACCAGCCGCCGCAGTTGCTCGCCGCGGACCACCCGATCGGAGCGGCGCAGCACGTCGGCGAGCAGATCCTCGAGCTGGGTGCGTAGTCGCAGCTGCACCTCACGCAGTTCGGGGTGGCGGGCCGACGCGACCGAGCGCTCGTATCGGGCCAGCAGTTGCCCGCGCGCGAATTCGTCGTATCCGTCGGTACCCACGAGCAGGTCCAGGATCAGCTCGACCGTCGCCTCCGCGCCGCGGCGGCGGTGGGTCACCTCGCCGACCCGGCGGCGCATCGCGTCGAGTTCGGCATTGCCGCTGAACTCGACCGCGCGCGCGATCAGATCCTCGAGGGACTGGAAATAGTACGTAGTCGACGCCAAGGGTAGATCGGCCCGCGTGGCCACCGAGCGGTGCCGGACAGCATCGAAACCACCTTCGAGCAATAGCTCGGCGGCAGCCGCAACCAGAGCCTGGCGACGCCGTTCGCCTTTCGGAGTCGTCGCGGTTATCACCGTGTCATCGTGCCAGTCGTCATCGGTTCATCCGTGCCAAATCGGTGCGATCGCTGTGGGTACGTACTTTGTCGGTCTTCTTCTGCCGGTTCCTGATTGCGCGCGCCGACCCGCTCCGGATTGCCTGTGCCGACCCGGCGGATTGCATGCGCCGGCCCGGCGGTGGGATGTCCCGATCCGGCCGCGGGTGAACGAGAAGGTGCGGTGCGAAAACACACCATACTTTTTCTACCGCATCGGCGGCCGGTAGGGGGCCGGGAACGGAAAGACTTTGGGGGACTGGGCAGTCCGATGCGACCGAGGTCACAGAAAGCGCCCCATCCGGACCAATGCCTCCTCGATGTCCGTGGTGGCGCCGGCAAAAGAAATGCGGACCGTATGGTTTCCGTTTTCGGTGTCGAAATCGATTCCGGGGGCGAGTGCGACACCGGTGTGCGCCAGCAGATCGGCGCACCAGCGCGTCGAATCGTCGGTCAGGTGGCCGATATCCGCATAGGCGTAGAACGCGCCGTCGGCGGGTGCGAGTTCGGTGATACCCAGTTTCGGCAGACCGTCGAGCAGCAACCCCCGGTTGTCGGCGTAGCGGTGGACGTGCCGGTCGAGCTCGGCGCGCGATTCCGGATCGAAGGCGTGCACCGCGGCGTACTGCGAGACCGCCGGCGGGCACACCGTCATATTCGAGGCCAGTCGCTGCAGCGCCGGCCGCAGCCGCGCGGGCACCAGCATCCACCCCAGCCGCCAGCCGGTCATCGAGAAGTATTTCGAGACCGAACCCACCACGATCGACTCGCGCGAGGTCTCCCAGGCCGAGGCGGTCGGCTCGGTGTCGGCATAGCTGATCCCGTGGTAGATCTCGTCGGAGATCAGCAGCGTGCCGTGCTCGTCGCACCAGCGGGCCAGCGCGGCCAGCTCACCGGGGTCGATCATGGTGC
Source organism: Nocardia sp. BMG111209 (assembly GCF_000381925.1). Lineage (NCBI taxonomy): Bacteria > Bacillati > Actinomycetota > Actinomycetes > Mycobacteriales > Nocardiaceae > Nocardia > Nocardia sp. BMG111209. Next base: position 509,545 of record NZ_KB907309.1, read on the forward strand.
CCGTCGGATTGGCCGGACTGGCCACGATCAGGCCCGCGGGCGGTTCCGGCAGCGCCTCGAGCATGGCCACGGTCGGCTGGAACCGGGTCTGCGGCCCGCAGTCCAGTTCGACCACCCGGCAGCCCAGCGCGGTCAGCGTGTTGCGATAGGCCGGATATCCGGGCCGGGCCACCACCACGGTGTCGCCCGGGTCGAAGGCGGCCAGGAAGATCAGCGTGAACGCACCCGAGGAGCCGGTGGTGATCACCACGTCGTCGGCGGTGGCGTCGACACCGTAGCCGTCGCGGTGGTACGCGGCGATCACCTCGCGCAGCTCCGGAATGCCGAAGGTCTCAGTGTAGCCGAGCAGTTCGTTGTCGATCGCCAGCTTCGTGGCCCGCAGCACCGGCGCCGGGGCCGGCGTGGACGGCTGCCCCGCCGCGAGCACCAGGACGTCGCCGTGGGTGCGGGCTCGTTCGGCCGCGGCCTTCCAGACGTCCATGACGTAGAAGGTGGGAATGGTGGAACGAAGCGATTCACTGCGCACCCGGTCGACGGTAGAACACGCGCGCCCGTCCGCTCCCTCCCGGTTGCGAGATCACCCTGTTATCGTCGGCGGTATGCCCGGGTCGGGCGACTGATCGACGCGGTTCAGGGGGTGCGCACGGTGGTGGTGATCCGCCCCGATCGGCGTTCCCGCCCGCGTCCGCCCACGCCGCGGCAGCGCGCGCGACGACTGGCCGGCCGGGCCCGATCGGGCCTGCGCCGCGCGGCGGCGGCCCGTACCACCGCGGCCCGGCTGTGGCGCGCCGCGCGCACCCGCGACTGGCGTACCGACTGGCGCGACACCACACAGCGCACCCGCCGATTCGCCGAAACCCATCGGGCACTGCTGATCGGCCTGTGCTGCACCGCGATTCTCGCCGCGGCCGACGACCGCGCCCCCGGCACCGTCGACATCGCTCTGGAAGTCGGTGCGACGCAACGTATCCCGGTCGCCTACGGGCTGGAGAACCAGGCCCCGCCGGAATCCGCCCGCCGCTACCTCGACGCGGTCGACAACGGTGAGCGCATCCGGGAATCCCAGGTGGTGGCCGCGGCGGCGCGGGCCACCCTGGACCGCGCCAAGGCCGAGGCGGCCGCCGCGGCCGCCGGCCGGCCCGCGCCCTGGCTGCCCGGCCCGGCGACCCTGCCCGGTATCGCCCCCGGGATCGGCGGCTACGCCCTCCCCGCGCGCGGCGTGTTCACCTCCGGCTACGGAAACCGCTGGGGTACTTTCCATTACGGCATCGATATCGCGGCGCCGATCGGTTCACCGATCTACGCCGTCGCCGACGGCACGGTCATCGACGCCGGGCCCGCACAGGGTTTCGGGTTGTGGGTGCGCCTGCGCCACGACGACGGCACCATCACCGTCTACGGCCACATGTACGACTTCTCGGTCTCCGTCGGGGAGCGCGTCCACGCCGGCGAGCAGATCGCGCGCGTCGGCAACCGCGGCGACTCCACCGGCCCGCACCTGCATTTCGAGGTGCTGATCAACGGGCAGCACGTGGATCCCCAGCCCTGGCTGGCCCTGCACGGCATCGCGATCTCCTGAACGCGGCCGAATTCCGCCCGGCGCAACCGATCCCGGCCGGAAGGCACTCACGGTGCCACGTAACTACCGGTGCCGCAACGGGTTCCGGCACCGCGACAGCTCAGACGCGCGCCGGAACCGAGATGCGGTCCTCCACGGCGGCGAGCGCGATATCGGTACGGCAGTGTGCGCCGGGCAGTTTCACGGCCGCGAGCCGGTCGTAGGCGCGGGTGCGGGCCTCGGCCAGATCGGCGCCGGCGGCGACGATGCTCAGCACCCGGCCACCGGCGGACACCAGCGCGCCGTCGTCGCGCAGCGCGGTACCGGCATGCAGGACATCGGTACCGGGCTCGCCGGGCTCGGTGCCGGTGATCACGTCGCCGGTGCGGGGCCGGCCGGGATAGTTCTCGGCGGCCAGCACGACCGTGATCGCGGCGCCGTCGCGCCAGCGCAGCGGCGCCGCCGCGGCCAGGGTGCCGGTGGCGGTGGCGTACAGCAGTTCGCCGAGTGGGCTCGCCAGCAGCGCCAGCACCGCCTGCGTCTCCGGATCGCCGAAGCGGCAATTGAATTCGACCACCGCCGGCCCCGCCTGCCCGATCGCGAGGCCGGCGTAGAGCAGCCCCGAGAACGGGACGCCGCGGCGAACCATCTCCGCGGCAACGGGTTTCACGACATCCTCGACGATCTCGGTGACCGTCTCGGCGGGCAGCCAGGGCAGCGGCGTATAGGCGCCCATCCCACCGGTGTTCGGCCCGGTGTCGCCGTCGCCGACGCGCTTGTGGTCCTGCGCGGGCAGCAGCGGCACCACCGTCTCGCCGTCGACCAGGCAGAACAGCGACACCTCGGGCCCGTCGAGGAACGATTCCAGCAGTACCGGATGTCCCTGCTCCAGCAGCTCGGCGCCGTGGTCGCGGGCGGCCAGCCGGTCGGCGGTGACCACGACGCCCTTACCCGCGGCCAGGCCGTCGTCCTTCACCACCCAGGTCGGGCCGAACCGGTCCAGGGCGGCGTCCAGCTCACCCGGGTGGTCGACCACCTCGCTGTGCGCGGTGCGCACCCCGGCGGCGGCCATGACGTCCTTGGCGAACGCCTTCGAACCCTCGATCCGCGCGGCCGCGGCGGACGGCCCGAAACACGCGATCCCCGCCGCGCGCACCGCGTCCGCCACCCCGAGCACCAGCGGCACCTCCGGGCCGATCACCACGAGATCGGCGGCGACCTCCCGCGCCAGCGCCGCCACGGCGTCGGCGTTCACCGGATCGACCGCCCGCAGCTCGGCCTGCTGCGCCATCCCCGGATTGCCGGGCGCGGCGAACACCGCCCGCACTCCCGGATCCCGGCGCAGGGCCAGTACGAGGGCGTGTTCACGAGCTCCGGAGCCGATGACGAGTACGCGCACGGCAGACAGCTTAGGGGACGTGCCGATCGACCCCGACGGGTATCGGGCACGCGGCCGCGGGGGTCACCGGCGCATCGGGCGAGGGGGCGGCAGAATACTCACCATGGCTTCCGTTTTCAGTGCGATCATCGCCGGTCAGCTGCCCGGACGGTTCGTGTACGAGGACGACGAATTCGTCGGTTTCCTCACCATCGCCCCCGTCACCCAGGGTCACACGCTGGTGGTGCCCCGCCAGGAGATCGACCAGTGGCAGGATCTCGATCCCGCCACCTTCGCCCGTCTGATGGCGGTGGCCCAGACCCTCGGCCGCGCCGTCCGCACCGCCTGGGACGCGCCCCGCGCGGGCCTGTTGATCGCCGGTCTGGAGGTGCCCCACCTGCACGTCCACGTCTTCCCGGCGTTCGAACTCGGCGATTTCGACATCTCCGGCGCCGATCAGGAGCCCAGCAAGGAATCCCTCGACGAGGCCCAGTCCAAAATCAAGAAGGCCCTCCGCGACCTCGGCTTCGGCGGCAACGTCCCCGAATAGGGATCACGCCGCCGGGCGCGGCAGCCGGACGGTGAAGGTGGTGCCCTCGCCCGGAGCGCTGTCCACGGTGACGGTGCCACCGTGGGCGCCGACGAGGGCCTGCACGATGGACAGGCCCAGTCCGGTGCCGCCGCTGTCGCGGCTCCGCGAGGAGTCGGTGCGATAGAACCGCTCGAAGATGCGTTCGGCCTGGTCCGGCGGCAGGCCCGGACCGGTGTCGGCGACCTCGAGCCGGACCTCGTCCGCGGCCGGGGCGAGGCGGACCTCCACCGCGGCCTCCGGCGGGGTGTGGATCAGCGCGTTGTTGACCAGATTGCCGAGTACCTGACGCAGCCGCGCCTCGTCACCGAGCAGTTCCAGCGTGCCGGCACCGGTGCGGATCACCAGATCGATCGGCCGCGGCGGGCCGTCCGGCCGCTGGGCGGCGTCGAGCGCGCGCGCATTGTGCACGGCGTCGCTGGCCAGGGCCAGCAGATCCACCGGCCGGCGGTCCAGGGGCCGTTGCGCGTCCAGCCGGGCCAGCATCAGCAGATCCTCGACCAGCACACCCATCCGGTTCGCCTCGCGTTCGATGCGATCCATGAACATCCGCGGATCGGCCATCGCACCCTGCCGATACAGTTCGGCGAAGCCCTTGATGGTGGTCAGCGGAGTGCGCAACTCGTGGCTGGCGTCGGCGATGAACCGCCGCATCTTCGCCTCCGACCGGCGGGCCGCCTCCTCGGAGGCCTCGGTGGCGGCGAACGCCTGCTGGATCTGGGACAGCATCCCGTTCAGCGACTGCGACAGCAGATCGACCTCGGTATTGGTGCCGCGCACCGGAACTCGGCGATGCAGGTCGCCGCCGGCGATCGCGGCGGCGGTCTTCTCCACCTCGCGCAGCGGCCGCAGGCTGCGCCGGATCGTGAACTGCGCGACCACCGCGAGCACGGCCAGCACGATGACGCCGACCACCACCTGCAGCCCGACCAGCCGGTCGAGGGTGTTGTCGGTCTCGTTCAGCGGCAGCGCCACGATGCTGGTGGACCCGTCCGAGCCCACGACCCGCAGTGCCCGCCAGTGCTGGTCCGGATCGTCCACCGAGCCGATGGTCCGGGGATGCCGGTCCAGATCCGAGGGGATGTCGGGAATCGTTGTGCCCGAGAGGAATTCGGTGCGGAGATTCCCGTTCGGATCGATGATGTGCACATAGAACAGCGTCGGGGGGCGTTCCCCGCGCGGCGCCGGTTGCGGTTCGGGCAACGGCTGGCTCGGGCGCGCGAACGTGTGCGACGCCTCGACGAGCTGCCGATCGACCCGATCGAGCAGCACGCGGTGCATCGAGGAGGTGACCGCGACGCCGGACACGAGCAGTCCGAGCGCCGACAACAGCAACAACGCCACCGCGAGGGTCACCCGCAGCGGGATTGCGGCGAATCGCGATCGGATCAGGTGGGCGATCGATCGGGACCGTTGTGCCGACGACGGGGACGACGGGCCTGCCGAAGCTCCGAGGGTGGCCGCTGCCTCGTCGACCTGGGTGCTCATCTCGCAGACTTGCTCCGGCTGGGTGCGCGCATCACGTACCCGACGCCGCGCAGCGTATGGATGAGCCGGTCCGGCCCGGTGTCGACCTTCTTGCGCAGGTACGACACATAGGTTTCGACGACGCCCACCTCGCCGCCGAAGTCGTAGCGCCAGACGTGGTCGAGTATCCGCGGCTTGCTCAGCACCGTGCCCGCGTTGACCATGAAGTACCGCAGCAGGGTGAATTCGGTCGGCGACAACGAGACCGGCTCCCCGCCCTTCCACACCTCGTGGGTGTCGTCGTCCAGTTCGATGTCCTCGAACCGCAGCCGCGACGACTTCGCCTCCTCGACCACGTGACCGGAGCGGCGCAGGATCACCCGCAGCCGCGCCACCACCTCCTCGAGACTGAAGGGCTTGGTGACGTAGTCGTCGGCGCCGAGGGTCAGCCCGGTGACCTTGTCCTCGACCTCGTCGCGCGCGGTGAGGAACAGCACCGGCGCGTCGATGCCGTCGGCCCGCAGCCGCCGCAGCAGCCCGAACCCGTCCATACCCGGCATCATGACGTCGACGATCATCGCGTCGGGCCGGAAGCTCTTCGCCTTGTCCAACCCCTCCGCGCCGTTACCCGCGGTGGCGACCTCGAAGCCCTGATAGCGCAGACTCACCGAGATGAGCTCGACGATCATCGGTTCGTCGTCGACCACGAGCACGCGGGCCTCTGGGGTTCGGTCGGCAGCACCATTCATAGGACAATCGTGCCCCGTACCATCGGGAAGTCGCTGAACCTTCTCTGGGAGTTTTCTGGGAAGCCCCTCCCCCTGTGGTCCGAGCCTGCTGTCAACACCCGACGGGATTCGGCCACACCCCACCCGAGCCGAAACCAGCTCTGCCACTGGGCAATACGAACAGTCGCCGCGAGAAAACGGACGACCGCGACCGGCAAGAGCCCCCTGTCAGGATTGAACTGACGACCTTTCGCTTACAAGTCGACTACATCGTGTCCGCGTGAGTATCGCGGACGTCTGCACTCCTGCGTGCGGTGCTGATGCGCCTCCGTGGGAGTTCCGGCGCGTCCGGGGTCGTCCGCGCAACTTGTGACAACATCGTGACAAGCCGAGTGCTCCCAACGACCGAAATACGCCTCGCGACCTGCGCGTTTCACGTGAAACCGTTGCAGTGCAACGCTTTTCGGCGGATAGGTTGTCTATCCGCACCTCCTGACTGCTTTTCCCCGGCCTTCCTCATACAGGCCGCCCTCTGTGGAGCTCGTGCGTGTCAAGGATGCGTAGCACCGCGTAGCGGACGCCCGGAGGGTGGTCCTTGACTCGTGCGGGCGGAGCGAGACGATTCGGCTATGAGGAAGGGTGGGGTTGCCAACGTGATCCGATGCCACGCCGGGAACGTGCCGGGTGCTCGGGATGCTCGTGCTCGGCGATCCGGACCGCGGTAGACCGGCGGGGCTCGGCGGATCGTCCGGCCGGCGGGGAGCTGTGGCCGTGGCGTGGCTGCTGCCTGCCTGGCGTCGCCGTGGTCGTTGCGGGAATGGCCTGATTCAGGGTCTGGGCGGTTGCGGCCTGGAGGGTGGCCGCCGACGCGCCGGTGCGCCTGAACGGAGCTTGCGCAGTGAAGGTGCGCCGTAGCGTGGCGGCGGCGGCCCGCAGGGCCGCTGCCGCTCTTGAACCTATACAGCGAAATTCGGCAATTGATCGCGGAGATGCCAAGCGTGAGCGTCCCGCCAGTGTCGGTCTACGTTAGCTTTGGCGGTTCGCGTCCCGGACCAGCCAGGCTGCACAACGGTCAACGTAAGCTGGCAAGTCAGATGAACTGAACTCATCGAGGTCCCAGTCGGTGGGCTCAACGGCGCGTTTCCAGACGTAGGCCCAGGCATTGAATCCGCCAGCCAGCGTCAGCAACTCAAGGTCGTAGTCTTCGTCTTCGAAACGATCGAGGAGAAGCCACTCCTGAGGGGTAAGGCCCGTGATGACCCTGCCGGCTGCGGTATGGCCTGCACTCGGTACAAGACCTGGGTAGACCCGATCCGGTAGCCGAGCGATTCTCCAGCCATTTGCGACGCCGGGTGTTGTTTCAGGAATTCGCCCTATGAGGGTGTGCAGCACTTCGCCGGCCTGGAGGGTGCCGTACGCAAATAGCGGCATGGTGGCAGACGATGAGATCCCTTGCGTGCCAAGAACATCTGCTCTACCGATATGCACTCGGGCCGTTGCTGATGCCATGGGGATTCCTCTCTCCGGGCGCGAGTCCCGCTTACTGGCTTCGCTCAATGTGTTCTACGTCCCAGCGGATTGTTACTGATTGACCTGGCCGTAGATAGTCTCGGGTCAGAGTCAGCAGCACATCATTGCCGTCATTGTCCCAGATAACATCTTCCGAGACGGACCGCTCTGAACCGCTCAATTGTTCTTCAAGTGCCGAGTATGACAGAAGCTTCCCAACCTCGTTGTGCTGCAACATGATTGTGACATGCCGCGTGTAGCGTGGTAAGCCCTGCCTCCAGTAGTGGTCGCTGACGAATTGACCTCCAGTGCATTCATACGAGATTATGCCGGTCTCACCAGATTGGATAGGCGGTGAGATTTGGCAAGCGAACTTCGCCAGACCTGGAACATCGTGAGTGCGTTGAATTAGCACTTTTCGAGATCCGCCTTCTAATGGAGATATTTCGATTCTATTCGGCGTATGCTCGAACCATAGTTCGCGTGGAATTCGCGCAAGCGGCTGATTGCTCATATTGAACAGTTCGTGCCGATAGACTATGCGCGAGTGCCCTCCTTTGGAAATGGAGATATCCACTTGCATCTCAAGTTCAACGACCTGTCCGGCCAGACTGGCAAGGCGAGCGGTTTCGTTGGCGTCCAGTCGGAGTACTCGCGCGAGCGCTACGAGCTTCTTGGCAATCTTGTGGAGTGAGTTCGGAATGTCGTGCCCGGAGGAGTTGATCGCTCCGTCAAGAGTGATTGCCTCTCCGGCGTCGTGGACCGATCCGGCCGGCGCCCATTCTGCGCGATGCGCATCGGGCGTTTGAAAAGCCTGGCTTACTGCCTGGATCAACTGCCCAACGGCCGAATCCGTCACGGGGACATCGTCGGAGATTACCTCGAAGAGGTTCTCGGCCGTCCAGCCGGGGAACATCTTTTCCAGGATGCGGCAGTGATCGGGATAGGGCAGCCCTTTGAGGTCACCGGCCAGCCAACGATGAAGCTGGCCTCGACTGGGGGCAGAACCCACAAGATCGGGATCCAGCGCGACGGCAACGCGATCGTACTCACGGCAGAACGTTGCATACTTCTGCCAATGCCGCTCTCTCAGAAGCTTTTTCAGCCGTATCGACTGAGTCATCGTGACCCCCTGCGTCGGTGAACCGATCGTGATACCAGGGTAGTAGAGGCGACACAGAAGCGACAGTCTTGCACCCTGGCGCGACAACGACGTTCAAGACGAGACACTCGCGGGGTCGCAGCGAAACACCAGCTTGTCGTTACCTGGAAGCAGAGCAGGCAACAGGCAAGGAGGTGACAGCGAGACATGCAACCGAGACTGGCTCAACTCAGCCCTCGGCGGCATCCTGCTCGAGCTTCTCGACGCGAGAAGCCAGGTCGGCCGTCTGCTCCCGGAGTTGGCGCAACTCATCACGAAGGGAATCCAAGGTCAGTTCATCGCCAGCGGGCAGTTCGGTTGCGACGAACACGCCAACGGCCGGCGTCGCGACCAGCCACCCCTGATGCTGGAGTAGCTGTAGAGCCTTTTGCGCAGTGCCTAGCGACACGCCGAAATCGTCGGCCAGTTGGCGATTTCCGGGCAACCGATCCCCCGGCTTCCGCTGTCCACCGACGATGTCCCGCTTGATGTCTTCGGCGACTTGCTGGTAGGCGGCCAGTCCGGCGCGCTGGGAGTTCATGCCCACCATTGTACGAAAACCGACCGCTACCGACATAGGTCAGCACCTTGCGGACTGATGCATACCGATATATACTGATATGTATCAGCATAACAACTGCCGCGTAATACCAACTAATACAAGGAGATTCAGAGATGGCTTTGAAGGATGTGTGGTTCGAGGTGCCGTTTCAGGTGGCGTACCCGATGGGTCTGTTCTTGCTGGGTGAGATTCAGGCGGTGACGGAGTACAGCACGGACCGGAATGCGCCGAAGATCCAGAAGCAGGACTACGACCGGGACGGCAACGGCACCGGGCTGCGGTTGTGGAAGGGCACGGTGACCGATCCGTCGGCGCAGTCCCACAAGCAAGCGAGCTTCGAGGTCGTCTTCGTGGCGAACGTCCAGCCGGTTCCGTCGGCGGATGAGATCGCGCCGGGTATGCGGCCGATCGTGCTGGAGGGTCTGCATGTGAAGCCGAAGATGGCCGGTCAGGGCGAGTTCAAGTCGATCGCCTGGAATGTGCGGGCGAGCGGGATCATGGGTGATACCTCGGGTGCGAAGCGGCCGGCGGCCGAGAAGGCGGCGTGATCGTCATGTCGTTCATGAACGTGTCCACCGGCTACAGCACCGCGGTGAAGGTCGAATACCATCCGCAGACTCAGGGCCGCGCCTTTTCTGTTCCCGCGTTCGTGTCGATCGAGCTGGAGTTGAAGAACAGCAGGGCCGATCTGGTGCTGTCGATCGAGGACGCTCGGCTGGTCGCGGACCAGATGTCGCAGCTCTTGATGTTGCACGATGCCGCGGAGCGTCTGGCCGCGGAGAAGGCGATCCCGTCCACCCCGACCTCTGATACCTCGAAGGTGGCGTGATTGTCATGAATCAGAAGGCGATGCGGTGGGCGCGGGTGTTCGCGGTCCTGGTGATTGTGGGTGTCGGTGCTGCCGCATTCCGCCTGTCCTTCGCGACTCTGCGCGATCTCGCGAAACTCGCTCACGTGCCGGCGTCGGATGCCTGGTTGCTGCCGTTGATCATCGACGGCACGATCGTGCAGGCTACGGCGGCGGTGCTGGTGTTGGCGAAGTCGAAGGAGCGCCGCTGGTTCACCGGGGTGTTGGTGGTCGGGGCAATCGTGTCGGTGGCCGGTAACAGCCTCCATGCGATCGCCAACGGCCACGAACTCCCGGGGTGGGCGTGTGCGGTGGTGGCGGCTATCGCCCCGGTCGGCCTGCTGGTCGACACTCACGGTCTCGCGCTGCTGCTCCGTACTCCGGTCCGCACTCGCGAACCGGTCACCGAACCGGCTTCTGTGTCGGTGGATGAGACTGTGCCGGAGCCGATCCCGGTCCCCGACCCGATCACCGTGCCCGAACCCGTTGCGGTTCCGGTGCCTGAGGTGATCCCTGTTCCTGTTCCTGTCCCTGCTCCGGTGCGTCGTCGTCCGGCGGCGGTGGTGCAGCCGATGTTGCCGCTCGCGGTCCCGGTCGCCAACGCGTGAACCGGGGCCGCCCGGCCTCCGATCGTCAAGTCTTCGAACATGTTCCGCCCTGAGGAGGGGTGATGTCTGTCTCCATGTCTTCGTCCGGTCCCGGCCTGGTGCCGAAGATCGTGACCGGTGCCGGGGCGGTGGTGATCGCGGCCGGTCTCGGTCTGGCCCTGATCCGCCCGGCCACTGCCGCCCATTCGTCGGCTCCGGTCACCACCGAAGCCCCGACCACAACGGTCATGACCACGGAGGTTCCCGCTCCCGCGATGGCCTCTGCGCCGGTGCCGGCTCCGGTCTCGGCCGGTGCTCCGTCGTGCGTGATGTTCTGCGATGAGCCGCCGTTGCCGCCGGCGGATGCCTCCGGGTGCCGGTTGTTCTGCGACGTGATCCGCCCGACCGAAGGCGGTGTCCGGTGAGTGCCGCGGAGTTGGCCCCGGTGCTGGTGTCTGGTGGTGCTGCGCTGGTGATGGCGGCCCGGATGGCGTTCTGGTCGAAATCGGTTCCCGCACAGTCGATCTCCTCGGCGGATATCGCTGGTCAGGCCCCGGTGGCGTTGCGGGCGGCGGTGTTGACCTTCGCCGAGCCGATGGTCACCAACATGATGTTGGCGTCGGTGGGTCTGGCGTCGCCGAAGATCGGCTACCCCACCTTGGAGTGGTGGAACTACAGCCGTCACGGGCTCACTGCCCAGTTCCATCTGTTGCCCGGCCAGTCGATGAAGGACTGGACCACTCCGGTGGTGCTGGCGGCGTTGGCGGATTCGCTGGGTGCCCGTGAGGTGACGGCATCGCATCCGGATCCGGGGTTCGTCCGTCTCGAAGTGCGCGTGTTCGACACGCTCGCCGCACCGGCAGCGTTGCCGGTCACGGTCCACAACGGTGTGGGCTTCGGGGCGGTCCCGGATCTGGAGGCGGTGCCGTTGGGTGTCACGGAGAACGGTGATGTCTGGACGATCCCGGTTCTCGGTACTCACCTGCTGCTGTCCGGGAAGACCGGTTCGGGCAAGTCGGGGGTGGTGCAAGCCTTGTTCGCGGGCCTGGCTCCGGCGATCCGTGCGGGCCTGGTGGACCTGTGGGTGATCGATCCGAAGGGCGGGATGGAGTTCGGCCGCGGGGAGAAGCTGTTCACCCGGTTCGCGTTCGCGACGATCGAGGACATGCTCGCGCTGCTGGCCGAAGCGGTGCACGAGCTGGACGAGCGGCAGTCCCGTCTGAAGGCACAGGGTCTGCGCAAACTGGTCCCGACCGTGGATGACCCGCTGGTGGTCGTGTTCATCGATGAGGCGGCCACGTTGTCGGCGTTCGCGAACCGTAAGCAGCGTGAGCGGTTCGAGGAGCTGCACGGCTTGTTGCTGTCGAAGGGTCGTGCTCCGGGGTTCTCGGTGATCGAGACGGTGATCGATCCGTCGAAGGACACTGTGCCGCAACGTCAGTTGTTCCCGTATCGGATCGGGATGAAGTTGTCGGAACCGACCCAGGTCGCCATGATCTTCGGACCGGGCGCGGTGGAGCGGGGTGCTCGCTGCACCGAAATTCCCGACTCGACTCCCGGTGTCGCCTACGTGGAACAGGACGGCTCCTCCGACATCATCCGGGTCCGGTCGTACCTGGTCACCGATGACGATATCGACGCGATCGTCACCGCCTACGCCCCGCAACCCCGCCCGCTGGTCATCGACGCCGATGACACGGCCGGTGATGACAAGGGCGAGTCCGGAATCGCGGTGGCGGCATGAACCGCTACGACGAGCTCGACACGGCCCTCGATGACCGGATCTGGTTGCGGGAGTTCGCCGAACGCCGGGGCCTGTGCGGCGTGCAGTCCCCGGACGATTTGGAGGCTGTGGCATGACCGCGGTGGTGGGTGTGCAGCAGGTGTTGGACTGGTTCGGGTGCTCGTTCGGGCACTCGGGCCGGCCCCGGCTGCTGGACTTGTATTGCGCGTCTGGTGGTGCTGCGGTCGGGTATCACAGGGCCGGTTTCGATGTGGTCGGCGTCGACATCTGCGATCAGCCGGACTATCCGTTCGAGTTCCATCGCGCCGATGCGATCGAGTATCTGACCTCCCATGGTGGTGAGTTTGCTGCGGTCCATGCCTCGCCCCCGTGTCAGGCGTCCTCGGCGTTGACGGCGGGTACGAATCAGGCGCTCGCCGGCAAGTACCCGCAGTTGATTCCGGCGACCCGTGCGGCGCTGATCGAGTCGGGGCGGCCGTGGGTGATGGAGAACGTGCAGGGGGCGAAGCTGCGCCGGGATGTCGTGTTGTGCGGGGAGATGTTCGGGCTCAATGTGATCCGGCATCGGGTGTTCGAACTCGGTGGTTGGACTGCTGCGCAACCGGTGCATCTGCGTCATCGCGGTCGGGTGGCCGGTTACCGGCACGGGGACCGGTTCGACGGTCCGTACGTCGCGGTGTACGGCTCAGGGGGCGGCAAAGGCTCGGTCTCCGACTGGCAGGCCGCGATGGGGATCGACTGGACCAGCAACCGCCGGTCGTTGGCCGAAGCGATCCCACCTGCCTACACCCAGTTCCTCGGCGGTCACCTGCTGCGCCACCTTGGCGTGGATGTGGAGGTGCCGGCGGCATGACCAGCAACGACAATCGCGAGCCGAAACCCGCTGCGCGAAAGGTGAATCCGATGGTGCAGGCGGCTGCGGATCAGGTCCGGCGGTCGAAGAAGAAACGGCCGACGAAAGCGAGGGAGCTGCCGCGGTGGACCTGCCGCGATCAGCTGTCGCTGTTCGATCCCTCGGAGGTGACCGAATGACCAGCATTCCGACCCGGAAACCGTTGCGGCTGGGTTCGATTCGTGAGGACGGGGAGTTGCCGCGGCGGTCGTGGTCGTCGCTGGGGGAGTTCGTGACCGGCTATCTGTCGGTGGTGTACGCGCGGCAGGTCACCGACACGATCGACACGGTGTGGTGCCGGCAGTGGTGGTGCCACCCGGAAGCGGTGGAGCGGCTGACCTTGTTGTGGCGGACCCGCGAACTGGCTACGACCGCGGCGCGGGTGAGTGGCTGGTGGCTGGGTGACTGTGAACCGCACATGTCGGCCCTGTTGAGCGTGTCGGGGCCGTTCAAGTACTGCGCTGCCGGCCACAAGACCCTGTTGCGGCCGTTGCCCACCGACCTCGACGCCGCCCACGAGGCGGGCTTGTTCACTCCCGCGTCACCGCCCGTCCTGGCGTGACCAGAAAACACCACGGAGACAAGGAGATTCACGATGACACCGGATTGGGACGACTGGGACGAGGAGGAGGACCGGGGCAGTGATTGGGAGGGGATCGGCAGTGAGGCCGAGGAGCGGCACGCGGTGGTGCGGTTCCAGGGCGACAAGGTGAAGATCGCCGTGCGTGACGCGGCCATCGAAACCGTGGTCACGATGTCGGCTGCGGAAGCCCGTGAGCTGAGCCGCCTTCTCAGTCTCGCGGCCGATCGCGCTCAACGCGACCAGGAACGGTGGCATCGCCGCCGGATGCAGCTGGAGCGTGACCGCGAACGCGCCCTCGAACGCGGCGTGTGGTGACCACCAAAACAACACTTAGACAAGGAGATTCGTGATGATCGAACCGGACTACGACGAGTACGACAACGACCCGGAGGAGTGGGGCGACGAGTGGGATGGTGTCAGCGACGACACGAACGATCGTCATGCGCTGGTGCTGGTGCAGGGCGAACAGGTGAAGCTGGGCGTCCGTGACCGCGACGGCGAAACCGTCATCACCTTGACCGCCGGCGAAGCGCAGCACATGACCGCGATCCTGCACGTCGCGACCGAGTACGCGAGACGGGATGAGGAACGCAACTACCGCCAGCAGCGGCGCGCCGAACGCGAACAGGAACGGGACCGGGACCGTGGTACGGAGCGCGAACGGTGACGAGACACCCCGAATTCGACACCGGCAGAGAGGATGTGGCGTGATGGATGACCGTAGTTCCGAAGACCTGGTGTTCTATGCAGCGCCCGGTGTACAGGGTTTCGGTCCGATGACCTGTTACCCGGATATCGATCCGGCCGGCGTTCCGCGTCTGGTCGTGCATGTCGGGGTTGCTGGTAGCGGGTCGATTCTGAGTCTGTCGCTGGGCACTTCGGTGGTGCGCCGGCTGGCTGCGGAGCTCCCGAGCCTGGAAACGATGTCCACGCACCTGTGGGCTCCGGTGCGTGATGACTAGCAAGTCGGTTCCGGAGCCGGGATCTCGACCTGGAACGTGACAGGTGACCAGGAACATCGAATCATCAACCAGCAGAAAGGATGTGGCGTGAGCGGCGGAAACACTGCCGTCGTCCTGAGCGGCTCCACCGACAACGGTGGGGCCGTTTCGGTCGGCTCTGCGGATGAGGCACCGAAGCGGGTCACGGCGGCGGATCGGCGTGCCCGGCCGAACCTGATGGAGATCGTTCAGGCCGCGGCGGAGAAGTTCCATGTGTGCAAGCGTCCGATCCCGATGCGAGCGTTCCATCCTGCCTCCGGTGAGTCGAAATATGTGGGGGCGGCGTGTAAGACGACGCGGGCGTCGGATTGCCCGGCTTGTGCGGCGAAGGCGAAGGCGCTGCGGGTGACCCAGTGCAACGAGGGCTGGCACATGACCGCCAACCCGACCGACGAGCATCGGTCCCCGACCGAGCATCAGACAGCGTTGTTGACTGCGCGGGCGGATCTGCTCGCCGAGTACAAGGCTGCGCGTGCCGCAGAGGATGAGGAGACGGCGCAGGGGTTCCGGGAGGTGATCGCGGACCTGGATCGGGAGTTGCGGGAGTCGGGGATCCGCGGCCGCATTCCAGGTATCGACGCGGTGGCGAAACCGCGCCGGGTGAAGTCTACGCGGCGCCGGCAGGAGTTCCCGAACCTGCCCCACAAGAAGGTCTCCAAGGACACCACCGGCCGGACGTTCGCCGGCAAGCACCAGCCCTCGACGTTCCTCACGGTGACCCTGCCGTCGTATGGCCGTTGCCATTCCGATGGCGCGGTGAACAAGCAGGGGCAGGTGTGCGGGGATGGTTCCCCGGTTGACCCGGATAGCTACGACTATCGGCGTGCGGCCCGTGACGCGATGTTTTTCCCGAAGCTGTTCGATTCCACGATGAAGAACTGGCGGCGGGTCACTGGCCGTGCTGTCCAGTACTTCGCGACGGTGGAGCCTCAGCGTCGTGGTGCCCCGCACGCGCATATCGCCGCCCGTGGTACCGACCCGCACGCGGTGATCACGGAATTGTTGGCGGGGACGTATCACAGCTTGTGGTGGCCGCATTTCGACCACGAGGTCTACACCGATGAGCGGATGCCGGTGTGGGACTACCGGACGGGTGGGTTCGTGGATCCGGACACCGGCTACATCCTGCCGTCGTTCGATGACGCTCGCGCGGTGATGGACTCGGTGGACGACGTGGAGCCGGCGCACGTGATCCAGTGGGGCGTCCAGGCCAAAACCGTCGATGTCGATGGCGACGGGTACGACCTCGACGCGGACGGCGAGCGTGGCCCGGTCCGGCCGAACAAGGCCAAGGGCGTCCTCGGCGGCAGCAAGGACGCGAACCGGCTCATCGGCTACCTCACCAAATATCTCACCAAATCCATCGGCGAAGTCCTGGAGGCCCCGAACGAGCGGACCCGCCGGCACTATGAACGCCTGCACGCGGAGTTGCAGCGCACCCCGTGCTCGGAGACCTGCGCGGTGTGGCTGCGCTACGGCATCTCACCCCGGAACGCGTCCGCGAAGACCCAACCGGGCCGCTGCAAGGGCAAGGCGCACCGGCGGGACACCCTCGGCCTGCGGGGGCGTCGGGTGCTGGTGTCGCGCCGCTGGAGCAACAAGACCCTGCCCGATCACAAGGCGGACCGGGTGGAGTTCGTCCGCCGGGTCCTCGCCGCGGTCGGCAAAGCCAAGCAAGCCCAGTCCGAAGGCTGGATCGTGCGCCTGACCGAACCGGACGACCCGAACGTCCCGACCCGCGAACAGTTCATCTTCGGCGAGATCGCCAACCGAACCGCATGGCAGAACGACTACAACGAAGCGCTCGGGCTCATAAGTCCACCAGGCGCGCAACGGATTTCGGATATGCCGGTCGCGGCATAGGGAAGGGGATGGACATGTCGAAGCTCTTGACCGAAGCGGATGTCCGGAAATTGATTCCGGTCGGGCACAGCAAGTATTACGAGCTGATCGGGTCGGGCGTTCTGCGGTCGGTGAAGATCGGCCGGCGGCGGTTCGTCACGGAACAGGCGGTCGCGGACTACATCGCCGGTCTGGATCAGGCGGCGGCATGAGCAGGCGGCAGCTGCCACCGCAGATCGAGAAGGTGACACTCAAGGACGGCTCGGTCCGGTACCAGGTCACCGCGGAGGCGGGTGTTGACCCGAAGACCGGCAAGCGACGCCAGACCCGCAAGCGGTACCGGACGGAGCGAGAAGCACGATCGGCGTTGGCGGAGTTGGCGGCCACGGTTGCGCGCGGAACGTACGTTTCCCCATCGGAGCTGACGGTAGAGCAGGCGTGCGCTGAATGGTTAGCCGGTAAGCGGGTCCGCAAGACCACGATGTCCGCCTACGCACACTCGCTGCTGCCGCTACGGACCCGTCACGGTGACCTGCCGGTCCAGAAGCTCACCAAGAAGCACCTTGACGACCTCGTGAACGATCTGGTCGCCGGTGCGTTCGTCGGTTCCGGTGGTCGTACGCACCGGTCGTGGAGTCCGCAGACAGTCAACCCGATGCTCAACCATATCGGCGCTATGCTGCGGGGCCTGGTCGATCAGGGGTTGCTGGTCCGCAATGTCGCGTCTCTGGTGGATCGGGTGCCGGGTACGAAGAAGGAGATGCAGACCTTCACCACGGCGGAGGTTCGGCAATTGCTGTCGGCAGCCGACGATGATCGCAACGGCCATGCCTGGCACTTGGCGTTGTCCGGGCTGCGGCGCGGTGAGATCGGCGGGCTTCGGTGGTCGGATGTCGACTTCGGCGCGAAGGTGCTCCGGATCCGGAACAACCGCGTGAGCGCCAACGGCCAACCCGTTGAAGGCGATCCGAAGTCCGAGAAGTCCATTCGCGCGCTTCCGCTGACGGATTCCCTCGCTGACGCGCTCCGGCGGGCGCACCGTATCCAGGTTCGCGAGAAAAAAGCTCTCGGCAATGCCTACGGACCCGGGACGCACGTCGTCTGCGATCCCGCCGGCCACCCGTATCACCCGGACACGCTCAGCGACTACTGGGATCGGATGTGCCGGACGGCGGGGGTTCGGCGGATCCGGCTGCATGATGCTCGGCACACCTGCGGCACGCTGATGCACCTGGAGCGGGTTCCGACTGCCGTCATCGCGGCGTGGCTCGGACACGCGGACAACGCCTTCACCATGCGTACCTACGTCCATTCTCAGGATGGCGCGCTGGTTGCCGCGGCGCTCGCATGGCAGACCGTTGTGACAAAGCGTGACATCGACGGTGGTGAGGCTGCGTCCGCTGGCACCGATCGGCCTCCGCTGAATGAGGTCTGACCAGCGAGAATCAGGAGAGCCTCCTGTCAGGATTGAACTGACGACCTTTCGCTTACAAGGCGAGTGCTCTACCACTGAGCTAAGGAGGCGGGAAAAGCGGGCCAATCATAACCGGGGTGGCCGGTGGGGCGGAAAAGGCGGAGGTCACCGGGTACCGGCACGGACCGGCCGGCGATGCGTATGGGCCCCTCGGGGTCGCATTCGCACCGCCGGCCGTGAGCGCGCGCAGTATCCGCGCAGTATCTCCGATGTTCCGCGAGTCAGGACTGTGCGGCCTGGCGGGCCGCGTCGTCGGCCGCCATCGCGTCGCGCAGGCTCTTGGGCCGCATATCGGTCCAATTCTTCTCGACATACTCGACGCAGGCGGCCCGGCTGTCCTCGCCGAAAACCACTCGCCACCCGGCCGGGACCTCGGCGAAGGCGGGCCACAGCGAGTGCTGCTCTTCGTCGTTGACCAGAACGAAGAAGCGGCCGTCCTCGTCGTCGAAGGGGTTGGTGCTCATCTCACCTCACTGGATACTGGCGCTGTGTACGGTTACGCGGTCGGGTGTCCGACCTGGGGCGAACCCCGTGACGCGTGTGTCGACCCTAGCAAGCTCAACGTTACGTGGGTGCGGCTCGCCTCGAGCCCGTAACGCGGTTCGCAATCAGCGGGAACCTGCGAAGAAATCCAGCAGGACCTTGTTGACGGCCTCCGGCCGCTCCAGGTAGCCGTAGTGGCCCGCGTCGGGAATCTCCTGGTAGCGCGCTCCGGGGATGACCTCGGCGAGTTCCCGGCACAGGTACGCCGGGATCATCCGGTCGTCGGCGAAGCCGATGGCGAGGCACGGCACCCGGATCCCGCGATATGCCTGCAAACGATCGAAATCGTGATCCATGCGGCGTTGCGCGCGCACCCCCGGGGTCACCGGGCCGCCGGTGAATTCGAACAGATCCAGCCAGTCGCGGGCGGCATTCGGCTCGGCGAGCGTCGCGGGAGAGAGATTCATCACTGCGGTGATCGCCGCGTCGTACTTGGCGGGCAGCCGCACACCGCTCGCGTCGAGTTCGTGCTCGCCCTCCGACAGCGTCTTCTGGAACAGGTCCAGGCGGGCGTGACCGGCCAGGAAGGCGGCCTTGCGGACCAGGTCGGGCCGGGCCAGCGCCAGTTCCTGGGCGACCCGGGCGCCCATCGAGGTGCCCGCGACCAGCGCCGGACCCTCGTCCAGCAGTTCGATCAGGGCCGCGGTGTCGGCGACCATGTCCTCGATGGCGATCCCGGCGGTCGATTCGAACGAGGGCGCGATGCCGCGGTTGTCGAAGGTGCACACCCGGTACCCTGCGGCCAGCAGCGCGGGCACCTGATGCAGCTCCCACACGCGGCCGGGGCTGCCGGTGCCCATGATCAGCACGACCAGCGGCGCCGCGCCCTTGGTGTCGGTGCCCTGCGCCCTGTCCCCCTTCACCTGATAGTTCAGCGCGATTCCGTTCACCGTGGCCAACGGCATGAGCTTCGGACCCTTTCTGCTACCTTCTGCATTCCCTACCCCACGGTATAGGTTGGCCGGGCTCGGGTGTTTCGCCCGGGCGTTGCGGCCGTTGCAGTTCGGGCGAGGTATGCCCGAGGCGACAGTACCCAGGTCGCCGCCCGATACCATGGACTCTCGAGAACCGTGACAATCCGAGCTGTGTGATCGCAGCCCGAGCCGAGAGGACACGACGATGGCCGCGAAGGGCGCCAACGACATCGCGGACGACGACCTGGAGCCGCTGGCGGACGAGACCGCCCGCCAGGCCCAGCGCGTGGTGGCCGCCTACGCAACCGACGCCGACGAATGCCGGATGCTGCTGTCGATGCTCGGCATCGCGCCCAGCGGCCGCGGCGACTGAACCGCACGGGTCTCCGCCGAAGACCTCACTTCAGTACAACTTCAACGCCGAGACGGCCCGGCGACCGGAGGATCCAGCAGTGGACCAGATGAGCCAATCCCCGACCGACCTATCCTTACCCGGCGAACCGGACGAGGACGCCGCCGAGACCGGAGGACACGGCAGCGCCGGTTCCGGATTCGTGGTCGTCGCCAATCGTCTGCCGGTTGATCTGGAGCGGCTGCCCGACGGCACCAAGCGCTGGAAGCGCAGCCCGGGCGGTCTGGTCACGGCGCTGGAACCGGTGCTGCGCAGCAACAACGGCGCCTGGGTGGGGTGGGCCGGCGTCCCCGACGTCGACGTGGACCCGATCATCGAGGACGGCCTGGAGCTGTATCCGGTGCCGTTGTCGGCCGAGGAGGTCGCCGACTACTACGAGGGGTTCTCCAACGGCACGCTGTGGCCGCTGTACCACGACGTGATCGTGCGGCCGGAGTACCACCGCCGCTGGTGGACCGCCTACGTGGACGTGAACCGCCGTTTCGCGGAGTACACGGCGAAGGTGGCCGCCGAGGGCGCGACGGTGTGGGTGCAGGACTACCAGTTGCAGCTGGTGCCCAAGATGTTGCGCATGCTGCGGCCCGATCTGACCATCGGCTTCTTCCTGCACATCCCGTTCCCGCCGATCGAGCTGTTCCTCCAGATGCCTTGGCGCACAGAGCTGGTCGAGGGCCTGCTCGGCGCCGACCTGATCGGCTTCCATCTGCCCGGCGGCGCGCAGAACTTCCTGTATCTCGCGAGAAGACTTGCCGGGCAGCCCACTTCGCGCGGCACGGTCGGCGTGCGCGCGAAAATGGGTGTGGTGCAGGTGGGTTTCCGCACCGTGCGGGTGGGCGCCTTCCCGATCTCGATCGCCTCGGCCGAACTGGACGAGTACTCGCGGCGGCGGTCGGTGCGCGAGCGCGGCGCGCAGATCCGCGCGGAACTCGGCAATCCCAAGAACATCCTTCTCGGCGTCGACCGGCTCGACTACACCAAGGGCATCGACATCCGGCTCGCCGCGCTGGAGGAGTTGTTGCAGGAGGGCAAGATCGACCCTGCGGAGACGGTGATGGTGCAGCTCGCCACCCCGAGCCGCGAGCGCGTCGAGAGCTACATCCAGATGCGCAGCGATATCGAACGCCAGGTGGGCCGCATCAACGGCGAATTCTCCCGCGTCGGTTACCCGTTCGTGCACTATCTGCACCGGCCGATCCCGCGTGAGGAACTGGTCTCGTTCTTCGTCGCCGCGGACGTGATGCTGGTGACGCCGCTGCGCGACGGCATGAATCTGGTCGCCAAGGAGTACGTGGCCTGCCACAGCGGCCTCAACGGCGCCCTGGTGCTGAGCGAATTCACCGGCGCGGCAGCGGAATTGCGGCAGTCCTACCTGTGCAATCCGCACGATCTGGAGAGCGTGAAGGAAGCGATCCTGCACGCCATCGGCGACGACGCCGACACCCGCCGGCGCCGGATGCGCGCACTGCGGCGGCAGGTTCTCGCGCACGACGTGGACCGCTGGGCCCGAGCCTTCCTGGAGGCGCTGGCCCAGGACCGCGTCGCAGGCAGCGCCCTACTCAGCGACGACGACTCCGAGTAGTAGTGTCGGCCGCTGAGGAGGCCGCCGGGAGCTAGATCGGGTCGATCCGCTGGACCAGCCAGTGCCCGTCGTCCTTGTCGAGGTTGACCCGCACCCTGGTGTTGAGTACCGAGCCCTGCGGCGAATCCTTGCTGGTGAGTACCTGATTCAGATATGCCAGCACCACCGCGTGCGAACGTTCGGTGGAGATCACGCCGACCGCCTCGGCGGTGGCCCGCACGGTCAGCTCCTTCTCCTTCGCCCCGGGCGCGATGTCGTTCTTGATCAGGATGAGGTAGTCGTGGCGGAAGTTTTGCGTGAGATTGTCTGCCGCCTTGGGCAATTCGTTGTCGACGGTCCGGTAGTCGTAGGTGAAGATCGACTCCAGCGTGCGCTGGGCGGCGGTGGCGGAGGCGGCGCGGGCCTGCTCGGCCTCCCGATCCGACCAGAATCGGTAGCCGACGACCACCGAGGTCGCGACCGCGGCGACGAACAGCACGACCGCCGTGACCACCAGCACGATGCGTTTCGTTCCGAGGTTCATGCCACGAACTCCACTTCCGAGGCGGTGACGGTGCCGCTGTCGTCGCGGGTCACCGTGACCCGGAACCGGTAGGTGCGCTGCTGCGGCTGGGCCGATCCGGCGTTGGTGAGGGTCTGGGTCGCGGCGACCAGCACCCGGCCGGTGCCGGCGTCCTCGCTCTCCAGCGCCGCCTCGACGATCTCGCCGTGCGCCTTCACCTTGGCCTGCTGCACGACCTTCGCGTACGCGTCCTTCTGCGAAGAGTATTCGGCCTTCAGCTGCCCGGACGAGACCGACAGCACCCGGTCGATATCCGCGGAGGCCGTATCGTCCTGGATGTTGGTGAGGTTGAGGATGGCCTGCTTGGCGGTCTGCACGTATTCGGTGCGCCGCTCCGCCATCGCATCCGCGTGCCGCTGGTGATAGACGAACACGCCACCGGCCCCCAGCAGCAGCACCAGCGACAACACCGCCACCACCGCGGCGGCCCAGCCGAGCACCCCGAGGCTCCGGTGGACGGTCGCGCTGTCGGCGGTGGGATCCGCCGCTGTCGCGACATCCGGCCGCGGCGCCGGTCGAGCCGTCGTGAGGTCGATGTAGGTCCACGCCGACTCGCCCTCGTCGACGGCATCCTCGGCCTCCGCATCCACACCCGTGGACCGATAGACCTTCCCCGGCTCCGGAACACCATGCGCTGACGCAGACTCGGTCGCCGGATCGGACTCGGCGGATTCGATGGCCGGACCGGGCCCGGCCGGAGCCGAAGCGGTCGCCGGACCGAGCGCGGCCGCAGCCGAAGCGGTCGCCGGATCAAGCCCGGCCGCAGCCGAAGCGATAGCCGGACCAGGCCCGGCCGCAGCCGAAGCGATAGCCGGACCAGGCCCGGCCGCAGCCGAAGCGATAGCCGGACCAGGCCCGGCCGCAGCCGAAGCGATAGCCGGACCAGGCCCGGCCGCAGCCGAAGCGATGGCCGAATCGAGCGCGGTCGGAGCCGAAGCGGTGGCCGAATCGAGCGCGGTCGGAGCCGAAGCGGTGGCCGAATCGAGCGCGGTCGGAGCCGAAGCGGTGGCCGAATCGGTACGAGCCGCAGTCGACCCGCTGACCGGGCCGCTCCCCGATGCGACGGCGGTGCCGGGCTCCTCCACCGGAGGCCCCGCCCGGCGGCTCGCGCGCCGCCGGGATAGTCCGCTGTTCCTTCTGCTGTCGCTCATCGCAGTGGCTCCTCGAACATCGCCTGCCAGGTGGACGGTACTCTCCCGGATCCGTCGGGACCGACGTCACCTTGGTGATAGGTCCGGCCGTCGGGGCCGACGAAGGTTCCGCTGACGGGGTCCCGGGAGGTGGACACGGCCGCCGGATGGGTCTGCCCCGGAGCGCCCGGCTGGTCGTCCGGCGGCGAGCCCGCCGCGGCAGGCGTCTGGAACGGCGGGTTGTCCCCCTCCGGAACATAGCCCTGCGGGTCGTGGCACAGCTCCGGCGTCGGCGCGCGCTTCCCGGGCACATCCGCGCACGGGGTGTTGCGGATACCGCGCACCGCTTCCTTGGCGTCCTGCGGCACCTTGCAGTACAGATCGCCCTGGATGTCGGGGTGGTCGGTGGCGGTGGGAGCACGCCACTGGCCGGTGGGCAGGAAGCCGGTCAGGCAGCCGGGCGGATCGTTGAGGCCCAGCATGAAGTCGACCGTCGCGCCGTATTCGACCGGGCCGCGGATCACCGTCAGCAGCGCGGCGATCAGCGGCGGATAGATCACCAGGATCTGTTCCAGCCCGGCGTGATACGTGACGCCGACCTGCCCGACGCTGACCAGATTCGACAACAGCAGCGGCAGTGTGGGTTTCAGTTGCTGGAAGGTGGAGCTCACCTTCTGCGCCGCCGACGGGGTCCGCTCCAGCAGCTGCCCCAGCGACGGATCATGCTGCCGCAGTTGGTCGGTCACGGTCGCGAGGTTCTGCGTCCAGGCCCGGATCGAATCCGCGGACCGGTTCTGGGTGTCGAGCAGCGGCCCGATCCGTTCCAGCAGATCCTTGGTCTGCCCGGTGTTCGCCTGCGCCTCCTGCACCAGCAGCGACGCCGAGTCGATGAACTTCTGCAGGTCCGGCCCGGCCCCGTTGAAGGCGACGAAGGCGTCGTCGATCACCTCGCGCAGTTTGGTGTCGGCGACGCTGGTCAGCAGCCGATCCGCCTGGTCCAGCATCGCGCCGACATCCTGCGGCAGCCGGGTGCGCCCCACCTCGATCACCGAACCGTTGTGCAGCATGCCGCCCTGGGGATTCTCGACGGGCACCAGATCCACGTACTGCTCACCGATCGCGGAGACGCTGCGCACGTAGGCATCGCTGTCGAGGGGCACCTTGTAGTCACTGTCGATGGACAGCACCGCGTCCACCCCGGTCGGCGTGAGCCGGACGTCGCTCACCTTGCCGATATTGGTGCCGCGGTACGCGACATTGGCGCTCGGGTACAGGCCCCCGGTCGCGCTCAGCCGCACGGTGACCCCGTAGCGGCCGACCCCGAACATCGCGGGCAGATGCACATAGCTGCCCGCCATCACGAGCAGGCCGACGACGGTCAGCACCGCGAAGATGACCAGCTGATTGCGTACGAACCGGGTGAGCTTCATCGATCCGTCCCCCCTCCGGGCACGTCGGGAGCCGGGTTCGCCGGTGCGGAATCGGGTCCCGGCGCCGGTGCGGAATCCGGCGGTGCGGGTGCGGCCGCGGGCGCCTGCGGCGCGGGCACCGTGAGCCCCGGAATCGCGGGCAGGCCCGGAATCGGCGGCAGCCCGGGAATACTCGGGGCCGGCGCGGGCGTGGGCGGCGGCGCCTGCAACGGCCCGGTCACCGGATCGCCCTTACCCTCCGCGGTTCCGGCGAAGGCGCCGAGCGCGCCCTCCACCCCGCCGAAGCGGCCGCCGAGCGCGGTTCCGGTGAGGAAGTTGGAATCCAGCCGCGCACCCGTGATGTCCACCGTCATCAGCAGATTCAGGTAGTCACCCTTCAACGCGTTGTCGAGATTCTTCAACGGGAACGGGAAGGTGAGCAGGATCTGCAGCGAGTCGGCCAGTTTGGTCCCGGTATCGGCCAGCGACTGCAACGCGGGCCGCAGATGCGCGAGATCGGCGGTGAGGTTCGCGCCGGAGTTCGCGATGATCCGCTGCACCACATCGCTCAGATCGCCCAGCGCGGTCAGGGTTTTCGTGATGTTCTCCCGCCGGTCCGCGAGGACGGTCAGCGCCGGGTGGATCTGCGTGATCGCGGTGGTCAGGTCGTCCTTCTGCCGGGCCAGGACCCCGGCGAACCGGTCCAGGCCGCTCATGGCCGCGATGATGTCGGCAGTCTGCTGATTCAACGTCGTTGTGAGCGTGGACAATTGGGGCAGCAGATCCCGGATGTCGTCCTGGCGGCCGTGGAAGGTGGCGTCCAGTTCGTGGGTGATGGTCTCCAGCTGCGAGATACCGCCGCCGTTGAGTACCACCGACAACGAGGACAGCACCTGCTCGGTGGTCGGATAGTCGCCCGCCCGCTCCAGCGGTATCACGTCACCGTTGTGCAATTGTCCTTGCGGCGCAACATCTTTCGGGGCCGCCAGCTCGACGTGATTACTGCCCAGCAGGCTGGTCTGGCCGATCCGCGCGGTGGCGTTCTCCGGCAACCGCACATCCTTGTCCAGGCTCACGGTGACCAGCGCGTGCCAGCCCTCGACCGTGATGTCGGTGACCGTGCCGACGGTGACGTCGTCCACCTTCACCGGCGAATTACGGGTCAGCGTCGTGACATTCGGCATCTGGATGCGTACCTGCCAGGACCCCGCGCCGGTGCCGGCCGCACCCGGCATCGGCAGCGTGTTCAGCCCGTCCCACTGACAGCCGGTCGCGGTCAGCAGGACCGCGAGGCCGATCACGGCCCCGGCCAGCCGGATTCGAGTGTTCATCGCGTACCTCCCGGAATCGCGAGACCCAGGAAGTCCGTCGGCACCGAGACCGGTGCGGCGGGCGGTTGGTTCTGCGCCTGCATCCGGTCGGCCAGATCGGGCGTGCTGTAGGTGAGCTGATTCGGGAACGCGCCCTGCCCGGAGGCCGGATTCACCAGCAGCGGTGGATAGTTCATCATCAGCGACTGGATCACCGGGGCCAGGTACTGCCGGCACAGCGCACCGGACCGATCGGAGTCGTGGTTCTCGATACCCTCGATCGCCCCGCAGAGGAAGGCGAACGGATTGGCGGCATTGACGCCGACCACCGCGCCGGTCAGCGAACCCTGTGCGGGCTTGTAGATCTGGTAGAAGTTCGCCAGCGCCGTGGGGCCCGCGTGCAGCACCCGCGCCAGATCGTCGCGCTTGTCGGCGAGCACCTGGGTGGCATCGGCGAGTCGCTGCACGCTCTCGGTCAGCTGCCCGCCGCGCTCGTCCAGGAACCGCTTCACATCGGCCACCGCGGAGTCCAGATTGTCCAGTCCGGTACCGAGATCCGTGGACACCCCGGCCAGTACCGAGGAGACCGAGGCCAGCCGGCCGCCGAACTGCACGATCTGGTCGTTGCTCTTGGACAGCACGTCGACGAACTGCTGCAGATTGCGCACGGTGCCGAACAGGTCGGTGCGCCCGTCCGAGAGGGTGTTCAACGTGCTGGACAGTTCGTGCAGGGTGTCGCGCAACGCCTGCGCGTTGCCGTCGGCGAGATTGTCGGCGGCGGTGTTCACGAACCGCCCGAACGAACCCTGCTTGTCGTCGCCGATCGGGCCGAGCGCCTGGGACAGCTTGGACAGTTCGGCCTTGATGTCGTCCCATTCGACCGGGATCGCGGTGCGCTCGGCCGGGATCTCTGCGCGGTCGCGCAACTTCGGGCCGCCGGTGTAGGCGGGCGCGAGCTGGATGAACCGCGCCGACACCAGCGAGGGCGAGATGATCACCGCGCGCGCGTCCGCCGGCAGGTCGACGCCGCGATCCACCGTGAGCTTCACCGTGGCGCGGTCGCGGCCCGGCCGGATCGAGTCGATCCGCCCGACCTTCACCCCGAGTACCCGGATCTCGTCACCGGCGTACAACCCGTTGGTACTCGTGAAATACGCGGTGACATGCTTCTTCCCGATATCGGCGAGTACGCCGTAGGCGCCCCAGCCGACCAGCGCGACGACCACCACCGCGGCGGCGATCCGCACCCACCGCGGCAACCGGCCCACCCGCGAATCCCGGACCCTGCTGACCATGCTCATCGCGGCGGCTCCTGGATCGACGGACCGACCGACAACGGCGGGTGATTGATGTAGTCGTTCAACGACTCCGGCACGTGATCCGGCCATACCAGCGCGTCGACCAGCACCCGCAGCGTGAGGCTGGTCGCGTTGGACACGTACGCCTGGAAGTACGGCCCGCTGCCGACCTGCTCCCCCAGCGCGGCGGCGAACGGCCCGAGCGAGTCGAGCGCCTTGCCGAGGTTGTCCTTGTTCCGCTGCAACAGCGCCAGCACCGAATTCAGTTTGTCCAGTGTGGGTTTCAACGAGGCCTCGTTGTCGGCGACGAATCCGCTCAGCTGCTGGGCCAGCCCGTTCACGTTCACGATCAGCTGGCTCAGCGCCGCCCTGCGAGCGTTGAGCTCACCGAGCAGATCGTTGCCGTCGAGCAGCAGTGCGTTGATCTGATCGGAGCGGCTCGCGAGCACCTTGGTGACGTCCTGCGCGTGCGCCAGCAGTTCGGTCAGCGCCTTGTCGCGGGCGTTGAGGCTGCGCGAGAGGGCGGTCACGCCGTCCAGCGCGCCGCGCAGCGGGGCCGGGGTGTCGGCGAAGGCGCCGGAGAGGGCGTCCAGGGTCTGATTCACCCGATCGGTGTCCAGGCCCTTGACGGTACCGGCCAGATCACCCAGCGCGTCGTTCAGTGAATACGGAGAAGTGGTGCGCGCCAACGGAATCGGATCGTCACCACGAATCACCCCGTCGCCGGTGGGTACCACCTCGAGGGATTTGCGGCCCAGTACGGTGTTGGTCTTGATCGCGGCGGTGGTCTGCTTACCCAGCACGATCGAATCGTCCAGGCTGAAGGTCACCAGCACCTTCGCGCCGGCCAGCCGCACCCGTTCGACCCGGCCGGAGCGCACCCCCGCGACCTGCACCGGATCGCCGTCCATCAGCCCACCGGCATCGGCGAAGTAGGCGGAGTGCTCGACGCCGGAGCGGACGAACGGCAGCCGGTCGAACTGCAGGGCCGACAGCGAGACGGTCGCCGCGACGACGATGCCGATGATGCCGACGGTGGCCAGGGTGGAACGCTGCTCGCTCACTGGTCGGAACACCTCCCCGTGGTCTGTAATCCGGGCAGGTTCACATGCATCGGCTTGCCGTCCGGGCCGTCGATCAGGAAGTTCGTGCCGCAGACGTACATGTTGAGGAAGGACCCGTAGGAACCGATACGCACCAGCTTCTTGTAGGTGTCCGGCAGTTTGTCCAGCACCCACTGCACGTCGGCGGAGCGCTCGTCGAGGTTGCCCGACAACCGGCCCAGCTGATCGAAGTCCGCCTTCAGATCCGGCCGCGCCTCCTGCAACAGGGCGGTGAGGTCACCGGTCGCACCGGCCAGCCGCGGCAGTGCCGCGCCGATCGGATCCTTGTCCGCGGCCAGCCCGCTGACCAGCCGTTGCAGTTCGGTGAGCGTGGTGTCGAATTCCTTGTCGCGGCTGTCCAGGGTGGCCAGCACCGTCTTCAGGTTGTCGATGACGCTGCCGATCAGCGCATCCCGATCGGCGAGGGTCTTCGCGAACGAGCCCGAGCTGTTCAGCAGCGCGACCAGCGTGCCGCCCTGACCCTGGAACACCTGCAACAGCGCGCTGGTCAGATCATTCACCTGCGCCGGATCCAGCCCGCGCAGCAACGGTTTGAAGCCGCCGAGCAGCAGGTCCAGATCCAGCGCCGGTTTGGTCCGGTCGACGCCGAGGGTGCCGCCGGACGACATGGTCTGCGCGGTACCCGGCCCCTCCATCAGCTCCAGATACCGGTCGCCGACCAGATTCTCGTAGCGGATGGTCGCCCGGGTACTGGTGTACAGCCGGTACTGCCGATCGACGTCGAAGTCGACGTGCGCGAGATGATCCCGGCCCACCGACACCCGCGACACCGAGCCCACCGGGACACCCGCGATGCGCACCTTCGCACCGGGCAGCATCCCGGACGAACTGGTGAACACCGCGTGATAGCCGTTCTCCCGGGCGAACCGCATCTGGCTGAAGATCACCGCCAGCAGCGCCAGGACGAGCAGCATCACCAGGGTGAAGATTCCGAGCTTCACGGTGCTGGCGTGCGGTTTGACTCTCATGGGTTGGGCACCCCCGGCAGTCCGGCGAACAGCAACTGGAACACCCTGGCCCCGTTGGAATGCGAGTCCAGGCTGGGCGTCCACACCTCACCCTGCGAGGTGTCGGTGACCAGGTAGTCGGAATGGCTGCCGGGCACCCGGTCCAGGATGCCCTCGCAGTGCGGGCCGCCGGTGGCGTTCACCTTCGGCAGGTCCTTCGGGTACTTGTACGGCTCGCCGCCGGGCATGAAGCTGGCGTTCAGATTCACCCACGGGCCCTGCCCGCCGAAGATCTGGTTCGCCACCGGCAGCGCATCGGCCACGCCGACGACCAGGCAGTACAGCTCCGGGCTGTACTCGTCGAGCAGTTCGCTGGTGGGCCGCAACAGATCCAGCGCGCTGACCAGTTGAGTCTCGTTGTCCCGCAACACCGATCCGGTGGTGTCGGCGAGGCCGATCACGTTCAGCAGCACCGCGTCCAGATCGTCCTGATGCCGCACCAGCGTCCGGCTCGTCACCGCCGCGTTGTCGGTGGTCCGCAGCAGATCGGGGGCGGTGTCTGCGTACAGCTCCGTCACCGGGACCGAGGTCTGCAGATCCCGTTGCAGGTCCGGCAGGCTCGGATTGATGTCGCGCAGATAGTGATCGGAGTCGGCGAGCAGCCGGCCCAGTTCGTCGCCGCGGCCCTGCAGGGCGGTGCCGAGGGCGGTCAGGGTCGCATTGAGCTTCTCCGGCTGCACCTTCGCCAGCACATCGCTGAGATGCTGGAACAGCGTGTTGAATTCGACGGTCACCGCCTGCGCGGACACGGTGGCGCCGGGCCGCAGATGGTCCGCCGAGGGTTGTTCCGGCACCGCGAAATTCACGTACTTCGCGCCGAACACGGTGGTGGAGCGGATGTCCACGGTGGCGTTGGCCGGTACCAGCGTCAACTCGTGCGGATCGATCGCCAGCCGCAGGCGGGCCCGGTCACCGGCGTACGAAACACTCTGCACGCGGCCGATTTCCACGCCCCGGATCTTGACCTTGGCATCCGGATCGAGCACCAGTCCGGCGCGCGAGGTGTCGATGTAGACCGCCTCGGTGGAGGTGAACCCGCCGGCGAACATCGTCAGCGCGACCGCGACGATCG
The DNA here is from genome assembly GCF_000381925.1 of Nocardia sp. BMG111209. Lineage (NCBI taxonomy): Bacteria > Bacillati > Actinomycetota > Actinomycetes > Mycobacteriales > Nocardiaceae > Nocardia > Nocardia sp. BMG111209. Next base: position 539,807 of record NZ_KB907309.1, read on the forward strand.
CCACCAGCGCCAGCACCATGCCCAGCCCGGCCAGTTTCACACTCCATCCGGCACCGAAAACTCTTCCAGCACCGTCCTTTTCGACCAATTTGTTCGCCGCCATGCCTACCCCGAGAGATGGAAGTTGCCGGAGGTGCCGTAGATGGCCAGCGAGACGAGCAGGGTCACCGTCACCACCGCGACCAGCGACGCGCGCACCGCGTTGCCGACCGCGACGCCGACGCCGACCGGACCGCCGGTGGCGTGATAGCCGTAGTAGGTGTGGATCAGCATGACCGCCAGGGCCATGAAGATCGCCTGCACGAACGACCAGAGGATGTCGCTGGGAATCAGGAACGTGGAGAAGTAGTGGTCGTAGACGCCGGCGGACTGGTGGTAGATGTCGACGGTCGCGAACCGGCTGGCGACGAAGGAGGCGATCACCGCCAGTGCGTACAGCGGGACGATCGCGATCATGCCCGCCAGCACCCGGGTGCCGATCAGGAAGGGCACCGGCCGGATCGCCATGGACTCCAGCGCGTCGATCTCCTCGGCCACCCGCATCGCGCCGAGTTGCGCGGTGGCGCCGGCGCCGATGGTGGCGGCCAGACCGATGCCGGAGATCACCGGCGCCGCGATGCGGACGTTGATGAAGGCGGCGAAGAACCCGGTCAGCGCCTCGACGCCGATATTGCCCAGCGAGCTGTATCCCTGCACCGCGATGGTGCCGCCGGCGAACAGGGTCAGGAAGCCGACGATCACCACCGTGCCGCCGATCACCGCCAGCGCGCCGGTACCCATGCTGATCTCGGCGATCAGCCGGATGGTCTCGGTGCGGTAGTGGATCAGCGCGCGCGGCACCGAGGCCAGCGACTTCGCGTAGAACTGTGCGTGTCTGCCGACACCATCGAGGGAGTCGGACATCCTGCGCACTCGACGTACCGTACGCGGGAACCTGGATTCGATCACGAAGGCCATGCCATCACCGCGCTGTGAACTTGATCCCGACGGCGGTGACCACGACATTGACCACGAACAGGGCCATGAAGGAGAACACCACCGTTTGATTGACCGCGTCGCCGACGCTCTTGGGCCCACCCCGGACGTTCAGGCCCAGGTAGCAGGCCATCAGCCCGGCGACCAGACCGAACAGCGTGGCCTTCACCTCGGAGATGACGAGCTCGGGCAGATGCGTCAGCAGTGTGATGCCGTTCACGAACGCACCCGGATTGACCCCTTGCAGGAAGACGGAGAAGAGGAAGCCGCCGAGGATGCCGATCGTGGAGACCAGCCCGTTCAGCAAGGCCGCCACGAACATCGAGGCCAGTACGCGGGGCACCACCAGCCGATGGATCGGGTCGATGCCGAGTACCCGCATCGCGTCGATCTCCTCGCGGATGGTGCGGGCGCCGAGGTCCGCGCAGATCGCGGTGGCGCCGGCGCCGGCCACGATCAGTACCGTCACGATCGGCCCGACCTGGGTGATCGACCCGAATGCCGCACCCGCGCCGGACAGATCGGCCGCACCGATCTCCCGCAGCAGGATGTTGAGGGTGAAGCTCACCAGCACGGTGAACGGAATCGCCACCAGCAGAGTCGGAACGATGGAGACGCGAGCGACGAACCAGGCCTGATCGATGAATTCGCGTCGCTGGAAGGGCCGCCGGACCGCCGCGCGAGCCACGTCGGCGGTGAGTTCGAAGAACCCGCCGACCGCTCGTAACGGGACGGCAAGGACCTCGTTCATTCCGCGATTCCTCCTTGCCGTGCCTGCGCAGCGTCGCGCATCGAACCCCAGCAGCGGGCCGCTCCGAAGAGTTACTGCCCCGCCCCGCCTGCACAATTAGAACACGTTCACCGCGCTATGTGGAGGCGAATTCTCGTTTTTCAGCTGTTCTTTTCTTGCCGACTCGGTGCAACGGACTGGAACAGGTTCATACGGCGTACAGTATGCCGTTCGAATAACCCGAGTGCGCCATCGACCCCCATGTCTACCAAGGACCCGAGCGCCGATCAACCGCCTTTCGGCGACGACCGTCTCCGTGCGACGGTGTGGAAATTCGTCAGAGTCGCAGTGCGGCGGCCGCGGAAAACATCCGTTCGGCGGGCCGTTCGGCGAAGTGCGTGCCGAGCGCGCCGGCCAGTTCCGCGATCGAGAACTGCGGACCGTCCGCCTCGAACCACCGCTCGACCTCCGGCGCGGCCATCAACGCGACGGTCGAGCCGTACACGACGAAGACCTGTCCGTTGATCGCGTCGGCGGCGGGTGTGGCCAGGTAGGCGACCAGCCGGGCGACATGATCGGGCGACAGCGGATCCACCTCGGCGTCCGGCGCCGGCGCGAAGACCTGCTCGGTCATCGCCGTGCGCGCTCGCGGGCAGATGGCATTGGCCCGCACGCCGATCCGGGCCAGACCGCGCGCGGCCGACACGGTCAACTGTGCGATACCGGCCTTCGCCGCCGCATAGTTGGCCTGTCCCGGCGAACCGGTCAAACCTGCCTCGGAAGAGGTGTTGATCAACCGGCCGAACACCGGAGAACCTGATTCTTTCGACTTGCCACGCCAGTACCCGGCGGCATTGCGCGACAACAGGAAATGCCCGCGCAGATGGACCGCGATCACCGCGTCCCAATCCTCATCGGACATATTAAAAAGCATTCGATCCCTCGTAATTCCGGCGTTGTTGACGACGATATCCACGCCGCCGAACGTTTCGTCCGCCGTTGCGATCAATGCATCGGCCGTGGCGCGATCCGCCACGCTGCCGGCCACGAATTCGGCCTTCGCCCCGAGCTCCCGGATCTCGGCCAGGGTGGCCGCGGTGGCCTCGGTCTCGGCCAGGTCGTTGACCACGACCGCGGCGCCCGCGCGAGCCAGTGCGAGCGCCTCGGCTCGCCCCAGGCCCGCACCGGCTCCGGTCACGATTGCCACTCGACCGGAGAGGTCCACGTCATGCTCGCTCACGAGCCCGACTCTAGAACGTGTTTCAGTTATCGGCAAGAGCGGCTCACTCGAGCCGCAGCGCCGCCTTCGGGCACTGGGCGACCGCCTCGCGGACCGCGTCGAGGCGATCGTCGGGCACGTCGGACACGTTGACGTTCAGGTAGTCCTGATCATCGAGTTCGAAGATGTCCGGGGCGATTCCGACGCAGATGCCATTGGCCTCGCACTGGTCGAAATCCACGATGAGCTTCATTGATGACTCCTTTGCCGCTGGTGACGCCAGCCTACAAGCCCGGTTCGGCCCGAGACGGCCCATCGTGCCGAATCGCACCCTCATACTGGAACATGTTCCAGTCCTTGTGCAATGATCGGCCCAACGACCACCGACGACGAGGTGACCCATGCGGATCGCGTACAACCAGCAGCAGGAGCAACTGCGTGCCGAACTCCGCGAGTACTTCGCGCGGCTGATCACGCCGGAGCGGCGGGCCGCGCTGTCCGCGCAGACCGGCGAATACGGCACCGGCAACGTCTATCGCGAGGTCGTCCGCGAGATGGGACAGGCCGGCTGGCTCGCGCTGGGCTGGCCGAAGGAGTACGGCGGGCAGGACCGCCCGACGCTGGACATGCTGATCTTCGCCGACGAGGCCGCGATCGCCGGTGCCCCGGTGCCGTTCCTGACCATCAACTCGGTGGCGCCGACGATCATGCACTACGGCAGCGCGGAGCAGAAGAAGTTCTTCCTGCCCAAGATCGCGGCGGGTGAACTGCACTTCTCCATCGGCTACTCCGAACCCGGCGCCGGCACCGATCTCGCGAGCCTGCGCACCGCCGCCGTGCGCGACGGCGACGACTGGATCATCAACGGCCAGAAGATGTGGACCAGCCTGATCCCCTACGCCGACTACGTATGGCTGGCCGCGCGCACCGATCCGACGGCCAAGAAGCACAAGGGCATCAGCATGTTCATCGTGCCGGCCACGGCCGAGGGCTTCTCCTGGACCCCGGTGCACACCATGGCCGGGGTCGACACCAGCGCCACCTACTACCAGGACGTACGGGTCCCCGCGACCGCGCTGGTCGGCCCGGAGAACGGCGGCTGGTCGCTGGTCACCAATCAGCTCAATCACGAACGGGTGGCGCTGACCTCGGCGGGCTCGCTGCAACTGGCCCTGGCCCAGACCCTGGACTGGGCCCGGGAGTCCCGCGACGCCCGCGGCGCGCGGGTGATCGACAGCGAATGGGTGCAGATCAATCTGGCCCGGGTGCACGCCAAGGTCGAATACCTGAAGCTGCTGAACTGGGAGATCGCGTCGGCCCCCGTGTCCGCGCCGCGGCCGTGGGATGCCTCCACCTGCAAGGTCCTCGGCACCGAACTCGCCACGGAGGCCTACCGACTGCTGATGGAGGTGCTCGGCCCGCAGGCCTACCTGCGCCAGGATTCGCCGGGCGCACTGCTGCGCGGGCGGCTGGAACGGATGCACCGCTCCTGCCTGATCCTCACCTTCGGCGGCGGCACCAACGAGGTGCAGCGCGACATCATCGCCATGACCGCCCTGCGCCAGCCCGCCGCCGCCCGCTGATCTCGAAAGCCAGGTAATCACAATGGATTTCACGCCGACCGAAGCTCAGCAGGATCTCACCCGGCTGACCGGTGAAGTGTGCGGCAAACTCGTCACCGCCGACCGCCTGCGCGAACTCGACCACGCGCCGGCCCGTTTCGACGAACCGCTGTGGCGGTCGCTGGCCGAGACCGGGGTGCTGGCATCGACACTGCCGGAGGCGCTGGGCGGCAGCGATTTCGGCGTGCTGGAGCAGACCGCGATCCTGCGCGAACTGGGCCGCCACGTCGCCGCCGTGCCGTACCTGTGGTCGATCGCGCTCGGCGCCGCCGCGCTGGCCCGCTTCGGCTCGCCGGCCCAGGCCGAGCGGGCCGCGAAAGCCGCTGCGGGCGAGGAGATCCTGACCGTGGCGCTGGCCGAGGAACGCAACTGGGATCCGGCCCGGCCGACCACCCACGCGACCGCCGACGGCGACCGCTGGCTGCTGACCGGCGCCAAGACCGCGGTCCCGTACGCGGCCCACGCCTCGCGAATCCTGGTGCCCGCCACGATATCCGGCACCTCGGGCGAACAGGTCGCGCTGTTCCTGGCCGATCCCGCCGGCCCCGGCGTCCGGTCGGCGGAACAGCTCGTGGTGGACAAGACCCCGGAATCCGAACTCGAATTCGACTCGGCCCCGGCCGAATTGATCGGCGCCGTGGACGACGGCGCGGTCGCCTGGCTGCTGGACCGCGCCTGGCTCGGCCTGGCCGCCGGGCAACTCGGCACGGTGGAGCGCGCGCTCGAACTGGTCGCCGACTACGCGCGCGAGCGTGAGCAGTTCGGCCGCAAGATCGGCAGCTTCCAGGCGGTCGCGCAGCGCCTCGCCGACGGCTACATCGACGTCCAGGGCCTGCGCCTGGCCGTGACCCAGGCGGCCTGGCGGCTGTCCGAGGAGCTCGACGCCACCGCCGAGATCCACACCGCCAAGTTCTGGGCCGCCGACGCCGGTCACCGCGTCGCCCACACCGCCGTCCACGTGCACGGCGGTGTCGGCATCGACCGCGACCACATCGTGCACAACTACTTCATCGCCGCCAAGCACAACGAGTTCGCGCTCGGCGGCGCCACCGACCATCTGCGCGCCCTCGGCGCGCTGCTGGCCCGCGACTGAATCACCGGCCCGGCGCGCATATGAGACCTTCGGGTCTGCTGTGAACGGCCGCTGGGACACCGCGCGGCGGCCGAGTCGTGTGATGCTGGTAGCCATGACGACTCTGACGAGCTCCCCCGCGGCCGATGTCCTCGCCCGGATGCAGGCCGACGTCGACGACCAGCGCGAGACGATGCGCGCCCGCTGGGAGAACTGGTCCGCCGACCAGGGGCGACGTCCCGAGCCGGAGAACTGGCGGACCTTCTTCGAGGAGGACGCCAAGGACCTGTACCTCGCGGTCCGTCCCGAGACCGCGAAGTTGCTGTACATCCTGGCCCGCACCCGGCACGCCAAGACCGTGGTGGAATTCGGCACCTCCTTCGGCCTGTCCACCCTGTGCCTGGCCGCGGCGGTCCGGGACAACGGCGGCGGCCGCGTGATCGGCACCGAATTCGTCGAATCCAAGGCGCAGGCGGCCCTCGCCTCGCTGACCGAGGCCCAGCTCGACGATCTGGTGGAGATCCGGCTCGGCGACGCCATGGAGACCCTGGCCCGCGATGTACCCGCCGGCGTCGACATCCTGTTCCTGGACGGCGCCAAGCATATGTACCTGGACATCGTGCGGCTGCTCGAGCCGCGCCTCGCCCCCGGCGCCCTCGTCATCGCCGACAACTCCGATTCCAGCCCCGAACTGATGGAATACCTGCGCGGCGGCCCCGGCTACCTCTCCTCCGCCACCCAGCCCGGCGTGGAGGTAGCCCTGCGCATCGGCTGATCCGGCCGATCCGGCCCGCGCGCTAGTCCACCACCAGCGGCTGTGCGCGGGTACGGATTTCGTCGACGGTCTGCTCGACGGTGAGGTCCGAGGTGTCGAGCCAGAGACCCAGCCGCGGCGTATCGCGATGCAGACCGGCGTCCAGATCCTCGACGGTGAACGGGCCGTAGGCGCGCTTCGGACGACCGGCCTCACGCCGCGCCACCACCTCCGGCCGCGGCGCCAGGACGACGACCCGCAGCGGCCGGGTCCGGATGTGCCCGATCAGGTACGGCAGCATCGCACCCAGCACCACGTCCTGCAGCACCACGGTGAATCCGGCGGCGGCATAGTCGTCGGCGACCCGCGCGGCGAGACGATGACGCAGCCGCAACTGGTCGAGCGCCTCGTCCGACGGATCGGGCGACATCTCCGCCCGGCCACCGATCACGAAGCGCCGGAACACATCCCCGCGCACATGCACCGAGCGGGGCAGCCGCTCGGCCAGCGCCTGCGCCACGGTCGACTTACCGGCCGCCTGAATCCCGGTGATCAGGTACACGCCGCTATCGGGATCGGACATGCCGGTACGGTAGCCGCTCACCGGCCAGCGGTGTCCACCCGACGGCCGACCCGAATCCCGATGTGCTGCGCACCCTGGTACCCCCGCGCGGTTTGCGGCCGCCCCCGGCGTTCCGGTGCCCGATGCGATGCGACGAAGGAGCAGGCAGCGGGTGCCGGAACGCCGGGGTTACAGGCCGCAAACCAGCGAGGCGGAGCCGAAGCAATCGGACACAGCAGCGATGAGTTCTGGTTGGTTGAACCGTCGATATACCTGTCCGTACTGTCCCATGGCCGAGAGGACTCGGGTATGCCGAGCACGATGATCTTCCTCAACCTACCGGTGGCCGATCTGGAGCGGTCGAAGGGCTTCTACGAGCGGCTGGGCTGGAAGATCGATCAGGAGTTCACCGACGATGCCGCCGCTTGTGTGGTGATCGACGACAACATCAGCGTGATGTTGTTGTCGCAGAACTTCTTCCACAACTTCGCGCGGCGACCGCGCGCGATCACCACCGCCACCGTGGGCGCGGTCTACGCCTTGGCGCTGGGTAGTGTGCACGCCGTCGACGCTCTGGTCTCCGCCGCGGTGGCCGCGGGCGGAGTCGAGGAGCTGCACCCGGACCGGCGGATGCAGGAGATGGCGATCGGCATGTACGGGCGCACCTTCCTCGATCCGGACGGTCATCAGTGGGAAGCGTTCTGGATGCGCGGTCAGTGACGCATCCAGCGCGCGAACGGGTTGTGGCACAACCCTTCCGCCCGCGCCCTACACCCGCAGCTCCGGCGGCAGGCCGAACAGCGGAAACAGCTTCTCGGTGTCCAGGAAGTAGTTGAGCCCGCTGATGCCACGATCGCCGTCGAGTTCGAGCACCGTGATCGACCACGGCTCCAGTACCGCGGGATCGTGCTCGCTCGGCTTGTAGTGGCCGAAGGCCGGCAGGCCGTTGGCACCGGCCAGCGGGACGAGTTTCGAACCGCGGCAAGCCGATCCGATGGTGAGCATGAACGCCGCGACCTCCTGCGGGCCGCGCACCCAGAAGTCGAACGGCGGCATCTGCATGTCGACGTCCTTCTTCAACAGGGCGGTGAGCGCGTCCATGTCGAACGCCTCGAATGCCTGCACATACGCCTCGACGAATTTGCGCTGCTCGTCGTCGGTCTCGTCGTAGGCCTTCTCGGCCGTCGGCTGCACCTTGGCGATGGTGGCGCGGGCCCGTTGCAGTGCGCTGTTCACCGAGGTGGGCGACATGGTCAGCATGTCGGCGGTCTCGTTGGCGGAGAAACGCAGCACCTCGCGCATGATGAGGATCGCGCGCTGGGTGGCGGGCAGATGCTGCATGGCGGCCAGGAAGGCCAGCCGCAGCGAATCCTTGGTGGCGGCCCGATCGGCCGGGTCGGAGCCGAAGGCCAGCCCGTTGGGAATGGGCTCGATCCAGGGCAGATCGGTGCGCGGCGGCGGCAGTTGCGCATCGGCCGAGGAGGGACCGGTGAGGTCCATCGGCATGGCGCGCCGCTGCGGCCCGTCGAGCATGTCGAGGCAGACGTTGGTGGCGATGCGGTACAACCAGGAGCGCAGGCTGGACCGGCCCTCGAACGAGTCGTAGGCCTTCCACGCCCTGGTCAGCGTCTCCTGCACCGCATCCTCGGCCTCGAAGGACGAACCCAGCATCCGATAGGCGTAGGCGCACAGTTCGCGCCGGTAGCCCTCGAATTCGGGCAGGATCTCCTCGACCCCGGTGGCGCCCCCGCTGGTGCTCATGCTCGTCGTTCCTCTCGTCGCACGAGCGGGGGCCTCTGGGCCCGGTCCGGTGCGCGATCGCCGCGCAGCACCCCCGCTCTGGTCCCACTGTGGCACAGGGCACCGACAGGTAATCCCCGAAACCGCAGACATCCTGACCGGACGTCCACGGCGTATCAGGGACAGACCGGGTAACGGAGGGTGAATTGTCCGGAAAGCAGGTTTATTTCGCGGTCGACGCCGGTGCGTCCTCGTCCGAGGGCCGGGATTCGGCCTCCGCGTGCGCCCACTTGTAATCGGGCTTGCCGGCCGGATTGCGCTGGATCGCGTCCACGTACCAGAGACTGCGCGGCTGCTTGTAGGAGGCGATCTCCCGGGTCAGCACCGGACGCAGATCCTCCAGGCTCGGCCGCTTGCCGTCGCGGCAGTGCACCACCGCGCCGACCCGCTGCCCCCAGCGCTCGTCGGGCACGCCGACGACCAGCGCGTCGAAGACGTCCGGATGACATTTCAGCGCGCCCTCGACCTCCTCCGGGTAGATCTTCTCGCCACCGGAGTTGATACTCACCGAACCGCGGCCGAGCATCGTGACCGACCCGTCCGCCTCCACCCGCGCGTAGTCACCGGGGATGGAGTAGCGAATCCCGTTGAACTCCTTGAACGTCGCGGCGGTCTTCACCGGGTCGTTGTAGTAGCCCAGCGGGATGTGCCCGCGGCGGGCCAGCAGCCCGACCTGCCCGGAGCCCGGCGCGACCGGATTGCCCGCCTCGTCGAGCACATCGGTGGAGGCGTCGATCTTCACCCGCGGGCCACCGGTGTGGGTGGCGCCCTTGGCCGCCACCGACAGGCCGCCGAAACCGGTCTCCGAGGAGCCGATCGAGTCGGTGATCATCGTGGTCGGCAGCAGTTCCAGGTACTGGTCCTTGAGCGCCGGCGAGAACAGCGCGGCACTGGAGGCCATCGCCCACAGATTCGAATGTTTGTACGGCTCACCGGTTTCCGGGTTGCCGGCCTGCAGCGCGTCGAGCATCGGCCGGGCCATCGCATCACCGGTGACGAAGATGAGGTTGATGGTGTGCCGGTCGATGGCCTGCCACACCCCGTGTCCGCTGAACTCCGGCAGCATGATCGCCTTGCCGCCGTCGAAGAGGCTGTGGAAGGTGGCCGTCTGCGAACCGCCGTGGATCATCGGCGGAATCGGATACCGCACCAGCTGTGGATTACCCGCGCCGACCTTCGCCTGCTGCCACTCGTCCTGGACGACCTCGCCGGTGACGAAGTTGATGCCGCCGCCGAGCACCCGCCACCAGTCCTCGTGCCGCCACATCACGCCCTTGGGCAGGCCGGTGGTGCCGCCGGTGTAGATCATCATGATGTCGTCGGGCGAGCGCGGGGCGAAGTCCCGTTCACCGGACGAAGCGGCCAGCGCCGCTTCGTATTCGACCGAATCCGGCGCGGTGGGGAACTGCCCGGCGGTATCGTCGTCGACGACCAGAACCGTCCCCAACTTGGGCACATTCGAGCGCACACCGGCCACCCGATCGGTGTAGCGGCGCTCGTGGATCAACGCGACCATATCCGAATTTTCGAATATGTATTGCAACTCGTTCTCGACGTAGCGGAAGTTGACGTTGATCATCACGGCGCGCGCTTTGAACACCGCGACCATAGCCTCCACGGCCTCGATCGTGTTGCGCGAGTAGATGCCGACCTTGTCGCCCGGCTGCACACCATGTTCCTGCAGGTAGTGCGCCAGTTTGTTGGTTCGCTCCTCCAATTCGGCATACGTTACCGAGCGGGTGTCGTCGGCCAGCGCGACACGTTCCGGCACGAGATCGATGGCGTGTTCGACAAGATCAGCGATGTTGTAACCCACACGACAAAAATAGAACGTGTTCACTCGGCTGACAAGACTTGATTTACGGGGTTTACTAATGCGCTAGCAGGGGCGCGAGCCGCCGCACCTGCTCGATGTCGCGCGCCCCCACGAGCAGCATCGTCACCCCGGCCTTCTCCCATACCCCGAGCTGTTCCCGGACGTGCGCCTCGTCGCCGATGATGGTCGTGTCGAGAATCAGTTCGTCGGGTACCGCGGCCGCCGCCTCGGCCTTGCGACCGGACCGGAACAGCGCGGTGATCTCGTCGACCACCTCGCCGTATCCCATGCGGCGGTACACCTCCGCGTGGAAGTTGACGTCCTCGGCCCCCATCCCGCCGATGTACAGGGCCGAGAACGGCCGCAGCCGATCGAGTTCCCCGGCCACGTCGTCGGTGAGGATCACCTGCGCCGTCGCGGCGATCTCGAAATCCGCCCGGGTGCGCCGGGCCCCGGGCCGGGCGAAACCCTCGTCCAGCCATTCGTTGTACGTCCCGGCCAGCCGCGGCGTGTAGTAGATGGCCAGCCAGCCGTCGGCGATCTCGGCGGTGAGCGCGACATTCTTCGGCCCCTCGGCACCCAGCCAGATCGGCAGATCCGCGCGCAGCGGATGGGTGATCGGCTTGAGCGGCTTGCCCAGTCCGGTCGCGCCGGGGCCCCGATAGGGCAGCGGGTAGTGCGAACCGTCGTTCACCACCGGCGCCTCGCGGGCCAGCACCTGCCGCACCACGCCGACGTATTCGCGGGTGCGCGCCAACGGTTTCGCGAACGGCTCGCCGTACCAGCCCTCCACCACCTGCGGCCCGGACACCCCGAGTCCCAGGATCGCCCGGCCGCCGCTGAGATGGTCGAGGGTGAGCGCGGCCATCGCGGTCGCGGTGGGCGTGCGCGCGGACAACTGCACCACCGAGGTACCCAGCCGCACCCGCCGGGTCGACGATCCCCACCAGGCCAGTGGCGTGAACGCGTCCGATCCCCACGACTCGGCGGTGAACACCGCGTCGAAGCCCGATTCCTCGGCCGCCGTGATCAATTCCGCGGCGTTCGCCGGCGGCTGCGCACCCCAGTACCCGAGCTGCAATCCGAAACGCATGCCATGTCCTTTCTCGCGGGGCCTCGATCACGGCCTGCCGCCTTCACCTGCACGGCTCCTACTATGCCCGGGAACCCTTGCCTCCAGAATAAGAACCTGTTCTACTCGATGTCGTGACTCAGGGGAACACCATTGCCGGCACCATCTCCGACGACGGCGGCGCCACGCCGGAGGTGCTCGCCGCGGAGCTGCGGCTCACCTTCGACTACACCAGATCCGTCGGTCCGACCATCGGACGCTTCCTCACCGGGCTGCGTGCCGGGCGGGTCGTGGGCGTGCGCGGTTCCGACGGCCGGGTTCTGGTGCCGCCGGCCGAATACGATCCGGTCACCGCCGCACCGCTGACCGACTTCGTCGACGTCGCCGATGTGGGTACCGTACAGACCTGGTCGTGGGTGCGGGAACCGTTACCGGGCCAGCCCTTCGACCGTCCGTTCGCCTACGCCCTGATCCGGCTCGACGGCGCCGACACCGGCCTGCTGCACGCGGTGGACGTGGCCTCTCCCGGGGACATCCACACCGGCCTGCGGGTCCGGGCGCGCTGGGCGGCCGCGCGCAGCGGCGGCATCCACGACATCGAATGTTTCGAGCCCGGCGAAATATCCACGGCCCCTGTCGATTCCGCCGACGAGGGCGCACCGGTGACCGCGATCGTGACCCCGGTCGATCTGCGCTACAAGCATACCGCCTCGCCGCAGGAGACCGAATTCCTGAAGGCCATCGCCGACGGCCGGCTGCTCGGCGCGCGCGCCACCGACGGCAAGGTGTACTTCCCGCCGCGTGGCGCCGATCCGCGCACCGGTGAGGCCACCGACGACTATGTCGAACTGTCCGACGCCGGCATCGTCACCACCTTCTGCATCGTCAACGTGCCGTTCCAGGGCCAGCGCATCAAACCGCCGTATGTGGCCGCGTACGTACTGCTCGACGGCGCCGACATCCCGTTCCTGCACCTGGTGCTCGGCTGCGATGTGCACGAGGTCCGAATGGGCATGCGGGTCAAGGCTTCCTGGAAGCCGCGCGCGGAGTGGACCTACGACGGGCTGGACAACGTCTCGCACTTCGAGCCGACCGGTGAGCCGGACGCCGAATACGAGACCTACTCGCACCATTTGTAGAGAGCGGATTACCTTGAGCGACAAAGCAACCGATATCGCGGTGGTGGGTTTCGCCCACGCGCCGCACGTCCGGGAGACCTTCGGCACCACCAACGGCGTGGAGATGCTGACGCCGTGCTTCCGGAACCTGTACGACAAGCTGGGCATCACCGTCGCCGATATCGGCTTCTGGTGCTCCGGATCCTCGGATTACCTGGCAGGACGGGCCTTCTCGTTCATCTCGGCGATCGACTCGATCGGCGCGGTACCGCCGATCAACGAATCGCACGTCGAGATGGACGCCGCCTGGGCCCTGTACGAGGCCTGGGTGAAACTCCGCTCGGGACAAGCGGATACGGCACTGGTGTACGGCTTCGGCAAGCCGTCGGCGGGCACGCTGCGCCAGGTGCTGACCATGCAGCTGGATCCGTATCTGGTCGGCCCGCTGTGGCCGGACGCCGATTCGATCGCCGGGATGGCCGCCCGCGCCGGGCTGGACAGCGGCCGCTGGACCGAACGCGATCTGGCCGCGGTCGGCGCCGCCGACGCGGCCGAGATCGAGAAGCGGCTGGCCGCACCGTATGTCGCCGATCCGCTGCGGGCGCACGATATCGCCCCGATCACCGACGGCGCCGCCGCGATCGTGCTGGCGACCGGTGACCGGGCCCGCGAACTGTGCGAGCGGCCGGCCTGGCTCACCGGTATCGCGCACCGCATCGACACCCCGGTGCTCGGCGCCCGCGATCTGACCGATTCGCCGTCCACCCGCGCCGCGGCCCGCGCCGTCACCGACGGCGACGCCTCCGGCTTCGACGTCGCCGAACTGCACGCGCAGTACAGCCACGAACAGCTGATCCTGAAGCAGGCCATCGGACTCGGCGGCGGCACCCGGATCAACCCCTCCGGCGGCGCGCTCGCCGGAAACCCCATGTTCGCGGCCGGTCTGGAGCGCATCGGCTACGCCGCCACCGCGATCATCGACGGCAGCGCGAACCGGGCCCTCGCCCACGCGAGCAGCGGCCCGGCGCTGCAACAGAACCTCGTCGCCACCCTGGAAGCGCGATGAGCACCACCAGGAGACGAATCATCATCGGGAGACATCAGCATGACTGAACTCGCCGCAGTACTCGGCACCGGCCAGACCCATCATGTGACGAAACGCGCCGATGTGTCGATGGCCGGAATGTGCAGGGAGGCAATCGATCGCGCACTGGCCGACGCCGAGCTGACGATGACCGACATCGACGCGGTCGTGGTGGGCAAGGCGCCGGACCTGTTCGAGGGTTCGATGATGCCCGAGCTGTTCCTCGCGGATGCCTTGGGCGCCACCGGAAAACCGATGTTGCGGGTGCACACCGCCGGCTCGGTCGGCGGCTCCACCGGTGTCGTCGCCGCCAACCTGATCCAGGCCGGCGTACACGGCAGGGTGCTGGCCGTGGCCTGGGAGAAGCAGTCGGAATCCAATGCCATGTGGGCACTGTCGAATCCGGTGCCGTTCACCAAACCGGTCGGCGCCGGCGCGGGTGGGTACTTCGCACCGCACGTGCGCGCCTACATCCGCCGCTCCGGGGCTCCCCTGCACGTCGGCGCCATGGTCGCGGTGAAGGACCGCCGCAACGGCGCCAAGAATCCGCTCGCCCATCTACAACAGGCCGACATCACCATGGAATCGGTGCTGGCCTCCCAGATGCTCTGGGACCCCATCCGTTTCGACGAGACCTGCCCGTCCTCCGACGGCGCGTGCGCGCTCGTCCTCGGCAACGAGACCGCCGCGGCGGCGGCCGAGGCGGACGGCCGCACGGTGGCGTGGATACACGGCACCGCGATGCGCACCGAACCGCTCGCCTACGCCGGCCGCGACCAGGTGAATCCGCAGGCCGGCCGGGACGCGGCGGCGGCGTTGTGGAAACAGGCGGGAATCACCGACCCGCTGGAAGAGATCGACGCCGCCGAGATCTACGTGCCCTTCTCCTGGTTCGAGCCGATGTGGCTGGAGAACCTCGGCTTCATGCCGGAGGGCAAGGGCTGGATGCTCACCGAGTCCGCGGAGACCGAGATCGGCGGGAAGCTGCCGGTCAACCCCTCCGGTGGCGTGCTGAGCTCGAATCCGATCGGCGCGTCCGGCATGATCCGCTTCGCCGAGGCCGCCAAACAGGTCATGCGGCGGGCCGGCGACTACCAGGTCGAGGGCGCGAAGAAGGCCCTGGGCCACGCGTACGGCGGTGGCTCGCAATACTTTTCGATGTGGGTAGTGGGATCGGAGAAGCCATGACGGACACCGCACTCGATCATCCCGCGCGGGTCGCGGGCCGCGCCTCGCAGGCGGCGGTCCGCGCCCGGGACAAGGCCGCCTGGCTGGATCTGTTCGCCGCCGACGGCATCGTCGAAGATCCCGTCGGCCCTTCGCTGTTCGACCCCGAGGGTGTCGGCCATCGCGGCCGGGACGCCATCGCGGCGTTCTGGGACAAGGCGATCGCGATGGCCGACTCGATCGAATTCCTCTTCGACGACTCGTTCGCCTGCGGTCACGAGGTCGCCTACACCGGCCTCATCCGCACCGCCATCGGCGGCCAGATCGTCGACGCGCACGGCGTATTCACCTATCGCGTGGACGATTCCGGCAAGATCGCCGCCCTGCGCGCGTTCTGGGAGACCGAGCGCGCGATGGCCACCATGCGACCGGCGTAGCGGCTCGCGACGACCGAAGGGGGCCACCCGGTGGGTGGCCCCCTTCGCGGCACTACCGCCCTAGTGCTTGTAGTCCACGCGGTATTCCTTGATGCCGTTGAGCCAGCCGGAGCGCAGGCGGCGCGGCTGGGCGACGGCGGTGATATCGGGCAGGTGGTCGGCGATGGCGTTGAAGATCAGGTCGACCTCCAGCCGGGCCAGGTTCGCGCCGATGCAGAAGTGCGCGCCGGTACCACCGAAGGACAAGTGCGGGTTGGGATCCCGCAGGATGTCGAAGGCGTACGGATTCTCGAACACGTCCTCGTCGAAGTTGGCGGAGCGGTACAACAGCACCAGCCGCTCCCCCTTGCGCATCTGCACCCCGGACAGTTCGGCGTCGGCGAGCAGGGTGCGCTGGAACATGCTCACCGGGGTGGCCCAGCGGATGATCTCGTCGGCCGCGGTGGCCGGACGCTGCGCCTTGAACAGCTCCCACTGGTCCGGATTTTCCAGGAAGGCGTGCATACCGTGCGAGATGGCGTTGCGGGTGGTCTCGTTGCCCGCCACCGCCAGCAGCATCACGAAGAAGCCGAACTCCTCGGAAGTCAGTGCCTCGCCGTCGATCTCGGCCTGCACCAGATCGGTGACGATATCCCCGGCCGGATTCGCCTTGCGGTCCTCGGCCATCTGGTAGGCGTAGCCCAGCAGCTGCGCCGAGGCCATCACCGGATCCGCGTCCATATCCGGATCGTCGTAGCCGGTCATCTCGTTGGACCAGGTGAAGACCTTCATCCGGTCCTCCTGCGGCACGCCGATCAGGTCGGCGATGGCCTGCAACGGCAGCTCACACGCGACCTGCTCGACGAAGTCGCCGGTCCCGGATTCGGCCGCCGCCTTGACGATTCGCTCGGCGCGCGCGGACAGTTCCGCGCGCAGGCCGTTGATCACGCGCGGGGTGAAGCCGCGGGCGATGATCTTGCGCTGTTTGGTGTGCTCCGGCGGATCCATGTTGAGCAGGATCAGCCGCTGCATCTCGATGTTCTCGCGCGGAATGTCGTCCTGGAAACGCGGAATCGCGGTGTTCTCGTAGGTCGAGAACACCTCGCTGCGCCGCGAGACCTCCTTGACGTCGGCGTGCCGGGACACCACCCAGAACCCTTCGTCGTGGAAACCGCCGATCTCCGGGGACTGCGGATTCCACCAGATCGGCGCGGCGCGGCGGAGTTCGGCGAACTCCTCGACCGGCACTCGCTGCTCCCACATCGCGGGATCGGTGACGTCGAAACCGTCCGGCACGTTCGGCCGCGCGGCACCAGCCTCTACCACCAGCTGACTCCTCCAGTAATTGGAACACGTTCTACGGCCATTGCAGCACAGGCGGATCGACTAGTAAAGACACCGGCATTTTCGGCCTGAGTTAGCATCGAACTTGTTTCAGTTTTTGCTGCATACAAGGGGAAGGAAGGCTCATGGGCACACCCGTGATAGTCGAGGCGGCACGGACCCCGATCGGGAAGCGCGGCGGCCTGCTGGCCGGACTGCACGCGGCCGAACTGCTGGGAGCCGCGCAGCGCGGCGTCCTCGAGCGCGCCCATCTGGACCCGGCGCTGGTCGAGCAGATCGTCGGCGGCTGCGTCACCCAGGCCGGCGAGCAGTCCAACAACGTCACCCGCACCGCGTGGCTGCACGCCGGACTCCCGTGGCAGACCGGGGCCACCACCATCGACGCGCAGTGCGGATCGGCCCAGCAGGCCAATCATCTGGTGGCCGGCCTGATCGCCACCGGCGCGATCGAGATCGGGATCGCCTGCGGTGTGGAGGCGATGAGCCATGTTCCGTTGGGCGCCAACCTGAACACCGAACAGGCCGGACCGCGCCGACCGGCGTCCTGGACCCTGGACATGCCGGACCAGTTCGGCGCGGCCGAACGAATCGCCAAGCGGCGCGGCATCACTCGCGAGGACATCGACCAATTCGGCTTGCGCTCACAACAACTGGCCGCGCGGGCCTGGGCCGAGGGCCGGTTCGAGCGCGAGGTGCTCACCGTGACCGCGCCGCAGGTCGACAAGACCGGCGTGCTCACCGGCGAGAAGCTCGACGTCGCGCGCGACCAGGGCCTGCGCGACACCACCGCGGCGGGCCTGGCCAAGCTGAAGCCGGTCCTCGAGGGCGGTATCCACACCGCCGGTACCTCCTCGCAGATCTCCGACGGCGCGGCCGCCGTACTGCTGATGGACGAGGAGGTCGCCGCTCGGCACGGACTGCGGCCGCGGGCGCGAATCCGCACACAAGTGCTGGTCGGCGCGGAACCGGAATTCCATTTGGACGGTCCGGTGCAGGCGACCACCCGACTGCTCGAACGTTCGGGCATGAGCATCGGTGATATTGATCTGTTCGAGATCAACGAGGCCTTCGCCTCGGTGGTGCTGTCCTGGGCCTCGGTGCATCGACCCGATCTCGACAAGGTCAACGTGAACGGCGGCGCCATCGCACTCGGCCATCCGGTCGGCAGCACGGGCTCGCGACTGATCACCACCGCGCTGCACGAACTGGAGCGGACGGGCGGGACCACGGCGATGGTCCTCATGTGCGCCGGTGGCGCACTTGCGACCGGCACGATCTTGGAGAGGTTGTAGAAACAGGCGCTTCACGTGGGCGTTGTTGAACGTTCATCCCCGTGGACCCTCGGGTGGCGTACGCCACACAATATGCGGTACAGAGTCTCGTATGAGACGTCAGCTATCTTTGCGTTACCATTCGATGGGTCCCGAGCACCCCCGCGACGGGCGAAAACCCACTCCGGCCTGCGGTTCTCCAGTGCCGTTGGGGTACCCCGCAAACGCCGCGACCGACATCGGTTCCGGAACCGGACGTCTGGAAGCTTCAAGGAAATCGCGAATCAGGCGTAGGTTTTCAGTTACTCAGCCGCTAATATCAATGATACGTATCCGAGATAACGACTGTTAGTACAGCGAAGGGAATTGGGCGGCTCACAATGGCTGATTTCGCGGCGCGGCTGAACAAGCTGTTCGAAACCGTGCATCCCCCGGGGCGCAAGCCGCACACCAACGCGGAGGTGGCGGCTGCCTTGACGGCCTCCGGCCATCCGATCTCGAAACCGTACCTCTCGCAGTTGCGGTCGGGACAGCGCACCAATCCGTCCGACGAGACGGTGGCGGCGCTGGCGAAGTTCTTCAAGGTCAAGCCGGACTACTTCTTCAACGACATCTACGCGGCCAAGATCGATCACGATCTCGAGCTGCTGTCCCAGCTGCAGGGCTACGGACTTCGTCGGTTGTCGAGTAGGGCCTTCGATCTGTCGGAGGAATCGCAGAACCTCCTGACCTCGATGGCCGAGAAGCTGCGGGCGAGCGAAGGCTTGCCCGAGATCCCGCCGGACGGCACGGAATAGCAGGGTCCTCGAGGCAACACACAGTGCGGTGACCACCGCGCTGTGTTTGTTTTGGGGGTGATTTCGGCTCACACCGAAGCGTGACCCGCTTCGGTGTGAGCCGTGTCTGTGCGCCACCATCGATGTGGTCGACAGACGAAGGGACAGAACGCCGCACTGTGATCCATGACATAAAACCAGTCGGTCCGGCGAACGCCCGGCAGTATGTGATTGCAATTGTTCGTACGCTTTTCGTTTGCATCCCATCGGTGCGCCTCAACCGGCCGTCGTCCGGAGGGCGCGGGCGATCACTCGGACCCACCCGCGCGGGCTGAGACCCTCCGGCGGCGCGATCCAGCGAGCGTCGACGGCGACCCCGCCGGACGGGTCACGGGCCCAGCGCGCGACCAGGTTCGCGCGCTCGGTCACCGACGCCGGCGGCGGCCCGACTGCCACGAGTTCCACCCCACCGCCGGACTGCAGATACATCGCGTCCATGATCTGGGTGACCTGATCGGATGCCCGCAATTGTGCGGTGGTCGCGGCCTTGTCGCTGGTCACGACCTCGGGGAAGCGTCCGGTCAGGGTCCGGTGCAGGACCCGGATCCGCCGCAGCAGCAGGCGCGCCCGCGTCCACAGCTCGATCACGATCCATACCGCGCCGAGCGCGACCGACAGCCCCGCCACCTGCCAGGCGATCCAGAACCAGCCCGGTGCGCCCGGCCGGGCCGGTGGTTCGCCGAGGGCCAGCCGCCGAATCGACAACGCCGCAAGCACTCCCACCACGACGGTGCCGGAGGTGTAGAGGGCGATACCGCGTCCGAGCGCCGTCCAGTCCAGATTGCGCAATCCGGTGATCGCGACGAATCCGCAGGCCAGCAGCGTGATTCCCCAGCCGAGCAGTAACGACCAGCCGACCGTGGCGACGACGGCGGCCAGGCCGGCCGCGTAGATCGCCGCCGCGATCTTGCGCAGATTGCGCCGGGACACGATCGGCCAGGCGGCCGCGGCGACCACCGAGGTGGCGACGGCGAACACCAGCCAGGCCGCCGCCACCACCCGTTCGGCCAGCGGCCTACCGTCGACACCGGCCGGCAGCAGGTGGTCGACGGCCACCGCCACCTCGGGGATCGCCGCGGTCGCGGCGGCGGCCACCGCGGCCACCGCCAGCACGATCGCGAGCCGGGCCGTGGTCGCCGGTTTCACCAGCACCCGCCCCACCCGCGCCCCCGCGGCCATCCAGATCACCAGTGCCACCAGCCAGAACGTCATCCCAGTGCCTCGTCGAATCGAAGGACCGAGACGCCGGCGCCTCGGTTGTGGAACACCCGCAACCTGGTCATCAGCATGCTGGCGAAGGTCTCCGCCTCCCATTCCGCCAGCTCGTCCGGGCCGTCGGCGATCATCTGCTGGTACGCGCGCCGGTTGAGCATGTAGGCGATCAGATCGTCACTCGCCGCCAGCGTGACCTCGGCGGTTACCTCACCGGGATGATCGAAGACGATGTGCCCCAACTCGTGCGCGAGCGTGTGCTCGCGGCTGGGCAGGGCCGTGGCCAGGATGATCATCTCCTTGTCCGGAAAGATCCGGCGCTGCCCGCACACCCCCGGGGCGAGCTCGCCGCTGACGATCTCGATCGGGCGGCGCCGCTCGGCGGAGACGGCCAGCACCACCTCGTCCAGCGTGGTCGCGTCGAAGTCGGCCGCCACCGCGCACACCGCGTCGACCGCGGCCGCCACCCGGCGATGAGAACGACTCTGGGTCCGGATGTGGGTCATCGCTGCCGCTCCGCTCCGGCCCGCGGGAAGAATGCGGCGCGGGCGGCGTCGACGCGCGCCTGCGCCGCTGCCGCACTCTGGAATCCGACCGCCCCCGACCCGGTCGCCGCCAGCGCCATGGCGATCAGGCCACCGATCACCGCGAGCGCCTGAACCGGCGGCAGCCCATTCGAATTCGAGGCCGGCCGCACCGACGGCACCGCCCGGAACCCGGGCTTCGGCGCGGGCCCCGGCGCCACCGGAACCGGCACCTCGTCCGCCGCCGGCGGCGCCACGACCACCACCGGCAGCACGGGCGCCGTCACCGACGGCACCGGTCCGGGCGGCGGCGGAATGAGCAACGGCGACTCCGGCACCGGTGGCGCGGGCGGCGGCTGCAACAGGAGCAACAACAACAGCGGCGACGCCAGCGCCGCCGACCCCACCGCCGCGGACCCGGTCCCGACCAGCCCGGAACCGGTTGCCGCACCGGCAGACCCGACCGCCGCCGAACCTGTCCCCAACGCTCTGAACAGCGCAGAACCCGTTGCGGCACCTGCGGACCCCAACCCGGCGGAACCGGTCCCCAGCAGCGCGGAACCAGTACCCGCGGATCCGACTCCGGCCGAACCCGTGCCCAGCAATGCAGAACCGGTGGCAGCCCCGGCGGACCCCACGGCCGCCGAGCCGGACTCCAACAGCGCGGAACCGGTGGCAGCACCTGCGGACCCCACCCCAGCCGAACCGGACCCCAACAGCGCCGACCCGGTGGCAGCACCTGCGGACCCCACCCCAGCCGAACCGGACCCCAACAGCGCCGACCCGGTGGCAGCACCTGCGGACCCCACGGCCGCCGAGCCGGACTCCGACAACGCGGACCCGGTGGCAGCACCCGCCGAACCCGCGGCAGCGGAACCGGTCCCCAACGCTCCCAGCAGAGTGGAACCCGCAGCAGCACCGGCGGACCCCACGGCCGCCGAACCTGTCCCCAGCATCCCCAACAGCACAGAGCCCGCAGTTGCACCGGCCGAACCGGTCCCCAGCAGCGCGGATCCGGTGGCCGCACCTGCCGAACCCAGAGCGGCGGAACCTGTACCCGGTAGGGCCGATCCGGTCGCGGCATCCACCGAATCCGCTGCCCTGGAACGCGGGTCCGAGGCACCCGGAACGGACTCGGTGGCAGCGCCGGTCGCCCCGGACGGACTCGATCCCGGCCTCCCCGACAGCCGGCTGACACTGCCCGGATCGTCCGGATCCGCAGCGAATGCACCCGGTCGGCTGTGGCTGCCCGAAATGCCCTCTGATCCAGCCGAATCCGGTTCCGAAGTGGTCGACAACGCAATGCCGTGCCCAGGGCCGTGATCACCCGGCTCGGCGGTGGCGTCCGCCGCCTCCGCGCGGTCGGACCTCGTCTCGTCCGGCCCCGCCGGCACGGCACCGTCGCCGACGTCCGGCGCAGCGGATCCGGTACCCGGCGCGCCGAGGAACGGGATGCCGCTCGCCGCGGCGGGTCCCGTGCTCAGCGCACCCGGCAGCACGATGCCGGAGGCCGAACCGGTTCCCAGGATGCCGAGTAATGTGGCGGCGCTCGTCGCCGCGGATGCGGGGCTCGCCTGTGGCGCTTCGATACGCGCGGCAGGACCGGATGAATCGGTCGTAACGGTGTGCTCGGTGGTCCGCCGGATCGTGAATGATGCTGTCGCCGGTGCGTTCCCGGGTAGGTCGGCCGAGTCGTCGACCTCGGTGGTCTCGGGATTCGAATCACGGAACGACCGGTCGGTCGGGTCGGGTGCGAGGGAAGGGAAGAACTGCGCCAGGGCGGTCGATCCCGCACCCGGTAGTTCGGAACCTGTTGGTGCTCCGGATGTTCCGGATGAACTGAAATCTGCGGCGAGCGCTCCGAGTTGGGCGGTCAAGCCGGAGGCACCGGTGGCGAGTACGGCGGTCGCGACGGTGAAGCCAGGGTCGGCTTGCTCGGGTTCCGGTGTCGATTCCGGGTCGGGCGTGGTGGATTCGACGGCGGCGGGGATGGAGCCGATCATCGCCGAACCGGTGCTCGCGGATCCGAGGGCCGCCGAACCGAGCGCTGCGGAACCGAGGGCGGCCGAACCGGTGCCGAGTAGGGCGCCGAGACCTGGGGTCGGGGGCGGTAGTTCGATCTCGTGGGCGGAATGGGGTGAACCGGGCGGCGGGGCGGCGCGGCCGGGGATGTGCAGGGCATGTTCGCCCGGATCGTCACCGGTGGAGCACTGCGGACAGGGTGGTTCGGGGCGGGCCGGGGCGGCGAGCGGCCCCAGGAACCCGTAACCGGCGACCATCCCGGCGACTGCCGTGACACGCACCATGCGACCCAGGGCCATGCGCTTACCTTTCCCCTCATCGTGTAGAGCGCAGAACTTCACCCGGGCCGCGAGCTCATCCGGGACTTCGATCGAGCCGACGCCATCGTAGCTGCCGAACGTTTGCCATGTGAGCGAGTTTGTATGATTTGCCCCACTTTTCGAGTCCGACAACATGATTCACCTGCCACGGCCTCATCCCATGCGCAACAAACCGGACACGAGATCGCAGCGGGGCGCGTGGGTTCCGGGTTCGGCACACCGCCTTCGACCGATCATCGCAACTCGCACAGGGTTATTCGGCGCGGAGGTACCCGCGGATCGAACATTTTCAGAATGACCGGACACGGTTCGCCGCCCCGAACAGTCGGAGTCCGGCTACTTTTCAGACATCTCTTCCCGTCGGAGATTGTTGATTTCCGTCAGCAATCAACGCGCACCGATCACGGGGTGGGATGGGCCGCCAGCGCGCGGAAGACCGCCTCGGTGCGGGAACCGGGTGCGGCGCAATAGAAGATCATCCGCTGATCGGTGTCGGCGATGTGCATGACCTGACATTCGAACTCCAGCGGCCCCAGCTCGGGGTGCACCACCCGCTTGTGGTGCGCTCGCCGCACGGCCACGTCGTGGGCGGCCCACAGCTCGGCGAATTGTGGTGCGGTGCCGAGTAATTCGGTGACCATCGCGACCAGGCCGGGATTGCCCGGATAGCGGGCGTAGGCGGCGCGCAGGTCGGCGACCGTGGCACGGGCGAAGGCCAGGGCCGCCTCGTCCGGCCATACGCCACCGGCGGCGGCCGCCTGGAACATCCAGCGCACCATGTTGCGTTCCGCCCCGGGCAGGCTGTCGAGATCTCCGATGAAATGCACCGCCAGGGCATTCCAGGCCAGGATGTCGTAGGTGGCGTCCACGACATAGGCGGGAGTGGCGGTCAGATTGTCCATCATCGTCCGGATCGATTGCGGGACGGTGCGATTCGGCCCCGCGATCAGCGGCGGCTGCTCCCCCGCGATGCGGTACAGGTACTCCCGTTCGTCGGCGGTGAGCAGCAGGGCGCGGGCGAGCGCGGCCAGCACCTGCCGGGACGGGTTGGCGCCGCGCGCCTGCTCCAGCCGGATGTAGTAGTCGACCGACAGCCCGGCCAGCTGGGCCACCTCCTGGCGGCGCAGACCCGGTGTGCGCCTGGAATTCCCGAGGTCGGGCAGGCCGACGTCGGCGGGACGCAGCCGGCCACGGCGGGTGCGCAGGAAGGCCGCGAGTTCGGCGCGATCACTCATCCGCATTCCCTTCGCCCGGTCGGTGTCCGTTCCAGTGTCGGCGATCGGGAGCGGCCCTGGGTGGTACAGCTTGGTCCTCCCACGCGCCGGGTGCGGCGCGAACAGTGGGGGCATGACCGAAACAGCTCTGATCACCGGTGCCAACAAGGGCATCGGCTACGAAATCGCCCGGCAGTTGGCCGAATACGGCTTCACCGTGCTGGTCGGCGCCCGCGATGCCGGGCGCGGCGAGGCCGCGGCCGCGAAACTGCGGGCGGGCGGCGCGGACGCCCGGTTCGTCCCGCTGGACGTGACCGACGCGGATTCCGTCGCCGCGGCCGCGGCGACGGTAGAGACCGGCTTCGGCGCACTCGACGTGCTGGTCAACAACGCGGCCGTCACCGGCGCGTTCGAGGGCGACGGCAAGCCCTCCACGACCACCCTGGCTACGTTGCGACAGGTCTTCGAGACCAATGTCTTCGGCGTCGTCGCCGTCACCAACGCGATGCTGCCGCTGCTGCGGCGCGCACCGGCGGCCCGCATCGTCAACGTGTCCAGCGAGGTCGGCTCGATCACGATGACCACCGATCCCGCCGGCCCGCTGTGGCCGATGGCGGCCATCCCCTATCCGACCTCGAAGACCGCGCTCAACATGATCACCGCGCAGTACGCGAAGGAGTTGTGGGACACCCCGATTCGGGTGAACGCGGTCAACCCGGGCTACACCGCCACGGATCTCAACGGCCACAGCGGTTTCCGCACCGCCGCGCAGGGTGCGGAGCCGATCGTGGCGGCGCTCACCCGGCCCGCGGGCGGCCCCAGCGGGCAGTTCACCGGATACCTGTGGGGCGCCTCCGACGGTACGGAGTACGGCACCCTGCCCTGGTAGCCGGTTCAGGCCCCGTAGACGGCCTCGGGCGGCGCGGTTTTCGCGATCAGATCCCGGACCGCGGCGCCGAGTTCGGCGGGCTCCCAGCGCGCGCCGCGGTCCACCGGAATGCCGTGCCGCCAGCCGTCGGCGAGGGCCACCTTGCCGCCCTCGACCTCGAACATGCGGCCGGTGACACCGGCCGAATCGGTGCTGCCCAGCCAGACCACCAGCGGTGCGATGTTCTCCGGCGCCATCGCGTCGAAGCCCTCCTCCGGCCGGGCCATCGTCTCGGCGAACACCGCCTCGGTCATGCGGGTGCGCGCGCTGGGCGCGATGGCGTTCACGGTGATCCCGTAGCGCCCGAATTCCGCTGCGGCCGTGATGGTCAGCGCGGCGATACCCGCCTTGGCGGTGGCGTAGTTGCCCTGGCCGACGGCGCCCTGCAGGCCCGCGCCGGAGCTGGTGTTGACGATGCGGGCGGCGACGGGGCGGCCCGCCTTGGACTCACCGCGCCAGTACTCGGCGGCGTGCCGCATGGTGGCGAAATGCCCCTTGAGGTGGACGCGGATCACCGAATCCCATTCGTCCTCACCGAGATTGACCAGCATGCGGTCGCGGACGATGCCCGCGTTGTTGACCAGCACGTCGAGGCCGCCGAACGTGGACACGGCCTGCGCGATCAGCCGCTTCGCCCCGGCCCAGTCGGCGACGTCGTCACCGTTCACGACGGCCCGGCCGCCGAGCGCCTCGATCTCCGCGACCACCTGTGCCGCAGGCGAATCGGCGCTCGGCGCGCCGTCCAGTTCGGCGCCCAGATCGTTGACGACGACATTCGCGCCCGCGGCGGCGAAGGCCAGCGCGTGCGCGCGGCCGATGCCGCGGCCCGCGCCGGTCACGATGACGGTGCGCCCGGCGCACAGGGGGGTGTTCTCGGTCATGTCGGCTGTTCTCGTTTCCCTCGTGCCCGCTGCGTATTCGGGCGCTGTCGGATGTCGTTGCGCGAAACGGTGTTCCGGCTCAGTGCCCGGCCGTCTCCACGTTGCCCGCGGTGGCGGCGTCCAGGAAGGCCGGACGCTCGCCGCCGCCGTGCGCCAGCAGCGTGCCGCCGGTGACGTAGCCGGCCAGCGGTGAGGCCAGGAACGCCGCGCAACGGCCGATGTCCTCGGGGGTGGCCAGCCGGCGCAGCGGCACGGTGTCGGCGACGGCGGCGATACCCGCCTCGTCGCCGTAGTGCAGATGGCTGTTCTCGGTGCGCACCATGCCGACGATCACCGAATTCAGCCGCACCTTCGGCGCCCATTCGACGGCCAGCGAGGTGACCAGGCTGTCCAGTCCGGCCTTGGCGGCACCGTAGGCGGCGCTGGCCGGGGACGGGCGGTGCCCGGACACGCTGGAGATCATCACGATCGAACCGCCCGCGGGCTGCTGCTGCATGACCGTATTGGCGGCGCGCGAAACCCACAGCGGCGCCATCAGATTCAGCTGCACGATCTTGTCGTGATAGTTCGGGCTCGCGGTGGCCGTGGGCGCGAAGGGCGCTCCGCCGGCGTTGTTGACCACGTGGTCGAGGCGGCCGTACCGCGCCACGATCGCCTCGACCAGTTCCTGCACGGCGGCGGCGTCACGCACATCGCACGGCAGGAACTCCGCCGTACCGCCGGCGCCGGTGATCGGCGCCTGCGGAGGGCGGCGTGCGCAGGTCACGACGGTCGCCCCGGCCTCCAGGAAGACCCGGCTGATGCCCGCCCCCACGCCCCGCACCCCACCGGTGACCAGGGCGACGGATCCGGAGAGATCCAATTCGATTGCCACCGTGCTAACCTACCAAGCACTTGCTTGTTTGGCCAACGAATGGACATGCGATGGGGATCAACCGTCACACCGAGACCTCGGGGATCGAGGTCGTCACGATCGACTTCCCGCCGGTCAACGCGTTCCCGGCCGCGGGCTGGTTCGCCCTCGCCGACGCCGTTCGCGAGGCCGGTCGCGATCCCGAGACCAAGGTCGTGGTGCTGCGTGCGGAGGGCCGCGGCTTCAACGCCGGGGTGGACATCAAGGAGATCCAGCGCAATCCCGGGCATCAGACCCTGATCGACCACAACACCGGCTGCTACGCGGCCTTCGGCGCGGTGTACGACTGCGAGGTCCCCGTCGTGGCGGCGGTGCAGGGCTTCTGCCTCGGCGGCGGGATCGGCCTGGTCGGCAACGCGGATGTGATCGTGGCCGCCGACGACGCCACCTTCGGGCTCCCGGAGGTCGAGCGCGGCGCCCTCGGCGCGGCCACCCACCTGTCCCGGCTGGTACCGCAGCACCTCATGCGGACGCTGTTCTTCACCGCGGGCACCGTCACCGCCGCCCAGCTGCACCACTTCGGCTCGGTGTACAAGGTGGTGCCGCGGGCCGAATTGGACGCCGCGGCAATGGAAGTGGCGAAGGACATCGCCGCCAAGGACGGCCGGGTGATCCGGGCCGCCAAACGCGCACTCAACGGTATCGACCCGCAGGACGTGCACCGGAGTTACCGATACGAGCAGGGTTTCACCTTCGAACTGAATCTGGCCGGGGTGGCCGACGAGATCCGCGCCCGGTTCGATGCCGACCTGGCGGCCCGGAAGGCGGGGAACTGATATGCGGGACAAGCGAATCTCGTTGGAAGAGGCCGTCTCCGGCCTGCGCAGCGGTATGACCATCGGTATCGGCGGCTGGGGTTCGCGACGCAAGCCGCTGGCCTTCGTCCGCGCGATCCTGCGCTCCGACGTCACCGATCTCACCGTGGTCACCTACGGCGGCGCCGATCTCGGCCTGCTGTGCTCGGCCGGGAAGGTGCGCAAGGCGTATTACGGCTTCGTATCCCTGGATTCGGCGCCCTTCTACGATCCGTGGTTCGCCGCGGCCCGCACCGGCGGCGAGATCGTGGCCCGGGAGATGGACGAGGGCATGGTGAAATGCGGTCTGCAGGCCGCCGCCGCGCGGTTGCCGTTCCTGCCGATCCGGGCCGGCCTCGGCTCCGATGTCGTGAACTTCTGGGACGGCGAACTGCGGACCGTGCAGTCCCCCTATCCGGACGCCGAGGGCCGCACCGAAACCCTGATCGCCATGCCCGCTCTACCTCTCGACGCCGCCTTCGTCCACCTGGACCTCGGCGACAAGCACGGCAACGCGGCCTACACCGGCGTCGACCCGTACATGGACGACCTGTTCTGCCTGGCGGCCGAGCGCCGCTATCTGTCGGTGGACCGGGTGGTGGAGACCGAGGAACTGGTGAAAGCCGTTCCGCAGCAAGCGATCATCCTCAATCGGATGATGGTCGACGCGGTGGTCGAGGCGCCCGGCGGCGCGCACTTCACCTTCTCCGGCAGCTACGGCCGCGACGAGCGGTTCCAGCGCCACTACGTGGCCGCCGCCGCGACCGCGGAGTCGTGGGCCGAGTTCAAGTCCCGGTACCTGGACGTCTCCGAGGCCGAATACCAGTCGGCCGTCCGCACTTTCGCCGAGGAGCAGCAGTGAACGACACCACCACCGGCACCCGCGCCGAGGTGTGCGCGATCGCCTGCGCCGAGATCTTCCGCGGCGCCGGCGAGATCATGGCCAGCCCGATGTCGCCGACGCCGATCATCGGCGCCCGGCTGGCCCGGCTCACCTTCGAACCGGATCTGCTGATCTCCGACGGCGAGGCGCTGTTGCTGGCCGAGACCCCCGCGCTGGGCGCCAAGGCCCCGATCGAGGGCTGGATCCCGTTCGGCAAGGTCTTCGACGTGGTGGCCTCCGGCCGCCGTCATGTCGTCATGGGCGCCAACCAGATCGACCGGCACGGTAATCAGAACCTCTCGGCCTTCGGCCCGTTGCAACAGCCGAAGCGCCAGATGTTCGGCGTGCGTGGCGCTCCCGGCAATACGATCAACCACCCGACCAGCTACTTCGTGCCCCGCCACACCACCCGGGTGTTCACCGACCGGGTCGACATCGTCTCCGGAATCGGTTACGACAAGGTCGATCCCGCGAATCCGGCGTTCCGGTTCCACCACCTGCACCGGGTGGTCAGCAATCTGGGCGTGTTCGATTTCGGCGGCCCGGACCACACGTTGCGCGCGCTGTCGCTGCATCCCGGCGTCACCGCCGAGGAGGTCGCCGCCAACACCTCCTTCGAGGTCGCGGGCCTGGATACCGCCGAGCCGACCCGGTGGCCCACCGAGGAGGAACTGCGGCTGATCCGGAACGTGCTGGATCCCAAGGGACTTCGCGACAAGGAGGTCTCGGCGTGACGGCGCGGCTGCGGACCCCGCTGACCGATCTGATCGGCATCGAACACCCCGTCGTGCAGACCGGGATGGGCTGGGTCGCGGGTCCCCGGCTGGTGGCCGCCACGGCGGCCGCCGGCGGTCTGGGCATCCTCGCCTCGGCCACGATGACCTTCGCCGAACTCGAAGCGGCGATCGCGAAGACCAAGGCGCACACCGGCAAACCGTTCGGCGTCAACATCCGCGCCGACGCCGCCGACGCCACCGAGCGCATCGAACTGCTGATCCGCGAACAGGTGAAGGTGGCCTCCTTCGCCCTGGCCCCGAAGCAGGAACTGATCGCGCGGCTGAAAGATGCCGGTGTGGTGGTGATTCCGTCGATCGGCGCCGCCAAGCACGCGGTGAAGGTGGCCTCCTGGGGCGCCGACGCCGTGATCGTGCAGGGCGGCGAGGGCGGCGGCCACACCGGCCCGGTCGCCACCACCCTGCTGCTGCCCTCGGTCCTGGACGCGGTCGACATCCCGGTGGTCGCCGCCGGTGGCTTCTTCGACGGCCGCGGCCTGGCCGCGGCCCTGTCCTACGGCGCCGCGGGCGTCGCGATGGGCACCCGCTTCCTGCTCACCCGCGAGAGCACCGTCCCCGACGCGATCAAACAGGAATACCTGAGCCGCGGCCTCGGGGACACCGTCGTCTCCCTGAAGGTGGACGGCATGCCCCACCGCGTCCTGAACACGGAACTGGTGGACCGCCTGGAACATTCGGGCAGCTGGCGCGGCCTGACCGCCGCCGTCGCCAACGCCGCCCGCTTCAAGAGCATGACCGGCATGACCTGGTCCGCCCTGATCCGCGACGGCCTCGCCATGCGAAAGACCAAGGACCTCACCTGGTCCCAGGTGATCATGGCCGCCAACACCCCCATGCTGCTGAAAGCCGGTCTGGTGGAAGGCAATACGGAGGCCGGCGTGCTGGCCGCCGGTCAGGTCACCGGCATCATCGACGACCTGCCCACCGTCGCCGAACTCATCGACCACATCGTCACCGACGCCGTGGCCCGCATCGACGCCCTCGCCGCCCTGCGCACCACCCAGCCCACGGCCTGAACCCCGCGGACAGCGCCGCCGCGATCCTCATAACAGACCACTTTTTCGACGCACCACACAACACGCTCAAAATTCGTCTATCCATTTGATAGAAAAGATCCGGGGCAGTAGACATGCGGCATGGACGCCAGGGGAGTAAATCGGAGAATCGAGCAGCTTGGTGGCGTGTCCGTCCGGCAGGTAGGATCACATAGACGGTACCGAATCGTCTATGAGCTAGACACTGGACAGTCGGCGACCGCGCACACAACCGTGCCCCAGCATTCCGGCGATATGCCGATCGGAACGCTGCGGGCGATCGAGCGCGACCTCGCGCCCGCGTTCGGATCAGGATGGTTGAGAGGAGAGCGCCCGTGAACGACGTCGACCGAACCTATCTGGTCGTGGTGACCCGCGAGGGAAAGAACTGGCTGGCCGACGTTCCCGAACTGTCCGGCGCGCACACCTTCTCGCGAAGCCTGTCCGGCCTGGAGCAATCGGTGCGCGAGGTGATCGTCCTCACCGCGGACCTGCCGGAGGAAAACCTGCCGGAGTTGCGGCTGGACTGGGCCTTCGACACCGGCGACCGCCTGATCGACGCCACCGCGCTCACGGTGCGCAAAATTCGCGCTCGCGCCGACACTCTCGCCGCCGAGGCCGCGCAACGAACCGCCGACGCCGTGCGATTGCTGACCGAACACGGTATGGGCGTGCGCGATACCGCGATGATCCTCGGCATCAGTCCGCAGCGGGTCTCGCAGATCACCGGGCACCGGGGCTGACCACCACGCTCAGCGCCGGTCCAGGTGGTGGTTGAGGAGTAGGGCGAGTTGGGTTCGGGCGTCGTCGAAGGGGCGGGTGGACTTGAGGGCCCGGCTCTGGACGATGGCGCCCTCGATGACCGACAGCAGCAGGCCCGCGATGGCGCAGGCGGGGGCCTGCTCGATGCCGGCGGCCATCAGGCCGTCGGCGAGGCGGGCGGTCCATTCGGCGAAGGCGTGGCCCGCGACGGATTGGACGTCGGGGTCGAGTTCGTCGAGGGCGGCGGCCATCATGAACGAACCCTCGCGATAATCGCTGACCTCGAGCGGAACCCGCCAGAAGCCGAAGAGTTGGTCGAGCCATTGTTCGGGGCCGGCGGCGGTCTGCAGGGCGTCGGCGGTGGCGCTCACGTGGGAGTAGACCACGCGCGCCACGATGCGGGCCGCGGCCTCGACCAACTGGGACTTACCGGCCGGGAAGTGCTGATACAGCGAATTGCGAGAGGCGTTGCTGCGCTTGAGCAATTCGGTGAGCCCGGCAGCGTGCACACCGTGCTCCTGCACCGTGGCGATGGTGTTCGTGAGCAGTCGGGCTCGCGGGCCGGCCGTCGCCACGTCGCGCTCCTCTCCCTGGAATGAACCGATCTGTTGATTGAACCGATCGTTCCATGTTAAATCTAGCAGGTGTGAACCGATTGGTTCACATGAGAGAGGACCGTCATGCCCGCGCATATCGCCACCGCCACCCCCGTCGCCCACGCCGCCCTACTCGGCCTCGGGGTGTACCGCCCCCGCCGGATCGTGCCCAACGCCGAGATCATCGAACGGATCGACTCCTCGGACGAGTGGATTCGCAGCCGCTCCGGAATCGCTTCTCGCCGTTGGGCGGACGACGGCGAGACGATCGTCTCGATGAGTGCCGAGGCGGCCCGCGGCGCGCTCGCCGCCGCGAATCTCGGGGCGGAGGCGGTCGACGCGGTCATCCTGGCCACGTCCTCGCAGATGGTGCTGGGTCCGTCGGCGGGTGCGGTGGTGGCCGACACGCTCGGGATGCACGACACCGCGGCCTTCGACGTCTCCGCGGGCTGCGCCGGATTCTGCTACGCGCTCGCGAACGCGGCGAATCTGGTGCGCGCCGGGCAGGCACGCAACGTGCTGGTCATCGGCGTGGAGCGGCTGTCGGATCTGCTCGACACCAGCGACCGCACCTGTGCGTTCATCTTCGCCGACGGTGCGGGCGCGGCGATCGTCGGCCGCGCCGAGCAGGAGGGCATCGGCCCGGTGGCCTGGGGCTCGGACGGCAGCCAGACCGCGGCGATCAAGCAGGACAAGGACTTCCAGCAGTATTTCGCCGAGGTCGCGGCGGCGGAGGCGAGCGCCGGCACCACGGTGCGGCCGTACATCCGGATGAACGGCACCGCCGTATTCCGTTGGGCGGTGACCTTTCTGGAGAAGGCATGCCGCGACGCCCTGGACCTGGCCGGCGTCACCGTCGACCAGCTGGACGCATTCGTACCGCACCAGGCCAACATTCGCATCACCGAGGCGCTGATCAAGGCGTTGCACGTACCCGACAGCGTCGTCGTCGCCCGCGACATCGCCGAAACCGGTAACACCAGCGCCGCTTCGATCCCGATGGCGATGGAGGAACTGCTCCGCACCGGCGCCGCACGACCGGGCGACACCGCGCTGCTGCTGGGATTCGGCGCGGGCCTGGCCTACGCGGGTCAGGTGGTGACGCTGCCCGCGATCGCGAAATAGGTTGCGGCGCTCAGAATTTGGGCGGAAGCGGCCGGAATATGTCCTTCACCGCCTCGTAGGCGGCACGAACGTGGTCCGGAACGGCTACCTCGACCATATCGCCGTTGCGGGCGTACTCCTCGTAGCGCGGGATCTCGCCGGTGATGTTGGCGGCGATCTTGTCCGGATTCGACACCGTCTCGAATTCCGTGCGGAAGCCGTACTTCAGGTAGTTCTCCAGTGACACGTCGGCGACGCCCATGCTGACGTGTTCCACCTCGGGCCGCTTCATCAGCGTGGCCCACACCCGGCGCGCGTGGAAGGGGTTCGTCACCGCGATCAGCGACGAGGTGTCGCGTCCGCCCGCTCGCAGCACCTCGACCCCGTAGATCGCATTCTCCACGGTGTTGCGGGCCAACGGTTCCTCGTAGCATCGGGTGGCGGCCAAGCCCAGCCGCTCGGCTGCCACCCGGAACGCCTCGGCCTCACCCTGATATCCCGAGAACACCACGGGCACGCCCGCCAAACCGTGGTCGAAGACCATATTCGCGACCACACCGGCCCCGCCGATGTCGGGGCTGCCGAATACGACTGTGCCACCGTAGTGTCGGCCGGCCTCGATCTCCCACGCCGGATCCCGGCGCACGTAATCGTAGATCGTGCCCAGATGGGTGAGTGCCCGGTCGGTGTCGACGCCCCGCGCGCGCAGGCCGTTCAGCCATTCGTCGTAGGCGGCCTCCCTCCGGCCGCCCAGCACCCGATCGTCGGCGATGAGGGCGCGGCCGGAGGAGTCGAGCGGTATCGCGGTACGGGTCTCACCCTCGATGAGCTTCCCGACGGCGGTGCGGGCCGTGCCCGTCAGTTCGCGACTGTCCCGATTGACCGCGGACATGCCTTGCTCCAGTGCGCGTGCCACTCGATCGGTGACCACGTGCACTATCTCCGCCGGCTCGCCTGCACCGTTCATCTTCCATTTCAATCGTCGCGCGAAACTCGGCCGAAAACAGGCGATACCAGGCTGTTTTCGGCCGGATGGTTCATTGAACCACGAGCGCGGTCCCGCTCGGGCGGGATGCCCGAGCGGGGTGAGCCGATCGGAATCAGTTACGGCGCATCCGCAGCAATACCCCCGATGCCAGCGCGGCGATCAGCGACAGTACACAGATCCCGCCGAAGGCGAGGTGATAGCCGGAGATCGCCGCGTGGCCGGAATCCGCTGCGCGGGAGAGGATCACGGCCACGAGCGCGACGCCGATCGCGCCGCCGATGCGTTGCAGGATGTTCACGAAGGCGGCCGCGTCGGGCATCTGATCGTGCCGCACCGCGGCGTAGGCGGTGCTGACCAGAGGCATGCTCGAGAAGGCCGTGCCGACTCCGCACACGAACAACAACATCTGCACCAGAGTCGCATTCGCGGCGGCGGGCAGGAATGCCAGCGGCGCGACGGTGGCGGCCACCACGACGGTGCCGCAGACGGCGACGATGCCGCCGCCGACACGGTCGGTGAGCCGGCCGCCGAGCGGCAGCGCGACGATCCCGCCGACGCCGTAGCTCAGCAGCAACAGGCCGGTGCGGATCAGGCTCTCGTGATGCAGGATCTGGAAGTACAAGGGCAGCAACACCATCAGGCCGAACATCGCGGCACCGGCGAAGAAGCTCGCGCCGTTGGCGGCGGCGAAGACCGGGTCCCGGAACATGCGTACGTCGAGCAGCGGCACGTCGCGCCGCTGCGAACGGAATACGAAGCCGGCCAGCGCGAACAGTCCGGCCACGATCGGCAGCCATACCGACACCACCGGATTCGCCCCGCGCACACCGAGTTCGCCGAGGCCGTACACCACGGCCGACGCACCGCCGCCCGCGAGCGCCAGGCTCACGAGATCGACCGCGCCGCTGCGGGTTCCGGACTGCCGCGGCAGCACCCGCAGGCCGAGCGCACAGGCGACCACACCG
The DNA here is from genome assembly GCF_000381925.1 of Nocardia sp. BMG111209. Taxonomy (NCBI): domain Bacteria; kingdom Bacillati; phylum Actinomycetota; class Actinomycetes; order Mycobacteriales; family Nocardiaceae; genus Nocardia; species Nocardia sp. BMG111209. The sequence goes on from NZ_KB907309.1 coordinate 574,599, forward strand.
AACGGGAGGTTGATCAGGAACAACCACTGCCAGCTCAGATGGGCGAGCATCAGCCCGCCCACGGTGGGACCGAACGCGGGCGCGCTCACCACCGCGATGCCGACCACCGCCATGACCCGGCCCAGGTAACGCGGCCCGGCGGCCTGACCCAGAATGGTCTGCCCGGCCGGTACCACGACGCCGGCGGCCAGCCCCTGCAGCACGCGCAGGGCGATCAGCCAGCCGATACCGGGAGCCAGCGCGCACAGGCCGGATGCGACCGTGAACGCGACGATCGCGCACACCCAGACCCGGGCGGGCCCGAATCGGCGGGCGAGCCAGCCGCACAGCGGCAGCGAGACGGCCAGCGCGAGCAGATATCCGCTGGCCACCCATTGCACGGTCGCCAGGCTCGCATGCAGGTCGGCGCCGATGGTGTGCAGGCCGATATTCACCAGCGAAGTGTCGAGCATGCTCATCAGCGCCCCGAACACGACGACGCCCGCGATGCGCCAGACGTGCGGGGGAATCGAATCGGAGGGGGAAACCGCGGTGGCCGAGCGCGTCTGCGTCATCGGGCACCCCTTTCGAATTATTGTTGGTAGACTCAATTGCGGAGGTTATCAACAATCTCGGGTCTCGGCAACAGCTCTACAATCGGCACATGCCCGACGCACCCGATGTCCACCTGGAAGGACTGCTGCGCTTCCCCTCGTACGCCTTCGGGAAGTTGCATCGCGCGGTGCACGTGGAGGTCGGCTCGCCGCTGCGGGAACACTGGGTGCTGGTCTACCTGGAGGATCGCGCGAACCGGATCTCCCAGCAGGAGATCGCCGACGCGCTCGCCATCGATCGCAGCGAGGTCGTCCGCCTGGTCGACGGCCTGGAACGCGCGGGCCTGGTGGTCCGGCAGCGCGACACCTCCGACCGCCGCAAGCACTGCCTGTCGGTCACCGACGCGGGCCGCGCCGCCCGGCGCAAGGTCGACGCCGAGATCGAGGCCGCGCACGACAGACTGCTCGCCCGCCTCGACCCCGCGGAACGCGCCACGCTGCACCGGTTGTCGTTGCGCGCGCTGGGCTACGACGAGAACTACCGGCCGCTACCGCCGGTCGGCGAATGATCACTGCCGCCCGGCGGTACCCGAGTCTCAGCGCAGGGTGATGTGGATCCGGTTGTCGTGGTACACCGCACCGCCGCCGAAGTCCGAATCCCGTTCGGCGACGGTCGCATTCACCGTGGGGCCACGGGAGAACTTCATCCAGCGGCCCTTGGTGGTCGCCGCGACCCCGGGCCGGACCCGGTCGGAGACCAGCGCCACGGCCTCGAAGGCGCCGCGCTCGTTGTAGACCAGAATCTTTGCGCCGTCGTCGATTCCGCGCTCGGCGGCATCGGCGGGATGGATCGTCACCTGGGGCTCGCCGGCCCGCCGCCGTAGTTCCGGATTGGTGCCGAAACTGGAGTTCACGAAATAGTGGGAGGCGGCCGAGATCAGCACCAGGCCGTCGCCGGTGTCGGCGGGCGGGATGTACGACGGCAGCGCGTCGTGGCCGGCGGCCGCCGCGCGGGCGGACACGAATTGCAATTTGCCGGCCGGCACCGGCTGTGGTTCGACGCGCAGGAAACCCTCGCGGCGCAACCGATCCAGATCGTGGCCCTTCAGCAACTGCCGCGCCAGATCCTCGTCGGAATCGTAGAGCGACGGTTCGGTGAGGCCCATGCGGTGGGCGAGGCGGCGGAACGTCTCGGTGGTGGACAGACATTCACCGGGCGGGTCGACGGCCGGTTCGTTCCAGGCCAGGTACATGTTGCCGTAGGCCGCCACCACGTCCAGATGTTCGGGCTGCATGGTGGCGGGCAGCACGATATCGGCGTAGTCGGCGGTGTCGGTCTGGAAATGCTCCAGCACCACCGTGAACAGGTCCTCGCGGGACAGTCCCCGGATCACCGCGGACTGGTCCGGATTGGAGACGACCGGATTGGCGGCGATCACGAACAGCGCGCGCACCGGCGGATCCTTCGCCTCCAGCAGGCCCTCGGACATCCTGGTCATCGACAGCGTGCGCACCGGATGCGGCAGCAGATCGAAACGCGCCAGCCCGGATTCGTTCAGCCGGTAGTGACCGCTGGTCGAATAGTGCAGTCCACCACCGGGAATCGCCCAGTCGCCGGTCACACCGGGCAGACAGGCCAAGGTACGCAACGCCATTCCGCCGCCGGCGTGCCGCTGCATACCCTGGGAGGCGCGGATCGCGGTGGGGCGGGTGCGGGCGATCCGCTCGCCCAGCGCGATGATCCGCTCCGCGGGCAGGCCGGTGATCTCGGCGACCCGCTCGGGCGGATACTCCGCCAGGCGCTCCCGGAACTGCGGCCAGCCCTCGGTGTGCTCGGCCAGGAACTCCCGATCCTCCGCACCGAGCGAGACGATCACGTGCATCAGGCCCAGCGCCAGCGCGGCGTCGGTACCCGGCAGCGGCGCGAGATGTTCGTCGCAGCGTTCGGCGGTGCGGCTGCGCACCGGGTCGATCGCGACCAGGTAGGCGCCGCTGTCCTGGATGAATTTCCACACGTGATGACCCGTGGTGAGCGGGTTGGTGCCCCACAGGATGATCAGCTTCGATTTCGGGAAGTCCTCCGGATCCATCCCGCCGGAGGTGCCGAGGGTGTACTTCAGCCCCAGCGAGCCGGAGATCGAGCAGATCGTCGGATTGTGCAGCGTCGCGCCGAGCACGTTGAAGAACCGGCGGCCCGAAAGTCCTTCCAGGCCTTGCAGATAACCGAGATTACCGGTGCCGTGGAACGGCCAGATCGCCTCGCCGCCGTCCTCGTCGATGATGTCGGTCAGCCGGTCGGCGATCTCGTCGAGGGCCTCGTCCCAGCTGATGCGCTCGAATCTGCCCTCGCCCTTGCGGCCGACCCGCCGCATCGGATAACGGATCCGATCCGGCGAGTCGACCTGCTCGAGATACCGGTTCACCTTGACGCACAGCGCGCCGCGGGTGACCGGATGATGTTTGTTGCCCCGCAGTCCGACCGCCCGCCCGTCGTCGGCGACGGTCACCACCCAGGAACAGGCATCGGGGCAGTCGAGCGGACATGCACCCAGAACCTCCATCCACTGATGGTAAACGCGGCTCCGGTGCGCGTCGCGGCGACGGTTGAAGCGTCAGGCCCCGATCCGCTCGATGATCGTCACATTCGCGGTGCCGCCACCCTCGCAGATGGTGAGCAGGCCGTACCGTCCCCCGCGACGTTCCAGCTCGTGCAGCAGTGTCGCGAAAAGCTTTGCGCCCGTTGCCCCGAGCGGATGTCCGAGGGCGATCGCGCCGCCGTTGACATTCACCTTGTCCGGATCCGCGCCGGTCTCCTTCAGCCACGCCAGCACCACGGAGGCGAACGCCTCGTTGATTTCGATCACATCGATGTCGTCGATGGTGAGACCGGTCTTCTCGAGCGCCCATCTGGTGGCCGCGATCGGGGCGGTGAGCATGTAGATCGGATCCGCGCCGCGCGCGCTCACGTGATGGATGCGCGCCCGCGGGGTCAGCCCGTACTCCTGCACCGCCCACTCCGAGGCCAGCAGGGTGGCGCTCGCACCGTCGGAGATCTGGCTGGCGACGGCCGCCGTCAGCCGGCTGCCCTCCGACAACGGTTGCAGCGCGGCCATTTTCGCGAGACTGGTCTCGCGCGGGCCCTGATCGATCCAGAAATCGCCGACCGGCACGATCTCGCGATCGAAGCGGCCCTCGGCGATGGCGGCGCGGGCCCGGTCGTGACTGCGCAGCGCCCAGTGCTCCATATCCTCGCGGCTGATGTCCCACTTCTCGGCGATCAGCTGCGCACCGTTGAACTGCGACACCTCGCCGGTGCCGTAGCGGTGGTCCCAGCCCTCGGCGCCGACGAACGGGGATTCGAAGCCGTACTCCTTCCCGGCCAGCATCGCGGCCGAGATCGGGATGGCGCTCATGTTCTGCACGCCGCCGGCCACGATCACCTCGGCGGTGCCGCTCATGATGGCCTGCGCGCCGAAGTTGATCGCCTGCTGGCTGGATCCGCACTGCCGGTCGACGGTGACGCCGGGCACCTCCTCCGGATATCCGGCGGTGAGCCAGGCGGTGCGGCCGATATTGCCGGCCTGCGGGCCGATGTTGTCGACGCAGCCGACGATCACATCGTCGACCTGCACGGGGTCGATCGCGTTGCGGCCGAGCAGCCCGCGCAGCGCGGCGGCGCCGAGATCGGCCGGATGCACCCCGGCCAGCGCGCCGCCGCGCTTGCCGACCGGCGTGCGCACGGCGTCGATCACGTACGCCTCCCGCACGGGGGCGTACTGACGGCGGGTCGGTGCAGACATGAGAGCTCCTACTTGCTGTGTTCCGTTGCGCCGGAAAGCTGTTCGGCCGGCACCGCCCGGGTCTCCGGATTGGTGAGCCCGTCCAGCACGATGGTGAGGTACTGCTTGGCGAGGGTGCCGACGGTGATCCGGCCGCCGGGCCGGTACCAGCGCACCGCGACCCATACCGTGTCGCGCAGGAACCGCAGCGCCAGTTCGACATCCAGCTCGGGCCGGAAGCTGCCGTCGGCGACGCCGAGTTCCAGCACCCGGGACCAGATCTGCCGGAATTCCCGGTTGTATTCGTCGATGTAGTCGAAACGCGGTGTGCCACTGAGTCGTTTGGCCTCGGCCTGATAGATCGCCACCGCGGCGTGCGAGTGATCGAACGACTCGTACGACGCGATCACCAACGCCTCCAACGTATCCCGCGCCGACAGGTTCGCGGCGACGATCTCCCGGTAGCGGCCGAAGAGGTCGTCGAGGAAGCCGCGCAGGATCTCGTCCACCATCGACTCCTTGGAATCGAAGTGATGGTAGAGACTGCCGGATAGAATCCCGGCCGCGTCGGCGATGTCCCGGACCGTGGTGGCACGCAGCCCACGTTCGGCGAACAGCTCGGCCGCCAGGGCGAGCAGTTCGGTACGACGTGCGGATTTGGCGGTGTCGGGTGCGGTCACATCGGCCATGATACAACCAAGCATTTGCTTGGTCCACGGGCGTGCCGATGTGCCCGGCCACAGCCCGGGGGCGGATGTCAGCGCAGCGAGAAACGCAACGGCGAGGCGACCGAGAGGTCCGCGAGCAGCCGGTCACAGATGACCACCGGGGAGACACCCGCCCGCGCCATCCGCGCGACCAGCGCCAGACGCCGCTCACAGCTGTCCCATTCCACGGTCAGCGGGCCGCGGCCCGGTCCGGCGTCCACGGTGGCCATCGCGCGCGGCGGGCCGCTGTGCGTCGGCTCCTCGCTGATCTTCAGCACCATGCCGCGCTGCCAGGCGTGATAGGCGTCCATATCCGCGCCGATCACCAGCTTGTCGGTGGCCGCGCACAACCCCTGTGAGATGCCGTCGGCGAAAGCGATACCGTCGAGCCGGAACCCACGGCAGCGCCGCACCACCTCCAGCAGGTCGGCCCGCACCTCGCACAGCAGGGCGGTGCGCTGCCGGCGTCGCGAATCGTCGTCGTTCTCGCACTTGTGCCGGATCAGGCCGATGCGGCGAGCCCGGTCGTGATCGCGGGCCATATCGGTGTGCAGGGCGGCGCGCGGATCGCGGCCCACTTCCGTCTCGTCGACGGCGTGCGCCGCCAGGATCTGGGCCGCCCGGGTTGCCGTCACCACCGGCGACGAATGGTCGAGCAGTTCGGCGCCGAGGGTGAGCGCCGCCAGCACGATGCCGTCGACCCGGCGCCGCGTCAGAACCACTTCGCGTACCAGCTCGAGCTCGCGTGCTTCATCATCGATCGCGTCGCCGACCGCATCGCCGTCGACCGCGTCGTCGTCTCTGTCGCAGTTGTCGCTGTGACGACGGTCCAGACCCATGGGTCCAGGTCCCTTCGGAATCGCCGAATCGGCCACTCCCAGGATTGCACACCGGGGGCGGGTCGGCGCCACCCAATTTCGGTCGAGGGTGTTTCGTCACGAGCGCTCGCTCCGGCCGGGCCGGTCAGGCGCGCTGGCTGGAGACCGACACCACCTCACCGGTCAGATACGAGGTGTAATCGCTGGCCAGCACGGCGATCGTGGCCGCGACCTCCCACGGTTCGGCGGCCCGGCCGAACGCCTCGTCGGCCGACAGTCGATCCAGCAGTTCGGTGGAGCTGACCTTGTCCAGGAACGGATGCCGCGCGATGCTCGGCGCCACCGCGTTGATCCGCACCCCCAGTTCGGCGGCCTCCACCGCGCTGCACCTGGTCAGCGCCATGACGCCGGCCTTGGCGGCGGCGTAGTGCGCCTGCCCGTACTGGGCCCGCCAGCCGAGCACGCTGGCGTTGTTGACCACCACGCCGCCGTGGCCCGCGGTGCGGAAGTAGTTGAGGACGGCCCGGGTACACCTGAAGGTCCCGTTGAGGGTGATGTCGAGGACCCGGTCCCACTGCTCGTCGGTCATGTCGACCACCGGGGTCTCGCCGCCGAGACCGGCGTTGTTGACCATGATGTCGATGCGGCCCAGCGCCGCGGCCGCGTCGCGGATCAGGGCGTCGACCTGTCCGGTACTGGTCACGTCGCACACCACCGCGGCGACCCGGCGATCCGGATACGCGGCGCGCAATTCCTCCTCGGTCTGCTTCAACCGGCGCTCGTGCCAATCGGAGACCACGACGTCGGCGCCCTCGTCGAGCAGCCGGCGCGCGGTCGCGGAGCCGATGCCGGTACCGGCCGCGGCGGTGATCACCGCGGTGCGGCCGGTGAGCAGGCCGTGGCCGGCGACGGGTGGCGGCGGAACGGAGAGGTCGGTCACGGATGGTCCTTCCGGGTCGGTGATGTGGTCAACGCGCTTCGCGAGGCAGGCCGAGGACGCGTTCGGCGATGATGTTGCGCTGCACCTCGTTCGAGCCGCCGTAGATGGTGTCGGCGCGGGTGAACAGGTACAGCCGCTGCCATTCGTTCAGCTCGCCGGAACTCGCGCCGTCGAGGTCGCGGGCCAGCAGGCCGGGTGCGCCGAGCACGTCCATGGCGAGTTCGCCGAGGCCGCGATGCCAGTTGGCCCACAACAACTTCGACACCGAGGCCTGCCCGGCGGCGGTGCGGGCGTCGACGGTCTCGTGCGCGGATTCCAGCGTGCGCAGCGCGTGTGCGCGCAGTACCCGCAGGCCCACCCAGGCCCGGTCGAGGCGCTCGGCCAGCACCGGATCGCCGAGCGCGCCGGTGGATCGGGCCACCGCCTCCAGATCCGCGAGTTCCCGGGCGAACCGGATCTGCTGGCCGACGGTCGAGATGCCGCGCTCGAAGGTCAAGGTGCCCATGGCAACTCGCCAGCCGTCGCCGGGTGCGCCGACCACCAGGCCCGCCTCGGTGCGCGCGTCGTCGAAGAACACCTCGTTGAATTCCGAGGTGCCGGTGAGCTGGACAATCGGCCGGACCTGTACACCCGGCTGCTTCATCGGTACCAGCAGATACGAAAGCCCTTTGTGCCGAACCGATCCCGGCTCGGTGCGGCAGACCGCGAAGCACCAGTCGGACAGATGGGCCAGCGAGGTCCAGATCTTCTGGCCGTTGATCACCCAGTGCTCGCCGTCGAGGCGGGCCGAGGTGCTCACCGCGGCCAGGTCGGAACCGGCGCCGGGCTCCGAATAGCCTTGGCACCACAGCTGTGTGACGGTCTTGATACCGGGCAGGAAGCGCTGCTTCTGTTCCTCGGTGCCGAAGGCCAGCAGCGTCGGTCCGAGCAGTTCCTCACCCAGGTGCGACACCCGCGCGGGCGCATCGGCTTTCGCGTACTCCTCGTGGAAGATCACCTGCTGCCGCAGCGTGGCGTCACGGCCGCCGTACCGCGCGGGCCAGCCGAGGCAGGTCCAGCCCGCCGCGGCGAGGTGCCGGTCCCATTCCAGCCGCTCGTCGAAGGCCTCGTGCTCGCGGCCCGGTCCGCCGAGTCCGCGCAGTTCCCGGAATCGCCCGCCGAGGTTCTCGGCCAGCCATTCACGGATCTCGGCGGCGAATCGCCGGTCGTCGGCGGGTGTCCCGGTGACCGAATCGGAAGTCTGGATCGCGCTCACTCCGGTAGAGTAACCTACCAAGCACTTGCTTTGTAGACCGATCGAGGACGGCCGTGACAACCCCTCCGCAGACCACCCCCGGCGCGCTGCACGCGGCGGCCCGCGCCTACGGCGACGCGACCGCCGTACACGACGGCGACGTCGAACTGAGCTGGTCGCAGCTGCTGGACGAGGTCCGGCAGGTGGCCGGTGCGCTGATCGCCCGCGGCGTCGCCCGCGGCGACCGGGTCGCCATCTGGGCCCCGAACACCCATCACTGGGTGATCGCCGCGCTCGCCGCCCACTACACCGGCGCGGCACTGGTACCGCTGAACACCCGCTACGTCGCCGACGAGGCCACCGACGTCCTGGCCCGGGTCGGCGCCACCGCGCTGTTCATCGCCGGGCCGTTCCTCGGACGGGATCGGCTGGCCGAATTACGCGCCACCGCACCGGAACTCGACATCGCCACGGTGATCACGATCCCCGCCGAGGGCACCGATTCCGCCGCGCCGGACCGGATCTCCTGGACACGACTGCCCGAACTCGCCGCGACGATCCCCGCCGAGCGGATCACCGAACGCGGCGAATCGGTTGCGCCGGAGGATATCTCGGACATCCTCTTCACCTCCGGCACCACCGGGCGCAGCAAGGGCACCCTGGTGGCGCAGCGGCAGGCCCTCGCGGTGTCCCGGGCGTGGGCGCAGTGCGCCACCCTGAACAGCTCCGACCGCTATCTGGTGATCCCGCCGTTCTTCCACAACTTCGGCTACAAGGCGGCGATCCTGACCTGCCTGGTCACCGGCGCGACCATCGTGCCGCAGGCCACCTTCGACGTACCCGAGGCGATGCGGCTGGTCCAGGATCTGCGCATCACCGTGCTGACCGGGCCGCCCACCATCTATCAGACCGTCCTGGACCATCCCCGCCGCGCCGAATTCGATCTGTCCAGCCTGCGGGTCGCGGTCACCGGCGCCTCCGTGGTGCCGGTGGTGCTGATCGAGCGGATGCGCGACGTCCTGCGTTTCGACGTGGTGCTCACCGCGTACGGCCTGTCGGAATCGGCCGGCTTCGGCACCATGTGCCTGCCCGAGGACGACGCGGAGACCATCGCCAACACCTCCGGCCGGGCCATCGCCGATTTCGAGATCCGCATCGCGAGCAACGGCGAGGTGCTGATGCGTGGCCCCAACGTCATGCTCGGCTATCTGGACGATCCGGTGAACACCGCCGAGACCATCGATCCCGAGGGCTGGCTGCACACCGGCGACGTGGGCGTGCTGGACGAGCGCGGCTACCTGAAGATCACCGACCGGCTCAAGGACATGTACATCTCCGGCGGATTCAACGTGTATCCGGCCGAGATCGAGCAGAACCTGGCCCGGCTCGACGGCGTCGCCGAATCCGCGGTGATCGGCGTACCGGACGAGCGGATGGGCGAGGTCGGCAAGGCATACGTGGTGCGCGCACCCGGCGCCGAGGTCAGCACCGCGGACGTGCTCGCCCACGCGGGCCGCTCCCTGGCCAACTTCAAGGTGCCGCGCTACGTCGAATTCCGCGATCAGCTGCCCTACAGCGCCGCCGGGAAAGTGCTCAAGCGGCAACTACGTGAGGAGAATTCGTGAATTCGCAAGCGCCGGTTCCCGGCGAGCGGGACGGCCGATAGCCATGGATCTCGACTTCGATTCCGGCGCCGAGGAATTCCGCGCCGAGGTACGGGAGTTCCTGCGCGCCAACGTACCCGCCACGCCGCTGCCCTCGATGGACACCCGCGCGGGCTTCGAGGCGCATCGCGCCTGGGAGCGCACCATGGCCGAGGCCCGCCTGTCGGTGGTGGCCTGGCCCGCCGAATTCGGCGGACGCGACGCGTCGTTGCTCGAATGGGTGCTGTTCGAGGAGGAGTACTACGCCGCCGGCGCGCCGGGCCGGGTCAGCCAGAACGGCATCTTCCTGCTGGCGCCGACCCTGTTCGAACACGGCAGCCCGGAACAGCTGGGCCGCATCCTGCCGCGGATGGCGCGCGGCGACGACATCTGGGCGCAGGCCTGGTCCGAGCCCGAGGCGGGCAGCGATCTCGCCGGTATCCGATCCACCGCGCGGCGGACCACCGGCGGCTGGATCCTCGACGGCCAGAAGACCTGGAGTTCCCGTGCGGCGTACGCGGATTGGGCCTTCGGCCTGTTCCGCAGCGACCCGGACGCGGAACGGCACCGCGGCCTCACCTATGTGATGTTCCCGCTGACCGCCGACGGCGTCACCGTGCGGCCGATCCCGCAGCTCGACGGCGAGCCCGGCTTCGCGGAACTGTTCCTGGACAGCGTGTTCGTGCCGGATCGGGACGTGATCGGCGAACCGCACAACGGCTGGCAGGTGGCGATGGCGACCTCCAGCAACGAGCGCGGCCTGTCGCTGCGCAGCCCCGGCCGGTTCACCGCGACCGCGCGGCGGCTGCTCGACCTGTGGCGCGAGACCGCCGATCCGGCCGATACCGCGGCCCGGAATGCGGTGGTGGACTGCTGGATCGGCGCCGAGGCGTATCGGCTGGCCACCTGGGGCACCGTGACCAGGCTGGCCGAGGGCGGCAAGCTCGGCGCGGAATCCTCGGTGAACAAGGTGTTCTGGTCGGATCTGGACATCGGCCTGCACGAGACCGCTCTCGACCTGCTGGGCGCCGCCGCCGAGCGCAGCGGTCCGTGGACCGACGGTTACCTGTTCTCGCTGGCGGGCCCGATCTACGCCGGTACCAACGAGATTCAGCGCAACATCGTCGCCGAACGCCTCCTCGGGCTGCCGCGCTGACCGCCGCACGACTTCGAACGGAACCGATATGAGATTTGCCCTGGCTCCCGAACAACGGGATTTCGCCGGCAGCCTGCGCAAGATCTGCGAGACCGCGGGGACCCCGAACATCGTCCGCAGCTGGAGCGGTGGTGATCACCGCGGCGGGCGCGGGCTGATCCGCCAGCTGGCGGGCGCCGGTGCGCTGGGGCTGATCGTCGACGAGCGGTACGGCGGATTCGGCGCCACGCCGGTGGATCTGGTGGTGGCGTGCGTGGAATTCGGCCGGGCCGCGGTGCCGGGTCCGCTGGTGGAGACCGCCGCGGTGATTCCCGCACTGCTGCAAGCGCTTCCGGATCCCGCGCCGGCGCAGCGCTGGCTGCCCGCGCTGGCCGAGGGCACGGTGCTGGGCACGATCGGCCCGGCCGCGGACCAGCCCGCTCTCGACGCCGACACCGCCGAGGTGGTGCTGGCCGTCGACGGTGACCGGCTCTCGGCCGCGCATCGGATCGGCCCGATCCGCTCGGTGGACGCCGCCCGCCGCCTGTTCTCGACCGCCGCCGACGAGACGGTCGCCGAGGGGGACGGGGTGCGCGCCGCCGCGGCGGCCGCCTTCGACGCCGGTGTGCTGGCCGTCGCGGCCCAGACCCTCGGCGCGGGCCGCGCACTGCTGGACACCAGCGTGTCCTATGTGAAACAGCGGCGGCAGTTCGGCAAGCCGATCGGGCAGTACCAGGCCGTCAAACATCACCTGGCGAATGTGCTGATCGGCCTGGAGATGGCCGAGCCGCTGCTGTACCGGGCGGCCCTGAGCGTCGCCGGCGACGATCCGGACATCCGGGCCCGCGACGTCTCCGCGGCCAAGGTGGCCTGCGCCGATGCCGCCTACCGTGCGGCCCGGACCGCTCTGCAGGTGCACGGCGCCATCGGCTACACCGCCGAATTCGACCTGTCGCTGTGGCTGACGAAGGTGATGGCGCTGCGAACAGCCTGGGGCACCGGCGATTTCCATCGCGGCCGGGTCGCCGCGGCACTGCGGGCCGAGCGGGGTGCGGCGTGAGCACCACCGCGGAACGCCACGAACTCGCCACCACCGTGCGCGCGGCCCTGACCCGGCACGGTGACCGCACCGTGCTGCGGCGCGCGATCGACGGCGACACCGGATACGACGAGCACCTGTGGCGCGTGTTGTGCGAGCAGGTCGGCGTCGCGGCGCTCGCGGTGCCGGAGGAGTTCGGCGGCATCGGCGCGGGTCTCGCCGAGGCGCTGATCGTCGTGGCGGAGCTCGGCCGCACCCTGCACGCGCCGCCGATGCTCGGCTCGGCGGTGCTCGGCGTGCAGGCGCTGCTGCTGTCCGGCGACGCCGACGCGTGTGCGCGACTGCTGCCGGAGGTCGCCGAGGGTGCCCGCACCCTGGCGGTGTGCTGGGCCGGCGCGCGCGGCTGGGACGACTTCGGCGTCCGGGCCGAGAACGGAAAGCTCAGCGGCACCGCGCATTACGTGCTCGACGGAGGCGCGGCCGATACGCTGATCGTGGTCACCGCCACCGGACTGTACGAAATCGACGCCGCCGCAACCGGAGTCACCCGGACGGCGGTGGCGACGATGGATGTCACCCGGCGCCTGTGGGAGATCGGCTTCGACGCCGCCCCCGCCCGTGCGCTGGTGGGTGACGCCGCTGCGCCGGCCGCCCGGCTGCGCGACATCGCCTGGGCCGCACTGGCGGCCGAGCAGGTGGGCGCGGCGGACGAATGCCTCCGCGCGACAGTCGAATACACCGGATCCCGGGTGCAGTTCGGGCGGCCGATCGGCGGCTTCCAGGCGTTGAAGCACCGGATGGCGGATATGTACGTACTGGTGGAATCGGCACGCTCCGTGGCCGATTCGGCGATCTCCGCTTTGGACGCGGGCGACGAGTTCGCCGGCGCGGAGATCGCGGCCGCGCGGATCCACTGCACGGAATCCTTCCGATCCGTGGCCGGGGAGATGATCCAGCTGCACGGCGGTATCGCCATCACCTGGGAACACGACGCCCATCTGTTCTTCAAGCGCGCGCACGCCGACGCCGAGTTGTTCGGCGTCCCCGCGCGACCGCTGGCCCGACCGGCCTGATTCCCGGGGTCACATCCCGGGCCCGTATGCCGTCGCGTGGGCCCGACCGGCCACCCCGTACCGGCCATGCTCGCTTCGACCAGCGACTACCGCGGCTCGACCCCTTCCACGTGACTCACCTCACCCCAAATATAGTTAGCCGAACTATTCATCTAGATAGTTAGCGTATGTAAAGTAATCGTCGTGCAGTCGAACCAGGCGGAGGGATCCGCGCCCTTCACCCCGGCGCAGAGCCATCTGGTCGACATCGCGGTCGCCGTCGGCCGGTTGGTCCGGGTGGTCCGATCGCTCGAGGAGCGGCCGCCCGCGACCCTGCGGGCGCTGTCGGTCCTGGACGAACGACGGGCGCTGCGGATCAGCGAGTTCGCCCGCCTCGACGGCTGCTCCCAGCCGACGGCAACGGCGCTGATCGGCAGGCTGGCGGCCGCTGGGCTCGTCGGCCGGACCAGGGATCCCGGCGACTCCAGAGCCGTGGTCGTCGAGCTGACCCCGGCGGGACGCGACTGCCTGAACGCGTCCCGCCGGGTGATCGGCACGACCCTCGCCGACCGGCTGCCCTCCTTCGGCCCGGACCGGCTGGACCGGCTGCGCGCCGAGCTGGCCGAGCTGCTCGGTGAATTGAAAAGAACTGCACCACAACGTTTTCCAGACCAGGAACAGTGATGACCAGTACCGTCCGACCTCCCGCCCATGCGGCCGCCCGTTCGAAGCACGCGGCCACCCGTCCGCGAACCACACAACCGAAGGCCGTCTGGGCGGTGGCCTTCGCCTCGGTGATCGCGTTCATGGGTATCGGCCTGGTCGATCCGATCCTGAAGCCGATCGGCGAACAGCTGCACGCCTCGCCGTCCCAGGTGACGCTGCTGTTCACCAGCTACATGCTGGTCACGGGCGTGGCGATGCTGATCACCGGTGTGGTCTCCAGCCGGTACGGGGCCAAGCGGACGCTGCTGTCCGGCCTCGCGATCATCGTGGTCTTCGCGGCGCTGGCGGGTAGTTCGCACAGCGTGGGTCAGATCGTCGGTTTCCGGGCCGGATGGGGCCTCGGCAACGCGCTGTTCATCGCGACCGCGCTGGCCACCATCGTGGGCTCGGCCACCGGCGGGGTCGCCCGGGCCATCATCCTGTACGAGGCCGCGCTGGGCATCGGCATCGCCGCGGGTCCGCTGGTCGGTGGCTTCCTCGGCGGAATCACTTGGCGCGCACCGTTCTTCGGCGTCTCGGTGCTGATGGCGGTGGCGTTCGTCGCGCTGATCGTGCTGCTGCCGGAGGCGCCGCGGCCCGACCGGCACACCTCGATCATCGCGCCGTTCCAGGCATTACGGTTCCGCGGGCTGTTGCTCGTGAGTATCACCGCGCTGCTGTACAACTACGGATTCTTCACGCTGCTGGCCTACACCCCGTTCCCGTTGAACATGGGCACCTACGCGATCGGCTTCATCTTCTTCGGCTGGGGTCTGCTGCTGGCGATCGCCTCGGTGTGGCTCGCGCCCGGATTGCAGCGCCGCTTCGGAACCGTTCCGATGGTCGCGACCGCGCTCGCGCTGTTCGCCGCCGACCTGGCCGTGATGGCGATCGGCGCGCACCACCGGCCGGTGCTGATCGTCTGCACCGTGCTGGCCGGCCTGTTCCTCGGCGTCAACAACACGCTGATCACCGAGGCCGTGATGACCTCCGCGCCGGTGGAACGCTCCACCGCCTCGGCCGCCTACAGCTTCGTCCGCTTCGTCGGCGGCGCGGCGGCCCCCTATCTGGCCGGCAAGCTCGGCGAGCACGCGACGGCGTTGCCGTTCTGGGTCGGCGCCGGCTGTACCGCGGTCGGCGTGGTGGTGTTCCTGGGCGGCCGCTCCGCCCTGGGGCCCGCCACCGGTCACCACCACGATCCGGCGCCGCACAGCGTCGCGGAGGCCCAGGCGATCACCCTCGCCGACGACTGAATCGCGGTGGTTCCGGGGCCCGGCACGATCTGCCGGGCCCCGTTTCGCGCGTGCTCACATTGTCACCGGGCGCGAGTACCTTCGGCGGGTATGACGGAAACGAATCGTGGACGTATCCGGACCGAGCCCGGTCATCGCCGGGTGCGGGCATATGTGCGGGGGCGGCTGGTGGTCGACACCGTCCGGCCGCTGCTGGTCTGGGAGGGGCCGCACTACCCCACCTATTACTTCCCGGTCGACGATGTGCACGCCCGGCTGGAGCCGACCGGTGCGAGCAAACATTCGCCGAGCCGCGGTGAGGGCGTCGTGCACAACGTGGTCGTCGACGACGACGTGCGGACCGACGCCGCCCTGCGCTATCCCGAGTCGCCCATCCCGGAGTTGCGGGAGGTGGTCCGGCTGGACTGGCAGGCGATGGACGACTGGTTCGAGGAGGACGAGCCGGTCTACACGCACCCGCGCGATCCGTACCACCGGGTCGACATCCTCGCCAGTTCCCGGCACGTACGGGTGGAGATCGAGGGGCGGACCGTCGCCGACTCACGGTCGCCGCGCATCCTGTTCGAAACCGGGCTGCCGCCACGGTATTACCTGCCGCTCACCGATGTCCGGCTCGATCTGCTGACCCCCTCGCCGACCCGGACCGGCTGCCCGTACAAGGGCACCGCCGAATACTTCACCGTCCGCCTGGACGGCACCGAACATCCGGATCTGGTGTGGCTGTACCGGACTCCGCTGCCGGAGAGCCAGAAGATCGCGGGCCTGGCCTGTTTCTACAACGAGAAGGTGGATCTGTACGTCGACGATGTGCTGCAGGAGCGGCCGAAGACGCAGTTCAGCTGAGTATCTCGGCGACCAGGCGCGGTAGCGCGTCGCCGATGGGCTCGCGGATCAGTTCGGTGGCGTAGCGGTCGTACGGGGTGGGTTCGGCGTTGATCACGATCAGATCGGCGCCGCTGTCCACCGCGACCGCGCACATCGACGCGGCGGGTTCCACCTGCAGGGAGGTGCCGATCGCCAGGAATATCGCGCTGCCGACGGCGATGCGCTCGGCCGCCTGTACCGAACCGGCGTCCATCGCCTGGCCGAACATGATGGTCGCGGACTTGAGGATGCCGCCGCACTCGGGGCACGGCGGATCGGGCTCACCGGCGGCGACCCGGTCCAGGGTGGCGGCCATCGAGGTGGTGAAGTCGCAGTCGATGCACACCACCTCGAACATGTTGCCGTGGATCTCCACCACGCGGTCCGGCGGCGTCCCGGCCTGCTGATGCAGCCGATCGATGTTCTGGGTGATGATCGAGACGTCCCGGACCTCGCCCAGCCGCACCAGCGCGCGGTGCGCGTCGTTGGGCGTGGCCTGCCAGGCCGGATTGTCCCGGCGGGCCAGCCAGGAGCGTTGCCGCAGTTCGGGATCGGCCACATAGTGCGGATAGGTGGACAGCAGTTCCGCGATCGGATCCTTCGTCCAGACCCCGCGCGGACCGCGGAAATCCGGGATTCCGGAATCGGTGGAGATCCCCGCGCCGGTGAGCACGCCGATCGGTCCGGGCCGCTGCCGCCACTGCGTCATGATCACCAGGGTACGAGGGGCATCGGGCGTGCATCCGTCCGGCACGGGGGCGATTGCTAGGCTCAGCGGGTGTCGAGCCAGCCACGGGTGACCAGGCGCCGCGCCGAAACCCGGCAGCGGCTGCTGGACGCGGCTTTCGAAGCGTTCGCCGACGAGGGATTCGGCCGCTGCACCGTCGAGCAGATCTGTGAGCGAGCGGGTTTCACGCGCGGGGCCTTCTACTCCAATTTCACCTCCCTGGAGGAACTGTTCCTCGCCATGTGGGAGCAGCGCTCGGAATTGTTGCTGCGCGAGGTGACCGCGGTCCTCGCCGAGGACGCCGCCGAGGCCATGACCGATCTGCGCACCGGCGTGGAGCTGGTGCTGCGCGCGGTTCCGGTGGACGACCAGTGGTTTCGCATCACCTTCGAGTTCACCGCGCACGCCCTGCGCAATCCGGCGCTGCGCCGGGTGGTCGCGGCGCGCGAGGACGCGATCGTGGCGGCCCTGCTGCCGGTGGTGGAGAAACTGCTGAACCGGGTCGGACGCATCGTCACCGATCAGGTGGCGCTGGGCCGGGCCCTGGTCGCCGTGCACGACGGCACCGCCGCGCAGTGCCTGCTCGAGCCCTACGACGTGACCGCGTGGGACCGCCGGGTCGACCTGTTCACGCTGGTGGTGCTCGCCTACAGCGAGGAGACGCGGTGAGTCCGGACCTGTCCGTCACGGTCGGCGGGCAGCGGGTCCGGCTGCGCGACGAGGGCGATCCGGCCGCGAAACCCGTTGTGCTGCTGCACGGTTTCGCCGGATCGGGGCACTGGTACGACCGGGTCGCGGCGCTGCTCACCGGCGGGTTCCGGGTGATCCGGCCGGATCTGCGCGGCCACGGTGGCACCGGCGGCCACCACGACCTCGACGGACCGGCCCAGGGCCGCACGATCGCACAGCTGCTGACCGCCCTGGATGTGCACGACGTCACCGTGGCCGGGCACTCCTTCGGCGCGGACGTCGCCCTCGCCACCGCCGACCAGTCGCCCCGCGTGCGGCGGATCGCGCTGATCGATCAGGCTCCCGACTATCGCGACGCCCGTTTCCCGGCCGGCAACGGACTGCTCGCCGATCCGCTGCTCGGACCGCTGCTGCACCGGGCGGCGCTGCCGCCGTTCGTTCGATTCGGCCTCCGATACGGAGTCGCACCGGGTTTCGATGTGCGCACCGCCTTCGACGATCCGGAGCAGGGCGTGCGGGACTACCGCGCGATGAGCCCGTACATGCCCCGCACGGTCATCGTGGATCGCCGCCGCCGGCTGGCGGTCAACCCGCTCGACGCGCAGATCCGCGCCCTGGCCCTGCCGACCCTGGTGCTGCACGGCACGCACGACCGCTTCTACGACTGCGCGACCACCACGGCGCGCTATCGCGCCACCGGCGCCCGCGTCGAAATCGTCGACGGCGCAGGACATTCCCCGAACATCGAGCGACCCGCCGTGGTCGCCGAGCTGCTCGCGGATTTCGCCGGTCGTTCCTGAGCGAACGGATCCGGCCGTGGTGGTGGCCGTCTGCGATATCCGGCGGCCCGGGAAACGGTGCGGCTGTGAGCAAGTGGCCCGGGAAGTGGTGCCGCTGTAAGCAGAGGGTGCGGGATCCGTCGGGGTATTGTCCGGATCCGGGGCCGTGCGCAACGATCGTCTCGAAGGCGACGGAGCGGAGCGGGACATGGGTGAACGGCCCGAATTGGCGGCAGTGCTGGATATGCAGCCACATCCGGAGGGTGGCTGGTATCGCGAAACCTGGCGCAGCCCAGTGGAATTCATGACCAGCGGATACGACGGCACGCGTGCGGCCGCGACGGCGATCCATTTCCTGTTGCTGCCGGGCGAACGGTCCGCACCGCATACGGTCCGCTCGGACGAGCTGTGGTTGTGGCATCGCGGCGGCCCGCTGCTGCTGAACATCGATGGCGCGGAGATCGTCCTCGGGCCCGATGTGGAGCACGGGCAGTTGTTGCAGGCCGTGGTCCCCGGCGGTGTCAGCCAGGCCGCCCGCCCGGCCGGTGACCAGTACGTTCTGGTCAGCTGCGTGGTTTCCCCGGGGTTCGATTTCGCGGACTTCCGGCTGGATTGACGGCCCGACACCGATTCCGGTCGGACAGGCATTCGCGTGCGGAGTTGTGCACACCCATCCCCAAGACGTGTGGACAAAAAGTGGAGACTCGAAGCCATTCAGAGTCTTTCGATGCATTTCTACAGTTGCTTCTGTCGGTCCGGCGAACCGCCGGACGACGAGGACGAAGGAGCTCACGATGCACGCGGTGATCCAGAAGACCTTCGGCGGACCCGAAGTACTGGAACTTGTCGAGATCGACCGGCCGGCACTGCTTTCCGGCGAGGTACTGGTACGGGTACGGGCCAGTGCGATCAATCCGGTCGACGTGGCGGTGCGCTCCGGCGCCTTCCCGATGCTCGGCGAACCGCCGTTCGGCCTCGGCTGGGACATCTCCGGTGTGGTGGAGGCGACCGGTCCGGGGGCGCGATACGAGGTCGGCGAGGAGGTCTACGGCATGCCGTTCTTCCCCCGCGCCGCCACCGGATACGCGGAGTACGTGGCCGCGCCGTCCCGGCAGCTGGCCCGGAAACCGAAGTCGCTGAGCCACATCGAAGCGGCGGCCCTGCCCCTGGCCGGGTTGACCGCCTGGCAGGGCCTGGTCGACAAGGCTCACGTCGGCCCCGGCGACCGGGTCCTGATCCATCGCGCAGCCGGTGGTGTCGGCCATCTGGCCGTGCAGATCGCCAAGGCGCGCGGGGCGTACGTCATCGCCCTGGCCAGTGCGGGCAAACACGATTTCGTCCGGGGTCTCGGCGCGGACGAGGTGATCGACTACCGCAGTACCGATTTCACCGAGGTGGTCCGCGATGTCGACATCGTCCTCGACTCGGTCGCCGCCGGCGCACGCTCCCTACGGGTCCTGAAGCCGGGCGGCATCCTGGTGACCATCCTCGAACACACGAATCCGCAACTGGAAGCGGAGGTTCGTGCGGCGGGCCGCCGCTTCGCCGGTATCTCGGTCGAACCGGACTACGCGGCCCTGGAGTCGATCGCGGAACTGGTGGACGCCGGCGCACTGCGCCCCGCCGTCGCCGCGACCCTACCCCTGGCGCAGGCCGGCAAGGCCCACGAGCTGGTCGCCGCGGGCGACATCGTCGGCAAGGTTGTGCTAGAGGTCGGCTGACCCGGCAACCCGGCAACCCGGCAACCCGGCAACCCGGCAACCCGGCAACCCGGCAACCCGGCAACCCGGCAACCCGGCAACCCGGCAACCCGGCAACCCGGCAACCCGGCAACCCGGCAACCCGGCAACCCGGCAACCCGGCAACCCGGCAGCACGGCAACCCGGCAGCACGGCAACCCGGCAGCACGGCAACCCGGCAGCACGGCAACCCGGCAGCACGGCAGCACGGCAGCACGGCAGCACGGCAGCACGGCAGCACGGCAGCACGGCAGCACGGCAGCACGGCAGCACGGCAGCACGGCAGCACGGACAAGATTGGGGTCGGGGCACCGATTCCGGTACGAAGGAGGCGGGGATGGATGTGCTCAGTGAGGCCTTGGCCTCTATGCGGACCGCGGCGCCGCGGTCGGTGCGTACGGACGGACGAGCGCCGTGGGCCATGCGGCTGCCGCCGACGGCGGGTGCGGGATTTCATGTGGTGCTGCACGGCGCTTGCTGGATCTACCCGTCCGAGCACAGCATGACACCCATCGCACTCGGCCCCGGGGACGTGATCTTCGTGCGGGACAGCGCCGGGTACATCCTCGCGGACCATCCCGATACCGAAGCGCAGGTCCCCTCGGCCGAGCAGTACACCGCGCGACCGCCGGTGGGTGCGTTGCAGGTCGGTGGGGACGGGGCACCGACCAGCCTGCTCTGTGGCAACTACCATCTCGACGGGCAACGGCCGCATCCGCTGCTGCGGCAGTTGCCGGAGGTGATTCATCTGCCGGCGCGGCACGGGCGGCATCCGGAGTTGGCCGCCGCCGTCGGTTTGCTGAGTTCCGAACTCGACAATCCGCGGGCCGGTTCGTACGGCATCGTCCCCGCGCTGATCGATGCGCTGCTGCTCTACATCCTGCGGGCCTGGATCGACGAGCAGCCGTCGTCGGTGAGCACGGGATGGGCTGCGGCGCTGCGGGATCCGGCCATCGCTGCGGCGCTCGCCGTCATCCACGAACAACCGGCGGTCACCTGGACCGTGCAATCGCTGGCCGATCACGTCGGACTGTCCCGCGCCGCATTCGCCCGCCGGTTCGCCCTGATGGTCGGCGAACCGCCGCTGGCCTACCTGACCCGCTGGCGCCTCACCATCGCAGCCCGGCTGCTCCGCGAGGACGATCTACCCGTCGGTGCGATCGCGTTGCGAGCCGGCTACGGGTCGGAGTTCGCCTTCAACAAGGCGTTCAAGCGGGAATACGGCTTGGCGCCGGGACGATATCGGCGTCAAACCCGCTCTGCTGCTTGACTATTCGCGCGCGGATCGACCGGATGTCGGCAGAGCGGTCGGCGCGGCTGCTCCGCTGCACACGGCAGTCTGCTGTGCTAGGCGACTCTGCCGCACTCGGCGACTCTGCCGCACTCGGCGACTCTGCCGCGCTCGGCGACTCCGCCGCGCTCAGCGACTCCGCCGCGCTCAGCGACGCCACTGCGCTCAGCGACGCCACTGCGCGCGGCTGCTCCACAGCGCACGGCGGACGGGCCGTATGTAATCAGAGCCAGGTATCGAGAGTGGTGGTGGTGAGGAAATGTTCCAGGTCCGCGCGCCAGGGGGCGGGGACGGTCTTCTCGGGTTCGATGGCGGTGTATTGGCCGCGGTAGAACAGCAGGGGGCGGCCGGATTCGGTGGTTTCGGCGAGGGCCAGGACCCGGCCGATCACGATGTGGTGGTCGCCGCCGTCGACGACCCGGTCCACCCGGCACTCGATGGCGGCCAGGGCCGCGTCGATCTGCGGGAGGTCGAATTCGGTGGTGTGCCAGGCGGTTCCCGCGAACTTGTCGGGTTCGCGGGAACCGAAGCGGGCGCACAGTTCTCGTTGTTCCTCGGCGAGGACGTTGACGCAGAAACGGCCGGCGTGCTCGATCGCGGCCCAGGTGCGGGACTGTTTGGTCGGGCAGAACAGCACCAGCGGCGGATCCAGCGACAGGGCGGCGAACGACTGGCACGCGAAACCCACCGGGGTGTGCGCGTCGTCGAACGTGGTGATCACGGTGATGCCGGTGCAGAACTGCCCCAGCACGTTCCGGAATCGACGGGCGTCGATTTCCGGGAAACCGCTGTCCGCCACTGCTTCCGAGGTCATGTCGGTCATCCTCTGTCGCTGGTCCGGGTGTGCTCGTGCCGAAGGGTGCCGCTACCGGAATCCGACGCTGAAGTCGTGGCCCCACAGGCTGACCGCGGTCGACTCCCGGGCGATCCAGGATTCGTCCTCGACTTCCAGTCCCTCACAACCGAATTCGATGTCGAATCCGCCCGGCGTCTTCATGTAGAACGACAGCATCTTGTCGTTGATGTGCCGGCCGAGGGTCGCCGACATCTTCACCTTCTTGCGCAGCGCGCGGTCGAGGGCGAGGCCGACGTCGTCGGAGTTCTCCACCTCCACCATCAGGTGCACGATGCCCGTGGGGTTCGGCAGCGGCAGGAACGCCAGCGCGTGGTGGCGCGGATTGCAGCCGTAGAACCGCAGCCAGGCCGGATCGCCGTCGGCGGGGCGGCCGACGACCTGCGGGGGCAGCCGCATCGAATCGCGCAGCCGGAAGCCGAGCACATCCTGGTAGAAGGTCTGTGCCGCGGCGTCGTCGGTGCAGGTGAGGACGACGTGGCCGAGACCCTGTTCGGCGGTGACGAAGCGGTGTCCGTGCGGGCTGACGAACCGGCGGCCCAGATACTGCGCGCCGTGGAACGCCTCCAGCGTGTTCTCGGACGGATCCTGGAAGCGGATCATGCCCTCCACGCGACGTTCGGCGAGTTCCTCCTCGGTGCCCTCGGTGAACGCCACCCCGGCCTTGGCCAGGGTCTCGCGGAGTCGTTGCAGCGCGGGCGCATCCGTGACCTCCCAGCCCGCGACCAGCAGCCGGTCGTGTTCACCGGGCACGATCACCAGGCGGGCGGCGAACTCGTCCATCCGCAGGTAGAGCGAGTCCGGGTCGGCCCCGTCGCTCGCCATCATGCCGAGCACCTTCGTGCCGTATTCGCGCCAGGCGGCCACATCGGTGGCCTCGATGCGGAGGTAGCCGAGTGCCTTGATGCTCATGCCCGCTTCTCCTTGGGAGTGAGGAAATCCACTGCCAGCCGGTTGAACTCGTCGAACTTCTCCAATTGTGCCCAATGGCCGCAACCCCCGAAGACGTGCAACTGCACCCGCGGGATGGTCTTCAGGGCGACCAGCGCACCGTCGAGCGGGTTCACCCGGTCCTCGCGGCCCCAGATCAGCAACACCGGCTGGCGCAGCTTGTACGCCTCGCGCCAGAGCATGCCGAGCTCGAAATCGGCCGAGGCGAACGACTTTCCCATCGCACGGGTGGCGGCCAGCGCCTCCGGGGTGTTCGCGGAGGCGAATCGCTCGTCCACCAGTTCCGGGGTCACCAGGGACTGGTCGAACACCATGATGCGCAGGAACGTCTCGATGTTCTCCCGCGTCGGCTGCGCGTTGAACCGGCCCAGCGCCTTGACGCCCTCGGTCGGATCGGGAGCGAACAGGTTGGTGCTCAACCCACCCGGGCCCATCAGCACGAGTCTCCCGGCCCGGTCCGGATTGTCGAGGGCGAACCGCACCGCCGCGCCGCCGCCGAGCGAATTGCCCAGCAGGTGCACCCGTCCGGTGATCTCCAGGGTGTCCAGCAGATCCCGCAGCGCGGTCGCGCTGTGCACGAAGTACTGCGGATGGTCGATCGGCTTGTCGGACAACCCGAATCCGGGCTGATCCACCGCCAGCACGTGGAAGTCGCGGGCCAGCACCGGGATGTTGCGGGCGAAGTTGGACCACGACGAGGCGCCGGGTCCACCGCCGTGCAGCAGCACGATGGTGGGGCCGTTGCCCACGCCGGCCTCGTGGTAGTGCAGCCGCAGATCCGGCCGCACCTGCGCGTACCGGGAGGTGGACTCGAAGGTCAGCTCCCCGGTCGCGAATTCGGCCGCGGTGGCCTCCGGCGGCGGGGTCATCAGACCATCCCGTCGGTGACGGGCAGCCCGAACTCGTGGGTGCCGTACATCACGTAGGCGCGCTCGGGATCGTTGGCGGCGTGCACCCGGCCGGCGTGCGCGTCGCGCCAGAACCGTTGCAGCGGAGTGCCGTTCGCCAGCGCGGTGGCGCCCGAGCTCTCGAACAGCTTGTCGATGGCGGCGATCGCGCGGCCGGTGGCGCGGACCTGGTCGCGGCGCGCCCGCACCCGCAGGTCGAACGGAATCTCCTTGTCCGCCAGCAGCAATGCGTACTCGTCGGCCACGTTGCCGGACAGCTGACGCCACGCGGCGTCGATATCGCTGGCCGCCTCCGCGATCCGCACCTTGGCGAACGGATCGTCCTTGGCCTTCTCGCCCGCGTAGGCGGCCCGGATCCGCTTGCCCTGATGCTCCACGTGCGCGGCGTACGCGCCGTAGGCCATGCCGACGATCGGCGTGGAGATGGTGGTGGGATGGATCGTGCCCCAGGGCATCCTGTACACCGGATCCGAATTCTGTTGCAGGCCCGGCGCGGTGAGCTCGTTCATCGCCCGGAAGCTGAGGAATCGGTGCCGCGGCACGAAGACGTTCTCCAGCACCAGCGTATTGGAGCCGGTGCCGCGCAGACCGACCACGTTCCACACGTCGTCGATGCGATAGTCGCTGCGCGGGATCAGGAAGCTGCCGAAGTCGACCGGCTTGCCGTCCTTGATCACCGGACCGCCGACGAAGGTCCACTGCGCGTGATCGCTACCCGAGGACCAGGCCCACTGACCGTTGACCAGATAGCCGCCGTCGGTGACGACGCCCGCACCCATCGGGGCATACGACGAGGAGATCCGCACGCCGGTGTCCTCACCCCAGACGTCCGCCTGCGCCTGCTGATCGAACAGCGCCAGATGCCAGTTGTGCACACCGACGATGCCGGACACCCAGCCGGTCGAACCGCACGCGCTCGCGATCGTGCGGACGGTGTCGTAGAAGACGACGGGGTCGGCGGCGTAGCCGCCCCACTGGCGCGGTTGCAGCAGCTTGAAGAAGCCGGCCTCCTGCAACCCCTTGATGGACTCGTCGGGAATACGCCGCAGATCCTCGGCCTCCTGCGCGCGCTCGCGCAGGGCCGGCAGCAACGCTTCGACCCGTTCCGTTACTTCCTGCGTCATCTCTTCGCGGCTCCTGCCTGCTCCTACCTGCTCCAACACCCGTGCGATGCACCGGCACGGGCGCCGTACTCCAGTCGAGATTAGAACACGTTACTATTCCTGTCGAGAACGGGTAACCACCAGGATCGGGACATGCCCTTCGCCTGGTGGCCAAGGGAATAACTAGCGCAGCGGCCCGCAATTTTGTAACGTGTTCTAGTACTTCCAGAGGAGGGCTCACGATGGCAGAGACAACACCGCGGCCGGGCGGGAAGGTACGTGAGATCGATGTCGGATCCATGCCCACCCGCTACGCGCGCGGTTGGCATTGCCTCGGTACGGTCGCGGGGTTCCGGGACGGCAAGCCGCACGCCATCGAGGCGTTCGGGACCAAACTCGTCGTCTGGGCCGACAGTTCCGGCGATCTGAAGGTGCTCGACGCGTACTGCCGGCACCTCGGCGGCGATCTCAGCATGGGTGAGATCAAGGGCGATTCGATCGCGTGCCCGTTCCACGACTGGCGCTGGGGCGGCAACGGCCGCTGTACCGCGATCCCCTATGCCCGCCGGGTACCGCCGCTGGCCCGCACCCGCTCGTGGACCACCCTCGAGCGCAACGGGCAGCTGTACGTATGGCACGACCACGAGGGCAATCCGCCGCCGGACGAGGTGACGATCCCCTACATCGAGGGGCCGTACACCACCGCCGACGGCGCGCCGAGCGAACAACTCGGCGAGCGCTGGACCGAGTGGACCTGGGAGACCATCCACATCGAGGGCGCCAACTGCCGCGAGATCATCGACAACGTGGTCGACATGGCGCACTTCTTCTACATCCACTACGCGTTCCCGACCTACTTCAAGAACGTGTTCGAGGGTCATGTCGCCACCCAGTACCTGGAGACCAAGGGCCGGCCCGACGTCGGCATGGCCGCCAAGTACGGCGGGGAGTCGCTGTTGCAGTCGGAGGCGTCCTATTTCGGGCCGTCGTACATGATCAACCCGCTGGTCAACAGCTACGGCGGCTACGAGATCAAGATCCTGCTGATCAACTGCCACTATCCGGTCACGCAGAACTCGTTCGTGCTGCAGTACGGCCTCAGCGTCGAGAAGCCGGCGGGCGTCGACGACGAGACCGCCGACAAACTCGCCGCCAGCATGACCAAGTTCTTCGGCGACGGCTTCCTGCAGGACGTGGAGATCTGGAAGCACAAGTCCAAGATCGACAATCCGCTGCTCTGCGAGGAGGACGGCCCGGTCTACCAGCTGCGCCGCTGGTACGACCAGTTCTACGTCGACGTCGCCGACGTCGATCCGAAGATGGTGCAGCGCTTCGAATTCGAGGTCGACACCACCAAGGCCAACGAGGCCTGGGAGCGCGAGGTCGCCGACAACATGCGCCGCCGCGCGGAGCAGTCCTCCGAGCAGGAGGCGAGCGCCTGATGGCCGGCTGGGCGAAGGCACCGGATTTCGCGGACCGTCCGCAGCGGTTGGCGGAGGTGCGCGCCCAGACGATCGTCGACAAACACGGCCATCTGGAGGCAGGAATGACTCCGGTGGCGTGCCGCAATTGCGGCACGGAAGTGCTGGTGCGCAAGAGCAGTGCGCATCAGACATCGGTGCAGTGGCCGGTCCATCCCGCCGACCACTGCCCGGTGTTCAAGGAACGAGGTGGCGGCCCCGGCCGCCACACTTCCTGCCCCCACCTCCAGCGAACCATCGACCACGCGGTCGCGGAGGGCCTGATCACACCGGAATGACCCTTCTCGTCGCCCCGGTGGAAGCCGGAACCCGAGTGCCCCGTCGATCGGCGCGGAATCGACGGCGGTATCCGGGTACCGGCTTCCGCCGGGGCGACGGGACGGGCATCGGACCATCCGGAGCGTGACGACCTGCTCGCGGCTTCCGAATACGCCGCAGCAGAAGGCGATTCCCGGGTCGTGATCGCGTTTGCCGATCACGACCCGGACGGGCATCCGCCGATCAGGCCGTGGCGGACTGCTTTTCCCGCTGCAGTTCGAGGGCGATATCGATGAGCTGGTCCTCCTGGCCGCCGACCAGTTTGCGTTGGCCGGCGCGGACCAGCATGTCGGCGGCGGAGACGCCGTAGCGTTCGGCCTGGCGCTCGGCGTGCTTGAGGAAGCTGGAGTAGACGCCCGCGTAGCCCATCATCAGGGATTGGCGGTCCAGCAGGCATTCCTGGGGCATCACCGGGCGGACCACGTCCTCGGCGGCGTTGGCGATGGCGAAGAAGTCGATGCCGGTCTTGACGCCGATCTTGTCGCAGACGCCCACGAGGGCCTCGACCGGGGTGTTGCCCGCGCCCGCGCCGAACCGGCGGGTGCTGCCGTCGATCTGGTGGGCGCCGGCGCGGATCGCGAAAATCGAGTTGGCGCAGCCCAGGTCGAGATTCTCGTGGCCGTGGAAGCCGACCATGGCGTCGTCGCCGAGTTCGGTGACCAGGGCCGCGACGCGGTCGGAGACCTGTTCCAGGACCATCGCGCCGGCGGAGTCGACCACGTACACGCACTGGCAGCCGGCGTCGGCCATGATGCGGGCCTGCTTCGCCAGGACCTCGGGGGGCTGGGTGTGGGCCATCATCAGGAAACCGACCGTCTCCAAACCGAGTTCGCGGGCCAGGCCGAAATGCTGGATCGAGACGTCGGCCTCGGTGCAGTGGGTCGCGATGCGGACGATCGAGGCGCCGTGGTCCTGGGAGATCTTGATGTCCTCCTTGACGCCCACGCCCGGGAGCATCAGGACGGCGATCTTCGCCTGCTTCGCGGTCTCGGCGGCGAGCGTGATCAGTTCCTGCTCGGGGGTTTTCGAGAAACCGTAGTTGAACGAGGAACCGCCGAGGCCGTCGCCGTGGGTGACCTCGATGACCGGCACCCCGGCGGCGTCCAGCGCGCCGACGATGCCGCGGACCTCGTCGGCGGTGAACTGGTGCCGCTTGTGATGCGACCCGTCGCGCAGCGAGGTGTCGGTGATGCGGATATCGATTTCCTGGGAGTAGGGCATGACCAGTCCTTTCTGAGGGGTGCTCCGCGCGGGCCTAGACTCGGGCCGAGATGATCTGGTCGGCAATGACTTCGCCGACGCGGGTGGCGGCGGCGGTCATGATGTCGAGGTTGCCGGCGTAGGGCGGCAGGAAATCGCCGGCGCCCTCCACCTCCACGAACACCGAAACCTTCGCCAGCCCACCGGAAACCACGCTCGGCTCGTCGAACTGCGGCTCGTTCAGCAGCCGGTAGCCGGGGACGTACTGCTGGATGTCGGCGACCATCCGGTGGATCGAGTCGGCGATCGCGGCGGTGTCGGCGTCCTCCGGGATCGCGCAGAAGATGGTGTCGCGCATGATCATCGGCGGTTCCGCCGGATTCAGGACGATGATCGCCTTGCCGCGCTCGGCGCCGCCGATAGTCTCCACGCCGCGGCTGGTGGTCTTGGTGAACTCGTCGATGTTGGCGCGGGTACCCGGCCCGGCCGAGACCGACGACACCGAGGCGACGATCTCGGCGTAGGGCACGGTGACCACGCGGGAGACCGCGGCCACGATCGGGATCGTCGCCTGGCCACCGCAGGTGATCATGTTGACGTTCGGGGCGTCCAGCAGCGAGCCGAGATTCACCGGCGGCACCACCGCGGGGCCGACGGCGGCGGGGGTCAGATCCACCGCGCGGATACCGGCCTCGAGGTATTTCGGCGCGTAGGCGCGGTGCACGTAGGCGGAGGTGGCCTCGAACAGCACATCCGGCTTCTCGGGCAACGCCAGCAGATGGTCGGCGCCCTCGTGCGAGGTCTCCAGGCCCAGATCGCGGGCGCGCTTCAAACCCTCACTGTCCGGGTCGATCCCGATCATCCAGCGCGGCTCGATCAGATCCGAGCGCAGCAGTTTGTAGAGCAGGTCGGTGCTGATGTTGCCGGAACCGACAATCGCGGCCGAAACCTTGTGCGTGGCTGACACGTTCGCGTCTCCTCACTGAAAATTCACACGGACCGAACCGAGTCCGGCGAACTCGGCGTTGAAGGCATCGCCCGGACGGGCATCGATCGCGCGGGTGCAGGAGCCGGGCAGCACGATGTCACCGGCGCGCAGCCGCACCCCGAAGGAGGCGACCTTGCGGGCCAGCCACGCCACCGCCACCGTCGGATCGCCGAGTACGGCATCGCTGCGGCCCTCGGCGACCACCTCGCCGTTGCGGGTCAGCACGGCATCGATCGCGGTGACGTCCAGCGTCGCCGGATCGACCCGCTCGGGGCCGAGCACCCAGCCGGCCGAGGAGGCGTTGTCGGCGATGGTGTCGCACAGCGCGATCTTCCAGTCCCGGATCCGGGTGTCGATCAGTTCGATCGCGGGGGCGTAGGCCACGGTCGCGGCCAGCACGTCGGCCTCGGTGCACGCTGCGCCGGGCAGGTCCGCGCCGAGGACGAAACCGACCTCGACCTCCACCCGCGGGTACAGATAGTTCGACGCGACGACATCGGCGTCCTCGAACACCCGCATCTCGCCGAGCAGATGCCCGTAGTCGGGCTCGTCGACACCCATCATCTGCTGCATGGCCTTCGAGGACAGGCCGACCTTGTGGCCGATCACCGTCGCCCCACCGGCCACCCGCCGCCGGATGTTGTGCAGCTGGATCTCGTAGGCGTCCACCACATCGATGTCGGGATGCCGGATCACCAGCGGGTCGACCGGTATCCGATCCCGCTCCGCGACCGCGAGTTCGTCGGCCAGTTCCTTGCGTACCGCGTCGGACAGCACCGTGATTCCCTTCCTCCCGACCGAGATCAGCGTCGTTTCGACCGAGACCGGACGTGCAGAAATTGGAACGAGTTACCTGTGTCGATCCACTCACCTGCCAGTCCAATATAGACCGAGACGGGAGCGATTCTATAACGTGTTCTACATGAGTGATCGGGAATACGACGTGGTGGTGGTCGGCAGCGGCGCCGCCGGCATGACCGCTGCCCTCACCGCCGCCCATCACGGGTTGCGTGCGGTGATCATCGAGAAGGCCGCCCATTACGGCGGGTCCACCGCGCGCAGCGGCGGTGGGGTGTGGATCCCCGGTAACAAGGCCCTCGTGGCCGCGGGCCGCGGTGACGACGCCGATCGCGAGCAGGCCCGCACCTACCTGCACAGCATCATCGGCGACGTGGTGCCCAAGGAACGCATCGACACCTACATCGACCGCGGGGCGGAGGCGTTCGATTTCGTGCTCGCGCACACCCCGTTGAAGATGAAGTGGGTGCCCGGCTACTCCGACTACTATCCCGAGGCCCCCGGCGGCCGCGGCGAGGGCCGCTCGTGCGAGCCCGCGCCGTTCGATGCCAAGATCCTCGGCGAGGAACGGTTCCGGCTCGAACCGCCGTATGCCAAGGCGCCGATGAATGTCGTGGTGATGCAGGCGGATTACCGGCGGCTCAACCTGATCCGCCGCCACCCGATCGGCATCATGCGCGCCGTGCGGGTCGGCGTGCGTACCTACTGGGCGAAGGCCACCGGCAAACATCTGCTGGGCATGGGCCAGGCGATCATCGCGGCCATGCGCAAGGGACTCCTGGACGCGAATGTGCCACTGCTGCTGGAGACTCCGCTGACCGGGCTGATCGTCGAGGACGGCCGGGTGGTGGGGGTCGAGGTCCGTCAGGGCGACGAGACCGTGCGCTTCCGCGCGAAGTACGGCGTGGTGCTCGGCAGCGGCGGATTCGAGCACAACGCGGAGATGCGCGCCAAGTATCAGCGTCAGCCGATCACCACGGAGTGGACCACCGGCGCGGCGGCCAACACCGGCGACGGCATCCTGGCCGGGATGGCGATCGGCGGGGCGGTCACCTGTATGGAGGACGCCTGGTGGGGGCCCACGGTTTTCAAGGGTGGCCGGCCGTGGTTCGCACTGGCCGAACGGAATCTGCCGGGCGCGATCATGATCAACGCCGCGGGCAAGCGATTCGGCAACGAATCGGCGCCGTACGTCGAGGCCGTGCACACGATGTACGGCGGCGAGTACGGGCAGGGCGAGGGACCGGGCGAGAACATCCCGACCTGGCTGGTATTCGACCAGCGCTACCGCAACCGGTACATCTTCGCGGGATTGCAACCGGGACAACGCTTCCCGTCGCGCTGGCTGGCCGACGACAATATCGTGAAGGCCGACAGCCTCGCGGAACTCGCGCAGCGGATCGGCGTACCCGCCGAGCAGTTGGCCGAGACCGTGCGGCGGTTCAACGGATTCGCCGAGACCGGCACCGACGCCGACTTCGGCCGCGGCAACAGCCATTACGACCGCTACTACGGCGATCCGACGGTGAAGCCGAATCCGTGCCTGGCCGGGCTGGTGCAGGGGCCGTACTACGCGGCGAAGACGGTGCCCGGCGACCTCGGCACCAAGGGTGGCCTGGTCACCGATCCGGCCGGGCGGGTGCTGCGCGAGGACGAGACCGTCATCGAGGGCCTGTACGCCTCCGGCAACTGCTCGGCCCCGGTGATGGGCCACACCTACGCCGGTCCCGGCGCGACCATCGGCCCGGCGATCACCTTCGGATATCTGGCGGTGCGCGACATTCTCGAGCGGACGCGGCGGGCCGCCGCCACGGCCGAATAGCATCGACGAGCCGGAACTCGGACACAGGAGACGGGAAGCAGATGCCGATTGATCCGAAAGTCGCACTGGGAGCGGCACTTCCGACGCAGGAACTGGCGTGGGAGCCGTCCGACGTGCAGCTGTACCACCTGGGCCTCGGCGCCGGGGCACGCTGGACCGACCCGCGCGAACTGCGTTATCTGCACGACCGCGAGCCGCAGGTGCTGCCCACGTTCGCGACGGTGGCGGGCACGCTGCGCGATACCGAGCCGCCGCGGGTGAGCTATCCCGGCATCGAGATCGATCTCGCGAAGGTGGTGCACGGCAGCCAGGAGATCGTGACGCACCGGCCGATCCCGGCCTCGGGCAAGGCGACCGCGACCGGTCGCGTCGCCGAGATCTGGGACAAGGGTTCGGCCGCGGTGGTGGTGGAGGAGATCAGCGTTGTCGGTTCCGACGGGCAGCCGTTGTGGACGGCCCGCTCCTCCATCTTCGCCAGGGGCGAGGGTGGTTTCGGTGGCGAGCGCGGACCGAGCAACAAGGCCGAACTGCCGGACCGCGCACCGGATTTCGAGGTGCTGTCACCGACGCTGCCGCAGCAGGCGCTGTTGTACCGGATGCTGGGCGACCGCAATCCGCTGCATTCGGATCCGGAATTCGCGCACGACGCCGGATTCCCGGATCCGATCCTGCACGGGCGGTGCTCGTACGGCATGGTCTGCAAGGCCGCCACCGACGCGGTGCTGGACTCCGACGCCACCCGGGTGGCCGGTTTCCGGGCACGCTTCGCGGGTGTGGTCTATCCGGGTGAGACGATCCGCTCGCGGATCTGGCGCACCGGCAACGAGCTGGTCATCGCGGCCACCGTGGTGGAACGCGACGATGCCCCGGTACTCGCGGACGTGGTGCTGACCGTCACCGAGTGAGGCGTCGCCGGCCGGGCGCGACGCCCGGCCGGCATCCGGCGCCTACTTCGGGAAGCCGGTGGCGAACAGGCCCCCGATGGCGATGGCGCAGACGACGGCGATGATCGGAATGATCCACATGGACCTGATACTACGGATAGTAGTACTACCAGGCCAGTAGATGTGGACAGCATCACCATTCATTACCGTCGGCTATCACCGGGTCGCGGTAGGACCGTCACGGCTCGTTCTCGGCGATCGCGGGATGGCCGGAGGGGGCGGCCAATCCCCGGACGATCCAGGCGTACAACAGGATCACCAGGATCGGCGCGGCCGGTGGCGCCCAGGCCAGGCGCACCGGGACCGCCGCGGCCCCCACCGCGGCGGCGGCGAACAGCAAGGCCCCGGCGACCGAGGGCAGGCTGGTCGGGACGACCCCGGCCGGGGCGCGCACGGTCGCGGTCCCGAGCAGATACGCGGTCACCACCAGGCCGGTCGCCGCGCAGCCCAGGGTGCCGGTGCCCATCCAGAGCAGGGCACCCAGCGCGACCAGCGCCGCACCCACCGCGGCGAGCCGCCACCACCAGCTCAGCAGCACCAGGACCAGCGCCGCCGCACCCGCCCAGGGCAGCACGATCGTCGTCGCGACCGTGAGCAGCAGGCCGGACAGCGCCGCGAGGAATCTGGTCATCGCCGCACCCGCATCCGCCGGCGGCGCTGGGGTAGCAGCCGCATCACCTGATCCAGGCGCGCGTCCTCGGGCCACGCCACGATGTCGACGCCGAGCGTGCTCATGTCCCGGTACATCGCCGAGCGCTCCAGCTGCCACATCCGGGCCAGCGTCGCGTCCAGTTCCTCGCGAAAGGGCGTGCCGCGCAACACGTCCACCACGACGACGGTGTGCCCGCGTTTGCGCAGATCGATCAGGGCCAGGGCGAACTGGGTGTCGAGCAGGGTCGAGAAGGCCACCACCACCGCGCCGAGCGGCACCGCCGGATGCGGGGCCAGCGTGCCGGTGGTGCGGATGTGCTCCTCGCCGACATCCAGCACGGTGTCGACGATCCGGTAGAACTGCCGGCGGCCGATGTCGGCGCGCAACCAGCGCGGCGCCTGCCCGAGGCAGACCACCGCGGTACGGTCGCCCGCCTGCAACGCCGACTGCGCCACCTGGGCCGCGCCGCGCACCGACAGTTCCAGCGACTCCGCGGCCGGTCCCGGGGCCTGCATCGAGTTGTCCACCAGCACAACGACATCCGCGGCCCGGTCGGTGAGCCGCTCGGTGACGTACAGGCGGCCGCGGCGCGCGCTCACCGGCCAGTTCACCGTGCGCAGCTGATCGCCGGCGACGTAGCGGCGGATATCGGCGTACTCCACGCCGGGGCCGTGCCGGCGGGTCGGGTGGGTACCGATGCGCTCGGGAAGTTCGATGCGCGGCAACCGCATTCGCTGCGGATCGGCGATCGGGTAGACGAACACGTCGCCGGCCGGCAGCGTCACGGACGCCGTCGCCAGTCCGGCCGGGCCGAGTGCGTCGATCCGGACCGGCACCGGGAAGCGGCCCCAGCGCGTCGCCGACACCACCAGCCGCAGCCCGGCCGGGGCCGCACCGGAGTCGAGCGCCTCCTCGACGCGGATCTCCGCGCCCGGCACCGGTTCCGGCCGCATCCGCAGCAACGCGTGCCCGCCCTCCACCGAGGCGGAGATGCTCAGCACGACTTCCTCGGTCTCGAAGCAGCGCTGCACCCCACCCCCGTCGAGCTGAATCCTGGTGCGCGACAACTGCAACGGCGCCGACGCCAGCACTCCGAGCAGCGGGGCGGCGAACACCACCGGCTGCCAGCGGCCCAGCACCACCGCGGCCACCAGCGCCGTGCCCGCCACCCCGGCCAGCAGGTACACCAGCGGGGCCGGGCGCCAATGCAATTCGGTGTCGACCTGGTTGGTGGTGTCCCGATGCCTCATGACGAGGTGGCGCGTGGCACGGGTAGCCGGCGCAGCAGTTCCGCGATGACGTCCTCGCCGCGGATGCGGCGCACCCACATCTCCGGGCGCAACGTGATCCGGTGGGCCATGGCCGGAACCGCCAGCGCCTTCACATCTTCGGGGATCACGTAGTCGCGGCCGAGCAGCAGGGCGCGAGCGCGGGCCATCTGCACCAGATCCAGTTCCGCGCGCGGGCTCGCGCCGACCTCCACCTGCGGATGGCCGCGGGTGGCGGCGGCCAGCGACACCACATAGGTGACGACATCCGGGTGCACGGTGACGTATTCGACCGACTCGCGCATCTCCAGCAGGCCCTGCGCGTCCACCACCTGCCCGACCCGGGGCGGGGCCGCGCCGCGTTCCAGCCGGCGGCGGATCATCTGCGTCTCGTCCGCCTCCGACAGGTAGCCCAGCCGCAGTTGCATGGCGAACCGGTCCAGCTGGGCCTCCGGCAGCGGGTAGGTGCCCTCGTACTCGATCGGATTGTCGGTGGCCATCACGATGAACGGCTGTGGCAGCGGGAAGGTTTCGCCGTCGATGCTGACCTGGCCCTCGGCCATCGCCTCCAGCAGCGCGGCCTGGGTCTTCGGCGGCGTGCGGTTGATCTCGTCGGCCAGCAGCATGTGGGTGAAGACCGGGCCGCGGCGGAAATTGAAACGGCCGGAGGACATGTCGTAGATGGTCGAGCCGATCAGGTCCGCGGGCAGCAGATCCGGCGTGAACTGCACCCGGGTGAAGTTCAGGCCCAGTGTGGCGGCGAAGGATCGGGCGATCAGCGTCTTGCCCAGGCCGGGCAGGTCCTCGATCAGGATGTGCCCGCCGGACAGCACCGCGACCATGATCAGCTGTAGTTCGTCGCGCTTGCCGACCACGACCCGGCCGATCTCGCGCAGTATCGCCTCGGTCCGGGACACCGTGACATCCATCGGCGCCGTCATGGTCGCACCCGCCTGTTCCTCACCGTTGCCTCACATCTCCTGCAGCCGGCGCAGGATCTCGTCCAGGGCCGCGCGTCCCGGCGCCCGCTCGTGCTGCTCGCGCGGCGCCGCGTTCTCCGGGTCGACCCAGGGCCACAGCTCGGGTCCGAACTGCACCTGTCCCGCGGCGGCCGTGGCGCGCCGATCCTTGGCGACCCGGTGCCCGGTGGACAGTTCGAATTCCTTGGCCAGCAACGGGCGCAGGTGCCGATCCCAATCAGCGCGGGAACCGTCGGCCCGATCGGCCAGCATCTGCGCGCGGGACCGCCAGCGCCGCAACATCTCCGCCGGGCCGTTGTCGATCTCGTAGTCCTCCGGCCCGGTGTCCGGCGCCGGACGGGCCCGCTCCACCAGCGATCGGACCAGCAGCGCGAGCGTGAGAGTCAGTGGGACGGCGGCCAGTAGCGGCGCGAGCCCTCGATGACCGCGCAGCGCAACCACTTCCACGACGGCGATCAGCACCGCCGCACCCGTGGCCACCACGGCGTACGGCACCCGCACCGGATCCGCGCTGCTCATATCGCTCCCTCCCGCACGCGGCGGACATCGGATCCGGTCGGCGCGCTCATACCGGATCCGCCCGCAGATCGCGCAGCACGATGCGCAGCAGTTGTTCCGCGCGCAGCCGTTGCCATTCCAGCATCGCGTGCGGGCTGAACCGGGCCTCCTCGAACAGGGTCACCAGCTCGCGCGCGGAGGCGTCGTGCAGCGCGCCGCGGTCGAAGGCGCGGGCCAGCACCTCGGAGGGGGTGTCGGAGATCAGCGGGGCGACGCCGCGAGCCTGGGCCAGGCCGCGTTCCATCGCGCCGTAGCAGGCGATGATCGCGGTGCGCGCGTCCTGATCGCCCGAGGCGAGGATGGCCGCCAAGCCCAGCTCGGCGACCTGGACGAGGGACACCTCGAGTTCGGCGGGGTCCGGGGGCGCCGCGCCGGCCTGCGCCTCGACCCGCTGCCGGGTGCCGGACGCGACGGCGACGAGACCGATGAGCGCCGTTCCGACCAGCACGGCCGCCGTCACCACGATCCAGATCAGGGCCCGGCCGTCGGCGCGCGGAGTGCCGGAGAACGGCAGCGGCGGCGCCGGGGGCGCCGAGGTGTCCGGTGCGGCGGCCGTCGAAGGCGTTGCGGGACGGGCCGTGTCGCCGCCGTGACCGTGCAGCACGGCGGCGGCCCAGGCCGCGGCGGCCGCCATCGCGACGAACGCGGCCAGCACCAGCAGGGCCGTCCCCGCGCGCCGCCACCGGATCGGCCGGTCGTCGCGGCGCTGCTGCACCGGCATGGCCAGGGGCAGCCGGTGCTCGCTGGTCAGCACACCGGCCAGCAGGATCACGACGGACACCAGCGACAGCACCGGCATCAACGCGAGGCCGATCAGCGACGGCGGCGAACCCACCCGCGGCCCGCCGGTTCCGGGCACGAACCCGCGCAGCGCGACCACGACGAGCGCGACCAGCGTCAGCAGCCCGGCCGCGCGCGACGCCACGAGGCGTGCTCCGCCCACGAAATCTCCCGGAATAGCGATACAGCGGTAAACAGGCACATAGTGACATGCCGGAACCATCGGCAACCGGAAAATCGAGACACGTTCCACGGGATTGTCGTTCTAATTCCCTTCGCACCAGACGACCCACACTCCGCACTGTGACGCTCCACAAAATTCCGGTTCGCCACGCTGTCCACCCGGCCCGGGACCGGCGCGTTCGCCCCCGATCCGGCACCCGGCGCGGTCCGGCTCCCCCCGAAATTGAAAACGCACCGTCCGCATTTCCGTCCGTGCCGCCGAATTGATCCCGCCGCGTCATTCGACCGTCCGCGTGTTTCACAGAGATCCTGATTTCCACGGCCGCCGGGCGGGTCGCCGGGATATCGGGCCCGCCGCGCGGCCGGATCCACCCGGAATCGATGACGGCGAGGGATAGCGCGCTCTTCCGCACCCGCGACGGCCGATGCCCGGTAACCCGGAAACGACGGTGTCACAACGTATTCGGATGCCGCCTCATGCTCGGGTTCCCCGACCGGCCGGGTCGGCGGCGGATCGCGACGGCGACCCGCCGGCCCGGATCGCACGGCCGAGGGCCCGGGTCGCACGGCCGGCCGGCGAACCGATGCTCGGCGGCACCGACCGGGACCCGCACTCGGCAGCACCGGCCGTCGGGTCGAATTCGGCCCCGGCGAATTCGACGCGAACCTCGCCACGCCGGTCGCGGGAGCCGATCGAACGGGTGTGACGGGGCACTCGCGGCGGGCGGCTCGCGGCCCCGGAATGCCTCGCGCAGGGCGTTCGCCGGATTGCGAACGCCGGGCGAAAGCTCTTGCCGGACGGACGGTTTGCGGCCGGGCCGCCGGGGTAGCCGGACCGGGCGGGTGGGCGTCTACACCCGCCCCCGGCTCCCGCGCGAAGGCGGGCGTGGCGAACGGTACCGTATCGAACAGCTCACAACCGCGGTGGGTACTCAACTGCGGCACAGGTGAATCCGGCATACTGGCGGCATGACTGTCACCATCAAGGTTCCCGAGACCACCCGTGACAGGCTGCACCGGCTGGCTGCAGCCCATGGGCTGACCCTCTCTCAGCAGATCGAGCTGCTGCTGACCGGGCCTGCCGCGCAAGGGAAACCGGCCGTCGCGGGCCTGTCCGCCACCCGGCCGCTGAGCGCCGAGGACATCGACGCCGAGCTGGCCCGCCGACTCGGCCGGTAGCGCACGAGGGTTCGGGCCGGTCGCCGCGGGTTATCCCGCGGACAACACCAGCCCGGACGTCGGCACGCCCGTGCCCGCCGTGACGACGATGTTGCGCAGGCCCTCGACCTGATTGACGGAGTCGCCGCGGATCTGGCGCACCCCCTCGGCGATACCGTTCATGCCGTGGATGTACGCCTCGCCGAGCTGGCCGCCGTGCGTGTTCAGCGGTAGCCGGCCGCCGAGTTCGATGGCCCCGTCGGCGATGAAATCCTTGGCGTCGCCGCGGCCGCAGAATCCCAATTCCTCCAGCTGCATCAGCACGAACGGCGTGAAGTGGTCGTAGAGGATCGCGGCCTGCATATCCTCCGGCCGTAGCCCGCTCTGTGCCCACAACTGGTCGCCGACCACGTTCATCTCCGGCAGGCCGGTCATGGCGTCGCGGTAATAACTCGTCATCACGTACTGATCGGCGCCGGAACCCTGTGCGGCCGCGGCGATCACGGCCGGGCGGCGCGGCAGATCGCGAGCCCGCTCCGCGCTGGTGATCACGAGCGCGACCCCGCCGTCGGTCTCCTGGCAGCAGTCCAGCAGGTGCAGCGGTTCGGCGATCCAGCGGGAATTCTGGTGCTGCTCCAGCGTGATCGGCTTGCCGTAGAAGTGCGCGGCCGGATTCACCGCCGCGTGTTTGCGATCGGCGACCGCGACCCGGCCGAAATCCGCACTGGTGGCGCCGTACACGTGCATATAGCGCCGGGCGACCATCGCCACCTGGGCGGCCGGGGTGCCGAGGCCCTGGGGATAGGCCCAGGCGGCATCCACCCCCGAGGAGGTCGGCGCGGTGGCCAGATGGGTGGCGAACTGGCCGAACCGGTGCCCGGATCGCTCGTTGAAGGCGCGGTACGCGACCACCACGTCGGCGACCCCGGTCGCCACCGCCATCGCCGCCTGCTGCACGGTCGCGCAGGCCGCGCCGCCGCCGTAGGGGATGTTGCTGAAGAAGGTGAGCTGCGGGATGCCGATCGCGCGGGCGACGGCCACCTGCAGATTGTTGTCCATGGTGAAGGTGGTGAGGCCGTCCACGTCGGCGGGGGTCAGCCCGGCGTCGGCGAGGGCGGCGGTGACCGCCTCGGCGGCCAGCCGCAGTTCGCTGCGGCCGGAATCCTTCGAGAAATCGGTGGCGCCGATGCCGACGACGGCGGCCTGCCCGCTCAACCCGCTCATATCTCCTCCGGCAACGCGATCACGGCCTGCGCCTGGATGTGGTCACCGAGGCTGTCGCGGCCGACGACCTCGAGGTGGATCAGCTCACCCTCGACGGCGGTGACCGTGCCGGTCAGGGTGAGCGTGTCGCCGGCGTACAGCGGCACGCCGAGGCGCAGCGCGAGCGATCGGACGATGGCCCGGGGACCGGCCCAGTCGGTGACGTACCGCTGCACCAGCCCGGTGTCGGCGAGGATGTTCACGAAGATGTCCTTCGACCCGCGCGCCACGGCCTTGTCCCGGTCGTGGTGCACGTCCTGGAAGTCCCGGGTCGCCAGCGCCGTGCTGATCACGAAGGTGGCGTCGACGGGGATGACGAGTTCGGGCAGGACGGTGCCGACCGGCACCGTACCCGGCCGCAGCGAGGCGGTCATGGGCTCACCTTCCAGTAGGGCAGGGTGATGTCGTCGTCGAGCGCCTCGTAGGCCACCTCGACCGGCATGCCGACCCGGACCGAATCCGGTTCGACGCCACGCAGTTCGCCCAGCATCCGCACCCCTTCGGCCAGTTCGACCAGGGCCACCACGTAGGGCAGCGCGCGGCCGGGCACCTTCGGCGCGTGGTGCACCACATAGCTGAAGACGGCGCCGCGGCCGGAGGCGACCTGGTACTCCGGCGTCTCGGCGGGGTCCTGCCACAGCGCGGGCACCGGCGGGTGCCGCAGGCTGCCGTCGGGCAGCTGCTGGATCCGCAGCTCGCCGAGTTTCGTTCCGGCCCAGAAGAATTCGGTGTCGCGAGAAATCGCGGGGCGGGCCCGCTTGCTCGGATCGTCCTGCGCCGGGACCGGTTTCGCGGTGCCGGGGGCGAATTTCAGGATACGGAACAGCATTTCGGTGACCAGTTCGTCGCCGACGTACCAGCCGGTGCGCACGGTCGCGAACCAGCCCTCACCGAGCCCGGTCCGCTTCGGGCCGAACAGGTCGTCGAGCCGGCTGCGGACCGTGACCTGTTCGCCCACTTGCAGATACCGATGATAGGTCTGCTCACAGTTGGTGGCCACCACCGAGGTGTACCCGGCGGCGTCGAGCAGTTCGGTGATGCGGCCGAGCGGATCGTCGGCGGGGCGCACGCCGTGCAGACCGAACATGGTCCACACCTGGGCCATGGCGGGCGGCGCGACGATACCCGGATGTCCGGCGTCGCGAGCGGCCCGCTCGTCCACGTAGATCGGGTTGCCGTCGCCGATCGCCTCGACCCAGTTGTTGATCATCGGCTGGTTGACCGGGTCGCGGGCGGCGCGCGGCGCGCACTCCCCCGCCTCCTTGATCCGCTCGCCGGCCGCGGCGATCTCGGCGGCCGTCATCGTGTCCGGCACGGGCAACTCCTGTCTCGATACGCGGTCATCTCGGCACCCGTGGCAGTTTCAGGCCCGCGGTGGCGATCAGCTCGCGCATGATCTCGTTGACGCCGCCACCGAAGGTCACCACGAGGTTCTGTTTGGTGCGGCGGTCCAGCCAGACCAGCAGTTCGGCGGTGTCGGGATCGGCCGGGTCGCCGTAGCGGCCGACGATCTCCTCGGCCAACCGGCCCGCCTCCTGGAGGTGCTCGGTGGAGAACACCTTGGTCGCCGAGGCGTCGGCGATCACCTGCGCCGGATCCGTCTCGCCGTGCACGGCATTCCCGGCCACCTGCCAGTTCAGCAGTTCGTTCAACCGGGCCATGGCGTGCAGCCGGCCCAGCAGCCGCCGCACATCGTGCTCGGCGAGCAGATCGTGCGCCCGCACCCAGGTGTGCACCCGCTCGTAGAGCTGTTCGATCTTGCCGGACGGGCCCAGGCCGATGCGCTCGTGATTGAGCTGGGTGGTGATCAGCTTCCAGCCCCGGTCCACCTCGCCGACGAGCATGTCCGCGGGAACCCGGACGTCGTCGTAGTAGGTGGCGTTGGTGTGATGGGCCCCGTCGCAGGTGATGATCGGCGTCCAGGAATAGCCGGGATCGGTGGTGTCCACGATCAGGATCGTGATGCCGCGGTGCCGCGACTCCACCGAGCCGGTGCGGCAGGCCAGCCAGACGAAATCGGCCTCGTGCCCGCCGGTGGTGAAGATCTTCTGGCCGTTGACGATCCAGTCGCCGTTACCGTCGCGCACGGCACCGGTCCGCAGGGCCGCCAGATCGGTGCCCGCCTCGGGCTCGGAATAGCCGATGGCGAAATGGATCTCGCCGGCCAGGATCCCGGGCAGGAAGCGGCGCTTCTGTTCCTCGGTACCGAACTGCTGCAGGGTGGGGCCGACCGTCAGCAGCGTCACCAGCGGCAGCGGCACATCCGCGCGCACCGCCTCGTTGTAGAAGATCTGCTGTTCGACGGGACCGAAACCCTGGCCGCCGAACTCCTTCGGCCAGCCGACGCCGAGCCGGCCGTCGCGGCCCATCCGGCGCACCACGGCGCGGTAGGCGTCGCCGTGCCGGTTCGCCGACATCTCGGCCGCCTCCTCGGCGGTCACCAGAGTGGTGAAGTACGAACGCAATTCGTCGCGCAACGCGCGCTGTTCGGTGGTCAGATCTATGAACATCTCGCCCCCAGCCGGTCCAGTCGCAACGATTCCCCGCCGAGCCAGCGGGTGATGTCCTTGGCCTGTGAGTAGTAGCGGTGCAGCGGATGGGTCATGTCGACCCCGATGCCGCCGTGCAGGTGATGGCACATCTGCATGGCCGCCGGCAGTTCCGCGGCGATGCAGTAGGCGAGCACGTCGAGATCGTCGTCGACGCGATCCGGATCGCCCTCGCCGCCGCGCAGTTGCGCCAGCGCCCAGTTCGCGGCCAGCGCGGCCGCGTGCAGGGTGCGCGAGGTGACGTAGATATCGCCGATCTCCTGTGCCACCGCCTGGAATTCGGCCAGCGGGCGGCCGAATTGGTGCCGGGTGCGCACGTGCTCGGTGGTGAGTTTCAGTGCGCCGGTGAGCAGTCCGTCGGCCACCGCGCCGAGACAGGCCAGCGCGCTGCGGTGCAGATCCGTCAGCGCGCTGCCGGACAGCAGATGTCCGGCCGGGATCGCCACCTCGTGCAGCCGGATCGAATATTCCGCCGCGCCGGTCGATGTGGGGCTCTCGCGGCGGTCCAGGCCCGCGGCGTCGGCGTCCACGACCGCCACTCCGGCATCGGTGGGCACCAGGATCCAGCCCGCCTGTTCGGCGTAGGGCACGCCGACCTTGTGGCCGGAGATCAGTACCTCGCCGCCGCGCGGTGTCGCGGTCGTGGCCGGGCTCGTCACGAAGGGCGAACCCGGTTCGTGCAGCGCCGCGGTCAGCACGGCGCCGCCGGCGACGGCGGGAAAAACCTTGTCCGCCAGATCGTCCGGAAGGTGACCGAGCAGCGGCAGCACCCCGAAGCCGAAGGTGGACAGGGCGGGAACGGCGACCGCGTCGGTGGCCAGTTCGGTCAGCAGCGCGGAGATCTCGGGCAGTCCCATCCCGTCGCCGCCGTACCGTTCGGGCAGGGCGACGGCGAGCAGTCCGCTGTCGACCAGCTCGGGCCACAACGAGATGTCGCGTTCGTGGTTGCGTTCCAGCAAACTCACGACGACCTCGGCGACCGCGTCTTGGCGGTAGTCGGTGGTGAAGTCCATGCGGTGCTCCAGGTTCAGATGCGGACTCTAGTGATGCGACTCGCGCGGCAGCCCGAGGATCCGTTCGGCGGCCACGGTCAGCAGGATCTGCTCGGTGCCGCCGGCGATCGACAGACACCGGGTGAGCAGGAATTCCTGCACCGCTTCGGAT
Organism: Nocardia sp. BMG111209; assembly: GCF_000381925.1. NCBI lineage: Bacteria > Bacillati > Actinomycetota > Actinomycetes > Mycobacteriales > Nocardiaceae > Nocardia > Nocardia sp. BMG111209. The sequence continues at coordinate 617,448 of NZ_KB907309.1, forward strand.
TCGAGAGCGCCTGCCGCACCCGCGAGTTCGACGGCGAATTCCGCGACCGCCTGCCGGTGCCGCACGCCGACCAGCTTGCGCACGCTGCTCTGCGGGCCGGGGTCGCCGCCGGCCAGCATCCGCTGCGCGGCACGGATTTCCAGCAGCAGACCGGCGATCGCGTCGGCGATCAGGCCGCCGAGCCGATCCGCGATCAGCTCCGAACCCGGACCGGTGCGCGGCGCAGTAGCGATCAGTGACTCGAGTGCGTCACCGATACCGTTGCCGCCCATCGCCACTCGTTCGGACGACAAGGTCGAACGAGCGATCTTCCAGCCGGCGCCGAGCTCGCCCACGAGACAGTCGTCGGGCACGAAGACGTCGTCGAGGAAGACCTCGTTGAACCGCGCCTCGCCGGTGATGGTCACCAGCGGCCGCACGTCGAGGCCCGGACTGCTCATATCCACCAGGAAATAGCTGATGCCCCGGTGCTTCTCGCGCTGTGAGGCCGCGCTGCCCGGATCGGTACGGGCCAGGCAGATGCCCCAGTTGGCGATGTTCGCCAGCGAGGTCCACACCTTCTGGCCCTGCAGCCGCCAGCCGCCGTCCACCCGGGTCGCGGAGGTGCGCAGCGCCGCCAGATCCGAACCGGCGCCCGGCTCGCTGAACAGCTGGCACCAGAACACATCTCCGCGCAGGGTCGGCTCGACGAATCGCTCGATCTGCCCCGGCGTGCCGTGTTGCAGCAGCGTGGGCACCGCCCAGTTACCGATGGTCAGATCCGGCACCTCGATACCGGCCTCGCGCACCCGCTCGTCGATCAGCGCGCGCAGTAGCGGGCCCGCGCCCCGGCCGTACGGCGGTGGCCAGTGCGGGGACAACAGACCGCTGTCCACCAAGGCATTCCGCCGCTCGTCCGCCGGCAGGGAGGTGATCCGGGCCACCTCGGCGGTCAGATCGGCGGCCGCGACCGGATCCAATCCGACTGCGGCCCAGTCGTTCGCACCGGCCGCGCCGCCGAGGTCGAGTCCGATCGTGCGCCGCCGGCCGGCGCGGGCCAGTTCGGCGACCCGCAGCCGATGCGCCGCCGAGCCGCCGAGCAGTTGCCGCAGCGCGGTCGCCCGGCGCAGGTAGAAGTGCGCGTCGTGCTCCCAGGTGAACCCGATGCCACCGAGCACCTGGATGGCGTCCTTGGCGGTCTCCACCGTGGCGTCCAGCGCGATACCCAGCGCGATGGCGGCCGCGAGGGGCAGTTCCCGGCCGCCCTGGTCCACCGCGTTCGCGGCGTCGGCGGCGACCGCGCGGATCAGCTCGGTCCGGCACAGCATCCAGGCGCAGAGGTGCTTCACCGCTTGGAATTCGCCGATCCGGCGGCCGAACTGCTCACGCACCTTGGCGTATTCGACGGCCGTGCCGAGGCACCAGCCGGCGATCCCGGCCAATTCGGCGGCCACCAGGGTGGCCACCAGATCCGGTACCGCACAGTCGGGTTCGAAGAACCGCTCGGCCGGCACCGTGACCCGCTCGCAGCGCACCCGGGCCAGCGGCAGGCTCGGATCCGCGGCGGGCAGCGGCTCGACAGCGACACCGGCGGTGTCCGGCGGGATCAGCGCCCACTGCTGCCGGTCGCCGCGCGTCACGGGCAGCAGCACGGCCGTGCCCGCCGCCGCGCCGAGCACGGTGTCCCAGGAGCCGGTGAGTTCGCCGGCCGCCACCGGATCCCCCGGCAGCGCAACCGGTTCGCCGAGGGCCACGCCGCAGGGGATGTCCTCGTCCAGGGCCGCGCCGGCGACCAGTCCGGCCAGCGCGGTGGACAGCACCGGACCGCCGACCAGATCGTGGGCGGACTGCTCCAGCAGGACGGCCAGATCGCCGACGGAACCCCCTGCGCCACCGGCGGCCTCGGGCACCGCGACCCGGAAGACGCCGAGCCCGACCAGTCCCGGCCAGAAGGATCGCCAATAGTCGCCGTCGCCGTCGCGCCGGCCTCGCATGGTTGCAATCGGCCGCACCGAAGCGGCCCACCCGCGCATCGACTCTTGAACGGCTTTATGCTCGTCAGTGGTGGCGATGGTCACATCCATCCCGCCTTTCCGGCGTGACTCCCACACCTAGAACATGTTCTAATATCACCGTCGGGCGGAAGTCAAGCGCCGCCGGACGGCACACCGACAGCGCAGCCGGGGCAGCGAGGCCCGTCGACGGGCGCGCCGCGCCCACCGAACGACCTGTGCAGGAAAGGACTTTCACCGATGGCCAGTCCCTCCCGAGAGCCGGCGACCGAGACGGGTGCGCAGGGATCCCGCCCGCGCGTCACTCCGGTGACGACACTCAGCGAGGACGACCTCAGCTCGACCGCACAACGAGACCGCCGCAAGCGAATCCTGGACGCCACCCTCGCGCTGGCCTCCAAGGGCGGCTACGACGCCGTGCAGATGCGAGCGGTCGCCGAGCGAGCCGACGTGGCCGTCGGCACCCTCTACCGGTACTTCCCCTCCAAGGTGCACCTCCTGGTCTCCGCGCTGTCCAGGGAATTCGAGCAGTTCGACAGCAAACGCAAACCGCTGCCCGGGCAGAGCGCGCGGGAGCGGATGCACACGCTGCTCACCCAGGTCACCCGGGCCATGCAGCGCGACCCGCTGCTCACCGAGGCCATGACGCGCGCATTCATGTTCGCCGACGCCTCCGCCGCGGCGGAGGTCGATCGGGTCGGGCGGGTGATGGACCGCTTCTTCGCCCGCGCCATGAACGACGGCGAGCCCACGGATCGCGACCTCGCGATCGCCCGCGTCATCAGCGATGTGTGGCTGTCGAACCTGGTGGCGTGGCTCACCCGGCGGGCCTCTGCGACCGATGTCACCGAACGCCTGGAACTCACCGTCGACCTGCTGCTCGGCGACAAATCCTGAGAACCGGCAAAAAGTTTGCCGATGCTCTGGCGTGGCAAGCCAGCTAACGTACGACAAGAGGCCGCACAATCGGGGTGACGCGCAGCGGGGCAAAAGTTAACGTCACGTATCACTGCGCGAACACGCGAGCAAACCCTACCCAGTAGAGTTTCTCGCGCCCTGAAAAATCTCCTCCGATCACGAGGTTGGATGCGTGAGCGCACAGGATCTGCCACAGGAACTTCGGCGTGCGTTGGCTGCTGTAGCCCGCATGCCACGGTTACTGGTCGCGTCGGACTACGACGGAACGATCGCACCGATCGTGTCCGATCCGACGAAGGCCTATCCACATCGAGAATCGGTCAGCGCCCTGCGTGCGCTCGCCGGTCTGACCGGTACCACCGCAGCCGTCATCTCCGGCAGAGCCTTACGCGATCTGGCGGCGCTCTCGCGCTTACCGGTCGAGGTACAGCTGATCGGCAGCCACGGCTCGGAGTTCGATGTCGGCTTCGTGCACGCCATCGACAACGACGCGAAACAGCTGCTGCGTGAGGTGCAGACGGCGCTGTCCCGCATCGCCGAGAGCAATCCCGGCGCGGCCGTGGAGGTCAAACCCGCCAGCGTCGCCCTGCACGTGCGCAATGCCGCGGCCGAGGTCGGGCGGCGTGCCCTCCAGCAGGCTCTCCAGGGCCCGGCCAGCTGGGTGGGCGTCCAGGTGACGGAGGGCAAGGCCGTCATCGAACTCGCGGTCGTGCAGACCGACAAGGGCGCCGCGCTGGACATCATCCGGCATCAGGAGGGCGCCTCGGCGGCGGTCTTCTTCGGCGACGACGTCACCGACGAGAAGGCCTTCTCCCGGCTGTCCGGTCCCGATGTGGGCATCAAGGTCGGCGACGGCGCGAGCCTGGCCAAATACCGGGTGACCAGCACCGAGGAGGTGGCCAGGGCCCTGGCGTTCCTGCTCGAGGAGCGCCGCACCTGGCTGGCCGGCTCCTCCGCGCCCCGGATCGAGCGGCTGACCATGCTGGCCGCGCCACGCTCCAAGGCCTTGGTCACCCCCGACGGCACGGTGACCTGGTTGTGCCATCCCGAGCCGGATTCCGCGGCCGTGTTCGCACACCTACTCGGCGGCCCGGAGGCCGGGCACTTCACCGTGGCCCCGGAACGGCCGGGCCTGCCGCTGTCGCAGCGCTACGTCGACGGCACCATGACCGTCGAAACCCGCTGGGCCAGCCTGCAAGTCATCGACTATCTGCCGCACGACGTGCCGGCCGAGCGCACCGACCTCACCCGGGTCATCGCCGGCGACGCCAAGGCGGTGGTGACCTTCGCGCCGCGGCCGGAATTCGGCCAGGTGCCGGTCATGCTGGAGCGCGAACCGGCCGGGCTGCGGGTGCACGGCACCAACGACCCGATCGTGCTGCGCTCCCCCGGCGTGCAGTGGGAGATCCTCGAGGAGGGCATCCACCAGACCGCGCGCGCGATCGTGGATCCGTCCCGCGGGCCCGTGGTGCTCGAAATGCGCTGCGGTACCTCCGATCTGGCGCCGACCATGGTCGCCGAGGCGGAGCGCCGCCGACTCGCCGAGCGCTACTGGCGTGAATGGGCCGATCGGCTGGAGCTGCCGCCGCTGAAGCCGGACCTGATGAAGCGGTCCGCGCTGACGCTGCGCGGCCTGGTGCACGCGCCCTCGGGCTCGATCATGGCCGCGGCCACCACCTCGCTGCCCGAGGACATCGGCGGCGTGCGCAACTGGGACTACCGCTACTGCTGGCTGCGCGACGCCGCGCTCACCGCGCACGCGCTGGTGACCCTCGGTTCGCTGTCCGAGGCCGAGGAGTACCTGGACTGGGTGCACCGCGTGCTGGAGACGCTGGCCGGTCCGGAGCGGCTGCACCCGCTGTACACGCTGTACGGCGAGACGCTGCCGCCCGAGGCCGTACTGGACCAGCTGCCCGGCTACGCCGGATCGCGGCCGGTCCGCGTCGGCAACGCCGCCAACATGCAGGTCCAGCTCGACGTGTTCGGCCCGATCGTCGACCTGATCGCGGCGCTGGCCGAGGCCCGGGAGAAGCACGGCGCCACCGAACCCGATTCGGCGCTGTCCGACCGGGACTGGGAGTTGGTGCGCGCCATGGTGTCCGCGGTACAGCGGCGCTGGAGCGAACCCGATCACGGCATCTGGGAGATCCGCGGCGCCCCGCGTCATCACGTGTACTCCAAGGTCATGGGCTGGCTGACCGTGGACCGCGCCCTGAAGCTGGCGGACAAGTTCGGCCGGTCCGCCGACCCGGCCTGGGCGCCGCTGCGCGATGTCATCTCCGAGGAGGTGAAGGCGAAGGGCTGGAACGATCAGGTGCAGTCCTACACCGCCGCCTACGACGGACCCGACCTCGACGCGGCCACCCTGCACATCGGGCTGAGCGGGCTGATCGACCCGTCCGACCCGCGGTTCGCCGCCACGGTGGTCGCCACCGAGGCGGAGCTGCGCAGCGGGTCGACCGTGTACCGGTACCACCACGACGACGGGCTGCCCGGCGGCGAGGGCGGTTTCCACCTGTGCGCGGCCTGGCTGGTGGAGGCCTACCTGCTGATCGGCAAACGATCGGACGCGGAGGCGCTGTTCGCCCAGCTCGTGGACGTGGCGGGCCCCACCGGCCTGCTCAGCGAGGAGTACGACCCGATCGCCGAGCGATCACTGGGCAACCATCCCCAGGCGTACAGCCACCTCGGTTTGCTGCGCTGCGCGCAGTTGCTGAGCCAGCCGGTACCGGCCCTGGCCTGATCGGTTCCCGCACTCGGGCCCGCGCCCGGCGTTCGCCGCCGGCCGCGGGCCCGCGTCGTTTCCACGGCGCCACCTGCTGAGTCGTAACACACAACCTGAATGGGACAGTCCGTACCGCCGGACCTGGACACGTGCGCTACATTCAAATGGAAATCGTTTCCGTTTTCTGTAATGCCAGGAGTACCGCCGCGTGACCAGCAGATTCGTCCGCAGACTCGCCGTCGTCGCCCTCGGGACGGCTACCCTCGCGGCGACCCTCACCGCATGCGGCGGTTCGAGCTCCGGCACCGGCGGGCTCACCGTCGTCGCCTCCACCGACGTGTGGGGCAGCATCGCCGGGGCGATCGCGGGGCCCGACGTGCGCGTCGTCTCGCTCATCGACGATCCGAGCCAGGACCCGCACGAATACCAGACCACCCCGCAGGACGCCGCCCGGATCCGGGATGCGGCGCTGGTCGTGGTGAACGGCGGTCATTACGACGAGTTCGCCGAGAAGGCCGCCGCCGGACGCAGCAAACCCACCGTCGACGCCTTCGATCTGCGCGCGGACCGCGCGAAGCAGGACGACAACGAGCACATCTGGTACGACCTGCCGACCGTCGACGCGGTCGCCGCCCGGATCGCCGCCGAACTCGGCAAGATCGATCCGGAACACGCCCGGGCGTACACCGATCGAGCCGCCGCCTTCCACGATTCGCTCCAGGGCATCGCGGCCGTGACCGCGCAGATCGCCGCCGCGCATCCCAAGGCCCCGGTGCTGCAGACCGAGCCGATCGGCCATTACCTGCTGCTGGCCGCCGACGCCGACGATCGCACCCCGCACGCCTTCGCCGAGGCCGTCGAGCAGGGCACCGATCCGGCGCCCGCCGATCTGGCCGCCGTCCGGGAACTGCTGCGCGGCAAACAGGTTCGCGCCCTGCTCTACAACGTCCAGACCGAGGACAAGACCACGAAGGAGGTCGCCGCCACCGCGAAGAGCGCGGGCATTCCGGTGATCGAGGTCGCCGAAACGCTGCCGCAGGGGCTGGACTACCTGCAATGGCAGACCCGCAACGCCCAGGCCCTGGCCACCGCGCTCGGCTGACCGCCGAGCAGAACCGATCGGATCGAGCGATGCCCCAGACCACCCGCACCGACAGCCGCACACACGTATCGCCCCTCGACGACGACGCGCCGGAACTGCCCGGCGACCGCCCGGCCGACGACGGCGGGATCGGTACGGGCGGTACCCCGTCCGGCGCATCCGTTCCGGCGGCCGCCGATCCGGCCGCGGCCGAGCTCGGACCGGATGCTCCCGGAACAACTTCGTTGCCGTCCGGCACGGTCTCGAACCTCTCGGTCGAATGTCCGCTGGGTTGCGAGCATCCGGTGGCGGACCCGGCCGCGCGTATTCCGTCGGTCCAGCGGAAGTTCGTCCCGGACAGCGACTCCGGCGATTCGGTCGCCGAGGCGGCGGGCATTGCGGCGGCGGAACCTGCCGCGGCGCCGGCGATCCGGCTACGCGGGGCGCGGCTGGCGTACGGCGAGCGGACGGTGTGGCAGGGGCTCGATCTCGATGTCGCGGCCGGGGAGTTCATCGCGGTGCTGGGGCCCAACGGTTCCGGCAAGACGTCGTTGCTGCGCATGTTGCTGGGGCAGGTCGCGCCGAGTGCGGGTGCGGTCGAGATCGCGGGAGTGCCCGCGCGACTGGGCAATTCGCATATCGGCTATGTGCCGCAACAGAAGTCGTTCGAGTCCGGGGTGCAGCTGCGCGGGGTGGATCTGGTCGGGCTCGGGGTGGACGGGCACCGGTGGGGGTTCGGGCTGCGCGATCGCAAGCGGCGGCGGCGCCTGGTCGCGGCGGCCGTCGCGCAGGTCGGGGCCGCGCACTACGCGGACTCGCCGCTGGATGCCATGTCCGGCGGCGAACAGCAGCGGCTGCGGGTGGCCCAGGCGCTGGTCGGCGATCCGCGGGTGCTGTTGTGCGACGAACCGCTGCTGAGCCTCGATCTGGCCAATCAGCGGCTGGTCGCGCAGCTCATCGATCACCGGCGCCGGTCCCACGGCACGGCGGTGCTGTTCGTCACCCATGAGATCAATCCGATTCTGCCGCTGGTGGATCGGGTGCTGTATCTGGTGGACGGCCGGTTCCGGATCGGCGCCCCCGACGAGGTGATGACCTCGGAGGTGCTCTCGGAGCTCTACGGCACCGAGGTGGACGTGCTGCGGGTGCGCGACCGGCTGGTCGTCGTCGGCACCGGCGATGCCACCGACGCGCTCGGGGGGCATCCGTGAGCGCCAAACTGGCCGAGGTCGTCACCGAGATGTTCGACTTCCGCACCACCGCCGACCTGCTGTCCTACGACTTCGTCCAGCAGGCGGTGCTGGCGGCGGCGCTGCTGGGGTTGCTGGCGGGGATGATCGGCCCGCTGATCGTCAGCCGGCAGATGTCGTTCGCGGTGCACGGCACCAGCGAACTGTCGCTGACCGGTGCGGCCGCGGCGCTGCTGGCCGGGGTCGGCGTGGGGGTGGGGGCCATCGCCGGCTCGGTGGTGGCCGCGGTGTTGTTCGGCCTGCTGGGCACCCGGGTGCGCGAACGGGATTCGGTGATCGCGGTCGTGCTCTCGTTCGGGCTCGGTCTGTCGGTGCTGTTCCTGTGGCTCGGTCCGAGCCGGGCCGGTTCGAAGTTCTCGCTGCTGACCGGTCAGGTGGTGAGCGTCGGCAACGGCGGCCTCGGGCTGCTGGCCGCGTGCACCGCAGGCGTGCTGCTGGTGCTGGCCGTCGTCTATCGACCGTTGCTGTTCGCCAGCACCGATCCGGAGGTGGCGATCGCGCGCGGGGTTCCGGTGCGGGCGCTGTCGGTGGTGTTCGCGGTGCTGCTCGGCGTCACCGCGGCGTTCGGGGTGCAGATCGTCGGCGCGCTGCTGGTCCTCTCGCTGCTGATCACTCCGGCGGCGGCCGCCGCCCGGATCACCGCGAGTCCGGCCCGCGCCACCCTGCTGGCCGTCGTGTTCGCGGAGATCTCCGCGGTCGGCGGCATCCTGCTCTCGCTGGCCCCCGGCGTCCCGGTATCCACATTCATCACGGCGATCTCGTTCGCGATCTACCTGATCTGCCGGGTATTCGGCGGCCGCACCCGAAATCGCCGCCGCACCCTCGTTCCCGCCTGAGGTGATTCCCGCACCCTCTCGCAATCGGGCCGCGCGGTGATCCGTACCGGTCGGGTGGCCCGGACCTACCCCTCCCCGGCCAGGGCGAACAGTCCGTCGGGGGTCTGCTCGATCAGGCCGTCGACCAGCAGCGAGTCCAGGGCGCGGGCACGCTGGCCGGGATCGTGGATCCAGGCGAGGTCGAGGGCGACGCGCTCGACCGGGCCGGAGGCCGCGCGCAGCACATCCAGCAGGCGGCCGCGGGCCTGCCGGTCGGTGCCCTCGTATTTCTGGACGCGGCGGACCACGTCGGAGACCGGGCGACCGGCGGTGACCCAGGCGCAGCTCGGCAGCGGGCAGCCGGCACAGGACGGGGTGCGGGCGGTGCAGACGGTCGCGCCGAGTTCCATCAGGGCCGCCGAGAAGGTGGCCGCGCGGTCGATCCGGACCGGCAGCAGTGCCTCGGTCTCGGCCAGGTCCCGGCTGGACGGGTTGCCCGCCTCGGCCCGGCCGTGCACCGCGCGGGCGACCACCCGGCGAACGTTGGTGTCCACCACCGGAACTCGCTGCCCGTAGGCGAAACAGGCCACGGCCCGCGCGGTGTAGGCGCCGATCCCGGGCAGGCCCAGCAGCACGTCCACATCGTCGGGCACCTCGTCGCCGTGTTCGGTGGCGAGCACCCGTGCGCATTCGTGCAGGCGCAGCGCGCGGCGCGGATATCCCAGCTTTCCCCAGGCGCGCAGCACCTCGCCGGGCGCGGCGGCGGCCATCGCCGACGGCACCGGCCAGCGCGCCACCCATTCGCGCCAGATCGGTTCCACCCGCACCACCGGGGTCTGCTGCAACATGATCTCGCTCATCAGGATCTGCCACGCCGTGACGCCGGGCCGGCGCCACGGCAGGTCACGCGCGGTCTCCCGATACCACTCGATCAAGACGTCCGAATCCAACGCGGGCCCACCATCCTGTGTCGTGCGGAACACTCGGGCCGCGTGATCCCGGCCCGGCTACCGCGCCGATTCTCCCGCATGCACCGCGGCCGACCGGCGGCGGTGCCGGGCCGAGCGCACCCCGCATCCGGGCGTGGCGTGAGCCGCTGGTTGCCGGACCGTAACTCCGGTGACTGGCCGGTAGGCCGCGACATATGGAAAATGGGACGCATGCCTCATTCGAACCCGATCAGTGCCTGGAAGGCCCTCCGCGAGGGCAACGAAAGGTTCGTGAACGGCACCCTGCAGCATCCCAGCCAAGGGGCGGCCGACCGAGCCAAGTTGGTCAGCGGACAGCAGCCCTCCGCGATCCTGTTCGGGTGCGGTGACTCCCGAGTAGCGGCCGAAATCATCTTCGACCAGGGACTCGGCGATATGTTCGTGGTCCGCACCGCCGGTCACGTGCTCGATTCCTCGGTCCTCGGCTCCATCGAGTACGGCGTGGAGGTGCTGCAGGTGCCGCTGATCGTGGTGCTCGGCCACGACAGCTGCGGCGCGGTACGGGCCACCATCGACGCGCTCGACGGCGGCGACGTGCCGGGTGGCTTCATCCGCAGCCTGGTGGAGCGCGTCACCCCCTCGATCCTGATCGGCCGCCGCGAGGGCCTGTCCGAGGTCGACGAGCTGGAGGCGCGGCACGTGGTGGAGACCAGCCGCCTGCTGATGCAGCGGTCGATGACCATCTCGCAGCGAGTCGCCACCGGTGAATGCGCCATCGCGTGCGTCACCTACAAGCTGACCGACGGCCGGGTGCAGCTGCACCGGGTGGTCGGGAACATCGGCGAAACGGTCTGATCCCGCCCGGCCGGGCGGCCGCCACACCGCCCGGCCGCCGACGCGCTGGTCGGCGCCACCGTACGGACCGACACGCCGGATACGTGAACCGGGCACGCTCGATGCTGCCCTTACCTTTGTTGCGTGCTGGAACCGAATGGACCGCTGCCGCCGGAGATCTACTGGCGTCGCCGCCTGCTCGCCATCGCCGCGCTGGTACTGGCCCTCGCGCTGGCGATCTGGCTGGCGTTCACGGTGGTGCGCGGCGGCACCACCGCCAAGAAGGCGCCCCGGGCCGCGGCCTCCGGTACGGCGACGACGGCCAAGACCGCCGCCACCACGACCGCCGCGGCCACCGAAGCGCCTTCCGGCACACCCGATCCCAGTGTGTCGAAGGCGGCCGCGGCCACCGCCAACGCGCTCGCCAGCGGTTCGCCGGCCTCCTGCGCCGACCAGTCGCTGGCGGTGAAGCTCAGCGTCGGCAGGCCCACCTACAAGCCGGGTGAGCAGCCGGTGTTCGGCATCGTGATCACCAACATCTCGACGGCCTCCTGCCAGCGCGATGTCGGATCCGGACTGCAACAGGTCTCGGTGCAGTCGCTGGACGGCCAGCGCCGGCTGTGGTCCAACACCGACTGCGATACCGGTGGCCCGGCCGACGTGCGGGCCCTGTCCGCCGGTCAGCAGGCCGCCTTCACCCTGACCTGGTCCGGCACGACCTCGCAGCCCAACTGCGCCGGGCAGCGCGTGCCGGTGCCGCCGGGCGCCTACGCCGTGGTGGCGCAGTTCGGTTCGATCCGCAGCAGCCCGGAAACCTTCAACATCGCCTGAGGCTCACTGATCGACCGCCTCCACATACGGTTCGGCGGACCGTTTCGGCAGTCCGCTGAGAGCCAGTGCGGACCGCACGCTCACCGCCTCCCGGACGGTGATGGACAGGCCCGTGCGGTCGAGCCCCGGCGGTACCAGCGCCTCGGTGAAACCGAGCCGCTCGGCCTCGGCCAGCCGGCGCCGCAACCCGGTGACCGGCCGCACCTCACCGGCCAGCCCCACCTCGCCGAGGATGACCATGCCCTCGCGCAGCGGCGCGTCCCGCACGGCACTGGTGATGGCGAGCGCGACCGCCAGATCGGCGGCCGGTTCGACCAGCCGCATCCCGCCGACGGTGGCCGCGTAGACGTCGTGCTTGCCCAGATAGACCCCGCAACGGCTCTGCAGCACGGCCAGCACCATCGACACCCGGTTGTAGTCCAGGCCGGACACCGCCCGGCGGGGAGCGGGTACCTGGGTGTGCACGGTGAGACCCTGCACCTCGCCGAGCAGCGGCCGTTTGCCGTCCATCGCCACCGTGACGGCGGTGCCGGGCACCATACCGGTGCGGTGGTGCAGGAACAGCCCCGACGGATCGGAGACGCAGACGATGCCGTCCTCGTGCAGTTCGAAGCAGCCGACCTCGTCGGCGCTGCCGAACCGGTTCTTCACGCCGCGGACCATGCGCAGCGTGGAGTGTTTGTCGCCCTCGAACTGCAACACCACGTCGACGAGGTGTTCCAGCGTGCGGGGACCGGCGACGTTGCCGTCCTTGGTGACATGGCCGACCAGCAGTACGGCGATACCGCTGGCCTTGGCCAGCGAGGTGAGCGCCGCGGTGACCGTGCGCACCTGGGTGACGCCGCCGATGACACCGTCGGCGTCGGCGGCCAGCATGGTCTGCACCGAGTCGACCACCAGCAGCGTCGGCCGCACCTGCTCGACATGCCCGAGCACGGTAGCCAGATCGGATTCGGCGGCGAGGTAGACGCGCTCGTGCACGGCCCCGGTACGGTCGGCGCGCAGCCGCACCTGACCGGCCGATTCCTCGGCCGTCACATACAGTGCGCGCTCCTCGTGCCGCCGGGCCCACTGATGGGCGACCTCGAGCAGCAGCGTCGACTTGCCCACCCCGGGTTCACCGGACAGCAGCACGACCGAACCGGCCACGATGCCACCGCCGAGGACCCGGTCGAGTTCGGGGACGCCGGTCTGACGCGCCCGGGTGTGCTGCGAGTCGATCGTGGACAGCGGGGCGGCCGCGGTGGACGGCAGCAGCGCCCGCCGGCCCGCGGGCGCACCCGCGGGGGTCGAGGGCGCCGCCGCGGCCTCCTCGATGGACCCCCACGCCCCGCAAGCCGGACATCTACCCACCCATTTGGCAACCTCGTGGCTGCACGCGGAGCACCGGAACAGCGATTTCACCTTGGCCACGGCAGGGAGCCTAGGCGGTGGATCCGACAGATTCGGCCGACACAGCCCGGTAGTAGCGGTGAGCACCGCTCAGTGGTGCCGGTGAGCACCACTCAACGGTTGCCCGAGCGCACGCTCAGTGTTGCTCGGCGGCCTGGTCGCGGTTGGAGCCGGCGTCGACCGGGACGTTCACCAGGACGGTGCCGTTGTCCTTGAAGTTGAAGGTGACCGGGTAGGTCAGGCCGGGCGTGATGTCCTTGGTGAGGCCGGTGATCTCGACCAGGACCGTACGGTTCTCGGTGTTCGCCTCGGCGGACGGCTTCGCGGCCGCGGCCGGGGCGCTCGTGGTGGCGGAGGCGCCCGCGGTGCTGCTCGCGGCGGCGCCCGCGGTCGGGGTGGCCGACGCGCTGGAGCTCGCGGCGGGGGTCGCGCCGGCGTGACCGGCCTCCGGGCCCGCGGCGACCAGCGCCTGCAGCGGCGGCAGTTCGGGGGTGGCCGGGGAGATGCGCACCGCGCCGAGGTCGGTGGTGATGCTGGTGAGCTCGTCCGGCGCCGCTCCGCTGCCGTTGACGGCGCTGAAGGCGAGAACGGCCTTGCCGCCCTTGGCGTTCGTGTACTCCTCCGAGCCGGGCAGCAGGATTCGGACATTGCGCAACGAGACCTTGCCCACGTTCGCGCTGTTGCCGTTGACGGCGGAAACCTGGGACGCGGTCTGCGAGAGCTGACCGGCGCCGCAACCCGACAACACGAGCGCCGCACCGGCGGCGAGCGCAGCAATGGCGGTGGTGGCTTTCAGGGCAGTCACGGGATGTCCTCCATGTCGACCGGTTCACTCCACGATGGAGAGTAGTAGTAGGGAGCGTAGTAGTTCTGTCCCCACTCCCCGCGCCGACCCCGGGGAGTGTTGCGCGTCACGCCTACTCGCCCGTAACCCTTTCTCGCACAACGAGATGCACACGACGCTCGTTCTGTCAACCCCCAGGGCCCTGCTGTTGTGGCCCTGACCTGCGTCGTTGATCGCGCCGTTACCGAGTCGCATGTTAAACTGTGAGCATCGAAAGGGGCACGGGACACATGATTTTTAAGGTCGGAGACACCGTCGTTTACCCCCACCACGGAGCGGCGCTGATCGAAGCTATCGAGACTCGCACCATCAAGGGTGTGCAGAAAGAGTATCTGGTCCTGAAGGTTGCACAAGGCGACCTTACTGTGCGCGTTCCCGCCGAGAACGCGGAGTACGTCGGCGTCCGCGACGTCGTCGGTCAGGAAGGTCTCGATCGGGTTTTCCAGGTGTTGCGCGCACCGCACACCGAGGAGCCCACGAACTGGTCTCGCCGCTACAAGGCCAACCTCGAGAAGCTCGCTTCCGGCGATGTCAACAAGGTGGCGGAGGTCGTTCGTGACCTCTGGCGCCGTGAGCAGGACCGCGGTCTGTCCGCCGGAGAGAAGCGGATGCTGGCCAAGGCCCGTCAGATTCTCGTCGGTGAGCTCGCCCTCGCCGAGGGAACCGACGACGTGAAGGCCGAGACCCTGCTCGACGAGGTTCTCGCCGCGGCCTCCTGATCGTGAATACGCCACACGTTCGTGTCGTGGCGTTGGTACCTGCCGCCGGTCGAGGCGTGCGTTTGGGCGAAGGGCTGCCCAAAGCGTTCGTCGAGATCGGCGGCAGTACCATGCTCGCCCTCGCAACAGACGGTTTGATCGCGTCCGGGGTCATCGACCACATCGTGATCATGGTGCCCGCCGACCTCATCGATACCACTCGTGCCCTGGTCCCGGTCGGTTCGGTGCCGATCAGCGTCGTGACCGGCGGTGCCGAGCGCACCGATTCGGTCCGCGCCGGCCTCGCCGCCGCGCCCGAGGCCACCCATGTTCTCGTGCACGACGCCGCCCGCGCCCTGACGCCGCCGGATCTGATCGCCCGGGTGGTGGCCGAGCTGCGCGCCGGTCATCCCGCGGTGGTGCCCGGCCTGCCGGTGACCGACACGATCAAGTCGATCGATCCGGCCGGTGCGGTGACCGGCACACCCGACCGCACCCTGTTGCGCGCCATCCAGACCCCGCAGGGTTTCGACGTACGGCTGCTGCGCGAGGCGCACGCACTGCTCGACACGCCCGGGGTTGATAACGACCGTCCCACGATCACCGACGATGCCGGTCTGGTCGAACTGCTCGGCGTCCCGGTCCGGGTGATCCCCGGCGATCCGCGCGCCTTCAAGATCACCACACCGCTGGACCTGCATCTGGCCCGCACCCTGTGCGCCGGCCCCGAGGCGGTGATCCGGTGACGATCGAGAACTCCCCCGCGAACACCGTCCCCGATATGCGGGTCGGGCTCGGTACCGATGTGCACCCCGTCGAGCCAGGCCGTCCCTGCTGGATGGCGGGCCTGCTGTTCGACGATGCCGACGGCTGCGCCGGGCACTCCGACGGTGACGTGGCGGCGCACGCGCTCTGCGACGCCCTGCTCTCGGCCGCCGGCCTCGGCGATGTCGGCGGCGTGTTCGGCGTGGGCCGGCCGGAATGGGCCGGTGTGTCCGGGGCGGCCATGCTGAAAGAGGTCGTGCGGCTGCTCGGCGAGTCCGGATTCACGGTCGTCAACGCGGCCGTCCAGGTCGTCGGGAATCGGCCGAAGATCGGCCCGCGCCGCGCCGAGGCGCAGCGGGTGCTCGGCGAACTGCTCGGGGCGCCGGTCTCGGTATCCGGGACCACCACCGACGGTCTCGGTCTGACGGGTCGCGGCGAGGGTGTGGCGGCGATCGCCACCGCGCTGCTGTATCGCTGTAGCCAGGCGGCGCGAGCGTAGTTCCGAAGGGGTCCGCCGCGCTGCCGATGGTGTACGCGGCCCACTTCCGGCCGCCCCCGCCGCGGCGCCGACAAGGGCGCCTTCGCGATACTTGACAAAACCCCTCCACCGGTTCTCTGGAAAAAACCTCACAGTAGGATGGCCTGTCGTGACTCTGCGCCTGTTCGACACCGAGACGCGGACCCTGCGCGATTTCGCGCCCTTGGTCCCCGGCCACGTTTCGGTGTACCTGTGTGGCGCCACCGTGCAGGGCGAACCCCACATCGGCCATGTCCGCAGCGGAGTCGCGTTCGACGTGCTCCGGCGCTGGCTCGCCGCCAACGGCTACGACGTGGCCTTCGTCCGCAACGTCACCGATATCGACGACAAGATTCTGACCAAGGCCGCCGCCAACGACCGCCCCTGGTGGGAGTGGGCCGCGACCCACGAGCGCGCCTTCGACCGCGCCTACGAGGCGCTCGGCGTGCTGCCGCCCTCGGTGGAACCCCGTGCCACCGGCCACATCACGCAGATGGTCGACCTGATGGAACGGTTGATCGAGCGCGGCCACGCGTACGCCTCCGAGGGCAACGTGTATTTCGACGTCCGCAGCTATCCGGAATACGGTTCGCTGTCCGGGCATCGGCTCGAGGATGTGCACCAAGGCGAGAGCGCGGGCACCGGCAAGCGCGACCCGCGCGACTTCACGCTCTGGAAGGCCGCCAAACCCGGCGAGCCCACTTGGCCCTCGCCCTGGGGTCCGGGCCGGCCCGGCTGGCATCTGGAATGCTCGGCGATGGCCGAGTTCTACCTCGGCGCCGAATTCGACATCCACTGCGGCGGTATGGATCTGGTGTTCCCGCACCACGAGAACGAGATCGCCCAATCGCGCGCGGCCGGGGACGGATTCGCCCGATACTGGCTGCACAACGGCTGGGTGACCCTCGGCGGCGAGAAGATGTCCAAATCGCTGGGCAACACGCTGTCCGTGCCCAATGTGCTGAAGCAGGTGCGGGCCGTCGAACTGCGGTACTACCTTGGCAGCGCGCACTTCAGCTCGATGCTGGAGTATTCGGATCAGGCGCTGCGCGATGCCGCCGCGACCTATCAGCGGCTCGAGGCCTTCGTGCAGCGGGTGGTGGAGCGCAGCGGTGCAGTGCCGGTCGGCAAGTGGACCGACGCCTTCGCCGAGGCGCTCGACGACAATCTCGGAATTCCCAAGGCGCTGGCCGAGATTCACCGGGTGGTGCACGAGGGCAACACCGCGCTGGGCTCCGGCTCCATCGACACCGCGCGGGAACTGGCCGGGCAGGTCCGGGCCATGCTGGGCATTCTCGGCGTCGACCCGCTGGATTCGCACTGGGTCGCCCCGCAGGATTCCTCGGCGGCGCTGGACGCGCTCGACGTACTGATCCGGGCGGAACTGCAACGGCGGCAGCAGGCCCGTACCGAAAAGGACTGGGCCACCGCCGATGCCGTGCGAGATCGGCTGAAGACGGCCGGCATCGAGGTCACCGACACCCCGAGCGGCCCGGAATGGGCACTCGGCAAACAGGAGGGGATCTAGATGGCAGGCAACTCCCAGCGCAAGGGCGCGATCCGCAAGACCGGCAGCAAGAAGGGCGCGGTCGTCGGTTCCGGCGGCCGGCGGCGTCGCGGCCTGGAGGGCAAGGGTGCGACCCCGCCCGCGCACATGCGGCCGAAACATCCCGCCGCGAAGCGGGCCGCGGTGGCCGCCAAACAGGCCGCGCGGCCCGGCCGGCCGGCCGGGCGCAAGCAGGAGGACGGCCCGGAACTGGTCCTCGGCCGCAATCCGGTCGTCGAATGCCTGCGGGCCGGGGTACCGGCGACCGCGCTGTACGTGGCGGTGGGCACCGAGAACGACGAGCGCCTCACCGAATCGGTGAAACTCGCGGCGGACGAGGGCATCTCGATCCTGGAGGTGCCGCGCGGCGATCTGGATCGCCTGAGCAGCAACGGTTTACACCAGGGCCTCGCGCTGCAGGTGCCGCCGTATCGCTATCAGCATCCGCAGGATCTGCTCGAATCCGCCCTGCGCTCCGGCACTCCCCCGCTGCTGGTGGCCCTGGACAACATCTCCGATCCGCGCAATCTCGGCGCGGTGATCCGCTCGGTGGCGGCCTTCGGCGGGCACGGGGTGCTGATCCCGCAGCGGCGCAGCGCCAGCGTGACCGCGGTGGCGTGGCGCACCAGCGCCGGCGCCGCGGCCCGGCTCCCGGTGGCGCGCGCGACGAATCTCACTCGGACACTGAAGGAATGGGCCGACGCCGGCTTGCAGGTGGTCGGCCTGGACGCCGGTGGCGACACCACTCTGGACGAATTCGACGGCAGCACACCGACGGTCGTGGTGGTCGGCTCCGAGGGCAAGGGACTGTCGCGGCTGGTGCGGGAGACCTGCGACCGCATTCTGAGCATTCCGATGGCCGGGCCGGTGGAATCGCTGAACGCCTCCGTCGCGGCCGGCGTGGTGCTCGCCGATATCGCCCGCCGCCGGCGCGGCTGAGCCGACCGGCTCCGCCGCGCCCGAGATCGACCGACTCGCCTGATCCGCACCGGATTCGGCGAGAATCGGCTCTGCCCCCATAGAATCGATGGGGTGGCCATGTGGAATGACGCGCCCTTCTACGGGGGGCTACCCGAGGAACCGCCCGGTTCGCCGGTCGAGCACCCGCACGCGACGACGGTGCTGCTCCTCGGGGCGCTGAGCGTGTTGTGTTGCGGCGCACTGGGTCCGGTGGCCTGGGTGATGGGCAAGCAGGCGCTGACGCAGATCGACCGGTCCTACGGCGGTCTGGGCGGCCGGTCACAGGTGCTGGTGGGTTACATCCTCGGCGTGGTCGGCACCGCGCTGATGGTCATCACGGCCATCATGTTCGTGCTGATCATGCTCGGCGGCAACGCCTGAGCCGAGGCGCTCGCCCGGCGTGCGGATCGGATCGGGTTGCGGCTCAATCCAGTCCGGGCGGTTCCGGTTCACCGGACAGGCCGGTCTCCGACCATTCGGTCGCCGGCCATTCCCCGGCGACACTGCCGCTCCACTTCGGCTGACGCCGATCCCGCAGTGCCGCAATGCCTTCGCCGCCGTCGACACTCTCCGCGACATAGGCGGTCAGCTCGGACTCCAGGCGGCCGACCGTCTCCGGGCTCATGCCGAGCCCTTCCCACATCAGCCGCTTCGACAGCGCCATCGGCAGCGGCGCGGACCCGCCGACCAGATCGTGCGCGACGGCCAGGGCCGTGGGCAGTACCTCGCCGGCCGGGAGACAGGAGTTGGCCAGGCCCATCGCCTGCGCCTCCTCGCCGTCGAAAGTCCGGCCGGTGAGCATGATGTCGGCGGCATTGGCCATACCGACCAGCCGCGGCAGCGTCCAGTGCGCGTAGCCGTCGGCCAGCGCCGCGCGACGCACCTGGTTCAGTCCGTAGACGGCGTCGCGGGCCATGTAGCGGAGGTCGCACTGCAGGGCCAGCGCGAGCCCGATGCCGACGGCGTGGCCGTTGACCGCCGCGATCACCGGCTTCCGGATCCGCCACGGCGGCGGATCGATGGTGGCGCTGACCTCGCCGATCCGGTTGGAGAGGTCCGCGCCGGCGCAGAAGGCGGGCGGCGTACCCGTGATGACCACGGCCCGGATCACGTCCTCGCTGTCGCAGCGGCGCAAGGCGGTGCCGAGTTCGGTGGCCATCGTCGGCGTGAAGGCGTTCTGCTGGGCCGGCCGGTGGAGCGTGAGCACAGCGATTCCGGCGGACACATCGACGTGCAATTCCGAACTCATGCGACTCGTTCCTAGCTGTGACAGGCCCGGCGCCGACGCCGGGCGACAATCCGCTCACGGCGCACCGACCTGATCGGCCCGGCGGCACCGCCACCGAGCAGAACACACGCATGATCCCCGGCGCAACCGGGTGCTCGATTATGACGAGTTCGGGCCTTCTCCGAAACCCCTCGAGGTCAGCCGAGCACCTTTCGGCCGATGGCCCATTTGTGCACCTCGGTCGGACCGTCGTAGAGACGGAAGGCTCGCATATCGCGGAAAATCATCTCGACCACGGTCTCGTCGCTGATCCCGATGCCGCCGAGCACCTGTACGCAGCGGTCGGCGACCTTGAACAGCTCCTCGGAGACGAAGGATTTGGCCATCGAGCTCTCGTGCCGGGCCCGCTCGCCCTGATCCATCAGCCAGCACGCGTGCCAGATGGTGAGGCGGCACTGGTGCAGCGCGACCTCGTTGTCCGCCAACAGGAACGACACACCCTCGTGCTCGCCGATCGGACGGCCGAAGGCGGTGCGGGTGCGGGCGTGTTCGACGGCGATGTGCTGTGCCCGTTCGGCCGCGCCGAGCCAGCGCATGCAGTGGGTCAGCCGGGCCGGGGCCAGCCGCAGCTGCGCGTAGCGCAGGGCCTGCCCGGCCTCGCCGAGCAGCGCCTCCTTCGGCAGGGTGAGGTCGTCGAACCGGACGACGCCGTGGCCGCCGACGTAGTTGCGGTCCATCGTGTTCATGGTCCGCTCGATGACGATGCCGGGCTGCCCGCCGTCGGTCAGGAACAGCGTCGGCCCCTCCGGGAGGTACGGATTGGCCGCGAGCCGGGCCATGATGATCCAGCTGACCGCGCCGTCGGCCCCGGTGATCAGCCATTTGCGGCCGTTCACCGTGAAACGTTCGCCGTCGAAGGTGGCGGCGGTGGACAGCTGGCCGGGATCCGAGCCCGCGCCGCCGGGTTCGGTCATCGCGAAGACCGAGCGCTGGCGGCCGTCGATCAGCGGCGCGAGATGCTGATCCACCTGCTGCGGATTCGCCACCTTCGACAGCAGGAACATGTTGCCCTCGTCGGGGGCGGCGCAGTTCATCGCGACCGGGCCGAGGGTGGACCAGCCCGCCGCCTCGTACAGCACCGCCTGCTCGACGTGGGTCAGGCTGCGGCCACCCAGGCCCGCCCCGCCCAGTTCGACCGGAGCCTGGATGGTCAGCAGCTTCTCCGCGCGCGCCAGCTCGACGAGTTCCTGCCGCAGGTCGTCGTTCGGCCCGTGCGAGGTGAGCCGGGGGTCGCGCTCGTAGGGGACGATCTTGTCGATGACGAACCGGCGAATCCGGTCACGTTCGGCGGCCAGCTCGGCGGGAATCGCGAAGTCGATCATCGTTGGTCACCTTTGTGCTCGAGGGGCGCGGCGCGTGTGCCCGAGCATACGGTCCCGCCCCAGGAGTGTGAAGGCGGGTGCCATCACTCGAGATCGCGGAGGAAGGCCGACACCTCGGCCCGGTAGGCGGCGGGCCGGTCGTCGTGCACGAGGTGACCGGCGCCGGGCACGACCACGTACCGGGCATCCGGGTGGCGGCGGGCCATCTCGCGCATCTGCCCCGGTGGCGTGATGGTGTACTCGCCCTCGATCAGCAGCGCGGGGGCCCGGACCGCATCCCATTGCGCCCAGAAGTCGCGGGTGCCCCACTCCTCGGAGATGTCGCGGAAGGTGGTGACGGCTCCGTGCAGGCGATAGCCGTCCGGACCCGCGGTGAAGGAGTTCAGGAAGTACCGGCCGGCCACCGGGCCGAAATAGTCCAGCACCGCGTCGGCGTCGGGGAACGGTTGCGGCCAGGCATTCACCATGGCCGCCCAGTCGCTCGCGGTGCGGCCGCGGAAATCGGGGGCCATATCCTCGACCACCAGCGCGCGCACCCGCTCCGGATGCTGTGCGGCGAACATCCAGCCGTGCAGGCCACCCATGGAATGGCCGATGACCACGAGCGGTCCGGGGAGCGCGGCGGTGGCGGTCGCCAGATCGGCCACGAACGCCTCCGTGCTCAGGACCGGCGGCGCGGCGCGGCCGTGCCCGGCGGCGTCGAAGGTGTAGAGGTGGCCGAAGTCGCGCAGCCAGTCCACCTGCGTGTCCCAGGTGCGGGCACTGCCCATCAGACCGTGCAACAGCAGGATCGGCGCACCCTCGCCACCCTCGTCGTGCAACATCGACCGGCTCGCCTCCTCGCGCTCCACCCTTGCGACTCGGCCGAGCGTAACCGCCGGACCGGGCCCGGCGCCGGTGACCGGGGGTCGCGGATCCGCCCGGCGGCGACGCGGGCCAGAATTGGGTTATGGCAGTCGTGAAGATCAATGCGATCGAGGTTCCCGAAGGAGCCGGACCGGAACTCGAGCAGCGGTTCGCGCACCGCGCGCACGCGGTGGAGAATTCGCCCGGATTCCTGGGTTTCCAGCTGCTCCGCCCGGTGGCCGGAGACAACCGCTATTTCGTGGTGACGCAATGGGATTCCGAGGAGTCCTTCGCCGCGTGGCGCGACGGCCCGGCCAAGGAGGCGCATGCCGGTCAGGCGCGGCAGCCGGTCTCGACCGGGGCGTCGCTGCTGGAATTCGAAGTCGTGCTGGACGTTTCGGGCAAGTCGGCGAACTGATCCGGCGTCACGGCCCCGGGGTGCGGACCTCGAGTTCGCGGAGACCGGGTGGGGACGCGGCATCGGCGCTGTCCATGCGGACGCGCACGTAGCGGGCGGTGATCCGGTCCGGCAGGCGGCCGTCGGCGCCGGGTGCGACGGCCGTCCAGGTGTGGTCGTCGAGGGAGACCTCGAAGCGCGCGGCCGGGGCCGGATCGAACCAGTGCGGGACGATCCGGTCGATGACCGTGGCCGCGCCGAGGTCGACGGTGAAATCGGCCGTGCGATCCGCGGCGCGCCAGCCGATGCTCGGCGTGCCGTTGACCGCCGCCTCCGCGTAGTAGCCGGGCTGTTCGCTGGTCGCGGTGGCGGATTTACACCGGGCCGCATCGTCGGTCGGCGCCAACTGCGGCCGGCGGGTGGGCAGGTCCAGTGGAGCCCCGGGACCGGCCCGTCGCAGGCCGGCCGCGGTCTCCACCGTCATCGGCGCGCCGGACCGCAGCGTGATCGTGCTGCGTACCGGTCCGATGGCGACGTCGAAAATTCTTCCGCGCCAATGTATTCCCCGCACGGTCACACCGTCGCGGACCAATTGCGGCAGCAGCGGCGCGAGCCGGATCCGGTCCTCGCGCAGGCGTAATCCGGTGAGGCCGTTGAGGAATTCCTGCAGATAACCGCCCGCGAGGGTGACGAAGCCGAACGCCGGCGCTCCCGCCAGCGGATCGGCCCGGCCCGCCTTACCGCCGCGCGACTCCGCGAACTGCCCGAACGGTTCCCGGACGAACGGCCGCGCCGAGCGGTCCATGTACGTGCTCACCGCACAGCCGGGCTCGCCGTTCTCCGCCGCGTCGACCGCGTGCACCGAATCGGTCATGGCCGGGCCGTCCGGATCGGTGCGGTCGGCATAGAAATCGAGGGTCCGGCGCGCGACCTCCTCCGACATCGGCCACTGCAACGGATATTGCAGCAGGACCGCATCGGCCTGTTTGATCCGGCCGCCGGCGTAACCGTCGTATTGCCGGAATATCCGCGCCTGCGCGTCGAACGGTATGCGCAGCCCGTTCGCGATCGTCAGCCAGGCGGGTGGTACCGCCGCGCCGAGCAGATGCGCGGCCCGGGTGGCGACCCAGAGCGATTCGGCGGCAACGGCATTGGTGTAGACGCCGTCGTCGACGCCGTTGCTGTATTCGTCCGGCCCGGCGACGCCGCGGATCGAATAGCCGCCGTCCGAATCGGATGTCACACGCGCGGACCAGAATTCGGCGATATTCGACAGGACCGGCCAGCCGCGCTGCCGCAGATATTCCAGATCCCCGGTCGCCAGATAGTACTGCCAGACCGCCAGCGCGATATCGCCCTGGAGATGGATCTGGGTGAGACAGTGCGGCGGCGACCAGCTGTGACAATCCGTCCACAGATCGCCGGTGGCCGCACTGGTCCACGGATAGAACGCACCCGGATAACCGAGCCGGCGCGCATTGTCCCGGGCGGCGGGCAGGGTCTTGTATCGGTATTCGACGATCGAACGGGCCAGTCGCGGCGCGGTTTCCAGCAGTGCGGGGAACATCCAGATGTCGGCATCCCAGAAGATCAGCCCGGCATAGTTGTCGCTGCTCAGTCCGGTCGGCGAAATGCTGTTGTCCTGTTCGGCATTCGTCGCGGAATACAGCGCGTACTCGGCGCCGCGCACCCAGCGCTGCATATCCGGTCGGCCGGGGATCTCGATATCCGCGGACCAGAGCTCACGCCACGCGGCGGCCTGCCGCGCCAGCAGTTCCGGCCAGCCCTGGGCCGCCGCCCGACCGGCCGCGGCGGTCGCGGCCGCGGCCGGATCGGCGGCCGTGAGCGCGGTGTCGACGCCGACATATTCCGTGACTCCATACGAATTGTTCGCCGTCACCTCGAATTTCACCCGCTGCGCGGTGTCCGCACGAGCCACCGGCCGGTCGCCCGCCGCCAGGACGGTCGCCACGTCGCCCACGACATCGGTTGTCGTGGTGCGGAATTCGACATCCATCGTGGCGGCACCGGAGGTGCGGACGGCGGTGCGCCGCATGCGGCGGGCCGCGGCGAGATCGGTCAGGCCGGTGACCGACAGCGCACCGGCGAAATGCGGCACGATCGTCAGATGTACTGCGGCGGTGTGCGGATCGGCCCGGTTCGCCAGCACCTCGTACACCAGACCCACCTCCCGTCCCGACCGCGGATGCCAGGTCAGCTCGGTGCGCACCAGCCCGCAACGCAGGTACAGGGTCTGCCGGAAATCCCGCACCTGCTCGGGTGACGTTGCCGGCGAATAGGTTTCGTCGCCGACACCGACCAGCAGGGTCGACCAGTTCGGCAGCGCCGCGATCACCGACCGGCCCGCCGCCAACCCGGGATCGCGGCCGTAGAGTCCGGCGGCGAAAGCGCCGTCGTAGCGCGGCGTGTACAACGGCCACCCCGATCGCTCACCGGTCTCGAGATATCCCATCCCGGCGGGCGGCACCCGCAGCCCCAGATATCCGTTGCCGACGAACGGATGCTGGTCGTACGGCGCGGCGAACGAGGTGGACGCCGGCGCCCACTCCGGCAGGCCCGATACCGGATCACCCGGGCACGGAGTCGCGGCGGTTCGATCCGTATGGATGCCGCAGCCCCCGGTGGCGGCGACCACGATCGTGACCGCCGACGCGGCGAGCCCCACCAGCAACCGCTGGCTCCGGATCACCGGTCGCGCCGTCGACGCCATCGGATCAGGATCGCACAACCGCTGGTCGACGCCCCGGCACGACCCGCGTATCGCCGGATGCGGACCGGTGGCGCCACCCGGAGTCCGCAGTGGCGCCTGCTCATCCCGGCGGTATTCGGACAGCACGCCGGGTACGGGAATGTGATCTCCGGTATGCCGGTCGTAATGCGGGAATGCCACTGTGCGAGGAGGTTTCATCATGGCCCTGCGATTCGGCCTCATGTCCGTCCCCAGATCGGCGGCGGAATGGCTACAGACCGCGCGTACCGCCGAACAGGACGGTTACCACACCCTGCTGCTACCCGACACCGTCTACACGCTGTCGCCGTTCCCGGCCCTCGCGGCCGCGGCGGCGGTGACCACCGAACTACGGCTGCGGCCGAACGTGCTCGCCGATCCGCTGCGGCTCGCGCCGGAGACCGTGCGCGAATCCGCCGCGCTGCAACTGCTCTCCGAGGGACGTTTCGAGCTCGGGCTCGGCGTCGGCCGGCCGGATACCGATATCCAGTTGCAGAAGCTCGGGCGGTCGGCCGGGTCGACGGCGGAGCGGCGGAAACGGCTGCTCGCCACGGCCACCACGGTCCGCGCCGAGGTGGATCCCGCGCCGCCGATCGTGATCGCCGCCGGTGGGCCGAAGATGCTGGCGGCCGCCGCGACCGTGGCCGATCGCATTCTGCTGGCGACCGGACCGCATGCCACCGAGGACGATCTGAACAGCCTCGTGACCCATGTCGGGGACAGTGCCGCCGACCGGCCCGCGGCGTTGGGTCCGGTCGCCCTCAGCCTCCAGATCGCCGGGATCGGCGATCGGCTCAACGCCTTCGTGGCGGCACAGGGCCTGAACGCGGCGGATCTCCGGGAGGCCGGGTCGATCGCCGTCCTGCCCGAGGACCCCGCCGAGATCGTCGACATCCTGACCGGTCGCCGCGACAAATTCGGTATCGACGAGGTGATCGTGCCCGCGGAACTGGTCGACCTGTTCGCGCCGGCCCTGGCCCGGCTGCGCTGAAAGGCGCGCCTTCGCGGCAACGACCACCGGCAGCCGGGACCGGTCGAACGTCCGGACGTGGGCCGCGGAGAGCGCGCCCTCAGCGGCCCAGGCCGAGCCGGATCGCGCGTTCCAGCGGGGTGTAGGCGTCGTCGAGGCGGTCGAGGACGCACGGGTCGCGGAGACCCAGCGGGGGCTGGGCCATGAATTTGGGCCGGTGGCCGCGGTGCGGCTGAGCGGCGTGGACGAGGAAGGGGTGGCAGAGGTAGACGTCACCGGCCGCGCCGGTGGCCGTGGTCACCGGTAGGTCGGCGGTGGCGGCGTAGGCGTCGAGCAGGCCGATCATCTCGGCGCCCGGCGGGCCGTACGGTTCCAGCGCCTTCGCCATGCACAGGTGGGAGCCGATCCGGATCCGGGTCGGTGCGTCGTCGGGGCCGACGTCGGAGAACAGGAACAGCATCAGCAGTGCGCGGCCGGTCGAGGTCACGTTGATCCGCCAGCGCAGGTAGTCGCCCGGGTCGCCGTCGCCGGGGAAACTCGCGTCGATATGCCAGCCGTCGTCGCCGGGAGATTCCACACTGGGGAAGCGGATCGGCCAGCCGCCGAGGCTGTTGCGCGGGATCCAGCGGCCGGGGCCCACCAATTGATCGAAGGCCTCGGTCAGGGCCGGGGTGGTGACGGCGTGCCGGAACGGTTCCTCGGCGTGGTCGGCCAGGCGGACGACCGGGGCCGTCCAGGTGGCGGGGTCCTGTGGATCGAATCCGGTGGCCCGCCAGAGGATCTCCCGCCCGGCATCGGCGATCTCGCGGGGAAACGCCTGCTCGACGCGGACATATCCGTCGGTGACGAACGCCTCGATCTGGGAATCGGTGAGCATGACGGCCTTTCGCTCGGGTGCCGTCTGCACGATGCGCCTTCCGGTGGCTCGCCGCCAGTGATTTTTCCGGAGCCGGAAACGGCGAAAGCCCCGCCGTTCCGGGGCGAACCCGGAACGGCGGGGCTTTCGAGGAGAACTACTCTCCGGAGGCCGCGGCGCTGTCGCCCGCGAGAGCCGCCACCGGCTCCGAGGCGTCGACCTTGGACTCCTTGGGCCGGCCCGCGAAGGTGAACTTCGCGTTCTCGCCGGAACCCTCGCCGTCCCAGCCCTCGACGTCGACATCGACCACCTGACCGGGGCCGATCTCGCCGAAGAGGATCTTCTCCGACAGCTGGTCCTCGATCTCGCGCTGGATGGTCCGGCGCAGCGGGCGAGCGCCCAGCACCGGATCGAAGCCGCGCTTGGCCAGCAGATCCTTGGCCTGCGGGGCGAGATCGATCTCCATGTCCTTGTTCCGCAGCTGCGTGGCGACGCGGTTGATCATCAGGTCCACCATCTGCACGATCTGATCCGTGGTCAGCTGGTGGAAGACGATCACGTCGTCGATGCGGTTGAGGAACTCGGGGCGGAAGTGCTTCTTCAGCTCGTCGTTGACCTTGAGCTTCATCCGCTCGTAGTTCGAGCCCTCGACATTCGACTGCGTGAAGCCGAGGCCGACCGCCTTCGAGATGTCGGAGGTACCGAGGTTCGAGGTGAAGATCAGCACGGTGTTCTTGAAGTCGACCGTGCGACCCTGGCCGTCGGTGAGGCGGCCGTCCTCCAGGACCTGCAACAGGGTGTTGTAGATCTCCTGGTGGGCCTTCTCGATCTCGTCGAACAGCACGACCGAGAACGGCTTGCGCCGCACCTTCTCGGTGAGCTGGCCGCCCTCCTCGTAGCCGACGTAGCCCGGAGGGGCGCCGAACAGCCGCGAGGCGGTGAAGCGGTCGTGGAACTCGCCCATGTCGATCTGGATGAGCGCGTCGTCGTCGCCGAACAGGAAGTTCGCCAGCGCCTTGGACAGCTCGGTCTTACCGACACCGGACGGACCGGCGAAGATGAACGAGCCGGACGGACGCTTCGGATCCTTCAGGCCGGCCCGAGTGCGGCGGATCGCCTTGGAGACGGCCTTGACGGCATCCTCCTGGCCGATGATCCGCTTGTGCAGCTCGTCCTCCATGCGGAGCAGCCGGGTGGTCTCCTCCTCGGTGAGCTTGAACACCGGGATGCCGGTCCAGTTGGCCAGCACCTCCGCGATCTGCTCGTCGTCGACCTCGGCCACGACGTCCAGATCGCCGGAACGCCACTGCTTCTCGCGCTCGGCCCGCTTGGCGACCAGTTGCTTCTCCTTGTCGCGCAGACGCGCGGCCTTCTCGAAGTCCTGGGCGTCGATCGCCGATTCCTTCTCCCGGCGCGCCTCGGCGATCTTGTCGTCGAATTCGCGCAGGTCCGGCGGGGCGGTCATGCGGCGGATGCGCATCCGGGCGCCGGCCTCGTCGATCAGGTCGATCGCCTTGTCCGGCAGGAAGCGGTCGTTGATGTAGCGGTCGGCCAGGGTGGCCGCCGCGACCAGCGCGGAGTCGGTGATGGAGACGCGGTGATGCGCCTCGTACCGGTCGCGCAGGCCCTTGAGGATGTTGATGGTGTGCTCGACGGTCGGCTCGCCCACCTGGACCGGCTGGAACCGGCGCTCCAGGGCGGCGTCCTTCTCGATGTACTTGCGGTACTCGTCGAGGGTGGTGGCGCCGATGGTCTGCAGCTCGCCGCGGGCCAGCTTCGGCTTCAGGATGGAGGCCGCGTCGATGGCGCCCTCGGCCGCACCCGCACCGACCAGCGTGTGCAGCTCGTCGATGAACAGGATGATGTCGCCGCGGGTGTTGATCTCTTTGAGCACCTTCTTCAGGCGCTCCTCGAAATCACCGCGGTAGCGGCTACCGGCGACCAGGGAACCCAGGTCGAGGGTGTAGAGCTGCTTGTCCTTGAGGGTCTCGGGGACCTCACCGTTGACGATGGCCTGTGCGAGGCCCTCGACCACGGCGGTCTTACCGACACCGGGCTCGCCGATCAGCACCGGGTTGTTCTTGGTGCGGCGGGACAGCACCTGCATGACCCGCTCGATCTCCTTCGACCGGCCGATGACCGGGTCGAGTTTGCCCTCGAGCGCGGCCTGGGTCAGGTTGCGGCCGAACTGGTCGAGGACCAGCGAGGTGGACGGGGTGCCCGACTCGCCGCGGGCGCCGGATTCGACCGGCTCCTTGCCCTGGTACCCGGACAGCAGCTGGATGACCTGCTGACGGACCCGGTTGAGGTCGGCGCCGAGCTTGACCAGCACCTGGGCGGCGACGCCCTCACCCTCCCGGATCAGGCCGAGCAGGATGTGCTCGGTGCCGATGTAGTTGTGACCGAGCTGCAGGGCCTCCCGCAGGCTCAGCTCCAGCACCTTCTTCGCCCGCGGGGTGAAGGGGATGTGCCCGGACGGCGCCTGCTGGCCCTGCCCGATGATCTCCTCCACCTGGCTGCGCACACCCTCGAGCGAAATACCCAGGGATTCCAGGGACTTCGCCGCGACACCTTCACCCTCGTGGATCAAGCCCAGCAGGATGTGCTCGGTGCCGATGTAGTTGTGGTTGAGCATCCTGGCCTCTTCTTGAGCCAGGACAACGACCCGCCTCGCGCGGTCGGTGAACCTCTCGAACATCGCTCCCTCACTTCCTGCTCCGCTTTCGACGGCATCCGGCGCCACATGCCATTCACTTGTTGCGCCAGCCTGCCATGAAGCCCTGGGGTTGCACCTCCCCGCCTCCACTCTAGTTGGCGGGGGTCACTGCCGTCGTCCGTCCACCCTATTGCGAACCGGCGACAACGCGACTCATTCAGTCATAACGTGACTGCTACAGAGAACGTTTCCGTCACGGATATGCCCATAGCGAACATCGGCAATCCGGTCCGCCGGCACCGCCGAGCAGCCCGTATGGGACGCGCCCGGCCGGCTCAGAGGTCCCGCTCGGAGACGATGCCGCTCTGCAGGGCCAGGCCGGCCAGCCGCACCCGCTTCTGGTTCTGCGGCAGATCCTCGACGCCGAACTTGCCGAACAATGCGCGCAGATGCGTCTTGATGGCGTCCACGCTCAGGAACAGCTCGGTGGCGATCTGCTGATTGGAGGCCGGCGTCGCGAAGCCCGCGTTGTTCTTGTACGGGCGGCACAGGGCGATCAGCACCGCGCGCTGGGTATCGGTGAGCTGACGGAGCGTGGGCAGCGAGGCGGTCGAGGTGCGGGTCGCGTCGTCGACCACGCCGCTGAAATCGTGGAACGACATCATCGAGGTGCCCACCCGGATCCGGTCGCCGGCCACCAGCCGCCGCCGGCCGACGAGGCGTTCCCCGTTGACGAAGGTGCCGTTACGGGACAGGCCGTCGTCGACGATGGTCCAGTGCGCGCCCAGGTATTCGATGGCCGCGTGCAACCGGGAGACCTCGGCGTCCCAGGACAGCGTGACATCCGCCTGTGGCGAGCGCCCGATGGTCAGGCGCTGCCGATCCGGGGAAAGTACCAGTTCCTGTGGCCTGCCGGTGTCGTCGGTGAATCGGAGGAACGATCCGTGGAATGTGGTCACTACAGCGATACCTCAGGCTGCCCGACCCGGCGACGTGTTCGCACGGTTTCCATGGTGCCGCGCCTCCCCACCACGAGCAAGATCGTACTCCCCGCGGGACCGGCGGACACGTTCCCCGGTTATACGGAAAAGGAATGAAAATGCCGCCGCCGCCCGGGTCACCACGATTCCTTCCGGACGGCAGCGGCGGAAAGCCGCTAGCTGCGGCCGACCTCCTTGTTGTAAGCCTCGGTAATGTCCGCCGAGATACGGCCGCGCGCGGAGACCTTGTGTCCCTTGCGGCGCGCCCATTCGCGAATTGCGGCACTCTGTTCGCGATCCATCGAGACCCGGCTCTTGGGCGCCCCGGTGCCGGTACCGGCCGGCTTGCTGCGCCGCCGGCCGCTGACCCGGCGCGCGTTGGACACCCACTGCTCCAGCCCGTCGCGAAGCTTTGCCGCATTTGCCGCGGACAGGTCGATCTCGTACGACACACCGTCGATCGCGAACTCGACGGTCTCGTCCGCGATGGACTCACCGTCGACATCGTCGATCAGGCTAACGGTGACCTTCTTTGCCATGAGATGAACGTCCTCTCGAAATCGTGCGACCCGCATACCGGGGCCGATACCCGAGTTGAGAATACCTCGAATTCCGAGATTTCCAACACGAAGATTCGACATTCGATTCAAGTGACGGTCAGCGTGCCGCCGGACGCACAATTGGGAACAGTATCGTTTCCCGGATTCCGAGCCCGGTCAACGCCATCAGCAAGCGATCGATTCCCATACCCGTACCGGTGGTCGGCGGCATCCCCTGTTCCATCGCGGCGAGGAAGTCCTCGTCCAGGCGCATCGCCTCGTCGTCGCCCGCAGCGGCCAATCTCGCCTGATCGATGAACCGCTCGCGCTGAATCACGGGATCCACCAGTTCCGAATAGCCGGTGGCCAACTCGAAGCCGCGTACGTACAGATCCCACTTCTCGGTGACGCCCGGCTTGTCGCGATGCTGCCGGGTCAACGGTGACGTCTCCACGGGGAAGTCGCGCACGAAAGTCGGCGCGTAGAGCTTGTCACCATAGCAGTGCTCCCAGAGTTCCTCGACCAGTTTGCCGTGGCCGTAGCCCTTGCCCTCGGGAATTTCCAGTCCCACCCGATCGGCCAGCGACAGCAATTCCGGCACCGTCGTTTCGGGTGTGACCTGCACGCCGAGCGCATCGGAGAGCGACGGGTACATCTCGACCGTCGTCCACTCGCCACCCAAGTCGTATTCGGTACCGTCCACCAGCGTGACCACCAGCGTTCCGTACGTCTCGCGGGCAACCTCCTGGATCAATTCCCGCATCATCCGCGCGGAATCGTCGTAGGTGCCATACGCCTCGTATGTTTCCAACATGGCGAACTCCGGCGAATGTGTGGAGTCGGCGCCCTCGTTGCGGAAGTTCCGGTTGATCTCGAAGACCTTCTCGATACCGCCGACCACACAGCGCTTCAGGAACAGCTCCGGCGCGATGCGCAGGTACAGATCGATGTCGAGCGCATTGGAATGGGTGACGAACGGCCGGGCCGCGGCGCCACCGTGCAACGTCTGCAACATCGGGGTCTCCACTTCCAGGAAACCCCTGCGCTCCAACGCATTCCGCAATGCGCGCACCACCGCGACCCGGGTACGCGCCATTTCCCGCGCCTCCGGCCGCACGATCAGGTCCACATAGCGTTGCCGGACCCGGGCCTCCTCGTTCATCTCCTTGAAGGCCACCGGGAGCGGTCGCAGCGCCTTCGCGGCCATCGACCAGGAGTCGGCCATGACGCTCAATTCGCCGGTGCGGGAGGTGATCACCTCACCGTGCACGAATACGAAGTCACCGAGGTCGACATCGGCCTTCCAGGCGGCCAGCGGATCGGGCCCGACACCGGCGAGGCTGATCATCGCCTGCAACTGGGTGCCGTCGCCCTCCTGGAGCGTCGCGAAACACAACTTGCCGGTATTGCGCATGAATATGACGCGCCCCGCGACACCGACCCCGAGTCCGGTCGCGGTATCCGGCGCCAGCTCCGGATAGGCGGCGCGAATTTCCGCCAGTGTGTGCGTGCGCGGCACCACCACGGGATATGCTTCGCCGCCGGACTCGAGCAACCGCTCCCGCTTCTCCCGGCGAATCCGCATCTGCTCGGGCAGCTCGACTTCCGCTGCGGCAGGACGGGATTGCCCGGCAGGTGCGCCAGCCCGGTCGCGACCGGACGAAGGGGGGTTCGCGTTGCTCACGGAGAACCAGCCTATCCTGCGCCCGAAACCAATTTATGCGCGGGCGGGAGGGCGGAACCGGTAACGACTCCGTATCGCTTCGGGTACGAATTTACAGCGAAGCCAGCGTGTTGACCTCACGCGTGAAATGCGCCGACCGCGCGGCCACCGACAAGAGTCCGGCCGCCTTCAACGCCTGATAGCCGCCGACCAGATCGGTGGATCGATGCAGGCCCAGTTGTTGCAGGGCCGCCGCGGCCAGGCTCGAGGTGTAGCCCTCGGAGCAGACCACGATCCATTCCACGTCGTGTCCGGTGGCCAGCGACAGCCGGGCCGAACTCGTCGGATCCAGCCGCCATTCCAGGACATTCCGCTCGATCACCAGCGCACCCGGCAACGTGCCTTCCTTGACGCGCTGCGCCTGCGGTCGAATATCGACCAGCAGCGCGCCCCGGGCGATCGCCTGCGGCAATTCGAAGGCGTAGATCCGCTGCAGTTGTGCCCGGGCGTTCTCCAACATGCGATCGATGGTCAAGTGGGTCATTTCACATCGCCTTCGGGCTGATCGGTGAGCACTGTCCGGGTCCGCCGCAGCGACCCGTGGCCGGTGATCTCGTAATAGGACATGGCTGTCAACGGTGGCGAGTAGGCGTGCACCGACAGGGTCGGTTCCTGCGCCCCACCCGGATCCGCGAGTAGGCCGGGGGCGCGCACCACATCGTGCACCCACCCCAGCGGAAAAGATGCCTGATCGCCCGCGGACAGCGTCCGTTGCCGCAATTCCCTTCCATTCCAACGGAATTCCGACAGCGCGCCGCCGAGCACGGTGAGTGCTCCGAGCGAACCGGCGTGGTCGTGCAATTCGGTGGCCTTGTCGGGCACCCAGCTGATCAGCCAGACGTCGACCTCGTCGTCGGTCAGCAGGCGGGTGGCCCATCGATTCGCTGTGGGCCACACCCCACCGGCGGGCAGCAGATGGTCGTATCGGCCGGCCAGCACATCCTCGGCGCCCTCGTCGGTGAGCCGCAGCAGGTCGGCAGGCCGCAACCGGGTGGGCAGGGCCGAGGCCACCGGTCGTTCGACGACCTCGGACGGCAGCGTGCGGGCGCGGACCCCGGGGGTACCGGACACCAACGGCGGTGCGGTCACGGTGACGGAACGAGGGGAAGTGACAGAAGAACGCATGAGCGAATCTCCAGGAGAAGTGGACGACCGGGGGCAGATACGAAGCCCCGACGTCGGCCGAGGCGAATCAGCCTCGACAACACTCCTGGGAGATCATGCGCTTGAACACGGATGCGAGCTTAGCAGCATTCCGGCGCGCCGCCGATACCCCTGTGGCGAATCCGACACCGGTGACCGTCATCGGCGGCGCTGCTGCTGATTGCGCTCGTAGACCAGGCGCAGGCCGTCCAGGGTCAGATGCGGCTCGTGATGTTCGATGGTCTCCGATTCGGGCACGATCAGCGGGGCGGCGGCGCCGGTCGCCACGACCGCGACATTGTCGCCGGACAGCGCGTCCAGTTCGTCCCGGATGCGATCGATCAGCCCGTCGACCAGGCCGGCGAAACCGAAGATCGCACCGGATTGCAGGCATTCGGTGCTGTTCTTGCCCAGCACCGACCGCGGCCGGGCCAGCTCCACCCGGCGCAGCGCGGTATTCGACACCAACGCCTCGGTCGCCGTCTCCACGCCCGCGGCGATACTGCCGCCGAGGAACTCGCCCTTCGCCGACACCACGTCCACACAGGTCGCGGTGCCGAAATCGACCACGATCGCCGCCGTGTGGAACCGCTGATAGGCGGCCAGGCAGTTGACGATCCGGTCCGCGCCGACCTCCTTCGGATTGTCGACCAGCAGCGGAATCCCGGTCCGCACACCGGGTTCCACCAGCACGTGCGGTACCTCGGCCCAGTATCGACTCAGCATCGTGCGCAGTTCGCGCAGCACCGGCGACACCGTCGACAAGGCGGCGACCCCGACCACCTGGTCCATCCGCTCGCCGAGCAGCCCGCGCACCTGCATGGCGAATTCGTCGGCGGTGAGCAGTGGGTTGGTGTGCACCCGCCAGGTGCGGGCCAGTTTCGCATGCGATCCGCTGCCGGTGAAGACGCCGAGGCTGATGCTCGTCGTCCGGACGTCGATGGTCAGCAGCATGGCGTCGCGCCTCGCCCGCGGATCAGGCGACGGTCAGGGAACGAGGGGAGGACAACCCGGATCCGTCGGGCGCGTGCGCCGGATCGGCGCCCAGGTCCACCGGGCGGTTGCGCTCGTCGACGAACACCACCCGCGGCGCATACTCGCGCAGCTCGGCCTCGTCCATCATGCCGTAGGCGATCAGGATGACCAGATCGCCGGGATGTACGAGATGTGCTGCGGCGCCGTTGATTCCGATCACCCCGGAACCCGGCTCACCGGCGATCACATAGGTCTCGAGCCGGGCGCCGTTGTCGATGTCGACGATGCAGACCTGTTCGCCCTCGAGCAGGTCGGCGGCCGCCATCAGATCCGGATCCACCGTCACCGAACCGACGTAGTGCAGGTCGGCATGGGTGACCGTGGCGCGGTGGATCTTCGACTTCATCATGGTGCGCAACAACGTCGTCGCCTCTCTCGATACGGAACGGCCGGTCAGGCCGGGGACGTGGGATGGCCGTCGGCCGACACCCCGACCGTCACGGACAGATTGTCGATGAGCCGGGTGCCGCCGATCCGGCCGGCGACCAGCAGCCGGGCGTTGCCGCTCCAGCCCGGTGCGCCGACCGGGCCCAGATCGGCGGCGCGCAACTCCAGATAGTCGACGCCGATCCCGGGCGCCTGATCGAGGACGGCGCGCGCGGCGGCGACCACCGCCTCCGGTCCGAGTCCGGCGGCGTGCCGGCCCGCGGCCAGCGCCGCCGACAATGCGGCCGCCAGCTCCCGCTGCACCGGATCCAGATAGCGGTTGCGCGAGGACATCGCCAGCCCGTCGCGTTCGCGGACCGTGCCCACCGGCACGATTCGCACCTCGAAGTTCAGGTCCCGCACCAGCTGCCGGATCAGGGTCAGCTGCTGATAATCCTTCTCACCGAAGAACGCCTCGTGCGGTCGCGCGATCTGCAGCAGCTTCGCCACCACGGTCAGTACCCCGGCGAAATGGCCGGGCCGCACCGCGCCCTCCAGCTCCGCGCCGAGCGGGCCGGGTTCGACGGTGGTGCGCGGACCGTCCGGATACATCTCGGCCGCACTGGGCGCGAAGACCAGTTCCACACCCTCGCCGCGCAACAGTTCCACATCGGAATCGAGGGTGCGCGGGTACTTGCCGAGATCCTCTGCCGCGCCGAACTGCAACGGGTTCACGAAGATCGAGACGATGACCACCTGATTGGTGCGCTTGGCCCGGCGGACCAGCTCCAGATGCCCGTCGTGCAGGGCGCCCATGGTCGGCACCAGCGCCACCGTGCGGCCCACCGCGCGCAGCGCGTTCGACACCGCGGCCAGCCGGGCCGGATCGTGCAGCACGGTCAGCTCGCCCGGCCGATAGCTCGCGCGCAGGGTCGTCGGATCGGCCGTCAACGGTCCTCCAGCAGTTCGATGAGGTCGGGATCGGATCCGGCCATCTCGGCGGTGCGCAGCGACAGCGCGCGGTAGCCGGCGGCCAGCCGGGGATCGAGGGTGGTCAGCGCGTCCAGGTGCGCGGATACCGCGGCGACGTCGCCGCGCGCCACCGGGCCGGTCAGTGCCGCCGGGCCGCGCCGCAGCGCGTTGTCCAGCGCCGCCGAGGCCAGCGGGGCGAGGATTCGCTCGGGCAGGCCACCGGGCTGGCCGTCGACCAGCGGTTGGCCCAGCAGGCCGGGGCCCTCCAGCGCGGACCGCAGCGCGGCGACCGCGTCGACGATGAGCGTGACCAGGTGATTGCTGCCGTGGGCGAGCGCGGCGTGATAGAGCGTGCGGTGCTCCTCGGAGACCCGCACCGGCTCCCCGCCCATCTCGATGACCAGCGACTGCGCGATGGCGTAGCCGATCTCGTCGGCGGCGGTGATACCGAAACAGGCGTTGCCGAGCCGGGTGAGGTCCTCGTCGTGACCGGTGAAGGTCATGGCCGGATGGACGGCCAGCGGCAGCGCGCCGAGTTCGGTCAGGGGGGCGAGGACGGTGATGCCGTTGGCGCCGGAGGTGTGCGCGACGATCGTGCCGGGCCGTACCACCGCGGCGGTGGCCAGGCCGGATACCAGGCCGGACAGTTCGGCGTCGGGGACGGCCAGGATCAGCAGCTCGCTGCGCGCGGCCACCTCCTCGGCGGGCAGGATCTGCGATTCGGGTAGCCGGGTGCGCGCCCGGCGCACCGAGGCGTCGGAGATCGCGGACACTCCGAACACCACATGGCCGGCCCGCTCCAGCGCGGCGCCCAGCGCCGAACCCACGCGTCCCGCCGAGACGATTCCCACCGTCAAGCGTGCAGGCGCAAAGTGACTGGAGGTCACCGTTGTCCTCTCGAAATGATGCTTCGACACAGTTCCAGTCCCGCGAATGCGCAGGTACCGGACTTACCGAGTCGAGAATAGGCGCCCGGCCGCGCACGCGGCCAGCACGGGGACCGTGATGTTCGCCTCACGAACACCGTGGCCCGGGCTCAGCGGTTGGTGTCGTCGTCCTGTTCCGAGCGCAGGTTGGCCATGATCTCGGCGACCGAGAGGCGGTGGGTGCTGTCCTCCGCCGCGCGGCGGCGCCGGCGGGCGCCGGGGGTGCCGATCGGCGTGCCCGGATCGGCCGGATTCGCGGCGGCCGGTGCGTGGGTCGGCGAGGTCTGGTCCCGGAGGTCCTGCCAGCCGGTGGACGCGGGCTCGGCCGGAGGTTGCCGGTCGGCGTACTCCGGCTGCGGGGCGCCGTTGCGGGCCTGGTCGTCGCGGTTCGCGTGGATGTCGGGGGCCACGCTGGGCTCCCGGGCGGCGCCCCGATCCCAGATCGCGCCGCGGCGCGGCGCTTCCACGGGCCGGTGGATCTCGGCGGGAGGGGTGTCGCCGGTGGTGTCCGGCGACCATCGGTCGTCGCGGGAGATGTCCTCGGCGGGCGGCGCGTCCGTGCGGGACCGGGCCCAGTCGTCGTCCGTGGCGCTTTCGGGCCAGGCCGCGTTTCGCACCGGGTCGCCGGACCCGGTCGCGTCGTCCTGGGGCCAGGCCGGCTCGGCGGGCGCGCTGGTCTGCTCCCAGGACCAGCCGGCATGTCTCGCCGGCTGGTCCGGATCGTCACGCGACGGCTCGCCGGCCCAGGTCGCGCCGGTCTCGGCGGTGTCGCCCCAGCGCGATTCCTTCCGGAAGTCCCGCTCCTCGCGGGGTTCCGGACGCAGCATCGGCTCGACCCGGTGGGACGGATCGAAGCCCTCCAGCGGGTCGAACGGATCGAACGCCGCGGACCGGTAGGCGTCGAAACTCGCGAAGGTCTCCGACGCGTGCGAATCGAGGAAGGCGGCGAAGGAGATATCGGACGGATGCGGATCCGCGGGCGCCTCGTGCGCGAAGTGTTCCGGCGTGACGATCGAGGTCTCGGCGGTCACCGGATCGTCGAAAGGGCTGGCGAAGGCGGGCGGCTCCGGATGGTCGGGCTCGAAGATCGGGGTCATCGAGATCGGCGACAGCGGCGGGGCGTTCCAGGGATCCCAGTCGGTTTCCGTGTGGTTATCGTTCGCCGACGACGCGCTCGGCAATTCCTGGATCCGGAACGCGTCCGCGTGCAGGGCAGGCCGGTGATCCATCTGTACACCGTCGAACAGACGTTGCAGGTTCTCCCGCAGCACCACGAGTTCGGCGCGCAGGGCGGCCAGCTCCTCCGACTCGGCGCCGACCTCCTCCCGGACCCGGGACTCGACATCGTGCTCGAATTCGCGCCGCGCGCTGATCTCGCGCTCGAGCTGCAGCTGATAGACCTTCTGCAGGTCACGGGCCTTGGCCCGGTCATCCGTCGACTCGCGGCGATAGCGGGTCGCAGCGAGCGCGCCGAGAACGGCCGCCCAGAGTGCGGCCACCAGTCCGATCCGAACCAACTGCAGGCTGTCACTGAAGATCAGGAACACACTGGCAATCAGACCGAGCAGAATCAAAAGACCGAGAACAAGTTTCCCCGTGTCACCCCGGGACTGCCGGGAAGCACTGCTACGGGAGGGTGGAGCCATGCCCGCTAGGGTAGCTTGCTCAGCTGAATCCGGCTCGTTTCTGATCAGGTGACTAGGAACCCATCGATAACTAAGCGGTTGCGGATTCATCCGGTGGCTCGCCGGGCGCCCGACAGCAATACTCCAGCCACAACGCGGCCGCCACCAGGGCCGCGCCCGCCACCAGACCGACGATCGCGCCGGGGGTGTCGGCGGCCGCCGCGTGCAGGCTGGACCGCTGCGGATACACCCAGACCAGGAACCCCAGCCAGACCCCGCCCGCCAGCGAGCCGACCTGCGCCGAGGCCTTGGCCAGCGCCACCGCGCGGGCCACGGTGATCGGATGCAGCTGCCGGGGACCGTCGCCGATGCGCTCGTCGCCGACCCGGGTCCGGATCATGAAGCCCAGCACCGCTTCCAGCGCCGCGACCGGATACAGGGACGCGCCCGCGATCACGGTGATCGGCGGGAAGCTCGAGTACGCCCAGCGGGTGGCGACCCAGGCCACGACCGCCGCGATCAGCACGTTCGCCGTCAGGTCCAGCGCCCGCGTCGGTTTCATGACATTCACCGCGAGACCGCCCCGAGCGTCAGTTCGGTGGGTCGTACCGCGGCGCGTTCGGCGGGGTCGAGTTCGGCCAGCAGATCTCGGACCGGCCGGGCCCGGCCGTCCACCTCGAGCGTGGCCTCCGGTTCCGCCGCGAGCCACGGCACCAGCACGAAGGCGCGATGGCGCGCCTGCGGATGCGGCAGGACCAGTGCCGGATCGGCGCTCCGGACCGGCGTCGCACCGCCTGCCGAATCCGTTGTGACACAGGTGATCACGTCGACATCGAGGGTGCGGGCGCCCCAGCGCACCTCGCGCACCCGGTGCGCGGCCTGTTCCAGTTCCTGGCCGCGGCGCAACCACTCCCACGGGCCGGCCTCCGGATCGTCCACCACCAGAACGGCATTCAGGTAGTCGTCCTGTTCCACGCCACCCCAGGGGGCGGTCGTGTAGACCGGCGACACCGCCACCAGCCACGGCGCGAACGCGTCGACGACGCCGCGCAGATGCGCCTGCCGATCGCCGAGATTCGACCCGATCGACAACACCGCCCGGCTCACGATCCCACCTCGGCCGTGCGGCTGCGGGTGGTGACCACGCGGACATCCGCGAAGGTGTGCGGGATCGGCGCCGAGGGCTTGTGCACGGTCACCTCCGCGGCCGCGATGCGCGGATCGGCGGCGAGCACGGCGTCGGCGATCTCCGACACCACGGTCTCGATGAGATCGCGGGCCGGGCCCTGCACGATGCGCACCGCCAGTTCGGCGAGCGTGCCGTAATCAACGGTGGCGCCGAGATCGTCGGTGGCCGCGGCGGCCGCGAAATCCGTCCGGACGGTGATGTCGACGACGAATTCCTGGCCGTCGCGGCGCTCGTAGTCGAACACGCCGTGATAGCCGAACGCGCGCAGACCGCGCAGCTCGATCCGATCGGTATTCACCTGACTCCCTGTCGCCGTCGATCCCCGTCGATCGCACCCGTATCCGTGCCGTCCACGGCCGCCGGCTCGACGCCGCCGCGCCGCCAGGCCTCGGTCACCGCCAGGGCGTCCAGCGACGAGCGCACATCGTGTACCCGGACCCCCCACGCGCCGTGCCAGGCCGCCAGCGCCGAGACGGTGGCCGTCGCCACCTCACGCCCGTCGGCCGGGCGCGGGGTCGCCGCGGCATCCGGTTCGGCCAGTAGCGAGCCCAGGAAGCGCTTCCGGGACGCGCCGACCAATACGGGCAGCCCCTGCCCGACCAGCCGGGGCAGCGCATGCAGTAATGCCCAGTTGTGACCGGCGTTCTTCGCGAACCCCAGGCCCGGATCCAGGACCAGCGCGCTGGGGTGGACCCCGGCGGCCAGCGCCAGATCCACCTGCGTGGACAGTTCGTCGATCACCTCGGTGACCACATCGTCGTAGTGGTCGGCCGGGCCCAGATGGCGGTAGTCGGCCGCCGCCCGCCAGTGCATGAGGATCCACGGGATCCCGGCGTCGGCGACGACCCGGACCATATCCGCGTCCGCCCGGCCGCCCGAGACGTCGTTGACCACCGACGCGCCCGCCTCGATCGCCGCCGCGGCGACGGCGGCCCGCATGGTGTCCACACTGGTCGGCACGCCGGCCGCGCGCAACTCCCGGATCACCGGGGTCACGCGCGCCGTCTCCGCGGCCGGATCGACCCGCACCGCACCGGGCCGGGTGGACTCGCCGCCGACATCGATGATGTCGGCGCCCGCCCGGTACAGCCGGATACCGTGCTCGACGGCCAGCGCCGGATCGAGGTACCGGCCGCCGTCGGAGAAGGAGTCGCTGGTCACGTTCACGACTCCCATGACCACACAGGACCGTCCGGCGCGGGGCGTGATCAGCGGGATCATGGGCAGTATCTTCGCCTATCCGTTCCGGCGCGTCGCTGCCGGTATCCGGCTGCCGCGACGGCCTATTTGCGGAGGATGAGATCGAGCGCCTCGGCGCGCGAGGCCGCGTTGGTCTGCAGCAGTCCGCGCACCGCCGAGGTGGTGGTGCTGGCGCCCGGCTTGCGGATGCCGCGCATCGCCATGCAGAGATGTTCGGCCTCGACCACCACGATCGCGCCGCGCGGATCCAGCTTGCGCATCAGCGCGTCGGCGATCTGGCTGGTGAGCCGCTCCTGCACCTGCGGCCGCTTGGCGTAGAGATCGACCAGCCGGGCCAGCTTCGACAGGCCCGTCACCCGGCCGTGCGTGCCCGGGATGTAGCCGACGTGCGCGACCCCGTGGAACGACACCAGATGATGTTCACAGGTCGAGTACATCGGGATGTCGCGGACCAGCACCAGTTCCTGGTGACCCTCGTCGAACGTGGTGTTGAGCACCGCGTCCGGCTCGGTGTACAGGCCGGCGAACACCTCGCGGTAGGCCCGCGCCACGCGGGCCGGGGTATCGATGAGGCCCGGACGATCCGGATCCTCACCGACGGCGATCAGCAATTCCCGGACCGCCGCCTCGGCTCGTTCCTGATCGAAAGGGCGGCCGCTGTCGAGCGCTACCGGCCCGGAAACGACACGGTTGTTGACCGACACTCGAGAAACCTCCAAAAATCCCGGGTGCCGGCAATCTTTCGGCACCCCGACCTTCGAGCGTAACCACAGCCGCTCAGTGGCGGCCGTTCGGACCGTCCCACTCGGTCGACTCACCATCTCCGTTCGGCGCGGGACGGCCGGACTGATCTTGTTCGGGCCGGTTCCAGCCACGGCCGTACCGTGCGCCACCGGCCGGTGCCCAGCCCGCGGAGGGCTGACCACCCGCGTAACCCTGACCGCCGTAACCCGGCGGCGGACCGCCGGCGGTACCGGGTTGCCCGTTCTCGACGTCCTCGGCGGGCGGCCAGCCCGGCGCCGACCAACCGGCCGGGGCGCCGTAGTCCGGACGCGAACCGTGGGTACCCGGGCGCGGATACGTCTGGGTGGCGCCGGGCGCCGCCGGATACGGCTGCTGGGCCTGCTGCGCGGGCACCGGATAACCGAAGGCCGGCTGCCGGCCGCCGTCGGCGTGACCGACCGGGACGGGCGCGGTCGCGGGCACCGGCTGCTGGCCCTCCGGGGGCCACGGCTCGCCGCGCTCGGCGGCCAGTTCCCGGGGCGTCTTCACCGGCGGGCGGTCCGACGGGGTGCGCTCGCCGAAATCGTTGAACGCGGTGATCCGCGGCCGCTTCTCGACGGTGGACAGCACCCCCTCGAGCTCCCGGCGGTGCAGCGTCTCCCGCTCGAGCAGCGCGGTGGCCAGCGAGTCCAGTTCGTCGCGATACTCGTTGAGGATCGCCCACGCCTCGGTGTGCGCGGCCTCGATGAGGTTGCGCACCTCCTCGTCGATCTCGCGGGCGACCTCGTGCGAATAGTCCGAGCCCATACCCATCGATCGGCCCAGGAACGGGTCGCCCTGCTCCTGGCCGTAGCGCACCGCGCCGAGCCGCGCGCTCATGCCGTATTCGGTGACCATCGCGCGGGCGATCTTGGTGGCCTGGTCGATATCGGAGGAGGCGCCGGTGGTCGGCTCGTGGAAGACCAGTTCCTCGGCCGCGCGGCCACCCATCGCCATGACCAGCCGGGCGATCATCTCCGAGCGGGTCATCAGGCCCTTGTCGTCCTCGGGGACGGTCATGGCGTGGCCGCCGGTGCGACCGCGGGCCAGGATCGTGACCTTGTAGACCGGCTCGATATCGGGCATCGCCCACGCGGCCAGGGTGTGACCGCCCTCGTGGTACGCGGTGATCTTCTTCTCGTGCTCGCTGATGATGCGGCTCTTGCGCCGCGGGCCGCCGATGACCCGGTCGACCGATTCCTCCAGGGAGGCGCCGGTGATCATGTTGCCGTGCTCGCGGGCGGTCAGCAGCGCGGCCTCGTTGATGACGTTGGCCAGATCGGCGCCGGACATGCCGACGGTGCGCTTGGCCAGCCCGTCCAGATCGGCGTCGGTCGCGATCGGCTTGCCCTGCGAATGCACTCGCAGGATGGCGCGGCGACCGGCGAGATCCGGGTTGCTGACCGGGATCTGGCGATCGAAGCGGCCCGGGCGCAGCAGCGCCGGATCCAGGATGTCGGGCCGGTTGGTGGCCGCGATGATGATCACACCGGCGCGGTCGCCGAAGCCGTCCATCTCGACCAGCAACTGGTTCAGGGTCTGCTCGCGCTCGTCGTGACCGCCGCCGAGGCCCGCGCCGCGCTGGCGGCCGACCGCGTCGATCTCGTCGACGAAGATGATGCAGGGACTGTTCTGCTTGGCCTGATCGAACAGGTCGCGCACGCGGGAGGCGCCGACACCGACGAACATCTCGACGAAGTCCGAACCGGAGATGGTGAAGAACGGCACCCCCGCCTCGCCGGCCACGGCGCGGGCGAGCAGCGTCTTACCGGTACCGGGCGGGCCGTAGAGCAGCACGCCCTTCGGGATCTTGGCGCCCAGGGCCTGGTAGCGCGCCGGATTCTGGAGGAAGTCCTTGATCTCGTAGAGTTCCTCGACCGCCTCGTCGGCGCCGGCCACGTCCGCGAACGTGGTCTTGGGCATGTCCTTGGTCAGCTGTTTGGCCCGGGACTTGCCGAAGCCCATCATGCCGCCGCGGCCACCGCCCTGCATCCGCGCCATCACGAAGACGAACAGGCCCAGCAGGATCACCATCGGCAATACGAACAGCAGCACCTGGGTGAACCAGCTGTCCTGTTTGACGGTGGTGTTGTACGGGGCCCCGGAGTCCTGCACATCCTTGAGCACCTGGGCGGCGACCTCGCTGCCGCCGGGGTA
Organism: Nocardia sp. BMG111209; assembly: GCF_000381925.1. Taxonomy (NCBI): domain Bacteria; kingdom Bacillati; phylum Actinomycetota; class Actinomycetes; order Mycobacteriales; family Nocardiaceae; genus Nocardia; species Nocardia sp. BMG111209. The sequence goes on from NZ_KB907309.1 coordinate 661,245, forward strand.
CTTCGCGATGATCTGGGACGAGCCGCTGGTCGCATCGGTGCCCTTGTTCAGGGTGATGCGCAGCTGCTGTTCCTTGTCATCGATCTGGACCTGCTTGACGTTGGCCTTGTCCTGCAACTGGCTGAGCGCCACCGACGTATCGACGTTCTTCCAGCCGCGCGTGTCGTTGCTGAAATAGCTGACCAGATAGATCACGAGCAGGATGCCCGCGACTATGGCCAGGTTGCGAAACACTGTCTTGCGGTTCATAGAGCGTCGGCCGGCGGGCCAGTCCTTTCCGGTGACTTCCGGGGTGCGTGCCTACTATGCGTGCGATCGGGCGAGCGTGCGTGGTTTCGGGTACTCATCTGCTCGATTCCCGCCGACTGCGGCGGAAAAGGATGCGGACAAGCCACGTTACCGCGTACGGTCTACTCGATACATCGCGCAGTTCGGCAGCTGATCCAGTTCAACAGGTAAACGGCCGGGGAATGTTTCTGGTTCCCGACCCGCACCGGGGCGATCCAGACAGATGCTGCCTCTGTCTGTCCACATGCCCTTCATCATGGCATGCGGGTTCTATTGTGAGCGACAACACAACAAGAGCGCAGGGGGTATGGACATAGTCGAGCTACGGACACCCACAGCGATTCTGCGACACGGCGACGGGCGGCTGACCGTGCTGCGGCCCGGCACCGACGGCGAGCGCGTGCTCGACGTACCGGTGTCCGAGCTGCTCAAGGTCCGGCTCAACCGTCGCGCCGACGACGCCGTCGTCATCGAGATCTACCTGCGATACCCGACACCGGTGCTGACCGGCATCCCGGCCGACCGGACGCCACTTCCGGTCCTCATCGCCGAGCACGACGTGCCGGCGGCGATGGTCATCGTGGAGCGACTCAACGCTCAGATCCTGGAAACCCAGCGCATCGACATGTCCATGCCGGACCTGACCCCGCCCGCACCGGAATGGGGCCGCAACGGCCCGCTGCGCGCGGACGTGGACCGGGCGGTGAAGCGGATGGCCCCGCAGCGCGATACCCGGGCCGCCGTCACCGCGCTGCACCGGCTGGTCATCGCGGACGAATTCGCCCTGGAGACCGCGGTCGTGGTCACCGATACCGATACCGTCCCGCCCCCGGCCGGACGCGGGGTTCTGGCGGTCACCACCGAGCGCATGTTGTTCGTACCGCTCGAGGCCGATGCCCGGCACGCCTACGAAATGCCCGTCGCCGCGCTGATCTCCGCCCAGCCCACCGACGATTCCGCGCCGGGCAGTGGTGGCGACTACGGCATCGACGTCTTCGACGGCAATCTGACCGTGCACTTCACCGGGACGGATCGGGCCGATACCGATCGGGTGATCGGCGCGCTCAATTTCGCCATCCAGCGGTCCTCCGCCGAAGGGGCGGTCGCCGTACCCGATCCGGGCGTGGCACAGCTGTACTCCGAATGGGATCTGCTGGTCGAACGGCATTCCCTCGGCATGGTGGACGACGCGCAGTTCCAGCGGTACGGCCGCGGGATCCTGCGCTCGCTGCCCGACTGACCGGACCGCCCGGGGCGGCTATTCGGCCCGGCCGGAGGCGTGCACCGCGCTCCGCAACCCGATACGCCGCCACGGGCTGGTCGGTCGCTGCCACAACCGCAACAGCTCCAGCCGCCGGTCGAGACCGCCGGACTTCAGCTCGGCCAGATCCTCACAGGCCTGCCAGTAGGTCCAGCCGGTCAGGTAGGAGTCGCCGAACTGCCGCCAGTTCCGGTACCGGCGCTGGGCCGGCGGCAGGGCGCGCATGACGTATTCCCAGGCCACGTCGGCGTCCAGATACCCCGCGGTGAAGGCCATCCGGGCGACGGCCACCACCCGGGCCAGATCCCAGGCGGCGATATCGGCGGGCAGCGGCTGGGTCAGGTGGTCGGTGAGCCCGAGCTTGATCGCCTGCGACCAGATGTCGTAGTCGCGGACCAGCGCCTCCGGATTGTCCATTCCCCGGAACGAGCCGACCTGCCGCAGGAAGGCGCGGTGCCGGTCGGCGCGTTCGCCGAAGCGGTCCCGTTCCGGCGAATTCACCGATGCGGTCACCAGCGGGTGCACCAGCTCGTACAGCGGCGCGTGCATCCCCTCCAGCAGCTGTTCCATCGAGGCCATCGCCTGGGCGCCGTCGGTGATACCCCAGGCGCCGGTCAGCGTGTCGATGGCCAGCTCCCGGCGGTCACCGAGCGGGTGCTGGCGTTCGGGTCCGAGCAGCAGCGCATCGTGGAAGGCGTCCCAGCGCGCCGAGTAGAAGGCGCCCAGGGACAGCGCCCGCAGCTCGTCGTCGGATACCTGCGCGCCGGACCAGTGGTCGTCCTCCCGCCGATCCAGCTCCTCGTACGGAAACGTGGTCAGGGTCGGCATGTCGCGGGCAGCAGCCATCCTCCGATTGTGTCTCATCGATCTTGATCGAGCACGGTTTTCGGTCTCCGCATCGCGTCGGGGGTTTTACGACACGGTAATTACGCACCGACTCGTTCCCGGCTGACGCAGGTGGCCGCAGAGCGCTACTCTCGGCGCCATGTGCAGAAGTATCACCGTCCTGCGCGGGCTCGAGCCCCCTGCCACCGAGCAGGAGATCTACGCCGCAGCCCAGCAGTACGTCCGGAAGGTCGGTGGCCTGTCCGGGCTGTCGTCCACCACCAAGCCCGCCTTCGACAAGGCGGTGGCGGCGATCGCGGCCGCGACCACCACCCTGCTGGCGGAGTTGCCGGAGCGGCGGGTGCCCCCGTCGACCGAGCCGCCGCTGCGACGGCTGGCCGCCGCGGACTGACCATCGGATATCCCGTGGCGACAGCCGTGTTCGCCGGTCTGGCGACACTGGACATCGCCTATGCCGTCCCGCGATATCCCGCGGAGGACAGCAAGACCCAGGCCACCGGGCAATTCCTCGGCGGGGGCGGGCCGGCGGCCAATGCTGCCGTGACCTACGCGCAACTGTCCGGGCAGACGCCGGCGCTGGTCACCGCGCTCGGCACCGATCCACTCGCGCGGCTGATCCGCGCCGATCTCGAGGCCCACGGGGTGGCCCCGCACGATGTGACTCCCACCGGCACGCACCGCCCGCCGGTGTCCTCGATCGTGGTCGCGACCGAAGCGGCGACCCGGACGATCGTCTCCATGGACGGCGCGGAGATCTCCGCGCGCTTCGACCCCGCCCAGCTCCGCGCATCGGACGACGCGAAGGTACTGCTCGTCGACGGTCACCATCCCGAGATCGCGATCGGATTCGCCACCGCCGCCCGGCGAGCGGGCATACCGGTCGTCCTCGACGCGGGCCGGTGGCGGCCGGTGCACGCGGACCTGCTGCCGCTCACCACGATCGCGATCTGCTCGGCCGCCTTCGCACCACCCGGAACCGGCGGCGATAGGGACGCGGTCCTCGATCACCTGCACGAGCAGGGCGTGCGGTACGCGGCGATCAGCCGGGGCCCTGCGCCGATGCCGTTCCGCACACCGGAGGGGCGGGGCGAGCTCGCGGTACCCGCTGTCGACGCGGTGGACACCCTCGGCGCCGGTGATATCCTGCACGGCGCCTTCTGCCACTATCTCGTTGCGGGACAACAGTTTACGGACGCACTGCGCGATGCGACCGCCGTCGCCTCGGCCTCCTGCCGATATCTCGGCACCCGCGAGTGGATGCGACACCCGATCCCTCGTTCCCGCTGAACGCCGATCCCCGGGCTCGATGAGCACCGGCCCCTCGGCCACGCCGAGCACCAATCCCCCAGGCATACTCAGCACCTGCCCTTCGGCCATGCTCAGCACCGATCCCCCGGGCTCGATGAACGCCGCCGCGACGGTCCGCGACCGGCATCCGGTCGTTCCGAACGCCGTGGCAGTCGAACCTCAGTGGCCCCCACCACCGGTGACAACGCGGTAGCCCGTGCCGTCGGCGTACAGGATCAGGTCTGCACGGGTCCGGGTTCGCGCGACCAGTTCCGCGTTCGGGAGGTCGCTGCGCAGCACCTTGTCGTGTGCGGAATCCGCGGTGCGGCCGCCGCGGCGGTGCCGGTCCAACAGTCGCTCGGTGCGTAGCGCCGTCGCGGCGTCCAGGTACCAGACCTCGTCCAGGCGGGCCCGGACCGCCGCCCAGCCCGCCCGGTCGTGGAGCAGGTAGTTGCCCTCGGTGAGCACTATCGGCAGCTCGTCCAACATCACCCGGTCCGGCACCGGTTCGTGCAGTGCGCGGTCGTAGGCGGGCCAGCGCAGCGGCCGGCCGAGAGGCGTGTCGCGCAACGCATGTAGGCGGTCCACGTACCCGGCCACATCGAAGGTGTCCGGCGCACCCTTGCGTTCCGAGAGCCCGCGTGCGACCAGTTCGGCGTTGGTGAGGTGGAATCCGTCCATCGGCGCCACCCCCGCCACCGGGGTACCGGCCTGCGCGTCGATCGCATCCCGCAGCGCCGCCGCGAACGTCGACTTCCCCGCTCCCGGCGGACCGGCGATACCCAGGACGAATCGGCCCGGCCGCGCTCCCGCCGCCGCCCGCACCCGAGCGGCCAACTGCGACAAGGACATCCAGGTGTCGGACACGGTACCCTCGCTGTCGTCGGGAGCCGGCGCAGGCGGGCGTCCCGCAGCCGCACGCGGACCTCATCGCCGACGGATCCGCGTGAGCGGCGGCGAGCCGGGTGCCGCACCGTCGTCACCGGCCCGTGTCCGCCGCTCCGACCCTACTCATCTGCCGCACAACCGTTAGAGCCGAGCTCTCGACAGCGCGGGGTTCGGCCAATAACGTCCGAGCCGATGTGATTCGTCGCTCCGCGTGTTCCGTCTCGACCCGGCCACCCACCTGAGCGAAAGGTGCAAGTCGTGACCACCACCAGCGACACCTCGGCGGACAACGTCACCTCCGGCCGCGGTGAGACCGTGGCGCCACCGGGTTACCGACTGTCGGACCTGCCCGGCCCGCTGGACCGCGAGGAACTCGAGACGCTCGACGCCTGGTGGCGGGCCGCCAATTATCTGGCGGTCGGGCAGATCTATCTGATGGCCAATCCGCTGCTGACCGAACCGCTCGCCGCGGAACACATCAAACCCCGGCTGCTCGGGCATTTCGGTACCGTGCCGGGCCTGAATCTGGTGTGGGCACATGCCAATCGGGCGATCCTGGAACGCGACCTGCGCGCGGTGTTCGTCGCCGGGCCCGGACACGGCGGCCCCGGGCCGAATGCGTGCGCCTGGCTGGAGGGCACCTGTTCCGAGCTGTACAGCGCGATCCCCCGGGACGCGCGGGGGATGCGAGAGTTGTTCCACCAGTTCTCCTTTCCCGGCGGCGTGCCCAGTCACTGCGCACCGGAGACCCCGGGCTCGTTCCACGAGGGCGGTGAGCTCGGATACTCACTGCTGCACGCCTACGGCGCCGCCCTGGACAATCCGGATCTCACCGTCTTCTGTGTGATCGGCGACGGCGAGGCCGAGACCGGGCCGCTGGCGACGAGCTGGCACGGCAACAAATTCCTCAATCCGGCCCGCGACGGCGCGGTACTGCCGATCCTCGCGCTCAACGAGTACAAGATCGCCAATCCCACCGTGCTCGCCCGCATCCCCGAATCCGAACTGCTGGCACTGCTGCGCGGCAACGGGTACGACCCGGTGGTGGTCGGCGGCAACGATCCGACCGCCGTACACCAGGCCATGGCCACCGCACTGGACACCGCCCTGGACCGCATCGCGGAGATCCAGCACGCCGCCCGGCTGCGCCACGACGATCAGCGACCGGCCTGGCCGATGATCGTGCTGCGCACCCCGAAGGGGTGGACCTGCCCGCCGATCGTGGACGGCGAGGCGGTGGAGGGCACCTTCCGCGCGCATCAGGTGCCGCTGTCCGCCGCACGCACCGATACCCAGCACCGTGTGGTGCTGGAACAGTGGTTGCAGTCCTATCGGCCGCAGGAGCTGTTCGATTCGATCGGGCATCCGTCGCCGCAGGTGCTGCGGCTGGTCCCGCAGGGCGACCGCCGGATGAGCGCCAATCCGGTCGCCAACGGCGGAACGGTACTGCGCGATCTGCGGCTGCCGGAATGGGCCGGCTACGCCGTCGACGTGCCGGCGCCGGGTGCGACGATGCACGAGGCGACCCGGGTGCTGGGCGGTTTCCTGCGCGACGTGACCGCCGCCAACCCGGACAACTTCCTCACCTTCGCCCCCGACGAGCTGGCCAGCAACCGGTTGCAGGACATCCTGACGGTCACCGGCCGCGACTGGCAGGCGCAGATCGGCGAGCACGACGAACATCTGGACCGCAGCGGCCGGGTGATCGAGGTGCTGTCCGAGCACATGTGCCAGGGCCTGCTGGAGGGGTATCTGCTGACCGGCCGGCACGGCGTGTTCACCTGCTACGAGGCGTTCATCCACATCGTCGACGCCATGTTCAACCAGCATGCGAAATGGCTGGACGCGAGCAGCCGGGTGCCGTGGCGACGGCCGCTGGCGAGCCTCAACTACCTGCTCTCCTCGCATGTCTGGCGACAGGACCACAACGGCTTCACCCATCAGGATCCGGGCTTCCTCGACGTGGTGCTGAACAAGAAACCCGAGATCGTCCGGGTGTACCTGCCGCCGGACGCGAACACCCTGCTGTCGGTGTACGACCACTGCCTGCGTTCGCGGCACTACGTCAACGTGGTGGTGGCGGGCAAACAGCCGCAACCGGATTGGCTCTCGGCCGACGCGGCCGCGACGCACTGCGCACGCGGTATCGGGATCTGGCAGTGGGCCGGGCACAACGACGACCTGGGCAGCACCCCGGACATCGTGCTGGCCTGCGCGGGCGACGTACCCACCCTGGAGACCCTGGCCGCCGCGTCGATCCTGCGGGAACGCTTGCCGCAGTTGCGCATTCGGGTGATCAACGTGGTCGACCTGATGCGACTGCTCCCGCGCGACCAGCATCCGCACGGCCTGCCGGACTCCGAATTCGACACGCTGTTCACCCGGGATCGGCCGATCCTGTTCGCCTTCCACGGCTATCCGTGGCTGATCCATCGGCTCACCTATCGCCGCACCAATCACGCCGGCATGCACGTCCGCGGATATCAGGAGAACGGGACCACGACCACCCCGTTCGATATGGTCATGCTCAACAACATGGACCGCTACCACCTGGTACGGGATGTGGTGGATCTGGTGCCGGAGCTGCGCGAGACGGCGGCCGGGCTGCGGCAGGACATGACCGATGCCCGGCTGGCCGCCCGGGACTGGACCCGCCGCTACGGCGAGGACATCCCGGAGGTCACCCAGTGGCGCTGGCAGTGACGTCCGGCAGCAGCGCGAAAATCGTTGCCGGACCGCCGGATCCGTTCCGGTAGCGCGGCCCGCCGACGAGTATCCGGGCGCCGGTGACCGGCAGCGCGGCGAGATTCGCGAGGCATTCCAGGCTGATCCGGCGCTCTCGGTACAGCCGTTTCGACACGGCGTATCCGTGGTCGAGACCGACGTCGGGGCCGAGGGTGTCGATGCCGAGGGCGCCGCGCCGGCCCAGCCGCCCGGTATCGAGCAGCCACTGCACGGCCTCGACCGAGAATCCGGGCTGCCGACCGGCTTCCGCGCCGCTACCCGCGAATTCCGTTGTGCCCCATTTGCCGTCCCAGCCGGTCCACGCGATCACGGCCGCGCAGTCCGGGATCCGGCCGTGCGCCCGCTCCCACGCCCGCAGGTCCGCGACGGTGATCGCGTAGTCCCGATCGCCGCACCGGTCGCGCACGTCCACCTTCACGGCGGGCAGGAAGAGGTCGTCCGGATCGAGTTCGTCGGCGGCCGCGCCGTCGGGATCGAAGTGAATCGGTGCGCCCCAATGGGTTCCGGTGTGCTCACCGTGCCGGACGGCTTGCAGGTAGTAACCGTCCGCCTCGATCGTCGCCACCGTCTCGAGCCGGAACTCCGGATCGCCCGGGTACCGCGGCGTCGTCGCCGGATCGAGTACGTGGGACAGGTTCACCAGGGTGGTCATCGGCCGATCATCGCAGGTTCGCCCGGTCGATCAGCGCCGGTTCGACCTGGTCGGGTGCGGATGTCCGCCCTCGGGATCCACCACCCGCTCCAGCGCACTCAGATCGGCCTCGAGCGCGCGGAACATCAGATAGGCGGCCACGAACGCGGCGATGGCGCCGATGCACAGCACCCGCACCGAGACGATCACGTGCGGAATGTCCTCCGGCGGTAGCAATGTCACGCCCGCCACGGCCAGCAGCGGCACCGAGGCGGCCACCGCGAGGTAGGCGGTGCAGCGGCGGCCGAGACCGCGCAACTGGGCGGCGTCGGCGGCGTCGAGCTCGCCCTCGCGCAGGAACAGCGGATAGATGCAGCGCACCAGATAGAACACGACCGGGAAGAACGGGTAGGTCACCGCCATCGCCCCGCACACCAGCAGTGAGGCCAGGAAGTGCACCACCATCGGCGTGGTCACCTCGCCGGTGCTCACCTGCAACGCGATCGGGAAGGTGATCGCGGCGAGCGCCCACAGCGCGAAGACGATCAGCACCACCCGGTCGCCGAGCAGCAGCGCCTGCCAGCGGGCCCGATCCAGGGTGCGTTGATCGAAGGTCCGCCCGCGCCGCAACCCGCGCGGCACGATCAGCAGATGCCGGGACAGATAGACCAGGAGCGCGAAGCCGAGCGGGAAGAACACCACATTCACGATGAAGGTGACGATCTCGAAGGCATGATGCGCGGGCTGGCTGAGCCGGTCCACGATCAGCGACCGGTTGTGCTGGATGTTGAACAGCGACGCCACCATGTTCGGTACCCCGATGGCCAGCACCATCAGCGGAATCATCCAGGCCCGCAACCGCATTCGCATACTGTCCGGCAGCGGGTCGACCAGTTCGCGGGCCCGCCGGTCCAGGCACAGCTGCAACTGGGCGGCCAGTTCCGAACCGCCGGCCCAGCGGCGCTCGCGATCCGGTTCCAGACAGGTCAGCAGCACTCTGCGCAGGGCCGCCGGGCAGTCGGCGGGCAGTTCCCGCAACGTGTCGGCGGCCACCCCCGCGCGGCGGCGGGCCAGCAGCGCGGCCAGCACGGTGGCGTCGCCGTGTTCCGTGCCGGTGGTGTCGTCGTCCGCGAAAGGCTTTGTGCCGGTGAGCAATTCCCACAGCACCACGCCGAGCGAGTACAGATCCGCGCGCGTGTCGAGATCCTCGGCGGTGCGTTCGTGCTCGGGATGACAGGCCTCCAGCTGCTCCGGAGACATGTACGACAGCGAACCACCGAAGTACGCAACGGGATTCGCGTCGGTCAGATGCTTGCTGAAGCTGATGTTGAAGTCGGCGAGTTTCGGCACCGCCTCGGCGGTGAGCAGCACATTGGCCGGTTTGACGTCGCGGTGCAGCACCCCGTGCGCATCGGCGTAGGCCAGCGCCTCGGCCAACCGGCAACCCAGCCAGGCCACCGTATCCGGCCAGGACAGCGCGGCGATCTCGGCCCGCACGCTGGAGTCGGTCGGGCGGATCTCACCCTTCTCCTCCATGGCCGCGTCGACCGCGTCCAGCAGCAGCTGCCCGCTGCGCTGGTCCGGCGGGGTGGCGCGCACCCAGCGCAGCACGCTCAGCAGGGTGCCGCCGGGCAGGAACTGCATGTACAGCAACCGCAGCCGGCGCTCCCGGGACCCGGCCGTGATGCCGGGCCGATCCAGCAACCGCTGGTCGAAGACCCGCACGATGTAGTCGTGGTCCAGCTGCGCCAGCGTCTGCGGTTCGGAGCCGCGGTCGGCGGAGATCTTCACCGCGACCAACCGCTGCAGGGTGCGCTGCCGGGCCAGGAACACCCGGGCGAAGGCGCCGCTGCCGAGCATGGTCAGCAGATCGAAATCGTCGATGCTGTGGCCGATCTCGAGATCTCCCAGATCCTCCACCGGCGGCGCCCCGAGGTCGGTGGTGGTGCGGGTGGCGTCCCCGGACCAGCCGCCCGTCCGGGTCGCGGTCGCCGTGCCGATACCCGGCTGCTGGGTGCTCTGATCCGCGCCGTCGGCATTGAGCAGTTCCCGCAACTGCCCGGCCTGGGTGGGATATTCCCGCAGCCAGTCGCGCGGATCCACCCGCTCGCCGCTGTGCCGGAGGATCACGAACTCCTCGTAGACCAATCCGGCGGGTATCTCCTGCGGCGCCAATTCCGGGAATTCCGCGCAGTATTCGCGCAGCCGTTTGCGGGCCGGCGCGGACGACGTGGACACCGCGCGCAACCACCGATTACGCAGGTCGATCCGGATCAGATCGAGCAGCGCTCGCAATCGCAATGTCTGCGCGTCCGGCAGATAGTCGGAAATCTCCGGCGGACTGTCGTCCGACTCCCAGGCAGCGGCGAACGCAGCAACCGCTTTGAACTCGACCGGACCCGCCACACCAGCCATCATCCCCTGCTCCGGCGGTGAGGGAATGATAATTTTCGCGGCAGCAGTGAGAAATACCCCATTTCGGCCACGACGCGAGGGGGTTGCAACGATGCACGAGGACACTACTGCGGCGGTGCCGCACGGGGTTACCGCGGCAGAACCGCGCGAAGTGAACGTCACAGGGCCCCACGACGTTACTGCGAGGACGCACGAAGCTGTTGTGCGGGCCACAGCTGCCCAGGAGGTACCGATGAGCGTGAACATTCCGGCCACGGCGACCGAGATCGCGGCGGAGGTCCGGGACGGCACGCTGCGGCCCGATCTGGTGGTGACGGCGGCGCTCGACCGGATCAGCGCCGCCGAGCCGGTGCTCGGCGCCTTCGCCGTGGTCCGCGCCGAGCGCGCCCTCGCGGAGGCCCGCGCCCTCGCCGACCGGCCCGATCTGGATGCCCTGCCCCTGGCCGGCGTGCCGATCGCGATCAAGAACAACATCGCGGTCGCCGGCGAGGTGACCCGCGGCGGTTCCCGGGCCGGTGGTGACGACCCGGCGACCACCGACCATCCGGTGGTGGCCCGGCTGCGGGCCGCGGGCGCGGTGGTCGTCGGCCTGACCGAACTGCCCGAACTGGGCCTGTGGGGTGTCACCGATACGCCGGATCGAATCACCCGCTCGCCCTGGAACATCCGATACAGCGCCGGCGGGTCCTCCGGCGGGTCCGGGGCCGCGGTGGGCGCGGGCCTGGTCCCGGTGGCGCACGGCAACGACGGCCTGGGTTCGGTGCGCATCCCGGCGGCCTGCTGCGGCGTGGTGGGTGTCAAACCCGGACGCGATGTGGTGCCCGCCGAGGTCGGCGCCGATTCCTGGGGCGGGATGGTGGAGAACGGCGTCCTCGCCACGACGGTCGCGGATGCCGCACTGGTGCTCTCGGTGCTGGCCGGTCGCCCGGCGCTGGCCGATCCGGAACCTCCGCCGCCGCTGCGGATCGCGCTGGCCGCGGGTGCGCCGACACCGCCGGCACGGGTGGACCGGCACTGGGCCGACGCGGCCCGTACCGCCGCGCAGACCGCCGCCGCGGCCGGTCACAGCGTCACCGACGCCGTACTGCCGTATGGGGGCGGCACCAATGCCGTGATGCTGCGCTGGCTGGCCGGCGCCGCGCGCGACGCCGGGGAGCTGTCCCATCCGGACCGACTACAGAGACGCAGCCGGGTACACGCCGCCCTGGGCCGAGCCGTGCTGCGTACCGGCCTGATCCGGCCCCGGCAGGTCGATCTGATCGAGACCCGTCTGCTGGACTTCTTCGAGAACCACGACGTCGTGATCACTCCGACGCTGGCCCGGCCCGCACCGCGCGCGCAGGCCTGGCACACCCGCGGCTGGGTCGCCAACATGGCCGCGAACGTGCGCTTCGCACCCTTCACACCACTGTGGAACCTGGTCGGCTGGCCCGCGCTGAGCCTGCCGATGGGCACCCATCCACGCACCGGCACCCCGCTGGCCGCTCAGCTCGCCGGTCCGCCCGGCAGCGAGGCGACCCTGCTCCGCCTGGCCGCCCAACTGGAAGCGGCACGACCCTGGCAGCGCGTGGCCCCGGTGCGGTGACGGCGGTCAGTCCTGCGGCTGCGCCGGAGTTCCGAAGCCGCCGGACAGCACCCGGTTGGCGAAGTCGAGAATGGTCGGCCGATCGTCGTCGGCCCGCCACGCCACGGCCAGCTCGCACGGCGGCAAGCCGCCGACCGGGCGGGCGGTCAGACCGGGCCAGCGGTACATCGGCACATTGCTCTCGGCCAGCAGACAGACGCCGAGCCCGAGGCTGACGGCCTCCAGCCGCTCCTCCGCGGTCGCGGCCTCGCCGCCGATCTTCGCCTGGCGGCCGTTGCGGCCGTCGTTGCCGAGCCAGAAGTCGCGGCCGGTACCGGCTTCCGGCGGCATGGCGACGAACGGTTCCCCGGCCAGGTCCGCGAACTCGATGACCTCACGGTCGGCGAGGGCGTGGTTCTCCGGTAACAGGACCCAGCGCGTCTCCGACCGCAGCACCTGCCAGCGGTACCGGCTGGTATCGGGCACGGGCAGCCACATCAGCGCGAGATCGGCCTGGCGGCCGGACAATCCGCTGGACGGATCGGTCCAGGACGCCGAGTGCAACGCCAGCCGATGACCGCTGGCGCTCTCCAGATCGGCGATCAGGCCCCGGCCGATGGAACTCTGGATGCCGACCCGCAGCACCTCCCCGGCCTCCTGCAGGGCCACATTCGTGACCTCCCACAGTTCCAGGATCTTGCGGGCGCCCTCGAGCAGTTCCTTCCCGGCGACGGTCAGCGCGACACTGCGCTGGTTCCGGTCGAACAGGACGACGTCGAGTTGCCGTTCGAGCTGGCGAATCTGTCGCGACAGCGTCGGCTGCGCGATGTGCAGCCGTTGGGCGGCATTGGTGAAGTGAAGTTCCTCAGCGACCGCGACGAAATACCGCAAGTCGCGCAAATGCGGGTCCATAGCCCCTTGCTATCAGAATCGGTAAGGAAAATCCAGCCATATCAGACCCTTCACTGAGTGATTAGGCGCTGAAACAGCCGTCAGGTTTGTTACTGACAGCATATGGCCCAGACAAACCGGACGCACAGCCACCTCGGCAAACTTCTGGGAAACTCTCCCCGCGCCAACCCATCCCCCACCGACCGGTCATCCGACCAGGTGAAACGACCCCGGAAACGATCCACCCCGCCGATGCGGCACGACGCGACCGGCCCGGATCGCCACCCAGCAACAAAGGCCCGAATCGGGCTCCCGAGCCAGACCCCTAAACGGTGATTTCCGTCACTTTCCGGCGAGTCGGCCCACGACACACGCGGTCACCGAGACGAGCCAGGAGACCGGGCCACCCCTGCCCCGACAGCACCCGACCGGCCGGACGCACCGCGACCGGACGATCGGAATCAGGGTCACGCACCGCGGCGGTCGCCGCAACTCGAGCAATCCGGAAAGGCGCGGCCACCACCGCGTGCGGCCGATCGGACCGGTCGCGTGTGGTCGGTGGGACCGGCCGCGTGCGGCCGATCAGACCGAGTAGACCTTGGGGTCGAGGGTGCCGATGTACGGCAGATCCCGATAACGCTCCGCGTAGTCCAGGCCGTAGCCGACCACGAATTCGTTCGGGATGTCGAAGCCGACGTGCGCGACCTCCACCTGGGTGCGCAGCGCATCCGGCTTGCGGAGCAGCGTCACCACCTCGAGCGAGGCCGGGTTGCGGGTGGACAGATTGCGCTTGAGCCAGGACAGCGTGAGCCCGGAGTCGATGATGTCCTCGACGATCAGCACGTTGCGGCCGGCGATGTCCTTGTCCAGGTCCTTGAGGATCCGCACGACGCCGGAGGACGAGGTGGAGGAGCCGTACGACGACACCGCCATGAACTCCAGCTGCGTGGGGATCGGCAGCGCCTGGGCCAGATCGGTCATGAAGAAGATCGCGCCCTTGAGGACGCCCACCAGCAGGAGATCGCCCTCGGGTGCGTCGGCCGCATATCGCTTCGCGATCAGTTCGGCCAGCTCGTCGACCTTCGCCTTGATCTGCTCCTCGGTGATGAGCACCGACGCGATGTCGTCCCCGTACACGTGCGCTGGTTTCCCTTCAGTGATGTCGGCCCCCGGTGAGCGCCATCAAGGTCAGCCTGCCATGTTCGCGCGCGGCAACCAACCTCGTCCCGTCCGCACCTCCGCCGATCGCGACGCCGCCCTGCCCGTGCCAATCCGTGACCAGTGCGTCGACCGCCCGTAAATGCTTGTCCGTCAACGCTTTCGCACCACCGTCGAGCAGCCAGGCCCGCACCGCCCGGCGCCGGACGGCCACCGGGGCAGTGGCGAGTGTCTCGATCTTCAGTGTCGCACCATCACCGGCGGCCACAAGCAACTTTCCGGCAAGTTCGTCGAGGACCACACCGTCGGCGCGCAGCTGTTCGGCGGTGCGGGCCAGCGCCGCGGCCACGCCGCCGCCGAGCACCTCCTCCAGCAGCGGCAGCACCTCGGTGCGCAGCCGCACCCGGGTGAATTCGGGGGAACTGTTGTGCGGATCCTCGTGCGGCCGCAACCCCAGATCGGCGCACAACTGCCGGGTGATATCGCGCCGCACACCGAGCAGCGGCCGGCCCCAAGGCGCGGCATAGGGCGCCATCCCCTGCACCGAGCGCGGACCCGAGCCGCGCGCGAGGCCGAGCAGCACGGTCTCGGCCTGATCGTCGAGGGTGTGGCCGAGCAGCACCGGCAGCCCGTCGCGGGCGTCGTCCAGGGCGGCGTAGCGCGCCCGCCGGGCCGCGGCCTCGAGCCCGCCGCCACCGGTCACGGTCACGGTCAGTACGCGGGCGGTGCGGCAGCCCAGCGCCAGTGCGGCGGCCGCCGCCTCCGCCGCCACCGCGCCGGAACCGGATTGCAGGCCGTGGTCGACGATCAGGGCGTCGACCACCTCCGCCTCGACCACCGCGGCGGCGGTCAGCGCCAGGGAATCCGCGCCGCCGGACAGCCCGACCGCGACCACGCCGGTCGGCGCGTAGCGGGACAGCCAGTCCCGCACCGCATGCCGCAGTTGCAGCGCCGCCGCGGTCTCCGGCAGTCGGGCCGGCACGTCAGCCGAGTACGCGGGCGATCCAGCGCCCCGGTTCGGGGATCTCGTCGGGCCGCGGCAGGGTCTCGGAATCGGTCCACACGGTGTTGAACCGCGCCATCCCCACCTTGCCGACGACCTCGTCGACGAACGCCTTGCCGCGCACGTACTGCGCCACCTTCGCGTCCACGCCGAGCAGGGCGCGCAACAGCCGCTGCACCGGATTCACCGGGCGGCGGCGGCGTTCGTCGAAGGCCCGGCGGATCTGCGTGACCGACGGCACCACGGCCGGGCCGACGGCATCCATCACGTGGTCGGCGTGGCCCTCCAGCAGAGTGCCGAGCATCAGCAGCCGGTCCAGGGCCTCGCGCTGGGCGGGCGCCTGGGTGGCGCGCAACAGCCCGAGCACGCCGCGATCGGCCGGATCGCCGGCCGGCAGCGCGTCGGTACGCTGCCGCCGCTCGCGGACGGCGCTCATCAGCCGCGACAGCATCTCGTCGAACGATTCGTCGCCGACATCGCCGAGGACGGACACGTTCTGCCGCATGTATTCGCCGAGCCAGGGCGCCGAGGAGAACTGCACCCGATGGGTCACCTCGTGCAGGCAGACCCACAGCCGGAAATCGCCGGGGTGCACGCCGAGCACGCGCTCCACCGCCACGATGTTGGGCGCGACCAGCAGCAGCATGCCGTCCTCGCCGGTGAACGGGTCGTACTGGCCGAGGATCGCCGTGGACAGGAAGGCCAGCATCGCGCCCACCTGGACGCCCGCCGGCTTACCCGCCAACCGGCTCCGGATCGACTCGTGCTCGGCCGGGTGCCCGGCCTCGCCGGTGAGCTGTGCCATGGAGGCGGCGGCCGCATCGATCCAGCCGGGCCGGTCCACGATCCGGGCCGCCGGCACCGGGCGATCGTCGATCAGGCCGGACACCTCGCGCACCGGGCCCTCGGCGCGCACCGAGGCGGCGGCGAGCTCGTCGACCACCTGTTCCGCGGAGAATCGCGTGACCCGCGGCCCGGCCGGTACCAGCGCGGCGCCGGTGCGCGCGGCCAGCTGCCAGTCGACCGTGCCGGCCAGCGGCGTCCTGGGCCTGCGGATCAACTCACCGGACTCGACGTCGACCAGTACCTGCTCCGAGGGAGCGGGCCGGTCGGCTCGGGCATCGTGGTCAGGTCCGGTCATGGTTCACCCACCCGTCAGGAGCATCCGCAGTTGCGGAGCGTGGCAGCGATGGCATCCAGGGCCGGCCGGCTCGCTTCCGGCGGCCGGTCGTTCGACATCAACGCGAAGGTCAGCACCCGGCCATCACTGTCGAGGACATACCCTGCCAACGCGCTGGATACCGACAGAGTTCCGGTCTTCGCGCGGACCCAGCCCGCCGCACCGTGGTCCTTGGTGGTGAACCGATCGGCCAGCGATCCGGTCGCCCCGGCCACCGGCAGGTAGTCCAGCAGCGGGGCCAACGGCGACGACGGTGCGGAGGTGTTCGAGGCGGCGGTGGTCGCCACCCCGGACTGTGGCCCGGCCGCCTCGGCGAGGATCCGGTCCAGCAGCCGCGGCGGCACCCGGTCCTCGGTGGACAGGCCGCTCGCGTCGAGCAGGGTGAGGCCGGTGGTGTCGAACCCGGCCGCGGCGAGCGCGGTGGCGGTGGCGGTGGCCGCCCCGGCGAACGACGCCTCGCCACCCCCGGCGGCCGCGATCTCGCGGGCGATCGCCTCGGCGAGGACGTCGTCGGAATGGACCATCATGTCCCGCAACCGATCCCGCAGGGATGCGGACTGCACGTGCGCGATCTCGGTCGCCTGCGCCGGCGCCTTGTCCACTCGCACCCTGACCGGATCCAGGCCGAGGTCGGCCGCCAGCCGCCGACCGGCGTCCAGTGCCGGGGTCGCCGAGCGCGGCGAGTACTCCACGAGCGGATCCAGCCGGCCGCCGTCGATCATCACCGGCTCGATCGGCGCCCAGGAACCGCCGGCGATATCGGCCGGATCCCAACCGGCCGGCGCGGTCGGCCCCGGATACGCGGAGACGTCGACCGCGACCGTGTCGAATTTGCGGCCGGCGGCGCGGATCTGGCTCACCAGATCGGCCAGCCGCGGCCCGTTCGGGTAGTAGCCCTTACCGTCGGCCTGAGCGGTCAGCGTCGGGTCGCCGCCGCCGACCAGTACCAGTTCGGTGGGATCGGCGCCGGTCACGACCTTGGTGGTGAGCCGGTGGTCGGGCGGCAGCATCAGCAGCGCGGCCGCCGTGGTCAGCACCTTCGCGGTGGACGCGGGCACCATCGGCTTGTCCGGATCGGTACTCCACAGCACGGTCCGGGTGTCGGCATCGGTCACCGAGGCGCTGAACGCGCCGAGGTCCGGGGCGCCGGCCACCTTCGCCAGCGCCGCCGACAGACCCTGGACGCTCGGCGAGGTCGCCGCCGGTGGCGCGGCCGTCACCTGGGGGAACGGTTTCACCGGCGCCGGCGGAGCTGATACCGTCAACCCGCCGTGACGGAACTCCTCGGTCCACGGCTTCAGAATCACGAGCACCGCGCCGATGGCGATCACGACGACGAGCACACCGGCGGATACCGCGATCCAGATCGTCCGGCGCCGGCGAGCAGCCAGATTGCCGATGTTCTTCCTGCTCCGACCTACCACGTGACCGCCGTCTCCCTACTCGCCCGTAACAGCGCGCGCTGTGCCGGTGCCCTGCCGCACCCACCGGCCCAGCGACCACACTATCCTCACCACGCCGACGTTCCGCCGATCGAGCAGGCGAGTCGGCAGCCTCGCGGTCACCGGCGCGAGCGCCGAATGCTCGTCGGCGCGAGCGCCGAACCCAACGCTGATGACAAGCACCAGACGAAGGAGATGACGTGGAGTTCGACGTCACCATCGAGATCCCCAAGGGTCAGCGCAACAAGTACGAGGTCGATCACGAGACCGGGCGGGTGCGGCTGGACCGTTACCTCTACACCCCGATGGTCTACCCGGCCGACTACGGCTACATCGAGAACACCCTCGGGTCCGACGGCGACCCGCTGGACTGCCTGGTGCTGCTGCCCGAGTCGGTGTTCCCGGGTGTCATCGTCGAGGCCCGCCCGGTCGGCGTGCTGCTCATGAGCGACGAAGCGGGCGGCGACGAGAAGATCGTCGCGGTACCCGCAGGCGACAAGCGCTGGGACCACATCCAGGACACCTCGGATATCGGCGAATTCGACCGGAAGGCCATCGAGCACTTCTTCGAGCACTACAAGGACCTCGAGCCCGGCAAGTGGGTCAAGGTCGACGGCTGGGGCGACCGCGCCAAGGCCGAGGTGCTGGTAGACGAGGCCGTGGCCCGGCTGAAGGAGCAGGGCGGCCACTGATTCCGCCGCGATGATCCCGCCGGTCCGCCGGGATCATCGCGGCGGACCGGTAGGCGCGGGCCGCCGCGTGGAGCGGCCCGCGACGTTCACTGCCCGCGGAAGTTCGGCGGCCGCTTCTCGAACACCGCCGCGACCGCCTCGGTGAGATCCTCCGAGGGCAGGAAGGCCGCGTTCCACGCCGATACGTAGCGCAGGCCCTCGCTGATCTGCCGGGTCCGGGGCTGGTCGAGCACATCCTTCACGCCCTGCACCACCAGCGGCGGATTGGCGGCGATCTCCTCGGCGAGGGTCTGTGCCGCGGCCAGCGTCGCGTCCTGATCGGGATATATGTCGTTGATCAGACCGATCTTCTCGGCGCGGACGGCGTCGATGTCCTTGCCGGTGAAGGCCAGCTCGCGCAGGTGCCCCTCGCCGATGATGCCCGGAAGTCGTTGCAGCGAGCCGACATCGGCGACGATGGCGACCTTGGCCTCACGGAGGCTGAATTTCGCGTCGGCGGCGGCCAGCCGAATGTCGGCCGCCGAGATCAGATCGAGCCCGCCGCCGATGCACCAGCCCGAGACGGCCGCGATGACCGGCTTGCGGCAGTCGGCGACGGCCGTGATCGAGGCCTGCATCCGCCGCACCTCGTGGAGGAATACGGTGCGGGGTGCGGCCAATCCGCGCTCGCCGATCAGCGGGGCGAACATGCCGCCCATCGCGGCCAGGTCCAGACCGTAGGAGAAATGCCGGCCCGAGCCGGTGAGCACGACCGCGCGCACCTCCGGATCGGCGTCGAGTTCCCCGAAGATCAGGGGCAGTTCGCGCCAGAAGTCCGGGCCCATCGCGTTGCCCTTGCCGGGACCGGTCAGCGTGACCCGGGCCACCAGATCCTTGCTCTCGACTGTGAAAGCCTTCCATTCAGTCATTTGCCCAGCTTAGCGGGCCGGTTTCGGCTCACAGCGGGTGTGTAAAACTTGTGAAAACTTGCGGCCCGGTTGGGGTGTGCCGGACCGTCGGCGACGGATGATGTAACTGGCGCGTCGCTTCCACTCCACCGCCACCACCGGGCCTTCGGAGGTTGTTCATGTTGATGCACAAGGGCATCGGCCTGGATCGTTTCAACCAATTACCCCACACGCGTGCCGTGTACGCCCTGTACGAATGCTGCTGCAGCGTGCTGTGGGCCGAGAAGCTGGCCGGCGGCCGGCCCTATCCCGACTATCGGCGACTACTCGACGCCGCCGAGGTCGAATTGCCCGCTCTGTCCCGGGCCGATCTCGATCGAATCGCCGATTCGGTTGCCCGCGAGGGTGTTTCCGAACCCACCTTCGAGGATCTGGTCCGCGTCACCCGAATTCGGCTGACCCGGATGCTCGGTCCCGAAGAGGGTTATCCCGAGTACTGAACCAGGTTTTCGGCACCCGGTTCTCAGCGCACCAGTCCACGCCCCGTGGTCAGCGGCAGATCGACGGCGGTGAGCAGTCCGGGCCGCGCCTGCACGACCGCGGGCACCGCGCTCACGAGGCGGGCGGCCGTGCCGACCACGCCGCCGAGGGCGTGGTCACCGTTGCTGGACAGTTGCAGGTCCAGCACGTAGTCGGGATCGCCCAGGATCTCCACGCGATAGCCGCCGTGCCCGGCGGGCTGCGGCCAGTCCGGCGCCAGATCGGGATGCAACCGGGTGACATGTTCGAGCACCAGCACCTCGCGCGCGCCCCGCACGCCGCTGACCCGGAAGCGCAGCGCGGCCGCGGTGCCGGATTCGACGGTGTGCGCGCCGATCCCGATCGGCTCCGGCGCGGGCAGGCGCTGGAAGTCCTGGGTCACCTCGTCGAGTTCCACATCCAGCGCGGCGGCCAGCTGGCGGATCACACTGCCCCAGGCCAGCGTCAGCACGCCCGGCTGCAACAGCAGCGGCAGTTCGTCCCCCGCACCCATCGGCCGGCCGAAGCCCATGATGTCGAACAGCACCTTCGGATTGTCGTAGGTGGAGTAGTCCAGGATCTCCGAGCACACGATGGTGTCGATGCGCTCGCTGCCGCTGGACAGCAGCAGTGGCAGCCAGTCGTTGGCCCAGCCCGGATCGATGCCGTTCACCCACAACGACGCCCCGCCGGCCTCGGCCGCCTCGAGCACCGGATCGATCAGTTCGGGCGGCACGGTCCCGTACGGGAACTGCAGGAAGACCGGGCTCGACGACACCACGTTGATACCCGCGCGCAGGAAGGTCTTCAGATCCTCCACCGCCTCGGCCAGCCGGTCGTCGGCCATCGCGGTGTGCACGATGCAATCGGGCTTCAGATCGAGCAGGGCCTGCGCGTCGGTGGTGGCGGCGACGCCGATCTCGCGATCCAGGCCCGCCAGCTCACCGGCATCGAGACCGGCCTTGGCGTCGGAGGACACCCAGACCCCGACGAGTTCCAGCTCCGGCCGCGCGATGATGGATCGCAGCGACCGGCGGCCGACATTGCCGGTACTCCATTGCACTACGCGGTAGGTCGGTGCGGACATCCGAAAACTCCTGTCACAGATCGGGAAGACCGAGGTCCAGGTTGGGTTGTTCGATGCCGCCGTCGATCTCGAGCACCTTACCCGTGATGTAGCCACCGGCCGGTGACGACAGATACACGATGCCCGCCGCGATCTCCCACGGCTCGCCCAGCCGGTGCAGCGGCGTGGCGGTCTCCATCGTCTCCTTGATCGCCGGTTGCGAGGCGACCACGTCCAGCGCGGAGGTGAGCACCGAGCCGACCGCGATCGCGTTCACCCGGATCCGCGGGGCCAGATCGGTGGCGGCCAGCCGCGTCCAGTGCGCCAGCGCGGCCTTGGCGGTGCCGTAGGCGAGATAGCCCCGGCCCGGCGTGCGGCCCATCATCGAGGAGATGTTGACCACCGATCCGCCGCCCCCGGTCAGCATGTGCGGCACCGCCGCGCGGGTCAGCGCGTGCGCGGTGGCGACGTTGAAGTGGAACGCCCGCTCCAGATATCCCGGCGTCGTGGTCAGGAAAGTGTTGGGTGCGGTCCCGCCGACGTTGTTGACGACGATATCGATCCGCCCGAGTTCGGCGGCCGCGGTCTCCGCCAGCCCCGCGACCGCGTCCAGATCGGAGAGATCGGCGGCTACGGTCACCACCCGGCGGCCCAGCGCGCGGATCTTGCCCGCGACCTCCTCGAGCTGTTCGGCCGTGCGCGCGGCGATCAGCACATCGGCCCCGGCCTCGGCCAGGCCCAGCGCGGCCGCGGCGCCGATCCCGCGCCCGGCGCCGGTGACGACGGCGACCCGGCCGTCCACACGGAAGTTGTCCAGAATCATTGCGGGGTTCCTCCTCCGACCGACCGTGCGCGCCCGAGCTGTGCTCGAAAAGCCTTGGCGTACCGACGAACTCACCCACCCCACCGGAGCGGCGTGACGACCGTCACAGAGCAGTCTTTAGAACAAGTTCTAGTCTGTCAAGGGTCGGTGCCGGATCGCGGGATCGGAACCACCTGGCGAGACCCGGCCTGCCCTCGCTACCGTGGACGACTGTGGACACCGCAGCCGCACCGCCGGCCGAAACCCGCACCGGCTGGGTCACTCTGGGGCAGCCGGCCCTCATCGCCGGCGGGCTCGCCGCCGCCGTCGCGGTCCTGCACTTCCGCGATCCGCACGTCTCCGGCTCCTACGGCTACTGCCCGTTCTACGCGCTGACCGGGTATTGGTGCCCGGGGTGCGGCGGGCTGCGCGCGATGCACAACCTCAGCGAGGGTCACGTACTCGACGCGATCCACAGCAATATCCTGCTGCTCCCGCTGACGGTGGCGTTCGTGGTGTGGTGGGTGCACCTGGTGGTGAACCGATGGAACGGCCGGCGCCGGCCGTTCCCGTTCCACGCCGGTCCGATCACCCTCGCGGTGTCGCTGGCGCTGCTGGCGGTGTTCAGTGTGCTGCGCAACACGCCGTGGGGCAGCTGGCTGGCGCCGGTGTGACCCGGCCGACGGCGTGGTGACCGTGACATCCGCCCGGTACTGGGCATGCTGACGGCATGATCGATTCCCTGAAGAACCGGGTGCGCGAGAAGTTGATGCGACAGCTCCGGGAGGACGGGCCCTACGATCCGGACCTGGACGATCCCCGTCTGGTCGCCGTGGCGACCGACCTCGACGCACTGGAGTCGGTCGCCGACGACGACCCGCTGGTGGAGCAGCTCGCCGAACGCTATCTGGTGTTCTGACCGTTCAGAAGGAACACGGCGCCGCACCGCCGGCGTCCTGAGCGGTCAGCCGTGGCCGGGTCTCCGGCTGGGGATTCCAGTGGCCGTCCGCGCACGTGTACTCCCACGACGGCCCCCGCCGCACCAGCACATCGATCGCGTCGACCAGACGATCCACATCGGCCGCGGTGGTGCCCAGGCCGATACTGGCCCGGATCGCGCCGTCGACGCCGAGCCGGGCGAGCAGCGGATGCGCGCAGAATCGGCCGTCGCGCACCCCGATCCCGTGTTCGGCGGACAGATACGCCGCCACCCGGCCCGGTTCGACACCGTCGAGGGTGAAGGTCACGATGCCGACGCTGTCGGCGCTGTCCGACCAGATGCGCAGGAAGCGCACCCCCGCGATACCGCCCAGCCCCTCGCGCAGCCGGATCGCCAGCCGCCGCTCGTGTTCGGTGGCCCGCTCCTGCAGTTCGGTGAGCGCATCACAGGCCGCGGCCAGGGCCGCCACGCCGAGGACATTCGGCGATCCGGCCTCGTGCCGCTGCGGCGCGGGCGCCCAGTCGACACCGGTCGTGCGGACCTCTCGGACCGCCCCGCCGCCGGCCAGGTACGGCTCGGCGGCATCCAGCCAATCCCGGCGGCCCACCAGCACTCCCGCGCCGAACGGCGCGTACAGCTTGTGCCCGGAAAAGGCGAGGTAGTCGATTCCGCTGTGCCGCAGGTCGATTCGCCGATGCGGCGCCAATTGCGCGGCATCCACCAGGATTCGGGCCCCGCACTCGTGCGCGACGGTCGCGAGCCGTTCCAGCGGCAGCACCTCACCGGTGACGTTCGACGCACCCGTGATGGCAAGCAGCGCAGCGGGTTTGGTACACAGCTCCGCGACCACCCGGCGGATCGTCTCGGCCACGGTGTCGGCGGCCCGGACCACCCGCCGCCCGTGCCGCAGCCACGGCAGGAAGTTGGCGTGATGTTCGATGTCGAGCACCACGGTATCGCCGGGTACGCAGGCGGCCAGCAGGTTCAGCGAGTCCGTGGTGTTGCGGGTGAACACCACGACCTGGTCGTCGGTACAGCCCAGGAACCGGGACACCGAGGTCCGGGCGGCCTCGTAGCAGTCGGTGGAGATCCGCGAGGCGTATCCGGCCCCGCGATGCACGCTCGCGTAGTAGGGCAGCAACTCCGACACCCGGTCGGTGACCTGTGCCAGGGCCGGGGCGCTGGCGGCGTAGTCGAAATTCGCGTAGCGCACGGTGCCACCGGACACCAGCGGAACCTGCAGGTCGGCGCCGGATACCTGGGCGGCACAGGTCGGGTCGAGAACAGCGGTCATCACGCAATCCCTTCGGTTCGGGGACTCCGGAAACGACGAGGAAAAAAGTCGGAGTCCGCGCTTGCCGAGCCCGGTCGGGCTGCGGCCCGGTCGTCACCCGGAGCACCCCGCCGCGGAGGAGGGTTGCCGGCCAGCAAGCCGGGGCTTGACGCTGGCACTCATGACCTGAGCTGAAGATAGGCACTGGCCCGAACCCTTGTCAAGATTCGGACGTGTCGCCGCGCATGTCCGGGGGGACTCGCCGTAATCGCCTTGCCATCCCGATCCGACCTGCGCTTATATCGAACGGTGACCGTCTCCCTGCTGCTCGGATTCACCGGACTGTGCGTACTGCTGGCCATCACCCCCGGCCCGGACACCTTCCTGGTCCTGCGCTTCTCGATCGCCGGGCGCCGGCACGGGATCGCGGCGGCGCTCGGTTCCGCGGTCGGTGGCATCGTCTGGGCAACCGTGGTCGCGGCCGGGGTGGCGGCCCTGCTCGAGCAATCTGCGACCGCCTACCGCGCGGTGAAGGTGGTCGGCGGAATCTACTTGATATATCTCGGAATTCGGACGCTGATCGAACATCGCCGGGCCCGCGCGGACGGCGAGCCGGCGGACACCCGGGCCAGCACGGCGACCGTGCCGTCCGCATTCAGCGCGGGCCTGCTGTCGTGCCTGCTGAATCCGAAGGTCGGATTGTTCTATCTGGCGGTGCTCCCGCAGTTCCTCACGACGGTCACCTTCCTGAACGCGCTGGCGCTCGGCGCGATCGAATCGACGGTCGCCGCCGTCGAGATGGTACTGCTGGCGACGCTGGCCGCCCGCGCGATCGAACTGCTGCGGCGGCCGCGCACCCGGGCCCGGCTGGAACAGATCAGCGCGGGCGTGCTGACGGCGCTGGGCATCGGCACCGCGGCGTCGGCGGCCTGATCAGTCCAGGGCGGTGGCCCGGTGATAGGCGCCGTTGTAGTACAGCAGCGGCGCGGCCAGGGGCGCGGCGCCGGTCTCGTCGTGCACCCGGGTCACCAGGCCCACGACCAGGGTGTGGTCACCGATCGCGAAACGTTCCCACACGGTCGCCCGCACCCAGAGCGGCGTCCCGTGCAGCACCGGCTCGCCGGAGTCGAGCGTGGTCCACAGCGCGGGTTCGCTGAACCGCTGTCCGGCCTCCCGGGAGAACCGCCGCGCCAGCTCCTGCTGATGCTCGCCGAGGAAGTGCACGACCAGCGAATCCGCGCCCAGCATCGACGCGATGCTGGAGGAGGTGTGCGCGATGTTGAACGAGATCAGCGGCGGCTCGAGCGACAGCGAGGCGAACGAGGTGGCGGTGAACCCCACCGGCCCGTCCGCACCCGCGAGCGTGACGATGGTCACACCGGCCGGATAATGCCGCATGGCCGACCGGTACTGCTCGGCCGGAATGCCGTCCGAGCCCACGGACGCCCGTAGTTCCGCGTCGGGAGATCTGCTCACAGTTCCAAACTACGTCGCGCGATCGCGACCCTCGCCGGGAGGACGGATGACCGGCGTCACACCGCCTAGTCGACGTCGATCGACAGCCCCGCGGTGATCCGCACCAACTCCGGGAACGAGGTGCGGAAGACGGTGTTCGGATGGCCTCCGGCCGCCCACAGCTCCCGGTATTCCGACAGCGCATTGTCCACGTAGGTGGGCAGATTCGTGGGATGGCCCACCGGCGCGATACCGCCGATCGGCTGCCCGGTCACCTCCCGGGCGGTCGCCGCCGGGGCGGGCGTCAGCGTCCCTTCCAGCCGGTCCCCGGTCCGGGCCAGATCCACCCCGTGCGCCCCGGAAACCAGCAGCAACACCGGTTCGTCGTCGAGCAGGTACACCATCGACTCCGTGATCGCGCCGACGTCCACCCCGAGCGCCCGCGCCGCCTGTTCAGCGGAATGCGTGGGCTCGGTTTGCGTGATGATCACCCCGTGATGCCCACGTGCGATGAGCGTGTCCGACACCCGAGATGCGACCGGAGGCAACGACCTGCGCATGGCACCAGAGTAGAGGGGCAAGCTGTGCCCCGCCGACCGGGCGATCGAATCCGACACCACCGCAACGGCATTCCCACGGCAACCGGGAGCCGCACTCACTCCTCGACGACCACGTCCGGTAGCGGCTCGCCGGTGGTCCGCCGCACACTCGGCCGCGCACCCACGGCGACGGCCGTGAGCAGCGTCGTGAGCTGCTCGCGGAAACGCAATGCGCTGTGCGCCCACCGCGGTTGCTCCTCGTACAGCCGGCGCAGCGTCTCGGTCGGCTGGGACAGCTGGTACAGGTACGCCCCGATGGTCATCGCACCCGTCAGCACGAGCTGCGCCGCGACCTTGTCGAGGTCGGCGGACGCCGCGACCACGGCCGCGACCATCGCGTCGTAGGCGCTGCCGGCGGCGAACTTGTACTGCCGCGCCCGCTCGATCCGCACCGCACCCTCCAGACTCAGGGCGACGTGGGTGAGCAGATCGCAGAACAGCGGCAACCGCACCATCGACTCGGCGACGAGGACGGCGATCCGGTCGGCCTCCAGGCCACGCGCCGCACCGAGCTCGGCCAGCAGCCCGTCCCGCCAGTCCGCCCACCCGTCCTGCGCGAGTTCGAGCAGCAGCTCCTCCCGCGATTCGAAATACCGCCGCAAGGCGGAGGGATGCAGCCCGACCCGCGCGGTCACCGCGGTCAGCGTGACCTCGCGCACCCCCTGCTCCACCGCCAGCTCCCGCGCGGCCGCCAGCAGCGCGGTTTTCCGCAGTTCCTTGTCCTGCACCGATCGGGCGCGTTGCCTCGTCGAACCCACCCCCACACGATAACGCAAGGCCATTGACTTAACCGTGGGATCGGCCTATCGTCTATAACGCAAGCACATTGCGTTACCCGTCAGAGAGGACTCACCACCGTGAGCTCGGTATTCTTCGTCACCGGTTCTTCGCGCGGGCTCGGCCGTCAGATCGTCGAGCAGGCGCTGGACGCCGGTCACCGCGTGGTCGCCACCGCCCGCAACCCGCGCTCGCTCGACGACCTCGCCGAGAAGTACGGCGACCGCATCCACGTCGAGGCGCTGGACGTCACCGACCCGGCCGCCGCCGAAACAGCTGTCGCCAACGGCGTCGCCGCCTTCGGCCGCCTGGATGTCGTGGTCAACAATGCCGGTCAGGGCGACCGCGTCGCACTGGAGGACACCACACTGGAGGTCTTCCGCCGGCAGATCGAAACCAATTTCCTCGGCACCGTCTACGTCACCAAGGCGGTGGTGCCGATCCTGCGCAAGCAGGGCGGCGGAAGGATCATCCAGATCTCCTCGGTCGGCGGTCGCGTCGGCGGCCCCGGCATGACCGCCTACCAGTCCGCGAAGTGGGCAGTCGGCGGCTTCAGCGAGGCCCTCGCCGCCGAGGTGGGCGCGCTCGGCATCAAGATCACCGTCGTGGAACCCGGCGGCATGCGCACCGACTGGGCCGGCTCATCGATGACCATCCCCGAGATCAGCGAGCCCTACCGGCCCACCCTCGGCGCCTCGGTCGCCGCGATGGCCGATTTCGAGCACACCGCGACCAGCGACCCCCGCAAGGTCGCCCAACTGGTACTCACCGTCGCCGCCCTGGACGAACCCCCGCTGCGCATCCTCGCCGGCAGCGACGCCTACGAGATCGGCCGCGACGCCTGGCAGAACCGCGTCGACATCGACACCCGATGGGCCGACCTCAGCCGCTCCACCGACCACGACGACGCCCCCGAGGGCGGCTGGCACGCCCAACGCGGAGTGAGCTTCCCCGACGTCCGGTCGTGACCGACCCACACCCCGAACACTTGTGCCCCACTCATGGTGGGGCACAAGCCATTTCGGCCGGTCGATCACCGGCACCGCTCTCGCTCGATCCACCGGAAGAGCCGACCGTTATCGCGCCCCGCCGACAACACCACGCCATACCCGAAGGTCGCCGACCGGATGCTGCATGACGCCGCAGCCTGCATGAACAGGCCCGTTCGGCAGTGCCCGATGTTGCCTATCGGCCGCCATCCGGTGAGAGGGGAAAAGTGGAGCCGCCTGGGGGAATCGAACCCCCGACCTTTTCATTACGAGTGAAGCGCTCTACCGACTGAGCTAAGGCGGCGTGCCTTCCGGCGGTGGAAGTCTATCGTCTCGTGGCCGGATCACGAAAATCGGTGCTCCTCGTCACCGCGGTCCAGGTCGGCACGCGCGGCCCGGACCCCTCGGGCCGGTGGCGATCCCGGGATCATCGCCGCCTGCCCCAGAGCAGATAGCCGGCTGCGACGAACTGGCTCGCGGCGATCAGCGCGGCGCCCTGCGCGTGCCCGTACACGACCAGCAGAACCACTGCCACCAGCACCAGAGCGAAGGCGATGAGGTCGACCCACCGCTTTCCGTTCATACATCCACCCTTCCAAAACATACCTCAGGTTTGTTTATTGACCAGAAACATACTTGACGCCTAAAGTTGGCGCCAGAAGCAGAGTCTCAGTCTTGATCGCTCGGGATCAAGTACTTCGGCTCGACAGGAGAAGAGCAGGGCAAATCCGGAGTCAATGAGGTTGAAACCCGCAGGTGCCCAGCGTTCGAGCACGGGAGATTGCCACGATGGCCAAGAAGCCGCTCAAGCCACCCAGCGTCCCTCTGGGCGCCCGGCACAGTTTCTTCGCGTACATGCAGCGCCTGGTCATCGAGAACGGCGACATGTCGACCCCGCAGTTGGGCCGGCTGCTCGACTACTCACATCAGGCGGTCTACAAGGCTTTGACCGGGCCGCGGATGCCCAGTCACAGCATGGCCGCCGGTCTCGCGAGGGTGCTCGCGGGTGAACCTGCCGCCGCCGTGGCGCTGCGACTGTGGAGCGCGGGTGTCCAGGAGGAGC
Source organism: Nocardia sp. BMG111209 (assembly GCF_000381925.1). Lineage (NCBI taxonomy): Bacteria > Bacillati > Actinomycetota > Actinomycetes > Mycobacteriales > Nocardiaceae > Nocardia > Nocardia sp. BMG111209. Next base: position 689,906 of record NZ_KB907309.1, read on the forward strand.
AGCGGGTGATCAGAGAGCGGGTTGCCGCACGCGGAAAGCCGGTCGGCTACGGCGCGAATATCGGTGTGGCCGTGAGTGCTTCGAGCGACAACACGTTCACGGACGGGCCGCACCGGACGGATCACGCGCTGCTGGCGGCGAAGTCACGCCGCGGCAGCCGAGTCGTGGTCTCGAACGACGTGGTGCGTCCGGATTTCGAGCCGGACGATCTGCGCCGCGCGGTCGCCGACGGCTCGCTGGTGCTGCATTACCAGCCCGAGGTGGATCTGCGCACCGGCACGATCCGTGCGCTGGAGGCGCTGGTGCGCTGGCAGCACCCGACGCGCGGGCTGCTGCCGCCGGGCGCGTTCCTGCAGGTCGCCGAGGCCACCAATCTGGCCGGTGAACTCGGGCGATGGGTGATCCGCACTGCCTGCGCCCAGTTGGCGCAGTGGCGACGGTGTGGGCTGGCGTCGAATGTGGTGCTGCGGATCAACGTCTCGCCGGTGCAGTTGGTCGCGCTCGACTTCGTGGAGAACATCGAGGATGTGCTGCGCAGGCACGGCATCGAGGGCAGCTCGATCTGCCTGGAGATCACCGAGCACGTGGTCGTGCAGGATCTGGATCGCACCTGCGCCACGCTGAACGGGCTGAAGGAGCTGGGCGTACAGATCGCCATCGACGACTTCGGTACGGGATACAGTTCGCTGTCCCAGCTGAAGGCGCTCCCGGTGGATGTCGTGAAGATCGACCGCAGCTTCGTGCAGCGGCTGGGCGCCGACCCGGACGACTTGCCGTTCGTCGAATTCATTGTGGGACTTGCCCATTCATTGGGGCTCCAGGTCGTCGGCGAGGGTGTGGAGACGACCGCCGCCGCACGCACCCTGGTCGGGCTGGGATGCTTTCGGGCACAAGGCTTTCTGATCGCACAGCCGATGCCCGCCGAGGCAGTGGAGCCCCATCTCATGGCCGGCCGGATCCCGCTGGACCTGAAGCTACCGGAAATATCGCAGGTGCCGAGCGCAATTCGACGCGGCGAATGACATCCGGCTCCGCTGTCCGTATCTCTGAGCAAGGACAGCGACCCGGCAACCGATCCGCACCGGCCGGGTCGAGGCGGCACGCGTACCAACCAGACCGAGCCCGCACGCCTCCCGGCCGGACCGAGGCCGCCGCGTCCCAACCAGACCGAGGCCGCCGCGTCCCAACCAGACCGAGGCGGCACACGTCCCGACCAGACCGAGACGGCACGCCTCCCGACCAGACCAAGGCCGCACACGTCCCGACCGGACCGAGACGTCGCGCCTCCCGGCCGGATCACGAGAACCGGCTGGTCCAACTCCACTGTGTCCGGGCCGGTCAGGCGCCCCGTGCGGCGATCATGGTGGCGACCATGGCCGCGACCGCGAACCGGGGTTTCACGTTCTGGTCCAGGGCCTGACGGCAGGCGAGGACTGCTTCGATCGAGCGCAGCAGACCTTCGGGGCGGACCTCGGACGCCAGATCGCGGATCTGGTCCGGGAGGTCCGGATGGGTGAGGGTGACACCGCCGGCGGCGGGGGTGGTAGCGCGCAGGCGGACGGCGAGGGCATCCCGGTAGAGGCCGGCGACGTCGATGAGCGCGCGGTCGAGTGCGTCGCGGCCGGTGCGGGTGGCCCGGGACTTCTGGCGACGTTCCAGATCCTTCAACGCGCCGGCCGATCCACGAGTGGCAGACGCGGTGCCCTTACCGGTGCCGCCGGCGCCGAGAGCGGTGGCCAGTTCCTCGCGCTCGCGTTCGTCGCGGGTGGCGCTGACCTGTTTGGCCTCCTCATCCGCGGATTTGACCAGTTCGTCGGCGGCGGCATACGCGGCGCCGGGGCGAGCGGTGGCGGCGACCAGGGCCAGGGCGCGGGTGCGGCGGGTACGGGCTTCCGCATCGGTGGCGAGCCGGCGGGCCCGGCCGACGTGACCGCCGCTGACCGAGGCCGCCCAGGTGGCGGTCTCATCGTCGAGACCGTCGCGGTCGCGCAAAACCTGAGCGATCGCCGGGACGGAAGGGGTGACCAGCGGAATGTGCCGGCAGCGCGAGCGCAGGGTCACCGAGATGTCCTCGGGATCGACCGAGGGGGCGCAGAGCAGGAACACCGTGCGCGCCGGTGGCTCCTCGACGACCTTCAGCAGCACGTTGCCGGCGGCCTCGGTGAGGCGGTCGGCATCCTCGACCAGCACCACCTGCCAGCGACCGGTACTGGGCCGCCGGGCGGCGACCTGCACGATCTCGCGCATCTCCTTGGTGCCGATGGACAAGCCCTCGGGGATGACCCGGCGGACATCACCGTGGGTACCCGCCATGGTGGTGGTACAGGCATGGCAGCGCCCGCAGCCGGGGACGCCCGCGTCGGTGCACTGGAGGGCGGCGGCGAAACACAGGGCGGCGACGGACCGGCCCGAACCGGGTGGGCCGGTGAACAACCAGGAATGGGTCATGGCCGACGACGACCCCCCGCTGCGCGCGGCGACCGCGGCAGCGGTCAGTTCGGACTCGACCGCATCCTGGCCGACCAGCCGATCGAAGACTCCCGCCACGACGTACACCCTAACGGCCGGCACCGACAGCGAACTTTCACCGTCCGCCCCGGCGCCACCACGACCCACCGCCACCGCGACGAGGATCACATCCGGAATACTCGCAAACTTCGCAAACCAGCCCACCGTTCCGTGAACCATGTTGCGGCCGTGGCTGTTCGAACGCCGAACGATCACGCGTCGAAAAGCCGCCGATCCCAGCTCGTTTCGAGCGCGACGACGCCGATTTCCGCCGCTACGAGGCTCGTTGATATGTGGTGTTGGCGCCGTCCAGCGCCTCGCGGATGATGTCCGCGTGGCCGGAATGGTGGGCGATCTCGCGGAGGATATGGAGCAGCGCGAAACGCACTGTCCACCATTGCCTTTCGGGTGACCACGGCGCGGTCGGCAGCGGAATGGACGTGTCCAGGCTGTCGAGGTCGCGGATCAGTTTCTCGGTCTCCAGGGCCGCTTCTTCCCAGGTGGCGAGCAGATCCGCGACGGACTGGCCGGGGCCGAGGCGGTATTCCGAATCCATCCGGGAGACATCGAATGTCGCGGTCTCGTCCCGTTCCACGATGACCGTGTACCAGTGCCGCTCGATATTGACCATGTGATTGAGCAGCCCCCCGAGGGTCAGCTCGCTCACGGTGGTGCGCTGGCGCGCTTGCTCGTCATCGATTCCGCGCAGGGTGATGCGGAACAGATCGCGCTGGCTCGCCAGCATGCCGATCAGATCTTCGCGTTCGGTGTCGACGGCCATCGCGGGTCCTTCCGCTCGAGCGGGCTTCGATGGCTGGTCACGGTACGGCAGGCCACCGACAGAAATCGGACTACGGCCGATTTCCGCCAGTGAACGAGCGTGGCGCCGGATTACTTCTCGCCGGTGGTGGCCTTCGCGGTGGTCTTCTTGGCGGCGGTCTTGCGTGCCGTCGTCTTCGTCGCGGTGGTCGTCGCCTTGGCCGCCGTCGCCTTCGCGGCGGTGGTCTTCTTCGCCGCCGTCTTGGCCGCGGTCTTCTTCGCGGCCGTCTTGGTCGCCGCCTTCTTGGCGGTCTTCTTCGCCGTGCGCTTCACCGGCGCCTTGGCACGGCGTTCGGCCAGCAGTTCCGAGGCACGCGCGTCGGTGATGGACTCGACCTCGTCGCCCTTGCGCAGGCTGGCATTGGTCTCACCGTCGGTGACGTACGGGCCGAAACGGCCGTCCTTGATCACCATCGGCTTACCGGTCGCGGAATCGGCGCCCAGCTCACGCAACGCGGCCGCGCTGGCCGCCTGCCGGCCACGCCGCTTGGGCTCGGAGTAGATCTGCAACGCCTCTTCCAGCGTGACGGTGAAGATCTGATCCTCACCGGTCAGCGACCGGGAGTCGGCGCCCTTCTTCAGATACGGCCCGTAGCGGCCGTTCTGCGCGGTGATCTCCTCGTTCGAGGTCGGATCGGTGCCGACGACACGAGGCAGCGACAGCAGTTTCAGGGCATCGTCGAGGCCGATGGTGGCCAGGTCCATGGACTTGAACAGCGAGCCGGTCCGCGGCTTGGGCGCCTTCGCGTCGGCCTTCTTCTTGCCGTTGGTCTTCGCGTCCAGATCGGCCGCGGGTTCCGGCAGGATCTCCGTGACGTAGGGCCCGAATCGGCCTTCCTTGGCGACGATCTCGTGCCCGGTGGCCGGATCGACGCCGAGCGACCGCCCCTCCTGCGGAGTCGAGAACAGCTTCTCCGCGACCTCGGGTGTCAGCTCGTCCGGCGGCAGGTCGTCGGGCAGATTCGCGCGCTGCGAGACCGGTGTGCCGTCCGGATCGTCCGGGTCGGTGACCATGCGCTCCAGGTACGGCCCGTAGCGGCCGACCCGCACGACCACGTCGCGGTCCTGATCGTCCAGGAACAGCTTGATGGAGTTGACCTCGCGCGCATCGATGTCGTCGAGCTGCTGGCCCACCATCTTCTTCAGGCCGCCCGAGCGGGCCACCGAGCCCTCGACACCGTTGTCGCCGCCGAAGTAGAAACTGGACAACCAGTTTCCGCGTCGCTCCCGGCCGGCGGCGATGGCGTCCAGGTCGTCCTCCATGGCCGCGGTGAAGTCGAAGTCGACCAATCGGCCGAAATACTCCTCGAGCAGTCCGACCACGGCGAACGCGACCCACGACGGCACCAGCGCGCTGCCGCGCTTGTACACGTAACCGCGGTCGAGGATGGTCTTGATGATCGACGCGTACGTCGACGGACGGCCGATGCCCAGCTCTTCCAGCGCCTTGATCAGCGAGGCCTCGTTGTAGCGCGGGGGCGGGTTGGTCGTGTGCCCGTCCGGGTTGAGCTCGGCGGCGGTGACGCCCTGTCCCTCGGCGAGCGTGGGCAGCCGCGATTCGGCGTCGTCGGACTGACTGCCGGAATCCTCGTCGACGCTCTCGACGTACGCCTTGAGGAAGCCCGGGAACGTGATGGTGCGGCCGGAGGCCGAGAAGACACATTCCTCGCCGGTACCGGCGAGGCCGGTGATCCGCACGGTGAGGGTGGTGCCCCGGGCGTCGGCCATCTGCGAGGCGACCGTGCGCTGCCAGATCAGCTCGTACAGCCGGAATTCGTCCTGGTCCAGCCGCGCGTGCAGCTGTCCCGGCGTGGCGAAGGTGTCGCCGGCGGGCCGGATGGCCTCGTGTGCCTCCTGCGCGTTCTTGACCTTGCGGTTGTACTGCCGCGGCGTCGGATGCACGTAATCCGGCCCGTACAGCTGGGTGGCCTGCGCGCGGGCGGCCGCGATCGCCGACTCGGACAGCGTGGTCGAGTCGGTACGCATATAGGTGATGTAGCCGTTCTCGTACAACCGCTGCGCGACCCGCATGGTCCGCTCGGAGGTGAAGCGCAGCTTGCGCGCGGCCTCCTGTTGCAGCGTGGACGTCATGAACGGCGCATAGGGCTTGCGGGTGTACGGCTTGGACTCCACCGAGGAGACCTGGAAGTCCGCACCCGCCAGCGCCTCCGCGAGCCGCCGGGCATGCGTCTCGTCGAGCACGGTCACGCCGCTGGACTTCAGCTTCCCGTCGGAGCCGAAATCGCGGCCGCCCGCGACCCTGGACCCGTCGACGGTGACCAGCCGGGCGCCGAACGTGCGCGGGTTCGCGACATCGGCCGAAGTGCCGCCGGTATCGAATTTGGCTGCGATGTCCCAATATTCGGCCGAACGGAACGCCATCCGCTCGCGCTCGCGCTGCACGATGATGCGGGTCGCCACCGACTGCACGCGGCCCGCCGACAGTCGCGGCATGACCTTCTTCCACAGCACCGGGCTGACCTCGTAGCCGTACAGCCGGTCCAGGATGCGCCGGGTCTCCTGCGCATCGACCAGATCGTTGTCCAGCTCACGAGTATCGGCCGCGGCGGCCCGGATGGCCGGCTCGGTGATCTCGTGGAACACCATGCGCCGCACCGGGACCTTGGGCTTCAGGGTCTCCAGCAGGTGCCAGGCGATGGCCTCGCCCTCACGGTCGGGGTCGGTGGCGAGGTAGAGCTCGTCGGCGTCCTCGAGCAGCCGCTTGAGCTCGGTGACCTTGCTCTTCTTCTCCGGGCTGACGACATAGATCGGTTCGAAGTCGTTGTCGACGTCGACACCCAGGCGCGCCCAGGACTGCCCCTTGTATTTGGCGGGCACGTCGGCCGCGCCGCGCGGGAGGTCTCGGATGTGCCCGACGGACGCCTCGACGACGTATCCCCGGCCGAGGTACGGAGCGATCTTCTTGGCCTTGGTAGGTGACTCCACGATCACGAGACGACGCACGTGACGACCCTGGTCGGGCCCTGCTGAGGCGTTGCGGTCTCGTGTTGCCACCGGCGAACACACCTTTCCTGTCGACCCGCGCGACACAGGAGCGCAGCGCGCGGCTGGGGCAAGCGGCGGAGGAACCTATCCCCGCCAGAGACGTTTATACCGTGTTTCAGCACTGCGCCCCCGATGCAGCGGGTGCGCAGATCGCCGCGCCGGTGGCCCGGCGCCGGGCGATGCCCCGTTCGCGGTCGAGTGTACTGGGCCCGGAAACGGCTCGTCCCCCACCGCGGTGGGCGGTGAGGGACGTAGCCTTCGGACCTGTTGGGTTACCGCTCAGCTGAGCGCGCGAACTCCGGTGGCCTGCGGGCCCTTGGTGCCCTGGCCGACCTCGAACTCGACCTTCTGGTTCTCCTCGAGGGTGCGGAAGCCCGTCCCCTGGATCTCGGAGTAGTGAACGAAGACGTCAGCGGAGCCGTCCTCGGGCGCGATGAAGCCGAAACCCTTCTCCGCATTGAACCACTTCACAGTTCCCTGTGCCATTCTGTTCCTTCTCTTTCCATACCGGAACGGCAGACTAGTTAGGTTCGTCCACCGGGCCCGTTCCGACCGCTGTACTCTGTTCCCCCTGCAGGAAGCATCAAGCACACCGTTCGCAACATCGATCCTGCTGATGGTGTTGGACTTTGGATCCGTTCCCTCGAACACAGAAGCTTGCGACCAGGAACCAGTGAACCATGTCTCCGAGCAATTCAACAGTCGAGTTACCGACAATTTGCAAAAAAGATGATCTTGCGAATGCGCAGGTGAGGGCTCGAATGCTCAAATCCGTACTTGAGGTAGGTTTGCTTCGCGATAACCGGGTTGGCGTCAGGCAATGGGGGTGTGATACAGATCGCTACTCTGTAGTGAAATGGCAGGTAGGGCACACACCACACACATGGTTCACAGTTCTTCAGCGTGTCGCGATCACGGTCGAATGAACCCGACGCGCACGACACACGACACCACGCCGGAAACGGCGCCCGGATACGGCCGCGCGTTGCTGAACCGTGTCCTGGCCGCCGTACCGGACGGCGAGGAACGACTCACCCATCTCGCCGAGCTTCCGGCACGATCCGCGCAGGTCACGGACTGGCCGGAGTGGGCGGCCCCGGAGGTGATCGCGGCATTCCGGGCGAACGGGGTGGTCACACCTTGGTCACACCAGGCCCGCACCGCCGAGCTCGCCGTTACCGGCCGGCACGTGGTGGTCAGTTCCGGCACCGCCTCCGGCAAATCACTGGGATATCAGCTGCCGGTTCTGACCGATCTGTATCGGGATCCGCAGGCCACAGCCCTGTATCTGGCGCCGACCAAAGCCCTCGGCGCCGATCAATTGCGCGCCGTCTCCGAACTCGTCCTCGACGGCCCGCTACGCGACGTCCGGCCCGCCTCCTACGACGGCGACACACCCGCCGAAGTGCGGCAATGGGTGCGCGCGAATGCCCGGTGGATCTTCACCAATCCCGACATGTTGCATCTGGGCATTCTGCGATCGCATCAGCGCTGGGCGCGGGTACTGCGCCGGCTGCGCTATGTCGTGGTCGACGAATGTCACGCCTACCGAGGTGTATTCGGATCGAACGTCGCATTGGTGCTGCGCCGGTTACGGCGGCTGGCCGCGCATTACGGCGCCGACCCGGTCTTCGTGTTGTGCTCGGCCACCACGGCCGAACCCGCGGCCGCGGCGAGTGAATTGATCGGCGCGCGGTGTATCGCGGTGACCGAGGACGGCTCCCCCACCGGGGCGCGCACGGTCGCGTTGTGGGAACCGCCTCTGCTGCCCGTGATCAGCGGCGAGAACGGCGCCCCGGTGCGGCGACCGGCCGCCTCGGAGGCGGCCCGGATCATGACCGACCTGGTGGCCGAGGGTGCGCGCACCCTGACCTTCGTCCGGTCCCGCCGGGCCGCCGAGACGGTCGCGATCGACACCCGCCGCCTGCTCGGCGAGATCGACCCGGAACTGCGCGACCGGGTGGCCGCTTACCGGGCCGGATACCTCGCCGACGACCGGCGCGAACTGGAGTCGGCCCTCAATGACGGCACTCTGCTCGGCGTCGCCACCACCACCGCGCTGGAGCTGGGTGTGGACATCGCCGGGCTGGACGCGGTGGTCATCGCGGGCTTCCCCGGGACGGTGGCCTCGTTCTGGCAGCAGGCCGGGCGCGCGGGCCGGCGTACCCAGGGCTCGCTGGTGGTGCTGGTGGCCCGCGACGACCCGCTGGACACCTATCTGATCCACCATCCCCAGGCCCTGCTCGGCCGGCCCGTGGAAGCCACGATCACCGACCCCCGCAATCCGTACGTACTGGGTCCGCACCTGGTCTGCGCGGCGCTGGAGCAGCCGCTGACCGATCTCGAGGTCGCCGAACTCGGCGCCACCGAACTGGCCGCGGACCTGGCCGCCGAGGGGCTGATCCGGCGCCGGACCGGCGGCCGCGGACCGGCCCGGTGGTACGCGACCACCACCGAACAACCGCACGATGCCGTCGATGTGCGCGGCGGTATCGGCACCCAGATCGCCATCGTCGACGAGGAGACCGGGCGCCTGCTCGGCACCGCCGACGCGGGCCGCGCCCCCGCCACCCTGCACCCCGGCGCGGTCCACCTGCACCAGGGCGAGACCTATGTGGTCGATGACCTGGACCTGGAGGCGGGCGTCGCCTTCGTGCACGCCGACCAGCCCGGCTGGACCACCAGCCCGCGCACGGTGACATCCATCGGAATCGTCGACGTGACCACCGAACACCGATTCGGCGAGGTCACCGCCGCGCTGGCGCGGGTGCACGTGTCCCGTCAGGTGGTCGCCTACCTCCGTACCCTGTCCACCGGCGAGGTGCTGGACCTCGTGGAACTCGAGCTGCCGGAACAGCGGCTGCCCACCCGCGCCGTGCTGTACACGGTCACGCCGAGCCTGCTGGCCCGCGCCGGGCTCGACGCCCGCCGGCTGCCCGGCGCCCTGCACGCGGCCGAACATGCCGCGATCGGCATGCTGCCGCTGGTCGCGAGCTGCGACCGCTGGGATATCGGCGGCGTGTCGACCGCGGAACACCCCGACACCGGCCTGCCCACCGTCTTCGTCTACGACGGCCACGCGGGTGGCGCCGGCTTCGCCGAACGCGGCTTCGCCGAGCTCCGCACCTGGCTGACCGCGACACTCGAGGCCATCGAGTCCTGCGGCTGCCCGAGCGGCTGCCCGTCCTGCGTGCAGTCGCCGAAGTGCGGCAACGGCAACCATCCGCTGGACAAGGAGGGCGCCGCGGCCCTGCTGACCGCCGTCCTCGCCGAGCTCCGCGCGGGTGCGAACCCACCCGAGGAACCAGGCGGCCAGTCGTCGGATGACGGCGACACTGTTCAACCGTGACGGCACAGTCGCCATCCGTTTCCGCGTGTCGTGATGCGCGTCGCGCGCGTCGCATCGACCGACTTCGGGCGCGTCGCTGATCCGAACGGGTTCAACGTGGGCCGAATAAAAAGGAAAACCGTCATGTTAACTAGTTCATTGCCCGAGTGAATTAACTGCGAGCTGCGAGAACTCGGGAATGGCACCGGCGAGTGGGCCTGCAATTGATCGATCCCGAATAATTCGTACTCCATTTCGGCAATTTCCAATCACGTCGGGAGGGATCTGTGGTCGGACTCACTTAAAGCCTCCATCACCAACCGTTCGGTATTCATTCGGTTCCGTAAGGACTCGCCGGACCCGCACGCGCACTCGCCCGAACCCGACGTAATCCCAATGTCGCGAGTGAGACCTCCCTATCGACCGTGACGATCACATCCCAATCCACGACCGAACACGCGCCGAGGCGAAATCCCGCGCGCCCGGCGATCACTCCGGCCCGCGCACACCCCGCCGCGATCCCCTCGTCCAATGCACCGGCACCCGCCAGCGCACTCAGATCGGCCGCCGACTGCGCCCGATGCCGCATCACCGCCACCACCCCGACCTGTCCGATCAGTCCGGTGATCGTCAGCAGCGCCAGCACCGCGAAGCACGCGGCCACGGTCGCCACCCCGTCCTCCGCCGCGATCCGCCGCCCGACGACCCCACGGATCCCCGCAACGCCCGCACCCCCACCCCCGGAACTCATGAAGCCATGCCCCGAGCTCTGCTCACGCCCCAACTCCGGTCCCACCGGCTGCCGACTTCACACCGGTCCCACCAACTCACAAGTTCACTCCGATCCAGCCGACTCGAGACTTCACCACGGTCCCGCCGACTCCTGAGTTCACTTCGGTGTGACCGACTCACGACGCCACCCCTGCGCGGCCGACTCAGAACGCCCCTCCACGCCAGCCATCTCAGAACGTCTCTTCGGCCCAGCTGATCCACGAAGTCACTCCAACGCGGCCGACGCACAACGCCGCTCCAGCCTGGCCAGCTCACGACGCCACTCCTGCCCAGCCCGTTCACGACGCCACTCCAACGCGGCCCGTTCACGACGTCGCTCCAACGCGGCCGACACACAACGCCGCTCCAGCCCACCCGACTCACGACGCCGCTCCAGCCCACCCGACTCACGACGCCGCTCCTGTGTGGCCGGCTCGGGATGCATCTCCAGTACGGCCGATTCGCGACGTCAGCCCGTCCCGCCGACTCGTGAAGCCGCTGCGGCCCCCTGAGCCATGGCGCCACCTTGATCCGCCGACTCATGGCGCCACCCCGGGCTCACGAACCGCGAAGGCGCTGGCGTGCAGTTTCAGTCGCGGCAGCAGGGGGGTATGTGCGGTGACGGTTGCGGTCACTCGGTCGCCGTCGACGTGGACGGCGACCTCGGCCCCCGGCGGCGCTACCCGCCGCGCCGCCGCGACTGCCTCGTCCTCCGCACCGCGGGCAACCAGTCGCGCCGCTTCCCGCGCCGCGTCGATGCATCGCACCTGGCTGGATGCCGCCAGTAGCCCACCGAGGCACATCGTCAGTACGGCGACCAACGCCGCCAGTGCGAACGCCGCCTCCACTGTGACGGCACCGCGCTCTCCGCCGCCCCACGTCCGCCGGATCACCGACCGGGTTCTGCGATGATCCGAATCGGCCGGTTCACGACCTCCGCACCACCACGCCACCGAGCCGACCGCAGACGGCAGCCGACACCCACTCCACATCGGTCCTGAAATACCTGTGGCGGCATGATCGAAACACCGCCATGCGCTCGAACCGGATTCGGCGTGCGGGCTCAGGTGCTGCGGCGCCCCTGCGGCACCGGATCCGACCGGCGGTCCTGAGGTGGCCGCGTGAAACTCGTTCAGCGCGAACGGTTCAGCGATCGCGCCCGGTTCGTGGCCGCGACTCAGGGGGTGGCGTTCAGGGCTCGGTCGATGATCTTGGTCAAGGCGTTCACAATGTTGTCGCCGGTGACGACGGTGTAGAGCACCGCGCCGAAGGCCGCGGCTGCGATCGTGCCTATCGCGTACTCGACCGTACTCATGCCGGCATCGTCGACCAATGCCAGCGTCAGGCGAATCCGCAAGGTGCGCAACGCCCCTCGAACCGTCGATCGCATAGATCTCTCCTTCCTCTCCGATCGGCACGGTCCGTCCGTGCCAGGTTCCGACGTCAGTCACGGCAACCCACCACCCAGCACCCGGTCGGCCAGACCGATCACCACAGGCACGATGCCGAGGCATACGAAGGCCGGTAGGAAGCACAGCCCGAGTGGTCCGGCGACCAGCGTGCCCGCGCGGGCAGCCCGCGCGGTGGCCGCGTCGGTGACCCCCGCGCGACAGCGCTGCGCCACCTCCGCGACCGCATCGGCGAGCGCCGCGCCGGAACGGGCCGACCGTCGCACCAGCCGGGCCAGTGTCCGCAATTCGTCGGAGCGGGCGTCGGCCGCGGCGCGCTCCCATGCGGCGACCGGGTCGGCGCCGAGCGCCAGCAGGTCGGCTGCACGCCGCAGCGATGGTGCCAGTGGACCCCCGGCCCCGGCAGCGACCGCGCGCGCAGCCGCCGCGATCGGCAGTCCTGCCCGCAGGCAGGCTGCCAGTAGATCGAATACCGCCGCTGCGGCCAACGGATCGGATTCGGTTGTCGGTCGCGAAATACTTTGTGCTGGAGTGACTTTCCCGATGAGTGCGTGCAGACGTCCGGCGGCAACGCCGCGATGCGGCAGTACCAGCAGAGTCGCGGCGAGCAGAGCCATCGACAGTGTGCCCGTCATCGCGACACCCGCTCGGTGATCGCGTCGGTCCACCACACTCCCGCACAGGCCAGTGCGGTACCGAGCGGCAGCAGCACCGTTCCCGGACCTCGACCGAGCAACAGGCCGATCGGGTGGGCGCCCATCAACTCGCCGAGCGCGACCCCGAGCAGGGGCAGGCCCGAGAGCACGAGTGCTGTGGCACGGGCACCGGCCAGCCCAGCGGTGGCGCTCTCCCGGAACCGCATTCGGCCGGACAGATCGGTCCGGGCCGCGGCCAGCAGCTCGACGAGTGCGAGTCCGTGCTGCTCGGCCAACCGCCACGCCGTCGCGATCCGAGCCAGCTCGTCCTGGAGAACCGTTCCGGGAGAGCACAAACCGTCCGCCACCGAACCACCCAGGCGACCGCGCGCGGCGCCGACCGTCAGTGCCCGGCCCGCAGTTCCAGTCAGATCGGAGGCGGCGCTGGCGGCAGCAGCACTGGGATGAGCGCCCACCCGCAACTCGCCGATCACCGCCTCCAACCCCTCTGCCAGCGCACGACACTCGCGGTCGTGCTCTTGCTTGCTCCTGCCTCGTCGGATCCGGACACCAGCCGTGACCGCGACCAGGCACACCGCGATCAAGACGCCGATGCCCGCGAACGCCGCGACTGTCGGCACCACCAAGACGCAGGCTCGAAACAACAACCGGGAAGGGACTTTTCGCTCCGGCCGACGTGACACGAGCAGGACCGACAACCGTCTACGTGACCGGGCTCCCGGCCACGCCAGCAATGCGACGGCGCAGAAGACGAGCGTCCACGGCCGCGGTCCGCAACCGGTGAGCCCGGCAGTCCAGACCGGCAATGCGATGGGCGAGCCGACATTCGACCACATCCGGACGTCGAACTCGGCTCGTCCAACCGTCCAGCGAACCGAAACAGACGGTGCTGCAACGAAAGCCGCTGACTTCCGACTGCGTGCCGACATCAGATTGCGTGCCGACTTCTGACTGTGCGCCGATGCCATTCCGGCGAGAGTCCGCACCACAGACACCGGACGAAGGCGCAGGACCGGCTTCTCGTCACGCCCTATGAGCCACGCGCCTCGCGACATCGGCACAGACACCGCGCGACCCGGCATCGAGCGCTTCCGGATGGATCGACCAAGCGCAGTGCTTCCGCTCCGCCGGGCATCGGCCCCGCACAGTGTCACTCCAGCCTTCGAGTCGCCGCCGGAGTGGTCGGTGGTGTGATCACGAAACGACACTGTCCCGTTGACGAACGACGGCGTCTGGTGCTCGCACCCGATATGGGCGGGTGTGGTCATGCCGAGGCTCCCAGCCGCTCGTCGAGGAGGCGGTGCAGTGCTGGGGCGGCGGGGGTGGGAGCGGCGTCGGAACGCCAGGCGGCTTCGATGGTGACGGTACCGTCGGGGCCACGGGTGACGAGTCCTACCTCACGGAGAGCGCGGGAGCCGTCGGCCCGGCGGTGCATGTGCAGGATCACCTGAACCGCGGCGGCGAGCTGGCTGTGCAGGGCGTCGCGGCCCATACCGCCCAGTGCCGCAAGGGCTTCCAGGCGAGCAGGGACCTCTCGCGGCGAGTTGGCGTGCACCGTACCGGCGCCGCCGTCGTGGCCGGTGTTCAGCGCGGTCAGCAGGTCTACGACCTCGGCGCCGCGAACCTCCCCGATGACGATGCGGTCGGGACGCATACGGAGTGCCTGACGGACCAGGTCGCGGACCGTAACAGTGCCTGCACCTTCGACATTCGCGGTGCGGGACACCAGCCGGATGACATGCGGATGGGGTGGGGCGAGTTCGGCGGCATCCTCGACGCAGACGATACGTTCGGCATCGTCGACCTCGGCAAGCAAGCCGGCCAGCAGGGTTGTCTTGCCCGCCCCGGTGCCGCCCACCACCAGGAAAGCCAGGCGCGCGCGAATGATGTGCTCCAGCAACACTTTCGCGGTGGCGGGGATGGTTCCGCCCGCGGCGAGGGAGGTGAGGTCGTGTGCGGCGGGGCGCAGCACGCGCAGGGAGACGCAGGTGCCGCCGTGGGCGATCGGGGCCAGGATCGCGTGCAGGCGCACGCCGAACGAATCACCCAGTGCGCCTTCGAGTTCCGGCAGGCGGCCGTCGACCCACGGCTGCGCGTCGTCGAGGCGGCGGCCGGCGGCCAGTGCGAGACGTTGCGCCAGACGGCGTACGGCGGCCTCGTCGGGGAATGTGATCGATGTGCGATGCAGGCCGTGTCCTCGGTCCACCCACACCGCATCGGGTGCGGTGACCAGGACGTCGGATACCTGCGGATCGTGCAGCAACGGTTCGAGGACGCCGGCTCCGGTCATCTCGGTCTGCAGCAGGCGCAGGGCGCGCAGCAGGTCGGTGTCGCCCAGTACACCGGCGGATTCGGCGCGGATCGCGGCGGCCAGCCGGGCCGGATCCGGACCGGCATGCTCGCCTGCCAGGCGTTCGCGAACCCGTTCCAGCAGTTCCGGAGTGACGAGGGTGGTCATCGGGTACCGCCACCGAGTTCGGCGAGGACCGCCTCGGCGGCGGTCCGCAGCGGTCCACGGGCCAGTGCCAGGCCGCCACGCTCCAGGCGGACATCCAGGCCGGGTTCGGCTCTGATCGCGGCCAGCAGTGGCAGACCCAGTGCGTCGGCCACTTCGGCGGCTCGGAGACCGCCCGGGGCGGGGCCTCGAACTATCAAGGTCTGGTTGGTGTTTCGTTCGCCGATGTATGCGGATACCGCTTGGGCAGCGGCTACCGCGCGCAGCCGGGCCGGTACCACCAGGACGACCAGATCGGCGGCGTCGAGCATGCGGTCGGTATGGGGGCCGCGCTCACCGGACACGTCGCACACGACCAGATCGCCGGCGCCGCGGGCGGCGGACAGGACCGCCTGAACGGCGGCAGGTCCCGGTTCGTCCGGGACGCGGCCGTCGAGGGCTCGACCGCATGCCAGCACACCCAGGCCGGGCGCCGCGGCGGGCAATGCAGCATGCAGTGCCGAGGCGGCGACCCGGCCGTCCCGGACGACGAGGTCGGGCCAGCGCAGGCCGTCGACCGCTTCGACTCCCAGCAGGAGGTCGATGCCGCCGCCGAGGCGGTCACCGTCGACGACCACGGTTTCGGGGCGGAAGCGACGGGTCGCGGCGACGATGGCGATCGCCGCGGTCAGGACGGAGGCGCCCGCGCCTCCGGTGGCCCCCGCGACCGCGACCACCGTCCCGTCCGCACCGGTCGCCTCGGATTCGGCGAACGCCTCGATGAGACGGTCGGCATCGTCCGGTAGCGCGAACACTCGATCGGCGCCGACGGTCGCGGCGGCCTGCCAATCGGGCAGGGCCGGTTCGCCTTCGGTGACCAGGATGGTGTCGGACCTGCGTGGATATCGGGACAGTTCCGCCGTGGCGACCGTGGCGCTGTCGAGCACCACGAGCGCGGCTTCGGTCCAGAGACGCCGCCCTGGTGGCGCGGATTGCTCGTCCAGGTGACGGTCGGCTGCCGCGGCGATCCGGCGGACTTCGTCGCGCAGCCGGTGCTCTGCGATCAGCATCAGCGCGGAGGGTGTGGTCGATTCGGAACCCATGCGGCCCAGAGTCGCGTCCATCTCTGGCCTCCGACAGTGCCGATCGACCGAATGTGGACAACTCGGGGGGTGTGAGCAGAATCGGTACCGCCGGTGCCAGACATATGCGATCACCGCATCACCGGCCGCTGCGGACCGAACAGCACTGCCGAACGGACAAGCCAGCGGAGTGTGAACCGGTCCGAAGGCAGTGAGAGTCGCGCCGGGGGAGCGGATCGGTCACCACTGGAGTTCGGCGCCCTGCCCGATTGTGGTGGCGGGTACGGCAGCTCGTCCGAATGGTGGGCGCACACCGTTCGACGGTCCGGTTCCGACGGCACTGGCGGATGTACTTCCAGTGCGTCCGCGAAGGCGGCGAGCGGGTCCGACGACGAGACGGAAGACACAGTCGGCGAACGGGTTCGGACCGATACCGGTCGGGTTCCGAGTTGTGTGCAAGACCGACGAACCACCGTCGTGCCCGGGAAACCGCTCTGCGCGCGGGCCGAAATCATGTCGCGGGATCCAGAGCGATCCGACATCGAAGATGGAGTGCCGCAGGAAATGACCTGGTCGGAAATAGAAGACGGCCCCAGCCGGGGGGGAGGAGGCTGGGGCCGTCGGGTTCAGCCCCGGGGGGTCGGGCTGAACACGCCTGGACCATGTCCAGGTGTCAGCAATAGTACACCCAGGCACCGCACGAAACGCAAGTCCGTCGATCGCCACAATCCGGTTCCGCACGTCCCCCCGAACCTGGTCACCCGCACGACTGCCGAGTTCCCTATCCTTGACCGCGTGACGGAGACCACCGGCGCCGGCGCCGAATCAAAGTCTGTTGCGGGCGCCGAACCGAAGGCAGTGGCGGGCGCCGAACCGGAGTCTGTGACGCCCGCTGGATCGCAGTCTGCGGATGACGCCGGCTCGAAGTCGATGGCCGACGACCCCGACGCCGGGGTGCGCGACGAGTCCGCCGAGGACAACGCGGTGACCGAAGCGCGGACCAACGGCGTGGGTGCGAAGGCCGCGATTTCGGCGCACACCGCGTCGGGCAACGGCTCGAGGTCCGCGCCCGATGCGGTCGCACACGCCGCGACGGGAACCCATCCGGGCGGAGAGTCGGGCCGGGTGGCGGCCTTCTTCGATCTGGACAAGACGGTCATCGCGAAGTCGAGCGCATTCGCGTTCAGCAAGCCGTTCTTCGCCCAGGGCCTGCTGAACCGCGGCACCGTGCTCAAGGGCAGTTACGCGCATTTCCTGTTCCTGCTCTCCGGCGCTGATCACGATCAGATGGAGCGGATGCGGGAGTACCTGACCAAGATGTGCGCCGGTTGGGATGTCCAGCAGGTGAAGTCCATCGTCGCGGAGACCCTGCACGACATCGTCGATCCGCTGATCTACGCGGAGGCGGCCGACCTGATCGCGGACCACAAGATCCGTGGCCACGATGTCGTGATCGTCTCCGCCTCCGGCGAGGAGATCGTGGCGCCGATCGCGGCCGCGCTCGGCGCGACACATACCGCCGCGACCCGGATGGTGGTCGAAAACGGAAGGTACACAGGCGTTGTCGAGTTCTACTGCTACGGCGAGGGTAAGGTGCGCGCGCTGCAGGAACTCGCCGCGGAGCACGGCTACGACCTGACCCGTTGCTACGCGTACTCGGATTCGATCACCGATGTGCCGATGCTGTCGGCGGTCGGCCATCCCACGGCGGTCAATCCGGATCGAGCGCTGCGCCGGGAGGCCACGACCCGAGGCTGGCCGATCCTGACATTCTCCGATCCGGTATCGCTGTGGTCGCGGATCCAGACCCCGTCCTCGGCGACGATCGCCGCCAGTGTGGCGGTCGGGCTCAGCGCGGTGCTGGCGGGCGCCATCAGTTACCGGCTGCTACGCCGGCGGCAGTGACCTGCATGTTTCGATTCCCACACAGGGCTTGATGTGAGGCGGCTCACAGAGTAACAATGGTGCCACGGAAGGACGGAAGGCCAGGATCGCGCCGGAAGAGAAGGCCCGATCTCCCTACCCACCCTTCCCGGCACGGTAGCCGGGCACCCACGCGGAGCGCGCCGCGACAAGGGCAACAGCGTTGTGGGCTTGCGAGATCCGGGGCCGCGGTGGCGAGAGCCTCGCACGGGTTGCGGGGATGAACCACCGGGAACTGGAGGCTCGCCGAGGCCGCAGAACACAACCCGACCAGCACGCATGGTAACCGGGCTGTCCGTGCCAGCGGGCGGTGAGGCCACGAGGGCCACACCGCCCGCTTGCGTGTGCGGATCAGGCGGCGCTGTCGGCGATGGAGCGCGCTTCCCGGGCGCCGTCCTCCAGCGCTTCGCAACAGAGCAGCGTCCATTCGCGCACCCCGTCGGGACCGCCGCCGGCGAATCCGGCGGCCGCATCGTGATAAGCCTGCCGACGGCGCAACCAGAACACTTCCGGCACGCCGAGGGCGCGCGGATCCAGGCCACTGGACACCGTGACCAGTCGCGCGGCGGCGCGGGCGACCAGGCCGTCGGCGGTGCCGAACGGCCGCAGCGCCAGCAACTCGCCGTGCACCACGGCCGCTACCACCGGGGCGGGGGCATTGGACGTCAGCACGGTCTGGGCCAGCAGGTCCAATCGCTGCGCGATCCCGGATTCGGCACGGGGACGGCCCAGCAATTCCGGATCCGCGACCAGATCGGTGGCCGCCAGTAGGTGCAGGCGGGCCAGGGCCTGTAGCGGGGCACGCTGCCAGACGCCGGCGAGATTCCGCAGCGCGTCGCCGTCGAGCGCCTGCCCGATCCGCAGCGCCCCGGCCAGGACCGGATCGGCGACCTGCCCGTCCGGCGGCAATTCGGTACCGGCGCCATCGATCGCCGCCGACGACCGGGCGGCCCGGACCGCGGCCTCCGCCGCCGTCACTGCCCAGCCACGGCGGTTGGCGCGATGCATGTGCACCTGAGCGAGCGCATCACGGGCCCGCTCGGCGGCCTCGCGCACGCCGGGCAGATCGGCCAGGGGTTGCAGCACATCGGTCACGCCCTCACGCTACTGTCACGCCGGTAGCGGCAGATTCCGGCCCGGACGGGGTCCGGCAGCCGTTGAGCGTATGCGACCGATCGAACAATTCGACGGTGGGTGGACGGGGCTCCTCCGGTGACGATCCGCAGAATCAGGGCCGGGGGCGATGAAGGACGTCCGGACCTATCCGGCGGACTGCCACAACAAGCCGAGAACTGTTGCGTAACAGTTGATTACGAGATCCGGGCACATCGGACCGTGCTGCGGTGGCAGGATGTCCCCCGGCGGAACGAGAGATCGACCGCGCTGCGGGTTCCGTTGCACACCAAGGTATCTCACCACCCGGGCGACCTCTGTGCCACGACGGGGACGTCCGCCTGTTCCGTTGCGCACCAAGGTATCTCATCGGTTCCGGAATATCCCGGCCGGATGGCGGGCAATCGGCACATCGCCGGGCGGTCGCGGCACCCTCGCGTCGGTGCCCGTTCGTCGGCAATCGGCGGTTTCGGCGTCCGAACGGGACGTGCCCACGACCCCGGTTACCGTCCGTTAGGGTCGGAACGTGGCCGCGGTCACCCCGGCCGAAGCGCATGCGAAAGAAGAGACGACATGACCGAAACCACTGCCGATCCTCGAGACTCGTATCCGCCCACCGCGGAGTTCGCTGCCGCGGCGAATGCCGACGCTGCCCTGTACGACCGCGCTACCGCCGATCGGGAGGCGTTCTGGGGCGAGCAGGCCGCTCGCCTGCACTGGCACGAGCCCTTCAGCCAGGTGCTGGACTGGGACGACGCGCCGGTCGCGCGCTGGTTCACCGACGGCAAGCTGAACGTCGCCTACAACTGTGTCGACCGGCACGTACTCGACGGCCACGGGGAGCAGGTCGCGATCCGCTGGGAGGGTGAGCCCGGCGATTCCCGGGAGATCACCTATGCGCAACTGCTCGCCGAGGTGTCCCAGGCGGCCAACTATTTCACGGGGCTGGGACTGGTGCCCGGGGATCGGGTGGCCATCTATATGCCGATGGTTCCCGAGGCGATCGTGGCGATGCTGGCCTGCGCGCGGCTGGGGCTGACCCATTCGGTGGTGTTCGCCGGCTTCTCTCCCACCGCGCTGCGTCAGCGCGTCGACGACGCGCAGGCCCGGCTGGTCGTCACCACGGACGGGCAGTGGCGCCGCGGTAGGCCCGCACCGCTGAAGGACGCCGTCGACGAGGCGCTGTCCGGTGACGAGCCGTCGACCGTCGAGCATGTACTCGTGGTGCGGCGCACCGGGATCGATGTGCCGTGGACCACGGGCCGGGATCTGTGGTGGGACGAGACGGTCGCGCTGTCCTCGCCGGAGCACGAGGCGCAGCCCTTCGATGCCGAGCATCCGCTGTTCATCCTCTACACCTCCGGTACCACCGGGAAGCCGAAGGGCATCCTGCACACCTCGGGTGGGTACTTGACCCAGGTCTCCTACACCCACCACTACGTGTTCGATCATCAGCCCGAGCGGGACGTGTACTGGTGCACCGCCGATATCGGCTGGGTGACCGGGCACAGTTACATCGTGTACGGGCCGCTGTCCAACCGCGCGACCGAGGTCGTCTACGAGGGCACCCCGAACTTCCCCGACGAGCACCGGCACTGGCAGATCATCGAGAAGTACGGCGTCACCATCTATTACACCGCGCCGACGCTGGTGCGGACGTTCATGAAGTGGGGCCGGGAGATCCCCGACGCGCACGACCTGTCCAGTCTGCGGGTGCTCGGTTCGGTCGGTGAGCCGATCAATCCGGAGGCGTGGCGCTGGTACCGGGAGGTCATCGGCGCGAACCGGACCCCGATCGTGGACACCTGGTGGCAGACCGAGACCGGCGCGATCATGATCTCCCCACTGCCCGGCGTGACCGCCGCCAAACCCGGCGCCGCGATGACCCCGCTGCCCGGTATCTCGGCGAAAGTCGTCGACGAAGAGGGCAAGGATGTCGTCCTCGGCGCCACCGAGGCCAACGGATACCTGGTACTGGATCAGCCGTGGCCGTCGATGCTGCGCGGCATCTGGGGCGACCCGGACCGCTACCGCTCCACGTATTGGGAGCGGTTCGCCGAACAGGGCTGGTACTTCGCCGGCGACGGCGCGAAGCTCGACGCCGACGGTGATCTGTGGGTGCTCGGCCGCGTCGACGACGTCATGAACGTCTCCGGTCACCGGATCTCCACCGCCGAGGTCGAATCGGCACTCGTCGGGCATTCCGGCGTGGCCGAGGCCGCGGTGGTCGGCGCCGACGACGCCACCACCGGGCAGGGCATCGTCGCATTCGTGATCCTCACCGGCGGTACCACCAACACCGGGCAGGCCCTCGTCGACGAACTGAAGGCGGCAGTGGCCCACGAGATCAGCCCGATCGCCCGGCCCCGGGAGATCCACATCGTCCCGGAACTGCCGAAGACCCGCTCCGGCAAGATCATGCGGCGACTGCTGCGCGACGTGGCCGAAGGCCGCGAACTCGGCGACACCAGCACCCTGGTCGACCCGACCGTATTCGAAGCGATCCGCGCCGAGAAGGCATAGCCCGGAAGGCTCGGGACACACCGAATTACGAGGGTTCGGCGACCACCGCGACAATCCGCAGCGGCGGTCGCTGAACCATCGGCGGTCAAACGCTAGTGTTGCGACCGGGCCGTGTGTGGGTAGGCGCGCGGCCGCAGGCGACCGCCGCGGCACGACGCGGCCGGCCGGGCAGCACCGGAACATCGAGAAGGGTCGAGTAATTGAGCTTCACACAGGGCGGTAACGGGAGCGACGGGGGCCGCAATCGGACCATCACCTCGATTCCGCTGTCCGGCGTCGACACCACCGCGGCCGCCACCATCGGCGATCTCGTCCGCGATGCCTCCGAGCAGGTGTCGACCCTGGTCCGGGCCGAGGTGGAGCTGGCCAAGACCGAGGTGGGTCGCGAGATCCGCAAGGCCCTGCAGGGCAGCGTGTATTTCATCGCGGCGCTGACCATCCTGTTGTTCAGTACCTTCTTCTTTTTCTTCTTCCTCGCCGAACTGCTGAACGTCTGGCTGCCGCGGTGGGCGTCGTTCCTGATCGTGTTCGGCCTGATGCTGCTCGCCACGGCCGGGCTCGGGCTGCTCGGCTATCTGAAGGTCCGCAGGCTGCGGGCGCCGGCCAAGACCATCGAGAGCCTCAAGGAGACTCGTTCGGTGCTGCCGCACGGACTGGGCGCACACGCCGAGCCGGTTTCCGCCGGACCCGATGAACACGTGGTAACCGAAAGGTCCGGGCGGTAATTCGCCTACTACGCTCCGACAGCGTGTCGTCTACTCCGACCCCGGATCCGTCCAGCGTCCGCTACGACGGCGCCTGGACACACCGGGATGTGCATGCCAACGGCATCCGGTTCCATATCGTCGAGGCGCCGGAATCGCCCGCGCGTGCCGCCTCGGGTCAGCGGGCCGGCGTCGACCCGGACGCCACCCTGGTACTGCTGCTGCACGGGTTCGGCGATTTCTGGTGGTCCTGGCGGCATCAACTGACCGGCCTGGCCGATCGGGGTCATCGGGTGGTCGCGGTCGATCTGCGCGGGTACGGCGATTCCGACAAGCCGCCGCGCGGCTACGACGGCTGGACCCTCGCCGGTGATGTGGCCGGTCTGATCCGCGCGCTCGGCCATACCGAGGCCACGCTGGTCGGACATGCCGAGGGTGGGCTGGTGTGCTGGGCCACCGCGGTACTGCATCCGCGGCTGGTGCGGTCGATCGCCCTGGTGAGCTCGCCGCATCCGGTCGCGCTGAAGCGTGCGGTACTGCGCGACCGACGGCAACGGGCGGCGTGGCTGCCGAACTTCCTCCGGTATCAGCTACCCCGGTATCCGGAGCAATTGCTCACCACCGCAGACGGTTTCGAGATCGAACGACTGCTGCGGGCGCGCGTGGATCCGCGCTGGTCCGGCTCGGCCGAATTCGTGGACACCGCGCGCCGGATGCGCTCGGCGATCCGGATTCCCGGCGTCGCGCACTGTGCGCTGGAGTATCAGCGCTGGGCGTTCCGCAGTCAGTGGCGGCCCGACGGCCGCCGGTTCATGTCGATGATGCGGGAACCCGTGCGGGTGCAGGTGCTCTCGCTGTACGGCGAGACCGATCCGTACATCCTGGACACCACGGTCCGCCGCGGCCACAATCTCGCGCCGAACCGGCGGGTCGCCCAGATCCCGAGCGCGGGCCACTTCGCCCATCAGGAGAATCCGGACGCGGTGACCGCCGAACTGGCCAAACTCCTCGGCCGGCCCGGCAGCTGATCCGGCCCGCACGCAAGCGATCCGGCCGCGCGGGCGACCGGCCCGCGCGGGCCGTCGATCAGCTCAGCACGCACTCCCCGGTCCCGACGGATTGGGTCGAACCGGTCGCGGCATCCAGATCCGCCTTCACCTCGCTGAGGGTCAGGACGTATCCGGTGTCGTCGTCGGTGACCGCGGCGCCGAAGACCACGCCCAGGATCTCACCGTCGGTATCCACCAGCGGGCCACCGGAATTACCGGCCCGCACCCGGCCGCGCACGGTGTAGACCTCGCGCTCGACGGTGCCGCTCTTGTAGATGTTCGGACCGGTCAGATCCAGGGTCTCGCGGACGCGGGCGGCACTGGCCGTGTACGGGCCGCCGCCGGGATAGCCCAGCACAATGGCGCTCTGTCCCGACTTCGCCGCCACCGCGGCCAGCGGGACGACCGGCGCGCTGAGGCCCGGGACCGCCAGCACCGCGACGTCACGGGACGGATCGAACAGCACCACCGAGGCGTCCAGCGGCCCGCGCGCGGTGTCCACCTGCACCGTGGTGGTGCCGGCCACGACGTGTGCGTTGGTCATGATCCGCTCCGGCGCCACCACGAAACCCGAACCCTCCAGCGCGCGCTGGCAACTCGGTGCGACACCGCGGATCCGCAGCACGCTGTGCTGCAGGTTCAGTGCGACCGGGGTATCCAGCACGCTGGGATCCGGCGGTTCGACGGCCGCGATCGGCGCGCGGCCGAACGGGCCGATCACATCCGGCAGTCCGGAGGTGTTGAGCAGCCGGGAGAATTCGTTCGGCACCCGGCGCAGCCAGTTCGGCGCGACCTCGTTGACGTCCGAGAGCACCCGGGAACCGTTGACCGCCGCGGCGATACCCGGCTGTGAGGAGGAGGCCAGCGGCAGCGCCAGCAGCCACGCGGTCACCAGCACCGCGACGCATTGCAGCGCGGCGCCCACCACGCTGTCGACGCTGCGGGTGAACGGATGCCGCATCCCCGATCGGGCGGCCCGGCCCAGCACCATCCCGGCGACCTCGCCGATGATCACCAGCGCCACGATCAGCACGACGCCGACCAGCACCCGTTTCCGGCCCTCGCTGATGTGGATGAGGATGTGCGGCGCGATCAGGATGCCCGCCACCGCCCCCAAGATCACGCCGAGGAAGGCCAGCGCCGACGCGACCGCCCCCTGCCGCCAGCCCGAGGAGGCCGCCAGCAGCGCGATGATCACGACCGCGAGGTCGAGCCACGCCGAGGAACTCATAACGTCATCCCCACTGCCGCGAGCGAGGCCTGCAGATCACGCACATCGTGGTGATCCCATTCCCGCTCCCATCCCGAAACCGCCAGCAGACCGGCCAGCACACCCGCGGTGAAGCCCCAGACGAGCATGCCGTCGACGGCGAACGCCGGGCCCAGGTAGCCGCGCGGATGTTTGACGACGAACCGGTTGGCCGGGTCGAGCAGGTGCGCCACCGGCACCCGGACCACCTTGGTCGCCTCCGCGGCGCTGACCACGCCGACCTCGCCGGGGGTGCGCCAGTACGCCACCACCGGGGTCACATCGAAGCCGGACACCGGCACGAAGATCTTCGGCAGCACCGCCAGCGGCTGTACCCCGCCGGGCTCGAGACCGGTCTCCTCCCGGGCCTCGCGCAGTGCGGTGCCGATCGGGCCGTCGTCGCCGGGCTCGACGCCGCCGCCGGGAAACGCGACCTGGCCACTGTGCTGGCGCAGGGTGGCCGCGCGCTGGGTGAGCAGCACGTCCGCGTCGGCGGGCAGACCACCCGTCGCGGCCGGATCCGGCCGCACCGCACCGCCGAACAGCACCAGCACCGCCGCCTGCCGCACCCGCGACGCCATCGCCGCGTACTCGTGCAGGGTGGAACGCCGGGTGAGCACCTGGTTCACCCCGGCCGGATCGGCCGGCGGCCGCTCGGCCACCCGCCGCAACCAGGGCGGGATATCGCCGGGACCGTGATGGCCCGCCACGACGATCGTCTCCTGATGCCCGTCGTGCTCCGCTATCGCCTCCGGGTCCTTGTCGCTCATGCCCGGATCCCCAGTTCCCGGTCTACCGTCACCGCGATGTCGTCCGCGTCGGCGAACGGGCGGACCACGACCTTGGCGAGGGAGCCGTCGGCCCGGATCAGCACCGAGACCGGGAGCACCGCGGGGGCCCGGACGGCGCCGCGCAGCCGGGAGTCGGTGTCCTGCACACCGGGCAGATGGACGCCCAGGTCCGCGAGGCGGGCCAGCCCGCGCGGCTCGGCCGGATCGCTGTGCACGGTCAGCACCGTGACCGCGCCGCCGGCCCGATCGGCGTACTGCTGCAGCGCGGGCAGTTCCCGGGCGCACGGCTGACACCAGTAGGCCCACAGGTTCAGCAGCGCGGGACGACCGGCGAGCGCGGTGGCGAGGTCGACGGGGGCGCCGGTGGCCAGGCATTCCAGGGTGAGGCCGGCCAGCGGGCCGGTGGTCACCGGCGGCGCCCCGGCGGCGGGGTGCGGGCAATCGGGCAGGCCCGCGGCGGCGCGTAGTTCCGTGGCGACCGCCGGAACGCTCGACGCGGCGGGAACCGTCGCGACGGAGCGGTGCTGGTCACGCGGCCACACCGCGACCGCGAGCGCGACCACCGCCACGACGGCGACCAGCGTCCAGCGCCACGCCGGGGGGAAAGCTCTCACCGGCCCACCAGTTCGAGCAGGTGCGGCGCTTCGGGCCCCTTCACCAGCGCGGCGGCGGTGGCCGGATCGGTCGGCCCGGCGCCGAAGGACGGGCAGTCCTTGGCAAGCACGCAGACACCGCACGCCGGTTTCCTGGCATGGCACACGCGGCGACCGTGGAAGATCACCCGATGCGACAGCATGGTCCAGTCCTTGCGCTCGATCAGCGCGCCGACGGCGTGCTCGATCTTCACCGGATCGTCCTCGGTGGTCCAGCGCCAGCGCTGCACCAGCCTGCTGAAGTGGGTGTCGACCGTGATTCCCGGCACATCGAAGGCATTGCCGAGGATGACGTTGGCGGTCTTGCGGCCGATGCCCGGCAGCCGGACCAGCTCCTCCAGCGTGCGCGGCACCTCGCCGTCGAATTTCTCCAGCAGCGCCCGGCCCAGCCCCATGAGCGAGTTGGCCTTGTTCCGATAGAAACCGGTCGGCCGGATGTACTCCTCGAGTTCGGTGCGATCGGCCTCGGCGTAGGCGCGGGCATCGGGGTAGCGGGCGAACAACGCGGGGGTGGTCAGATTCACCCGCACATCGGTGCACTGCGCGGAAAGGATGGTGGCGACCGCCAATTCGAGCGGATCACCGAAATCGAGCTCACAGTGCGCGTCCGGGAAGGCCACGGTCAGCGACCGGTACATGCGCCGCGCGCGGCGGACCAGCCCGAGACGGGTCTCGTCGGTGAACCGGCCGGCCGGCGCCTGCACCTTGCCGCGGCGGGCCGGGGTGGCGGGAGCCTCGGGCGCGGCATCATCGGACGTCGTAACCGGTTCGTGCCCGTTCGCGGCGGCGGATCTGGGTAAACGCACCCGTCCACCATACGGAACCCCACCGACGGCCGCGCCGGTAGCGGGTGCGAGCGCGTGCGCACATCGACCGCCGTGTTCCATCCGAGACCTTCTCAGTGTTTACTCCTCCGTATGCAAGGACTCGCTGTGGTGCTCTTCCCGGTGGTGCTGATGCTGTTCGCGCTGTTCATGGAACGGGTCGAGAACCGGCTACGCAAGTTGCTCGAGCCCGAGGAAGAGGTACAGCAGTACCTGGACCGCGCCAGCAACGCCGAGGTCAACGAGCTGGCGAAGCTCGGTGTACCCCCCGCCGCCACGAGGATGCGCCGCACCCGCGCCAGGGAAGACGAACTGGACGTCGCACAGGCCAGCTGACACCGCTCCGGCCGGTCGGCGCCCGCGGACATCCGCCGCGGGAACCCTGAAGGCACCTCGTACGTTGCACGAACCGCACGTTACGTGGTGTCTGTCACTACGCTGTGCGCGCGCAAAGTAGACTGCACTGTCGGCCGAATCGCTACGGTCCGGAGGACAGAGCCAATCGTCGGATAGGAGCACATTCGTGGACGAGGCCCTCGCCAGAGCAGGCATCTTCCAAGGCGTCGAGCCCACCGCGGTCGCGGCTCTCGCCAAACAGCTGGAGCCGGTGGACTTCCCCCGTGGCCATGTCATCTTCAACGAGGGTGAACCCGGCGATCGGCTCTACATCATCACATCGGGCAAGGTGAAGATCGGCCGCCGTTCTCCGGACGGACGCGAGAACCTGCTCACCATCATGGGCCCGTCGGACATGTTCGGCGAGCTGTCCATCTTCGACCCGGGCCCGCGCACCTCGACCGCGACCACGGTCACCGAGGTCCGTGCCGTCACGATGGATCGCGACGCGCTCAAGGCCTGGATCGATCAGCGTCCCGAGATCGCCGAGCAGCTGCTGCGTGTGCTCGCCCGCCGGTTGCGCCGCACCAACAACAACCTGGCCGATCTGATCTTCACCGACGTGCCCGGCCGCGTCGCCAAGGCGCTGCTGCAGCTGGCACAGCGCTTCGGCACGCAGGAGGCCGGCGCGCTGCGGGTCACCCACGACCTGACCCAGGAGGAGATCGCCCAGCTGGTCGGCGCCTCGCGCGAGACCGTGAACAAGGCGCTCGCCGACTTCGCCCACCGCGGCTGGCTGCGGCTGGAGGGTAAGAGTGTGCTGATCACCGATTCGGAACGGCTGGCTCGCCGGGCTCGATAGTTTCGCGCCCGGCTCGCCGGACGATCAGTTCCGGCCGCGCAGATACGACAGTTGTGCCTGCACCGAGTGCTGCGCGACCGGCCACAGGCTCTTGTCCACGTCCGCGTAGACCCGCTCCACCACCTGCTCCGGGGAGGCGTCGGCGCCGAGCACTCGCAGCGCCTCCCGGATCTGGTCGAGGCGCTCCCGCCGATGCCGGATGTAGTACCGCAGAACCGGGTCCGCGGCGGGATGATCCGGACCGTGGGCGGGCAGCAGCGCCCGCCCGTCGGCCACCTCCACGAGCTGGTCCATCGAATCCAGGTAGTCGCCGAGGGCGCCGTCGCGGGCTTCCAGCACGGTGGTGCCGCTGCCGAGCACGGTATCGCCGGTGAGCACCGCGTCGTCGAGCAGGAAGCTCACCGAATCCTCGGTGTGCCCGGGGGTGGCCACCACCGTGATCCGCAGGCCCGCCGCCTCGACGACCTCACCGTCGGTGAGCGCCGTCACCTCGCCGCGCAGGAAGCGGGGATCCACCGCGCGCACCGGCGTCCCGGTCAGCTCGACCAGCCGATCGATACCGTCGGTGTGGTCGGGATGGTGGTGGGTGATCAGGGTGAGCGCGATCGAACCTCCGGTCGCCCGCACGATCGCGTCGGTGTGCGCGTGATCCTCCGGCCCCGGATCGACCACGACGTACTCGGATCCTCCGGGCGCCCGGAGGATCCAGGTGTTCGTGCCGTCCAGCGTCATCTGGCCCGGGTTGTTCGCGAGCAGCACCGAGGCGGTCTCGGTGACGGCACGCAACTGCCCGTACGCGGGATGAGTGAGGGTCATTGCTCGTCCTAACGCGCGTGGGGCCGCAACGCCCCTGTGCTCCAACGACTTCCAGTATCCGCGTCCGAACCGGAGCCGGCCGTCCGGGCTACCGGACCTCGACGATCAGCTCCACCTCGACCGGGGTGTCGCGCGGCAGTTCCGCCACGCCGACCGCGGAACGAGCGTGCTTGCCGGCGTCGCCGAACACCTCGCCCAGGAATTCGGAGGCGCCGTTGATCACCACCGGCTGATCGCCGAATCCGGGTGCGGAGGCGACGAAACCGACCACCTTCACCACCCGTACGACCTCGTCCAGGCCGACCAGATCGTGCACGGCCGCGAGCGCGTTCAGCGCGCACAGCCGGGCGGCCTCGGCCGCCTGCTCGACACTCACCGCGGCGCCGACCTTGCCGGTCACCGGCAGCGCGCCGTTCACGAACGGCAACTGCCCGGAGGTGTAGACCAGCGAACCGGTCCGCACGGCCGGGACGTAGGCGGCCAGCGGCACGACGACCGGCGGCACCTCCACCCCGAGCCGCTCCAGATTCTCCCGCCAGGCGGTCGCGGCGGCGCCCATCAGTTCTTCGCTCGCTTCAGGTACGCGACATGCTGCTCGCCGGTCGGGCCGGGGAGCACCGTGACCAGCTCCCAGCCGTCGGCTCCCCACTGGTCCAGGATCTGCTTGGTCGCGTGCGTCAGCAGCGGCACGGTCGCATATTCCCACACGGTCGCATCACTCATGCCGCAGAGCGTATCGGTGACCGGCGGCACCGAGAACCCCTGGGCTCACCCGGATCACGATCGAACCCGTCCCCCGAGCACATCACGGAACGCCATCGCCGCGGTTGTGGTCTACCAGACACTGGCGCGATCCCGTGTCCGGCGGATTTGAACCAGTTATAGGCTCGCGGACGTGGGAGTACCGACGACGGTGCCCGTTTCGGTGGAGGCGGGGCAGGAACGAGGCTGGCCGGACCGAGCCGACAAGGCGCGGCTGCACTACGTCACCGGCAAGGGGGGCACCGGGAAATCCACGGTCTCCGCGGCGCTGGCGCTGGCGCTGGCCGCGGGTGGGCGCCGGGTGCTGCTGGTGGAGGTGGAGGGCCGGCAGTCGATCGCGCAGCTGTTCGACCTGCCACCGCTGCCACCGACCGAGACCAAGATCGCGACCGCCGACGGTGGCGGCGAGGTGATGGCGCTCGCCCTCGATATCGAGCACGCCTTCCTGGAATACCTGGACATGTTCTACAACCTGGGCTTCGCCGGTCGTGCGATGCGCCGCATGGGCGCCGTCGAATTCGTCACCACGATCGCGCCGGGCCTGCGGGACGTCATCCTCACCGGCAAGATCAAGGAGTGCGTCGTCCGCACCACCAGGACGGGCACCGGCAAGGACGCGGTGTCCCGGCCGGTCTACGACGAGATCGTGGTGGACGCCCCGCCGACGGGCCGGATCGCCGGTTTCCTGGACGTCACCAAGGTGATGGCCGAGGTCGCCAAGGGCGGCCCGATCGCCTCCCAGGCCGAGGGGGTGTCCACGCTGCTGCATTCGGATCAGACCGTGATCCATCTGGTCACGTTGCTGGAGGCCCTGCCCGTACAGGAGACCGCCGACGCCGTCGCGGAGTTGACCGCCGGCGACTTCCGGATCGGCGCGGTGATCGTGAACCGCGCCGCCACCGGCTATCTGCCGACCGACCTGCGCGCCCGCGCCGCCGCCGGCGATATCGACGCCGACGCGATCCGCGCGGAACTCACGGCCCAGGGAATCACCCTGTCCGACGAGGACTTCCGCGGCCTGCTGCGGGAGACCGTGGAGCATTCCGCCGCGCTGCGGGCCCAGGACGACAGCGCGATCGAACTCGCCGAGGTGGCGGGCAGCCGCCTGTACCTGACCTCGCTGCCGGGCGGTATGGACCTCGGCGGCCTGTACGAGCTCGCGGAGCAGCTCACGACGCAGGGGGTTCGCTGATGACCACGCCCGGCACCACGCCCGTCCTGGACATCGCGCGGATCATCGCCGATCCCGAGGCCCGGGTGGTCGTGTGCTGCGGCTCCGGCGGCGTCGGCAAGACCACGACGGCCGCCGCGATCGCGTTGCGGGCCGCGGAATCCGGCCGCAAGGTGGTGGTGCTGACCATCGATCCGGCCCGCCGGCTGGCCCAGTCGCTGGGGGTCGACGATCTCGGCAACAGCCCGCAGCGGGTGCCGCTGGGCCCGGAGGTGCCGGGCGAACTGCACGCGATGATGCTGAACATGCGCCGCACCTTCGACGAGATGGTGCTGGAACACGCCAGCCCCGAGAAGGCCGAGCAGATCTTCGCCAATTCGTTCTATCAAGCGATCGCCTCATCGTTCGGCGGTACGCAGGAGTACATGGCGATGGAGAAGCTGGGCCAGCTGGTGGGCCGGCGGGAGTGGGATCTGGTCGTGGTCGACACCCCGCCGTCGCGCAACGCGCTGGATTTCCTGGACGCGCCGAAGCGGCTGGGCACCTTCCTCAACGGAAGGATGATCCGCGTGATCATGGCGCCGGGCCGCGGGGTCGGCAAGCTCGTGACGGGTGCGATGAGCCTCGCGGTACGCGGCGTGTCCACCATCGTGGGCGGTCAGATGCTCAAGGACGCCTCGTTGTTCCTGCAGTCGCTGGAGACGCTGTTCGGTGGCTTCCAGGCCCGCGCCGAACGCACCTACGCCATGCTGTCGCGGCCGGGCACCCACTTCCTGGTGGTCGCGGCCGCGGAACCGGATGCGTTGCGGGAGGCGTCGTTCTTCGTCGATCGGCTGTCCACGGACCGGATGCCGCTGGCCGGGCTGGTACTCAACCGGACCCATCCGGTGTGGTGTTCGCTGTCGCCGGCCCAGGCGCTGGCCGCCGCCGACCGGTTGAGTCCGGACGGCGCCGAAGAGCCCGCGCCGGGCGCCGACGCCGCCGCGCTCACCGCCGATGTGCTGCGTATCCATGCCGATCGGGCCATCACCTCGAAGCGGGAACAGCATCTACTGCTGCGCTTCACGGGCGCTCATCCCCGGGTGCCGATCGCCGCGGTGACGGCGCTGCCGTTCGAGGTCTCGGATCTCGAGGCGCTGCGGGTCGTCGGCGATCAGCTGACCGGTTCCCCTCCGGCCGGGTAGCGGAATGCGCGCGGACGGGATGCGCGCAAAAAGACACGGTCCGAGCCCCGTGCGGGCTCGGACCGTGGACTGCGGGGACGGGTTACATGGCTACCTTCTGCTGGCGCTGGGACCGGAAGAAGTCCGCCCAGGACGTGACGTCGGGATGTTGTTTGAGCAGCGCCCGGCGCTGCCGTTCGGTCATGCCACCCCACACCCCGAACTCCACCCGGTTGTCCAGGGCATCGGCAC
This sequence comes from Nocardia sp. BMG111209, assembly GCF_000381925.1. Classification (NCBI taxonomy): domain Bacteria; kingdom Bacillati; phylum Actinomycetota; class Actinomycetes; order Mycobacteriales; family Nocardiaceae; genus Nocardia; species Nocardia sp. BMG111209. The sequence goes on from NZ_KB907309.1 coordinate 722,110, forward strand.
CGCACTCCATCAACACCGGGCAGTGGCGGCAGATGGTCGCTGCCTTGCGCTGCGCCGCGCCGCGCACGAACAGCTGATCGGGATCCACTTCCTTGCATCGCGCCTGGGACACCCAGGCGATCCTTGCTTCGGCCTGCTCCACGTCCAATCGAGCGATGGGGGTAGTCATGTGCATTTGGTGTGCCCCTTTGCAGTCCGAACACCGGTCAACGGCGCTCCGGAATCGCGTGCAGCACACAGCAACCCAACCCCGCTGCGAACTGCACCACATTCCACTTTGAGTGTTAGCTCTATCACACTGGGTTCTCAATCTAGGTAAAGGTATGAGTCCGCGCAAGACCGTCTCCTGCTTTTTTGGTACGAACGTCCCTGCAATTGCGATAAAGTACCGATCGGTCGGTTCAATAAGGCCGACACGCCCGAGTTGACGAGCCGTGACCAGGCACGAGGCCGGACCTGAGGACGCATACCACGGACAATGCACCGGGGAATTAGGCTGAAGGCGTGCCGACCTCACGATCGCTCGCGAGACTGGCCGGAGCGTGCGTGCTCGCGGCCGTGATCGTCGCCGGGCTGCTCTTCCCGCTAGCCGGTGGCTTCGGCTACGTGTCCAACCGCGCCGCCGCCACCGTCGACAACGTTTCCGCCGAACTGGTGGAGGGCACGGTGCCCGCGGTGTCGACCATGGTCGACGCCTCCGGCGCCCCCATCGCCTGGCTCTACGAACAACGCCGTTTCGAGGTGCCCAGTGACCGCATCGCGAACGATATGAAGCTCGCGATCGTCTCCATCGAGGACCGCCGCTTCGCCGAACACGGCGGCGTCGACTGGCAGGGCACGTTCCGCGCCTTCCTGACCAACACCTCCTCCGGCGGTGTGCAGCAGGGCGGTTCGACCATCGACCAGCAGTACGTGAAGAACTTCCAGCTGCTGGTGGTGGCCAAGACCGACGCCGAGCGCCGGGCGGCGGTGGAGACCACGCCCGCTCGCAAGCTGCGCGAGATCCGGATGGCGCTGAACCTGGAGAAGCAGCTCACCAAGGACGAGATCCTCACCCGGTACCTGAACCTGGTGCCGTTCGGCAACGGCTCCTACGGCATCCAGGACGCCGCGCAGACCTACTTCGGGGTCGACGCCAAGGATCTGACCATGCCGCAGGCCGCGATGCTCGCAGGCATGGTGCAGAGCTCCTCCAAGCTCAACCCGTACAACAACCCGCAGGGTGTGCTGGAGCGCCGGAACACCGTCCTGGACACGCTGATCCAGAACATCCCCAGCCGGGCCGACGAATTCCGCAAGGACAAGTCCGAGGCGCTGGGTGTGCTGCCCGAGCCGAAGGCGCTGCCGCGCGGCTGCATCGCCGCCGGTGACCGCGGCTTCTTCTGCGACTACGCGATGCAGTACCTGGCCAACGCCGGCATCAGCGTGGACCAGCTCGACAAGGGCGGTTACCTGATCCGCACCACGTTGGATCCGGCGGTACAGAACTCGGTGAAGGCCTCGGTCGACTCGGTGACCAAACCGGACCTCGACGACATCGCCGAGGTCATGAGCATCATCGCGCCCGGCCAGGATTCCCATGCGCTGCTGGCCATGGCGTCCAGTCGCGAGTACGGACTCGACAGCGGCGCCCACCAGACCGTGCAGCCACAGCCGTACTCGATGGTCGGCGACGGCGCCGGGTCGATCTTCAAGATCTTCACCACGGCCGCGGCGATGGAGAAGGGTCTCGGCATCGCCTCCGAACTCGATGTGCCCCCGTTCTTCGCCGCCAAGGGCATGGGTAACGGCGGCGCCGCGGGCTGTCCGCCCGAGACCTACTGCGTCAAGAACGCCGGCAACTACCGGTCGCCGATGACCGTCACGGAGGCGCTGGCACAGTCGCCGAACACCGCGTTCGTCAAGCTGATCCAGGACGTCGGCGTGACGCCGGCGGTGGATATGGCGCTGCGGCTGGGTATGCGCTCGTACGCCGAACCGGGCAGCTCGGGGCACGGCAGCCAGAGCCTCGCCGACATGATCAAGCAGCAGAATCTGGGCTCGTTCACGCTGGGCCCGCTGGCGATCAATCCGCTGGAGCTGTCCAATGTGGCCGCCACGATTGCCTCCTCGGGCAAGTGGTGCCCGCCCACCCCGATCCGCGAGGTGCTCGACCGCAACGGCAAGCAGGTGCCGCTGACCCAGGCGCCCTGTGAACAGGTGATCGAACCCGGTCTGGCCGATACGCTGGCCAACGCGCTCGGCCAGGACGCCGTCGGCGGTACCGCGGCCGGATCGGCGCGCAGCGTCGGCTGGAACGTGCCGGTCTCGGCGAAGACGGGCACCACCGAAACCCACCGCTCCTCGGCCTTCTTCGGCTTCACCAACGCGATGGCCGGCGCGGCGTACATCTACGGCGACTCGCCGACCCCCGGCGAGATCTGCTCGTACCCGCTGCGCAGCTGTGGCGACGGCAACCTGTACGGCGGTAACGAACCGGCGCGCAGCTGGTTCGGGGCGATCAAGCCGGTGCTCGACCACTTCCCGCCGACCGCCTTCCCGCCGACCGACGAGAAGTACGTGCGGGGCGCCAACAACGCCCAGATCCCGGACGTCGCCGGAATGTCGCAGGCGCAGGCCAATTCGGCGTTGGTCGCGGCCGGCTTCCGGGTGTCGGTGGTGCCGCAGCCGGGTTCGCAGTCGAAGGGCACCGTGATCGGCACCTCGCCCAACGGTTCGGCGATCCCGGGTTCGATGGTGACGCTGAACGTCAGCGACGGCACCCAGACCGCCGCGGCGCCACCGCCTCCGCCGCCGGTGCCGCTCCCGGCGCCACCGCGCCTGCCACCGATCCCCATCCCGATCCCGTTGCCGCGCTAGCTGTGCGAAGGGCCTCGCACCACGGTGCGAGGCCCTTCGTCATTGCGGAGCGGCGGATCAGAGCCGCGACTTGACCGCCGCGGAGACGCGGGAGCCGTCGGCGCGGCCCGCGGCCAGCTGGGTGGCGATCTTCATGACCTGGCCCATCTGCTTCATCGTGGGCCGGGCGCCGGTCTCCTCGGCGACATCCGCGATCGCGGTGTCGGCGATATCGGCCACCTCGGCGTCGGTGAGCTGGGTCGGCAGGTATTCGTCGATGATCGACTCCTCGGCGCGCTCGTTGGCGGCCAGCTCGCCGCGACCGGCCTGCTCGTAGACCACGGCCGCCTCGTTGCGCTTCTTCGCCTCCTTGGTGAGCACGGCGATCACGTCGGAGTCCGAGAGCTCGCGGGCCTGCGGACCGGCGACCTCGGCGGTCTGCACGGCGGCCAGCAGCATGCGCAGGGTGCCGCGGCGCAGCGAATCCTTGCTCTTCATCGCCGCGGTGAGATCGGCACGCAGCTTCGACTTCAGTTCCGACATGCGCCCCACGGTATCGGTGAACCAGCGGGTTCTCACCTGATTTGTCCCGGCCGTGTCCCTGTGCCGAATCACACCGGGCGTCGGTCACACCGGTCGCCTATCCTGATCGAATGCCGGTATTCTCGTCCCCCGCACTCCAACGGGTCGCTCTCGGCGCCGTCGGCGCCGCAGCAGCCGGAGTCGGCTACGCCTCGCTCATCGAGCGCAACGCCTTCACGCTGCGCGAGGCCACGTTGCCGGTGCTGAAACCGGGGTCGTCGAGCCTACGTGTGCTGCACATCAGCGATCTGCACCTGACCCCCGGGCGGAAGCTCGAGCAGGCATGGGTGCGCGAGCTGGCGCGGCTGGAGCCCGATCTGGTGGTCAACACCGGCGACAATCTGGCGCATCCGCGCGCGGTGCCCGCGGTGGTGCAGTCGCTGTCGGGCCTGCTGTCCCGGCCGGGCCTGTTCGTCTTCGGCAGCAACGACTACTTCGCCCCCGTGCCGAAGAATCCGTTCAAGTACTTCGACAAGAACCACAAGCGGGTCTACGGCGCGCCGCTGCCCTGGCAGGATCTGCGTGCCGCGTTCGCCGAACGCGGCTGGCTGGACCTGACCCACGTGCGCCGCGATCTGGAGGTGGCCGGAATCAGGATCGCCACGGCGGGTGTCGACGATCCGCACCTGCAGCGCGACCGCTACGACACCGTCGCGGGCACCCCGAATCCGCTGGCGGACCTCAGCATCGGCCTGACCCACTCGCCCGAACCGCGCGTACTGGACCGGTTCGCCGCCGACGGGTACGACCTCGTCCTCGCCGGGCACACCCACGGCGGTCAGCTGTGCCTGCCCGGATTCGGCGCACTGGTCACCAACTGCGGGATCGACCGTTCCCGGGTGAAGGGCCCGTCCCGCTGGGGCGCGCACACCCAACTGCACGTGTCGGCCGGCCTGGGCACCTCGCCGTGGGCGCCGTACCGGTTCTGCTGCCGGCCGGAGGCCACACTGCTCACCCTGGTCGCGGCAGCACCCGACCGGCCGGTTTCGGACAGCGGCCGAGGGGTATCGGAATCGGAGGCGGTCGCGCGCTAGGTTGCGCCGACAATGACGTAGGGGTTCAGTTGAGCAGTGGGATCCAACCGCGACCCGGCGACGGGAGCGGACCGAGACCGGACCCGGTGGGGGAAGCACCGACCAAGCGGATCGAACGCGAGCGGCCGGGCCGTGCCGAGACTACCGGGGGCGCCGCGGCGTCCCCCGGTGACGCGAACGACCTGTTCCCCGCGCGTTCCAAGCCGCCCCGGCGAGTGGACCCGGCCGCACGCATCCCCCGAGCGACGCCGAACCCCGACGGCCCGCACACCGGCTCCTATCCGTCCGGATACCACCCGAACACCGGCGCCCTGCCCCGATTCGACCCGAACACCGGCACCCGGCCCGCGTTCACCGGACACGCGCCGCCACGCCCGGAACAACCCTGGAACCTCGGCAGCGTCCCAAATTACGCTGCACCGCAGCCCTATTCGACCGGCCGATACCCGGCCTGGGATCCGCCGCCGCCACCGGACGGCGGCGGCCGCACCCGCCTGTACACCGTTGTCGCGGCAGCGGCGGCGGTCGTAGTCGCGGGCATCACCGTCGCGGTGATCTCGACCGGACAACACGCGGCCCAGTCCGAGGCCGAATCCACCGGCCCGACGATGATCAGCGCCCTGACCAGCGACACCCCGGTCCCGGGCCGCGGCGGACCGAACCCGGCCGCCGGCGCCGCGCCGACCGCCCCCGCGACGGCCGTGATCCCCGGCTACCAGGTGGTCTCGGTCCCCGCCCGCGGCGCCGCCTACGACGTCCCCAAGGACTGGGTGGTGGACAGCATCGGCACCGCGATCTGGGGCGACCCGCCGGAGAGCCTGGAGATCGCCGGGCTCACCCAGGAGGGCAAGGACTACTGCCCGAACTACGTGCGCACCAACGCGTTCCTGACCACCTCGTCCCAATCCGATCCGGCGCGCGCGGCCAACGAGGTCGGCATGCGGATGGCCAAGATCGGCTGGTCCACCGCCACCGGCGCCCGCGCCGATCTCGCCGAACCCCTGACCTCCCTGGACGGCCAGCTGAACGGCTCGTTCGTACAGGTCAACGGCACCGCCCCGGCCCCCGCCCCCGGCTGCGCCGCAACCTTCGCCATCTACACCTTCGCCTTCCCCAACGAGAACGGCAGCTTCGTCATGACCATCGCCGCCGACACCGGCGTCCCCAAGGCCGTAGACGAGGACACCGCCAAGAAGATCCTGGCCAGCATCCGCCCCCTGCAAACCCACTGACCACCCCTTCAGGGCAGATGACCAGGCGATTTAACGGATAGCGCGACCTTGTTATAAGCTATCGCAGGCTCACTTCACGGGGTGTGGCGCAGCTTGGTAGCGCGCTTCGTTCGGGACGAAGAGGTCGCAGGTTCAAATCCTGTCACCCCGACTCGTGTGTGGAGACACGACAGGACCCCCCTCACCGGCATGTTCGGTGAGGGGGGTCCTACTCGTTGGAGACCGGCCCGGATCGGGCATCGGGCACTGGTATCGCGCTCAGCGGCTCATTGTTGTTTCCTGGGCTACCCGGGAGAGTTTTTCCGGGTTGCGGACGGAGTAGACGCCGGTGATGAGGCCGTCGTCCATGCGGATCGCGACGACGCCGTCGATTTTGCCGTTCAGGCGGATCAGGAGGGCGGGGTGGCCGTTGACCTGGGTGAGGTCGGTGGTGACCACGCCGCCCATCCAGCGGGTGCCGCCGGAGAGGAGGCGGGCGACGGGGGTGCGGCCTACGACCGGGTGGAGCAGGGCCTGTTTGATGCCGCCGCCGTCGCCGAGGAAGACGGCGTCGGGGGCCAGGAGGTCCAGGAGGCGTTGCAGGTCGCCGGTTTCGACCGCGCGCTGGAAGGCGGCCAGGGTGGCGCGGGCCTCGGTGGCGGAGACGGTGCCGCGGGGGCGGCGGGCCGCGACGTGGGCGCGGGCGCGGTGGGCGATCTGGCGGACGGCGGTGGGGGTCTTGGCGACGGCTTCGGCGATCTCGTCGTAGCCGAGGTCGAACACCTCGCGCAGGACGAATACCGCGCGTTCGGTGGGGGTGAGGGTCTCGAGGATCAGGAGCATGGCCATCGAGACGCTCTCGGCCAGTTCGATGTCGTCGGCCACGTCGGGGGCGGTGAGCAGGGGTTCGGGTAGCCAGGGGCCGACGTAGGACTCCTTGCGGCGGCCGAGGGTGCGCAGGCGGCCGATCGCCTGGCGGGTGGCGATCCGGACCAGGTAGGCGCGGGGGTCGCGCACCTGGTCCAGGTCGACGCCGGCCCATTGCAGCCAGGTCTCCTGGAGGACGTCCTCGGCGTCGGCGGCCGAGCCGAGCATCTCGTAGGCGACCGTGAACAGCAGGTTGCGGTGGGTGACGAAGGCCTCGGTGGCGGGGTCCATCGGGTCCGTCATGTGTCGCTCCTGCCTTCGGGGGTCTTGTCATGCATACGTGGTCCGGGGGCGGGGATCCGTGACATCCGGGCGGGGTGGTGTTCGTCACATCGGGCGGGTGTCACGGGGGGACGGCCTCGCGCCACTTGTGTTCGGCACTCGGGACACGAGGACCTTCCACGACTTCGAGGAGATCGATCATGACCACGATCGGCATCATCATCGGCAGTACCCGGCCGGGCCGCAACGGCGAGGAGGTGGCGCGCTGGGTCCGGGAACTCGCCGTCGCGCATGCGGGCGATGCCGCGGACTTCGACCTGGTCGATCTGCAGGACTATCGGCTGCCGCTGCTGGACGAACCGATCCCGGCGGCCCGGGCGGACGGGACGCAACCGCACACCCGGCGCTGGGCCGAGCGGATCGGCGCCTGCGACGCCTTCGTCGTCGTCACGCCCGAGTACAACACCACCGCACCCTCCTCGCTGACCAACGCGATCGACTACCTGCTGCGCGAGTGGGCCGGGAAACCGGTCGGCTATGTGGGGTACGGCATCTACGGCGCGGTGATGGCGATCCACAAGTTGCGCGCGCAGGCGGGCGTGCTGCGGATGGCGGATATCGGGCCGCAGGTGGCGCTGACGCTGGCGGAGGATTTCGTGAACTTCACCGAGTTCCGGCCGCGCGAGTTCCAGGCCGGCCGGCTGCACGAACTGCTCGACGAGTTGCTGGCGTGGGAGCGAGCGCTCGTCTCGCTGCGCACCGAGGCCGGTGCCGCCTCGTGACCGCGCGGCTCACGATCTTCGGCGCCAACGGGCGCACCGGCCGCCTGCTCACCGCCCGCGCGCTGGAGGCCGGACATCGGGTCACCGCGGTCACCCGGCAGCCGGACTCCTTCCCGCTGCAGCATGATCGGCTCGAGGTGGTGCGGACGGACGTGCTGGATCCGGCCGGGGTGGACGCGGCGGTCGCGGGCCGGGACGCGGTGTTGTCGGCGCTGGGGGTGCCGCCGGGCAACGGGCCGATCACGACCTATTCGGCGGGTACCGCCAACATCGCGGCCGCGATGCGCGACCACGGGATCCGCCGGCTGGTCGTGATCAGCTCGAGCGGGGTCGATCCGCGGCCGTATTCCGACGGCGGGGTCCTGTTCAACCGGGTACTGCTGCCGTTGGTGACCCGGGTACTGGGCCGGACCCTGTACGAGGACATGCGGCGGATGGAAACCCTGTTGCGCGACGGCGATCTGGACTGGACGATCGTCCGGCCGAGCGGGCTCTACCACCTGCCCTCGGCCACGGACTACACCGTGGTCGAGGGGCATGCCGACGGCCGGTTCACCGCGCGGGCGGACCTGGCCGCGAGCATGCTGGACCTGCTCGGCGACGAACGCTGGGTGCGCCGCATCGCCGGGGTGATCACCACCGTGGACAATCCGCCTCTGCTGCAATGGATTCGGCGGGAGGCGATGGCCGGCGGCTGAGTCCGGTCAGCGCGGCGGGGCGTAGGCGGGACGGCCGAGGCCCAGCGTCTGCTGCGCGATGATGTTGCGGAAGACCTCCAGGGTGCCGCCGTAGATCCCGCACAGCGGCGCCCACCGGAACAGGTATTCGGCCCCGCCGCCGTCGTCGATCGCGGCGGCCTCGGTGGTCAGCGCCGCCGTGGGGCCGAGTGCGTCCATGAGTTCGGGGGCGATGTCGCGCATGGTCTGCGCGACCGCGACCCGACCGAACACCCCGGGCGCGGATACCGCGGCCTCCATCCGGGCGATGCTGTGCCCCAGGCGATATGCCACCGAGGCGTCGTCGAGGCGGCGCTGCCCGTCCGGTCCGGGTTGCGCCACCGCCGCGGCGACCTCGTCGACCACCGCGGCCATGTACGACGCCTGATGCGCCATGATCGAGACATCCTGCAGGCCGTCCGGCGCGGTCTTGCGCACGCCGTGCTCCTCGTTCAGCGGACCCTGCAGCACCGCCCATCCGCCGTCGACGGCGCCGAGCCGATACCGATCGGGAACCCGCACATCGGTGTAGTACACGATATTGGTGCGGTCGCCGTCGACGGTGCGGATGCCGTGGATCTCGATGCCCGGCGCCGACAGCGGCACCAGGAACATGGTGAGGTTGCGATGCCGCTTCCCGGCCGGATCGGTGTTGGTGATCAGGAAGACGTACTGGCAATTGTGCGCACCGGTGGTGAACATCTTGGCGCCGTTGATCACCCAGTCGTCGCCGTCGCGGACCGCGCGGGTCTTGCAGGTGGCCACGTCGGAACCGCCCTCGGGCTCGGTGTAGCCCAGGCACAGGCGAATTCGGCCGTCGTACACCCCGGGCAGCACCTCCTCCTGTAGTTCGGGGCTACCGTGCGTGCGCACCGCGGGCACCACGATCGCGGTGGTCCCCCAGGTCACCCACGGCACCCGATAGCGTCGTTTCTCCAACTCCCACAAGCGGGTTCGCAGTCGATCGAAGCCGCCGCGGGCCTCGGACCGCAGTTCCCCGGCGAGCCAGCCCTCGGCGCCCATCGCGAGATGTACCGCCTCGTCGAAGTTGTCGCCGGTCTCCCGGTCGCGGCGGCGTACCTCGTCGGTGACGTGGGTGTCGAGGAAGGCGCGCGCCCGGTCCCGGAACTCCTCGTCCGCTCCGGACAGTGCCACTCGTGCGAAATCCATTGCCACTCCTGCCTTATCGCACCGAGAAATCGGGGGCCGGGGCGGCGGTCCGCGCGGCCACGATGCGGGCGATCCGCACCGCGTCGGCGGCCGGATCGCCCGCGGCCAGCGGCCAGCCGCGGGCCCGGACCAGGTAGGCGGGCGCCGCGGATTCGGTGGACACCCCGAGCCCGCCCTGGATGTGCACCGCGACCGTGGCCGCTCGCGCGGCCTCCTCGCTCAGGTAGACGAAGGCGGCGGGGGCCAGTTCGGCGCGCTCGTCCGGTTCGTTGTCGAGGAACCAGGCCGCCCGCCGCACCAGATTCCGGCCGCCGTGCACCACAACGGCGATATCGGCCAGCGGATGGGAGATCGCCTGCAATGTCGAGATCGGCACGCCCAGTGTGTATCTCGTGGTGGCGAAGGCCGCCGCGATCCGCATGGTCTCCTCGATGAGCCCGACCAGCGCGGCGGCGGTCAGCAACCGCCATTCGTCCAGGGCCCGTTGATATTCGGTGAGCGCGGCCGGTCCGGCGGCCAGCACGGTACGACTGCTCGCGGCGCCGGGATCGACCAGGGCCATCGGCAGCCGGCCCAGATTGCCGACCCGCGGCGGCGGGGTGTCGTGGGTCAGCCGGACGATCTCGTCCCCGTCCCGGACCACCAGCTCGTCGGCGATCGCGCCGGCGGCCACGAGGCGCGAACCGCGCACGGCCCCTTGCGGATCCAGTGCGACCAGCCGTTGCCCGTCCACCGCCTCGGCCGGGAACGCGCCGAGCCGGGCCAGCAGCCGCGCGGCGCAGACGTGATCGATCCACGGCACCGGGGCCAGCGTGCGGCCGATCTCCTCGGCCACCACGATCAGATCGACCAGGGTCGCGCCGTCACCGCCCACCGATTCGGGGACGGCCATCGCGGCGGAACCGTTGGCGCACAATCTCTTCCACAGCTCAGGCGCGAATCCGAGCGGCTCGGCCGCCCGGACCACCGGCAGCGGGCACTGCGCGGCGAAGAATTTCGCGTACGTACTCCGCAACTCCCGCTGCTGGTCGGACAGGCTGTAATCCTGTCGCCGCAATTCGTAGCGGTCCATGGTGATCCTTGTCTGCCTGTGGTCACACCGCGGAATTGCGGTCGGCGAAGAAGAATTTCTCGGCATTGTGGTGGAGGTAGTTGTCCAGTACCTCGGGGGGCAGATCCAGCGCCGCCGCCTCGGGGATGACCCGGCGCATCGGCAGCACGGGCCAGTCCGAACCGAAGATCACCCGGTCCTTGCCGCGGGTGCGCATATAGTGCAACAGCGTCTCCGGCAGCCGTTTCGGTGACCACGCCGAGGTCATCAGCCGCAGGTTGGGATATTTCAGCATCAGCCGGATGGCCACGTCCCACCACGGATCCGCACCGTGGATCATGCACAGCCGCAATTCCGGGAAACGGATGCACACCCGGTCCAGATGTATCGGATGCTGCGCCTCGCCGGGAATCGGCGGACCGGGAATACCGGTGTTGAGGCACAGCGGCAGACCGAGTTCCGCGCATTTGGTGTAGAGCGGATAGTAGACGGCATCGCTGGCCGGATACCGGCCGTCGCCCCAGAAACTCGGGCCCATCACCGCATAGGACACCGGCAGATCGGCGACGGCCGAGGCGAGTTTGCGCAGCGTCGGCATGGGCCGCAGCAGGTCCAGTCCGCCCATGCCGAGGGTGAACCGGTCCGGTCGCGCGGTCGCGAATTTCCGCGCGGTGACCGACGGTTTCGACAGCGAATCCAGCAGGATCGCCCGGCGCACGCCCATCTCGTCCATCTCGTCGAGCAGGGCACTCAACTCGACCTGGTCGTACATCGACGACGGGCCCTTGAAATAGTCGTCGCGCACCTTCAGCATCCAGCCGGGCTGTTTCTCGGTCTCCCCGAAATGCACATTGACCAGACAATCGATCGCCGCGGTCATCGTCGCTCCGTCCCGTTCACCATATCCGCCGTATCCCCCACGGGCACCGCATCGGCCGCGCGGGCCAGGGCCCAGCGGTAATCCGGTTTGCCGTTGCCGAGCCGCCGGATCTCGTCCACGAACAGCACCGCCTTCGGCGCCTTGAATCCGGCCAGTCGTGCCCGGCACGCGGCCCGCAATGCGTCGCCGGTGAGGCCGGCGGCGGGATGCGCGCACACCAGCGCGACCACCTCCTGACCCCAGCGCGCGCTGGGGCGGCCCACCACGAGGGCATCGGCCACCCCGTCCTGGGCCCGCAGCACGGTCTCGACCTCCTCGACGAAGACCTTCTCGCCGCCGGTGTTGACCACCAGCGAATCCCGGCCGATCAGCCGCAGGGTGCCGTCGGCGTCGAGGGTCGCGCGGTCGCCCGGAATCGCCACCCGGACGCCGTCGATGACCGGGAACGTCGATTCGGTGGCCGCGCGATCGTCGAAGTAGCCCAACGGAACTCGTCCGGTGCGCGCCGCCCAGCCGGTCTCGGTGTCACCGGGCCGCAGGAATCGCCGGCGATCCGCGGCGACGGCCGCGCCGCCGGGCATCAGCGCGAAGGTGTCCACGCGAGCGTCGTTGCGGCTGTTGCCGTATCCCATGCCGCCGGTCTCCGACGAGCCGTACCCGTCGACGATGGTGACGCCCGGCAGCAGTTCGAACAGCGCCTCCCGGTGCCGGGAATGCGTTGCGGCGCCGCCGGTTCCGACCGAGCGCAACGCGGACAGGTCGTATTCGCCGCGGCGCAGCTGCGCGACCAGCGGACCGGCGTAGGCGTCCCCGACGATGGTGAGCATCCGGACCCGTTCCCGCGCCGCAGTTTCCCAGGTGCGGTGCGCGTCGAAGGGCTCGCGGTCGTCGTAGAGCACCACGGTGTGCCCGTTGAGCGCACCGGCCAGTACGGTCCACACCCCCGCCGCGTGCAACAGCGGCGACACCGCGAACCAGGTCTGGCCGCCGTTGCGCGCGATCGTGTGCAGCGCTTCGGCATTCGCGTGGTCGGCGCCGCCCATGGCGGCCACGTACATATCGCTCTGCCGCCACAGCACGCCCTTCGGACGGCCGGTGGTACCGCCGGTGCACATCATGATCAGGTCGTCCGGCGAGGTGTCCGGAACCCCGGCGGTGCCCCCGGCCGCGACGGCGTCGTCGAAGGACACCGCGCCCGGCAGGTCCGCGCCGGTACTGCCGTCGTCGACCGAGACCAGCAATTCGGCCCCGCCGAGCGCCTCGGCCACCACGGGGGCGAACTCGCGGTGGTAGACGACCCCACGGGGACGGACGTACGCGAGCAGATCACGGATCTCCGCAGCGGTGTAGTGATGGTTGACGTTGACCGGGACCACCCGGGCCTTCAGGCATCCGATCAATGCCTCCGGATAGCGGTCGTTGCGCATGAGCAGCGCGATCCGGTCCTGTCCGCATTCCCAGCGCGCCAGTCGCTCGCGCGGGGTGTGCGCGCCGAAACCCCGGTCGGCCAGGAAGTTCGCGAACGCGCGGGTGCCGGCGGCGGCCGCGGCGAAGGTGGTCCGCCGGGGCCCGCACACCGTCATGAGCCGGTCCGGCACCGCCGCGGCCACGGCGTCGAGCACTGCGCCGAGGGTCCATTCGGGCATCGCGGCTCAGCCGTTCGCGGCGGCCGTGGCCGGGACGGGCAGCCCTAGATAGTCGAGGGCGTTGTCACGCATGATCTTCCGGACGTCGTCCGGCCCGAACGCGGACAGCTCGTCGAGGAACGACAGTGGTTGCGCCAGGCCCTCACCGTGCGGCCAGTCCGAGCCGAACAGGATGCGATCGACCCCGATCACGCCGGCGAGCCGGACCAGATCCTCCTCGTAATACGGTGAGACCCAGACATGTTCGCGCAGCGCGTCGACCGGATCGTGCGGGAAGGACCGCGGCGTCTGATTGGCCAGCTTGTGCAGGCGCTTGGACAGCCGATGCACCCACTCCGACCCGTTCTCGATACTGGCCACCCGCAGCGTGGGATGCCGGTCGAACACCCCGTGCACGATCAGCGACGCCATCGTGTCGTGGATCGCGCGATCGTCGACCAGGATCTTGTCCAGCGGATCGCCGGGCCCGAACGGCTCGAACGTCTCCTTACCGCCCCACATGGCCGCGATCCGCAGATATCCGCTGTCGCCCAGGTGGAATGCCGCCGGCACGCCGGCCTCGGCCAGCCGGGCCCACACCGGATCGTGCGCGCGATGCCCCAGCGAGCGCGGCCCGGTCGCACCGGGCACCGGCGCCGGGCGCAGGTGGACCAGGCGCGCGCCACGCGCCAGTACGTCGTCGACCTCGGCCACCGCGGCCGCCGGATCGGCGAGCGAGATCATCGGCGCGGCCAGGACGCGATGGTCCGGGCGGTCGAAGCCCCAGTCCTCGTCCAGCCAGCGGTTGAAGGCGTGCAGCGATGCCATGGTCGCCGGAATATCGTCGCGCAGAGCCTGTTCCACGCCGCAGCCGAAGGTCGGGAACATCACCGCGGTGGCGAGGCCCTGTTGTTCGACCACCGCCACCCGGGCATCGCGCTCGCGATACTCCGGCCGCAGCTCCAGCTGCTCCACCCGCATCAGCGCCGAGCGCTCGACCCCTTCCGGAACCTGGCCGCGGAACAGCAGATCCAGGCAGCCCGGCACGATGATCGGGTCGAAGGTCGGATTGGGGATGAACCGGTTGACCCGATCACCGATGACGGCGGTGTAATGCTTCCCGTCGCTGACCATCCGGACCCCACGCCGCCGGAACGCCTTGTCCAGATGGCGGGTGAACGCATCCAGCGGTTCGTAGTAGTGGTTGTCCAGATCGATCGGCCGGTATCCGGGCCGCGCATCGTCGAGGTCGGTCATCAGCGTCCTTCCGTCGTCTCCGGCCGAAGTGCCACCGCCGCTCAGTTTTTCGCAGCGTGGGACGGGCCGCGAGCCTTGTGGATACACATACTGTATGCCTATCTATAATGCTTTCACAAGGTTCTGCGCGGGAATCGCCGCCGTCGCACCCGACCCCGGCGCGCACACCTCCGGCAAACGGGAGGATAGAATGGGTATCGGTAAGACTTACCGTGCCGCGTACCACTGCCACTGTCCGCCGGTGGGCACGAAGCCGCTCCCTCCCATCCCGATATTTCGCGAAGGACGAGTTCAGCAATGACCAAGCGAGGCACCCCCGTCAAGGGGCAGCGACGTGAGCGCGGATCGCTGAATCCCGAGGACATCATCGACGGCGCGTTCGAACTGGCGGAACAGATCTCGATCGACAACATGAGTATGCCGTTGCTGGGCAAGCATCTCGGCGTCGGCGTCACCAGCATCTACTGGTACTTCCGGAAGAAGGACGACCTGCTGACCGCGATGGCCGATCGCGCCCTGCGGCAGTACGCCTTCGACACACCGTTCGTGGCCGCCGACGACTGGCGCGAATCGCTGGCCGCGCACGCCCGCATGATGCGGAACACCTTCCTGGGCAATCCGATTCTCTGCGACCTGATCCTGATCGGCGCGGCGCTGAGCCCGAAGGCCGCGCGCCTGGGGGTGCGCCAGACCGAGGAGGCCGTCGCCAATCTGGTGGCGGCCGGGCTGTCGCTCGAGGATGCCTTCGACACCTATTCGGCGGTGGAACTGCACGTCCGGGGGTCGGTCGTGCTGGAGCGGCTGCACCAGAAGCGCCGGCAGTCGGCGGAGGCGGAGACCGGCGCCTATTACGAGAACATGGTGGTCGCCCCCGAGACGACCCCGCTGTTCGCCGAGGCGACGGCCCGCGGCCATCGGTTCGGCGCCCCGGACGAGCGCAACTTCGAATACGGCCTGGCCTGCATCCTCGATCACGCCGCCCGCCTGGTCGCGCCGCCGGCGAAAGCCGCGAAACCGTCTGCCCGCCGGAGCCGCCCGGCCGCCACCCGGTAGCGGGCACTTCCGCCGCACCCGACCCTCCGGTAGTGTTTACTGTACATACGACAGTAAGCGCTCGAGGCGCGGGCGAGCCCGTCCGTACCTCGGCGTCGGAGGGTTCGGCATGGCGTTCTCCACGATCACCTACGAGGTCGACGGGCACACCGCCACGCTGACCCCGAATCGGCCCGCGGCGTTGAACGCGCTGAGCCCGCACCTGGCGAAACCGGTGCCGGCGGCGCTCCGCACCGGCCTGCGGGAACGGTTGTCCGCCTACAAGATTGCGCAGCGCTTCGTCACCGTCGCGCCCGCCGCGCCGTGACCCGAGAACAGTTCTCCAGAAGGAGTTTCCATGTCATCGACACGTGTCGAACGGGCCGACGGCCTGGTGACAATCATCTTCGACCGTCCCGCGAAGAAGAATGCGCTCGGCGCCGAGGACTGGGACATCCTGCGCCGCACCCTGATCGAGGTGACCGACGACCCCGCCGACCGCGCGCTGCTGCTGACCGGCGCGGGCGGCAATTTCTCGGCCGGTGCGGATCTGTCCGGCAATATGAGCTCCGGTGACGGCCGCGGGCTCACCGGCGGTGCGCAGCAGTCGATCCTGTTCGAGATGCGCGCGGTCGGCGAGATCGTGGACCGCCTGCACCGGCTGCCGAAGCCGACCCTCGCCGCGGTCGACGGCGTCGCGTTCGGGGTGGCGCTCGGGCTGGTGCTGGCCTGTGATCTCGTCCTCGCCAGCGATCGGGCCCGGTTCTGCGAGGTGTTCGTCAAGCGCGGACTGGCGCTCGACGGCGGCACCTCCTGGACCCTGCCGCGTCAGGTCGGGCAGCGCCGGGCCAAGCAGATCGCCATGCTGGGCGACGAATTCGGCGCCGACCGCGCGCTGGAGTGGGGCCTGATCAACGAGGTGGTCCCCGCCGACGAACTGCCGAAGGTGGCCCGCGACTGGGCCACTCGCCTCGCCGCCGGACCCACCACCGCGCTGAGCCTGATCAAACGGTCGCTCGACGGCAGCGATTCGATCTCGTTCGCGCAGGCGCTCGAGGACGAGGCCCGCGCTCAGCACATCGTGTTCACGACCCACGACATGCGCGAGGGCATCACCGCCTTCCTGCAACGCCGGCCACCGAACTTCACCGGACGCTGAATTCGGAAGAGTCCGCGCGGCAACGGCTTCCGGGCACAGCTGCGCCACACCGCGACGCGGCAGGGCTCAGCCCGCCACCGGGATGTGCAGATCGGAGAGGAGCCGCACGACGCGGCGGCGCAGATCGTCGCGGATCGGCCGCACCTGTGCCAGTGACAGACCCGCCGGATCGTCGACGATCCAGTCCTCGTAATAGGTGTCCGGCAACTGCGGGCACATATCGCCGCAGCCCAAGGTGATGATGATGTCGGCGGCCCGGACGATCTCGTCGGTCCACGGCTTCGGATATTCGTCGGTGATGTCGATGCCGGCCTCGGCCATCGCGCCGACCACCGCCGGATTGAGCCATCGGCTCGGTTCGGTGCCGCCGGACCAGCCGATGGCCCGGCCGCGGGCCAGTTGCAGGAAGTAGCCCAGCGCCATCTGCGACCGACCGGCGTTGTGCGTACACAGGAACAGCACGATCGGTTTCGATTGCGCCACTCGCCCTTCGGCTTTCGCCTGGGCCTGCAGCCGTTGCCGGGCGAACCGTTCCGCCAGGACCGGCAGGTAGAGCGTCACGCTCGCCTGCGCGATGAAACGATCGTAGGAATCGTGCAGGATCCGGCGCACGGAATCGCGGTCGAATACGGTCGCGAACTCCGCGCGCAGTCGAATCTCGGCGCGGGACAGCGCCGTCGGGTGGTCGAGCTCCAGAAGTCGGTAAGCCGGAGTCAGCAGTGCGTATCCGACCCGCTTCCGGTCACCGGGCTGAGACACCGCCCAAGGGTCCCAGCCCGGGATGGCGAGCAGGTGAACCGTGTTCTGCGGACAGTCGACCGAATTCGCTCCACCCGGACCGGGTTTCGGCGAGGGGGCTCGGAATACCCTTGCCGCCCTGCGGATCGGGTCAGCGCAGCCGCAACCGCCGCATCCACCGCAGGGTGAGCAGCGTGGTGGCGAGCTGTCTCTCGTACGGCATCCCCGCCCGTGCGGACAGGACCTGCCGCTTCTGCACGCCGATGTTGACGGTGTCGGTGTACTTGAGCAGGCCCGCGGCGCCGTGCCGGGTACCGACCCCCGACTGCTTCACGCCGCCGGACGGGGTGCCCTTGGCCGAATAGGTCGCCACGAAACCGTCGTTGATGTTGACGTTGCCCGCCTCGAGCCGATCCGCGACCCGGGCCGCGCGGGCCGTATCCCGGCTCCACACACTGGCATTGAGCCCGTAGGTGGTGGCGTTGGCGAGGCGGATCACCTCGTTCTCGTCGGTGTACCGGTACAGCGACACCACCGGGCCGAAGGTCTCCGCGGTCGCATGGACCATCTCCGAGGTGACCCCGGTGAGTACGGTCGGCTCGTAGAAAGCCGGCCCCAGATCGGGCCGCGCGGTACCGCCGGTCAGCACGGTGGCCCCCTTGGCGCGCGCGTCCGCCACATGCGCGGCCACTCGTTCGAGGTGTTCGATCGAGACCAGCGAGCCGAAATCCGCGGTGTAGTCGTAGACCGCACCCGCCGTCTCCCCCAATTGCGCTGCGGCGGCCACGAATCGGCGCTCGAACTCCTCGTATACGCGCTCGTGCACATAGATTCGCTCGATGTGCATGCACGCCTGACCGCTGTTGGCGAACACGGCGAACAGCGCGCCGGGAATCGCCTCGTCGAGATTCGCGTCCTCGAGCACGATCATCGGATTCTTCCCGCCGAGTTCCAGGCTGCAGCCGATCAGGTTGCGCCCCGCGCGTTCCCCGATCGTGCGGCCCGTCGCGGTGGAGCCGGTGAACATGACGAAATCGGTGTTGTCGATCAGGGTCGGCCCGATATCCGGACCCTCCCCGCACACCACCTGCACGAGTCCTTCCGGCAGCCCGGCCCGGTACAGCAGTTCCACGCCGAACAGCACGCACAGCGCGGTCTTGTTGTCCGGCTTGAGCACGACGCCGTTGCCCGCGATCAGGGCGGGGGTCGCATCCGAGAGCGAGATGGCGAACGGGAAGTTCCACGGCGAGATCACCGCGACCACGCCCTTGGGCCGATGCTGTTCGAGGCCGGCGCTGATGACCGGTATCGCACCCGGTCGCCGGGCCGGCTTCAGCACCCGATTCGCGGTCTTCAGATAGTGGCTGATCACCATCGGCACATCGCAGGATTCCTCGAACGCCATCCGCCGGGTCTTACCGCAGCCGATCTGGATCAGATCGGCGACGGTCTCGTGCTCGGACAGGATCAGCTCGTGCACCCGCGCGAATACCGCCAGTCGCCGCGACACCGGCCAGGCGGCCCATTCCCGTTGCGCCGCACGTGCTTTCGCCGCGGCCTCGGCCACATCCGCCGGCGCGGACTGCGGTAGGCCGCCGACGACCGCGCCGCTGTACACCTCGATCATCCGATACGGTTCGCGCGCCGCGCCCGCGACCACCCGCGCGGTGAGTCGTTCGATGAGCGCCGGCGTGATCCGCGCGGGCAGCGTGGCCGTACCGCCGGTTCCGGCCGCCTCCGTCGCCGTCGTCTCCATCGCCGCTCCCTCCGTCGTCGTCGCACCGCCGCGGCGCCGAGGGGCGCCGTCGCGGATCCGGCCTGTTCCCAAACTAGAACACGTTATTGTTCTGGACAACAGTCCGGGGTAACTTCGACCACAGCCCCGACGTACACGAGAAGGAGCAGTGATGGCCGAGACGACCTCCGCCGCAGCGCCGGCGACCGGGACCGATTCGCAACCGCACGCCCTCGTCGAGCGCCGCGGGCACACCCTGATCGTCACGATGAACCGCCCGGCCGTCCGCAACGCGCTCTCCGGCGAGATGCTGGAGATCATGGTGCGGGCGTGGGACACCGTCGACGACGATCCCGACATCCGCAGCTGCATCCTCACCGGCGCCGGCAACGCGTTCTGCGCGGGCGCCGATCTGAAGGCGATGACCCGCAACGACCCGGGCAAGAATATGAGCGAGGGCGGCGCCTTCGACCCGGCCCGCATTCCCGGCCTGCTGAAGGGCCGCCGCCTCACCAAACCGCTGATCGCCGCCGTCGAGGGCGCCGCGATCGCGGGCGGCACCGAGATCCTGCAGGGCACCGATATCCGAATCGCCGGGGAGAGCGCGAAATTCGGTATCTCCGAGGCCCGCTGGTCGCTGTATCCGATGGGCGGTTCGGCGGTCCGGCTGCCCCGCCAGATCCCCTACACCGTCGCCTGCGATCTGCTGCTCACCGGCCGCCACATCACCGCGCGGGAGGCGTTGGGATACGGCCTGATCGGCCATGTGGTCCCCGACGGCACCGCGCTGGCGAAGGCCCTGGAGATCGCGGCCCTGATCGACGCCAACGGCCCGCTCGCGGTCCGCGCCATCCTCAAGACCATCCGCGACAGCGAGGGTATGCACGAGGAGGAGGCGTTCGCCGCCGACGCGAAGGTCGGCCTGAGCGTATTCCTCAGCGACGACGCCAAGGAGGGCCCGAAAGCCTTCGCGGAGAAGCGGAAACCGAAATTCGAGGGCCGCTGATCACCGGCTTCCCGCCGCCAGTCCGAGACTGAGCGGTATCGCGGCGAAGGCCGCCCGCAGGCGGTCGGCCAGGCCCGGCCGACCGCCCGCGCCGTCCGCCCGGACCCAGTCCCGCCCCGCGATACTCCACGCCGTGGTGGCGAGTTCCGCGAGGATCCGCAATCGCAGATCATCGGCGTCGAGCCCGAGTTCGGTTGCCAGCGCACCGATCACGTCGCGTTCCACCCCGGTTCGGTGATACTCCACGTATCCGAGCAGACCGGGCGTCGTGAGGATCAGCCGCCGGGTGGCGACATACCGCGCGTCCCAGTCCCCCGGCAATCCGTCCACCGCCGCGATCAGACTGTCGCGCAACGCATCCAGCACCGTCCCGGCACGGGCCCGCGACGGCACCGCGGCGAGATACGCGGCCCACAACTCGGTCTCGGCCTCCACCGCCGCCGCCTCCTTCGTGGCGAAGGTGCGAAAGAACGTGCTGCGGGAGACTTCCGCGGCGTCGACGAGTTCGTCCACCGTGGTGGCATCGAACCCCCGCTCCGCGAACAGTCGCAACGCCGTATCGGCGAGTGACCGCCGAGTGCGCAGCCGCTTCCGTTCCCGCAGCGGCAGCGAACGATCATCCGGATCCATCCCGGCAGTGTAACCCGAACCGACTCTCAGTCCCAAAAGACACTACGTCACTAAAGACACTTGAGTTTTTCTGGGACTGAGTGTCAGAATGGTTTCACGCGGAACCACCGCCGAACCGAGGAGATCGCCATGACCGCCCCCACTCTGAACCCGTCCATCGTCGGCCGCGCCGAGAAGCACCATTCGGCCATCCTGACCAGGGCGTTGTCCGGCACCACGCTCGACGAGCACCAGTGGATCACCCTGAACCAGATCGTGGCCGCCGGCACCCCGATCGACCGCGCCGGCCACATCGATCACATCGCGACCCTCACCCGTTGGTCCCCCGCCGAGGTCGGGACCGCCCTTTCCCGCCTGCTCGACGCGGGCCTGCTCCGCGAACTGCCCGAAGGCCGCGCCGAACTCACCGCGGCCGGTCGCGACCTGGTCGCGCGCATCCGCACCGAGACCGGCGAAACAATCTCGCGCGCTTACGGTTCGGTCTCGCCGGAGGATCTGGCGACCGCCGCCCGGGTGCTCACCACGATCACCGCGCGGATGGCGGCGGAACTGTCCCTTCCGTGACCCCGAGGCGCGGATCAGTGGGCTGTCGGTTCCCGGCATCGGCCTTGCGGGCCGCGCCGGTCAGCCCGAAGGCGGTGGCGACCACGCGGTCGCGCAGGGGATCCGGGAGGGCCGCGATGACGCCGAACAGGCGGACGCCGGTGCCGGCGGCGTAGTGGCGCTTTGGATTTCGGGCGGCGACGGCGCGGGCGACGGCCGCCGCCACCGGATCGATGGGCCCCAGGGGCTGGCGGGCAGCGGCTTTCGCGACCGCCGCCAATTGCGCACCGTACAGCGGGGCGCGGTCGGTCGCCATCGTCGCGGCCGCCACCCGCTCCGCCTTGGTGAAGATCTCCGTGCGGGTGCCGCCGGGTTCGACCACGACGACCGGGATGTGCCAGGCCGCCAATTCGCTGCGCAGCGCGTCCGACAGCGAGACCAGCGCGGCCTTGCTGGCGCCGATGGGCCCGAGGAACGGGACCGGGACCCGGGCCGTGGGGGCGCTGATGTTGACGATCCGGCCGTGACCGGCGCGGACCAGCGGCAGGAAACTGCGGCACACATAGGCGGGGCCGAGGGTGTTGACCGCGAACTGCCGTTGCAGTTCCGCGGGCGACACCAGCTCGAGCGGGCCCTGCACGATGATGCCGGCATTGTTCACGACCGCGCGCAGGCCCGCCCCGCCGACCTCCGCCGCCACCAGTTCGGCTGCGGCCGAGACGCTTTCGGGATCGGTGACATCGATCGGCACGGGCCGCAGGCCCGGTCGCGGGGTGGCCGCGGTGGTGTGGACGCCGGCGAAGACGGTGTAGCCGCGACGGACCAGCAGGTCGGCGGTCGCGGCCCCGATCCCGGCACTCGCTCCCGTGATGAACACATTCCCCTGTCCGGATTCGGACATGGTTCCTCCAGGTGTCGATTTCGACATGTTACTTTGAACAGGTGAGCCAGAAGGAACCCTCTCATGTGGGCATCAACATGTCAACAGGAACATGTCCGTATGAACATCACGGCGGTGTGCCATGTCGCTGAGGCATGCGCTGCTCGGACTGCTGGCCGAACAACCGGCCAGCGGCTGGGATCTGACCCGGCGCTTCGACGAGCTGCTCGGCTCGGTCTGGCCGGCCGGACATCCGCAGATCTACGGTGAACTGCGCAAATTGCAGCAGGACGGGTACATCGTGGTGGACGGTGAGGGGCCGCGCGGACGCAAGGACTACCGCATCACCGATACCGGGCTCGCCGAGGTGCGGCGGTGGCTGACCGAGGTCGAGGTCGATCACACGTTCCGGCTGGAACCCCTGCTGCGGTCGGTGTTCTTCTGGCTGATGACACCCGGGGAACTCGCGGACCACCTCGAACGCGAGGCCGCCTTCTACCACGGCCTGGCCGAGGCCTATCGAAAGTTGTCCGCCGCCAAGGACAACGGCGAATACGGTTACACCCCGCAGGTGGCCGCGCTGCGCGTCACCGCCGAGGCCGGGGTCCGGATCACCGAGGCGCTGGGTGACTGGGCCGACTGGGCCGCGGGCCGCCCACCCGGCGGCGGCGCAGCGCCATAGGCCCGCTCACACCGCGGGTTTGACCATCCGGGTCACCTGCCTGCGCAGCAGGTCGGGGACGAAACGCCGCGCCAGCACCAGCGGCCGCGCGGAACCGGGGAAGACGAACAGCGGCGCCTTCGGATCGGCGATCGCCTTCTCCAGCGCGTCCACGACCTTCTCCGGCGACATCCCGTTCTGCCCGGCGACCACGGCCGGATCCACGGCCCGGATCCCGTCCAGCAGTGGGGTTTCCACCATCGGCGGGCAGATCGAGACCAGCCGGACGCCGGTGCCGTGCAGTTCCTGCGCGAGCACCTCGGTGTAGCCGATCACGGCGAATTTGGAGGCGGAGTAGGCCGCCAGGCCGGGCGAGGGCAGCCAGCCCGCCAGCGAGGCGAACAGCGCCACGGTGCCGGCGCCTGCCTCCTTCATCGCGGGTACCACCGCCTGGCAAATGTTCACCGTGCCCAGGTAGTTCACCGCCATGACCCGGTGCAGCTCCGAAACGTCGTGCCCGAGTGCGGAACCCACCCGGCACAGGGCGGCCGCGTGGACGAGCAGGTCGATCGGGCCGAGGTCGGCGCGCGCCTTCGCGACGGCCGCGGTGACCGCCTCCGGATCGGAGACGTCGCAGATGTAGGTGCCGGTATTCGGTGAGCGGCGGGCGGTTTCGGCCAGGCCCATCTCGTTGACGTCCAGGGCGGCCACCCGGTGCCCGGCGGCGGCCAGGCGTCGCGCCACCAGCCGGCCCATACCGCTCGCCGCGCCGGTCACCAGGGCGGTCTTGTTCACGACAGATCCTCCGCGTCGTCGAATTGCATGGTGAGAGAGCCGATCCGGCTGGTGAACAGGGCGCGCTTGGGCAGGCCGAGCGCCCGGAACCGGTCCGCGCCCGGATGCGTCCCCAGCTCGATCCGGCTGCCGCCGGGCATGATTCGCACCCCGGCCGGATGCATCGTCCAGGGCGTGCGGCGCAGTACGCCGCCGCGATAGGTGTACGCGTCGACCGAGGCGCCGCCTGCCCCACCGGGGGCCGGGAGGCCGGAGGTGGTGTGGATCGCGATCACCCGTTCGCCGTCGGCGCGCACCTCACAGCGCTGACCGCGGCCGGTGGCGGTGATGTCGACCTCGACGACCTCCTTGGGGAAGCCCCAGATGTCGCGGCCGGCCACACAGGCGAATTCCTGATTCACCGGCAGCCACTGGATGTGGACGCCGATCCCGGACCGGCCCGGGTACCGGACCAGCAGGCCGAACGAGAACTCGTGGTACGGGCCGAGATCCGTATCGATGTGGCGCACGAAGGCGATCGAGCACAGCGCGCGGCCGAGATATTTCGCGGGCGTGAGACCGGTCCCCGCGAGCAGATCACGGGCCGCGGCCGGATCGACCGCGAACAGCGCCGAACTCGCGGAGGCCGCCCGGACCCGCACCGGCGAGCGGACCACTTCCCCCAGTACCGAATGCATCCCAGACATCCAAAAAGTAGAACACGTTCTTATTCCTGCCGGACCCGAATGCCGGAACCCGCCCGGCGCGCCGGATCACCGGACTCACCCCGCGTCGTGCTCCGAATCCCGCCCGGCCGCGAGCTCCGCGGCCCACCGATAGTCCGGCTTGCCACTCGGCGTCCGGCCGACCTCCTCGACCACCCAGATCCGCCGCGGCAGTTTGTATCCCGCGAGATGTACGCGGACATGCCGCTCGAGATCCGCGAAGTCGATCGGCTCCGGCCCGGCCGCCGCGACCACGGCCGCCACCTGCTGCCCCCAGCGCTCATGCGGAACCCCGATCACCACCGCGTCGTAGACGGCCGGATGCGCCTTCACGACGGCCTCCACCTCCTCGGTGAACACCTTCTCGCCACCGGTGTTGATCACCATGTTGCCGCGGCCGAGCAGCGTGATCGAACCGTCCGCCTCCACCCGCGCACGGTCGTCGGTGACGACCGTCCGGGTACCGCCGACGGTGCGGAACAACGCGGCGGACCGCTGCGGATCGTTGTAGTAGCCGATCGGGACGTTGCCGGACTTGGCGACCCAGCCCTCCCCGCCCGGCGCGACCGGCTCGCCCGCATCGTCCACCACCAGTGCGCCACGACCGATCCGCACCCGTGGGCCGCGCCCCGGATCGTCGTCCTTCTGCGCGAAACCGATTCCGCCGAAACCGGTTTCGGACGAGCCGATGGAATCGGTGAGCACCGTCTGCGGTAGCAGCTCGAGCATCGCGTTCTTCACCGGCTGCGACAGCAGCGCCGCGCCGGAGCCGATCGAGAGCAGCGACGAGGTGTCGGCCGGTTCGGCGCGCAACGCATCGAT
Organism: Nocardia sp. BMG111209; assembly: GCF_000381925.1. NCBI lineage: Bacteria > Bacillati > Actinomycetota > Actinomycetes > Mycobacteriales > Nocardiaceae > Nocardia > Nocardia sp. BMG111209. The sequence continues at coordinate 747,110 of NZ_KB907309.1, forward strand.
CAGCGGGCGGGCCATGGCATCTCCGGTGATGACCAGTACCTGCGGTCGCACCGCCGACACCACCTGCCACACCCGGCGCGGGTCGAAGCGCGGTTCGAACACCACACCGCTACCGGACCACAGCGCGTTGAAGGTCGGCATCATGGCCGCGGCGTGGATCAGCGGCGGCAGCACGAACCACAACCACGGCTCGTTCTGCGCGCCGGTGCGGGACTGCTGATATTCGTCGGCGACGGGAACGCCGGTGTAGAAGTCGATTCCGCCACCGAGTACCCGCCACATGTCCTCCTGCCGCCACACCACGCCCTTGGGCAGCCCGGTGGTGCCACCGGTGTACATCACGAACCGGTCGTCGCCGCTGCGCGGCTCGAAATCCCGTTCGGCGGAGGTGTTCTCGAAGGCGGTGGCATACGGCACCGAATCGCTGGGCAGGCCCGCACCGCCCTGATCGTCCTCGACCACCAGCACGTGGCGCAGTCCGGGAACCAGCGGCCGCACCGCGTCCACCACCGGCGCGTAGCAGCGATGGTGCACCAGCGCCGCCAGATCGGCGTTGTCGAACAGGTAGCGCAGTTCCTCGGCGCCGTACCGGTAGTTGATGTTGATCGGCACCGCGCGCAGCTTGAAGCAGGCCAGGAGGGTCTCCATGGTCGCCACGCTGTTGTGCATCTGGAAGCCGACGTGCGCGTCGCGGCCGATGCCCGCGGCGGCGAGATGGTGGGCGAGCCGATTGGCCCGGTCCTCCAACTCGCGGAAGGTGATCCGGCGTTCGCCCTCGATCACGGCGATCCGGTCGGGCATCGCGTCCACGACGTGTTCGAAGAGGTCGGCGAAGTTGTTCGGCATGTGCGATTCCCTCGGTGCGAGCGGCGGGCGGCGGTCAGCGGTGCGAAATATCCGTCACCACAACAGGACCGGGGATTCGCCGATCCGATACCGGTTGCCGAAGTCGAAGAAGTAGCGCTGCCAGGACATCGGTGTCCCTCTCCTGCCGTGCGGTATCTAGGAATTCGGGTCGTCGTCGACCAGCGACAACGCCTGGGTCGGGCAGTACCGGACCGCGGCACGGACCGCCTCGAGATCGGCCCCGGGATCGGCGCGGCGGACCTCCACCTTGCCGTGCTTCGGCACGGTGAACACCGCGCCCGCCTCGTCCTGGCAGACCGCGTGCCCCTGGCACAGATCCAGATCGACCTCGATGCGCATCAGCCGTTCCCTCCGGTCTCGTTCGAATCCACCTCGCGCAGCGGCGCTTCCGGCTGTACCTCGACCAGCACCAGATGCGCGCCGCGCGGGGTGGACACCACCGCGGTCACCGCGGCGGCGATATCGGAGGCGCGCAGGAAGTACGAATGCCGGGCGAATCCCCAATGCACCCAATTCTCGAGCACCGGGCCGATCGACTCCGGCGCCGCGGTCATCCCCATCCCGGTCTGCGTCTGTCCGGGCCGGACCACCGAGGCGCGAACGCCGGTGCCCTCCAACTCCATTCGCAGCTGATGCCCCATCGCCTCCAGCCCGGACTTGGCGGCGACATAGGCGCCCATACCGGGTCGCGGAATATCCGCGGAATCGGAACCGATCAGCACGAAATCGCCGCGGCGGCGCTCGACCATCCCCGGAATCACCCGATTGACCAGCCATTGCGCGCCGACCAGGTGGACGTGCACCTGTTTCAGGAACATCTCCGGATCCATCCGGTACGCCTGCCCGAACTCCAGATCGCCCGCGCCGGAGACGGCGATCTCGATCGGCCCGAGGGCCGCCTCGGCGGCGGTCACGAATTCGTCGACCGACCGCAGATCGGTGACGTCGAGCCGATGGGCGAACGCCTCACCACCGTCGGCGCGGATCTTCTCGGCCAGCGATTCGCAGATCTCCACCCGGCGGGCGCCCAGGGCCACCGGATGGCCGAGTTCGGCCAGCGCGCGGGCCGTGGCCGCGCCGATACCGGACGAGGCGCCGGCCACCAGCGCCGGCCGGCGCTGCGGATGCGGGGTGAATCGAGGCATCAGCGGACCTCCACCGGGAACGAGTTCGGCCACCCGCGACGCTGTTCCGGCGCTGCGAGAGACACATAGCTGGACATGTGTCTGGACGCTACCATCGGCGGCCCGCGCCGACAATGCCCACGGCGATCCACTCCCGATGATGCCGGAGCACACCGCCGCGGCGGGCCAGAATTGAAACGAGTTCTTGCGCGCCGAGAGCACTCGAACCTATAGTCCGTACACGTGTCCGGACACCTAGGGAGCTACCGATGGGCAGGCTCGTGAGCACCGGCAACGCCGCCCGGCCGGGCGGCGGCCGGGTCGTCGCCGGCACCCGGACCGGCACACCGGAATCGGAATTGATCGCGACCGTCGAACAGGAGCACTTCTCATGACCCGTTTCACCGGACGATCCGCGATCGTCACCGGCGCGGCCCGCGGCATCGGCGCCGCCTATGCGCGCGCCCTGGCCGCCGAGGGCGCCAAGGTGGTCGTCGCCGACCTGAACGCGGAGGCGGGCGAAGAGGTCGCCAAGGAGATCACCGCGGCCGGCGGCACCGCCGTCTTCCACCGCGTGGACGTCGCCGATCCCGAATCCGCCACGGCCCTGGCCGAATTCACCGTGGCCGAATTCGGTGGCATCCACCACCTGGTCAACAACGCCGCCATCTACGGCGATATGAAGATCGACCTGCTGCTGACCGTGCCGTGGGACTACTACAAGAAGTTCATGAGCGTGAATCTCGACGGCGCGCTCAACGTCACCCGCGCGGTCTGGCAACCGATGGCCGCGAACGGCGGCGGGTCCATCGTCAACCAATCCTCCACGGCCGCCTGGGTGTACTCCGGCTTCTACGGCCTGGCGAAGGTCGGGATCAACGGCCTCACCCAGCAATTGGCCTACGAACTGGGCGGTTCCAAGATCCGGATCAACGCGATCGCACCCGGGCCCACCGACACCGAGGCCACCCGCACGGTCACCCCGGGCAATATCGTCAAGGATATGGTGAACCGGATCCCGTTGAAGCGCATGGGAACTCCGGAGGACATGGTCGGCGCCTGCCTGTATCTGCTGTCCGACGACGCGGCCTGGGTCACCGGCCACATCCTCAATGTCGACGGCGGCCAGGTGTTCCGGGCATGAGCGGGCCGGAGGGCGCCGAAACCCCACCCGTACAGGTCGGTTTCATCGGCCTGGGCGATATGGGCAAACCGATGGCCGAGCGGTTGCTCGCCTGGCCCGGCGGGCTGGTGGTGTGCGATCTGCGGCCCGAGGTGGTCGAACCGTTCACCGCCGCCGGCGCGAAGGCCGCCGCCACCGCGGCCGAGGTCGCCGCGCAGGCCGAGGTGATCTCGGTGGTGGTCGTGACCGACGATCAGGTCCGCACGGTGGTCACCGGGCCGGACGGGCTGCTGAGCACCGCCCGCCCCGGCACCGTGATCGCGGTGCACTCCACGATCGCCGACGCCACCGCCGTCGAACTGGCGGCCGAATGTGCCAGCCACGGTGTGGATCTCGTCGACGCTCCGATCAGCGGCGGCGCCGTGGGGGCGCAGCAGGGCCGGCTCGCGGTGATGGTCGGCGGCACCGAGGCGGCGTACGCCAGGCTGCGGGAACCGTTCCGCTGCTTCGCGGATCTGGTCGTGCGCGCCGGCGAGGTCGGCGCGGGCACCCGGATGAAGCTGGCCCGCAACCTGCTGCACTTCGTGGCCTTCACCGCAGCCGGCGAGGCACAGCGACTCGCCGAGGCCGCGGGCCTGGATCTGAAGAAGCTCGGCCGCGTGGTGCGCCATTCCGACGCCGTCACCGGCGGTGCGGGCTCGATCATCCTGCGCGACACCACCGTACCGATCCCGGCCGACGACTTCTGGTTCCCGATCCTGTCGCACGTACGCGATCTCGGGGAGAAGGACCTGTCCCTGGCGCTCGCGCTGGCGGACCGGCTCGATATCGAATTACCGCTGGCCCGAACGGCTTTCACCGAACTGGGCCCCGGGCTGGGCGTCGGCGCCGGCACCCTCGCGAAGGAGCGACCATGAGCGGCAACGGATCCGTGCCCGACGACCGCCGGCAGCGCGGCCTGGCCCGGATGGGCGAGGTGTACGGCATGGAGTTCACCGACGGCCCCGGCGACCATTTCGCCGTCACCGCGGACCATCTGTTCGCCGACATCTGGTCCCGGCCGGGCCTGAGTCTGCGCGATCGGCGCCTGCTCCTGCTCGGCGCGCTGTCCGCACAGGGCCTGTTCGACGTCGCGGAGATCCAGATCGGCGCCGCGCTGCACAACGAGGAGCTGACCGCCGAGCAGTTGCACGAGATCGCGCTGTTCCTCAGCCATTACGTCGGCTGGCCCGCCGGCACCAAACTCGACCACATCGCGGGCAAGGTTGCGGCGCAACGGAAGAAGCGCGAATCCGCCCGAGAGAGCAAGTGAGGTATCGCTGATGTCCGACACCGCGACCGTCCGCCCGCTGCGTGCCGCCGAGGTGACCGAGTGGGATCTGACCGCCGATGTGGTCATCGCCGGCTACGGCATCGCCGGCGCCTGCGCGGCGATCGAGGCCGCCCGCGCCGGCGCCGATGTCCTGGTGCTGGAACGCACCGGCGGCTGGGGCGGCGCGGCCGCGCTGTCCGGCGGATATGTCTATCTCGGCGGCGGCACCCCGCTGCAACGCGCCCTCGGCTTCGAGGATTCGCCGGAGAACATGGAGAAGTTCCTGCTCGCCGCGCTCGGGCCGGGCGTCGACACCGGCAAGATCCACGACTACTGCGAGGGCAGCCTCGAACACTTCGACTGGCTGGTCGAGCAGGGTGTGCCGTTCAAGCAGGCGTTCTGGGGCGAACCCGGCTGGGAGCCACCGCACGACGAGGGCCTGATGTACTCCGGCGGCGAGAACGCCGCGCCGTTCAACACCATCGCCACCCCGGCGCCGCGCGGGCACCTGCCGCAGATGGCGAACAAGCGCACCGGGCTGAAGGGCGGCGGCTACATGCTGATGAAGCCGCTCGCCGACGTCGTCGAATCACTCGGTGTGCGAACCGAATACGATGTCCGGCTGCAACGGCTGGTCGTCGGCGCGGACGATCGCGTACTCGGCGTCGCCGCCCGGCGCTACGGCAAACCGGTGCTGATCCGCGCGCGGCGCGGGGTGGTGCTGGCCACCGGCAGCTTCGCCTACAACGAGCAGATGATCGAGAACTACGCGCCGCGGCTGATCGGCCGCCCGGCCGCCGCCATCGAGGAGCACGACGGCATCGGCATCCGGGTCGCGCAGGCCCTCGGCGCGGATGTGGCGCATATGGACGCCACCGAGGTGGCCTTCTTCGGCGACCCACAACTGCTCGCCCGCGGCATCCTGGTGAACGGGCGCGGCCAGCGCTACATCCCCGAGGACACCTACGGCGGCCGGATCGGCCAGGCGACGCTGATCCAGCAGGACAACCAGGCGTACCTGATCATCGACGAGCAGGCGCTCGAACAGGGCCAGGGCACCGAGACCGCGACCCCGTTCTTCCGGCAGCCGCCGAAATGGGCCGCGGAGACGGTGGCGGAACTGGAGGCCGATATGGGCCTGCCGACCGGCGCGCTGCAGGCCACCGTCGAGGTCTACAACCGGCACGCCACCGACGGCGCCGATCCGCTGCTGGGGAAGAAACCACAGTGGGTGCGGCCGATCGGCGCCCCGGTGGCCGGATTCGATCTGCGTGGTTTCACCGCCGGATTCACCCTCGGCGGCCTGCGGACCGATCTGGACTCCCGGGTACTGCACGTCTCCGGCGAGCCCATCGCCGGACTGTTCGCGGCGGGCCGGTGCACCTCCGGTATCTGCGCCGGCGGCTACGTCTCCGGCGCCTCCCTCGGCGACGGAAGTTTCTACGGTCGCCGGGCGGGTATTGCCGCAGCCGCGAATACCGCCGCGGCGACGCCGCTCATCGACCCGGCCGATCAGTAAATTTCGCGTTGCACGATCGAAAGGATCACAGGCCCATGCGCTTCGGCATCGTCCTGTTCACCAGCGACCGCGGTATCACCCCCGCCGTCGCCGCGAAGGCCGCCGAGGATCGGGGTTTCTCCTCGTTCTTCGTGCCCGAACACACCCACATCCCGGTGAAACGCGAAGCCGCGCACCCCACCACCGGCGATGCCAGCCTGCCCGACGATCGGTACACCCGGACGCTGGATCCGTGGGTCGCGCTCGCCACCGCGGCCGCGGTCACCGAACGGATCGAATTGTCCACGGCCGTGGCCCTGCCCGCCGAGCACGACCCGATCACGCTCGCGAAGACGATCGCGACCCTCGACCACCTCTCCGGCGGCCGGGTCGCACTGGGCGCCGGATTCGGCTGGAACACCGACGAACTCACCGACCACGGCGTGCCGGCGAACAAGCGGCGTACCGTACTGCGTGAATATCTGGAGGCCATGCGGGCGCTGTGGACCCAGGAGGAGGCCTCCTACGACGGCGAATTCGTCAAGTTCGGCCCCAGCTGGGCATGGCCGAAGCCGGTCCGGCCGGATCTGCCGGTGCTGATCGGGACGGCCGGCACCGAACAGGGTTTCCGCTGGATCGCCCGGTCCGCCGACGGCTGGATCACCACCCCGTACGAGAACGAGTTGCTGCTGGAACGGCTGCGCCTGCTGTCGAAGGTCTGGCAGGACGCGGGGCGCGCGGGTGCGCCGCGCGTGGTCGCGCTCGCCGGGCGGCCCGATCCGGCGCAACTCTCGGAATGGGCCGCGGCCGGAGTCACCGACACGCTGTTCGGACTTCCGGACAAGACACCCGACGAGGTGCTGGCATACCTCGATAGGCTGGCCGGGAAACTGGCCACCCTGGGCGCGACCGAATAGCCGGCGGTTCGGCTTCCCGCCCCTGTCTTCTGTACCTCTCGAGATTGCGAGCCCCCTGTGCGTATCGCCCTGCTGTCGTATCGCAGCAAGCCCCACTGTGGCGGACAGGGGGTCTACGTCCGGTATCTCAGTCACGGTCTGGCCGAGCTGGGCCACGAGGTCGAGGTGTTCTCCGGGCAGCCGTATCCGGAGAATCTCGATTCCCGGGTGCGGCTGACCGAGGTGCCCAGTCTCGATCTGTACCGCGAACCGGATCCGTTCCGCACGCCACGGCCGGGTGAGCTGCGCGACCGGATCGATCTGCTGGAGCTGGCCACCATGTGGACGTCCGGCTTCCCGGAGCCGCGCACCTTCAGCCTGCGCGCGGCCCGGCTGCTGCGGTCGCGCGTGGCCGATTTCGACGTCGTTCACGACAACCAGTGCCTCGGCAGCGGGCTGCTCGACATCGCCGCGCGGCTGCCGCTGGTGGCCACCGTCCACCATCCGATCACCCGCGACCGGGTGGTCGATCTAGCGGCCGCGCGCTGGTGGCGGCGGCCGTTCGTGCATCGCTGGTACGGCTTCCTCGGCATGCAGCAGCGGGTGGCGCGGCAGATCCCGGAACTGATCACCGTCTCGTCCTCCTCGGCGACGGATATCGCCGACGATTTCGGGGTCGACGCGCGGCAGCTGCGCGTGGTGCCGCTCGGCGTGGACACCGGGCTGTTCCGGCCCCGGCCGCGACTGCGGGTACCGGGCCGGATCGTCGCGGTGGCCAGTGCGGACAAACCGCTCAAGGGGATCGCTCATCTGCTGCGCGCGGTGGCCCGGCTGCGCGGCGCCCACGAGATCGATCTGCGGCTGGTCGCCAAGCTGGAGCCCGACGGCCCGACCGAGAAACTGATCGCCGAACTCGGCCTCTCCGATGTGGTCACCGTCGCCACCGGACTGTCCGACCAGGAACTCGCCTTCCTGCTGAGCTCCGCCCAGATCGCCTGCATTCCCTCGATGTACGAGGGCTTCTCGCTGCCCGCGGTGGAGGCGATGGCCAGCGGCGCCGCCCTGGTGGCCAGCCGCGCCGGCGCGCTGCCCGAGGTGGTCGGCGACTGCGCGGTGCTGGTCGAACCCGGCAACGTCGAGGAATTGGCGGCCGCGATCGGCGATCTGCTCGCCGATCCGGGCCGCACGGCCGAACTCGGCACGGCCGGCCGGCGCCGGGCGCTGTCCGTCTACAGCTGGGAATCGGTTGCGGCGCAGACCGTCTCGGTCTACGAGGAGGCGATCACCCGGCACCACGGGCACACCCGGCTGCGGCCGGACGAGCATCCGCGCCGAGCCGAGCCGGACGACCCGGCCACCGCGAGCGGGCACACCGGCACCGAGGAGGCGCAGGCATGCTGACCGTGGATTTCGACCGGCTCCGGGTGGGTCCCGGCGTACGGGTCATCGATGTGGGCTGCGGTCAGGGCCGGCACAGCTTCGAGGCGTACCGGCGCGGGGCCGATGTCGTGGCCTTCGATCAGAACGCGGACGACCTCGCCGACGTGAAACTCATGTTCGGTGCGCTGGCCGAGGCGCGCGAGGCGCCGGAGCACGCGAGAGCCGAAGCGGTACAAGGTGATGCGCTGGCGCTCCCGTACCCCGACGGCGAATTCGACGTGGTGATCGCCTCGGAGATCCTGGAGCACATCCCCGCGGACGAGGCGGCGATCGCCGAACTGGTCCGGGTGCTGAAACCCGGTGGCGCACTGGCGGTCACGGTGCCGCGCTGGCTGCCGGAACGGATCTGCTGGCTGTTGTCGGACGAGTACCACGCCAACGAGGGCGGTCACGTCCGGATCTACCGGGCCGACGAACTGCGCCACAAGATCACCGATCGAGGCCTGCGCTTCGTGCACAGCGCGCACGCCCACGCCCTGCACACGCCCTACTGGTGGCTGAAATGCGCGGTGGGCGTGACGAACGACGACCATCGCGCGGTCGCCGCCTACCATCGGCTGCTGGTCTGGGACATGATGAAACGGCCACCGCTGACCCGGCTCGCCGAGACCGCGCTCGATCCGCTGCTGGGCAAGAGTGTCGCCCTGTACTTCTCGAAGCCGGCGGTGCGCGGTGCCCGCCGGTGAACCACCCGCCCTATCGGGTGTCCTGACCACTGCCCAATGCCTGCGTACCGCCGAATCCATCGCCGCGGCACAGGAATCCGACGGCGCGATCCCCTGGTTCACCGGCGGGCACACCGATCCGTGGGACCACGTGGAGAACGCGATGGCGCTCACCGCCGCCGGCCTGCTGGACGCCGCCGGCGCCGCCTACGAGTGGTCGGCCCGCACCCAGCGCGCGGACGGTTCCTGGCCGTCCCAGTTCCGGGCCGGTGTCGTCGAGAACGAGGACACCGACACCAACTTCTGCGGTTATCTCGCGACCGGGGTGTGGCACTACGTCGCCTGCACCGGCGATCGGCGCTTCGCCGTGCGGATGTGGCCGCACGTCCGGGCCGCGATCGACTACGTGATCTCGATGCAGCGCGGCCGCAACGGCGAAATCCATTGGCTGCGCACCGCGAACGGCATCGCGGCCGAGGCGCTGCTGACCGGGTGCGCCAGCATGTTCCACAGCATCCGCGCGGCGCTGGCGCTGGCCGATCTGCTCGGCATCGCGCAGCCGGAGTGGGAGGTGGCGGCGCTGCGGCTCGGACACGCCGTGCGGCACCACCCGGACGCGTTCGCCGTCAAGGACCGGTACTCGATGGACTGGTACTACCCGGTGCTGTGCGGCGCGTTCCAGGGTGCGGACGGGGTGGCCCGGATCGACTCGCGCTGGGACGAATTCGTGGTCGGCGAGCTCGGGATCCGGTGCGTCGACGACCGGCCGTGGGTGACCGGCGCCGAAACCTGTGAACTGGTACTGGCATTGGACACCCTCGGCGACCCGGTGCGGGCCCGGCGCCTGCTCGCCGCGATGCAACATCTGCGGGAGTCCGACGGATCCTATTGGACCGGACTGGTATTCGCCGACGGCAAGCGCTGGCCCGAGGAACGGACCACCTGGACCGGGGCCGCGATGATCCTGGCCGCCGACGCGCTGTCGCGCACCACCGGCGGTAACGGGATCTTCCGCGACTTCGCCACGAACGTCGACGTCACCGCCGCGGGTTACGTCTGCGACTGCGTGGCCTCGCGACCCTGAGCGGACTCAGCCCGCGATCACGACGGCCAGCAGCGCCACGGCGGCGGGCAGGGACTGCGCGAACCAGGCCCGGCTCGCACCGTTCACGGTGCCGTAGACCCCGGCGACGATCACGCACAGCAGGAAGAACACCTTGAACTGGAATCCGGCGTGCCCGGCGGCCAGGCCCCAGAACAGCCCGGCCGCCAGAAAACCGTTGTAGAGCCCCTGATTCGCGGCCAGGGCGCCGGTCTCGGCCGCGAATTCGGCGGTGGTGCCGAAGATGTCCCGCGCGCGCGGCCCGCGCCACAGGAACATCTCCAGCACCAGGATGTAGCAGTGGATCAGTGCGACGATCACCACCAGCGCATTCGCAACCACGGTCATGGCGCCACATGCTAGGACCCCGGCAATCGCGCCGCCGACTGCGACACACCACCGGTGGCCGGTATCACCCGGCGGTGATGAACTCCGCGGCCTTCTCGCCGATCATGTAGCAGGGCGCGTTGGTGTTGCCGCCGGTGATGCTGGGCATGATCGAGGCGTCGGCGACCCGCAGGCCCTCGATACCGCGCACCCGCAGTTGCGGATCGACCACCGCGCGCTCGTCGACGCCCATCCGGCAGGTGCCCACCGGGTGGTACACCGAATGGATCCGGTTGGGCAGTTCCCGGCGCAGCGCCGTCTCGTCCGCGAAATCCGGTCCGGGCGAGAGCTCCTCGGTGACCGAACCGGCAATGGTCTTGTGGGCCATCACCTCCCGGATCAGGCGGATGCCCTCGATCAGGAAGTCCGCGTCGGCCGGATCGGACAGGTAGCCCGGATCGATCAGCGGCGCCTGCAGCGGATCGGCCGAGGCCAGCCGCACCTCGCCGCGGCTCTTCGGGTAGATCAGGGTCGGGAAGATGGTCATCGCCTGCCGGCGATCCACCATGTGCAGCTTGTCCTCGTCCTGGTTCGGGCTCGGGTAGGACCACGGCAGCGTGTGGATCTGCATGTCGGGCACGTCCTTCGCGAACTGCGTCCGCACGAAGCCGGCCACCTCGAACACCGTGCGGCCGAACCAGGAACTGCCGCGGCGGAGGGTCTCCTGCAGCACGCCGGAGGCGAAGTGCGACGGAATGCCCCGGTGCAGCGCCTTCTTCGAGATGTAGGTCATCGGCACGAACAGGTGGTCGTGCAGGTTCTGGCCGACCGGCAGATCCGCGTGCACCTCGATGCCGTGATCGCGCAGATGCCCGGCCGGGCCGATTCCGGACAGCATCAGGATCTGCGCCGACGCCATCACCCCGCCGGAGACCACGACCTCCTTGCCGGCCCGGATGATTCGGCGGGAATCGCCCTCGATCACCTCGACGCCGACGGCGCGGCCGTTCTCCACCACCACGCGCGCCACGTGCGCGCCGGTCACCACCGTCAGGGTCGGATTCGACCGGTTGGTCAGGTATCCGCGAGAGGAGCTGTAGCGCAGGCCGTCCCGCACGCTCTGCTGGAAAATGCTGATGCCCTCCTGGGATTCGCCGTTGTAGTCGGCGATCCGGGGCGCGCCCAGCGTCTCGGTGGCGGCGGCGATGAACTCCTGGGCGATCGGGGTGAGCTCCTTCTGCCGGGTCACCTCGATCGGTCCGCCCGAGCCGCGGAATTCGTCGGCGCCGCCCTCCCAGTTCTCCAGCCGCTTGTAGGCGGGCAGCACCTCGTCGTAGCTCCAGCCGTCGCAGCCCTCGGCCGCCCAGGAGTCGAAGTTGGCCTTGTTGCCGCGCACGAACAGCATGCCGTTGACGGAGCTGGAGCCGCCGAGCACCCGGCCGCGGGTCATCGGGATCTCGCGCTCGTTGGCGTGCTTCTGCGGGATCGAGTACTGCGACCAGGTCACCCGGTGCTTCAACTGCGGCACGGTGTGCACCATCGTGATCATGCCGGGGACGGTCACCAGCCGGGTGTCGTCCTTGCGGCCCGCCTCGAGCAGGATGACGGCGGCACCGGTCTCGGCGAGCCGGCTCGCCACGGTGGCGCCGGCGCTGCCCGCGCCGATGACGACGTAATCGGCCTCGGTGGCGGACTGGGTGCGCGCTGAGTCGGTCATGGTCGCTGGTCCTCGCTGATCGGTCGGAGTTGTCGCCGGCGGTCCGCGCACGCCACGGTGCGGCAGCCGCCTCGGATCACTGTAGAACAAGTTCTAATCTTGGTGAAGATACGGCCGCTCGGCACCCTCGAAAGTTGGCACTTCCAGATGCCCAATTCCCCATGTTGACCAGCGAACCCATGGTTGAATGCACGTAGAACATGTTTCATTTCCAATGTCGGCGCAGCGCAGCGCCCACAGGAGGAAGCCGTGCCAGTTCCAGCCTCGCCCGACCCTCAGCTCCCACCCGGATTCAACTTCACCGATCCCGGTCTCTGGGAGACGCGCACCCCCGCCGCCGAATTCGCCGCGCTACGCCGGACCGCCGGCGTGTGGTGGAACGCACTGGCCGACGAGGATTCGGCGCCCTTCCACGACGGCGGTTACTGGGTGGTGAGCCGGCACGAGGACGTCAAGGAGATCTCGCGGCATCCGGAGCTGTACTCGTCGAACCGCAACGGCGCGATCATCCGGATGCCCTCGTACACCACCCACGAACAGCTGGAGCTGACCACCGAGGCCCTGCTGGTGAACATGGATCCGCCCCGGCACACCAAGATCCGGCGGATCGTCTCCCAGGGCTTCACCCCGCGCGCGGTGGAGAGCCTGCGGGCCGCCCTGACCGCGCGGGCCGAGCGAATCGTGCTGGCCGCCAAGGACTGTGGCGGTGGCGATTTCGTGGAGCAGGTCGCGGCCGAACTGCCGCTGCAGGCCATCGCCGATCTGCTCGGGGTACCGCAGGAGGACCGGCACCGGCTGTTCGAGTGGTCGAACAAGCTGATGAACACCGAGGATCCGGAATTCGCGGGCGAATCCGTCACGGCCAACGCCGAATTGCTGGGCTACGCCTGGAACATGGCCGAACAGCGCCGGGCCCGGCCGCTCGACGACATCGTCAGCCGGCTGGTGTCGGCCGATATCGACGGGGAGGCACTGGGTTCCGACGAGTTCGGCTTCTTCGTGATCCTGCTGACGGTGGCGGGCAACGAGACCACCCGCAACGCGATCACGGCCGGGATGAAGGCATTCGTCGATCATCCCGCGCAGTGGGAGCTGTTCCGCGAGCGGCGGCCCGGTACTGCGGCGGACGAGATCGTCCGCTGGGCGACGCCGGTGAGCGCGTTCCAGCGCACCGCGACCGCGGACCACGAACTCGGCGGCCAGGCCATCGCCGCCGGGCAGCGACTCGGATTGTTCTACAGCTCGGCCAATTTCGACGAGACGGTGTTCGACGATCCCTTCGACTTCGACGTGTTGCGCGATCCCAACCCGCACGTCGGGTTCGGCGGCACCGGCGCGCACTACTGCGTGGGCGCGAATCTGGCCCGGCTGGAGATCGACCTGATGTTCAACGCCATCGCCGATGCGATGCCGGATCTGCGGCAGCTCGCCGAGCCGCAGCGGCTGCGGCACGGCTGGATCAACGGCATCAAGCACTGGCGGGTCGCCTACTAGGATCGGTTTCGTGACCATTCGTGAGATCCCGGTTCGCACCCTGTCCGACGACCCCACCACCCTCGCCGACCTGGTCGGCGACCAGGCGCTGCTGGTGGTGAACGTGGCCTCCCGCTGCGGCCTCACCCCGCAGTACACCGGCCTGGTGGAATTGCAGCAGACCTACGGCCCGCGCGGATTCTCCGTCGTCGGCGTGCCCTGCAACCAATTCATGGGCCAGGAACCCGGCACCGCCGCGGAAATCCAGGAATTCTGCTCGACCACCTACGGCGTGGATTTCCCGCTGCTGGCGAAGGTCGACGTCAACGGCGACGCGCGCCATCCGCTGTATCAGGAATTGGTACAGACTTCGGATGCCGAGGGCGTCGCGGGCGATATCCAGTGGAATTTCGAGAAGTTCGTCGTCGATCGTGACGGCAAGGTGGTGGGCCGTTTCCGCCCGCGCACCGAGCCGCAGGATCCGGCGGTGATCGCCGCGATCGAATCGGTGCTCTGATACCGATCGGCCGGCGACCGGCTCAGCCCGGCAGCACCTGCCGGGCCGATTTCTCCAGCCGGTCCGCGATTTCCACATAGGACGCGTATCCCACACCGGCGCGGACCAGCGCGCCGGCATAGAGCAGTTCCAGTGTCTCCACGATGTCGGGATCGGGATCCGGGCCGAGGGCGAGCAGCAAACGGCGCCGGATCTCGGTGCCGATCCGCAGCCGCAGATGCGCGACATCCGGGTCGGTGCCCAGCAGCGCGCTGGTGACGGCCCCGGCCAGCGCCGGTTCGTCGGCGACCAGCATCGCGATCTGCCGCAGCACAGCCACCGCGCGCGTGGTCCGGTCGCCGCCCTGCGGCGCTTCCGGCGTGGCCGCCAGCCGCCGCCAGAAAACCTCGGCGACGACATGTTCCTTGGAGGAGAAATAGGTATAGGCCGTCGCCGTGCCGACCCCCGCCGCCGCGGCCACCATCCGCACGGTGAGACCCGCGAAACCCTCGCGCGACAACACTTCCAGCGCGGCCCGCGTCAATCGGTCGACGGTATCGGCCTGTTTCTCGGTGAGGCGCCGCCGGGTGGCCTCCAGATTCACCGGGACAGCTGCCGGGCCGGGCCCGGTGGAAACGGGATCGGACACGTGTCCAGATGCTACTATGGTGCCGCTTCGGGGGCAACTCACCTGCCGCCCGGCAATCACCGCCCGGCCCGGGCGGAGGAAAGGTTTCACAGCTGATGACTCGCGCGCATTCCGCGATTTCCGCCGATACCCGGGAACTGTTCCGGCTCGCGGAGCAAACCACCGGTTTCATGCCGCCGGCCGAGGGCGAGGCGCTCCACGAGGCGGCCCGCCGATACGCCGGCGACGGGACGATCGTGGAAATCGGTACCTATTGCGGAAAGTCGACGATCTACCTCGGCGCGGCCGCCCGGGAGACCGGCGCGGTGGTCTACACGATCGATCACCACCACGGCTCGGAGGAGCATCAGCCCGGGTGGGAGTACCACGACACCACGATGGTCGATCCCGAGACCGGCCGCTTCGACACCGTGCCCGCCTTCCGCCGCGCGATCGTCCGCGCCGGCCTCGGCGACAGCGTCGTGGGCATCGTCGGCGCGTCGGTCACGGTCGCCCGGATCTGGCGTGCGCCGATCCGGCTGTTGTTCATCGACGGCGGCCACACCGAGGAAGCGGCGCAACGCGATTACGACAACTGGGCGCACTGGGTCGCGCCCGGCGGCGCGCTGGCCATCCACGACGTGTTCCCCGATCCCGCCGACGGCGGCCGGGCACCCTACAACATCTATCGGAAGGCGTTGGACAGCGGCCGATTCCGCGAGGTCGCGGTGACCGGTTCGCTGCGCGTGCTGGAGCACGACACCGGCTGCGGCGGCCACCCGCAGGCCTGACCGACACCGGCCCGAGCCGCTCCAGTTCATAGCGGTCGAGCCGCTCTGGTTCACCGCGGCCGAGCCGCTCCCCTGTGCACAGCGGCCGAACCGCTCCCGTGCACAGCGGCCGAGCCGCTTCTGTGCACAGCGGCCGAGCCGCTTCTGTAGCCGCGACAGCACCGTGCACCGCCGGCCGCGAAAGCCCGCGGTGCACAGTCGCGTCCGAATCATTTGCGCGGGCCACGGACTGTGCCCATCGCCACCTCCGCGCCCCCATCCGTCCGTGCGGACCGGCCGACAGCGCACACTTGGAATGAGCGTGTGCCCGTTCGCCTTCGTCGCCGGGTGATTGCTCCCCGGCGGATACGGCGGGGCCGGGTCGGCGGTAGCGGCCCCGGCCGCAATGTGACCGATCGGTCTTTTCTTGACTAATTCCAGAATAGGGGCATACTCATGGTCATGCACATCGGCGGATTCGATCCGCGCGAACGCTTACGCGCGGTCGGCCTGCGGGTCACGGCCCCGCGGGTGGCGGTGCTGGATGCTGTTGTGACCCAACCGCATTCGGATGCCGACCAGGTGGCTGCCCGGGTTCGGGAGGCGCTCGGCACGGTGTCGACCCAGGCGATCTACGACGTTCTGCACGCCTGTGTCAACGCCGGTCTGCTGCGCCGCATCGAACCGGCCGGTTCCGCCGCGCGATACGAGGCGCGGATCGGGGACAACCACCACCACCTGGTGTGCAGAAGGTGCGGCACGGTCGCCGATGTCGACTGCGCCGTCGGCCACGCCCCCTGTCTCGACCCGTCGGACGCACACGGTTTCGCGGTCGACGAGGCCGAGGTCGTGTATTGGGGCCTGTGCCCGAACTGCCGGACGGACGAGACGTCCGCTCCGGAACAATCCAGCAGCTCTCCGATCGAGGAGGTTGCGCGCCGGCCCTAGGAGGGGTTCCGCATGACGATCCGACCGACGACAGCCAAACCGACCACGACGAATACCGGCATCCCCGTCGCCAGCGACGACGAGTCGCTGACCGCGGGTACCCAGGGACCCGTTGCCCTGCACGACTTCTACCTGATCGAGAAGCTGGCCCAGTTCAACCGCGAGCGCGTGCCGGAACGGGTGGTGCACGCGAAAGGCGCGGGCGCGCACGGGGAATTGGTGGTCACCGGCGACGTGAGCCGCTACACCTCGGCGAAACTGTTCCAGCCCGGCGTGCGCACCGCGTCACTGGCCCGGTTCTCCACCGTCGCGGGTGAGCAGGGCAGCCCCGACACCTGGCGTGACCCACGGGGTTTCGCGGTCAAGTTCTACACCCCGGACGGCAACTACGACCTGGTCGGCAACAACACCCCGGTCTTCTTCATCCGGGACGCGATCAAATTCCCCGACTTCATCCGCTCGCAGAAGCGGTTGCCGGGCAACGGACTCCGCGACCACAACATGCAGTGGGACTTCTGGACGCTGCGCCCGGAGTCGGCGCACCAGGTGACCTGGCTGATGGGCGACCGCGGTATCCCGAAGAGCTACCGCCACATGAACGGATACGGCTCGCACACCTATCAGTGGACCAACGCCGCGGGCGAACGCTTCTGGGTGAAATACCACTTCGAGACCGATCAGGGCATCGACTTCCTCACCCAGGCCGAGGCGGACGACATCGCCGGCCGGGACGCCGACCACCACCGCCGCGACCTGTGGGACGCGATCGAGCGGGGCGATTTCCCCAGCTGGACCCTGTACGTGCAGGTCATGCCGGTCGCCGAGGCGGAGGGTTACCGGGTCAACCCGTTCGACCTCACCAAGGTGTGGTCGCACCACGACTACCCGCTGATCGAGGTCGGTAGGTGGACGCTGCACCGCAATCCGGCGAACTACTTCGTCGAGATCGAGCAGGCCGCCTTCGAACCCTCGAATCTCGTTCCCGGCATCGGCTTTTCGCCGGACAAGATGCTGCTGGGCCGGGTGTTCGCGTACAGCGACGCGCACCGCTACCGGATCGGCGCCAACTACGCCGAACTGCCGCCG
The DNA here is from genome assembly GCF_000381925.1 of Nocardia sp. BMG111209. Lineage (NCBI taxonomy): Bacteria > Bacillati > Actinomycetota > Actinomycetes > Mycobacteriales > Nocardiaceae > Nocardia > Nocardia sp. BMG111209. Next base: position 764,582 of record NZ_KB907309.1, read on the forward strand.
AACCGGCCGCACGCGGCCGAGGTGAACTCCTACGCCAAGGAGGGCCCGATGCGGCACCACTTCAACGGCCCGGAAGTGCCGGTGTACGCACCGAATTCGTTCGGCGGACCGCATGCCGACCCGACCGCCGCCGGCGACGAGGGCCGCTGGAACTTCGAACCGGAACTGATCCGCGCGGGCTACATCCGGCATCCGGAGGACGACGACTTCGGTCAGGCGGGCACGCTGGTCCGCGAGGTGCTCGACGACGCGCAGCGTGATCGCCTGGTGAGCAACGTGATCGGTCACGTCCTCGACGGCGTGCGCGAGCCCGTGCTGTCGCGCGTGTTCGAGTACTGGACGAACGTCGACCCGGAGATCGGTAAGCGCATCGAGGCGGGCGTGCGCGGCGCCCGGACCGCCGACCGCGACTGACTACCGATCCGATTCCGTTGCAGTGCAGGATATTCCGTCCTGCCGCCGGCCTAAACCATTCCCCACCAGTAGAACAGGCAGGCCAGTATGAAGACTGCAACGGTGTCCATCGCGTTCCCTCCCGATCCTCGTGCCGCTCGTCCCTGCCATCATCCCTCGAGAATGCCGGGGCGGAACGAACTCTCAGGTGGGACGGCCGGCCTGTCACCCCTCGCGGACAGGCCGGCCGGGTCTGCGCCGCACGGTGCGGTCCCGGGTGCGACCCGCCACCCCTCGCCGGCGGGCCGCACCCGAACCCCACCGTGCGGTGGTCTCGGATACCGGGTGCCGGGCGAGCGGGAACGTGATCGTCACCGCCTGCGTCGAAACCCGGAACCGGTCTCGACACAGACAATGCGGCCGCGCCCTTGGCGCGGCCTTAAGAAGATCTTGCGATGGGAATTGCTGCCGGTCGCGGGCGTATTCGCCGCCCGCGACGGATCATTCGACGATCAGGACCACCAGCTGACGCATGCTGTGCCTGCCGTTCGCCCGCTCCTTCTCCGGATCGACGGGCGCGGAGGGACCGCCGACCCAGGTGATCGACCGGCGGGGATCGATCTTGTCCAGTACGTCGGGCAGCGACGGATCGATCTGCCCGATCTGCACTACACATACGTGGCAATTGGGTAGCAAACCGCCGCGGGTGCCCTGCCCCGGCCCGCCGTCGAGCACGATGGCGCCGGAATCGGCCACGGCGCCGGCACAGGCGGTCAGGACGGCGTCGGGTACCTCGTCGGGGTCGATCGGACCGCTGACCACCCGGTGTTCGGCGCCGGTGGCCCATTCGGCCAGCCACTCCTCGGCCAGTCCGTCCGGCGCCAGCACCGAGGCCACGTTGTGGCTGCGCAGGGCGCCGGCCACGCTGTCGCCGACGCCCTGTTCGGTGATGCGATGCACCTGGGCGCCGTTGTGCTTCATGCGCTCGGCGAACAGGTCGACGATCTCCGCGCGGTCCTCGGCGGTCAGCTCGGGTGCGTTGCGGCCGTAATTGCGCGGCACCGGAATCGTGCGACCATCGTCCGGTAGTGCTTTCAACCCGTCGCGCACGCGGCGCAGGATTTCCTCCCGCGACGTCACGGTAGCCTCCCGTTCGAGCTCGCCTCCGGCCTCGTGGCCGCCGGATCGCCGGTGTTCGTTGCGTGGTGGCCGCTGCCGAGTGCCCGGCGACAGCGCGCGCGGAACGACTCCCGCCGCAGCAGCAGACAAGACAGAGTATCCGGTTTCGGCGGACAGACCGGATCGTCGGGATGTGAAAACGTGTGATCTTGTTCGCCAGAGTACCCGCGACGCCACCGGTTCATGCCCGGCCCGGCCGATCAACGCGAGTTGCTCGCGCGGCGTTCGATCGCGATTCGATCGCGACGGCCGTGGCGACCCCGATCGGCCCCGGATTCGCCGATAACCTGCGGAAATGGGGCGAATACTCGGCTGGTTGACGGCCGTCTCGATCATCTCGACGGCCGTGGCCGCACCGGCCGTCGCGGACCCGGAGCCCGAGGTGCGCTGCGCGGTGACCAGCGGGCGCGACCTGCCGCGGGCCGCGCCGGAGGAGGCCGGTTTCGACTCCGCGCGCCTGGCCGGCGCGCTGGCCCTGGCCGGCGCGCGCAACCGCCTCAACGTGCAGATCTTCCGGCACGGCTGCCTGATCGGCGCGGGCCCGCTCAACGACCGGACCGGCGATATCGCCTGGAACGTGTGGAGTGTGACCAAGAGCGTGGTGTCGCTGATCGCGGGCATCGCCTGGGACGAGGGCCGGCTCGACCTGGACGCGCCGATCGACCGCTATCTGCCGCCGGGCCTCGGCGACGCCGCGCACCGCGCGATCACGGTCGAGAATCTGCTCACCGAGACCTCCGGGCTGCGCGTCGCCGTGGTGAACGAGGGCATCACCGGCATCGTCCCGATCGAGCCGAACAGCGCGGTGCAGGCGCTCGGCGTGCCGCTGGACCATCCGCCGGGGACCACCTTCGCCTACAGCCAGCGCAACGTCGATCTGTTGTCGTACGTGGTGGAGCTGGCGATCGGCGAACCGTTGCAGCGATTCGCGCAGCGCGCGTTGTTCGATCCGCTGGGCATCGGATCCGGTGACTATTTCTGGTCCCGGGACCGCGCCGGGCACACCTACGGCTACGCCCATCTGACGATCCCGCCCAACGATCTGGCCAAGCTCGCCCTGCTGCTCGGCGACGACGGGCGCTGGGGCGACGCCCGGGTGGTGTCCGGGGACTATCTGGCCCTGGCGCGGCGGCCCTCGCCGGCCAATCCCTGCTACGGATACCTGTTCTGGACCGGGGCCGGATGTGTCGAGATGCCGGCGTTCCTGCCGCCGGACAGCTACGAGATGTCCGGGCTGGGGATGCAGAACGTCTTCGTCATCCCCAGCCTGGACCTGACGGTGATGTGGACCGGCGCGTTCGGCAGCCGCTCGGTGGCCGGGCCGATCGGGGTGCTGGGCGGCTCGACCGAACTCACCCACGAATTCTTCCGGGAGCTGTTCGCCGCCTTCCGGGAGCCGCCGGTGCCGGATCCGGGCCCGTACGCGGAACCGTCGCGGCGGGTGGATCCGCGCAGCCTGTTCGATCCGGATATGACGCTCGCGATCTTCGGCGCCGGACCGGACGCCTATCCCGGCTGCGATGTGCTGTCGTGCCTGGACGCCCCGCTGGCGCCGCCGTTCGCGGCCGTCCCGCCCGGCTGTCTGATCGTGGCGTGCCTGGGCGCGGACCCGAGGACGCCGGGAATCCGTTAGTCGCCCGCGGCGATCCGCGCGTAGCGGCCGGTATCCATGTAGTCGCGGAACAGCAGGACGCGGCCGTCGCGCACCCGCACCACGTTCACGGCGGTGCGCGAGCGCGTGCGACCGGCCCCCGGCCGGGTCATGTCGACCTCGTTCTCGACGACGATCACCTCGGGGTCCGTGGTCTCGTGGAGCTGCGGGTGGATTCCGTGCACCTCGATCGTCGCCAGGCCACCGGACCACCGCTGCCGCAGATGATCCCGGATGGCATCCGGCCCGACCAGCCGGGTGGGCATGCCGGGGATCGGGAACGGGATCTCGAAGACCCCGTCGGGTGCGAACAGTGCGGCGAAGGCGTCGGCGTCGCGGGCGGGCAGCTCGCGGAACATCTGCTCGACCAGTTCGCGTGGGGTGAGGGTCATGGCGAAACCTCTTCTCGGACGGCGGAATTACGAAACGGAACGATCGCCCCGCTCAGTATCCGGAACGATCGCCCCGTTTGTCAACGCGCCGGTACACTCGCCGTTGTGACCGACAGCAAGCCCGAGGCGACCGCCGGGCGCCGCACCCAGCGCGCAGACGCCCGCCGCAATCGCGAACGCGTACTCGCCGCCGCGCGCGAAGCCTTTGCCGCCGAAGGCATTTCGGTCCCGCTGGACGAGATAGCACGGCGCGCCGGCGTCGGCCCCGGCACGGTCTATCGCCACTTCCCCACCAAGGAAGCACTTTTCCACGCCGCCATCCTCGACAACATCGAGCGGATGACCGAGGCGGCCCGATCCCTCACCGGCGCCGACGATGCGGGCGCGGCCTTCTTCGGCTTCCTGGACCGGGTCGTCGCCGAGGGCGGCGTGAAACGCGACCTGGCCGAAGCGATCGGCGATCGCGCCCTCGAATTGTCCGCCCCGAGAAAGCAATTCCACGAAGAATTGAACCTGCTGCTGTGCCGGGCGCAGCGGCACGGTGCGGTCCGCGACGACATCGACATCGACGATTTCCTGCGAATCCTGCAGGGCGCCTTCACCGCCGCCCACTCCGCCGGTCTCGATGCCGAACGCCGCCGCCGCACCTTCGCCGTCGTCTTCGACGGATTGCGTGCGCGCTGAACCACTTCCGCTCGCCACACCCGGAATCGGTACGCCCACACCACCCTTCGACGCGGAACGGGCCGCCCGATCGGATGATCGAGCGGCCCGCTGCGGGTCGGGATCGGATCAGCGCTGCGCGAGCAACACCTCGGCGATCTGAATCGTGTTGAGGGCGGCGCCCTTCCGGAGGTTGTCGCCGGAGACGAACAGGGCCAGACCGCGGCCCTCGGGGGCGCCGGGATCCTGCCGGATGCGGCCGACGAGGGATTCGTCGGCACCGGCGGCGGCCAGCGGGGTCGGCACGTCGGTGAGCCGGACGCCGGGGGCGGCGGCCAGGATCTCCCGCGCCCGCTCGACCGAGAGCGGTTCGGCGAATTCGGCGTTGATCGACAGCGAGTGACCGGTGAAGACCGGCACCCGCACGCAGGTACCGCTCACCAGCAGATCGGGCAGGCCGAGGATCTTGCGACTCTCGGTGCGCAGCTTCTGGTCCTCGTCGGTCTCGCCGGAGCCGTCGTCCACCAGCGAACCGGCCAGCGGCAGCACGTTGAACGCGATCGGGGCGACGTACTTCTTCGGCGCCGGGAACACCGCGGCCGAGCCGTCGTGGGTCAGCTTCTCCATATCGGGCGCCACGGCGCGGATCTGGCCGGCCAGCTCCTCGACCCCGGCCAGCCCGCTACCCGAGACCGCCTGGTAGCTGGAGACGATCAGGCGCCGCAGGCCCGCGGCGTCGTGCAGCGGCTTCAGCACCGGCATCGCGGCCATGGTGGTGCAGTTGGGGTTCGCGATGATGCCCTTGGGCAGGTTGTACGCCTGCTCCGGATTCACCTCGGAGACGATCAGCGGGACCTCGGGGTCCTTGCGCCAGGCCGAGGAGTTGTCGATCACGGTCACCCCGGCGGCGGCGAACCGCGGCGCCTGCACCCGCGACATGGTGGCGCCGGCGGAGAACAGGGCGACGTCCAGCCCGCTCGGGTCGGCGGTCGCGGCGTCCTCCACCACGATCTCGCCGCCGCGCCACGGCAGCGTCGTACCGGCCGAGCGCGCCGAGGCGAAGAACCGCACCTCGTCGGCGGGAAAATCGCGCTCCTGCAACAGTTTCCGCATGACGGCGCCGACCTGCCCGGTCGCGCCGACCACACCCACACGTACGCCCATGGTTACCGCCCCGTCCCGGCGTGTACGACCGCCACCTCGTCGCCGCCCAGATCGAAGGCCCGGTGCAGCACCTGCACGGCCTCGTCCAGGTCGGTATCCCTGACCAGTACCGAGATCCGGATCTCCGAGGTGGAGATCAGGTCGATGTTGACGCCGGCGGTGGCCAGCGCCTCGCAGAAGGTCGCGGTCACGCCGGGGTGGCTCTTCATCCCCGCGCCGACCAGCGACACCTTGCCGATGTGATCGTCGTAGAGCACCTGGGTGAAGCCGATCTCGCCCTGCTGCTTGGTGAGCATCTCCACCGCGCGCGGGCCCTCGGTCTTCGGCAGCGTGAAGGTGATGTCGGTCTTGCCCGTCTCGACCTTCGAGATGTTCTGCAGCACCATATCGATGTTGATCTCGGCGTCGGCGATGGCCCGGAACACCTTGGCGGCGTACCCCGGCTCGTCCGGCAACGCCACGACGGTCACCTTGGCCTCGCTGCGGTCGTGCGCGACGCCGGTGAGGATTGCTTTCTCCAAGGGGATGTCCTCCATCGATCCGTAGACATAGGTGCCGCTCTTGTCGGTGTACGAGGACCGCACATGCACGGGCACGTTGTAGCGGCGCGCGTATTCCACACAGCGCAGCATGAGCACCTTCGAACCGCAGGCGGCCATCTCCAGCATCTCCTCGAAGGAGACCTGCTCGAGCTTCTGCGCGTCGGGGACGATGCGGGGGTCGGCGGTGAACACGCCGTCGACATCGGTGTAGATCTCGCAGACGTCCGCCTCCAGCGCCGCCGCCAGCGCGACCGCCGTGGTGTCGGAACCGCCGCGACCCAGCGTGGTGACGTCCTTGCTGTCCTGGGAGACCCCCTGGAAGCCCGCGACCAGTACGACCTGGCCCTCGTCGAGCGCCTGCCGCAGCCGCGACGGGGTGACGTCGATGATCCGCGCGTTACCGTGCGCGCCGGTGGTGATGACACCCGCCTGCGATCCGGTGAACGAGCGGGCCTCCGCGCCGAGCGAGTGGATCGCCATGGCCACCAGGGCGTTCGAGATGCGCTCCCCGGAGGTCAGCAGCATGTCCAGCTCCCGGGCCGGCGGCGCGGGCGATACCTGTTGAGCGAGATCGAGCAGTTCGTCGGTGGTGTCGCCCATCGCCGAGCACACCACGACCACCTCGTGACCCTGCTTCTTCGTCTCGACGATCCGCTCAGCGACACGACGGATGCGCTCGGCGGACTCGAGCGAGGATCCTCCGTACTTCTGAACGACGAGAGCCACGGCCGGTCCTCCAAGATCGAGATCGTACTGCTGCCAGCAACCAAGAGTACCGGCCGTCGTCCAGCGTTTATCCGGCAACCTCTGTGGCCTGGCGCACTGCCGCGGTCCGGATGGCACTCCACGGGCCGCGCTGCCAGCACTCGCACCCCCTTGTGACGCACATCACTCCGGGCAGATAATGCGATCATGCAGGCAAACATCGGTGACAGGTTGCTCGTCCACGGTCGAGCGGTAGGGATGCCGGATCACGCCGGGCAGATCGTCGAGGTGCGTGGTACCGACGGTGCACCCCCGTACATCGTGCGATTCGACGACGGGCACGAGAGCTTGGTGTTCCCGGGACCGGACTCGGTGGTCCGCCACCGCGGCTGAGCGCAGCCCACTCCTCCGGATACGAATTCGGCGGTGCCGCCGTGGATTTGCCGCACCGCCGTGATGACCTCGTGATGAGCTCGTGATTGGCCATGTTTCACACGCATCGGACCGTTCTCGCTCGTGCCATAACAGACCATATGGTTGACGCGAAGTGTGGCACTGGAGACAATCGGGCCCTAGGCAGTCCGGGGGCCGGAGGTACGCATGCGCACGAAGACCAACCACCGAATCGTGGTCGACGTCGATCCCGCGGTGGTGACGGAGGCTTTGCTCACGGTCGAACGGATACCGGAATGGTCGCCGATGCATCGGGATGTCCGGGTGGCCACACACGACGAATACGGCCGGCCACAACGCGTCTATGCGACCGTGAGTCCGACCGGTACGTCCGATCGCCAGGTTCTGGAATACACGTACGACGGTGATCGAATCTCCTGGCGCGTCGTCGAAAGTGGCGCGGGCGGCGGCGGTCTCGGCTGGTTCGACCTGGCGGAAACCGAGGAGGGTACCGAGATCTGGTATCACAGCGAGGTATACCTGCCAATTCCCGTACCCGGAATTCTGATGAAACGCAGTCTGTCCCGGCTCCACGAGGAAGCGGTCCACAACCTCGCGGAGTTCATCGAGAAATTCCGGTTCGAACAGAGCTACGACGTGCCCTGACGCCGCCGCTCGGCCGTGTCACCATGTCCCCCATGACCGATGCGCTGCCGACGCGGTTGCGGCCCACCGCCGAGGACTCCTCGGTGACCCAGCTCGAACTGTTCTTCGATCTGGTGCTGGTGTTCGCGTTCACCCAGGTGACCGACCTCGCCGCGCACGAGTCCAGCATGCTGAACCTGTTGCGCGCCTTCCTGGTACTGGCCGTGATGTGGTGGGTGTGGATCGGCTACGCGTGGCTCGGCAACGTGGTGCGGGCCGACGAGGGCCTGGCGCGGGTGGCCATGTTCGCGGCCACGGGCACCGGGCTGATCATCGCGCTCACCATCCCCGAGGCGTTCCACAGTCAGCCCGGCGGCTGGCACGGGCCGCTGGTGTTCGCGCTCGCCTACCTCGTCGTGCGGCTGATCCATCTGGGCATGTTCTGGCTGGCGAGCAGCCACGATCGGCAGTTGCGCGGCCAGGTGGTGCGCTGGGCGGCCGGATCGATCACGATCGGCACCACCCTGCTGATCGTCGCCGGCACCACCACGGGCGCGGCGCAGATCTGGCTGTGGATCGCCGCGATCGCGGGCGATATGGCGTGGACCCTGTTCGCCGGCAACGGCTGGCGGCTGAACTCCGCCGGGCACTTCGCCGAACGGCACGGTCTCGTGGTGATCATCGCGCTCGGCGAGTCGGTCGTCTCGATCGGCGTGGGTGTTGCGGGACTGTCGATCTCGGGTCCGATCGTGCTCGGCGCGCTGCTCGGGCTGGCCGTCTCGGGCCTGCTGTGGTGGGCGTACTTCGACGTGGCCGCGCTGGTGGTCGAGCGCGAGCTGAAACGCGTGAGCGGCGAGCGCCGGGTGCAGATCGCCCGGAACTGCTACACCTACTGGCACTTTCCGATGGTGGCCGGGATCGCCGGGCTGGCACTGGGATTGAAGAAGCTGCTGCACCAACTGGGCGGCACCGAGGGGCACACCCTGCACGAATCACTGCCCGCGGTCCCGCTGTACGCGCTGTACGGCGGTGTGGCGGTCTATCTGCTCGGGCTGGTGGGATTCCGCCACTACGCCACGCGCGTGGTGCTGTGGCCGCGCGTGGTGGCCGCCGGGGCACTCGCCGCGCTGCTGCCGGCGGCCCTGGGCCTGCCCGCGATCATCGCGCTGGGGCTGCTGTGCGGGGTGCTGGTGGCCCTGATCGCCTGGGAGGCCCTGCGTTACGCGCGACCGCGCGACGAGGTCCGGCACGCGGAGTGATCGGTCACGACCGCCGGACGCCGCGATTGTCCAGCGATTCGTCGACCCGCACCCCGTCCAGGACGGACCGGCGCATCTGGTGCACGTTCTCCCGCAGCACGTCGCCGATCAGCTCGTCGACGCGGGGATCGGCCAGCGCCTGCATCAGGATCCGGAAGCTGGTGTCGGTGATCGCGCGGATGATGTCCTCGTGGAAGGGCAGGTATTTCACCCGGCCGACCTGGGGATCGTTGCGGATCAACTCGAGGACCAGCCCGTCGAGTTCGGCGCGGTTCTCCTCCAGCGCGGAGGCCAGGTTGCGGGTGTACTGGCCGGTGCGCATCACCTCGGCGACCTCCTCCAGCACCGCGATGGTGACGGGCCGTTTGACCGTGTCGACGATGGCGCCGAAGAACCGGTTCAGCACGACCATCGCGACCCGGTCGCCGAACACCTGCTCAGCGGCGCGGGCCAGCCGCAGGCCGAGCGCGAACACGCGCAGCAGCCGGAACGCGCGGAGGTACACATTCGTCACCGGCACCATGCCGACCACGTCGTACCAGTGCCCCAGCAGGTACGACAACGTCCAGCCCGCGAATCGCCACCGCCACAGGAACTCCAGGGCGAAGACCCCGCACAGCACGTAGTCGGCGTCGGTCACCACGCGCGCGGTGCGCGGTGCGACCGGCTGGAAATGGATCCACCCGAGCCCCGCCACCGCCGCGGCGCCGAGCAGCACCATCACCAGATCCACCCAGAACTCGGGCTCCAGCCGCACCCGGTGGACCGCGACCGCGGCCGGTGTGTCGGTGGGCGCGCTCAACTGCGACACGACGATGCCTTCCTCGAACCGTTCGCGCCGAGAGTAATGCCCGGCGCCGAGCCTGGACAGGGGCCGCCCCCGGCCCGGGTCGGTGACCTGCGGCCGGGACACGGTGACCTGCGGCCGGTACTCAGTGGCCTGCGGCTGGTACTCAGTGGCCTGCGGCCACGATCGCCGCGATATTGCGTTCGGCCAGCGCCGTGATCGTCAGCGACGGATTCACGGTGCCGGTACTGCCCGGGATCGCGGCGCCGTCCATCACGTACAGCCCCGGATGCCCGAGGACCCGGCCGTTGCCGTCGGTGACCTGTCCCAGGACCGCGCCGCCGAGCGGATGCGCGGTGAACACCGCGTTGGCGTCGTAACCGAGCGGCTTGTAGTCCAGCACCGCGCCCGCCCGTTCGGCGATGTGGTGGTCGACGTGCCGGCAGGCGTCGGCCACCGCGTCCTGCGCACTCTTCGGCCAGGTCAGCGTCGCCGCGTTGCGGGCGCGGTCGAAAGTGAAACGCGCCCGGGTGGAATCGAGCACCATACCGAGCGAGGCCAGCGCCCCGGTCTCCACCGGGATGCCGGGGATGTACCAGCTCTCCAGGCTCAGCGGCGGGCCGGATTCGTCGGCGATGCGGCTCGCGCTGGGCACGCCCTGCCCCAGCCTGGACAGCGTGCTCTCGCCGCGCGCCAGCACCACGTCGCCGTTGGTGCCCCAGCCCTCGCCCACGTGCTCGTTGAGATTCGGCAGGGTTCCGGTCGCCTGCGCACGCACCAGCAGCTCCGAGGTGCCCAGCGAACCCGCGCCGAGGAACAACCGGTCGCAGGTGAGGGTGCGGGTACCCAGTACGGCGCCGGTCGGGTCGAGTTTGGTGACGGTGACGACGAATCGGCCGCCCGGCTCCTGCGCGACGGTGTCGACCCGATGCCCCGGGTACACGGCCGAGCGTCCGGTGTCCTGCGCATAACGCAGGTAGTTCTGGTTGAGGTCGAATTTGGCGCCGTTGGAATTTCCCAGATTGCTGCGCGCCGCCGTCGCGGAAGCCCTTGTGGTACCACCCAATTCGGCCCGGAGAATATCCCAATTGAAGATGGAGTCGTTGGGTACGGACCGATATCCGGCCTTGCGCACCTGATCGTCCCAGACCCGCGCGTGGGTGAACGGTCCCGACGCGTAGATATCGGCCGGCATCGGACTCAATCGCAACATCTGCCGCACCCGCGGATACCAGACGCTGTCCATTTCACCGTAATCGACTGTGCCCCGGAATATCTGGTCGAAGAATCGCTGTTCCGGGGCGATCATGGCGCCGGTGAAAACGACCGATCCGCCGCCGACCGCGGCGGCGTGCCAGACGTCGATTCCGGGAAATTCCGTGACGTCCAGCACGCCGCCGAAATCGGCGAATCGCATGGGCACCTTGGTAACTCCGGTGAACGAGGTGCGATGCCAGAAGCCGCGGCCGTCGGGCAGATCGTCACCGGTGAAGATTTCCCGCCAGGGATCGTTGGGCCACCGCGAACCCCGTTCCAGCACAGTGTTGGTCACGCCCGCCTCGGCCAGCCGCAACGCCGTGACGGCCGCCCCGAAGCCGGAGCCGACCACGATCGCCTCCGTATGCTCCGGCGGATCTGCCAGGGGCGCAAAGACTTCCGGTACCCACGAGCGAAACAGGCTGACCCAGTTGGGATCCGCGCGCGCGACACCGGCTCCGGACCACCGGACGGCGGCACCGGAGAACGCCGCAGCGGCGGCTGCTCGCAGAAGAACACGTCTGCGCAATCGGCCCCTCCCTCATCACGCGTGGCCGCGCGCGAGCGTACCGGGTCCGGCCGCCGGTCTCAACAGAATCGGCGGCCACATCCGGCGCCGAGGGCCGCGGTATCGACCCAGGTAGGGGCTTCCAGCAGGGCGGAAGCCGCCGATATGTGTCATTTCACAATTCGCCTGTGAACGACGGCTACCGCGGGCCACACCACAACGCGGGACCCGCACCCACGGCGGGCAACCGGCGGCTACGGGGGCCCACCGGCGCCACCGTGACTCGGACGACGCCGGCCGCCGCGGCTCGGATCTCAGGCGCGCAGGCGCTCGCGCCGGAGCCGGTCGACCTCGGGCAGGTCCAGCGGCGGCAGCGAGTCGACGCCGAGCGCGCGGGCCAGCAGGTGATCCGCCAGTTCCGGATTGCGGGCCAGCACGGGGCCGTGCAGGTAGGTGCCGTACACCGAACCCTGTACCACGCCCTCGAGGCCGTCGCCCACACCGTTGCCGACGCCGCGGGTCACCCGGGCCAGGCCGCGGGCGTCACCGCCGAGTTTCGTTCCGCCACGGTGGTTCTCGAAGCCGGTGAGCGGCTGAGAGAGGCCGGGCAGCAGCGGTGTGGTGGCCACCTCGCCGATCGCCCGCACCCGCTGCGGCGAGGTGGTGACGTCGAACAGGCCCACGCCGTCCACCCGCTCCCCACCGGAGGTTTCGTACCAGTGGCCGAGCACCTGGATGGCGGCGCAGATCGCCAGCACCGGAACGCCTTTCGCGGCGGCCTCCTGCAGGCCGGGATACCGCTGCAGATGGCGCGTGGCCAGCCGCTGGGCCGAATCCTCCGCTCCCCCCAGGGTATACAGGTCCAGCGACGCGGGAACCGGGTCGTTCAAGGAGATCTCGACGATCTCGGCGTCGTGGCCGCGCATCCGCAGCCGCTGCCGCAGCACCAGCGCGTTACCGCCGTCGCCGTAGGTGCCCATCACATCGGGCAGTACCAGCCCGATCCGGACCGTGGACTCGCTCATGCGGTCACGACCCCTTCCAGATCGCGGTTCAGATCCCGGAACGCCGTGTAGTTGGCCAGCACCTCGACCCGGCCGGGCGGGCAGGATGCGATGGCCTGCAACGGATCCGGCACGGTGGTGTGTTCCACCCCGGCATAGGTGAGGCGCACCGCCAGATCGGTGGCGCGTTCCCCGGCGGCCACCACCTGGGTGCCCTCGAAGTGTTCGAAGCGTACGTCCCACAGCCAGGACAGATCCTCGCCGTCGGGCACCTGGCCGTTCACCGCGATCACCAGACCCGTTGCGGCCGAATCGATCATCGACAGCGCCTCCTGCCAGCCGGCCGGATTCTTGGCCAGCAGCAGGCGGGCGTTGTGCGCACCGACCTGCACGGTGCGGTAGCGGCCGGCGATCTCGCGCACGGTGGCCGCGGCATCCACGGCGGTGGCCGCCGGAACCGCCAGCGCCACCGCGGCGGCGACCGCCTGCGCGGCGTTACCGCGGTTGGCGCGGCCCGGAAGGGCAAGGTGCAGCGGCAGTTTCACGCCGTCCGGCCCGTACAGATGCTCCTCGTCGACCCACCAGTCCGGTTCGGGCCGATGGAAGTCCGCGCCGGTGCTGCGCCAGTGCTCGCCCTCCCAGACGATCGGCTCACCGGAGCGCGGGCAACTGGTCGCGTCCACCGCCCAGCCGCTGCCGGCCGACACCCAGACCACATTCGGATGGTCGTAGGCGATCGAGGTGACCAGCACGTCGTCGCAGTTGGCGATCAGCACGGTATCGGGATGGCGGGCCATGCCGGCGCGCAGCTTCCGCTCGATCATGTTGATCTCGCCGACCCGGTCCAGCTGGTCGCGGCTGAGGTTCAGCAGCACCACGGCCGCGGGGTTCAGCGCGTCCGCGACGTGCGGCAGATGCAGTTCGTCGACCTCGATCGCGGCCAGCGGCGCGGTGCGGTGGGCGGTGAGGGCGGCGACGATACCGGCGTCCATATTGGCGCCGTCGGCCTGGGAGGCGACCGGGCCGAGCGTGCCGAGCGCGGCGGCGGTCATCCGGGTGGTGGTGGACTTGCCGTTGGTGCCGGTCACCAGGACCGTGCGCCGGCCCCGGCCGAGCTGCGTCATGATCGACGGATCGATCAGCAGCGCGATCAGGCCGCCGATCATCGAACCCTTGCCCCGGCCCGCGCGTTGCGAGGCCCAGGACGCGGCCGCCGCCGCCTGCAGCGCCAGCCGTCCGCGTACCGAGATGTCTGCCACGACGCGAGTGTATTGGCAGCCGGGGCCGCACGCCGTACTCAGGGGCCGCCGGTGTGGCACGGCCCCGCAATCAGCCGCGATAGAGCAACTTCTCGTAGTTCTCCGGGGCGTAGTGGCGTTCCAGTTCCGCCAGCGATTCGGTGATACCGGCCTGGACCTCCTTGGCCAGGCACGCGGCATTCGGCAGCGTGTCCTCCGGCCAGAGCGGTGGCTGCCACAACTTGCTGCGGAGGAATGCCTTGGCACAGTGGAAGAAGATGGTCTCGATCTCCACCTCGATGGCCAGGATCGGCCGGTGCCCCTTGACCACCATGTCGTCGAAATAGGGCGCGTCCCGCAGCAGCCGCGCGCGGCCGTTGATCCGCAACGTCTCGTTGCGGCCCGGGATGAGGAAGATCACACCCACGTGCGGATTCGACAGGATGTTCAGATAGCCGTCGGCGCGCCGGTTACCGGGCCGTTCCGGGATGGCGATCGTATGGTCGTCGAGCACCCGGACGAAGCCCGCCGGATCGCCCTTCGGCGAGGCATCGCAGTTGCCCTCGGCATCGCTCGTGGCCAGCACGATGAACGGTGAGGTCGCGATCCACTGCCGATCGCGGGGATGCAGCGCGGGGCGCTCCTTGACGGCGGCTCGCGGCATCACCGGCCCGAGCAGTTCACGCAGTTCCGCCGGGCTGGTGATTTCGCTCATGCATCGATTGAACTGCCGATCCGGCCCCGATACCAGCGGTTTGTGGGAGATCCCACCGGGCTATACCGGGACGTCGAACATATTCGGCTGCCCGGCGGTGTAGCGCGCGATGTCCAGCTGCCGCATGGGTTCCAGCTCGACCGCCCGGTACAGCGAGAACACCCGGCAGCGTTCGGCATTCGAACCGGCCACGTCCAGCAGTGCGTTCACCGCGGTGCGGGCCGCCTCGCACGCGCCCTCCATGGTCGCGAGGTCGACCCCGGTGCGCACGTAATCGCCTGCCAGGAACAGATTTTCCAGCGCACCGTGGGTCACCGGCCGGGCCGCCCAGGACCCGACGGTGTTGATCAGCAACGGATCGGCGTTGGCGCTGTTGCCCGCCGCGTCCCAGGAGATGCCGGAATCCAGGAACCACGAGTGCAGATCGGCGTCGCGCAACTCGGCGTGCCCCTTCAGATGGGCCTGCAACTGGGCCCACACTTCACGCGAGATCTCTTGTGCCGTGCACTGTTTGGCCGTCTTGCCGGTGCGGATGCCCGGCGTGTTCCAGTTCGAGATGTCCACCGACAGGCAGTCCGCCACGGTGCCGTCACCGCGTCCGGGCAACGGGGTGCGCGGCCAGAACTGGTTCTGCGCAATGGAAGTCAGCGACCACGGCGAGTCGATGTAGGCGGTGTGCCCGCGCGCGATGGTGGCCGGGCGGCGCAGATAGAACTGGATGCCGGTCATCCAGTCCACCGTCAGCCGGTCCATGGCCCCCAGTTCCGGCCGCACCGCCAGGATCTCCGGGGTCCACAGCCCGCGCGCGACCTCCACCGGCACGGCCAGCACATAGTGGTCGGCGTCGACCGAGCGGCCGTCGGCGAGGCGGGCCCCGCTGATCCGGCCGCCGTCGACGTCCAGCCCGCGCAGCTCCGCGGTCTCGAAACGCACGCCGAGGTCGCGCAACCGCGCCACCCACGGATCGATCCACGCCTCCGAGGTGGGGCCGTTCAGCACCCGGTCCAGCGGGCCGTCGTTGCCGACCTCCAGCGGATTGCCGAGGAACTGTTCACCCATCGCGCCGATGGTCCGGGTGCTGGCCAGATCGTCCTTGGCGGCGACCAGCAGCGTGGTCAGCGTGCGCGACAACAACACCCGGAATTCGGTGGAGCGGCCGCGGGCGCCGACGAAGTCGCGCCAGGCCAGGTTCTCCCACTCACCGAACCGGCGGGCGTCGCAGCTGGTGTTGAAGACCAGCAGGCGGTTGGCGAAATAGGCCGCGTCCGAGGTCGGTATCCGCATCGAGGTCGAGATGACCGAGCCGACGGTCTGCCGGAAATCGTCCACGGTGGCCCAGGGCTTTCCGGCGCGGCCCATCGGCACGATGGTGTCCTCGCTGCCCGTCCGGGCGAAGCGCGCCTCCGGCGCCGCGACCAGATTGTCCCAGACCCCATTGGCATTGCCGGGGAACGGGATTCGCCGCATGGTGTCCGGAATGTGTTTGTAGAAACCCGGGAAGAACCGGAATCCGTGCTCCCCCGGTAGATCCGGGCGGCCGTCGCGACCGCTGCCGGCCACCGCGATACTGCGCGCCTTACCGCCGAGCGCGCGCCGCTCGTAGAGCGTGACGCCGAATCCACGCTCCGCCAATTCGTGCGCGGCGGTCAGGCCGGCGACACCGCCGCCGAAGACCGCTACCCGCTGCACCGGATCCGCCGCCGCCCGTATCGGACGAGCCGCGACCGCACCCGCTGTCGAAATTCCTGCCGCTACCGCCCCGCGCAATAACGCCCGCCGCGAGACGGTCCCAAGCTGCCGTGCCATACCGGGACCTCCCACAATCGCGCCTACTGTATGCGCACGATCCCGACTCGGAGTCGATTGGGGTGGTATTTTAGGGGCGCCCCACCCGAATTGCCTGCTATTTGCTGAGAATGAGGTCCGGATTTCCGGCGCATTCCGGGGTGAGCGGTTTGTTCTCCCGGGCTTTCGCCCGCCGCCCGACAACGGTCACGGCGAACGCGCCGCCGATCACGATCACCGCTCCGACCAGCGACAACACCGTCGGCCGCTCACCCAGCGCCGCCCACGAGGCGGCGATGCCGACGACCGGCACCAGCAGCGACAACGGCGCCACGACGGCGGCCGGATAGCGGCTCAGCAGATCCGTCCACAGGCCCGTTCCGACCGCGGTCGCCAGCACGGCCGTGAAGCCGAGCGCCGCGAGCCCCGGCAGGCCCGGACCGCCGAACGAACGCACCAGTGCGTGCCATCCGGTGCCCGGCCCCTCGGCCACCATCGAGAGCGCGAACATCGGCACCGGCGGCACCACGGACATCCACAGCGTCAGATGTAACGGATCGACGCGTTCCGGGCCCGAAACCGCAAGGCGGGAGCCGATATTGCCGAAGGCCCAGCCCAATCCGCCGGCGAGGGTGAGCAGTACCGGGATCACACTCGTGTGCTGCGCGCGATCCCACCCGATCACGACCATCCCCAGGACCGCCGCCAGCAAGCCCAGCACCTGACCGGTGCGCAGCCGCTCGCCGAGGAACAGCGCGCCGAGCACCACCGTGAACGGCGCCGAGGACTGCAACACCAGCGACGCCAGTCCGGTCGGCATGCCCGCCCGCATCGCGGTGAACAGGAATCCGAACTGCGCGATGCCGAATCCGGTGCCGTACAACAACAACCAGCGCAGGGGCACTCGCGGCCGCGGCACCAGCAACACCACCGGCACCGCCAGCACCGCGAATCGCAGACCGGCGAAGAAGTAGGGCGGGAAGTGTTCGAGCCCGATGTGCAGCGAGAGGAAGTTCAGGCCCCAGAGCAGGACGACGGCCAGGCCGAGCAGACGATCGCGGTTGGTCACCCTCCGAGCATCTCCGCGGCAACAGCTGAGAACAATCGAATATATATGCAGTATCGATGTAGTAGAACTGAACGATGACCGCGCCGGACGCCGCCTTCCTGTCCGTCGAGCGGCTGCGGGTACTGCGCGAACTGGCCGACCGCGGCACCGTCGCCGCGGTCGGCCGGGCCCTGTCGATGACCCCGTCGGCGGTCTCGCAGCAGCTGAAGGTGCTGGCCCGGGAGGCCGGGGTGGCCCTACTGGAACCCGACGGCCGCCGGGTGCGGCTCACCGACGCGGGCCGCGCGCTGGTGTTGCGCGCCGACGAGGTGCTGGCCGCGATGGATCGCGCCGCCGCCGAGATGGCGCTGTATCGCGGCTCGGCGCGCGGGCGGGTGCGGGTCGCGCTGTTCCCCTCGGGCGCGGCGTTGCTCCTGCCCCGGGTCCTGGCCGAACTGGCCGGCACCGGCGTCGACATGATCGCCAGCGACGAGGATCTGCCGCCGACCGCGGTACCGCAATTGCTCGCCGACTACGACGTGGTGCTGACCCACCGCGACGAACGCGCCGCCCCGCAGGCCGGACCGCGGGTGAGCACCCGGGTGCTGATGCGGGAACCCATCGATGTGGTCATGTCCCGCGAGCACCGGCTGGCCGGGCAGGGCGCGGTGGTTCCCGCCGAACTCGCGGACGAGACCTGGCTGAGCGTGCGCGGCGGCTTCCCGGTCGACGACATCCTCCGCTCGATCGCCACCGTGACCGGCGTGCAGCCGCGAATAGCCCAGCGGCTCAACGATTTCGGTGTCATCGAAGCCTTGGTCGCGGCGAACTACGGAGTCGCCCTGATGCCGCGCTTCGCCGTCCGCCACCCCGAGCTGGCGGTACTGCGCCTGGCCGGTGTCCGGGCCGCCCGCGTCTACGATCTGGCCACGCGGCCACATGCCGAACGCCTGCCCGCGATCGCGGCGGTCCTGTCGGCATTCCGGCGCGCGGCGGCCGTCGCGACCGACATCGGCCACACCACCCCGCCGGTTCGACCCGATCGGTGAGCGGCGATCGACGCGGCGCCATCGAGAAGCGAGTCCCGTCCGGCCCCGGCGGTGCGGGGCCGGACGGGCAGGTCACTGACCGTACTGGCCCGGATATCCGTTGCCGGGACCGGAATACGAATTCGGTGAGCTCGGATAACCGCTGCCGTACTGCGGGCCCGAATTGCCGGAGTACGGCGGCGGGGGCAGCTGGTAGCCGAATTCGTCGGCGACCATGGCGGCCAGTTCCAGCAGCGCGCGGCGGGTGGGCTTGCCGACCAGTTCGAGATCGATCTCCGACCCCTCGGCCAGATGGTCGTCGAAGGGCACCACCTGTACCGCGCGGGTGCGGTCGAGGAACAGCTTGCGCAGCTGGTCCAGGTCGACGGTGGAGGCGCCGCGCCGAGAGGCGTTGACCACCACCACGGTTCGCTCGACCAACTTGCTGTAGCCGTGGTGTTCCAGCCAGTCCAGGGTCGCCGAGGCACTGCGCGCACCGTCGATGGCCGGCGAGGTGACCAGCACCAGCGAACTGGCCAGATCGAGCACACCCTTCATCGCCGAATGCATCAGGCCCGTACCGCAATCGGTGAGGATGATGTTGTAGAACTGCTGCAGGATCGCGATGGCGCGGCGGTAGTCCTCTTCGCTGAACGCCTCCGAGACCGCCGGATCCTGTTCGCTGGCAAGCACTTCCAGACGGCTCGGCGACTGCGAGGTGTGCGCCCGCACATCCGAGTAGCGGCCGATGTGCTTGTCTTCCAACAGATTTCGCACCGTGGACCGGGTCTGCCTGGGCACCCGGTGGCCCAGCGTGCCCAGGTCCGGATTGGCGTCGATGGCGATCACCCGGTCACCGCGCAGCGAGGCGAAGGTGGAGCCGAGACCCACTGTGGTGGTGGTCTTTCCGACGCCGCCCTTGAGCGACAGGATCGCGATCCGGTAGTCGCCGCGCACCGGCTGGTTCACCCGGTCGACCAGCTCGCGCTGGGCCAGATCCGCGGTGGACTCGCCGGGATTGATGGCGCCGCCGGACATCCGGTGCACGGCCCGCCGCCAGCCGCCGCGCGGGGCGCGGCGACTGCGCTTGAGCAGGCTCAGATCGTTGACCGACTGCGTGGAGCCGGTATGCGGGAACTGCTGCGCCAGGCCCTGGTGCTGCGGCGGTGGCGGCGGCTGAGCGGGCGCCCCGGCCCAGCCCGGCGGGGGCTGTGGCGGTTGATAGATCGGCTGCGGCGGCAACGGCGGCGGGGCCCAGCTGGTGATCGGCTCCGCCGGCTGCTCGTGACCACCGGTGACCTGCTCGGGACCGCGGGCGGGATCCTCCGGGAAGACCCGGCGTACCAGACCGTCCGGGCCGATCTCCTGACGGACCTCGCCGTACGGGGTGTCCTGGCGGATCTCGCCGTAGCCCCCCATCGGCACCTCACCGTTGGGCGGCGGACCGGGATAGATTCCCGGCGGTGGGAAGTTCGGATCGTACGGGGCCATCCCCGGCGGCGGGCCGGGTTGCGGTGCCTGGGACCAGCTCTCGGGTCCGGGTGCGGGCCACGCGCCCTCGGGTGCGTACGCCCCGGGCGGCGGGTAACCACCATAACCCGGGGGCGGCGCCATCGGGCCCGGCGGCGGTGCGAATCCGGGCGGGCCGGGCGGCGGGAAGCCGGGCTGCCCCGGCGGCACGAACGGCGGGATCTGCTCGTAGCCCGGCGGCGGACCCGGCTGGAAGGCGTTCTGCTCGAACGGATCCGGCACGGGCGGGAACAGGCCCGCGGCACCGGGTTCGGATTCGCCGATCTCGTCGGACCCCGCGGCGCCCTCGTGCCCGGCACCGGATTCGTCGGCGGGGTCGGCGGCGTGGGCCGGCTTGGCGGGCGAATCGTCGCTGTCCGCCGCGCTTTCCACGGGATGGTTGTGGAGCCAGGGCGGTGCGGTCGAGTTGTCGTCAGTCGTCACGTATCCCCCATCTGCCCGGGTTCATTCTCGAGCAGAGAGCTCGGCGCTGTTGCTGTCTCACGCTAGCACGGTGTCGAGGTGGCGGTGGCGCCGCCGATCGGGCTCACCAGGCATGAGCCCGGAGTTGTCCACAGGTGGAGAACTCCGGACTCGCGCACCGGATTCGGGACGATCAGCGCTCGTGCGCGGCCCGGTTGACGGCCGAGACCACCGCGCGCAGCGAGGCCGTGGTGATGGAGGTGGCGATCCCCACACCCCAGGTGATCTTGTCCCCGATGGCGCATTCCACGTAGGCGGCGGCCTGAGCGTCGTCGCCGGAGGACATCGCGTGCTCCGAATAGTCCAGCACCCGGACGTCGTAACCGATGGTGCCCAGTGCGTCCACGAAGGCCGCGAGCGGGCCGTTGCCCTCGCCCTGGATCTCCTGTTCGACACCGTCCACCTTGACCACGACGTCGATATGGTCGGTGCCGCCGTCGGTTTCGGAGGCGGTCATCTTCTGCCGCATCCGCTCCAGCGGCAACAGCGGGTTCAGATATTCGTCGGCGAAGACGTCCCACATCTCCTTCGGGGTGACCTCGCCGCCCTCACCGTCGGTGATCTGCTGGATCGCCTGGGAGAACTCGATCTGCAGCCGCCGCGGCAGGGCCAGGCCGTGGTCGGTCTTCATGATGTAGGCCACGCCGCCCTTGCCGGACTGCGAGTTGACCCGGATCACGGCCTCGTAGGTGCGGCCCACATCCTTCGGGTCGATCGGCAGGTACGGCACCTCCCACACGATGTCGTCGACATCGGCGCCGGCGTCGTCGGCGGCCGTCTTCATCGCGTCCAGGCCCTTGTTGATGGCGTCCTGATGGCTGCCGGAGAACGCGGTGTACACCAGGTCGCCGCCGTACGGATGGCGCTCGTGCACGGGCAGCTGGTTGCAGTACTCGACCGTGCGGCGGATCTCGTCGATGTTGGAGAAGTCGATCTGCGGATCCACCCCGCGCGAGAACAGGTTCATCCCCAGGGTGACCAGGCAGACGTTGCCGGTGCGCTCACCGTTGCCGAACAGGCAGCCCTCGATGCGGTCGGCACCGGCCATATAGCCCAGCTCGGCGGCCGCGACGGCGGTGCCGCGATCGTTGTGCGGATGCAGCGACAGCACGATCGAATCGCGGCGGGCCAGGTTGCGGTGCATCCACTCGATCGAGTCGGCGTACACGTTCGGGGTCGCCATCTCGACGGTGGCCGGCAGGTTGATGATCATCGGCCGGTCCGGGGTCGGCGCGATGATCTCCGTCACCGCGTCGCACACGTCCTTGGCGTAGTCCAGCTCCGTGCCGGTGTAGGACTCGGGGCTGTATTCGTAGCGCCAGTTGGTGTCGGGGTAGTTCTTCTCGACCTCCAGGCACAGCGTCGCCGCGTCGGTGGCGATCTTCTTGACCGCCGCGCGATCCGCCCGGAACACCACCCGGCGTTGCAGGATCGAGGTCGAGTTGTAGAAGTGCACGATGACGTTGGGGGCGCCCGCGCAGGCCTCGAAGGTCCGCTCGATCAGCTCCTGACGGCACTGGGTCAGCACCTGGATGGTGACGTCGGCGGGTACGGCGCCGTCCTCGATGATCTCGCGGACGAAGTCGAAGTCGGTCTGGCTGGCCGACGGGAAACCGACCTCGATCTCCTTGTAGCCCATGCGTACCAGCAGGTCGAACATGCGGCGCTTGCGGGCGGGGCTCATCGGGTCGATCAGCGCCTGGTTACCGTCGCGCAGATCGACCGCGCACCAGCCGGGCGCGCGGTCGATGACCCGGCCCGGCCAGGTGCGGTCGGGCAGGGTGACGGGCTGTACTTCCTCGGCGAACGGCCGATACCGGAACACCGGCATCGACGAGTTCTTCTGCTGGTTCCAGGCGGGCTGGTCGCCCGGGGCGGGTTTGGCCGGAGTGGTGATCGACCGCGTTCCGGAAACGAAGGCATCAGCGGGTGACATGCGAATTTCTCCGTGGTGTGGGTGATGTGTCCCAGAAGGATGTGGGTAGACCGGCACAGCTGAACCCCGCGACGGGAGCCGGTCCGTATCAGAACCCGTCGCGGCGGCCGAGGAGGAGTGCCCGCTGCATGATGTTCGGTAGTTTACAACCCCGCAATCTCGCAGCGGAAGGGAGCCCATGTCTCCGCTGGACCAACTCGCCGTCCTCGTGGCCGGTGTCGCCGCGGGCGGCATCAACGCCGTCGTAGGGTCCGGAACCCTCATCACCTTCCCGGTGCTGCTGGCCCTCGGCTATCCCCCGGTGACCGCCAATGTGTCGAATACCGTCGGGCTGGTGCCGGGCAATCTCTCGGGTGTGCTCGGCTACCGTCGCGAGCTCGCCGGGCAGCGCGCCCGGGTGCTGCGGCTCGGGACCGGCACCGTCCTCGGCGCGCTGATCGGCGCGATTCTGCTGCTGAAGCTGCCACCCGGCGCGTTCAAGGCGATCGTGCCGGCGCTGATCATCCTGGCGCTGGTGCTGGTGGTGGTGCAGCCGCGGCTGTCGCGCTGGGTCCGGGCCCGCCGGGCGGCGAACGGGCAGGCGGACGATACCGGCGGGCACGGCGTGCTGCTGTGGCTCGCGGTGGCCGGCACCGGCGTGTACGGCGGCTACTTCGGCGCCGCCCAGGGGGTGCTGCTGATGGGGCTGCTCGGCGTGGTCGTGCACGAGGATCTGCAACGGCTCAACGCCGTGAAGAATGTGCTGGCACTGCTCGCGAACACGGTGTCCGCGGCGATCTTCATCGTGGTCGCCGACGTGTCCTGGGAGGCCGCGGGCCTGATCGCGGTCGGCTCGATCATCGGCGGGCAACTCGGTGCGCGGCTGGGTCGGCGGCTGCCGCCGGCCGTGCTGCGCGCGGTGATCGTCGTGGTCGGCGTCGTGGCAGTGGTACGGCTGCTGCTCACCTGAACGGCCCCGGCACCGGCACTCAGCCGTTTCCCAGTGGGATTCGCACGACAGGAAGACGTTTCGCGGTTACCGTCGAATCATGTTCGGCATCATCCGACCCTGCCGCCACCGGCTGGGCGAGGAGTTGAGCGCGGCCTGGATGGCCCAGTTGTGCGGGTTGTGTCTCGCACTGCGGGACGATCACGGGCATGCCGCGCGGATCGCGACCAATTACGACGGCTTGCTGATTTCGGCTCTGGTGGAGGCGCAATCGGCCGCCACCAGCCGCCGGGCCGCGGGTCCGTGCCCATTACGCGGGATGCGCGGCGCCGAGGTGGCGGTCGGCGACAGCGTCCGGCTGGCCGCGACCGTCTCGCTGGTGCTGGCCGCCGCGAAGGTCCGCGACCACGCCGACGACGGTGACGGTCTGGCGGGCACCGCCGGCATCCGGCCCGCGGCCCGGCGGATCGCGCAGCGCTGGGCCCGCCAGGGCGCCGGAACCGGCGCCGACCTGGGCTTCGACACCGGTGTACTGCTGACCGCGGTCGAGCGGCAGACCGCGATCGAGGCCGACGCCGGGCCCGGCACCCCGCTGCTGACCGTCACCGAACCGACCGAGACGGCCACCGCCGCGGCCTTCGGGCACACCGCGATCCTGGCCGGCCGACCGGCCAACACCGAACCGCTGGCCGAGGTGGGCCGGATGTTCGGGCGGATCGCGCATCTGGTCGACGCGGTCGAGGATCTCGGCGACGATCTCGCGCGCGGCAAATGGAATCCGTTGCCCGCCACCGCAACCGGTGTCGACGAGGCCCGCCGGTTGTGCGACGACGCCCTGCTGGGCATCGAACTGGCCCTGGCCGACGTGGAATTCACCGACGACCGGCTGGTGCGGACCATGCTCACCCGCGAGCTGAAGCGATCGGTCCGCCGCACCTTCGGCCACGGGCACAATGCGAGCTGCCGCACCGAGCATGCGGTCGAAAGCCGTTGGCGGCGAAGGGGTTACCCACCGCCGCCGGGTTACGGATACGAACCCGGCTACTACCCGCCGCAGGGCTACGGTCGTCCGCCCCGCCGCCGCAGCTCCTGCATCCCGTTCTGCGAGGGCATGATCTGCTGCGAATGCTGCAACTGCGGCGAGGACTGCTGCTGCGCCTGCGAGGGCTGCAACTGCTGCGACGAGGCCTGCTGCGGCGAAAGCTGTTGCGACTGCTGAACTTTCGGCACGGCCCGGCCCGGCCCGAGCGACCGAGCGGGCCGCGGCCGCGCCGGTTCGGCACAGTCGCGGCCGCCGGCCGACTCAGGCGCCGCCGGCCGACTCAGGCGGTCGTCCGGCGACGCCACCGTATCCGCCGGGAGCGAGCGGCCGCCGCCGGCGCCGGCTCGGCCGACTCGATCGGCAGGACTTCGGCTTCGGCGGGCCGCCGCGCGCACAGGTCGTGGATGAAGCGCATCTTCTCCAGGACCGGCTGGGCCAGGACGAACGGGTACAGGTCGTGGTGGCCCATCGAACGGTTGATCATGTTCAGCGACCAGGACAGCGGTAGCCACAGCTCGATGATCCGGTCGAATCCGGCCCGGCCCAGTTGCGGCCGATCCAGCGCCGCGCCGGCGGGCGCGAAACCGTAGGCGGCCGCCGTATCGAGCGTGTCGCGAATGTGCAGGTAGTGCGCGAAGGTTTCGGCCCAGTCCTCGGCGGCGTGCATGGTGGCATACGACGAGACATAGTTGCGGGTCCAGCCCGTCGGAGCGCCGTCGCGGTAGTGCCGATCCAGCGCCTGCTGATAGTCGGCGAACGGGTCGCCGAACAGTTCGCGGAACCGATCCATCGCCGCGTCGTCCACCAGGACCGAGAAGTAGTAATGGCCGATCTCGTGCCGGAAATGGCCCAGCAGCGTGCGATACGGTTCGGCCATCTCGATGCGCAGCCGCTCCCGGTGCACATCGTGCGCCTCGGCCAGATCGACGGTGATGACCCCGTTCAGATGTCCGGTGACCACCGCATCCGCCGCACTGGACAGCAGATCGAAGGCGAGTCCGCGCTCCGGATCGGACCGCCGGTCCGTGATCGGCAGGCCCAGTTCGGCCAGTTCCAGCACGAGCCGGCGCTTCGCCGCCTCGGCCTCGCCGTACGCGGCCAGCCCGTCGGTATCCCCGTCGGCCGGCCGGGTGCGGGTGAGCCGGCACGACTCACACAACACCCCGTTGTCGCCGGGGGCGGCCGCGACCAGCCAGTTGCAGTTGGCGGTGTGCAGGTTGGCGCACAGCCGGTACTTGTCGGCGGGCACCACGCCGCCGTTCCCGGCCTCGGCGGCGACCACTTCCGGGCTGCCGATCACCACCAGCGCCCGTTCGCCGAGGCTGAATCCGAGGGGGCTGCGACAGCCCAGGCACAACGAGTTCTCGAAGGTGAGTTTCCAGCCACAGTGGGGGCAGGCGAAGGCGCGCATGCTGCGGCTATACCCCCAGCGGAGCGACATCCACACCGACGGCGATGGTGCTTTCCCGCGCGTCGGTGTAGATGATGCCGCGCAACGGTGGCACGTCGGCGTAATCGCGGCCCCAGGACAACGTCACGTAGCGATCGTCGGTGAAGGTGTCGTTCGTCGGGTCGAATCCGATCCAATGACCCTCGCCGTCCGGCGTTTCCGGATCGGGCGCCCACACCGCCGCCCAGGCGTGGGTGGCGTCCGCGCCGACCAGCCGTTCCTGGCCCGGCGGCGGATCGGTGGCGAGATAGCCGGAGACGTAGCGCGCGGCCAGTCCGTGCGAACGCAGGCAGGCCGCGCCGATCCGGGCGAAGTCCTGACAGACCCCGCGGCGGGCCGCGAACACATCCGCCACCCGGGTACTGACGGTGGTGGAACCCGATTTGTAGGCGAAATCCCGATGGATGCGCGAGGTCAGCTCGGTGACGGCCGCCAGCAGTGACCGGCCGGGCGTGAACGATTCGGCGGCATACGCGGTCACCTCGGCGGTGATCTCCGGCGGTTGCAGATCCAGCGCGAATTCGACCGCCAGCGGCGCGGCGCCGCCGCTGGGACGCGCCTGCTCCCAGGGCAGTTCGGCGGCGGGCAGCGCCGGCCGCCGCACCTCGACCACCGACTCGCCGACCACCTCGAGGCGCCGATGTGCCGCGGTGACATGGAAATACAGCGTCACATTGCCGTATACGTCCGCGCCGACCGAACGGTCCGAGGGCACCGGATCGATGTCGACATCGTGCGACAGCACCCGCTGCCCCGCGAACTCACGCGGTTGCAGATAGGCGCGGCCGTAGGAACTGGTGACGTCGTCGGAATAGGTGTAGGTGGTGCGATGCCACACTCGATAACATCGGCCGCCGGAATCGTTGCCGCTCATCTCATTCCACTACTCGCGTATTGCCCCACAGCGGCTGGGTGTCGCCGGGCCCGGCCAGGCGGCCGGTCTCGAAGGCCTCCGACAGCGTACGCAGTCGCAGGTGCACGCCGTCGATCAGTTCGGCGAACACCGTACGCCGGCCCGTGGCGTCGGCGACCTCCAGATCGGCGGGGTCCAGCCGGCTCAGCATCCGCTGCGCCTCGGCGAGCAACCGTTGCGGCCGTGAGGATCCCGACGCACCCGGCAGCGCCTGCAGGTCGGTTTCCAGGCGCTCCAGCTGATGCGCCAGCGAACGCGGATTCGCGGCGTCGAACAGCAGCAGGCTCGTCACCGCCGCCACCCGGATCGAATCCCGGTGCCGCCGACGGTAACTCACCATCGATTCGGTGGCCCGCAAGACCGCCTCGGTGACGATCCGCTGCACCGCGTCCGGATAGGTCTGGGTGAACGCCGCCGCCAGCAGGGCGGTCAACGCGAGCCCGCGTTCGATCCGCTTCCCGATATCGGCGACGTACCAGCCGGTATCGCGCACCATGGACTCCGCTTCAATCCCGGACAGGGCGAGCAGCGCGGCCAGCACCGCGGCGTGCAACTCCGCCAGCGCCGCTTCCTGATCGCGCGCACCGGCGCGATACTCCGCCATCGCCCGATCCATCGCGCTCGACACCATCCAGGTGTCGGGCGACAGCTGATCGCGCACCGCCCGCGCATCCGCCCCGAGATGTTCGATGGCGTAGGCCAGCGATCCCGGCAGCTCCCGATCCGCGGTCACCCGCGCCAGATAGCCGTACCCGGCCGCGGAGGCGCCGACCACCGACGGCCGCCACGGTGGATTACCTTTCTCCGCAACGGATTCCGTTCGCTCACGGTCACCGGCGGATCGGCCGTCCACCGGAGTGCCCGTCCCGCCGATCTCATGGTCGTGCGGCTGGGATCCGGCAGCGTCGTCATCGCCGTCCGGGACATCCGCCGGGGATCCGGCGAAGCCGGCCTCGGCGCCGAGGCGACCGGACGATGCCGCTACCGGCGGCTCGATGTCGCGCGGGCCGCCACCGGGTGGGGCCGACTCGGCTGCTGCCGGGTCCGGAGACCGGTCGAGGCGCGGTGTCACCGGCCCGGCCGTCGAATCGGCCTCGCTCGACGTCGACAGCGGATCATGTTGTCCGGCAGCCGAATCGGATCGCGGCGGCGTCGGCGGGTATGGTTCCGGACCGGGTGGCGCATCCGCGCCCTGCATCGATGCCTGCTGGGAGGCGGGCGGCGGTGGGAGGAGGCGATCCGACCAGGCGATCGGATCGGCCGGGACCGCGTCCGCCGCCACCGGGCCGACCGGGAATTCCGACTCGGGATTCGAATGTTTCTGCGCCGCAGTCGCTTCCGGTGAGCGGCGGGCGGCGCGACCGGCGGAGTGCTGCGTGGTGGCCGCGGTGCGCCAGTGCTCCGCCGCCCGTGACTGTTGTTGTGGCGGCGGTAGTTCGAGTTCGTCCGCCGCGGGCAGGAGCGACCGGTCCGGCGCGGGAGACTGGTCCCGCTCCGGATCGGCGGCGGCCTCGGCGCGCGGATCCGGTTGCGGCAGTGTGACGGTCGCGACCGGGGCGGGGGCGCCGGTCACCCGGGACAGTGCCGCCATCAGGACCGGCACCGCGTCGCCGCCCTCCAGCCAGGGGCGGTAACGGAAATCCTGGTACTGCCGGTGGATCGCGATGAGCAGGCGGACCGTCGCCTGAGCGCGCTCGGTGTACCGGCCCATCCAGAACAGATTCTCCAGTACGCGCGGGGAACTGATCGTCTCCAGAATCGGGACGGCCGAACGCACCCGCTCCTCGTGCACCGGTTCGGCGGCGGCCGCCGCGGCGGCCGCGACCGGCGCCGCGCGCACCCAGACATCCTTCGCCGCCACCTCGAGCACCGAGCGCTGCGGCTGGGTGCGCTGATGTAGTTGTCCGAGCCCGCCGGGCAGCACCCGATATCCCCCGCGGCCGGCCATCGAGAACAACCGCACGCCGACCGGGGCGGCGGTGAGTGCGCCGTCGACGACCGCCGGGGCGACCGAGAACTCCGGCGGCTCCTGCCCCACCCACTGCCAGCCCTGCGCCTCGATCCGGGCGGCCAGCTCCGCGCGCTGCGCCGCCGACAGGGCCGGGCCGGCATGGGTGGCGCCGTCCACGGCGGATCGAATGATCAAGCGGTCCAGATGTTTCAGCAGATGATCGCGTTCGGCGGCGTTACCGCCCCAGTACGACGGCGCGCCGGGCAGCAACAGCTCCTCCCCGAGCAGTTCGCGGGCCAGCCGCGGCAGCAGCGCCGCCAGCGCCGGGCTCTCCAGCAGGCCGCTACCGAGCGTGTTGACCATCGTCACCGCGCCGCGCCGCAGCACCTCCACCAGCCCGACCACCCCCAGCCGCGAATCCGGCCGCAGGTCCAGCGGATCCGCGAATTCGGCGTCGACGCGCCGCAGGACCACATCGACCCGGTGCAGGGTGCCCAGCGACCGCATCCACAACATGCCGTCGCGAACCACCAGATCCTCGCTCTCCACCAGTGGAAAGCCGAGTACCGAGGCCAGATATGCCTGGTCGAAGGCCGTTTCGGAGTGCGCACCGGGACTCAGCACCACCACGGTGGGATCGTCGGCGGCGGCCGGTGCGGCCTCGATGAGCAGCAATCGCATCGCGCGCGCGAAGGGTGTGAGCGGCCGCGGACTGGAATGTTCGAACGCCTCGGGGACGGCCGCGGACACCACCCGCCGGTCGGCCAGCACGTATCCGGCCCCGGACGGCGCCTGCGCCCAATCGGTCAGCACCCGGAACTCACCGTCGCCCCAGCGGCTGATATCGCTCGCGTGCAGGAACAGCTGATGCCGGCCCGGCAGCGTGATCCCGTGTGCCGCACGGATATAGCCGGTACTGCCGAATACGATCTCCGGCGGCAGGACACCGTCGGCCAGCAGCCGCCGCGGCCCGTAGACATCGGCCAGCACCGCATCCAGCACCCGGGACCGTTGCGCCAGACCGGCTTCCAGCCGGGCCCAGTCGTCGGCGGAGACCAGCAACGGAATCGGATCCAGCCGCCACGGCACCGGCGCCGCCGGACCCGGTCCGGACGCCGTATCCCCTTCTGCCGCAACGGTTTCAGATCCAGCTGCGGTTGCGGTATCCGATCCCGATGCGGGCGTCACCCCCGGGGCCGGCCCGTCCGCAGCGGTTCCGGAACCCGCCGCGGTTGCCGTGTCCGGCGCAGGGGCGGTCGGCCCGGACCACTGCTCACCGGCCCCGACCTCGGTGTAGGTGATGCCGTCGTCCTCGACCAGCCGGCGCACGCGCCGGTCCAGCCGGGCCAGCCCGTCCGGGCCCTGGTCGATGAAATCGGCGGACAGTTCCGACCAGATCGGACGTACCCGGCCGTCGCTACCGACCAGTTCGTCGTAATAGCGGTCGACGGGCTCGCCACACGCGTCATAGGAGGCGGTCTCGGCGGCCGCGGCCCGGTAGCGGGCGAATTCGGCCACCACCGCGCGCGCCGCCTCACGACCGCGAGTGTCTCGATCCTGCCCTGCCATCGCGGCGGCCCTCACTTCTCACAGGCATACCTATCGGCCGCCGGTCACGCCCCACACGGTTCGTGCGCGACGCAGATCGAGAATGCCCGGAGCCCCGACATCGACCGACTGTACCGCTATTTTCGCACGCAGATCGGCCGGGTCGCGGCGACCCGGCGTATGCCCGATCGGTTCGAAGCGGCGATTGCGCCGCGACTGCGCCGCGACGGCGTTCACCGGCGGGGTTTCGTAGGACATCCCGCCCGGATGCGCGACATGGTAGGTACAGCCACCCAGCGACACACCGGTTCCCCGCTCGACGAGGTCGAAGACCAGCGGCACGTCGACGGTGATCGACGGATGCAGCGCGTTCGGCGGCTGCCACGCTCGGTACCGCACCCCGGCCACCTGTACGTCGGCCTTGTCGGTGGCCAGCAGTGGCACCGGAAAACCGTTGCAGGTCAACAGATATCGGTCGCGGTCGGCGCCGGCCAGCCGGACCTGCAACCGCTCCACCGAGGAATCCACGTAGCGGGCGGTGCCGGTCGCGACGGTCTGTTCGCCGAGGGTGTGCCACGGCTCGATCGCCGAACGCAGTTCCAGTTCGATGTTCCCGAGTGCCACCGTGCCGATCCGCGGGAATCGGAACTCCGCGAACGGATCCAGCCAGCTGAGCTCGAAATCGATTCCGTGCGAACGCAGATCGGCCACCACCTCGGCGATGTCGGCCAGCACGAAATGCGGCAGCAGATAGCGGCCGTGCAGATTGGCGCCGTGCCGCAGCAGCGGCGCGGTGTACGGCTCGGTCCAGCAGCGCAGCACCAGGGCCCGCACCAGCAGCGACTGCACCATCGCCATCCGGTCGTGCGGGGGCATCTCGAAGCCGCGCAGTTCCAGCAGGCCCAGGCGGCCACGCGCGGAGTCCGGGCTGTACAGCTTGTCGATGCAGAATTCCGCGCGGTGGGTGTTGCCGGTCAGATCGGTGAGCAGGTGCCGCAGTGCGCGATCCACCTCCCAGGGCGCGGAAAATACCGCGTCCGAACCGGTTCCGCCGCCGGGCTGCTTGCGCGCGGCCAGCCGGGCGATCTCGGCGAAGGCGATCTCGAGTTCGTAGAGCGCCTCCGGCCGGCCCTCGTCGACCCGCGGGGCCTGGGAGGTGGGCCCGATGAAACGACCGGAGAACAGATACGACAGCGCCGGATGCCGTTGCCAGAGCCGCAACATCGAGACCAGCAGGTCCGGGCGGCGCAGCAGCGGCGAACGGTCCGGGCTCGCTCCACCGAGCGTGAGGTGGTTACCGCCGCCGGTGCCGGAGTGGGTGCCGTCGATATCGAAGGTCTCGGTGCCCAGCCGGGCGAGCCGGGCCTGTTCGTAGAGCGTCTCCAGCAATCGCGCCTGTTCGGCGAAGGAGGACGTGGGCTGCACGTTCACCTCGATCACGCCGGGATCGGGTGTCACCGAGAAGGTGCGCAGGCGCGGATCCGGCGGCGGCGCATAGCCTTCCAGCACCACCGGCTGGTTCAGCGCGACGGCCGCGGCCTCGACCCGGCCGACCACCTCCAGGAAATCCTCGAAACTGTTCAGCGGCGGCAGGAAGACGAACAACCGGCCGTCGCGTACCTCGGCGACCAGCGCGGTGGTCGGAACCCAGTCGGCGGCCTCGACGACGGCCGCAGGTTCGGCGCGCGGCAATCCGATCGGGCCCGGCACGATCGGATCCCGCTCCCACTGCGGCGGGGCCGGATACCAGGAGACGGCATCCAGCGGCAGCCGCAGGCCCGCCGGGGAATCGCCGTCCGCCAGCACGATCCGGCCCCGGCGGAACCGCCAGTCGGCACTGCCCCAGCCGCCGTCGTCGGCACGGCGGTACAGCGGCAACACGTACGAGGTAGCCGACGTGACCGACCGGTCCGCCCGTGCCAGCAACTCGCTCCGAGCCTGCGCCGAATCCTCCTCCGGGGCAAGGTCTTCCGAGACCGGCTCGCCGACCGGGGTACGCAGTACCGTCGCCAGCCGCAACAGCGGATCCTCGTACGCGGGCCGGACCTGAGATTCCGGAAGTCCGAGCGCCACCGCCACATCGGCGATCAGCGCCTGGGCGGCATCCGGCTTCGCCTGCCACAGATGACCGTTCGTGTCGGCCGCCGGCGCCGATCCACCGGACCGGCCCGCCGCCGGCTCCACCGCGGAATTCGTCTGCTGGTGTACCGCGGCGCCGGTCTCGTGGTCGACGCGCCGCAGATCGGGGGTGGACCACGGGTCGGCGAGCAGATCCTGGCGGGTCCACACCGGCTCCCCGTCGGAACGCCAGGCGACCGCGATCTCCCAGCGCGGCAACGGCTCTCCCGGATACCACTTGCCCTGCCGATACTGCACGAGCCCGGTCGGCGCGTAGATGCGGCGCATCCGGGCGGCCAGATCGACCGCCCGCAGCCGCTTCTCCGGTCCGTCGGCCGCGGTGGTCCACTGCTCGCTGGTCTGATCGTCGACGGAGACGAAGGTCGGCTCGCCGCCGATGGTCAGGCCGATGTCCGCGGAGCGCTCGTCCACCACGGCGCCCAGCGCGGTGATCCGCTGCCACTCGGTATCGGTGTACGGCAACGTGACTCGCGGATCCTCGTGGATCCGGCGGACCGTATTGGTGAATTCGAGGGTGGCCTCGCACCGGTCGGTGGCGCCGGTGATCGGCGCCGACGAACTGGGCTGCGGGGTGGCCGCCAGCGGGATGTGCCCCTCACCGGCGAACAGGCCGGAGGTCGGGTCCATGCCGACCCAGCCCGCGCCGGGCAGGAACACCTCGGTCCAGGCGTGCAGATCCGTGAAATCCGCCACCGGGCCGGACGGCCCGTCCAGCGAGGGCGCGTCCTGGGACAGTTGCACCAGGTAGCCGGAGACGAACCGCGCCGCCAGCCCCAGCTCACGCAGGATCGATACCAGCAGCCAGGCCGAGTCGCGGCAGGACCCCAGCGCGGCCCGCAGCGTGAAATCCGGGGTCTGCACACCGGGTTCCATCCGGACCGTGTAGTCGACGTCGTCGCGCAGCATCCGGTTCAGCTCGACCAGGAAGTCGATCGTGCGCGGCCGGTCGGCGGCCGACGGCAGCGCGTGCCGGCGCACCCAGTCGCGCACCAGCGGTCCCGGGCCGGACTCGGTGTCCGGATCCTCGTCGACCGGCCGGAGGTACGCCTCCAGATCGGCGGCCTGTTCCGGAGCGTAGGTGAACGGGTAATGTTCGGCGTCCTCCTCCACGAAGAAGTCGAACGGGTTGATCACGTCCAGGTCGGCGACCAGGCCGACGGTGATCTCCAGCTCCCGCGACGGCTCCGGAAAGACCAGGCGCGCAAGGAAATTGCCGAACGCGTCCTGCTGCCAGTTGACGAAGTGCCCGGCCGGGGCGACTCGCAGCGAATAGGCCTCGATGGTGGTACGGGTGTGCGGTGCGGGCCGCAGCCGTACGACATGCGGATGAATCCGCACGAGGCGATCGAAGGAATAGCGGGTGCTGTGCTCGAGGGAAACCTTGATCCCCATACCCAAGTTCACCACACCTGGCACGAACGTGCCGGACTAGCGACCGCGTAGCCTGACCGGGTGAGCTACGACCACGTCCTGCTGCCCTCCGGCGCCGCCGTGACGCCCGCCGAGGTCGACGCCTACCTGTCCGCTCAGCAGGGCCGGCCCGAGGCCGAGCCGGTCGCGGCGATCGCCGCGGAACTGAACCGCCGCAACGCGGCACGGCCCGAGGCGGATTCCTTCCTCGCCGACGGCCCGGTCGGCGGCGCGGACACCGGCGCCACACTGTTCGTGTCGAGCGCGTACGACGCCGTCGGACATCTGCGCGCACTGCTGTTCGAGCTGGCCACCCCGCGTGACTACGCCGTCTACGATCCGCAGCTGACCTGGCTGATCGATCCGGACGGGCATGTCCCGGTGACCGTCACGCACGGCGGCGCGGGCGATTTCCCGTATCTGACCCGCGCGCTGATCGACCAGTGGATCCCGTCGTTGCCGGATCCGAATCCGTACCTGATCGTGGAGCGCGAACCGCAGAACTACATCCAGACGCTGCGCGAGGAATCCGGGCGCTACACGCTGGAATTCCGCGACGGCTCG
The DNA here is from genome assembly GCF_000381925.1 of Nocardia sp. BMG111209. Taxonomy (NCBI): domain Bacteria; kingdom Bacillati; phylum Actinomycetota; class Actinomycetes; order Mycobacteriales; family Nocardiaceae; genus Nocardia; species Nocardia sp. BMG111209. Next base: position 798,811 of record NZ_KB907309.1, read on the forward strand.
CCCGATCGGCATTTCGGCACCCAGCTCGACGATGCCCAGCAGGTCGCCGATCTCATCTGGGAGTGGACGACCGGCGACCGTTCCGGGCTGGACGCCCTGGAATGGCGGCCGGTCGACCTCTGATCAGAGGGTGCGGCGGCCGGACAGCGCCCGGCCGAGGGTGAGTTCGTCGGCGAACTCCAGGTCGCCGCCCATCGGCAGCCCGGAGGCCAGGCGCGTGACCGACAGACCCGGGAAGTCGCGCAACATGCGGACCAGATAGGTGGCCGTGGCCTCGCCCTCGGTATTGGGATCGGTGGCGATGATCACCTCGGTGACGTCGACCCCGTCCTCCTGATTCCCGATGCGGGCCAGCAGTTCCCGGATCCGTAGCTGATCCGGGCCCACACCGGACAACGGGTCGAGCGCGCCGCCGAGCACGTGGTAGCGACCACGGAACTCGCGGGTGCGCTCGATGGCCTGGACATCCTTCGGCTCCTCGACCACACAGATCATGGTGCGGTCGCGGCGTGGGTCGGCACAGATGCGGCACAGTTCACCGTCGGAGACCGTGCCGCACACCGCGCAGAACCGCACGCCGTCGCGCACCTTCTGCAAGGCGGCCTGCAACCGGTCGATCTCCGGCGGCTCGACCGACAGCAGATGAAAGGCGATGCGCTGCGCGCTCTTCGGACCGACGCCGGGCAGTTTGCCCAATTCGTCGATCAGATCCTGAACCGGCCCCTCGTACACCCCGCGCCCTGGCTCAGCCCGGGAAGCCGGGCAGCTGGCCGCCGCCCGGGTTGCCGGCCAGCGGGCCGAGCTTCGCCACGGCCATCTCGTGAGCGTTGGCCATCGCGTTGTTGATGGCCTCGGCGACGAGGTCCTGCAAGGTCTCCACATCCTCGGGATCGACGACCTTCGGATCGATCAGCAGTTGCTGCACCTCACCGGTCGCCCTGACGCGCACCTTGACCAGGCCGTTGCCGGCCTCGCCCTCCACCTCGGTGGCCGCGATCTCGGCCTGTGCGGTCATCACCGCCTGTGCCTGTGCCAGCAATGCCTGCATATCGATCTGTCCACCGGGCTGCACCGAACCATGTCCTCTCTGGCGGGAATCGGGTTCCCCCAGCCTAGTCACGGCCGGGAACGACCGCGCAGCCAGCCGGTATCCGGGACACGTCGGCCCGGCGGCACCGGCACTCGACCCGGCAGCCCCAACACTTCAACCCGGCAGCACGTCCGACACTCAGCCCGGCAGCGCCTCCGGCACGGTGGTCAGGCCGGCCGAACGCAGTGCGCGGCGCCGGGCGGCCGCGACGCCGCCGTAGCTCTCCCGGATCGCGGTCAGCCGGGCCGCGAGGTGGGCGACATCCGTCTCGAAGGTCATGCCGATACCGCCGTGCAGCTGGATGATCTCCTCCGCCGCGGTCCGGGCCATGGTGCCGGCGTAGACGAAGGCGTCGTCGTCGGCCGCCGGATCGACCGTGCCGGTGACCGCGACGGTCGTGGCCCACAACACATAGGAACGGGCCAGCTCCACCTCGGCGTACAGATCCGCGCAGCGGAAATCCAACGCCTGGAAGGTGTCCAGGCTCACCCCGAACTGCCGACGGTTCGGCAGATAGGCGACGACCTGCGCCAGTCCGGATTCGGCCAGGCCGATCGCCTCGGCCGCCACGGCCAGCCGGGCCCGGGAGTAGGCCCCGCGCAGCGCGGTGACCGCCTCGTCGCCGGCGCTGCCGAGGCGGCGCGCGGGCGTACCGGTGAACCGGACCTCGCTGGCATGGGTCCAGTCCGGGCCGCGGCCGTCGACGCGGACGATGCCGGGCGCATCGGTGTCGACGGCGTACACGCCGGTCCGGCCGTCGGCGCCGACCGCGGTGACCAGCAGCAGCGCCGCCTGCGCGGCCCGCGGCACCGGCGATTTCACCCCCTCCAGAACCACCGAGCCGTCGGCACTCTCGGTAGCGGTCACCGTCGGGGTGGCGTGCCAGATCCGGCGCGGCTCGGCATGCGCGACGGCGAAGATCTCCTGCCCGCCGGCCAGCCGTCGCAGCAATCCGGCGCGGGTGTCGCCGGTGTCGAGCTCGGCGATCAGCCAGGACGGCAGGTACACGCCGTCCAGCAGCGGTTCCACCGCGGCGTGTCTACCCATCGCCGTCATCGCCACGTAGACCTCGCCGAGGCCGGCGCCCATACCGTCGAACTCCTCCGCGATGGTGAGGCCGGTGAGGCCCATATCGGTCAGCCCGGACCACACCTCGTCGCTGTAGCCGCGGTCCGAGCGCACCGTCTTACCGCGGAAACCCGGCTGGTAGGAGCGGGCCAGCAGGCCGTCGACGGCCTCGAACAACATCCGCTGGTCGTCGTCGGGCTCGATATTCATCGCGTCCCCTTCAGTCCGAGGATGTTCAGGGCGATCACGCGGCGCTGAATCTCGTTGGTCCCGCCGAAGATCGAGACCTTGCGCAGATTCAGATATTGCAGTGCGGCCAGATTCGCGAAATCGGTGGTGCTCAGATCGGGGCCGTCGTGCTCCCCGACCAGGCCCGCGTCCGAACCCGCGACCTCCATCCGCAGCGAGCTGAGATCCTGCAGCACCCGGGTGCCCTCGAGTTTCAGCAGCGACGACACCAGCGAGGGCTGCCCGTTCGCGGAGGCGCCGGTCACCCGCATCTGGGTGGCCTCCAGCGCCAGCAGGCGTAATTTGATGTCGTACAGCCGGGCCCGGAATTCCGGATCCTGCGACAGCGGTTCGCCGCCGATATCCACCTCGTCGGCCATCTCGGTGACGGCCTCGAAATAGGTCTGGCTGGTACCGATCCGCGCAATACTGTTGCGCTCGTTACCCAGCAGGAATTTCGCGTAGGTCCAGCCCTGATTCTCCTCGCCGACCAGATTCTCCGCGGGTATCCGGACACCGTCGAAGAAGAATTCGTTGACCTCCGGCTCGCCGTCGATCAGGACGATCGGCCGTCGTTCCAGGCCGGCGGTGTTCATATCCAGCAGGAAGAAGGAGATGCCCATCTGGCGTTTCGGCGCATGCGGATCGGTGCGGGCCAGCAGGAACATCCAGTCGCCGTACTGGCCCAGCGTCGTCCAGGTCTTGCTGCCGTCGATCACCCATTCGTCGCCCTCGCGGCGCGCGGTGGTCTTCAGCGAGGCCAGATCCGAGCCGGCCTCGGGTTCGGAGAACCCCTGCGACCACCAGATATCCAGGTTGGCGGTGGGAGCCAGGAAGCGTTCCTGCTGCTCCGGACTGCCGAATTCGCACAGCACCGGCCCGACCATGCTGGCGTTGAACGCCAGCGGCTGCGGGACGGAGGCCCGTTGCAGTTCCGAGGCGTAGATGAACCGCTGGACCTCCGACCAGTCCTGCCCGCCGAACCGCACCGGCCATTCCGGTACCGCCAGGCCGTGGCTGTTGAGAATCCGCATCGAGGTGACCAGGTCGTCCCGGGTGGTGCGCCCGTCCAGCGAGCGCTGCCGGATATCGGCCGGCACCTCGTTGCGGAAGACGTCGCGCAGTCCGTCGCGGAACTTCTTCTCGTCGGCAGTGAGTTCGAGGTCCATCGGTCCTCCGTACCGAGTACGCACAGACGAAGACTGAATATCGGAGCATCGGGCACCGACGCCTCGACTGTACGCTGAAGCTGTCACACAACCCTTTCCGGTTATCGGACGGCAACTCCTCGTCGCCGCCGATTCGGAATCAGTGCGCGTTCGTCACGGAAAAGAAATCTAGCCCGCCAGTTCCCGCTTCAGGTTCTCCAATACCTCGGCCTGAATCTTCTTCAGGCCCAGCGGCGCGAAGATGCCCTCGAAGAATCCGGGCACCCCGTCGGCGCCCTTCCAGCTGGTGCGCACGGTCACCAGCGAGCCGGCCCCGGACGGCGTCACGGTCCAGGTGGTGACCATGGTGGAATTCGAATCGCGTTCGGTGACCATCGAATCCGAGACCGATACGACGGCATGTACGTTGCGGGAACGCTTCTGCGTGGCCTGCAGGGTCCATTCGGCCACGGTGCCCGCGCCGGTGCCGCCCTCCAGCACCTTGTAGTCGCGGTAGTGCGCGGAGAGGATGCGGGGCCGCACGGTCCCGTAGTCCGCGATCACCTCCAGCGTGCGCTGCGGATCCGCCGGAACGACGATCGAACTGGAGGCGCTGACCTGTCCCACGAAGTGCTCCTTGATCGAGTTGGCGGTGCGGGGGGCGCACCATACCTGCCGCCGGGCTATGCTACGCCGCCGTGCCGGTGGACAAGGGCATCGGCGTCATCGGAATCGTCATGCGGGCAACCTCCCTGCACCGTTGCCCGCGCGGATGTCGGCCCCTTGTCGTATTGTGCCGGGAAACAGGCTCCGACCAGGTGGTTCGCTGGTTCGGGCCAATAGCGCCGAAACCTCAACACAATGCAACATGTGCGTGAAGAATTCCACTTCGAGGGACCCTCGCGGTGGCCGGTTACAGGGGTGCGAGATAGCGTCAGGAGCGTGGCAGTGAGTCTGTTGGGCAAGGCCGGACGCGCGTCGGCCGAGTTGGAGAGCGGTTTCGCCGCGCACCGGGACGGAGTCGGTCGCCTGTTGGCGAGCTACGCCGCGATCCCGCGCGACGCCGATGTGCGGCTGGCGAAGAAGACCTCCAACCTGTTCCGCGCCCGGGCCCGCACCAACGCTCCCGGGCTGGACGTCTCGGGGCTGAACCGGGTGATCGAGGTCGACCCGGCCACGAAGACCGCCGAGGTGGCCGGCATGACCACCTACGAGGATCTGGTCGCCGCCACGTTGCCGTACGGGCTGAGCCCGCTGGTCGTGCCGCAGCTGAAGACCATCACCCTCGGTGGCGCGGTCACCGGGCTGGGTATCGAGTCGACCTCGTTCCGCAACGGCCTGCCGCACGAATCCGTGCTGGAGATGGACGTGCTGACCGGTTCCGGCGAGATCATCACGGCCTCGCCCACCGAGAACGCGGATCTGTTCCGCGGCTTCCCCAACTCCTACGGCACGCTCGGCTACTCCACCCGGCTGAAGATCGAACTGGAATCGGTGCAGCCCTATGTGGCGCTGCGGCACGTGCGGTTCCACGACCTCGGCGAGCTGGAGACGGTGATGGCGCAGATCATCGCCGATCGCGAATACGCCGGGGAGCGGGTCGACTACCTCGACGGTGTCGTCTTCACCGCCGACGAGAGCTATCTGATCCTCGGCCGGCAGACCGACGAGCCCGGCCCGGTCAGCGACTACACCGGGATGGACATCTACTACCAGTCCATCCAGCACGATTCGGCGCAGCCGAAGCGGGACCGGCTCACCATCCACGACTACCTGTGGCGCTGGGACACCGACTGGTTCTGGTGCTCACGGGCATTCGGTACCCAGAATCCGTCGATCCGCCGATTCTGGCCGAAGCAGTACCGGCGCTCCAGCTTCTACTGGAAGCTGATCGCGCTGGACCACAAGTACGACATCGGCGACCGGCTCGAGGCCCGCAAGGGCAACCCGCCGCGGGAACGCGTGGTGCAGGACGTCGAGGTGCCCATCGAGCGCACCGCCGAATTCCTGCGGTGGTTCCTCACCGAGATCCCGATCGAGCCGATTTGGTTGTGCCCCTTGCGGTTACGGGACGAGCTGGCAGATCCCAGCGAACGCGCGTGGCCGCTGTACCCGCTGGAACCCGGTCGTACCTACGTCAATGTCGGCTTCTGGTCGGCGGTTCCGACCACGCCGGGACAGGCCGAGGGTGCGGCCAATCGCGCGATCGAGCGCAAAGTCACCGAGCTGGACGGGCACAAGTCCCTGTACTCGGATTCCTTCTACGAACGGGACGAGTTCGCCCAGCTGTACGGCGGTGACGTCTACACCCGGCTGAAGAAGAACTACGACCCCGATCATCGATTGCTGGATTTGTATTCGAAGGCGGTGCAACGCAAGTGACAACGTTCAGGGAACGTTCGGACGTAATCGCGGAGCTGGGAACGAAACTCAGCATTGCCGAGATCTTCGAGGCCCTGCTCGAAGGTGAGGTACCGATCCGCTTCTCCGCGTACGACGGCTCCAGCACGGGCGCCGCGGACTCGGAGTTCGGCCTGGAGATCAAGAACGCGCGCGGGATGAACTACATCGCCACCGCGCCCGGCGATCTCGGCATGGCGCGGGCCTACATCGCGGGCGATCTGGCCTCCGAGGGGGTGCACCCCGGCGACCCGTACCCGATCCTGAAGGCGATGGGCGATATGAAGTTCCGGCGGCCCTCGCCGCTGGCGCTGGTCACCATCGCGCGCTCGCTGGGCTGGGACGCGCTCAAGCCGATCGCCCCGCCACCGCAGGAGACCCTGCCGCGGTGGCGCCGGATCGCGCTGGAAGGCCTGCGGCACTCCAAGACTCGCGACGCCGAGGCGATCCACCACCACTACGACGTCTCGAACACGTTCTACGAGTACGTGCTCGGCCCGTCGATGACCTACACCTGCGCGGTCTACCAGGACGAGAACCAGACCCTGGAGCAGGCGCAGGAGAACAAGTACCGCCTGGTGTTCGAGAAGCTGAACCTGAAGCCGGGCGACCGGCTGCTGGACATCGGCTGCGGCTGGGGCGGCATGGTGCGGTATGCGGCCAAGCGCGGGGTGCAGGTCATCGGCGCGACGCTGTCGCGCGAACAGGCCGAGTGGGCGCAGGCGCGCATCGCCGAGGAGGGTCTGCAGGACCTGGCCGAGGTGCGGCACTCGGACTACCGGGACGTGCGCGAGAGCGGCTTCGACGCCCTGTCGTCGATCGGCCTCACCGAGCACATCGGCGTGCAGAACTACCCGTCGTACTTCGGCTTCATCCAGTCGAAGCTGCGCGAGGGCGGCCTGTTCCTGAACCACTGCATCACCCGGCCGGACAACACCCGCACCACCAAGGCGGGCGACTTCATCGACCGGTACGTCTTCCCGGACGGTGAGCTGATCGGTTCCGGCCGGATCATCTCGGAGATCCAGAACCTGGGCCTCGAGGTCGTGCACGAGGAGAATCTGCGGCCGCATTACGCGCTCACCTTGCACGAATGGTGCAAGAATCTGGTCGCGAATTGGGACGCGTGCGTCGAAGAGGTCGGCGAGGGTACCGCGAAGGTGTGGGGTCTCTACATGGCCGGCTGCCGGCTGGGATTCCAGCGGAATGTGGTGCAGCTGCACCAGGTGCTGGGAATGAAGCTCGGCGAGGACGAAGAATGGACCGGGCCGCTGCGCCCCTGGTGGAATGCCTGAGCGCAAACAGTGGCTCGCGCCGAGAATTTGTGTGTAGAATTCATCTCGTCACTCCGGTGATGTGCCGGGGGTGGAGCGTCCGGCTAGACGCTCCACCCGGGTGAATCGCTAGCCCACCGACCGGCGGACCACGCGCAAGACGACCTCGGCCATACCGGCCAAGCCGACTACGAGCACTGCGGTGAACAGTGCTTCGGCCAACCGGCTGGCCGGGGTCATCTTCTTATGGTGCTTTCCCATAAACCCACCCACCTCCTTCCTGGGCGCGATGTCTGGACCACGTAAGTCCATCGCCCCTCGGAAGGAGGTATCTCGATCATATAACAGATCGCGGCGTGGATTTACCGCCGTCGCATTGCCGCACCCATTCTCCGAAATCGAATTCCGAATTTCCGAATATTCGATTTCCCACCATTCTCTCCGGTTCTTCCGGAACCGATTCCGGCGGAGCGCGGCCGAAATCCCGGCCCGAAATCCCGGCTCAGAAAACCCGATCCAGGAATCGGCGGGTGGCCTCCGGATCGTCGCCGTCCGCCGGATCGAGCAGCACCTGACTGCGCAAGGTGTGCAACAGCGACAGCACACCCGGGCCGGCGTCCAGCAGCGGACGGGTCCAGCCCAGGTCAGCGCAGCGCCGCACCGCGGGGGTGAGGACCGAGATCGCCTCGCCGGTCCAGCCCGCGGCGGCCAGACACTCGGCCAGCAGTAGCCCGGCATCCAATTCGGCACGAGGACGCTGCTGTTCGCGGATGCGGCCGTACAACGCGCGGGCCCGCTTCACCGCGGTGTCGTCCGTACCGAGCGGTGCGGCGTCGCCGGGCGTCTCCAGACCGCGGTAGTGCCGGGCCAGCAGGGCCCGGATCGCGGCGATCTCCTCCGCCTCGGCCAGCAGCACGGCCGCACCGGTGGTGTGCCGCCACGAACGCATCCCCGGTTGCAGGATCGCGCTGTCGGTGAGCGCGTCGCCGCCGATGCCCAGGCGCAGCCGTTCGGCGCGCAGGTGGGCCGCCAGCCGAGGCAGCCGGCGATCGGCCGCGATCCGCAGGCCCTCGTCGAGCCGCTCGGCGGCCGCCGCGGTATCGCCGAGCACCGCCTGCACCCGGGCACCGATCACGAAGACCGTGATGACGAAATCCACCGGGCCCACCCGGGCCGCCGGCTCGTGACCGCAATCGAGCAGACGCTCGGCCTCGTCCAGATCGCCACGCCGATAGACCGATTCGCCGAGCAGCGCAGCCGATACCCGCATCGCCTGCGAGCGCGGGCCGGACCGTTCCCGCGCGGTCTCCCGAGCCTGTTCGAAACAGGCTGTGGCGGTGCCGATGTCGAGCTGTTCATAGGCGGCGGCGCCCGTGCTCAGCAGGCCGAAGACCGGGCCCAGCGGATCCTTCGACCGGGCGTGATACGGCGCGGCCCACTCCTGCATGCTCCGGGCGCCGACGAAATCGAATTCGCACCAGCGCACGAAGGACACCAGATTCGCCCCGGTCGAGACGGTCCACGCGGGCAGCTCGGCGGCGTTGTCCAGACAGGCCGAAACCCGTTCCGACACACCGGCGGTCCGGTCCCGGGCGACCTCGTCGGCCGCGGTGAGCACGACGGTCTGGCAGCGCTGCCGCATCGCGTCGGCATCGTCGGCCGGTCGGCGCGCCAGCAGCGCGGACAGCCGGCCCAGCGCGGTGCGGGCCGCACCGGACTGCTGCAGCCCGACATTCGCCCGCGCCAGCGCCAGCAACAGCTTCGTGCGCGAAGCCACCTCGTGCACCGGCAGTTTCGCCACCGAACCCAGCAGCGTCGCCAGCCGCGAACCGTCGATCAGGTCCATACCGTGGCGTTCCAGCAGATCCAACGCCAGCGCCGAATCCGTCGCCGCCAGTGCGTGATCCACCGCCCGGCGCAGTTGCCGGTGTTCGGCGTACCAGCGAGAAGCCTTGCGGTGCAACGATTTCAACTTCTCCGGATGTTCCCGTTCCAGCCGTTCCCGCAGTTGTTCGGCGCACAGCGGCTGCATCCGGAACCAGCCGTCGTGCTCGTCGCGGCCGACGAACAGCTCCCGCCGTTGCGCCTCCTCGAGCAGCCCCTCGGCATCCGGCCGGCCGCTCAGCGCCGTCGCCAGCGGACCGGAGGCCCGCTCGACCACCGCGATCGCGGTCAGGAAGTCCAGCATCCGCGGTTCCAGGCTGTCGAACAGATTCTCGGCGAGATATTCGCGGATCGCCTCGTCCGGCAGATCGTCCGGCGCCGTGCCGTCGCGCAGCGACAGGCTCACCAGCCCGATCGCCGCGGGCCATCCGTCGGTGGCGTCGTGGATCCGCCGCACCTGCTCGTCGGTCAGCGCGAAACCGTCGTGCTCCCGCAGCAATTGCGCGGTCTCCGGAAGGGAGAACCGCAACCGGTCCGGGCCGATCTCGGCCAGCTCGTCGCGCACTCGCAACCGGCTCGCCGGCAACCCGGATCGTTCGCGGGTGACGATCACGAAGCGCAACCGCGGCGAACCCCTGTCCAGCAACGCCGCCGGCACCCGCTGCGCACCCGCGTCGGTGATCCGGTGCCAGTCGTCGATCACGACGACCAGCGGCCGCTCGCCGGCGTCGATCTCGTCGGCGAGCGCGGCGATCGCATACGGCACCGCCTCGCTCGCACGCTCCTCCAACAGCTGCTCCAGGCCCGCGCCGACCTCCGGGCACACCCGCCGGATCGCCGCCACCAGATGCGCGAGGAGCCAGACCTCTTGATCGTCGTCGCGATCGATGCTCAGCCAGGCGACCGCGGCGCCGCGACCGGCCAGCTCCGCCGCCCACTGCGCGGCGACCGCGCTCTTGCCGTAGCCCGCCGGACCGTGCACGAGGGTCAGCCGGCGCTCCCCGGCGGCCCGTAGCGCGTCGATCGGCTCCGGCCGCGCCATCGGTGCGCGGGTCGCGGTCTCCGGACCGAATTTCGTTGTGGGAGTGGGCGGTACGCTCGGCGTCCGGTCCGCGGCCGGTAGCCGCAGCGGGGCGGATCGGCGCGGGCCGGTCACCAGAGCGCCGGCATCGTGGATCGAATACCGGTGGGTGGCGGCGTCTTCCATAGTGTTCTCCGCCACCGGCGCGGATTCCGGTGCCAGCAGCGCCATTTCGTCGGGCACCTGGCCGTGCCGGCGCTGCACCGACCGCAACAGCTCACCCAGATCGAAGGCCGACGACGGCCGCCGCGCCGGATCGTGGGCCATGGCCTGCTCGACGGCGTCGGCGACATCCGCCGGAATGTCGAGCCGGCGCAGATCCGGCAGCGGCTCGGACGCGATGCGCAGGAACTGCGCGACCACCTTCTCCCCGGACTGCCGCTCGTAGGCGGCATGGCCGGTGATCAGCGCGAACAGGGTCGAGCCCAGGCCGTACACGTCGGAGCGCTCGGTCGGCTCCTCCCCGGCGAGGATCTCGGGGGCGGTGAACGCGGGCGATCCGGTGATCAGTTCGGCGGAGGTCCGGAAGCTGCCGGGGATGCGGGCGATACCGAAATCCGTCAACTGCGGTTCGCCGTACCGGGACAGCAGCACATTCGCGGGTTTCACGTCCCGGTGCAGCACCTGCGCGCGGTGCGCGGTCTCGATCGCACCGGCCAGCCGGACCCCCACCCGGACCGAATCCACCCAGTCCAGCGGGCCGTTGTCGCGGACCAGCCGTTCCAGCGAGCCGTGCACCGCGTACGGCATCACGATGAAGGGCAGTCCGCCCGGGGTGACCCCCACCTGCAGGATGTCGACGATGTTCGGATGGCCGGACAACCGGCCCATCGCCTGCTCCTCGCGGAGGAATCGCTCGCGGGCGTCGTCATCGATCTCGGCCGAGAGCACCTTGACCGCCACGACCCGGTCCAGGGCGCGCTGGACACAGCGATACACCACCCCGAAACCGCCGCGGCCGATCTCCTCCGGATCGTGCAAACCCACCGCGGCCAGGTCCGCGACCGCCGCGAACGGCCGATAGCGCCGTGTTCGCGCGTCGCGCGGCTCTCGGGATCCGGGTACGCCGCCGCCGGACTTGCTCGCGTGCGGGTCCACGTCTCACCACCACCTCGAGCCGACGGCACTCATTTCCAACGTAGCGCGGCAGACAGGGCGACGGCCCGAATCGTGGAGAATTTCCGCGATCCGGGCCGTCGGAGCTCCCGTCACCTCGGGAATTCGGCGCCCGTTACTTGCGCAGCGAGGCCGGGACCTGGAAGCGCGCGCCGTACTTGGCGGCCAGGTCGTCGGCACGGGCCACGAAGGCCGCCTGCCCACCCGGGTAACCGACGATGAACTGGTGCACGCCACCGGTCCAGGCCGGGTAGCCGATGCCGAAGATCGAGCCGATGTTGGCGTCGGCGGTCGAGGTCAGCACGCCCTCGTCGAAGCACTTCTGGGTCTCGATGGCCTCGGCGAACAGCATCCGGTCGATCAGATCCTGGAACGGCGCCACCTCGTCGGTGGTGGTCTTGAAGTGGTCGCGCAGGCCCTGCCACAGGCCGGTACGCTTGCCGCTCTCGTCGTACTCGTAGAAGCCGGCCTTCTCCAAGCGGCCCGGACGGCCCTCGGCGACCAGGTAGTCGATGACATCCTGGGCCGGGTGCCGCGCCGGCAGGGTGACCTCGCCGCGCTCGGCCGCCTCGGCGGTCTCCTTGGCGATCTTCTGCATGAGCTTCAGGTTCAGCTCGTCCGACAACTGCAGCGGCGCGGCCGGGTAGCCCGCCTGCAGGCCGGCCTGCTCGATGGTCTGCGGCTCGATGCCCTCGCTCAGCATGGCGATCGCCTCGTTGACGAAGGTGCCGATCACGCGCGAGGTGAAGAAGCCGCGGCTGTCGTTGACGACGATCGGGGTCTTCTTGATGGCGAGGGTGTAGTCGTACACCCGGGCCAGCGCCTCGTCCGAGGTCTTCTCGCCCCGGATGATCTCCACCAGCGGCATCTTGTCGACCGGCGAGAAGAAGTGGATGCCGATGAAGTCCTCGGTCCGCTTCACGCCGGTGGCGAGTTCGGTGATCGGCAGGGTCGAGGTGTTGGAGCCCAGCAGCGCGTCCGGGGTCACGACGTCCTCGATCTCCTGGAACACCTTGTGCTTGAGCTCGGTGTTCTCGAAGACCGCCTCGATCACGAAGTCGACGCCCGCCAGATCCGCCGGATCGGCGGTCGGATGGATGCGGTCCAGGACCGCCTTCGACTTCTCCTCGGTGCTGCGGCCCTTGGCGACCGCCTTCTCCTCGAGCTTCACCGAGTAGCCCTTGCCGCGGTCGGCGGCCTCCTGGCTGACGTCCTTCAGCACGACCTGGTAGCCGGCCTTGGCGCTGACGTACGCGATACCCGCGCCCATCATGCCCGCGCCGAGCACGCCGACCTTGGTGATCTCGCGCTTCGGCACATCCTTCGGGCGGGAGCCGCCGTTCTTGATGTGCTGCAGGTCGAAGAAGAAGGCCTGGATCATGTTCTTCGCGACCGGGCCGGTGAGCAGGTGCACGAAGTAGCGCGACTCGATGGTCGACGCGTTGTCGAAATCGACCTGGGCGCCCTCGATCGCGGCGGCCATGATCGCCTTCGGCGCCGGCATGTTGGTGCCCTTGATCTGCTTGCGCAGGTTGGCCGGGAAGGCCGGCAGGTTGGCGGCCAGCGCCGGCGAGGACGGGGACCCGCCCGGAATCTTGAAGCCCTTCTTGTCCCACGGCTGCACGGACGCGTCGGGGTTGGCCTTGATCCACGCCTTCGCGGCGGGGACCAGCTCCTCGACGGTGCCGACCAGCTCGTCGACCAGGCCCAGCTCCTTGGCCTTGGCCGGCTTGTTCTGCTGGCCCTCCAGCAGCACCTGCAGCAGCGCGACCTGGATACCGAGCAGGCGGACGGTACGGGTCACGCCGCCACCGGCCGGCAGCAGGCCGAGGGTCGCCTCGGGCAGGCCGATGACCGAACCCGGCGCGTCGGCCGCGATGCGATGGTGGGTGGCCAGCGCGATCTCGAGGCCGCCACCGAGCGCGGCGCCGTTGATCGCGGCGACGACCGGCTTGCCCAGGGTCTCCAGCCGGCGCAGATCGCTCTTGATGCCCTCGACCTCGGCGAAGATCGCGGCCGCGTCGTCCGGGGTGGTCTGCATCATGTTCTTCAGGTCACCGCCGGCGAAGAAGGTCTTCTTCGCGGAGGTGATGACGACGCCGGTGATGTCGTCCTTCTCGGCCACGAGGCGGTCCACGGTGGCCGTCATCGAGCTCTTGTAGAGCTCGTTCATGGTGTTGGCGCCCTGGTTCGGGTCGTCGAGCGTGAGCACGACGATGCCGTCGGCGTCCTTCTCCCACGCGATCATGTTGTCGGTCATAAGGTCTTGTCTCCCAAGAAGTTCGAAGGCAGCTACGGAAGGTCGTCAGACCCGCTCGATGATCGTGGCCACACCCATGCCACCGCCGATGCACAGCGTCACGAGGGCGTAGCGGCCGTTGCGGCGCTCCAGCTCGTCGACCATCGTGCCGGTGATCATGGCGCCGGTGGCGCCGAGCGGGTGTCCCATGGCGATGGCGCCGCCGTTGACGTTCAGCTTCTCGTTCGGGATGTTCAGATCCCGCTGGAACTTCAGCACCACGGAGGCGAAGGCCTCGTTGATCTCGAACAGATCGATGTCGTCGACGGTCAGTCCCGCCTTGGCGAGCACCTTGTGGCTGGCCGGCGTCGGGCCGGTGAGCATGATCGTCGGGTCGGCGCCGCTGGTGGCGGTCGCGACGACGCGAGCGCGCGGGGTCAGGCCGGAGGCCGCGCCGGCCTCCTCGCTGCCGACCAGCACCAGCGCGGCGCCGTCGACGATGCCGGAGCTGTTGCCGCCGGTGTGCACGTGGTCGATCTTCTCGACGAAGTGGTAGCGCTGCAGCGCCACGGCGTCGAACCCACCGAAGTCACCGACGACGCTGAACGCCGGGTTCAGCTTGCCCAGGTCGGCCGCGGTGGTGCCGGGACGCATGTGCTCGTCGTGGTCCAGCACGGTCAGGCCGTTGAGATCGGTGACCGGGACGACCGACTTGGCGAAGAAACCGCCGCTCCAGGCCGCCGCCGCGCGATCCTGCGACTGCACGGCGTACGCGTCGACATCGTCGCGGGTGAAGCCTTCGATGGTCGCGATCAGGTCGGCCGAGATGCCCTGCGGGACAATGTAGTTCTCGTAGCTGGTCCACGGGTCGGCGAACATCGCGCCGCCGTCGGAGCCCATCGGCACCCGGGACATCGACTCGACGCCACCGGCGATCACCAGGTCGTCGAAGCCGGAGCGCACCTTCTGCGCGGCCAAGTTGACGGCCTCGAGGCCGGAGGCGCAGAAGCGGTTGATCTGCACGCCGCCGACGGTGTCGGGCAGGCCCGCGGTCAGCACGGTGGTGCGGGCGATATCCGCGCCCTGATCGCCGATCGGGGAGACGACGCCGAGGATGATGTCGGAGATCCGCTCCTCGTCCAGATTCGGGAACCGGCGGCGCAGCTCGTGCACCAGGCCGGTGGTCAGATCGATCGGCTTGATCGAGTGCAGCGAACCCTTCTTGTTACGGCCACGCGGGGTTCGAATGGCCTCGTAGATGTAGGCCTCTGTGGTCATATCGGAGACTTTCCTTCCTCGAGGGTGCGCCCGGTCGGCCGGTGCGCAGGTAGACCTCGCCGACCGGCCATGCGACCGACCGTCTTGACGCTGTAAGAACATCGGCACACGGCGGTTGACGTGGTACGGAGCACCCGGTCACCCGAGCACCTCCGAGCCGCGCTGCACCACTGCTGACGACCACCCGTCCATAGTACCGCCAGTTGCGAACTCCGGTTAACTTAACGGTGTAGTGCCGGTTGCTGTCAACCCTCCAGACGGGTTGCCCCCAGCTCTGCGCGCAACAGCTCCAATGCCACCTCATCGGGGTCACGACGGTCTTCCGGAGCCACCGGCCGTGCCGATTCGGCGAGCATTTCGCGCTCCTCCTCGGGCGTCGACGCTGGCGGGACACCGTCATAACCTACCGACGGGTAGTCAGAATAACCTACCGACGAGTAATCGACCGGACCGGGATCATCGGGGTAATCGGGAGCATCCGGTGGTGGAATGTCGTCGTCCGGCGGGGCGTTCCGGGAGCCCTTGTCGGCGTCGCCGGACCTGGCCGTGGGCGTATGCGTCCCCGCCTCGCCGGCCCGCGCCTGACTGGGCCGGGAGAACTTCGGCGGCTCCGACGACTTGGCCGGATTCGCCGCCGCCCGCCCGTTCTGCGGGCGAGCGGGCCCGCCGTTCGCCGCACCCCCCTGCGGCCGGGCGTTCGCACCGTCGGTGCCACGCGCTCCCGCGCCGCCGGCCGAGGACCGCGCGCCGGCGGCCGGCTGCCCGGGCCCACCGACCTCCCAGCGGACGCCGTACGAGCGCCCGAGCACAGCCCGGACGGCCGACTCCACCGCCTCGACATACTTCGGATTGGACAACCGTTGCGCCAGCGGCGCGTGCTGATGCGTGAAGACGATGGTGTCGCCGTCGACCCGGGACACCGCGGCCCCGGACAACAAGGCGTGCACCGCCGCCCCGAACTCGCGCACCTTCGCCCGGATATCACTCCAGGCCGCCTCGATCTCCCGAGTAGCGTCCGCGGCACCTGCCGGAACGGCCGAGGCTGCGTCAGCCGGGAAGTCGGCCCCCTCGGGGGTCGCAGCGGACGAATGCGGATCTTCCGCGACATCCGGGTGCCCGGCGGCCGCGACACCGCCATCGGATCCCGCCGCTGCGGACCGACCGCTCACACTGCCGTCGTGCCGCTGGATCGCATCGGCGGATGAGGGCCGGGCATCCGCATCCCCACGGACTTGCTGTACTGCATCCGCAGATCCGGACCGGACATCCGCATCATCGCGGACGTGCCGTGCTGCATCCGCAGATCCCGACCGGACAACCGCATCGTCACGGACTCGTTGTGCCGCATCCGCAGATCCCGACCGGGCATCCGCATCATCGCGGACGTGCCGTGCCGCATCCGCAGATCCGGACCGGGCATCCGCATCGTCACGGACTCGTTGTGCCGCATCCACGGATCCGGGCCGAACGCCCGCTTCGTCGCGGAACTGCGCCGCCGCGTCGGCGGATCCGGGTCGGACGTCCGCGTCATTGTCGAATTGACCTGCCGCATCGGTACTTTCGGTCCGGATATCCGAATTTCGGTCGGATTGTCCTGCCGCGTGGTCGCTTTCGGACCGAGCACTCGAAGCGCCGCCGGACGGCCTTGCCGCGCCGGCCGATTCGGGCCTGGCGTTCGCATCGTCGCGGAACTGCCGTGCCGCGTCAGCGGATTCGGGTTGGAGACCCGCATCGTGAGGCTGCCGTGCCGACTCGGACGATTCGTGGCGGGTGGCTGCGCTGTCGTCGGACCGACGTGCCGCATCCGCGTCCGAAGACGCGGATTCGGGGGAAGCATCCGCGCCATCGGCGAGGTGTCCGGATCCGCGCGCGGAGTCGGAGGTGTCCCGGATCGTCTCTGTCCGAGCCGGGTTCGGGCGGGGGGAGGCGTCTGCCGCATCGGACTCGGCGCTGCCTGCCGGGGCGGCGCTGGGACGCTGTGCGGTGGTTCCGGTGTCGGGCCGGGGTGCATGACCCGGCTCACCGACGGCTGTGGGGGCCGGTCCGGGTGGGTCGGCGGGCATCGGCTCGTCGGCGGGCCGATCGGGCTCGGGGGCGGGTGGGATCGGCTCGGCCGGGCCGTTCGGCGATTGGGCGCGGTGGGCCGGGTGCGGGCGCGGCTCGGGCTGCGCGGATCGCGGTGGTTCCGGCTCGGCCGCCGGGCCCTTGTTCGCTCGCAGTGCGGCGAGCGCTTCGGCGCCGCGGCGGCGTGATGATCCGGAGGCCGGTGCGGTGGGGGCCGCGGATCCGCCCGGGGATCCTGCCGGATCGGTGGCGGAGTCGGCCGGGGAATCGGCGGCGGGCCGGCCGGCCGATGCCGCGGCGGGGGCGATCGCGCCGCTCGCCACGCCGCGTTCGAGGCGTTCCAGGCGTTGCAGGGTGGCGGATTCCGCGTCCGAGACCGAGGGCAGCAGCATGCGGGCGCACACCACCTCGAGCAGCAGGCGGGGAGCGGTGGCGCCGCGCATCTCGCCGAGGCCCGCGTGCAGCAGTTCGGCGTAGCGGGTCAGGGTGGCGGGGCCGATACGGCCGGCCTGGTCGTGCATGCGGTCCAGCACGTCGCCGGGACCGGAGACGAGGGCGCGTTCGACGGCGTCGGGGACCGCGCGCAGCAGGATCAGATCGCGGATGCGCTCCAGCAGGTCGCCGGCGAAGCGGCGGGGATCGTGCCCGGCCTCGACCACCCGGTCGACGGTGCCGAACAGCGCGGCCCCGTCGTCGCCGGCCAGTGCCTCGACCGCCTCGTCGATCAGGGCGATATCGGTGACGCCGAGCAGGGCCAGCGCGCGGTTGTAGGCGACGCCCTCGGGGCCCGCTCCCGCCAGCAGCTGATCGAGCACGCTGAGGCTGTCGCGCGGTGAACCGCCGCCGGCGCGGATCACCAGCGGATAGACGGCCTCCTCGACCTGTACGCCCTCCTGCTCACAGATCCGGCCGAGCAGCCCGCGCATGGTGGCCGGCGGCAGCAGCCGAAACGGGTAGTGGTGGGTGCGCGAGCGGATGGTCGGCAGCACCTTGTCGGGCTCGGTGGTGGCGAAGATGAAGATCAGGTGGGCCGGCGGCTCCTCGACGATCTTCAACAGCGCGTTGAAGCCGGCCGTGGTGACCATGTGCGCCTCGTCGACGATGAACACGCGGTACCGCGATTCGGCCGGCGCGTAGAAGGCCCGGTCGCGCAGTTCGCGGGTGTCGTCGACGCCGCCGTGACTGGCCGCGTCGAGCTCGATGACGTCGAGATTGCCGGGGCCGCCGGGCCCCAGCGCCACGCACGAGGCGCAGACCCCGCACGGCCGGGAGGTCGGACCCTCCACACAGTTGAGTGAGCGCGCGAGGATGCGCGCCGACGAGGTCTTGCCGCAGCCTCGCGGGCCGGAGAACAGGTAGGCGTGACTGATCCGCCCGGTGTCGAGCGCGGTGCTGAGCGGATCCGTGACGTGCTCCTGCCCCACGACCTCCGCGAAGGTTGCCGGTCGGTACTTCCGGTACAGAGCCACGGGGTGAGGGTACCGGCGTCCACCGACAGCGTCTCCGTCATGGCGGCACGCGCGTTCTGCGACCTTCGATCACCGGCCAAACGTGACCCATGTCACAATTATTCCGGAAACCCGTTCCGGGCACGAGAACCGACCGAGCGTTTCCGAATTCCGGCAGGACCGGACTTGATAACTTACGGTTTCCCCCGGGCTACAAAATTCGAATTCCCGAACAGCGCCGCCGGGCAAACTATTTCCCCGTTTGCACTCAACGCCACCAACATAACGATCATGTCAAGCAATTAGCCTTCTCGCAATTGACTGGCTAACGTGATCCCCGGCAACTTCGGTAGCCAAACCTTCATCAGGTTGGTGGCCCCGGTCGGTCCCTCATCCCGACCGGGGCACAACCTGGCAACTCGCCGCAGTCAGCGCGGGAGTTCTTCGATGGGACGTCACCCGAACTCCTGCCGGATCCCGGAGGAAAACCCGACCGTGCCGCCGTGTGACGACATCGCCGCCGCCTGGCTCTCACGTACCGAGTTCGCGGACGACCGGACTGCCGTCGGTCTGCTGAGCAGAGCGATCAGCCCGCGCGAGTACGCCCTCAAACGAGATTCGCTACCGGTGACGGCCGCCGCCGATCCCCGTACCTCCGCCGCCATCCTCGAACTGCTGGAGCGCGGCCAGGTACCGACCATGGCCGCGATCCGGACGCTCATCGTGCAGAACGAGATGCGCGGGGAGGCCGAACGCATCGAGCGCCTCGGCCGACGCGCGCAGCGCAGCATCGACGACGTCGGCCGGCTGCTGGCCCAGCTCACCCACGAGTACTGGGTGATGAACGACGTCGGCCCGACCCGCCGCGACATCCTGCACACCGACCCCATGTTGGAGCTGATCCGCGAATGCGTCGGTGACATCTCCCCGAACGCGGTCAAACACCTGTGGCTGATCGAGCGTGCCCAACGGGCCGGCTGGATCGCCTACAACGCGGAGCCGCGCTCACTCTGCGCGGGCCGGCGATTCCATGCCGCGAAATACGGCAACCGGGTCTCGCTGCGTCCGGTGAACACCATCGGCACACTCGTGGCGAGCTTCCTCGATCAGCATCGGACCGAGCAGGGCCGCCCGCCGCGCTGGTCGGTACTCGCTCACGACCTGCGGGACGACCGGGGTCGGCGCGTGTTCAACGACACCGCCGACGTCCGGGCACAGCAGCAGTGGCTGATCACCGCCGAGTGGCTCGCGCTGGAGGAGGATCTGCCGGTACCGGGCCCACGCGGGCGGCGCGCGCTGACCCGCAAACCGCGGCGATAAGGGCACGTCACCCGCGCGATCCGGACCCGTGTGAGCATTCGGTAACTTTCTTGCAACGCTGCCCGCGTCCGAAGGAGTTACCGTGCCCTCGTCGATCGATCCCGCCGCCACGGTCTGGCTACTGATCAGCACAGCGTTGGTGCTGCTCATGACGCCCGGCCTGGCGATCTTCTACGGCGGCATGGTCCGCTCCACCGGCGTCCTGAACATGCTCATGATGAGCTTCGTCTCCATTCCGCTGGTGACGGTGACATGGCTACTGTTCGGCTATTCGATGGCGTTCGGCCGGGACGCGGGCGGTGGAATCATCGGCAACCTCGGGCATTTCGCACTGTCCGGGATCACGCCCGCAACCGTGCGGGTCGGTGTTCCGGAATTGCTCTATGTCACCTTCGAGCTCACCTTCGCGATTCTCACCGTGGCGCTGGTCAGCGGCGCCATCGCGGACCGGGCGAAGTTCTCGGCCTGGGTGGTGTTCGTGCCGCTGTGGACGCTGCTGGTGTACGTCCCGATCGCGCACTGGGTGTGGGGACCCGACGGCTGGCTGGCCTCGTTCGGCGCGCTGGACTTCGCCGGCGGCCTGGTGGTGGAGATCGCCTCCGGCGCCTCGGCGCTGGCGCTGGCCCTGGTCCTGGGACCGCGGATCGGGTTCAAGGTGGACGCGATGCGCCCGCACAATCTGCCCTTCGTGCTGCTCGGCGCGGGACTGCTGTGGTTCGGCTGGTTCGGCTTCAACGCCGGTTCGGCACTGAAGGCCGACGGGGTCGCGGCGGCGGTATTCCTCAACACCCTGGTCGCGGGCTGTCTCGGCATGCTCGGCTGGCTCGTGGTGGAACGGGTGCGCGACGGGCATCCGACCACCTTCGGCGCCGCGTCCGGCGCGGTGGCCGGACTGGTCGCCATCACGCCGTCCTGCGGTTCGGTCGATACGCTCGGCGCGGTCGTGGTCGGCCTGGTCGCGGGCGTGGCGTGCTCGTTCGCCGTGGGCTGGAAGTTCAAGGGCGGCTACGACGATTCGCTGGACGTGGTCGGCGTGCACTTCGTCGGCGGGATCACCGGCACCCTGCTGATCGGCCTGCTGGCCAGCAAGGTGATGACCGGTGGCGCCCGCGGCCTGTTCTACGGCGGCGGACTCGCCCAGCTGGGCAAGCAGATCGTGGCCGTGCTGGTGGTGGCGTCGTGGGCGTTCGCGATCTCGTTCGCGCTCGGCAAGGTGATCGATCGCGTGCTGGGCTTCCGGATCAGCAAGGAGGACGAGGTCGCGGGCATCGACTTCGCACTGCATGCCGAGACCGCATACGCCGAGGGCGTGCACGGTCACGCGCCGCGCGGGTTGTTCGGCAACAGCCCGCGACCGCCCGGTGATCGGGATCACTGACCGGCCCGCCGTGGACCACGGTCACCCGGATAGGCTGGCACCGTCACCGTACGGCCGTTTCAGGGGGACGCCCAATGCTGACTCGCCTGGCCCGCCTCACCACTGGGCATCCGCGCACCACCTTGTTCCTCGCGCTGGTGGTGGCGCTGTTGTGCGGAGTGTTCGGGTCCTCGGTCGCCGGTGAACTCAAGGGCGGTGGTTTCGTGCCGGGCGACGCGGAATCCGCCCGCTCCGCGCGGCTGCTGGCCGATCATTTCGACGGCGCCGACCCGAATCTGGTGGTGCTGATCGGAGCGGACCAGGGAGTCGACAGTCCGGCCGCGGAGGCCGCGGCGCACGCCGTGCTCGACCGGTTACAGGCGCGGCCGGATATCGCCGGTCTGCGCTCGTACTGGACCAGCCCACCGGCGGTCCGGGCGACCCTGCGCAGCACCGACGCGAAACAGGGCCTGATCCTGGCCTATCTGACCGGCGGCGACGAGGCCTCCGAGAAAGCGGCCGGGAAGGTCGCCGACGAGCTGGACGAGTTGCCGGCCACCCGCGTCCCCGGCATACACATGCTCCAGGGCGGCTCGGCCACCATGTTCCACGAGGCGAACAGCCAGGTCACCAAGGATCTCGCGGTCGCCGAGGCGATCGCCGTGCCACTGACCCTGCTGGTCCTGGTGCTGGTGTTCGGCAGTGTGATCGCCGCGTCGCTGCCGCTCGCGATCGGGATATTCGCGATCCTGGTCACGCTGGCGATCCTGCGGGTCTGCGCGCTGCTCGCCGACGTCTCGGTGTTCGCCTTGAACATGACCACGGCGATGGGCCTGGCCCTGGCGATCGACTACAGCCTCTTCATCGTCAGCAGGTTCCGGGAGGAACTGGCCGACGGCCGGGCCCCGCGCGACGCCGCCATCCGGGCGGCGGTGACCGCGGGCCGCACGGTGTTGTTCTCCGCCCTCACGGTGGCGCTGGCGCTGGCCGTGCTCGCGGTGTTCAACCTGTTCTTCCTGCAGTCGTTCGCCTACGCCGGGGTCGCGGTGGTGGTGGCGGCGGCCGCCGCATCGATCGTAATTCTGCCCGCGGCGATGGTGCTGCTCGGCGAGCGGGTCAACGCGTGGGATCTGCGCGAGCCGGTCCGGCGGCTGTTCCGGCGCCCCGCACCGCGACCACGCCCGCTCGAGCAGACCTTCTGGTACCGCACCGTGACCGTGACCATGCGCCACGCGGTGCCGGTCTCGGTGGTGCTGATCATCGTGCTGCTGACCTTGGGCGCACCCTTTCTCGGCGTGAAATTCGGCTATCCGGACGATCGGGTGCTGCCCACCGGCGCCAGCAGCCGGGCCGTCGGCGATGTGCTGCGCCACGAGTTCCCCGCGATCAACACCGGCGGTGGCACCACCGTGCTGCTCGACGGATATTCCGGTGACGCGGGCAGTTACGCAGCCGCGCTGTCGTCCGTCCCCCAGGTATCCGCGGTGCTGTCGGATACCGGTGTGTACATCCGCGGGCATCGGATGGCCGATGCACCGGCCCGAATGGCCAACGCCACCGGTCAGTACCTGGTGGCGGCAAGCGATCTGGACCCCTTTGCTCCCGCCGGGAAGCAGCAGTTGCAGAATCTGCGCGCGGTACCCCCACCGGCGCCCGCCATGTTCGGCGGCAGCGCGGCGATCAACGCCGATTCCCTGCGCTCACTGGGCGCCCGGTTGCCGCTGGCGCTCGCGCTGATCGTGCTCGCCACCGTGGTGGTGCTGTTCCTGTTCACCGGCAGTGTGGTGCTGCCGCTGAAGACGGTGGTGCTCAATACACTGTCGCTGTCGGCGATGTTCGGGATGATGGTGTGGATCTTCCAGGAGGGACATCTGTCCCGGCTGATCGGATTCACGCCCACAGGCACGCTCGTGCCGACTATGCCGATCCTGATGTTCTGCGTGGCCTTCGGCATGTCCATGGACTACGAGGTGTTCCTGCTGTCACGGATCCGCGAGGCGTGGCTGGCCTCGCCGCGCACGCGCGACGACAACGTGCGCTCGGTGGCGATCGGCGTGGCACGCACCGGCCGCATCGTCACCGCCGCGGCGCTGCTGATGGCGATCGTGCTGGGCGCGCTGGTGTCGTCGAAGGTGTCGTTCATGCAGATGTTCGGGCTCGGCCTGACGCTGACGGTGCTCGCCGACGCCACCCTCATCCGCGGCCTGCTGGTACCGGCCTTGATGCGCTTGATGGGCACCGCGAACTGGTGGGCGCCGCGGCCACTCGCACGCCTGCACGAGCGGCTCGGCCTGCACGAGGAGGATGCGCCGGACCTCGAAAAGTCCGGCGCCGCAAGCGATTCGGAATTACTGCACGACGTGCGGTGAACCGTCAGGAGACATCGCCGGAATCGGCGTTCCAGGTATTGCACTGCTGCGAGCGGTTCGACTTGTAGCCCTGCGCCCACCAGTCGCCGTAATGCCTCGTGGTGCCGTGGTCGCGGACGTCACCGGGCCGATCGCCACGGGTGTAGCTGTCGTCGATGGTGTGCTGACCCTGCTGCGCGGTGACGGTTCCGGCCGCCTGCGAGGAGCCGACGAACATTCCGCCGAAGCATTGCGCCTCCAGCTCCAGGCGCCGGGACAGCTCGGCGCCGGCCGCGGAACTCTGCCCGGCGTTGTAGCGGTCCCGGCTCTCCTTGGCCATGATCCCGGACATCGCCTGTACGTGGTGGCCGTACTCGTGTGCGAAGACCGCCAGGTAGATGACCGCGTCGTTGCCGTACATATCGACCTGGATCTTGTCCAGCGGCATGTAGATGGTGCTGTTCGCCGAGCAGTAGAAGGCGGCGTAGTTCGGCGATCCGCCGGTGCACGGCGACGGCTGGTCGGCGGCGTGGACCGGCACCGCGATATTCGGGGTGGCGAACGACAGTCCGGCCGCGCGCAGCAGCGGCTGCCACATCCGGTCCAGGCAACCGCGCGCCGCCTCGAAGAAGGCCCGCGCCGACGCCTGATCCGAAGCCCAGCGCGGATAGTCGCACGCGATGTTCTGCAGGCCGTATTCGGGATCGGCGAAGATCGCGTTGTCGACGGTCGCCGGACGCGGCCCGGTGGGCGTGGGTGTCGTGGCGATCGCGCTCGTGGTCCGGGAGACGTAACTCGTCCGGGCGGCCGCGGTGGGCACCGGCGCGGCGGAGGTGGGGACCGCGGCGTCGGCGGTCGACGGATAGGTGAAACTCGGCGGCGGGAAGGACGGGTGCGCGGTATTCGTGCTGCTGCCACCCGCGACCGCGAACACCAGTGCGGCGGCGGCCAGCACGACCACCAGCAACACCGCGAACACCGCGATCAGTATCCCGCCGCCACCGCCGGAGCGACGCGGCGGATACGGATACCCCGACGGCGGCAGCGGCGGAAAGCCCGGCGGCCGACCGGGATACCCGCCCGACGGTGGATAGGGTTGCGGCGCACCGTAACCGGGGGCCCCGTAACCGGGGGCCCCGGGGCCGGGCGGCGGCCCGTAACCCGGTGGCGGCGGAAACCCTTGCGGTGGTGGATATCCCGGCGGGTAGCTCATCGTCGCCTCAGCTCACATCGGTTGCCGAGGCAGTGAAGGTGTTGCACTGCGCGGTCTTGTTGTCGTCGAAACCCGCGCTCCACCAATCGCCCATGTGCTGCGAGGTGCCGTGGTCGCGCATATCGCCGCCGGCGTCGCCGCGACCGTAGGCGTCCTTGCGGGTGATCGTGGTCTGCGCGGAGGTGAGCGAACCACCGCCGGAGGTCGCGGCCAGGAACATGCCGTCGAAGCAGTTGGCCTGCAACTCGATTCGACGCGAGATCTCGAGACCGCCGGAGCTGGTCACGCCCGCGTCCCGGCGCTGCTTGTTGGCCGCGGCCATGATCCCGGCCTGCGCCTGCACGTGATGGCCGTACTCGTGCGCGAAGACCGACAGGTAGACCTCCCAATGGTTCTGGAACATGTCGGTCTGCAACTGGCTGATGGGGAGGTAGATGGTCTGGTCGGCGCTGCAGTAGAAGGCGGCGAAATTGCTGCTGTTACCGGTGCACGGGGTGGTGATACCGGCCGTGGTCGCCGTGACGTTCAGCTTGGGCGGGGTGAACGGCAGTTTGTCGGCGGTGAGCACCGGGCGCCACGCCTGCTCCAGACATGATGCGGCACTGGTGAAGAACTTGCGGGCCGTCTCGACCTGGGTACCCCAGGGGGCGTAGTCGCAGTGCGCCGGACTCAGCGGCGAACCCGGGTCGGCCAGCAGCGGATTGGCGCCGGTCGCGGCGACTCCCGTGGCGCCGGAATCCTTTCCGTTGCCGGGGGCCGGCACGCCGGAGGGGTAGGTGTAGTGCGCGCCGGAGTCCGACGGAGTGGTGCTGCCGGGCTTGCTCCCGCTGATCGCGCCCCGCACCACCAGCCCCGCGACGATGAGTACGAGAACCACCAGGACCGTGCCGATTCCCCCGCCACCGCGGCGGCGCTGCGGCGGCCGGCCGGGCGGGCCGTAGGGCTGCGGCGCCCGCGCCGGATACTGCGGCGCGGCCGGGTAGGGAGAGGAATACGGCTGCTGCGGATGCGGCGGCCGCCCTTGCGGATATGATTGTGGCGCCGGGTATCCCGGCTGCCCGTACCCCTGACCTGGATGGGACGGCGTCCCGTACGGCGCCGGTCGACTGTTTGGCGGTATCGAACCGTATCCGTAGGGTGGTTGACTCACTCCCCCGTGCCCCCGTTTCTAGCAGGTACTTCCCGAGTCGGCGCTTCTACAGCCGATGACGAACCATACCAAGCTGTCTAAGATCTGGCTTCATGCTTATCTCTCGGGGGGGCGCCCTGGGCGCTCTATGGCTGGTCGCCGCGGGCTTGTTCGCCGCGGGTCCGGTTGCGCAGGCACAGGATCCGATCGACGGCGTCACCATCGCGGCGGACATCAAACTCACCGACGACGGCCTGATGCAGGTCGCGGAGAAGATACAGGTACCGCCGGGCGGGCAGTTCCACATGGTGCTGCCGCTGCGAGTCGCGTTCGGCGACAGCGGGGAACGGCGCTTCACCGTCACCGATATCGGCTCCACCGGCGCCGGCACGGCCACGGTGGACGGCGACCTGTTCACCGTCGAGGCGCGGCCCGGCGACTCCTCGTTCAACTACACCGTGCACGGCACCGTCAACGACGCACCGGGCAGCCAGGTGTTCCGCTGGACCGGCGTGCTCAACACCGACGTCGCCTCGATCACCGCCTCGGTGATCAGCCCCAGCTTCCGAATGGGTATCGCGGACTGCAAGATCGGGCCGGCCGGGCAGCAACAGCTCTGTGCCGATGTGCGAGTCGAGCCCGACGGGGTCCTGACCCTGCACAAGGACGGGCTGCGCAAGGGCGACATCATCGATCTGAGCATGCAGTTGCCACCGGGTACGGTGCCGCCGAACGCCGACATCCACGACGGGAAGGGATCGACCGCGTTCTCCTTCGGCGCACCGGTCCTGGTCGCCTTCGGCGTCCTGGTGGCCGCGCTGCTCGCCGCCGCCGGTTTCGTGTTCTGGTCCCGGCGCCAGGACGCCGCGGCGCTGGCGGCGCGGGAACCGCTGGATCCGGTGCGGCACAAGGACAATCGAGCCGAGTTCATCTCCCCCGACGGGGTGCTGCCCGGTGAGGCCGGACTGCTGCTCGACGCCTCGGCCGACGCCACCGATCTGGCCGCCACCGTGGTCGATCTGGCCGTGCGGCGCTACCTGTGGATCACCCCGATCAGCGATGCCGACTGGCGGATCAACCGGGTCAACGCCGCCGACGATCAGCTGCGGGGCTACGAGCGGGAGGTGTACCGCGCGCTGCTGCCCGACGGCACCGATTCGGTGCAGGTGTCCGAGCTGCGCGGGCGGGTGGCGGCGAATCCGGCGCGGGCCGCGCTGCGCGCCGACGCCGCCGCGAACGGCACCCTGATCGACCCCGCCCGGCGCGGCCTCGCCTTCTGGCTGGGTATCGCGCTGCTGGTGGTGGGCATCGGCGCGACCGTGGGGCTCGCCGTCGCCGGACGGCATGCCCTGGTCGGCGTGGCCGTCGCGCTCGGCGGCGTGGCGGCGCTGCTGCTGCCGCGCTATCTGCCCCGCCGCACGGCCGCGGGCCGGAAGCTGGCCGGGCAGGTGCGCGCCCTGCAACGCGGCCTCGATGCGGTGCAGGCCGGCCAGATCCCCTCGGCCGACCGGGAACTGGTGTTCTCCCGTGCCCTGCCGTTCACCATCATCGGCGGCCGCGTCGACAACTGGATCCGCGCCTTCCGCGACCTGGACCCCACCAACGACCGGAATCCGGGCCTGTACTGGTTCGGCGGCTTCGAGCGCGACCGCAACCTGCACCGCTTCGCCGGCCACTTCCCCTACTTCATCACCGCCCTCGAGGGCTTGTTCGCTTGAGTTTTCGGCCTTCGCTTCGCTTCGGCGGGTTCGTGGCCCCCTTTGTCTCGAACAACAGGGGTGAGCCATCGGCCGGGTGGGGCCGTTGACCGGGGTCAGTCCTTGCTTCGTTCGGGGGGTTCGGGGTTGGGGCGCATGCCGTTCAGGGCGATCGTCATGACGCGGTGGACGGTTGCGGAGTAGGACTGTTCCGGTAGTACGTAGACCTGGAGGGTCATCAGGCTCGCCACGTCGTCGGCGGTGACGTCGGGGCGTAGGTCGCCGTCGGCGTGTGCCTGTTCGGTGAGCGCGATGATCAGGTCCGCGATGCGGGCGCGCGGGGCGGCGAGGGTCGCGTCGTTGCGGATGTCGCCGTGCAGACCCGGTTCCAGCGCGGAGGCCATCGCGCCGAGGCGTAGTTCGGCGCATTCGCGCAGGATCCGGCACAGCGTGGGCCAGGCACCGGCCTCCTCTTGCTGGGCGGTGGTGGCCAGATCGGCCAGACCCGTCAGATAGGCGTGGGCCGCGGCGCTGATCAGCGCGGCGCGGTCCGGAAATCGGCGATACAGCGTGCCGACGCCGACACCGGCCTGATCCGCGATGGCCTTCATCGGGACGTCGACCCCGTGTTCGCGGAAGATGACCTGGGCCGCGGCCAGGATCTGATCGCGATTGCTGCGGGCGTCGGCCCGCAGTTGTTCGGCCATCGGCGCACCTCTTCGAACTCGTCTGCTTCCGCTCCGGGAAATGGTACGAGAAACATGTGGACGAAAATGTTCCGGTTAGCGTACCGTAGAGCCGTAGCGGACGAATTTCGTCCACTTGATGAGAGGAAGCCGAAATGGGCGCACGCATCCTGATCTCCGGCGCCGGTGTCGCCGGCTCGACCCTGGCCTACTGGCTGGCCCGGCACGGCCACCGGGTCACCGTCACCGAACGCGCCGCGGGGCTGCGGTCCAGCGGAAATCCCGTCGACGTGAAGGGCGCCGCGGTGGACGTGGCCGAGCGCATGGGGGTGATGCCGCAGTTGCGGGCGGCGGCCTCGCACACGAACCGGCTGGTGTTCGCCGACCGCACGGGACAGATCCGGTCGTCGGTGAGTATGCGGAGCTTCCAGAGTTCGGCCGGCGACCGCGAGGTGGAGATCTCCCGGTCCACGCTGGCCGCGACCCTGCTGGCGGCCGCCGCCGGTGAAGCCGAGATCCGCTGGGACGACACCGTCACCGCGCTCACCCCCGCCGGATCCGGGGTCGACGTCACCTTCGCCCGCGCCGAATCGGCGCATTTCGATCTGGTGGTCGGCGCCGACGGCGTCCATTCGACGGTCCGCCGGCTGGCCTTCGGCCCGGAGCCGGAGTTCACCCGCAACCTCGGCATGTACGTGGCGACGCTGCCGGTGGACCGGCCGTTCGCCGCGCCGGACGAGGTCGTCATGTACAACCTGCCGGGCGCGGCGCTGTCGGTACATCCGGGTGCGGGACAACCGGTGGCCGCCTTCATGTTCCGGCACGAACCGGTACCGGACCTGGACTATCGCGACACCGCGCGGCAGTTCGGGATGATCGCGTCGGTCTACGGCGGACGGCTGGGCGTGTTCGAGCCCTACCTCGACGCGGTCGGCGCGGCCGAGGACGTGTACTTCGACGCGGTGACGCGAGTGGTGTTGCCGCACTGGAGTTCCGGCCGGATCGCCCTGGTCGGCGACGCGGCGTCGAGCCTGTCGCTGTTCGGCGACGGTTCCACGCTCGCGATCTGCGGCGCGTACACGCTCGCCGAGGAACTCGCCGCGACGCCCGGCGATCTCACCGGGGCGCTCGCCCGCTACGAGCGGCGGCACCGCCGGCTGGTCCGGCCGCGGCAGCGCGGATTCCGCACCGCCGGAATGCTGCTGGTGCCCAAGACGCGAACCGGTATCGCGGTGCGCGACAACGCGGTTCGCGTCCTGAGCCGATGAGGACCGCGGGTCAGCGCGGGGTGCGGGTGGCGCGCCGCATCGCCGACAGCGGGTCGGCGTAGAAGACGCTCAGCGAGGTGACCGCCGCGGCGTGCTCCTGCACCCGGCCGCCGAACCGGCTGATCCGCAGATCGGCCGGCGGCAGGGTGGTGCTCTGCGCGAAAGCCCTTGCCACCCGGTCGATTCCGGGCCGGTAGCCGGTGAAGGCCTGCCCGCCCAGTACCACCCGATCCGGATTGAACATGTCGCGGATCAGAGCCGCTGCGCGACCGAGGATCTCGGCTCGCTCCAGCAGCACCTCGCGCGCCGGTTCCGACCCGGAGTCGGCCGCCCGGTACAGATCGGCGATCACCGGGCGCCGCGGCGCCTCCCGCTTCGGCACGATGCCCGCCCGTACGGCACGGCCCAGCACCGCCGCCTCACCGACGGTGGCCTCGAGGCAGCCGCGCCGGCCGCAGCGGCATTCGATATCGGAACCGGTGGGCAGGTGCGCGATGGAACCGGGACCGCTGCTCGGCGTGTGCACGCGATCGTGCAGCGTCACCGCGATACCGGCGGTCTCCCGCGCGTAGATGTAGAGGCTGCTGTCCGGATGCGTGCGCGGCTCGTCGCCGGTGGCCAGTAGCAGTTCGGCGGCGGCCATCGCCTCCACGTGCGCGGCGACCGAGACGGGCAGGTCCAGCACACTGCCGAATACCGCGCCGACCGGCGCGGCGTGCCAGTCCAGGCGCGGATGGTCCACCACACCGGCGGCCGCGTCGACCCGGCCGGCCAGCGCGATACCGCTCCATAACGGGCGGCGGCGCGGTAACCGGTCCAGGAACGCCTTGGCGCTGCGGGCGATGATGGTGAGCGCGGCCTCCTGACCGGTCTGCGGGGTGGCGATCTCCAGGCCACCGAGGATGCGGCCGGACAGGTCGGCGGCGATCATGCGGGTGACGTTGGCGCCGATGTGCACGCCCAGGGTCGCGTACGAGTCGGTGTCGACCTCGAACGGAACCCGGGGACGGCCGACCGCGCCGGATGCGGTGAGATCGGCGCGTTCTCGCAGCAACCCGGCCGAAAGCAGGGCCGCCACTTGGCGATTGACGGTGGCGATACTCAATCCGGTTGCCTGTGCGGCGGTGTCACGGAAGATGGGGCCACGGGTGGCGGCCCGGAGCACTGCGGCGGCCGGGTTGTCGGCGATGCGCAGCTCGGGGGGAACGGCGGGTCGGGCGGGCGCGGTCCGGGTGGCGGACAGGGCGGAATTAGACGGTCGCTCGAGGGTGGGGCTCGTCATGAGGCGGCAATCCTTGTTGAGGTCCCCGCGGCAAGGGGACGAATTCCGAGACAGCAACAAGGCAGCGAGAAGGGCCGAGAGATCTTACCGGAGGACTCGAAGAGCGGTTCTCAGCTGCGCGGCCGGGAGCAACACAGTTCCCGTTGCCGCGGCAGCCGTACACCGAGCGCAACCGTCACATACGTGACGTGTGCGGCGTTCGGATGGCTGGGAGACATGTTTCAAAATGTAACATCCCATGTCTCGAAGACGCCAGACCGGGCGGTCTGCATCCATTCCGATCACCCTGAACATAACTTTTCCGCCCCTGGGGCCGGTGGCGTAATAGCCCCGATCCGGCGCATCCAGCCAGGCCGGACCATCGGGCCGGCGGCGGAATCCACCGCCCGCGCCGACGGCCCGGCGCCGGCCCGCCGATACCGGCGAACAGTCTCGGTACAGTGACGAACCAGCAGGTCACGGGCATGAAGGAGGATCGGATGATGCCAGCACCGGCGCCGTCGCACGACCCCGGCCCGAGCGCCGGAAACGGCCCGGCCGCGGCCGGCGACGAGCCCAGCGGCGGCAGTGGGCACGATCACCGGCTGCGGCCTGTCGAGATGGACGGGATCGATATCACCGACCGTCCGGTTCGCGCGGCGGGCGGCGACCGCGTCCGGCGGGCGGACCGGGCCCGGCAGGTCGCCGACATCCTGCGCCAGCAGATCCATACCGGCGCCTTCGCGCACGCGCTGCCGAGCGAGACCGAACTGGCCGCGGAATTCGCCGTCTCCCGCAACACCGTGCGCGACGCGCTGGCGCTGCTCAAGGACGAACGGCTCATCGAGCGCGCCCCCAAGGTCGGCACCCATGTGGCGCAACGCAAATACGATCACGGCCTGGACACCCTGCGCGGGCTGAAGGAAACCCTGCGCGGGCACGGCGAGGTACGCAACGAGGTGCGCGCGGCCCGCCGGGAGGATCCGCCGCCCGCCGTCGCGCGCCGGCTGCGACTGGAGCCGGGTGTGCAGGCGGTGTACCTCGAACGGCTGCGCTACCTCGGCGATCTGCCGCTGAGCCTGGACCTCACCTACCTCGCCCCCGATATCGGCGAGGCGGTGCTGGACCGCGATCTGGAGTCCAACGACATCTTCGCCCTGATCGAGGAGATCAGCGGCGGGCCACTGGGATCCGCCGATCTGGTGCTGGAGGCCATCACCGCCGACACCCATTCGGCGGCGACCCTGCAGATGCCCGAGGGCGGCGCGCTGCTGCTGCTCGAACGACTCACCCGGCTCGACGACGGCCGGCCGGTGGATCTGGAGTACATCCGGATGCGCGGCGACCGTATCACCATGCGCGGCAGCCTGTTCCGGCCCGCCGACGCCAGCGATTGGAGGCTGATCCGATGACCCTGGTCAACCAGCGCGCCGATGTCCCGGTGACGATCGACGAATCCCTGTGTATCCAGGGCTGCACACTGTGCGTGGAGATCTGCCCGCTGGATTCGCTGGCGATCAATCCGGACAACGGCAAGGCGTTCATGCACGTCGACGAGTGCTGGTACTGCGGGCCGTGCGCGGCGCGCTGTCCCACCGGCGCCGTCACCGTGAACATGCCCTATCTGCTGCGCTGAATCCGTGGCCGCTGCGAACTCGTGACACCGCAGCGCATTTCCGTCCGTCCCGATGAGCGGCGAATCCGCGTCCGCCTCCCGCGCTGCTGTTGCGGCGCCGCCCCCGCAAGGATCCCTATGAAGTACCGTCCTGCCCGTCTCGTCGCCGTCGCCGCGACCCTGGCCCTGGCCGCCGCGGGTTGTTCGCTCGACAGCACTTCGGATTCCGCCGGCACCGTCGCGGTCGTCGTCGGATATCAGTCCAAGACCATCAACACCGTCACCGCCGGCACCCTCCTGAAAGCGAAAGGCTTTCTGGAACAACGGCTCTCCGCGCTGAGCGCGAAGGGCGGGCCGAAATACCGCGTGGAGTGGCAGGATTACGACACCGGCGCCCCGATCACCGCCCAGATGGTCGCGCAGAAGATCGATATCGGCTCGATGGGCGACTATCCGCTGCTGATCAACGGATCCCGCACGCAGGCGACCGAGAAGTCGCGCACCGAATTGGTCTCCGTCACCGGCTATCAGCCGCACGGTTCGCTGAACATGATTGTGGTGGGCCAGGATTCGTCGGTGCAGTCGCTGCGCGACCTCGCCGGGCGGAAGGTGTCCTCCAGCGTCGGTTCGGCCAGTGACGGGTTGCTGCGACAGGCGTTGAGCCGCACCGGCATCGACCCGAAGTCCGGCGTCGAGGTGCTCAACCAGCAACCGCAGGTCGGCGCGTCGGCCCTGGAATCCGGTCAGGTACAAGCGTTGTCGCAGTTCGTGGCGTGGCCCGGACTGCTGGTGTTCCAGAACAAGGCCAGGCTGCTGTACGACGGCGCCGAACTGAACGTGCCCACTTTCCACGGCGTGGTGGCCCGCCGCGACTACGCGAAGGACCATCCGGAGGTGCTCGACGCCTTCCTCCAGGCCCAGCTCGACGCGACCGACTTCCTGCACCAGCACCCGCTGACGGCGGCGCAACTGGTCGCGGACGGTTCGGGACTGCCGCCGGAGGTGGTGTACCTGTACAACGGCCCGGGGGGCACCTCCTTCGACGCCCCGCTGAAGCCGCAGCTGATCTCGGCGTTCAAAGGTGATGTGCCGTACCTGAAGTCGATCGGTGACTTCGCCGATCTGGACATCGACGGGTTCGTGAACGACGAGCCGCTGCGCAAGGCGTTCGCCGAACACGGCGCGAACTACGACGCGGCCGTGGCGAACTTCGGCAATCCGGCGCCGATCACCGGTACGGATCCGGTCGCGAACCGACCGGTGTCCGATCCCGCCCTGGCCGGCGAGATCTGGCTCGACGGTCAGGACACCGCCACCCCGGCGGCGGATCCCACCGGCCTGCTGCGCGCGGTGAAAGCGGCCCGCGCCCAAGGGAAGAAGGTGCGCGCCGCCTATGTGCCGGACGCCGAATTCGGCACCCGGTGGTTCGCCGACAAGGCGCTGTGGGTGCACGCGGGCGACACCTATCTGCCGTTCACGACGCCCGCGGCGGTGCAGCGGTACCTCGCGGCGCACCCCGGCGGCGTGGCGGTCTCCTACGAGCAGGCGGTCGGCGAGGTGCGATCATGAGCGCGAGCCTCGGGACCTTACCGATTCCGGTGGCCGCGCTCGACGCCGATGCCCCGCCCGCCGATCCCGTGACCCCGGCCCGGGGTGGCCGGGTGTGGCGGTCGCGCGCGATCCGGGTCGTCTCCGTGCTGCTGGCCGTACTGCTCTGGCAGGTGTTGACCGCCAACCATATTCGGGTCTGGGTGCGCTTCGACACGCTGCCGACCGTGACCCAGATCCTGCGCGCGCTCGGGCATCAGCTGGGGACGAACACCTACTGGCTGGATCTGGCGCAGTCGCTGATCCGCATCCTGAGCGGATTCGGGCTGGCCGGAGTGCTCGGCGTGGCAACGGGTATCGCGCTGGCGCGCTCGCCGCTGCTGTCGGATGTGCTGGGGCCGTTGACCGAACTGCTCCGGCCGGTGCCGGCGATCGCGATCGTGCCGGTGGCGATCCTGCTGTTCCCCACCGACGAGGCGGGAATCGTGTTCATCACCTTCCTCGCCGCGTTCTTCCCGATCATGGTCAGCACCCGGCACGCGGTGCGCGCGCTGCCGACGATCTGGGAGGACTCGATCCGCACCCAGGGCGGCGGCCGCTGGGACGTGCTGTGGCGAGTGGTGTTGCCGGGCAGCCTGCCCGGCGTATTCGGCGGGCTCTCGGTCGGGATGGGCGTGTCCTGGATCTGTGTGATCTCGGCGGAGATGATCTCCGGCCGCCTCGGCGTGGGCTACCGCACCTGGGCCGCCTACACGGTCGTGGACTATCCCGGCGTATTCGTCGGCATCATCACCATCGGCGTACTGGGACTGGGCACGTCGGCGGTGGTCGAACTGGCCGGCCGCCGGGTGACCCGGTGGCTGCCGCGCGCGCAGGAGGTCACGGCATGACACGCGACACCGGAATGGGTTTGCGGCTGGACGGTGTCGAACTGGCCTACGGCGGAGCGGCCGTGGTCGCCGACTTCACCCTGGACGTGCGGCCGGGCGAGATCCTGGTACTGGCGGGACCTTCGGGCTGCGGCAAATCGACCGTGCTGCGCGCACTCGCCGGACTGCTGCGGCCGCGCGCGGGCCGGATCCTCGCCGACGGAACCCCGGTCACGGGTCCGGACCGGGATCGGGCGATGGTGTTCCAGGACGACGCGCTGCTGCCCTGGCGCACCGTGCGCGCCAATATCGAACTGGCACTGAAACTTCGGGGCGTGCCGCGGGCCGGACGGCGCGAACGCGCGGATCGGTGGATCGAGGAGGTCGGTCTCGCCGGCTTCGGCGATCATCTGCCGAAACGACTGTCCGGCGGGATGCGGCAGCGCGTACAGCTGGCTCGCGGCCTGGCCGGCGCCCCGCGGGCGGTGCTGATGGACGAGCCGTTCGGCGCGCTGGACTCGCGCACCCGCGCCACCATGCAGCGGCTGCTGATCGACACCTGGCACACCCATCCGACCACGGTCGTCTTCGTGACCCACGACGTCGACGAGGCGCTGCTGCTCGGCGACCGGATCGTGGTGCTGGGCCGCGCCGGCCGGCCGCCGCGCGCCCTGCTGGAGGTGCCGCGGCCGCGCGAGGCCGCCGCCGACCGTTCCGGCCTGCGCGCCGAAATTCTTGCCGCACTGGACCATTCCGACGACATCGCCGTGATGTCCTGACCCTCCGTGGAGCGTTCCCGATGCAGATTCCGGATTCGGCCGAATTCACCCGCCTCGACTGCGACGTACTGGTGATCGGCGGCGGCACCGCCGGCACCATGGCGGCGCTGACCGCCGCCGAACAGGGCGCGAACGTGCTGCTGCTGGAGAAGGCGCACGTGCGGCACTCCGGCGCGCTGGCGATGGGGATGGACGGGGTCAACAATGCCGTCGTCCCCGGTAAGGCCGAACCCGAGGACTACGTCGCCGAGATCACCCGCGCCAACGACGGAATCGTCAACCAGCGCACCGTCTATCAGACGGCGACGCGCGGCTTCGCGATGGTGCAGCGGCTGGAGCGCTACGGGGTGAAGTTCGAGAAGGACGCCTACGGCGAGTACGCGGTCCGCCGGGTGCACCGCTCCGGCTCGTACGTGCTGCCGATGCCGGAGGGCAAGGACGTCAAGAAGGCGCTGTATCGCGTACTGCGGCAACGGAAGATGCGCGAGCGGATCCGCATCGAGAACCGGCTGATGCCGGTGCGGGTGCTGACCGCGAACGGCCGGGCCGTCGGCGCGGCCGCATTGCACACGCGCACGGGCGAATTCGTCGCGGTCGGCGCGAAGGCGGTGATCCTGGCCACCGGCGCCTGCGGCCGGCTCGGCCTGCCCGCCTCCGGTTACCTGTACGGCACCTACGAGAATCCCACCAACGCCGGTGACGGTTACGCCATGGCCTACCACGCCGGGGCCGAGCTGTCCGGTATCGAATGCTTCCAGATCAACCCGCTGATCAAGGATTACAACGGACCGGCCTGCGCCTATGTCGCCAACCCGTTCGGCGGCTATCAGGTGAACGCGCAGGGTGAGCGCTTCGTCGATTCCGACTACTGGTCCGGGCAGATGATGGCCGAGGTGAAGCGGGAGATCGAATCCGCCCGCGGGCCCATCTATCTGAAGGTCTCGCATCTGCCGAACGAGACCCTCGAATCGCTCGAGGGCATCCTGCACACCACCGAGCGGCCGACCCGCGGTACCTTCCACGCCAACCGCGGCCACGACTACCGCACCCACGACATCGAGATGCACATCTCCGAGATCGGTTTGTGCAGTGGACATTCGGCCTCCGGCGTCTGGGTCGACGAGCACGCCCGGACCACCGTCCCCGGCCTGTACGCCGCGGGCGATCTGGCCTGCGTACCGCACAACTACATGATCGGCGCATTCGTCTACGGCGATCTGGCCGGTGCGCACGCCGCGTCCACTCTCGCGGAAGTGACCGCACCCGAGGAACTTCCGGCGGATCAACTCACTGCCGCGCACGAACTGATCTACCGTCCGCTGCGGCATCCCGACGGCCCGCCCCAGCCCCAGGTGGAATTCAAACTCCGGCGCTTCGTGAACGACTATGTGGCCCCGCCGAAGACATCGACGAAGTTGTCGCTGGCGATCGAGACCTTCGACCGGATGCGCACCGAGATCGCGGATATGGGCGCCACCACCCCGCACGAGCTGATGCGCTGCGCCGAGGTGACCTTCATCCGCGACTGCGCCGAGATGGCGGCCCGCTCGTCACTGACCCGCACCGAATCCCGTTGGGGTCTCTACCACGAACGCGCCGATCTGCCGCAGCGCGACGATACCGACTGGCGCTTCCACCTGAACCTGCGCAAGAACGCCGACGGCGCCATGGAATTCCTCAAGCGGCCGGTCGCACCGTATCTGGTGCCGGTCCCCGAATTCGCCGATGTGCCCAGTGCCGCCACCGAACCGATCCCGGTCCGCCAGCCGGAGCCCGTCGCGGGTCCGCCGCGCACCGGTACCACGGCCGCGGCCGCCACCCGCACCACGATCCACAGCGCCGACGAACCGGACGATGCCGCCGCACCCCGCATCGCCCAACTGCTGCGACTCGACGCCCCCACGGTGGCCGAACTCGTTCCCTATCTGGCGGATTCGCAGCCCCGGGTCCGCGCCACCGCTCTCTCGGTCCTCACCGAGAACACCCCGGACGGCTTCGCCGAGGCCCTCGTCGCCGCACTCGGCGACACCGAGGCGCCCGTGCGTGCTGCCGCCATCGCGGGCCTGCGCGAACTCGTGGAGATCCTGCCCCGCGACGTGACCATCGCGGATCCGCCGCATCCGGGTGTCCTGCCCGCGCACACCGGTTCTCCCGATCCTCAGGTGCGGGCCGCCGTGGTCGATCTGCTCCGCGCCCTCCACGCCGGCACCACCGAACAGTTCACGAAGGCGGTGCACGACAACGATCATCGCGTCCGCGTCGAGGGGGTCCGCGCCCTGGTGTCGCTGGACGACTGGTCCGCCCTGGAAACGGCGGCCCACGACGAGAACCGGGAGGTCCGCATCGCCGCCGCCCACGGCTTGGCCACCGTCGGCCGCGGTGGCGCGCAGACCCTCCGCACCCTCACCACCGACCCCGACCCCTTGGTCCGCGCCGCCGCCCTGGCTGCCCTGGCGCCCCTCGGCGATACCTCGGACGCACCGATTCTCACTGCTGCCCTGCGTGATTCGGCCTGGCAGGTCCGCGTCGGTGCGGCCCGCGGCCATACCGCCCTGGGCCCGGAAACCGCCACCGAACCCCTGCACACCGCCCTCACCGACCCGCACCCCGACGTCCGCAAGGCCGCCGTCCTCACCCTCGCCGACTGGCCGGCCCACCCCGCCGCCCGCACCGCCCTGGAATCCGTGCTCGACGACACCGACGCCGACGTCCGTGCCTACGCTCGCCGAGCCCTCACCCACTCCTGAACGGCCACAACGAATCCGTATCCCCCCTTTGCGGAATCGCCGAGCGATTTCCGTGGGCGGAATCGCCGAGCGGTTTCCGGCCGGTGATCTCACCACCGACAGGCAGGTCGGGTTTTCGGCCGTCCGGTAACTGGGCGTGGCAACCGGCCGCCGGACCGCCCCGTCGACCGGCGCGGGATCCGGCTCGAATACCGCTGCCCGGCAGCCGGTCTCGTGGAGACCGGCTGCCGGATGAGGTCATTCACCTCACGGATGCCCGCACATGTACGCGCCGACCGTTCCCTCGTCGCCGGGAAGGTGCTTGCAGTGCTGCACGATCCACTGCACCCGAGGGTCGCCGGACGGGGTGACCAGCGCGAAGCCGATATCGCCGTGGGCGACCAGACGAGCCAGATCATCGGTGGTGAGGGCCTGGGCCATACCGGTGAAGCCGCCGAACGGGGGGATCTCGGCGCCGGTGCTGAAGATGAAGGGGGCGGCCAGGATCGAGGTGTAGGCGACGGCCGGATCGTGCGCCGCCGGGAACGCCTTGTGCGCGGAGGCGACCAGTTTCGGGCCGGTGTTCATCGCGTCCCGGACCACGTCGTGGGTTATGTGGGCCTGGGTCGCCGATTCGAAGGGCGTATCGAGGCCGCTGTATCCGTCCTCGACCACCGAGGCGGCGGCCACTGCGGGGCCCGCCAGCACCGCGATCAGCAGGACGATCGCCGTTGCGGCACCGCGCAATCCGATGGCGATCAGGCAGGCGAGCAGGGCCACCGCGACGGTCGTCCAGCGCACCGCGACGGGGGCGGGTTGCAGCAGCCACCAGCCGTACAACACCGTGACGAGCGCGGCCGGCACGGCGACCACCCGCTGGGCGGATTTCGACCCGTGCACCGATTCGACTGTGCCCCAGCCGATCAGCGCCGCCACCGGGGCTGTCAGCGCCGCGAGGTAGTACGGGTTGATCGTGCCCGCCGCGAGGAATACCGCGACGTACACCAGCAGCCAGCCACCCCACAGGATCACCGCTGCCCGCTGCACGGCAGCAGCGGAATCGGCAGTGCGGTCGGTGGATGTACCCGTGCCGGTACGCCGCCACACCAGCACCGCGACCACGATCAACACCAGCAGCGCGAGTGGGATCAGCCAGCCGATGTCGCGGCCGCCCGCTCCGGTGAAGAGGTGATTCAGCCGGTCGTCGGGGCCGAGTACCAGTTGGTCTCGGTAGTTCACGCCGCCGGGAGCCATCGAGAAGTTGGCGGCGCCCACGGTGAAGCCGCTGTCGGTGCGGTCCGCACCGTTGTAGACGAAAACCTGATCGAACAGCGAATCATGGTTGCTGCCGTCCACATACGGGCGGTGGCGGGTCGGAATCAGGCTCACCACGGTCATCCAGCTCAGCGACACCACCGAGGTCACGGCCCCGAAACCCACGATATCGACCAGTCGGCGCACCGGCCGCACGCCGGTGCGCGCCACCAGATAGGCCAGCGCGAGGACCGGCACGATCAGCCAGGCCTGCACCATCTTCGCCTGGAATGCCAGTCCCACGAAAATACCTGCGTACCAAAGGTTCCGGGAGTTGCCGAACTGCACCGCGGCCAGCGTCCGGTCGACGGCGAGCACGAGCAGCAGAACCAGCAGCGTGTCGGAGATGTTGCCCCGATCGAGTGCCACCGTCACCGGGGTCGCGGCCACCACCACCGCGGCGACCAGGCCCGCGGCGGGTCCGGCCGTGCGCCGCACCGCGCGGTACAGCACCAGGATGGTGAGCACCCCCTCGATCACCTGCGGCAGGGCCAGCGCCCAGACGTGCGGGCCGAACAGCCGCACCGACAGCGCCTGCACCCAGAACGCGCCGGGTAACTTGTCGATGCTGATCAGGCCGTCGGGGTCGAAGGCGGCGAAGAAGAAGTCGTGCCAGGACGAGGCCATCGATCGGACGGCGGCCGCGTAGTAGATGTGCGGGACCAGTACGGTGATACCCCACGCGTAGCTCACGGCCGCGACGGCGGCCACGAGCAACAGGGCCGGTCGGGCCCAGCAGGGCTGATCGTCGGGAGAACGCCAGAACTGCCACCTGATACCGCCGGTGGCCCGCGGTAGCGCGAGTGCGGTCACAGGTCCACTATCGAAACGCCGCGCGGGCGGGTCAATCGAATTGCGGGCGAATCAACCTGCCGGCCAGCCGATTTCCACCTACGGGTGGAGACGGCGACTACGCTGGGAGCGTGCTCCATCATGTGCAGGTCGGCTGCCCGCCGGGCGGCGAGGATCGCCAGCGCGCCTTCTACACCGGCGTGCTCGGCTGGGTGGAGCTGCCCAAGCCGCCGCTGCTCGCGGCGCGCGGCGGCTGCTGGTTCCGGATTCCCGGACGCGGCGGACCCGACAGTGAACTGCACGTCGGGGTGGAGCCCGATTTCCGGCCCGCCCGCAAGGCCCATCCCGCGTTCGTGGTGGACGCCGATACCACCGCCGTCGCGCTGACCGCCGCGGGTAGCCCGGTCACCTGGGCCGATCCGGCGGAGATTCCGGGACGGCGGCGTTTCCACTCCGAGGACGGCGTCGGGAACCGGCTCGAGTTCATCGACGGCTGATCGGCCGTCACGCGGGCATATTCCGGGCGTCGCATCCGACGTCCGCGGCCATCCAGCAACTACTGTGACATCGCCGCCTGTCGTGGCGCCGTCCCACCTGCTCGCCCTGTGACCGACTGTGCCCGTGAACGACCGGAGGCCACGCTGACCGAGTCGCTGGATTGGGGTGCCGAACCGATCGAATCGGTGCGGTGGCTGGCGATCGTCTTCGTCCTCGCGGTGACCGCGTGCGCGGTGGTGGGCTGGCTGGCCCTGCGGCTCACCGAGTGGGGCCGGCATTTCGACCGGGTGACCGGCGCCTTCTTCCACGGCCGCACCGGCGCGGTGACCCTCGGCTACGCCGCGGTGCTCGTGCTGATCACGGTGACCGCGGTCAAGATCCAGGTGCTGACGTCGTATCAGGGCAACGACATGTTCTCGGCCCTGCAGTACGCGGCCGAGGCGATCGGCCGCGGCGACCGGGCGGCACTGCACACCGCGGCCGGTCGCTTCCGCAACTCGCTGGTCGTGTTCGCGGTACTGGCCGTGATCGATGTGGCGCGCGCGCAGCTGGACTATTACCTCGGCCAGCTGTTCGAGATCCGCTGGCGCCGCTGGCTGACCGATCGGATGGCCGGCGACTGGATCGACGACCGGGTGTACTACCGCAGCCGCTTCCTGGCCCATCCGACCGACAACCCCGACCAGCGCATCCAGCAGGACGTCGGCGACATGATCTCGATGGCCCGCTCGCTGTCGCTCGGCGCGTTGTCCGCGGTGGTGTCGGTGGCGTCGTTCGCCTGGATCCTGTGGCGGCTGTCCGGGCCGCTGAACATCCTCGGTATCGAACTGCCGCGCGCGATGGTGTTCCTGGTACTGGTCTACGTGCTGGTGGCGAGCCTGGTCGCGTTCCGGATCGGCCGTCCGCTGGTCGGGCTCGGATTCCGCTATCAGGCGGTGACCGCGCACTTCCGGTATTCGCTGGTCCGGCTGCGGGAGAACGCCGAGCCGATCGCCTTCTATCGCGGCGAGGCGGCCGAGGAACACGGCCTGCACGCGCGCTTCGAGGAAGTGCTGCGGGTGTATCGGAGCCTGGTGAACCGCACCACCATGCTGATCGGCTGGAACCAGACCGCCACCGAGGCGGCGTTCGTGGTGCCGTGGTTGCTGCAGGCGCCGCGGTTCTTCGACGGCCGGTTGACGCTCGGTGACGTGCAGCAGACCGGATCGGCGTTCGGGCAGATCCAGACCTCGCTGTCCTATTTCCGCAACAACTACAACACCTTCGCCGCGTTCCGGGCCACGCTGGCACGCCTGGACGGCCTGCTCCACGACGACGACCGCACCCGGCGGCTGCCGCGGGTCAGCACCCGGCTCGAGCGGCGCGCGGTCGACCTGGCCGATATCAATCTGTCCCGGCCCGACGGCACCCGCCTGGTCACGGATCTGAACCTGCGGCTGTCCGCCGGCGACGCGGTGGTGATCACCGGTCCGTCCGGATGTGGTAAGACCACATTGCTGCGCGCGCTCGCCGATATGTGGCCGTATGTCGACGGGACGATCGGCCGCCCCGAGGACGGCCGGGTGGTGTTCTCACCGCAGATGCCGTATCTGCCGCTGGGTCCGCTGCACGCCGCGGTCATCTATCCCGGCCTGCCCGGCTGCCTGTCCGACGACGCGCTCGCCGACGCGCTGCACCGGGTACAGCTCCACGATCTGGTGCCCCGGATGAACGAGGACGCCAACTGGGCGATGGTGCTGTCGCCGGGCGAACAACAGCGCCTCGCCTTCGCCCGGATCCTGCTGATCGCCCCGGAGGTCGCCTTCCTGGACGAGGCGACCTCGGCCCTGGACCCGGACATGGAGGCCGCGCTCTACACCCGGTTGCGCGCCGACCTGCCCGATCTGGTCCTGGTCAGCACCGCGCACCGGGAGACGGTGATGCGCCTGCACACCGATCGGCTGGAGCTCACCGGCGCCGGATCCTGGACCTACGCCCCGGTCAGCGCGACCCGTTCGTGACGGCCGCGTCCGCCGGCGCGCTCCCGTTCACCCCGGTCAGACCCCATTCCCGGGCCAGCAGCCGGTGCGAGGTCAGCCGATCCGCGTGCCGGAAGGTGACGCTGGTGATCACGATCTCGTCGGCGCCGGTCAGTTCCTGCAATGCGGTCAGCCGCGCCGCGACCTGCGCCGGGGTGCCGACGAACTGGGTGGCGAGGCGATCCTCGATCAGCTGCCGCTGTTCGCCGGTGAGCGCGCCCGCGGTATCGGGATCCTGATACGCGGCGGCGCCCTCGCCACTGCGGATGCTGTACACCCAGTGGCCGTAGCTGGCCGCGAGCCGCTGCGCGGTCCGCTCGTCCTCGGCGACCACTACATCCGCGGACACCACCAGATACGGCTTCGGGTGCCGCTCCGACGGCTTGAACGAATCCCGGTACGCGGCAACGGTTTCCAGGATGGTTCCGGGCGAGACGTGATAGTTCGCGGCGAACGGCAGGCCCAGTTCCCCGGCCAGCCGCGCACTCTCACCGCCGCTGGATCCGAACAGCCACAGCTCGATATCGGCGCCCTCACCCGGAACCGCGTGCAGCGCAACACCGTCCGGGGTCTGATAGCTGCCGTCCAGCAGTG
Source organism: Nocardia sp. BMG111209 (assembly GCF_000381925.1). Lineage (NCBI taxonomy): Bacteria > Bacillati > Actinomycetota > Actinomycetes > Mycobacteriales > Nocardiaceae > Nocardia > Nocardia sp. BMG111209. The sequence continues at coordinate 842,161 of NZ_KB907309.1, forward strand.
CCCGGATCTCGTTCACCTGCCGGGTGTACTCGATCGGCTCCGCACCCGGCAGTTGCAGCGCCGCCTGCCCGGCCAGCAGCCGCGACAGGTTCAGGAACTGCCCGGGACTGAACGGCGGCGGGATCACCACACCGTCGCGCACCTCGGTCTCCCGCGGCGGTGTGGCAGGCGCGGCGCCCTTGTCGCGCAACTGCGTGCCCCGATGTCCGGAGCGTCCCAGGCCGAGATCCAACCGGCCCGGGTGCAGCGCGTCGATGGTGCCGAACGCCTCCACCACCGAGGCCGAGGTGTGATGGCCCAGTTGTACCGCGGCCGAGCCGACCCGGATGGTTTCGGTCGCGGCGGCCACCAGCCCGATCAGGGTGATGCTGGCCGAGCTGGCGACCTGCACGAAATGGTGTTCGGCCAGCCAGAATCGGCGATATCCCCAGGCCTCGGCCTGCCGCGCCAGGTCGATGGTGTTGCGCAGAGCCTGTTGGGGGGTCGATCCGGCGCTCACCGGCGACAGATCGAGAACGGAGAGTGGGATGCCGGTCATGAGGCGCGTACTCCTTCGCTGGTCCGATGGGGATGGCGCAGGCCCAGATGTTCGCGCAGGGTCGTGCCGGTGTATTCGGTGCGGAAACTGCCGCGGTCCTGGAGTTCGGGGACGACCTTCTCGACGAAGTCGTCGAGGCCGCCCGGCGTCAGGTGCGGGACGAGCACGAAGCCGTCGCAGGCGTCGTGCTGCACATAGCGATCGATCTCCGCCGCCACCTCCGCGGGGGTGCCGACGAACTGCTGCCGCGCGGTGACCGCGATGATCAGCTCGCGGATGCTCAGCCCCTCGGCCTCGGCCCGGGACCGCCACGCGTCCGCGACCGCGCGCGGATCCTTGGCGTGCCGGACCCGGCCGCGGGTGATGTTCACATTGTCCGCCGGATCCACGTCGGGCAGCGGGCCGTCCGGGTCGTAGCCGGAAAGGTCACGGCCCCAGACCTGTTCGAGGAAGGCCAGCGCGGTCTGCGGGCCGACCTGCTGCCGCCGGATGTGCCGGGCCCGCTCCTGCGCGTCGGCGGGGGTGTCGCCGAGTACATAGGTGGCGGCGGGCAGGATCAGCAGATCGTCGCGGGAGCGGCCGTATTTCGCGAGCCGGCCCTTCACGTCGCGGTAGAACTGCTGCCCGTCCTCGAGTTCGCCGTGCATGCTGAAGATCGCATCGGCCTTGGCGGCGGCGAACTCCCGGCCCTCGGCGGAATCACCGGCCTGCAACAGCACCGGATAACCCTGCGGGCTCGGCGGCAGTACGAACGGTCCCTCGATATCGAACTGATCGCTGTGGAAACGCACGGTCGCCGGTGCGGCGGTGAAGATTCCGCGGTCACGGTCGACGATCGGCGGTGCGGACCAGCCGTCCCACAGCGCGCGGGTGGCGTCGATCACCTCGGCGGCGCGGGTGTACCGCTTGGCATGTTCGAGATAGCCGCCGCGGCGGAAGTTCTCGCCGGTGAAGGCGTCCGAGGAGGTGACCGCGTTCCAGGCGGCCCGGCCGCCCGAGAGGTGGTCCAGCGTGCCGAATTGCCGTGCCAGCTCGAAGGGTTCGTTGTAGGTGGTGTTGATGGTCCCGGCCAGCCCGAGCCGGGTGGTCACCCCGGCCAGCGCGTTGAGGACGGTGAGGGTGTCGGGCCGGCCCACCACGTCCAGATCGTGGATCCGGTCGCGGTGCTCCCGTAATCGCAGTCCCTCGGCGAGGAAGAAGAAGTCGAACAGCCCCCGCTCGGCCGTGCGGGCCAGGTGTACGAAGGAGTCGAAGTCGATCTGGCTGCCCGAGTCGGGATCGCGCCACACGGTGGTGTTGTTGACGCCCGGGAAGTGTGCGGCGAGATGAACCTGTCTGCGTACCTGTGTATCCGGCATCTCTCTCCTCAGGCGGTCGGAGCGTAGCGATCGACGGGACGCGGCAGACCGAGCCGATCCCGCAGGCGGGGAGCCAGTTTCGGCAGCGCGGCGGTGAAGGCGGCCACCGCCAGCGGCCGCAGCACCACCCCGTCGCCCGCGCCGGTGGCGTGGATGCGCCCCAGCAGTTCGCGCAGCGTGTCCGCGGTTCCGATGTGCCGCAACGTGTTCGGATCGGCGGTCGGCGTCCACACCTCCAGTTGCGCCACGTCCACGACGGCGTTCTCCTCGGTGGCGGCGAGGTGCACATCGAGGTCGACCAGCACCGAGACCCGGTCGGGATCGCGGCCGGCGGCGGCCACCGCGGCGCGTACCTCGGCGCGGGCCTGTGCGGCGGCGGCGAGATCGGCCGCGGCGACCCGGATCACGTCGGCCCGCCGGACGGCCACCGCGGTACTGTGCGGATCGGCCGCGCGGATCACCACGATCGGCTGCCCCTGCGGCGGCCGCGGCGTGATCGAGGGGCCCTTCACCGAGAAGTGCTCGCCCACATAGTCGATGTAGTGCAACTTGTCCCGGTCGATGAACCGGCCGGTGGCGGCGTCGCGGATCTCGGCGTCGTCCTCCCAGCTGTCCCACAACCGGGTCACCACCTCCACGGCCTCGTCGGCCTCGGCCCACAGCGAGACCTCGTCCTGTTCGGCCTTGCGCCCGAACAGCGCCGACTGCCCGCGCGAGACCGTGACCTCCCATCCGGCCCGGCCGAGGGTCGCGAAATCGACGCTGGCCACCGCCTTCGACACGTGGAACGGTTCGGTGTGGGTGACGGGAACCTGCGGGATCAGCCCGATCCGGTACGTCGCGGCCGCGGCGCGCGCGGCGACGCCGACCGCCTCCAGCCGGCCGAGCGCACCCACGGGTTGCAGCGCGAACGAGTCGGGCAGGAAGACGAGATCGAGTCCGTACCGGTCCGCCGCGGTGATCGCGTCCAGCCAGTAGCCGGCGGTGAACAGTTCCTCGGCCCGCGAGTCCGGGCGCCGCCAGGACGCCGGATGCGCTCCGGTGCCGGACAGTTCCACTCCCAGGAGCAAATTCCTGCGTGCGGTCATCGGGGAGTCCTTTCGACGGGAGCGCGCCGCCCGCCCGCCGTCCCCGCCGAACCCGGGACGGCCGACAACAGCTCTCGGGTGTATTCGTGCGTGGGCGCGCTGAAAATGTCTGCGGTAGCGGCCGTTTCGACGATGCGGCCGTCGCGCATGACCGCCACCCGATCCGCGATACGGCGGACCACGGCCAGATCGTGGGTGATGAACAGATAACTCGAATGCAGTTCGGCCTGCAGGTTCTCCAGCAGGGTGAGAATCTGCGCCTGCACCGAGACGTCGAGCGCGGAGACCGGCTCGTCGAGCACCACCAGGTCCGGGCGCAACGCCAGGGCCCGGGCGATGGCGACCCGCTGCCGCTGGCCGCCGGACAGTTCGGCCGGCCGCCGGGCCGCGTACGCGGCGGGCAGTTCGACCTGGTCGAGCAGTTCCCCGGCCAGCCGCGGCCGATCCCGGCGCGGCGCGAGCCCGAAGGCCCGCAACGGCTCCGTCACGATGGCCTCGACGGTGAGCTTGGGATTCAGTGCGGCATAGGGGTTCTGGTACACGACCTGGATGCGGCGGCGCAGTTCGCGCAGCCGGTTACCCTGCACCGCACCGAGATCCACGCCGTCGAAGGTGATGCTGCCCGCGTCGGCCTGCTCCAGCCGGGCCAGGATACGGGCCGTGGTGGTCTTCCCGGAACCGGATTCGCCCACCACGGCCAGGGTTTCGCCGCGGTCCACATGCAGGGTGACATCGTCGACGGCCGTGAGGGTTTCGCGGTGACCGAGATGGAAGGTGCGGCGCAGTCCGGTGGCCACCAGCAGCGGAGTGGCGGCGGCCGGGCGGGTGGGGCGGGTCGCGGTGTCCAGGCTCGGCGCGGCGGCCAGCAGCCGCTTCGTGTACTCGTGCCGTGGATCGCCGAGAATATCTGCGGTGGAACCGGTTTCGACGATCTCGCCGCCGCGCATCACCACGATACGGTCGGCGCGGTCGGCCGCCACGCCCAGATCGTGGGTGATCAGCAGCACGGCGGTGCCGGATTCGGCGGTGCGGGCCGCGAGATGATCCAGGATCCGTTTCTGCACGGTGACGTCCAGCGCGCTGGTCGGCTCGTCCGCGATGACCAGCTGCGGGCCGCAGGCCAGCGCGATCCCGATCAGCACCCGCTGCCGTTGACCGCCGGAGAGATCCTGCGGATACTGCCGGGCCCGCAGCTCCGGGCGGTCCAGTCCGGCGGTGGTCAGGATGTCCACCGCCTGCACCCAGGCGTCGCGGCGGGTGGCGCGGCCGTGGATGCGCAATGCCTCGGCCACCTGATCGCCGATGCGCAGCACCGGATTCAGCGAGGTACCCGGATCCTGTGGTACCAGGCCGATCCGGGCGCCGCGGATCTGCCGTAGCACCCGCGGCCCGGCATCGTCGACGCGGTCGCCGTCGAAGTGGATCCGGCCGCCGGTGATCACGCCGTCGCCGAGCCGGAGCACCGCATTGGCGAGAGTGGACTTCCCGGAACCGGATTCGCCGACCAGCGCGACCGTCTCGCCGCGCGCGACGGTCAGCGAGGCGCCGGCCACCGCCGGGACCGCCCCCGGATATTCGACGCGCAGATCCACGACGCGCAACAGCGGCTCCGCCGGCGCGGTCATCGGGCACCGTCCCGGCCCAGGGCGCGGCCGATGCGCTGCGCCGCGAGGACCACCGCGATGATCACCAGGCCCGGCAGCGTGGTCATCCACCAGGCGGTGGCGAGGAAGTTGCGGCCTTCGGCGATCAGCGAACCCCATTCCGGCGTCGGCGGTTTCGCGCCGTAACCGAGGAAGCTCAGCGACGACACCGCCAGCACCGCGACCCCGAAGTCGACCGCGGCCAGCGCCACCACGGGTGCGTAGGAGTTGCGCAGCACGTGCCGCACGAGCACCACCGGCCACCGCACCCCGGAGGCGAACGCCGCCTCGACATAGGGCGTGCGGCGCACCCGCAGAACCTCCGAGCGCATCAGCCGGGCGAACTGCGCCATCATCACCAGTCCCACCGCGAGCGCGACGTTGCGGCTGCCGACCCCCAGCACCGTCACCAGCACCAGCGCGCTCAGCAGTTCCGGAACCGCCAGCAGCACATCGACGATGCGCATGATCACGGTGTCCGCCGGACCGCCGAGCCCGCCGGACACGAGACCGATCAGGCTGCCGCCGACCAGTCCGATACCGACCGCGATCAGGGTGGCCGTCACCGAGATCCCGGCCGCGTGCACCACCCGGGTGTAGAGGTCGCGGCCGAGATTGTCGGTGCCGAACCAGTGTTCGGCGCTGGGCCCGCGCAACTTCTGCGCCGGCACACCGGTGAGCGGGTCACGCCCCGCGAACCGGCCCGGCACCACCGCCCAGCCCAGCACCACGATCAGGACCAGCACCGACAGCGCCACCGCAGCGTGTTCCCGCAGCGCCCGCGCGACCGCGCGCGGACCCGGGACAACCGCCCACGACCGCTCGGCGGAGCCGGAACGGCCGCGATCCGGCCGTATCCCGTCCGGTGGCTCCGGCCGCGCGGGGTCGCGGGGACCGGTATCGGGCGGTGCACCGCGCGTCGCCAGGAAATCGGTCATGAGCGGCTCCGATTGCGGGACAAGGGATTACACACGGACCGCACCTCTCCGCCGGAAGTGCTGTGCCACACGGGGATCCAGCACCGGATAGATCAGGTCGACGACCAGGTTGACCACCACGAAGACCGTCGCGGTGAAGACGACGATGCCCTGCACCACCGGGATGTCCTCGTTCAGCACCGCGGTCTGGGTGAGCCGGCCCAGGCCCGCCCGGGAGAACACGGTCTCCACGACCACGGAGCCGGCCAGCACGGTGCCGACCCAGACCCCCGCCACGGTGAGCGCGGGCGCCAGCGCGGGCCGCAGCACATGCCGCAACTGCACCCACCAGCGCGAGGCGCCCTTGGCGAAGGCGACCTCGACGAACGGCTGCCGCCAGGTCTGCGCCAGGCTGGTGTACAGGACCTGGGCGATCACCGCGCCGACCGGGACGGCCAGCGTGACCGCGGGCAGGATGGTGCCCTGCACGCCGGTGCCGCCGAACGCCGGCACCAGCCGCAACCGGAACGAGAACACCTGCAACAGCAGCAATCCCACCCAGAAGGTGGGCGCCGAGGCGCCGATCGGCGGCAGTGCGATCAGAAATCCACGCAGCCGGCGCTTTTCGGTGTAGGCCGCGGTCAGTGCCAGCGCGGTGCCGAACACCAGCGCCAGCGCCAGCGCGGTGACCGCCAGCACCAGGGTGGTGGGTATCGCGTCGCCGATCGCGTCGAGCACATGCTGCCCGTTGGTCAGCGAACGGCCGAGATCCCCGTGCAGCGCCCGGTCGAGTGCGGTGAGGTACTGCTGCCAGACCGGCTTGTCGAGCCCGTATCGGGCCCGCAGTTCGGCGACGGCCGCGGCGTCGAGCGGGATGCCCGGATTGGCGGCCGCCAGGGTGACCGGATCACCGGGCAACAGGTACAGCACGATGAACGAGCCGGTGAAGGCCGCCCACAGGACGGCGACGGCCTGGATCACCCGCGACGCCACGTACCGTCCCATCGGTGCCTCACTTCCCGCGTAGCCAGGCGTCGTGGAACTGCAACCGGCCCGAGGCCTCGAACTTCAGATCCACCACGGTCGCGGCGGTGCCGATGGCCTGGGACAGCTCGATGGTCGGAACCCACAGGCCCTGGTCGAGAATCGATGTCTGCGCGTCACCGATGAGCTTCGCCCGCGCGGCGGCGTCGGTACTGCCGAGTTCACCGGTCAGCGCCTGATCCAGCGCCGGAATCGGGCCGCGCGCGTTGTAGTTCTGCTGATCGATACCGAAGGTGGTGCGCAGGATGTCGCCGTCGGCGCGGGTGAGGTTGAAGTAGACCGCGTCGAAATCCTTGCTGAGCTGCCGCGCGGCGACCACGTTGGACGCCTCCTTGTCCAGCTGCAGATCGATGCCGACCTTGCGCACCTGTTGCTGGACGAGTTCCAGGATGGCCTGATTACCGTCGAAGACCGGCGCGAACAACACCCCGAACGACAGCCGCTGCCCGTCCTTCACCCGGATGCCGTCCGGCCCGGGGACCCAGCCGGCGGCGTCGAGCGTCCGGCGGGCGGCGTCGGGGTCGTAGCCGAGCCGGGCCGAAAGATCCACGTAGGCAGGGGTTTTGCTGGCCAGCGTGCCGGTGGCCGGCTTGAACTGCGGGCCCAGCACGGTATCGATCAATTCCTTGCGATCGATCGCGGTGCGCAGGGCGGTCCGCACCGCCGGATCCCGCAGCGCGCCCCGGCTGATGTTCGGCCCGATGCCGAACGGGATGCCCGGATTGGAGACGGTGAGCACCTTGCCGCCGGCGCCCTCGATCTGCGGTGCGTCCTGGGGCAGCGCGTCGCTGACCGCGTCCAGCTGGCCCGAGGTCACACTGCCGGTACGCACCCCCGATTCCGGGATGACGGTGAAGACGATCTTGTCCAGATACGCGTCACCGTGGTTGCCGAACACCGGCGAACCCCAGTGGTAGCCGGTGCGTTTGACCAGCGTCGCCGAGGCGCCCTGCTTGTATTCGGCGTAGCTGAACGGACCGGATCCGATCACGCCCTGGCACCGGTCCTCGGCCGATTTCGCCGTGGTGGCATCGGAGACCAGGCCGAGCTGCGGTGTGGAGGCCGCCTGCAGGAACTGCGCATCGGGCGCGCTGAAGTCCACCCGCGCGGTGAGCGGATCGACCACGGTGGTCCCCACGTATCCCGCGACATAGCTGGCCGCCAGCGACGCCTTGGCCGCGCCGATGGTGTGCACCAGCGCGTCCAGGTTCTTCCGGACCGAATCGGCGGTCAGCGGTGTGCCGTCGGAGAAGGTGACGCCGTCCTTCAGGTGGAAGGTGAAGGATTTGGCGTCCGGGCCGACCTGCCAGGTGTCGGCGAGCCACGGCTTGATCTCACCCGTCGCCGGATCCTGGTCGACCAGGGAGTCCACCACCTGACGCGTCACGTAGACGGTCTGATTGGTCTGCGCCTGCACCGGATCCGCGCAGGTCGGGGCCTGTGACAGCCCGTAGCGCAGCGTGCCGCCGGGCCGCGGCGGGCCGGCCTGATCCCCGCCGCCGGAGCCGGAACCGCACGCGGCGAGGGTCGTGACCGCGGCGACCGCGCCGAACAGGGCCAGGGGACGTTTCATCGAGTGGTTCCTTCGGTGGACGACGGCCGTGGATCGGCCGTGGGATGACGCTGCGCGCCGAGGGGGCGGCTGGGAATGCTGTGGCGCAGTAGGGGAGCCACCTCGGACTGGAACAGTTCGAGGCTCTCGCGATGCTGTTTGTCGGTGAATCCGTCTCCGTCCGCGGCGATATGGATCACCTCGTGACCGAAGCGGGCGTGATAGCGCTGCACCTTCTCCAGCACCTGCTGCGGGCTGCCGATCAGTGCGGAGCTGCGCTCGGCGAAATCCTCGAGGCTCGAAAAGACCGCGGGCAGACCGTGTGTGCGTCCGACGGCCTGCCGGGCCTCGAAGATCGGCCGATACGCCCGCAGCGCGTCCTGCGAGTCGCGGGCGAGGTGGAAGCCGGCGGTCCCGGCGCCGATCAGGATATCGGCCGGATCGTGCCCGTAGGCGGCCCAGCGCTCCCGGTAGTGATCGATCAGGTCCGCGTACGGCTCGATCGGATGCGTGACGTTGGCGGAGAACAGCGGATCACCGTAGCGCGCGGCCAGATCCACCGATTCGCGGCTGGTGGCGCTGCCGTGCCAGATGCGCAGGCGCGGTTGCAACGGCCGGGGCAGGGCCTTCGCGGCGGTCAGCGACGGCCGGAACCGCCCCTCCCAGGTGACGCTGTCGCTCTCCCACAGCTGCCGGAACAGTTCGTAGCCTTCACGATTGCGGTCCCACTGATCCTCGGTGGTGACATGGAACAGCTGCGCCTGCGCGGCGCCGTTACCCTTGCCGATGATCAGTTCGAGCCGACCGCCGGAGAGATTGTCCAGGGTCGAGTAGTCCTCGAATGCCCGCACCGGATCCAGCAGGCTCAGCGTGGTGACCCCGGTGAACAGGGCGATGCGGGAGGTGACGGCCGCGATGTGGCTCAGCACCACCGGCGGCGCCGACGAGATGAACGGATCCTCGTGCCGCTCACCGACGGCGAAGCCGTCGTAGCCGAGTTCCTCTGCCAGCCGGGCATTGTCGACCACCCGCGCCAGCCGCTGCGCGGCGGATTCGACCGCGCCGGTGACCGGATCCGGCGTATGCGTGATCAGGGTCAGCAACAGAAATTTCACGACCGCGCTCCCTGCCCTACGGCGCCTGTTTCGGCAGGCCGGCCGGGTCGATCTCCGAGGCCGGGACGGCCTCGCTCTCCAGCCCCCAGTGCGCCAGCCACTTCTGGTAGAGCCCCTGATCGATGAGGTACTGGATGGCGTCGTGCACCGGCTTCACCAGCCCGTTGTCCTTCTTGACCAGGACCGCGATCTTGCCCTGCAACGCCGTTCCCGCGCCGGAGAAGGTGGCCACCACCTTGGTCTTGCCGGTGCTGGAGGCGTGGTACTGCACCGACGGGTTGGGCCCGAGGTAACCGTCCAGCCGGCCGGAGGTCAGGGCGAGGAAGTAGTCACTGGTCTGCTGGTAGTAGGCGATATCGATCTTCGGCAGGCCCTCGGCCTGGTTCTGCTTGTCCCAGTCGACCAGCAGCTTCTCCTGGTTGGTACCGCTGCCGACGCCGATTCGCTTGCCCGCCAGCGATTTCCGATCCGCATAGGTCCAGGTGGCATCCTTCGGGATCTCCAGCCCGACGTTGTCCAGCCGGTAGGTGGCGAAGTCGTACTTCTCCTTGCGCTCCTCGGTGACGGTGACGTTCGAGACGAAGGTGTCCACCGCACCGGAGTCGATCGCGACGAAATTCTGGGCCCAGTCGGCGTTGCGGTGCTCGGTCTTCAGGCCGAGGACCTCGGCGACCAGGTCGGCGAGGTCGATCTCGCTGCCGATGATGGTCTTGTTGTCGGTGGCGTAGAAGCTCAGCGGCGGCACCGCGCCGACCTGTCCGGTGACCGTCAGCACACCGCGGTCGCGATAGACCTGCGGCAGTTCGGCGGCGATGGCGTCGACCTTGGTGGCGTGCACCCGGCTCGCCTGTTCCGGGGACAGGTCGTAGGACTGGCCGTTCACCGAATTCGTCTCGCCGGCTTGCGGTTCGGCGCTGCTGCAGGCCCCCGTCAGCAATACCGCGGCGGCGAGCACGGTCAGTGCCGGAACATGTCTGCGGGAGAGCGGCATGATGGATTCTTCCTTCGTCGAGCGGAGCATGTGCACTCAGAGGACGTGCGCGAGAAAGGTTTTGGTGCGCTGGTGACGCGGGTTGTCGAAAACCTCGGCGGGCGGGCCCTGTTCGACGACCCGGCCGTCGTCCATCAGCACGACCGTGTCCGCGACCTCACGGGCGAATCCGACCTCGTGCGTGACGATGACCAGGGTCGCGCCGTCCCGGGCCAGCCCGCGGATCACGTCGAGCACCTCGCCGACCAGCTCCGGATCCAGCGCGGAGGTCGGTTCGTCGAACAGCACCACGCTCGGCCGCAGCGCCAGCGCCCGCGCGATCGCGACCCGTTGCTGCTGACCGCCGGACAATCGGCGGGGATACTGTTCGGCCTTGTCCGCCAGCCCGACTCGGGCCAGCAACGCGCGCGCCTCGGCCCGGACCTCGGCGCGTGGCCGCCGCTGCGCCGAGATCGGCGCCAGCGCAACGTTGTCCAGCACGGTCAGGTGCGGGAACAGATTGAAGTTCTGGAAGACGAACCCGATCCGCGACCGCTGCCGCAGGATCTCGCGCTCGGACAGTTCGTGCAGCCGGTTGCCCTTGCGGCGGTAGCCGACCAGCTCACCGCTCACCCGCACGGTGCCGGCGTCCACCTTCTCCAGGTGGTTGACCGTGCGCAGCAGCGTGGACTTGCCGGAACCGGACGGGCCGAGGATCACCGTCACCTCGCCGGGCCGGACCGCCAGATCGATCCCGCGCAGCACCTCGTGATGCCCGAATCTCTTGTGTACACCGCGTAATTCGACCGCGTAGCCACCGGCAGCGGTGTCCGCGACGCGTTCGGATACGGCCGTCTCCGTCATGTCCGTCCCCCCGTGATGTCGGCCAGCGTGGCACGCACCCGCTGCCACGGTGTGGGCGGCAGCTCCCGCAACGCGCCCTTCGCGAAATGCCGTTCGATGTAGTACTGGACGATGCTCAGCACGGTGGTGAGCACGATGTACCAGACCGTCGCCACCATCAGCAGCGGCACCACCCGGCCGCTGCGGCCGTAGATCACCTGGACCTGGTAGAACAGTTCCGCGATCGCCATCACCGAGACGATCGAGGTGCCCTTGAACAGGCTGATCACCTCGTTGGCGGCATTGGGCAGGATGCCGCGCATGGCCTGCGGGGCGATGATCGTGAAGAACTGCCGATGTCGCGGCAGGCCGAGCGATTTCGCCGCCTCCAGCTGACCCGTGTCCACCGAGATGACGCCCGCGCGGATGATCTCCGCCGAATACGCGGCCTGGTGCAGCGCCAGGCCGATCACCGCGGCGCTGAATCCGCTGAGCACCTGATTGACGTCGAAGGTCACCACCGCCGGCCCGAACGGGATACCCAGCGACAACCGCTTGTACAGATAGGCGATGTTGAACCAGAACAGCAGCTGCACGATCAGCGGAATCGACCGGAAGGCCCAGACATACGTCCACGCGATCACCTGCAGCACCGGGATCCGCGACAGCCGCGCGATCGCGACCACACCACCGAGCAGGAAGCCCAGCAGGGTGCCCCAGAAGGTGAGCTCGAGGGTCACCTTCAGCGCGGTCAGCACCGAATGCGCGGTGAAGTACAGCCGGAACGTCGGCCAGTCCCAGCCCGGATTGGTGATCAGGCCGTGCGCGAACTGCGCCACCAGCACCAGCGCCACGACCGCCACCACCCAGCGCCAGGGGTGCCGGGTGCGGGCGACGACCAGGCTTTCGTCGTCGGACGGCCCGGCGGTCACCGGTTCGGCCGCGCCGGCCGGTGCCGCGCTACTCATGATCCTCAAGGTAGGCAGGGCCGGACGCGATGTCTGCACTCCGGATCATCGTGAATTCAACTGTTCGGCAATGCCGCTCGCGATGCCGTCAATTTGCGTACACTGATGTTCACAAATAGGGTGACCGGGCGTATCCGCTGTTCGGCGGATACCTGCCCCGGAGATTTCGACGAGGAGATCCGCCCATGCGCGACCTGACCGACCGTGTCTGTCTGCTCACCGGCGCCGCCGGCGGTATCGGCCGGGCCACCGCGCTCGCGGCCGCCCGCGCCGGCGCCCGGCTGATCCTCACCGATGTCGCCGCCGCCGGTCTGGCGGAGACGGTCGCGGTCGTCCAGGACGCCGGCGGGGACGTCCTGGCCGCCCGCGTCCTAGACATCACCGATCACGAGGCCGTCGCCGCCTGGGCCGAGGAGGTGCACGCCGAATACGGCCCGGTGGACGTGGTGATGAACATCGCCGGGGTCGCGACCTGGGGCACCGTGGAGAATCTGGAACACCGGCACTGGCGTTCGATGATCGAGGTCAACCTGATGGGCCCGATCCACATCATCGAATCCTTCGTGCCGCCGATGGTGCGCGCCGGTCGCGGCGGGCATCTGGTGAACGTCTCCTCGGCGGCGGGGCTGCTGGCGCTGCCGTGGCACGCGGCCTACAGCGCGAGCAAATTCGGGCTGCGCGGGGTGTCGGAGGTGCTGCGTTTCGACCTCGCGCGGCACGACATCGGGGTGAGTCTGGTGGTGCCCGGCGCGGTCCGCACCCCGCTGGTGCAGAGCGTGCAGATCATCGGCGTGGACCGCGACGATCCGCGGATGCGCCGGCTGACCCGGCTGTTCGAGGGGTATGCGGTGCCGCCGGAGCGGGTGGCCGATCGGATCCTGGCCGGGATCCGGCACAACCGGTATCTGGTGCACACCTCCCCGGACATCCGGCTGGCCTACTGGGTGGCCCGGAAGTTCGCGCTCCCCTACGAACTGACGATGCGCCTGGCCAACCGGCGCTTCGACCGATTACTCCCGCCGCTGCCGGAGCCCGGCCGAACCCGTTGACCGGCAGCGACTTCCGCCTCACGGCAGCTCGATGTCGAGCTGCTCCCGCCGGTTGCGCAGATGGTCGCGTTCGGCGGGATTCTCCGTATGTGCCAGTGCCAGTTCGAAGGCCGCGGCCGCCTCGGCCGAGCGGCCCAGCCGGTCCAGCAGTTCGCCCCGGACCGCGTGATAGAGGTGGTAGCTCGACAGGCCGAGTTCGTCGACCAGCGCCAGAGCCGTTGCCGGACCGTCGATCTCGGCGATCGCGACCGCCCGGTTCAGTGCCACCACCGGATTCGGCGCCAGCGTCGCCAGATGATCGTAGAGCCGGACGATCTGCGTCCAGTCGGTATCGGCGGTCGTGGCGGCGTCCGCGTGCACGGCGTTGATCGCCGCCTGGATCTGGTACGGGCCGGGCCGATTGCGCCGCAGGCACTCTCGCACCAGCGACCGCCCCTCGCCGAGCAGGGCCGGATCCCAGCGCCGCCGGTCCTGCCGCGCGAGCGGGATCAGCGAACCGTCCGCGGTGAGCCGCGCGGGCCGGCGGGCCTCGGTCAGCACGAGCAGTGCCAGCAAGCCGATCGCCTCCGGCTCGTCCGGCAGCAGTTCGGTGAGCAGGCGGGCCAGCCGGATCGCCTCCCCGCACAGATCGGCCCGGGTCGGCTCCGGTCCGGTGGTCGTGGTGTGTCCCTCGGTGTAGATCAGGTACAGCACCGCGAGCACCCCGGGCAGGCGCTGCGGCAGGTCCGCCGCGGCGGGCACCCGGTACGGAATACCCGCCGCGCGGATCTTGCCCTTGGCCCGCGAGAGCCGTTGTGCCATGGCCGTTTCCGAGACCAGGAAGGCGCGCGCCAGCGCGAGGGTGCCGAGCCCGCCGAGCAGCCGCAGGGTCAGCGCGACCCGGGCGGGCATCGCCAGCGCGGGATGACAGCAGGTGAAGATCAGGCGCAGCCGATCGTCGCGCACGTCGTACGACTGCGTCTGCTCCTCGGCGGACACCAGCGCGGCCTGCGCGTACTTACCGGCCCGCGCCGCCTCCCGGCGCAACCGGTCGACGGCGCGGCGGCGGGCGGTCGTGATGATCCAGCCCGCCGGCGCGGGCGGCAGCCCCTCGGCGGGCCAGTGCCGCAGGGCCGCGGCGAAGGCGTCCTGTACCGCATCCTCGGCGACGTCGATATCGCCGAAGACCCGGATCAGGACGGCGACGGCCCGGCCGTACTCCGCGGCGAACACCGCCTCGATCGCCCGGACATCCACCACCGCATCGGGATTCACTCGTCGATGATCGGCCGCACCTCGATCGGCAGGCCGATCACGGATGCCAACCGGCCCACCCAGACCAGGGCCGCGTCCAGATCCTCGGCCCGGATGATGCTGAATCCGGCCAGATATTCCTTGCTCTCGACATAGGGCCCGTCGGTGATCAGGACCTCGCCGCCGGGCCGGGCCTGGACGACCGTCGCCGTACTCGGCGCGTGCAGGCCGGCCGAGAACACCCACACTCCGGCGGCCCGCATCTCGTCGTTGAGCGCCGCGAGGTCGCGCATGATGTCGTCGAGGTTGTCCGGCGGGGTGCCGCCCTCCGGCTGCTGGATGCCGAGAAAGTACTGCTTCATCGTGTGCTCCTCTCCGCGGACCGGCCCGATGCCGGCCTCCGGGATCTACACGAACGGCCGCGGTCGATCTCGACGGTAGTCCACCGTGTCCCGGGTCACAGTCCGGACTCGGTCACAGGTGTGCGACGCAGACGACGAAGCGGCGCTGGGCGTAGACGAATCCGCGGTCGCCGGCGCCGGCACAGGCATTCACATCCGCGGTGCCCCGCTTGATGTCCACCACCTTGACCCGGCTCGACAGCGCGGCGACACAGGCGGCCGGGATCGGACCGGCGCCGGTCACATCCACGCAATTACCGACGGTCCAGGGGACGTCGAGACACAGCGTGTCCTGATCACCGCCGGGCAACGGACGCGGATAGGTGCGATCGGAATCGGCCGGACACGAGGTATTTCGCGCTGCCACACCGGCGACCCGGAAATCGGCGCCCGGTGTGCCACACTCGCTTTTCTGAATTGCTCCGTTTTCACCACCGAATCCCACACAATCACCGGTGGCGATATCGGCGCCGGGCTTCTTCTCCTGCGCGCCCTTGTGCAGTTCCGCGGCGCCGGCGGGCGCGTTCGCCGCGGTGGCGACCGAGGGCGGCGCCTCGTCGGCCGGTCCGGCGGGCACAGTCGGCGGCAGCGCGACGAGATCGGTAGTGGGAGCCGAAGTGCCTGTGGCACTGCGACTTTCATTGTCCTGATTGCGGTGGTCGGCGGCCCACAGTGCGCCGCCGACCAGCACTCCGGTCGCCACCGAGGCGGTGACGACGAAGCCCAGCAGCGCAAACAGGGCCTGGCCACGTCGACGCGACATGTGCCTGTCCTCCAGAGCTGTAACGCTATTGATAAAAGCGGCGATTTCCGTTTCGAGAGACCGGATACGGATTTTCGAATCACAAGATATCTACCGCAGGGCATACGACCGAGTCGAGCCCCGAGTGAATTCGGTCACGTTTGCGCCGTTTGTCGGCATTTCGATAACGATACGATAACTTCACCATCCGGTGTGCGAACGGAGGTTTGCGAATTTCGACTCGGGGGAATGAAGTTCCGGTCGCTGTACAGTTTCCACCCGGCCGGGCGCACCCGGCCGGATTCCGCACGCCTGCCACGAGGAATCTTCATGAAGTTCGGCTCGTTCGCCGCGCTCGCGGTCCTGACAGTCACCACCGTCGGGGTCGGCGCGGGAACCGTGAGCGCCGACCCGCTCACCCCCACTCCGCTCGATCGGCCCGGCGCCACCGCCGCGCAACAGATCTCGTCCGACGGCACCGACCGGGGCGTGGACTATCACGTGGTCCGCACCGATTTGTCCCGGGAACTCACCACCAGCGTGACCGGGGGCCGGTTCGCGCTCACCGGTGACCGGGTGACGCTCACCTCCGATACCGGCGACGAGATGACCTCCGTACCGCTGACGTACCGGGTGCGGGGTGTCGCCGTCCAGGTCGCGCAACAGATCTCCGACGACGGGCACACGCTGCTGCTGGCGCCGAAGGTCGGCGCCGCCGAGATCGGCGAGATGCAGCCGATCAGTTCCACCGCCCAGCTGGCGAACGAGGTGAACCAGAACGTCGTCGGCGTCGTCGCGGGCGGGGTCCTCGGCGGACTCCTCGGCACCGTCCTCGGCATGGGCTTCTTCAGCCTGCTCACCGGCCCGATCGGGCTGCTGGTCGGCGCGGTCGCGGGCGGTTACGCGATGGGCGGGCAGCCGTTCCTGGACGCGGTGACCGCGGTGCTCAGCGGCCGGCCCTGAGCGGCCGACCGGGTCCGAGCCGCCGGGGGTGAACGTCCGGACGGCCGCGGATTCAGTGCGTCGGGGCGGGCGCCACCGTCCCGGGCGACGGTTGTTGTTGCGGTGCGGGACGTTCCGCGCGGGGCCGGTCGTCCCGGGATCCGTGTTCGAAGCGGTACATCCACGGCAGCGCGCCGGGATGGAAGCGGTGGTCGGCCGCATGCCGGCCGTCGCCGTGCCGGTGCTCGCCGTGGCCACCGGCCGCCAGACCGGCGCCGAACCCGATCCCGCCGATCACCACGACGGCCAGCACCGCCGCGCCGACGCGCAGCGGGCGTGAGCCGCGCCACCGATCGGCCCAGCGCCGGGGCGGCCCGACGATGGCCAAGGGACCGATCGGGGCCGGTTGGCCGTGGACGGCGATCGGTTCCGTCGCATGCTCGGCGGGAGGTTGCCGGTCCGCCGACCGCGCATCGGTGCCGGGCTCCGATCCGGCGGTCGTTTCGGCGCCGGGCGTTGCCTGCGACTCGGTGGCCGGTTCGCCGCCGGTGGCCGGTTCCGCGGCGGTGATCGGTTCCGTATCGGTGGCCGGTTCCGCCGGTCCGGTCGAGCGTCCTTGCTCGTCGCCTGTCGTCATACCTCTGCCTTCCCGCGTCCGATGCTGTCGCGTCCCGATCCATCGGCGACCATAAGGGGCGACCTCGAGAAATTGCCCGGTCCGCACATGGGAACGTGCTGTGGGTCCTGACAACCGTCCGGATCCCGCTGCTGCGACCGGGAAAGTGCAGATCACACCGTTTTTGGTTGCGCGTGTGTCCGATTCGTGGCTGAATCCGTAGTGGTAATTGCTGTAGCTCGGACCGGGGGCAGTCACGGATGATCGGGGATTCGCACCGCTGGGTGTCGACCGCGGAGGCCGACATGGTCGAGTTGCAGGATCTCGTCTCGGAGCGCGGGGTGCAGATCGTGCGGCCCGACGAGGAGGAACTGCCCGGGGATGTGATCACCGAGGTCGAGGATCTGGTGTTCCGCTGGGCCAACCTCAACACCCAGGAGGAGGCCGAGGCGGAGCTCGACGACTGGGAACCGGTCGACGTGCTGCTCGCGATGAGCTGGATGTGCGCGCTGTGGGCGGTCGTGTGCGAGACACGGCTCGGTAAGCCCGCCGACGCGATCGTGCAGGATCTGGACTATCGCGGCGGCTGGCGGCGGCTGCGCACCGCCGAGGAGGAGCGGCTGTGGGAGGGCCTCACCGAGCGGATGCGCCTCGGCGCGATGGCCGCGCTCACCGAGGATCCGCGGGCGGTGGCCGCCTATCGCGAGGCCTACAGCGAGCCGGCGGACATCGCCGCAATCCTGGTGCGGCACACCCTGATCCACCTCGACGCGCTCAGCCAGGACATGGAACGCCACGACATCACCGCGCAGGGCCTGGCGACCGGCGTGATCGTGAACACCCGGCCCGGGACCGGACCGCGCCGGCGGCTGTGCTTCCGGCCGTCCCATCCACTGTGAGCCGGGCCGGAATCCGGCCCGGCTCGGGTGGTTTCGGCTAGCCGGCCGCCTGCAACGGCGACTCGGCGTGCAGCCGGCGGAACCGGCTGCCGTGGAACACCAGCGGATCGATGTCGGCCCGGGTGGCCAGGCGGTGGATGCGCAGCAGCACCACGTGATGGTCACCGGCGGGCACCTGGGTCTCGATGGTGCCCTCGATCCAGGCCGGGGCGCCGTGCACGAACACCGAATCGCCGGTGCCGCGATGCAATTCGAGCCCGGCGAAGCGATCGCCGTTCTTCGCGCTCAACGAGCGCGCGGCGGCGGCCTGTTCGGTGCCGAGCAGACTCAGGCCGAGGTTGCCCGCCTGCGACAGCCGGGGCCAGGTGCTCGAGCTGTTCTGCACGCAGAACGACACCAGCGGCGGGTCCAGCGATACGGGCACGAAGGTGCTCACCGCCAAACCGACCGGCGTGCCGTCGATATCGGCGCAGACGGCCACCACACCGCTCGGGAAGGCGGCGAACGCGTGGCGCAGGCCGACCCCGTCGGCGGGAATCTCGTTCAGCTCAGACATGATTCACGCTCTCCGTACTTCTGGACAGCGCACGCACCACCGGACCCCAGCGGTGTGCGTACGCGTCGATGACGCCATCCTCGGCGAAGGTCTTGTCGGACAGATAGAGTCCGGGCACGGGGGTGGTGGCGCCGAGTTCCACCAGAACCGGTTTGAGCAGCAGATCGGGGGCCAGCGCGTGCGCCGGTCCGGCGCCGAGCATCACCGGCACGGCCACCACCGAGGCCAGCCCGGTACCGCCGTCGAACTGCTCCAGGAACAACTTCAGCAGTCCGGTGTAGGTGGCCTTGAAGGTCGGGCTGGCGAATACCACCAGCTCCGAATCCGCCACCGCGCGAACGGCTTCGGCGACATTCGGATCGCCCCAGCCGAGCAGGGCGGGGCCGAGTTCGACCAGGTCGATCACGGCCGGCTCCGCGTCCGGGCGCAATCCGCGCGCCACCAGTCCGGCCGCGGTGAGCGTGCGGGAGGCGGGCTTCGGATTGCCCACCACCACCGTCACTGTCATCGTCGTGTCCTCTCGCTCGGTCGAATTCGTCAGATGACCCCGTGCAACGGCGGCGGGGTGCCGTGCAGTACGGCACGGCCGAGATGCTGGTACTTCCAGCGCACCGGGTCGTGCAGGGTATGGGTACGCGCGTTGCGCCAGAAGTGGTCGAGATCGAGATCGGCTGCGGCGCTGCGGGTTCCGCTCACCTCGAACAGCGCCGAGGACACCTCGGTGGCGGCCCGGTCGGCGGTGATCTTCGCGGTCGCGACGGCCAGCGAGGCGGCGGCCACCGCATCGGCGGTCGTGGCGGCGGCCGGCGCGTCGGCGCGGGTGGCGGCGTCCACGGCATCGGCGCGGGTGGCGGCGTCCACCGCCAGGCCCGCGGCGACCAGCGTGGCCTCGGCGGTCGCGACGGCCACGGCCAGTTCGCCGAAGCGCTGGATCACCAGTGGATCGTCGGCGGCGCGCGCCACCTGTGCCTCGAACCAGGGGCGGCTGCGGGTGCGGACGAATTCCGCTGCGGCCGAGAGCGCCCCGCGCGCGATGCCGGCATCGATGGCCGCGTGCAGCAATTGCGCGAACGCCCCGTATCCGGTCGGCGCGCGCACCGCGGCCGAGCGCGCGATCAACTGATCACGATTCACGATCACCGCGTCGAAGGCGACCGTGCCGCTGCCGGTGGTGCGCTGCCCCAGCCCGTTCCAGTCGTCGACGATCCGGACCCCGGGTGCGTCGGCGGGCAGATAGGCGATGTACTCGCCCGGTTCCAGCCCGCCGCGGCCCGCCGGATCGTCGAGCCGGACCAGCACCGCCAGCAGATCGGCGAACAGCGAACCGGTGCAGTAGTACTTGACCCCGTCGATGCGGAACCGGCCGTCGTCCTCGGGCCGGAGCGTGGTCGCCACCTCGGCGACGGTGGCGCCGCCGCGTTCGGACTGGGCATTCGCGATCCGGGCGCCCGCCAGCAGCCGCGAGAAGTAGTGCTCCCGTTGGGAGTCCGACCCGGCCAGCCGCACCAGGTTCACGTAGACGAAGTGGCTGTGCGGAATCTGCGCGATATTCGGATCGGCGACCGCGAGAAGCCTTGTCACCTCGGCCAATTCGCTCGGCGGCAGATCGGCGCCGCCGTAGGCGGCCGGTACGGTGATCGCCAGCAGACCCGACGCGGCGAGCCGCTCGATCTCCGCGACCGGCAACCGGCGCTCCCGATCCCGCAGGGCGGCTTCCACCGCGAACTCGTCCGCCAGCGCCGCGGCGGTCGCCCGCGCCTGGGCGGCGGAGGTGATGCGCTCGGCCACCACGGTCATCGGTTTCGCGTCCCAGGTCGACAGCGGTGTGCAGAACTCATCAGGGCTCCCGTGGTGCCGGTGGTCACGCTCGGCCACCGGACGCGGCATCCGAGCAGCCGGCGCGCCATCCACTACAGCACGTCCCGCCGGCCGCGACGAGGGTTTGAATCGGCGGGATCGCATCGCCGCGGTCCGCGCCGCCGCGGAAATCGGGGCGGGAGGGTTCCAACCACGCAGATTTCAATCGGTGACCGGCTGGACATCCACTGCCAGCATCGATTACGGATGCCGACCGCCCGGCTCCGTCCACCCCTCTTCGCAGAGCACGAGGTTCTCACGGTGTCCACTCTCGCGCTGCGGTCGGCGCCGTCCAGGCCGCGATCGCACCGATCCCCAGGGTCCTGGGTCCGGCTGATCAGCCCGGTGGTACTCATCGTGCTCTGGCAGCTGCTCAGCTCCACCGGGGTCCTGCCGCCGAAACTGCTGGCCTCCCCGTCCACCGTGGTGACCACCGCGGTCGACCTGATCCGCGCCGGCACGCTGCCGCACGCGATCACCGTCTCCCTGCAGCGGGCACTGATCGGCTTCCTCATCGGGGCGGTGATCGGCGTCGCGCTGGCGGTGGTGGCGGGCCTGAGCCTGTTCGGCGAATACCTCGTCGACCCGCCGATGCAGATGCTGCGCACGCTGCCGTTCTACGGGCTGATCCCGCTGCTGATCCTGTGGTTCGGCATCGGCGAGCTGCCCAAGATCGTGCTCGTCGCGTTCGGTGCGGCGATTCCGTTGTACCTCAACACCTTCGCCGGAATCCGCAGCGTGGACGGGAAATTGGCCGAAGTGGCCCGGGTGCAGCAGTTGTCGCGGGCCGGCCTGATCCGGCACATCGTGCTGCCCGGCGCCCTGCCGCAGGCCCTGGTCGGGTTGCGGCAGTCGCTCGGTATCGCCTGGCTGGCGCTGATCGTCGCCGAACAGGTGAATGCCGATGCGGGCGTGGGCTTCATGATCAACGATGCCCGGGAATTCCTGCGCACCGACATCATCGTCGTCGGCCTGCTCGTCTACAGCCTGCTCGGACTGCTCACGGACGCGATCGTCCGGCTGATCGAAAGGAAGGCGCTGGTATGGCGACGCGGTTTGCTGGGGAACTGAAGGCGGACAGCGATTTTCGCCCGGCCGATACCGCCGCGGCCGATCCGGTCGTGGCCCGCGTGGCCGGGCTCACCAAGGCGTTCGGCGACCGCACCGTGCTGGACGGGATCGATCTGCGGATCGAGCGCGGCGAATTCGTGGCACTGCTCGGACGCAGCGGCAGCGGTAAATCGACGCTGCTGCGCGCCCTGGCCGGACTGGACCACGAGCACGGCGGCGAACTGACCGTCGGCGGCGATGTGGCCGTCGCCTTCCAGGAGCCGCGACTGGTGCCGTGGAAGCGGGTGCGCGCCAACCTGACTCTGGGTCTGCGTGGTCGCGATCCGAAGGCCGCCGCCGATGCGGCACTGGCCGAGGTCGGCCTGTCCGATCACGCCGACGCCTGGCCGCTGACGCTCTCCGGCGGCGAGGCCCAGCGCGCCGCACTGGCCCGCGCCCTGGTGCGCGATCCGGACCTGCTGCTGCTCGACGAGCCGTTCAGCGCGCTGGATGCGCTGACCCGCATCACGATTCACACGCTGGTGCTCGAACTGTGGGCCAAGCACCGGCCCGGCGTCCTGCTGGTCACCCACGACGTCGACGAGGCGCTGCTGCTGGCCGACCGCGCCCTGGTACTGGCCGACGGCCGGCTCGCGCGCGAGATCCGCGTCGACCTGCCCCGCCCGCGCCGGCGCGACCACCCACGCTTCACCACACTGCGCGGAGAACTGCTCCGCGAACTCGGCGTTGCCACAGATGAAGACGCCGTCCGAGAAGAATCCGAAGAAGGAAACGCATGATCACCCGCCGCTTGTTCGCCGCCCTGGCACTCACCGCCATCGTGGCGACCGGCTGTTCCTCGAACGATGCGAAGGACGCCGCGGTCGGCTCGGACGGCGCCGTCGACCTCACCAAGGTGACCCTGAACCTGGGCGACCAGAAGGGCACCGGGCTGCAGGCCCTGCTGGACGCCGCCGGCGAATTGAAGAACACGCCGTACCACATCTCCTGGTCGCAATACACCTCCGGACCGCCGATGCTGGAGGCGATCAATTCCGGCGCCGTCGATTTCGGCGGGGTGGGCAACGCCCCGCCGGTGTTCGCGGCCGCGGCGAATTCGGATATCAAGATCGTCACCGCCTATCAGGCGGGTAAGCACGGGCAGGCGATCGTGGTGCCGAAGGATTCGCCCATCCACAGCCTGACCGAGCTGCGCGGCAAGAAGATCGCCGTCGCCAAGGGCAGTTCGGCGCACCACCATCTGCTCAGCGTGCTGACCAAGAACAACCTGTCGTTCAACGACATTCAGGCGCAGTACCTCCAGCCCGCCGACGCGCTCGCGGCACTGTCCACCGGCAAGGTGGACGCCTGGGCCATTTGGGACCCGTACACCGCGCAGGCGGAGCAGCAGATCGGCGCGCGGATCCTGGTGGACGGCGACGGTTACATCTCCGGCGACTCCTTCTACGTCGCCGGCACGAAAGCGCTGGGCGACAAGGCCAAGACGGCCGCGCTGCGCGATCTGATCCAGCGCATCTCCCGGGCCCACACCTGGGCCGTCGCCAACACCGCGGCCTGGGCACAGACCTTCTCGCAGACCTCCGGCCTGTCGCTGGACATCGCCACGGCCGCGGTCAAACGCCTGACCTTCCAGGATCATCCGATCGACGACCCCACCATCGCCGCGGAACAACAAGTGGCCGATGCGTTCTCGGACGCCGCGCTGATCCCGCACAAGGTGCGCATCACCGATTTCATCGACACCCGCTTCAACGACCTGTTCCCGAAGTCCTGAAAGGAGTATCCGGATGAGCCTGTCCTTCCACTGGTTCCTGCCCACCTACGGTGACTCCCGCAACCTGATGGCGGGTGGTCACGGCACCTCGATGGCCGGTGACCGGCCCGCGTCGCTGCGCTATCTCAACCAGGTCGCCGGCGCCGCCGAGGAGAACGGCTTCGAGGGTGTGCTGACGCCGACCGGCGCCTGGTGCGAGGACGCGTGGCTGTCCACCGCGATGCTGGTGGAGACCACCGAGACGCTGAAGTTCCTGGTGGCCTTCCGGCCCGGCATCATCAGTCCGGTGCTCGCCGCGCAGATGGCGGGCACTTTCCAGCGGCATTCCCGCGGCCGGCTGCTGCTGAACGTGGTGACCGGCGGCGAGCCGCACGAGCAGCGCGCCTACGGCGACTTCCTGTCCAAGGAGCAGCGTTACGAGCGCACCGGCGAATTCCTGCACGTGGTGCGCGAACTCTGGCGGTCGCACGATCCGATCTCGTTCCGGGGCAAGCACATCCAGGTCGAGAACGCGCTGCTGAACAACCGGCCCGATCCGCTGCCGCCGATCTTCTTCGGCGGCTCCTCCGGCCCGGCGGGCCCGGTCGCGGCCCGGTACGCCGACGCCTATCTCACCTGGGGCGAACCGCTGTTCGCGGTGAGCAAGAAGCTGGAGTGGATTCGCGGGCTGGCCGTCGACAACGGCCGGGTGCTCGACTACGGGCTGCGCATCCACGTGATCTCCCGCGACACCTCGGAACAGGCCTGGGCGGAGGCGGATCGGCTGTTGCAGGCGGTCGACCCCGCGGATATCGAACGGGTGCAGGCGAATCTGGCGCAGAGTGAGTCGGAGGGGCAGCGGCGGATGCTGGAGCTGCACGCCGGCTTCCGAGCGACGGGCTTGGAGGCGGCAGCGAGCGTCACCACGGAAGGCCCCGGGAGGAAGCCCGAAGGGTACAGCTCGACCGAACGGTTGGAGATTGCGCCGAATCTTTGGGCGGGTGTGGGTCTCGTTCGCGGCGGGGCCGGCACCGCGCTGGTCGGTTCGCACGCGGAGGTCGCCGAGCGGCTGATCGAGTACTCGCGGCTGGGCATCAAGCACTTCATCCTCTCCGGGTATCCGCATGTGGAGGAGGCGTACTGGTTCGGTGAGGGCGTGCTGCCGATCCTGCGGCGCAAGGGCCTGTGGAAGCATCCGACGCAGCGTCCGGCGGGACCGGTGTCGACCCCCTTCGCCACCGCGGTGACCGCCTCCAGCAGTTAGTCACGGCCACAACGGCATTCGGCCGCCGATCCGCAGTGTGCGGACCGGCGGCCGAATGCCGTTGCCGTGAAGGGTGATTCACTCCACCGGAGCGGCCGTCGGCAGATTCGCCGGGTCGACCCCGAGCCGCCGCTGCACGACCTTCGGGTACCGGGCCGTGAAGATCGTTGCGATCGTGAAGAATCCGACCTTGCAGACCACCAGCACCGGCACGTTGTGCGGGGCCCAGTGCTGGAGGACGGCCAGCACCACCGCATCGGCGGTGAAGCACAGTGCCCACACCGTCGTGATCACGATGTTGATCCGCCGGAAGACGGCCGTGCTCGCGACGAATTCGTTGACCGAGCGCCGGGCGATGCCGATGGTGAACGGCTGCCCGACGGCCAGTCCCAGCCAGGCCGTGATCGCCAGCCAGCCGATGGCCAGCGAGGTGCCGTAGTGCAGTACGGCCAGATGCGGCGTCACCAGCGTGAGCACGCTGAGCACGACCATGTAGAGCGTGCTGGAGACGTCGAGAATCATGGCGTCCCAGGGGGTTCCCTTGCGGCGATCATCGATCAGCAGTACCACCGCCGCGGCCAGGCCGGACAGCGCCCCGGCGCGCTCGTCGAAGCTGCTGACGACCGCCAGCAGGATCCAGGGGAGGAAGGTCCGGGCGTAGTACTTCAGCATTGTCGTGCCTCTCAGCGCTCGAGCCCTGCGGCCCGACGTTCCATGTTTGACAGGTCGACGGTAGAAGACCACCGACAGACATGTCAATAGTGATATGTCAGCTCTGATCTGTTAAGTTCGGGGTATGAGTTTGCGACACGGTGTCCTGGGCCTGCTGGCCGAACTCGAGCATGCCAGCGGCTACGACCTGATGAAGGTCTTCGATGTATCCCTGGCCGGCGTCTGGCCGGCCACCCAGAGCCAGCTGTACACGGAGCTGGGCAAACTCACCGCCGACGGCCTCATCGAGGTCGCGGCCGAGGGGGCCCGCGGCCGGAAGGAGTATCGGATCACCGAGGCCGGCCGGGAGGAGTTGCGGCACTGGCTCGTCGAGGTCCCGCCACGGCGGCCGGTGCGCGACGAGACGTTACTGCGCATGTTCTTCCTCGGCCAGGTGGAACCGGAACAGGCCCGGAACTACCTGCTGCGCGGCGTCGACTATCTGAACACGCAGCTGGAGAAGCTGGAGACCGACGACCAGAACAACATCAACTGGGGCGACGACAATCTGTCCCATTACGGCCGCATGGTGCTGGAATACGGCAAGCGCTACATGACGCTGCGCCGCGACTGGCAGGCCGAGGTCGCCGACCGCATCGCCCCCGCCGCCGAGTAGTCCTTACTTCTTGGCGGCGGCCTTCGCCTGCTTCTTGAACGCCCGCACCTGCGCGAGCGATTCGGCGTCGACCACGTCGGCCACCGATCGGGTGGACCCCTCGTCGCCGTAGGCCCCCGCCACCTCGCGCCACCCCGCGGGCTGCACACCGCGCTGTTTACCCAACAGCGCCAAGAAGATTCGCGCCTTCTGATCCCCGAATCCGGGCAGCGCCCGCAGCCGCCGCAACACCTCTTTACCGTCGGGATCCCCGTCGGTCCACAACCTCGACACCACCCCGTCGTAGTTGTCCACGACATACCGGGCCAATTCCTGCACCCGTCGCGCCATCGACCGCCCGTATCGGTGAATGGCCGGCGGCGTGGCCCCCAATTCCTCGAAACCCTCGGGATCCGCCTCCGCGATCCGCCGCAGATCGAATCCGTCCATCCGCTCCGCGATCTTCTGCGGCCCCCGGAAGGCATGTTCCATCGGGAACTGCTGATCCAGCAGCATCCCCGTCAACAACGCGAAATCGTTCGTCGACAACAGCTTGTCGGCCTCCGGCTCCTGCGCGAGGCACAGCATGCGGCTCACCATGCACCGATCATCTCATCCCCGCCCGCCGCGCCGGACGCCACCTGCCACACCGGACCGGCCCCGGATTGTACGGTGACCAGAACATCCCGACCGCTTCATGAACAACGTTCACCGACCTATCGGACACGCACCGGTTGGAGAACACCATGGCCGTCGCACACCCCGTTCCGGAACCGCCCCGAATCCGGGAAGATACGTTCCCCCCGCCCGGCGCCCTCCCGCGCTACGCGCTGGTGACCGCCGTACTGATCGCGATCATCTCCTGCATCGTCGCCGCCGGCTCGGCGATCTCCCTCGGCGTCGACCACACCCTCCGCGCGGAACACCACACCGCCACCCGGGCGGCCCACCCCGACCGCGAGAATATCTACAACGCTTATCTGACAGCGTATTTCGAAATGCTGAAAGAACTCAGCACCCTCCAGAGCAATCTCCGCACGGCCCTCCCCCGCGAAACCATCACCACCCGCTACCAGTCCTACAGCGACCGATCCGTGCAGTTCTACGCCTCCTCCGCCCTCCTGCTGATGATCGGCAGCGACGCGATGATCGGCCCGATAACCCGAATCTCGACCTCGTTCGCGGAATTCGGCAGGCGCTGGGACGATTTCGCCCAGCGATACCTCACCCCCGACGCCCCCGGCGCCGACGACCCCACCGCCTGGACCCAGGACGCCGCCACCCTGTCCACGGTCATCGCCGCCGTCCTGAAGAAACAGGACAACCTGATCGGCCCGTTCCTGGCGCAGGGGCACGCCGACCTGGGGAGTTGAACAACACGAGTGCCCGCGGAAACGGCTCGGCCCGGGGCTGCGAGTGCAGTCCCGGGCCGGCTTCGGCGGAGGATAGGGGATTTGAACCCCTGAGGGCGTTAACCCAACCCGCGTTCCAGGCGAGCGCCATAGGCCACTAGGCGAATCCTCCGTCGAGCAATATACCGGTTGCCCCCCGGTTATCGGCAAACGGGCCGGTCGGCGGGGGTGGGATTACTTGTGGAGGGTGGCGAAGACCTTCTTCAGCTGGTCGGTGCAGGTGTTCGCGACCGTGGTGGTGTTGAGGGTGCCCGGGTCGGAGTGGACGCGCAGCTCCACCTTGGCCGACAGGTTGGAGTCCAGGGCGGCGCAGGTGTAGTCGAGCACCACGAAGGACGAGTAGTTGGTCTGTTCGGAGGCGAAGTAGGCCTGCTGGCCGATGCCGCTGAGGGCGCCGGAGGAGCGGCCGGAGCCGGTGGTGCGGGTGTCCGAATCGTGCCAGGAGTTGTACTGCGGCGGGCCGTAGTCGCTGGCGAAGGTGGCGCCGGCGCTCAGGGTGGCGTCGTTGCTGCCGTATTTCCCGGCGCCGCTGTAGCGCGCCGAGCAGTTCAGGGAGCCGCCGTCGTAGCTGGTGGGCTGGCGTTCGGTGTGTTCGGAGGTGCCGGCGGTGGGGGCCCATTTCTGCAGTACGGTCGGGTCCACGACGCTGCAGGCGTTGCTACCGGCCTTGCTGATGGTGTAGTTGCCGTCGTGCTTGCTGCCGGAGGCGCCGCCGAGGGCCGAGCCGCCGGATTTGTGGGTGAGCGCGACGAGGCCGACGACACCGCCCGCGATCAGCAGGACGATGACGATGATCACGGCGATGACCACGCCGTTGTTGCTCTTCTTCGGCGGCATGGCGCCGTACTGGGGCATGGGGCCGGGGGTGCCGTATTGCGGCATCGCGCCGTATTGCGGCGGCGGGGGAACCGTGCCGAACTGCTGTGATGAGGGTGGGACCGTGCCGTATTGCTGCGACGGGTAGGGCGACTGCTGCGGTGGATAGCCGGCCCCCAGGACCGTGGCCTGGGGATCGTAGCCGGGCTGGGGATAGGGCTGTGGCGCACTCGGATACGCCGGTGGGGGACTCGGGAATCCGCCGAGCACGGTCGGATCGGTGCCGGTGACCGGGGCACTGTCGGCCGGCGGGGTCGACCACCACTGCACGGTCTCGTTGGGATGCCCGTCGCCGGGACTCCCGTCCTGCGGCGGATTGCTGCGTGTCACTTGCTCGGTTCCTCCCCGGTCGAAACGCGGTGATCCGCGACGAACCTCTCGAAGCGCGGATTTTCGCGGCGAACTTCGCAGCGATCGTAACCAGTACGAGGACGTACGTCTCGGAGTCGACCTCCCGCTCGTGGGCCGGGATCGACCGTGCGCAGAGCACCGCCGGGGCGCTGCTACACTGGCGAACGGATCCCGCGCGGCGAGCATCCTGTGAACTCCCCCAGGGCCGGAAGGCAGCAAGGGTCAACGGGCTCTGCCGGGTGCGCGGGGTCCCCTAATCTTCCCGCCGCGCCGGTTGTGCGGCATCCTGCCAGGCCGCGAACGGCCGCGACACAACCGTCGCCAGCGCCCGGACCGGCGAGTAACGTGGTCCGCTGGACCGGCGACGGAGGCCGGTCACGACCACATCGCCGTTGGAAAGGCTACCCACGATGCCCCGGCAGACGCAGATCGGTTTGATGAGCCATGCGGAACTCGTGTCCGAACACGAGACGCAGACCGCGAACTACGCGAAGCTCCAGACCGAGAAGCTGACGCTGGACCTCACCCGGGGTAAGCCCGCACCCGAACAGCTGGATCTGTCCGCCGACTTACTCTCGCTGCCGGGCTCCGGTGACTACCGCGACGCCACCGGCACCGACTGCCGCAATTACGGTGGGCAGCAAGGACTTCCGGAGCTGCGGGCCATCTTCGGCGAACTGCTCGGCATTCCGGTGGCGAATCTGCTGGCGGGCAACAACTCCAGCCTCTCGCTCATGCACGACCTGCTGGCGTTCTCGCTGCTGTACGGCACCGCCGATTCGGCCCGCCGGTGGGTCGACGAGCCCGTCGTCAAGATGCTCTGCCCCGCCCCCGGTTACGACCGGCACTTCGCGCTGAGCCAGGCGCTGGGGATCGAGATGATCCCGGTCGCCATCGGGCACGACGGCCCGGACATGCCTGCCATCGCGGCGCTGGTGGCCGAGGATCCGCAGATCAAGGGTCTGTGGGTGGTGCCGAACTACGCCAACCCGACCGGCGTCACGCTCTCGGAAGAGGTTGCCCGCGAGCTGGTTTCGATGCCGACCGCCGCACCGGACTTCCGCCTGTTCTGGGACAACGCCTACGCCGTGCACCCGCTGACCGACCTCGCCGATCCGGTGCTGGACGTGCTCGGCCTGGCCGCCGCCGCGGGTAATCCGAACCGCCCCTTCGTCTTCGCCTCCACCTCGAAGATCACGTTCGCGGGCTCCGGCGTGAGCTTCCTCGGCGGTTCGAGCGCCAACCTGAGCTGGTATCTCAAGCACGCGGGTGTGCAGAGCATCGGCCCGGACAAGATCAACCAGCTGCGCCACGTGCGGTTCTTCAAGGATGCCGACGGCGTGCGCGCGCACATGCAGAAGCACCGCGCCCTGCTCGAGCCGAAATTCGCTCTGGTGCTGCGCATCCTGGAGGAGCGGCTGGGACCGTCGAAGGTCGCGTCCTGGACCGAGCCCAAGGGTGGCTACTTCATCAGCCTCGACGTCCTGGAGGGCACCGCCGCGCGCACCATCGCGCTGGCGAAGGAGGCCGGTATCGCGCTGACCGCCGCCGGTTCGGCCTTCCCCTACGGGAAGGATCCCGAGGACAAGAACATTCGCATCGCCCCCAGCTTCCCGTCGCTGACGGATCTGGAGACGGCGATGGACGGGCTGGCCACCTGCGTACTGCTCGCGGCCACCGAGAAGCACATCACCGACTGAGACCCGAACGGCCCGCCGGCACTCCGATGGAGCGCCGGCGGGCCGTCTCTCGTCGGTCCGGACTACGCCGGTTTGTGGGCGAGTACCGCGAACACGGTGACCGACAGGTGGATGTCGCCGGTGCGGGCGCCCATCGCCAGATCGGTCAGCAGCCGCTCGCGCTGCGGTTCGGTGATCGCGCCGCGCGCGACCGCCATCGCGGAGATGCGGCCGACCAGCGCACCGGCCCCCGCACTCGGATCCTGTACCAGCGCATGCGAGGCCACCTCGTCGATGACCAGGCCCGCCTGGGTGAGCAGGCCGGACAACCGGCGGCCGGAGAACGGCTGGGTGGTGCTCGCGATCAGGGTCTCGACCACCTCGTGCACGACGTGCCGGTCGCCCGGGTGCACGATCGCGGTGCCCCAGTCGCTGTCCATCAGCACCACGCGACCGCCGGGCCGCAGCACGCGCGCGATCTCTGCGGTGGCGCGGGCCGGGGCGGTCAGATGCTGGAAGACGCGCTCGCACAGGGCGACATCGACGGAGTCCGAAGCGAAGGGCAGGCCGTAGGCGTCGCCGGAGACGAATCGCGCGGACGAACCCGCTTGTGCCGCACGGCGTTCCGCGGCCAGGCGCAGGTCCGGGTCCGGTTCCACGCCGATCGCGGCGCCGGTCGGGCCGACCGCGTCCGCGAATGCCAGCACCTCCGAACCGGTTCCGGAGCCGACGTCGACGGCGCTCTCACCGGCCGCGGCGGCGAGGGCCTCGTGGGCCCAGGTCCGCAGGCGGCGGATGCCGGGCAGGGTCGCCCGCAGGTCCCGGACGTCGACGAGCTGGTCGTAACCTTCGCGGTCGAAGTGGTCCGGACGCAGGCCGGGGAACGAGGTGCTGGGGGTGGGCGCCATGGATGTAACCGTTCTGTCTTTCGGCACCGTTGCCACGGGGGGTGTAGCCAGAGTGTCAGGCATGGGCCCACCCTACGCGGGACCGCAGGCTACCGGCCGGTTCAACTGTGGTATGGGTCACCGCGGCGCGACGGCGTGCGCGACCACCCGGGTGAGGGCGGCGTCCAGCGCCGCGGCATAGTCGCCGAGGTCGGGCAACACGTCCGGATCGGCGTGCACCGACACCGTGACGGTATCCCCGAGCCCGTGCACGCCGTGCGTCAGATGCATGACCGCGCCGAGGGCCGGGAAGCCCGCGGTGAACCGGACCGCCGCGCCCGCACAGGTCAGGTCGGCCGGGCCGCGGTGGACGCTGGAGACGACGGTGTGCGCGGACAGCGTCGCCGGGACCGTGTCGAGTGGGAATGCGGCTATGTCGCGGCGCAGCACCGGGGCGGGGAGGACGGCGGTCACCCGGTCGGGGGCGTCCAGCAGCGGATGGGCGGCCCGCACCCGGCGAGCGGCCAGCGTGGTGGCGATCAGATCGGTGCGCCGATGCGGATCGGGTTCGTCGCAAGGCAATTCGACTGCCACGTCGCGATAATTGTTGCGCCGCAATCGGTTCGATGTGGGTAGTGCGACGGATACCTGCGCGGCGAGTTCGGTGGGTGGCACCGCGGGTACCGGCTCGGCAGGATCCACAGGTCGCGCAACGGATACCGGCTCGGCGCGATCCGAAGGTGGCGCACCACGTTCGGCGAGATGGGCCGGCAGGGCCTCCGCGATGGCGGCGAGCACCAGTGCGGTCACCGTGCGGCCGGGTACGCGCAGGTCGTCGCGTACCAGCATCCGCACCTCGTGCCGGATCGGTGCGGGTGGGCGGTTCAGTACCGTCGGCGCGAATTGGCCTCCCGGCCGGGGGATTTCGCCGCGCGCCGTCCGCTCCGCCAATTCCCGGCGGGCCCGTTCGGCGGCTGTCCCGCGAACGACGGTGCGCACCATGGCGACCGGTAGTGCCGCCAGTGCCCGCGCCTCGATGGTCCACGTGGCGAGCGTGCGGCCCCCTGCGGCGATCGCAGCGGGCATCCGCCGTGGCGACGGGCCGCCGAGGTCCGTCGCGTGCCGCACCCGGG
The DNA here is from genome assembly GCF_000381925.1 of Nocardia sp. BMG111209. NCBI lineage: Bacteria > Bacillati > Actinomycetota > Actinomycetes > Mycobacteriales > Nocardiaceae > Nocardia > Nocardia sp. BMG111209. The sequence goes on from NZ_KB907309.1 coordinate 874,224, forward strand.
CCCGGATCGGCTCCGGACCGAATACCGCGCGGGCGATCTCGGCGGCGCGGCGGCCGTCGGCGAGGGCGTGGGAGAGTTGCAGGATCACGACCAGTGCCGGGCCGTCGCCACCCGGCGCTCCGGTCACCTCGCGGAACAGGTGCAGTCGCCAGGGCTGCCGGTCGGCTCGGACCCCGTCGGCGAGGAGGTCGCCGAGTGCGGCGACGACCGTGGCCCACTCCGATTGCGGCGGACGGTGTTCGGTGAACCGTGCGGCGGTGATCTCGCACGGCACCCAGCGTGGATAGGCGAAGCGGTACTCGCGCAGCCGGATTCGCAGATCGGCGACGGCCGCGCAGCGGGCGTGGAGAGTCGCGCGCAGGGCCTCCGGCGGGCAGCCGGGTTCGTCGAAGCAGTACAGCAGGAACAGATCGTTGCAGGCGCGCCGCGACAGCCAGTAGCGGATCGCGTCCGGTGGGGCGAGCGTGGGCACGCCGCCGACGATAGCCGCCGCGCCGCGGGTCCGCGATTCGCCTTGGCTATCGCGGTCCACGAAAGTCATCGATCGCCGAAACGAGAAGTGCTACGCTCTGTAGTAGAAGATTTCCACGCTCTCGAGTGGGTGACTGCCATGGCAGTATCAGAGGTCCTCGCCGCACAGGCGGACTCCGCGGATCAGCGCTACCGAGCGGCGAATTTCGCCAAACGATCCATCAACAAGGTCTTTCCGACGCATTGGTCGTTCCTGCTCGGTGAGATCGCGCTCTACAGTTTCATCATTCTGATCCTGTCCGGGATCTATCTCACGCTGTTCTTCGACCCGTCGATGTCCGATGTGGTCTATCAGGGCGCCTATCAGCCGTTACGCGGCGTCACCATGTCGCGGGCCTACGAGACGGCGCTGAACATCAGCTTCGAGGTGCGCGGCGGTTTGTTCGTGCGGCAGGTACATCATTGGGCCGCACTGTTGTTCGCGACATCGATGGTCGTCCACCTGTGCCGGATCTTCTTCACCGGCGCCTTCCGCAAACCGCGCGAGGCGAACTGGGTGATCGGCTCGGTGCTGTTGATCATCGCGATGTTCGAGGGCTTCTTCGGCTATTCATTACCCGACGATCTGCTCTCCGGCACCGGGCTGCGGGCCGCATTCGCGGGTATCACACTGGGTACCCCGGTGGTCGGCACCTGGCTGCACTGGCTGATGTTCGGCGGTGACTTCCCGGGCACGATCATCATCCCGCGGCTGTATATCGCGCACGTACTGTTGTTCCCCGGCATCATGGCGGCGCTGGTGGCCGCGCACGTCGCCCTCGTCTGGTATCAGAAGCACACCCAGCTGCCGGGGCCCGCGCGGACGGAGAAGAATGTCGTCGGCACCCGCATCGTGCCGGTGTTCGCCTTCGATCAGGGCGCGTTCTTCATGATGACCCTCGGCGTACTCGCGCTCATGGGCGGCCTGTTGCAGATCAATCCGATCTGGAATCTGGGTCCGTACAACCCGTCCCAGGTGTCGGCCGGCACCCAGCCCGATTTCTATCTGATGTGGACCGACGGATTCCTGCGGCTGTTCCCGGCCTGGGAGATCTACGTGTTCGGGCATACGGTGCCCGGATCGTTCGCGGTGGCGATCCTGATGCCGCTGCTGTTCGGGCTGCTGATCGGCTATCCGTGGATCGAGAAGCGGCTCACCCACGACCGCGCGCCGCACAATCTGCTGCAGCGGCCGCGCGATGTGCCGGTCCGCACCGCGATCGGCGCGATGTCGCTGGCCTTCTACGCGGTGCTGACGCTGGCCTGCGTCAACGACGTCATCGCGCTGAAGTTCGACATTTCCCTGAACGCGACGACCTGGATCTTCCGCATCGGATTGCTGGTGGTGCCGCCGGTGGCCTATTTCGCCGCCTATCGGTTGTGCCTGGCCCTGCAACGTTCCGATCGGGCGGTGCTGGCGCACGGCATCGAAACCGGGGTCATCCGGCGGTTGCCGGACGGCGAATACATCGAGTTGCATCAGCCGCTGGGACCGGTCGACGAACACGGCCATCCGATTCCGCTGGCGTACCAGGGTGCGGCGGTTCCGAAGAAGATGAACGAACTGGGACTCTCCGGTAAACCGGGCGCCGGGAGCTTCTTCCGCGCCGATCCGCTGCCGGAAATCGAGCAGCTGCGCGCGGGTGAGCATTCCCAGGAATCTCGCAGGCTCGCGGTGTTGCGGCAGGCTCAGGAAATGGCGGGGGGCGACCCGTCCGAGAAAATTGAGTACGCCGACTGAAACAATTGATTGAATCGCGGAATATCGCACACGGCCCCGAGCCGTTCGGCCCGAGGCCGGTTCCGTACGGTTCGGCGCGGGGCTCAGGCCCGGTCGAACATCCCGCCCGTCACCTCGGCGAGGAAGGTGTCCCACTCGCCGGGGGCGAAGGCCAGGATCGGACCATGCCCATGGTCTTTGGTGTCGCGGACTGCGATATTGTCGTCGCCCAGAAACGCGACCTCCACGCAGTTTCCGTCGGGACCGCTGTATGAACTCTTTCGCCACACAGCACCGGTCACGTCGACCTTCACAGCTATAGCTCCTTCGCTACATCGAGAATACGAGTTGACCCTGGCTAATCATTCGATCTTGTTCCCCGACTCCTGCCGAGCACCGGAATCCTGGGATACGCCATGGGTGGTGGTGTACAACTGCCGCTCGCGTCGGCCGCGTACCTCCGCCTGTTCACTTTGCGGGGTGTTGCCCGCCGTGTTGCACACTAGCAGGTTTTCACAGTCGCGCCAGGGACAGTTTTCGCGTTCACCGGCCGTGGATCCGGACATATCCGGATGTCTGATGGTTTGCGGACAAATTGCTTGATGAATTACAAGATCAATGCTGCAGATCGGTGGGAATTACCGGCTGCGCACGGTCGAGTGGTTCGTACCGGATATTCACGCGCGGGCGGCGCCGGGCAGAATGGTCCGGTGACCGAACGCGACCGAGACGACGCCGGACACGCCCGGAATGCCCGGCCCCGCGACCGGCTCGGTCGTCCGTTACCGCCGGGTAGTACCGGGGTGCCCCGCATCCCCGATGATCTCCAGCTAACTTCTCGGCAAACTTTGGACTATGCGCAGCGGCTGCTGAACGACGGTACGGCGTTCCACGCGCACGAGGTCCTGGAGGCGGCGTGGAAGAACGGACCGGTTGCCGAGAAGATGCTGTGGCAGGGTCTGGCCCAGTACGCGGTCGGCCTGACCCATATCCAGCGGGGTAACCGCAAGGGGGCGACGTTACTGCTCGAGCGGGCCGTCGGCCGGCTGACCGCCGCCGAACCCGCGCCGTACGACATCGATACCGCCGGCCTGATCGGCCGTGCGCGGGAGCTGCTGGCCGAGCTCGCGGCCGGCCGGCTGCCCGCGGACTCGCGACTGCGCCCGGCGCTGCGGGTGCCGGTCCCGGGCGCGGGGCGGTTCGCCCCCAGCCCGTCGGGCGATCTCCATCTCGGCAATCTGCGCACCGCCCTGCTGGCCTGGCTGTTCGCCCGTTCCACCGGACGCGAATTCGGCATCCGCGTGGAGGATCTGGATCGGGACCGGTCCCGATCCGACGTCGCCGCACGGCAACTCGCCGATCTCGCCGCGATCGGGCTGGACTGGGACGGCCCGGTGGTGTGGCAATCGGAGCGGCTGCCGCGGCATCACGCCGCCCTCGAGCGCCTGACCGCGGCCGGACTCACCTACGAATGTTATTGCACGCGAAAGGAAATTCAGCAGGCCGTGACCGCTCCGCACGGACCGCTGGGAGCCTACCCCGGAACCTGCCGCGAGCTGAACGAGGCCGAACGCGCCGCGCGCCGGGCCGAGGGACGGCCGGCGGCGCTCCGATTGCGTTCGGAGGTCACCGAATTCGATGTGATCGACGAAATACACGGGCACTACCGGGGTCTCGTGGACGATTTCGTGTTGCGCCGCGGAGACGGTACGCCCGCATACAATCTGGCGGTCGTCGTCGACGACGGGGAACAGGGCTTCGACCAAGTCGTCCGCGGCGACGACCTGCTGCCCGCCACACCGCGGCAGGCGTATCTGGCCACGCTGCTCGGATTCGAGGTGCCCCGATACGCCCATGTGCCACTGGTTCTCAATCGGGACGGCGCACGATTGGCCAAACGGGACGGAGCGGTCACCCTCGCCGATCGGCTCGCCGCCGGCGAAACCGCCGAGCAAGTGACGGCACTGCTCACGGGCTCGATCGATGCGACGGCCGGGACCGCGGCGGAGTTGCTCACGACATTCGATCCGGAAACGTTGTCGCGCTCACCATGGATATTCGAACCGAGCGGCTTGTTGCGACGCGGTTGATATCCGTAACGTACCCAGTCGATACCAGCACGTCCATTCAGCATCGAGGATTCCTGATATGACCAATGGTGGGTACGATCCCAACCAACCTCCCGGCGGACAGTCCTTTGGGCAACCGTATCCGCAAGGCGGCCAGCAGTATTCGGGTCAGTCCGGCTACGGCCAGCAACCCTACGGCCAACCGCAGCAGCCCTACGGGCAGCCGCAGTACGCGCCGGGCGGACAGCAACCGGGCCAGCCGTACGGGCAGCAGCCCTACGGACAGCAGCAACAGCCGTACGGGCAGCAGCAGCCCTATGGGCAGGACGCGTACGGGCAGCAGCAGCCGCAGGACCCCTACGGCCAACAGCAGCCCTACGGCCAACAGCAGCAACCGTACGGGCAGCAGCAACAGCCCTACGGCCAACAGCAGCCGCAGGACCCGTACGGCCAGCAGCAGGCCCCCTACGCGCCCTACCCGCAGCAGCAGTTCGGCCAGCCGCTGAACCTGCCTCCGGGCGCCCATCCGGCCGAACTGGGCATCCGGTTCGCGGCCCGGCTCATCGACGGCATCATCGTCGCGATCCCGTCCTACATCCTCAGTTTCGTACTGCTGCTGGCCATCGGCAGCGGAGGTCTGGTCAGCAGGTTCCTGCTGCCGATCCTGATCTCCGTGCTCGGCGTGCTGTACTACATCGGCCTGGAGACCCAGCTCGGGGCGACGCTGGGTAAGAAGGCGCTGGGTCTGCGCGTGATCGGTCCCGACGGCAACAACCTCGACGCGGGCTCGTCGCTGAAGCGGAATCTGTTCCTGCTCACCGGAATCGTTCCCTGCATCGGCAGCATCGCGTCGCTGGTGCTGGTCATCCGGATCGCGATGACGATCTCCTCGGACCCGAACCACCAGGGCTGGCACGACAAGTTCGCCGGTGGCGCCGTGGTGGTCAAGGGCTGAGTCCCGGCCCGGCGGCAGATCTGGGGCGCATCCGAATTCGGATGCGCCCCTTGTCGTTCCGTACGGTCAGCGGTTACTGGTCGCGACGTCGATCACGACGATCAGCAGCGTCACGACGAAGCCGATCGACGAGATGATGATCCCGGCGAGGGCCATGCCGCGCCCCTGGCCGCCGCGCTCCTTGATCTGGTTCAGCGCGGTGAAACCGCAGATGATCCCCGCGATCCCCGCAGGACAGCAGAACAGTCCCACGATCGACAGCACGAGTGCGGCGATCGCCATGCCGTTGTTGCCCTGGGCCGGTTGCTGATATCCCGGATACGGCCCGTACGCCGGAGGCTGCCCGTACCCCGGCGGCTGCTGCCCGTACTGCGGCGGCGCCTGGTACGGCGGGGGCGCGGGATAGGCCGGATACGGCTGCGGGGGCGGGGTGGCCGGCGGCTGCTGCTGCGGGTACTGCGGGGCCGAGGAGTACCCCGCCGGCGGGGCGGGCGGCGGCGGTTCGGACCGTCCTCCGGACTCGCTGGAGACCCCCTCGCCACCGTATTGCTTCCACCACTCGTCGGAATCGCCGGGATTCGTCATTGACTCAGCCTATTCCACAGCGCCGACGTGCAGGTATCGTCGACACCTCGTGAGTGAGACACAACTACCCGCAACTCCGGTGGACAACGACGGATCTGGGCGCCCCGAGACCGAACACGCAGCATTCGCGAAGGTCTCGGGGAGTGCATACACCCTGATCGTGGCACTGTTCACCACCGTCTTGATGATCTCCAACATCTGCGCGACCAAGGGCGTGCAGTTCTTCGGCGACAAGCATGTGTCGCTGGGGCCCATCGATATCCTGCCGATCACCACCGACGGCGCCTTCTTCCTGTTCCCGCTGGCCTATGTCATCGGCGACATCCTCAGCGAGGTGTACGGCTTCAAGGCCGCGCGCCGGACCATCTACTACGGCTTCGGCATGCTCGGCCTGATGGTGATCTGCTTCTGGATCGCGATCGGGCTGCCCAAGGCCGATTTCTACGACAATCAGGACGCCTTCCGGACCGTGGTCGGCACCACTCCGCAGCTGGTCGCCGCCGGCTTCGCGGGATATGTCATCGGGCAGTTCCTCAACTCGGTGACCCTCGTGCTGATCAAGGAGCGCACCAAGGAGAAGCATCTGTGGGCCCGCCTGCTGGGCTCCACCGTGGCCGGTGAGTTCGGCGACACGCTCGTGTTCTGCTCGATCGCGGCCACCGCGATCGGCATCAACACCTGGGGCTCGTTCATCAACTACGTCATCGTGGGCTTCGTCTGGAAGACCATGTGCGAGGTGTTCATCATGCCGATCAGCTACCGCTGCATCGCCTATCTGAAGAAGCACGAGCCGAGCTACGCCCCGCTCGATCGGCCCGCGCTGTTCAGCTGACCCCGGACCGGCGATCCGGCACCGTTCCCGGTGCCGGATCGTGAACCGAGGTCAGGCGGTACCGACCGTCGCGTCCGGCAGGATCGGATCCGGATTCCGGCCGAATCGCAGCCAGGCCGGCCACCGCGACCCCACGCGTTCCAGTTCGCGTTGCAGTTCCGGCTTCGGCACCACCAGCACGGGGCAGACGGCCCGCCGCACCAGCCGCGCCGACACCGGCCGCCGCAGCCCGCGGCGCAACCGGCCACCGCCGGAACCCACCACGAGCAGATCGTCCGGCTGTTCCGCGCAGGCGAGCAGCGCGTCGACCGGTTCACCGCGAATCAGTTCGGCCCGCAACGGCACACCGGGGTCGATCCCGGCGAAGGCGTCGTCGAGCGCGGCCAGCAGCCGGCCGCGCGCCGCCGAGCGGGCCACGTCCAGCAGCTCCGGACAGGGATATCGGGACTGCGCGTACTCGCCGCCGGGCGGCTGCCAGGCCAGCACCGCCACCACCTCGGCCTCGGGCCGGCGACGCGCCTCGCCCACGGCCCGGTGCAGGGCGGCCAGACTACCGAGCGAACCGCTCACTCCCACGACGATGCGCGGGAACAGTCGCTGTACCCGCGGGACTTGCTGTGCCACCCGGACCCTCCAGAGCTCCAGAACCCACCGGAATGCCCTTGCTATCGGCGGCGGGGGCGACCCGTGGACGGCCTGTGCGCACTCGCCGGTGCCATCCGGGCGGAACTTCGACACTCGCCGCCGATTCTTCCGGCGGACCGTGAAATATTACCTCTCTGTTAATTCTGAGGGCCAGGGCCGGCGGCCACCGGACCTAGTGAGTTCGGATACGTCCCTGCCAGCGACCCAGCGCCTCGGCCTTGAAATCGTCGTAACGGCCCGCATCGATACTGTCGCGGATCCGATCCACGAGCCGAATCGTGAAGCGCTCGTTGTGAATCGTGCACAACGTGGATGCCAGCATCTCCTTGGCTTTGAAGAGATGGTGAATGTACGCGCGGGTGTAGTTGGCGCAGGTATAGCAATCGCAGGTCTCGTCGATAGGGGTGAAATCGCGCCGGAATCGACTGGTGTTGATGTTGAATCGGCCCTCGTCGACATAGATCGCGGCATTGCGCGCGACCCGGGACGGGTTCACACAGTCGAAGGTGTCGGCGCCGTTCTCGACGGCGGCGAAGAAATCCTCCGGCTCGCTGATACCCAGCAGATGCCGCGGTTTGTGTTCGGGCAGTTCGTCGGAGCACCAGCCGACGATCGTGCCCAGATTGCTCTTCTCCAGCGCGCCGCCGATGCCGTACCCGTCGAATTCCGAACCGTCGAATTCCGTTCCGCTGCGGCCGCGCAGCGCCTCCAGATCGCGACATGCCTTGCGCCGCAGGTCTTCGTACTGCGCTCCCTGGATGACCGCGAACAGCGCCTGATAGGGACGATGTGCGCGCTCGGCGGACAGCCGCTCGTGCTCGTCCAGGCAGCGCTGCGCCCACTCGTGCGTGCGCTGCAGCGACTTCTCTTGGTAGCCACGGGTATTCATCAGCGTGGTCAGCTCGTCGAAGGCGAACATCACATCGGCGCCCAGCCCGTGCTGGATGCGCATCGAAACCTCCGGTGTGAAGCGGTGTTTCGAGCCGTCCAGATGGGAGCGGAAAGTGACGCCGTCGTCGTCCACGACGGCCAGGCGCTCCTTACCCTTCGCGACGACGTCGTCGCGCGGCACGCCGACCGCCTCCATCGCGAGCACCTTCTTGAAACCGACACCCAGCGACATCACCTGGAAGCCACCGCTGTCGGTGAAGGTCGGGCCGGGCCAGTTCATGAACCGGCCCAGGCCCCCGGCCTCGTCGACGATGTCCGGACCCGGCTGCAGGTAGAGGTGATAGGCGTTGGCCAGCAACGCCTGTGCGCCGATCTCCCGCATCGTGTCCGGCAGTACCGCCTTCACCGTCGCCTTGGTGCCGACCGGTACGAAGGCGGGGGTGGCGATCCGGCCGTGCGGGGTGGTGAGCACACCCGTACGGCCGTGCCGCCCGTCGAGCCGGGCGCCGACCTCGAAACCGAAGTCGGTCACAGGGCTTCGACCGCCTCCGCGCCGACCGCCGCGCCCGAGAACTGCGCGTCGTACAGCTCGCGGTACGGCCCGCGGGCCGTCAGCAACTCGCGATGCGAACCCTGTTCGACGATCCGGCCCTTGTCCATCACCACGATCAGATCGGCGTCGCGGATCGTGGACAGCCGGTGCGCGATCACGAAACTGGTTCGGTCCCGGCGCAATTCGGCCATCGCGTGCTGCACCAGCAGTTCGGTGCGGGTGTCGACCGAACTGGTGGCCTCGTCGAGGATCAGGATCGACGGCTTGGCCAGGAAGGCGCGGGCGATGGTGATGAGCTGTTTCTCGCCCGCGCTGACCCCGGAACCCTCCTCGTCCAGGACGGTGTCGTAGCCGTGCGGCAGCGCGTGCACGAACCGGTCCACGTATGCGGCCGTGGCCGCGGCGACGATCTCCTCCTCCGAGGCGTTCGGATTGCCGTAGGCGATGTTGTCCCGGATCGTGCCGCCGAACAGCCAGGTGTCCTGCAACACCATGCCGATCCGGGACCGCAGCCGGTCGCGGGTGATGTCGGTGATGTTCACGCCGTCGATGGTGATGGCGCCGGAGTCGATCTCGTAGAACCGCTCCAGCAGATTCACCAGCGTGGTCTTGCCGGCGCCGGTGTGGCCGACGATCGCCACCACATGACCGGGCTCCGCGACCAGCGACAGATCCTCGATGATCGGATTGTCGGGCTCGTAACCGAAACCGACGTGCTCGAAGGCCACCCGGCCGTGCTCGAGCGGCCGCAGATCCTCCTCGGCGGGATCCGGCTGCTGCTCCTCGGCGTCCAGGATCTCGAAGATCCGCTCGGCCGAGGCGACGCCGGACTGCAACAGGTTGATCATCGCGCCGACCTGCATCAGCGGCGCGCTGAACTGCCGCGAGTACATGATGAACGCCTGCACCTCACCCAGCGACAGGCTGCCGGTGGCCACCTTCAGGCCGCCGACCACGGCGATCAGCACGTAGTTGAGATTTCCGAGCAGGGTCATCGTCGGCATGATCAGGCCGGAGATGAACTGGGCGCGGAAGCTGGACTGGTACAGCTTCTCGTTGCGCTGATCGAACTCCTGGCCGACCTCCCGGATGCGACCGAAGGCGCTGATCACCTCGTGGCCGGTGAACGCCTCCTCGACCTGCGCGTTCACCAGGCCGGTGTACTTCCACTGGTCGATGAAGTGCGGTTTGGAGCGCTTGGCGATCTGGGCCGTCACCCAGATCGCGGCCGGCAGCGTGACCAGTGCGATCAGGGCCAGCGTCGGCGAGATCCAGAACATCATGGACAGCAGGCCGATGACCGAGAGCACCTGGATGACCAGCTGATTCATGGTCTGCTGCAGGCTCTGCGAGATGTTGTCGACGTCGTTGGTGACGCGGGACAGCACGTCGCCGCGCGGCGTGGAATCGAAGTAGCTCAGCGGCAGCCGGTGGATCTTGTCCTCGATATCGGCGCGCAGCCGCTTCACCGTGCGGTTGATCACCTCGTTGATCAGGAAACCCTGCAACCAGGTGAAGACCGAGGCCACCACGTAGAGCGCCAGCACCAGCATCAGCACCCGGCCGACCGCGCCGAAATCGATGCCCGTACCGGGGATCACGTCCATCCCGCGCAGCATGTCGGCGAGCCGGTTCTGGCCCTGGTCGCGCAGCCCCGCGATCGCCTGATCCTTGGTGAGACCGGCCGGCAACTGCTTGCCGATCACACCGTCGAAGATCAGGTTGGTGGCCCGGCCGAGGATCTGCGGCCCCAGCGTGTTGAGTACCACCGCGGTCGCCGCGAGGACGAAAATGACGACGAGATAGAGCCTTTCGGGAGCCAGCCGGACGGCCAGCCGCCGCAACGACGGCCCGAACGACTTGGCCTTGGTCCCCGGCGCCCCCGGGCCCGGCATCCCGGGCCTCATCGGGCCGCCGCCACTGTCATGCGGGACACCCGCACCCGGGCGGCCCGGTGAGCGGCTTCGCCATTGTGGCTCATCGGGCCGGCTGTGTCTCTGCGGGACACCCGCACCCGGGCGGCCCGGTGAGCGGCTTCGCCATTGTGGCTCATCGGGCCGCCTCCGTCACACTGAGCTGGGATTCCACGATCTCTCGATATTCCTTGCACTCGCGGACCAATTGGTCGTGGGTACCGAGGCCGACCATCGCACCGTCCTCCAGCACCACGATCTGGTCGGCGTCGCGGATCGTCGAAATCCGCTGCGCCACCGTGATGACCGCGGCCTGCGCGATTTCCGGCCGGAGGGCCTCGCGGACGCGCGCGTCGGTGGCCACGTCCAGGGCGGAGAAGCAGTCGTCGAACAGATAGATCCGCGGCTTGCGGACCAGCGCGCGGGCGATCGCGAGCCGCTGCCGCTGACCGCCGGAGACGGTCGTACCGCCCTGCGCCACCGGGGTTTCCAGCCCCTGCGGCATATCCCGGACGAAATCGGCCGCCTGCGCGATCTCCAGTGCCGCCCAGAGCTCCTCGTCGGTGGCCTCCGGGCGGCCGTAGCGCAGATTGCTCGCGACGGTGCCGGAGAACAGGTATCCGCGCTGCGGCACCAGGCCGATCGACCCGCGCAGCGTTTCGAGGTCGATGTGCCGGACATCGGTGCCGCCCACGTACACCGCACCGTCGGTGACATCGATCAGCCGGGGAATCAGGTTGACCAGCGTGGTCTTACCGGAACCGGTGGATCCGACGATCGCCGTGGTGGTGCCGGGCTCGACCCGGAACCGGATGGCCTGCAGCACCGGCTTCTCGGCGCCCGGATATTTGAACTCGGCGAAGGCGAAGTCGACCGTGCCCGCGTCCTCGGTGAACGGCTGCGGCAACCGCGGCGGCTGCACCGACGATTCGGTGTCGAGGACCTCGGCGATGCGCTCCCCGGAGACCGCCGCGCGCGGCGCCAGGATCGCCAGGAACGACGCCATCATCACGGCCATCAGGATCTGCATGATGTACGACAGCATCGCGGTCAGCGCGCCGACCTGCATCGACCCGGAGTCGATCCGATGCCCGCCGAACCAGATGACCGCCACCGTGGTGACGTTGCTGATCAGCATCACCGCCGGGAACATCAGCGCCGCCAACCGGCCGACGTACAGCGAGATGTCGGTCAGCTCCTTGTTGGCCACGCCGAAGCGCCAGGTCTCCTGCCGCTCGCGCACGAACGCCCGCACCACCCGGATGCCGGTGATCTGTTCGCGCAGTACCCGGTTCACGCCGTCGATGCGTTCCTGCATCTGTCGGAAGCCGGGCACCATCCGCGAGATGACCAGGCCCATCGTCGCGCCGAGCACCGGCACCGCGACGACCAGCACCCAGGACAGCCCGAGGCTCTGCCGCAACGCCATCACGATGCCGCCGATGCACATGATCGGCGCCATCACCAGCACGGTCACGCTCATCACGATGAGCAGCTGCACCTGCTGGACGTCGTTGGTGTTGCGGGTGATCAGCGAGGGCGCGCCGAACACGCCGACCTCGCGGGCGGAGAAGGATCCGACCCGGTGCAGCAGGGCGGCGCGGATATCGCGCCCGGCCGCCATCGCGGCCTGCGCGCCCAGATACACCGAGGCGGCCGAGGCCACGATCTGCACCCCGGACACCAGCAGCATCCACAGACCGGTCGTCCAGATGTAGGTCACATCGCCCTTGGTGACGCCGTTGTCGATGATGTCGGCGTTGAGCGACGGAAGATAGAGCATCGCTATAACAGATATCAGCTGAAGCACCACGACACCCACCAGCTGTGTGCGGTAGGGAGCCAGGAAGGTGCGGAGCAATCGGATCAACATGATGCGTGCAGGCTACCGCCATCGTTCGACGGACGGCTCGCCCTTTTCTCCTCTCAGCACCACGGATGGGGTCCCATCCGGAACCGGCCGGCGCGTCCAGGCGCCGGGGTCGCTCGTGAGCTCGGCCACGAAGCCGGGCAGATCGCCGGCGGCGATATCGGCGATCGACACCTGTTCCAGCACAGCGCGGATATTCACGCGCAGCGCGATCCACACCTGCTGCAACGGCCGTGCCGCACCACCGTAGGCCACATCCTCGGGCCGCTGCCCGCGCACGGAGGCCAGCGGGCCCTCCATCGCGCGGATCACGTCGGCGATGCTGATCTCGGCGGGCGGCCGGGCCAGGCGGTAACCGCCGTCGGGGCCGCGGCGGCTGCGGACCAGTTCGGCCCGGCGCAGTTCGGCCAGCACCGTTTCCAGGATCTTGGGCGGAATGGCCTGTGCGGCGGCGATACCGTCGGCCTTCGCGGCGTCCGGCTGGGCCCCCGCGATCTCCAGCAGCGCCCGGACGGCGTAGTCGACCCTAGCCGTGATGTGCACGATCGTCCTCGGTTCCGTCCGCCGCTCCGACACCCAGCACACCGAGCGCGGCGTCCAGCACCACTCGCTCGATGAGCTCGGTGTCGGCCTCCGGCACCAGTTCCTGCGATCCGAGCGCCACGGTCAGCACCTGGAAGGCCGCGGCGGCGCGCAACAGGGCCTCGTCGCTGGGGTCCGGCCCGGCCAGCCAGCGGCACAGCCGCATCCGCGCATCCTTGAGCTCCTCGTCGCGGTTGGCGATGGCCCGCGCGATCGCCGTGGTGTCGCGCACGAACATCAGCACCGTGCGGCGGTGCCGGAGCATCGCGCGCACCTGCCGGGTCAGTATCGCGCGCTGACCGGCCGGGCCGTGCTCCAATTCGGTCAGGCCGTCGGCGACCGCGTGCAGGTCGTCGACGATCGGGTCGACGATCGCCAGCAGCAGATCCTGCTTCGACGCGTAGTGGTAATACAGCGAAGCTTTTGTGATTCCTACCGCATCGGCGACCTCGCGCAGGCTCGTCTGTTCGAATCCTTTGTCCGAAAACAGCTCGATCGCGGCCTCCCGAATCGCCTCTTTGGTACTTCTACCTGCGACGACCCCTCCGGGAGTACTGCGCACCGCCATAAGGTGATCCTCTCATCGACTTCGAACCCCCGTTGGGGCATCCCCTAATATCGAGGTTGTACCTCCGGTTAATCATAGGTAGTCTACCTACCGCACGGTAGGTAGACAGCGTTACATGGAGGCGGTTCGCGGCGCGGCGACCGCGTGAGTGCTTGCCCTACGGGCCCCCACAGACAGCTCAGCACCCGATCCGAAGCCATCACTAGGAGCACATCCCTCGTGTCCGTATATCTGTACCGGTGGGGCAAATTCGCCTTCCGCCGGAAATGGATCGTCCTGCCCGTCTGGTTACTGATCATCGTGATCCTCGGCGTCCTCGGCGTCAGCTTGAAGCAGCCGGTCAAGGACGACTTCAACATGCCGAACCTGCCCTCGGCCCGCGCCACAGAGATTCTGGACAAGCAGTTCCCCGGGCTGTCCGCGCAGTTCAAGTTCGACGCGGTCACGGGCACCTACGTGGTCGGCGCCCCGGCGGGCCAGAAGCTCACCGATCCCGCGAACCACGCCGCGGTCACCGCGCTGGTGCAGAAGCTGAACAACCTCGACATCATCGACCACGCCAAGCCGCTGGCCGATCCGATCGAGGCCGCCACCCAGATGAACTGCCTCGGCGGTGAGCGGACCGGCTCGGACTTCGTGTCCCGTTGCAGCGCCGCACCACTGAACGTGCTGAGCAAGGACATCCCCGATTCGGTGGCCGTGATCCAGGCGCCGTTCGCCATCAAGAAGTTCGCCGACGTCACCGACGCCGACCGGACGCTGGCCTACAACGTCGCCGACGACGCCCGCGCCGCCGGGCTGACCGTCGAGATGGACGGCACCGTCGCGCAGAAGCAGATGCAGAGCAGCGGCAGCGCCGAGATGATCGGCTACGCCGTCGCCTTCATCGTGATGATGATCGCCTTCGGGGCGCTGATCGCCGCGTTCGTGCCGATCCTGACCGGCATCATCGGTGTCGGCTCGGCGTCGGCGCTGATCATGGCGGGCACCTCGATCGCCAATATCCCGGCGTTCACGACCGTGCTGGCGTCGATGATCGGTATCGCGTTGTCCATCGACTACGCGCTGTTCATCGTCTCCCGATACAAACACGAACTGGCCGTACAGGATTCGCCGGAGGAGGCGGCCGGTAGCGCGATCGGCACCGCCGGTTCCGCGGTGGTGTTCGCCGGTATGACCGTCATCGTGGCGCTGTGCGGGCTCAGCATCGTCGGCGTCAGCTTCCTCACCTGGATGGGCCTGGGCGGCGCGCTGGCCGCGGCCTTCGCCATCATGGTCGCGCTGACCCTGCTGCCGGCGCTGATGGGCGCCTTCGGCCGGTTCCTGTTCAAGCCGAAGCTGCCGCTGGTCGCCAAGCACGATCCCGAGGACGAGAACTCGGTCACCAACGGTATGCGGGTCGGCCGCCTGATCGGCCGGATGCCGGCGGTCACGCTGGTGCTGGCCGTGGTGGTGCTCGGCCTGCTGGCGCTGCCCGCCACCAAGCTGACCCTGGGCCTGCCCGGTGAGGACGCGCAGCCGAAGACGACCACCATCCGCAAGGCGTACGACCTGCGCACCGAGGGTTTCGGTGAGGGCAGCAACGGCATCCTGACCGTGGTCGCGGATCTGACCAACGTGGATCCGAAGCAGCGCCAGGCGGCGGTCACCGAACTGCACGACAAGCTGGCCTCGTATCCCGGCATGGACTACGTGACCGCGGCGCAGACCAACACGGTCGATCAGCAGAGCAAAGCCAACGACTACGTGAACAGCACCGGCGCCCTGTTGAAGGCGGTCCCGACCTCGGGGCCGAACAACAAGGCCACGCAGGATCTGGTGAAGCACGCCCGCGACGCGGAGAGCGCGTTCAAGGCGCGCTACGGCATGGAGTACGGCATCACCGGTACCACCGCCATCTACGCCGACGTGTCGAACGCGCTGCTCGGCAAGATCGTGCCGTACATGTCGATCGTGGCGCTGGCGGCGTTCGTCCTGCTGGTGCTGGTGTTCCGGTCGATCCTGGTGCCGCTGACCGCTGCCCTGGGCTTCCTGTTGTCGATGGCGGCCACGTTCGGCGCCACGGTGCTGATCTTCCAGGAGGGCAAGCTGGGGCTGATCAAGGAGACCCATCCGCTGGTCAGCTTCCTGCCGATCGTCTTGATCGGCTTGGTGTTCGGCCTCGCCATGGACTACCAGGTGTTCCTGGTGACCCGGATGCGCGAGGAGTACATGCACGGCCGGTCACCGAAGGACGCGGTGGTGGTGGGTTACCACCACGGCGCCCGGGTGGTCACCTCGGCGGCGATCATCATGATCTCGGTGTTCGCGGGCTTCCTGATGGAATCCGATGTCACCGCGAAGTCGATGGGCTTCGCGCTGGCCGCGGGCGTGCTGTTCGACGCCTTCCTGGTCCGGATGGTGCTGATCCCGTCGCTGCTGGTGCTGCTGGGCAAGTGGGCCTGGTGGCTGCCGAAGTGGCTGGATCGGATCCTGCCCGATATCGACGTCGAGGGTTCCAAGCTGCGCGCGTTGCAGCAGCAGGACAAGCAGGCGGCCGCGGAACCGGTTCCGGTCGGCTGATCCTCCGCAGCGAAAAGCTCGGCCCCGCACCCGAATTCGGGTGCGGGGCCGAGCGCTTTCCGGGGCGTTGCCGAATCAGCCCAGTTGCGGGGCGATCTCGGCGGCCACCAGCTCCAGGTGATCCAGATCCGAGAGGTCGAGCAGCTGCAGGTAGAGCCGGGTGATGCCGGTGGCCTCGCGGTAGCGGCCGATCTTGTCGACCACCTCGGCGGGCGAGCCGCCGAGACCGTTGGCGCGCAGTTCGGCGGGCTCGCGGCCGATGGCGGCGGCCCGGCGGGACACCTCGGCCTCGTCGCGCCCGACACACAGCACCTGCGCGACCGACCGGATGATCTCGCCCGGGTCCCGGCCGATCGCCTGCGCGGCGGCGGTGACCCGTTCGAATTGGGTTGTGGCCGTATCGGTATCGGAGAAGGCGACGTTGAACTCCTGTGCGAAGCGGGCCGCCAGTTCCGGCGTGCGCTTCTTGCCGAAGCCACCGATGATCACCGGCGGACCCGGCCGCTGCACCGGCTTCGGCAGTGCCGGTGCGCCTGCCAGCCGGTAGTGCTTGCCGGTGAAGTCGAAGCTGCCGCCCTCCGGGGTGGCCCACAGCCCGGTGATGATCTCCAGCTGTTCCGCGAATCGATCGAAACGTTCTGCCGGGCCGGGCAATTCGATGCCGTAGGCCTCGTGCTCACCCGCGAACCAGCCCGCGCCGAGCCCGAATTCGACTCGGCCGCCGGACATCCGGTCCACCTGCGCCACCGAGACGGCCAGTACCGACGGATGCCGGAAGGTGGCCGAGGTGACCAGGGTGCCCAGCCGGATACGGGAGGTCTCCCGGGCCAGCGCCGCCAGCGTGAGCCAGGCGTCGGTGGGGCCCGGCAGCCCGGACACCCCGCCCATCTTCAGGAAGTGGTCGGAACGGAAGAAGGCGTCGAAGCCGGCGGCCTCGGTCGCCTTCGCCACGCGCAACAAGTCGTCGTAGTCGGCCCCCTGCTGGGGCTCGGTGAAGATGCGTAGGTCCACGTCCGCCCACAATAGTCCCCTGATCGGACGAATTCGTGGCGGTGGCGGACCGGACCCCCGGCCCGGCGACGTTGCCGCCGGTTCAGGACGGCGGGGTGAATTGGCTCGCCGTGAACGTCGCGCCCTGCGGGTCGCGGATCACCGCGTCCCGGGTCCAGTCGGTATCGCCGGTGGCGAGTACGGTGCCGCCCAGTCGTGTTGCCGCACTGGCGGTTTCGTCGCGATCGGCCACGGTGAAGGCAACGTGCCAGCGCGGCGTCTCGCCGGGCGCGAGCGGCTCCACCCAGCCGATCGCATCGGCGAAACCGGGCGGCACCATGGGACCGGATTGGCGCTCGCGAATATCCGGATCGACGGTCGCGGCGAGATGATCACCGTAGCCGGGGCGGCGGATCATCGTCGCGAAGCCGAGATCCTCGATGGACCAGCCGAAAACCTCGGTGTAGAAGGCCTGCGACCCCGCCGGGTCGGCCGTGCGCAGATTGCTGAAATTCCACGCACCGGGCACGTTGACGAGCTGCGCGCCGGACCGGCGGCCGGCCTGCCACAGCCGGAACCCGGCGCCGGTCGGATCCGCGCAGACCGCGAGAATCCCACCCTCACCGGCAGGTGTGGGCGGTGCGACGACGCGGCCGCCCGCGGCCACGATCCGGTCGGCGGCGGCCTGCGCATCGTCGACGGCGACATAGGTGTTCCACGTTGCCGATCCGGGCCGTGCGGCCGCCGGATCGACGGGAACTCCGATACCCGCGACATCCGCACCGGCCAGCTGCGCGATGACATACCGCGACGGCGCGCCCGGTGGCGTCGCGTCGGCGAAGGTCCAGCCGAATATGTTGCCGTAGAACGCTTTCGCGGCCTCGACATCGAGGCACTCCACGTCGATCCATGACGTCACACCTGCGGGATAGGTCCGCACACCGGTCATCTGTGACTCCCTTCGGTCTCGGTTCCGACCGTAGCCCCGGATACCGACAAGTCGGGCCGCGCCGCGAGCGATCCGCCGGATCGGCCCGAGACGGATTCGTTATCGAATGTACGTTCGAACCGGAGTAGTCTCGGCCCATGCCCCTCGACCGCCACCTCCACTTCGCGCAGTTGTGGCTCGAACAGGTCCGCGACACCCTCGCCGCGGCTGCAGCCACCGGCACCCCGGTACCACCCGAGCAGTTGAACATCATGTCCGGCAAGATCGCCGCGGGCCTGCGGGTGTTCAGCGAATTGGCCGAACATCGGCCGCACTGGGAGCAGGCGGGATGAAAAAGCCCCTCACCTGCCGAAACAGGTAAGGGGCTCGAGGCGGTGGCGGAGGGATTTGAACCCTCGGTGGGGGGATACCCCACACACGCTTTCGAGGCGTGCTCCTTAGGCCGCTCGGACACGCCACCGCGGGTGACTTTACCGGAAGGGTCGCCGAAACCGTAAATCGCCTGGATCCCGCTGCCGCGGCCGATCAGGGGCGCTGGGTGCGGAAGAAGGCGTCCAGCCTTGCGGCACACTCGGATTCGAGAATGCCGCCCCGAACCTCGGGACGATGATTGAGACGACGGTCACGCACCACATCCCACAGCGAGCCGACGGCGCCGGTCTTCGGCTCCCATGCCCCGAAGACCAGCCGCCGCACCCGGGCCAGCACCAGGGCCCCGGCGCACATCGTGCAGGGCTCCAGGGTCACCGCGAGGGTGGCCTCGGACAGCCGCCAGCCGTCGCCGCCCACCGCCGCGGCGGCGCGCAGCGCGAGGATCTCGGCGTGTGCGGTCGGGTCGCCGGTCGCCTCGCGCGCGTTGGCCGCGCGGGCCAGCTCGCGGCCGTCGGCGTCGAATACGACCGCGCCGACGGGCACGTCCCGGGGGTCCGCGGCGTCGGCGGCGGCCAGAGCCGCGCGCACGTACGCCTCGTCGAGAGCGGGTGAGGGTGGCCGCATTCAGTGCGGCAGTTTGTCCAGCACCGCGGTGAGTTCACCCGCGAAGCCCAGGCGCTGCGCGATCATCGTGATCTGCTCGTCCGGATAGAGCTCGGTATCGGCCAGGATCACGCTGAGCACCGGCTCCGGCAGGCCGAGATCGGCGAGCACACCGAGATCGCCTTCGCCCCAGGGCTCCACGTCATCGATCTCGTCGGGATCGATATCGGGGATCTCGATGTTCAACTCGTCCAGGACATCGGCGGCGATGTCGTAGTCGATCGCGGCGGTGGCATCGGAGAGCAACAGACGGCTGCCGGCCGGGCCCGGCCGCAGCACGACGAAGAATTCATCGTCCACGTCGAGTAATCCGAACACGGCTCCGGTGCTGCGCAGCGCTCGCAGCTCGCTGTCCGCCGCCTCCAGGCTGAGCAGTGCGGCCGAACTGAGCGGGCTGCACCGCCACTTGCTGTCCTCGCGAATTACCGCCACGGCGAAGCCATCCACGTCGTCGCCTTCATCCGACGCCGCCCTGTTCGTGCTCGAGCGCTGTGCCATGGCCGCAACGGTAGTCCGCTTCGGCGGAAATGTTGAAGTCGTATGCGAATCTGATTCGATGACAGCCCTACGGAAATCAGCGGTATGTGTGCTGGGCACCGGACTGATCGGAGGGTCCGTGCTGCGCGCCGCCGCGGCGGCAGGCTACCGGAGCTGGGGATACAACCGTTCCGCCGCAGGTGCGGAGGCCGCGCGGGCCGACGGATTCGACGTCGGCACCGATATCCGGCCGGTCCTGGAGCGGGCCGCGGCCGAGGATGCGGTGATCGTGGTGGGGGTGCCGATGCCCGCGCTGGACTCGGTCCTCTCCGATATCCGGCTGCTCGCCCCGGGCTGTGTGCTCACCGATGTGATCAGCGTGAAGGCGCCGGTGCTGGCGACCGTGCGCAAGCACGAACTCGAGGCGCGGTTCGTCGGTGGGCATCCGATGGCCGGCACGGCCGAATCCGGTTGGGCGGCATCCGGTGCCGATCTGTTCGCCGGTGCGGTGTGGGCGCTGGGGGTCGATCCCGGCACCCACGCCGAGTCCTGGACGCGGGTGGCACGACTGGCGCTGGATTGCGGTGCGGTGATCGCCCCGGTGGTCGCCGAGGAACACGATCGCGCGGTCGCGCGGATCTCGCATCTGCCGCATGTGCTCGCCGAGACGCTCGCGGTGGCCGGGGCCGCCGGCGGTGATCTGGCGCTGGGACTGGCCGCCGGATCCTTCCGGGACGGCACCCGCGTCGCGGGCACCGCGCCCGGCCTGGTCCGCGCGATCTGCGAGCCGAATGCCGCGGCGCTGCTCGACGCGCTGGACGACACGCTGCGACTGCTCGGCGACGCCCGCGACACGCTGGCCGCCGACGGCACGCTCGGCACGCTGATCGATGCCGGATACAGCGAACGCAACCGCTACGACACGCTGGAACGCGAGGACATCACCGGCATCCGCCCCGGCGACCACGACTGGCACGAGCGCTTGCGCGCGGCCGGGCAGCGCGGCGGGGTGATCCGGCAGCTGGACTGATCGGCCGATCAGATCCGCTCGGCGAGACCCGGATAGTTCAGCAGGAAGCCGTCCTGGTCGACTGTCACGGTCGCGGTGGACACCGGCGACAGCACGTGGATGCCGTCGGCGCCGCTGGAGTAGGTCAGCTTCGCCTCCTCGACCAGCAGTTCCGGCAGCCGCACGTAGACGACCGGCACCTCCACGTAGTCGGAGGTGCGGGACAGGCCGAAGCGCCGGATCGGGAGGGTGTTGAAGAACGGGCTGAGCACCACGTCGACATCCAGGGCATCACCGAAGGTGGATCGCACATGGCTGCCGCCGGCGTCGATCAGCCAGTAGTTCTCCTCGTCGCGCGCGATCGACGCATGCCGCTCGCCCGCGGCGACCGTACTGCGCAGCGACAGCCGCTTGGTCATCCCGGCCTCGTCGGTGACCAGGTCGTAGGAGGCGCTGAAGGCCGGGTGATCGTCACACTCACCGGCGATGATGCGGCCGGAGGCCCGGATGCGGTTACCGGTGACGGTCACCCGGACCGACTCCATCCGGGAGAAATTGTGTGCTCGCCAGGTGAGAATCGCCGGCCAGCGCGACTCCGCCGCGACCGTGTCCCCGTTGCGGCCGCCCTCTTGCGCGGCCGTCGTATCACCCTGGGCTGGATTCGTCACCCCTCTACGTTAGGTGACGACGGCCCACAGGTTACGCCCCAGTCATCGGAGTGCCGCTCGCGCGCAGTCCGAACGGAACCCGACCTACACCAGCGACTCCCGCCACGCGGTGTGCAGCGCGGCGAAACGTCCTGTGGCAGCGACCAATTCGTCGGGCGACCCGTCCTCGACCACCCGGCCGGCCTCCAGCACCAGCACCCGATCGGCAATCGCGACCGTGGACAGCCGATGCGCGATGATGACGGCCGTGCGGCCGTACAGCACCGTCTCGAGCGCCCGCTGCACCAGCCGCTCGCCCGGAATATCCAGGCTGGACGTGGCCTCGTCCAGCACGATCACCGCCGGATCCGCCAGGAAAACCCTGGCGAACGCCACCAGCTGCCGCTGCCCGGCCGACAACCGGCCGCCGCGCTTGCGCACATCGGTCTCGAAGCCCTCGGGCAGCGTATCGACGAAATCCGCCAGCCCGACCGCACCGGCCGCGGCCCGCACCTCCGCATCGGTGGCCTCCGGCTTGCCGAGCCGGATGTTGTCGGCCACCGAACCGGAGAACAGGTACGACTCCTGGGTCACCATGGTGATGTTGCGCCGCAGCTCGACATCGGCGATATCGCGCAGGTCGACACCGTCGAGCCGCACGTTGCCGCCGGTCGGGTCGTAGAAGCGCGCCACCAGTTTCGCCAGCGTCGACTTCCCGGCCCCCGTCGCACCGACCAGCGCCACCACCTGCCCCGCCGGAACGGTCAGCGACAACTCCAACTGGGTCGGACGGTCGCCGAACCGGGACACACCCGCGTCACCGGATCCGGACGCGCCCGCGTCACCGGGCCGGGTTCCGGTCGCGTCACCGCGCCGGGATGCGGTCGCGTCACCGGGCCGGGATGCGGTCGCGTCACCGGGCCGGGATGCGGTCACGTCACCGGGCCGGGATGCGGTCGTACTCGCGGCCGCGTCGCCTACCACCCGGTCCGATCCCGCGCCGTCGCGCCCTGCCTCGGCCGAGCCCACCGCCGGGTCTGCCCTAACCGGACCCGAGCCCATGGCGTCGTGCCCTGCCTCGGCCCAGCCCACTACCGGGTCTGTCCCAACCGGACCCGAGCCCATGGCGTCGTGCCCTGCCTCGGCCCAGCCCACTACCGGGTCTGTCCCAACCGGACCCGAGCCCATGGCGTCGTGCCCTGCCTCGGCCCAGCCCACTACCGGGTCTGTCCCAACCGGACCCGAGCCCATGCCGTCGTGCCCGGTCGTGGCCGCGTCGGGATCCGGTCCCGCACCCCCACGCAACGGGTAGTCGAAGGACACCCGGTCGAAGCGCAGTTTGCCGCGGGCTCGCGCACCCGGCTCGGCCACCGGGCGGGGTTCGAGCGGTTCCGGCACGGTCGGCCGCTCCTCCAGCACTCCGGAGATCCGCTCCAGCGCCGCGGCCGCCGACTGGTACGAGTTGAAAACCTGTGCCAGTTCGTCCAGCGGGCCGTAGAACTGCCGCAGGTAGAGCAGGAAGGCGGCCAGCACGCCGATCGCGGTGTCGCCGCGGATCACCCGCCAGCCGCCGACCAGCAGGATCACCACCGTGGTCGCGCCGCTGATGGCCCGGACCAGGCCGATGTAGATCGCCATGCCGCGCAGCGCACTGCTGTTGGCGGCCCGATATTCGGTGTCCTCGACGCCCAGGATGGTCTGGTTACGCTCCTCACGCCGGAACGCCTGCACCGCGCGGATACCGCCCATGGTCTCCACGAAGTGGACCACGACCTTCGCGATCGCGCCGCGGGTGCGCCGATACCCGGCCCGCTGATGCCGCTGGGCCCAGCGGGTGATGTAGACCAGCGGCACGAAGCCGGCCAGCACCACCAGCGCCAGCGGCACGTCCAGCCACAGCAGCACCACCGCGATCGTCGCCAGCGACAGCACCGCGCTGAGCGCGTCGTTCAGCGCGCGGTCCAGCAGATCCTCCAGCGATTCCAGATCGCTGGTCAGCCGGGCGACGATCTTGCCGGAGGTATAGGTCTCGTGGAAGGCGACCGGCAGCCGCTGCACATGCGTGAACACCCGCAGCCGCAGATCGACCAGGACCTGCTGGCTCAGCTGCGCGGCCGTCCGCACGAACAAGAAGGTCGTCACCCCACTGAGCAGCGCACATCCGGCCGACCCCGCGACCGCGACGATCAGCGGTGACCAGTCCCCGCGCATCGCCGCAGCCACCCCGGCGTCGAGCCCGTACGCGACGAACAGGGGTGCGGCCACGATCGCGGCGTTGTCCAGCACGATGATCACCAGCGCCGCGATCACGCGCAGCCGATACGGCCGCAACAACGACCACAGCAACCGCCGCGACCTGGCCGCCAGCGCCAGGTTGACCTCCTCGGTCGCCTCGGCCTCCTCCGCGGCCACCCCACGCCACCCGGCTTCCCCGGACCCGCCGGGCACGTCGTCCGCCGGAGCATCCTCGATCAGGACCCCAACAGACCCGCCGCCGGACTCCATGCGCCCGCCCGCTTGCGCGGCAGACCCGCCGCCGATCTCCATGCGCCCGACCGCATTCCCGACGGACCCGCCGCCGGACTCCATGCTGCCGGCAGCTTTCGCGACGGACCCGCCGCCGGCCTCCGTGCGCCCGACCGCATTCCCGACGGACCCACCGTCGAACTCCGTGCGCCCGGTCGTATTCCCGACAGACCCGCCGCCGGCCTCCATGCGCCCGCCCGTTTTCACGTCGGACCCACCGCCGGACTCTGTGCGCCCGGTCGCATTCGCGACGGATCCACCGTCGGACCCCGTGCGCCCGACCGCTTTCGCGTCGGAAGCCGATCTGTGGGCCCGGCGAACCGTCTCGGATGCGGCTGCTCCGGAGTGCTGCCTGACGCCGCCGACCTGGCCCGGTGCGGTACCGCCGGACACATCGCCCGGCGCGGTCGCCTCGGGGCCTTTCCGGATGTCATCCGCCGGGGCGGGCACGGTTGCACCTTCTGTCACAGCGTGTTTCGACGGCGTCGGTTTCTCATCGGGCGTGGACCGGGGCATCGACCTCGCCTCCCATCAGTTCCCGGTAGCGCGGGCAGGTTTCGAGCAGTTGTTCGTGCGGGCCGTCGGCGATGATGCGGCCCTCGTCGAGGACGGCGACGCGGTCGGCCCAGGCGGCGGTGGACGGGCGGTGGGCGACCAGCAGGACGGTGGCCCCGGCGAGCGCCACGCGCAGGCGGGTCTGGACCTGTTCCTCCGTCGCCACGTCCAGGGCCGACAACGGATCGTCGAGCACCACCAGGTGACCGCCGGCGTGGCTCTGCCGGGCCAGGACGGCCCGGGCCAGGGCCAGCCGCTGACGCTGACCGCCGGACAGGCTCAGGCCCTGTTCGCCGATGCGGGTGCGCAGACCCCACGGCAGGGCCTCGACGAACTCGGTGGCGCGCGCGACCTCCAGCGCCGCGCGGACCTGGGCCTCGGTGGCATCGGGATAACCGAGCGTGACGTTCTCGTGCACGCTGGCGGAGAACAGCACCGGATCCTCGAAGGCCACGGATACGACCGAGCGCAGATCGGCCAGTCGCAGGGTGCGGACATCGATACCGTCGACGGTCACCGCACCGGGACCACCCGGCGCGCCGGCGACGTCGAACAGCCGGGCCACCAGCCCGAGCAGGGCCGATTTACCGCTGCCGGTGGCGCCGACCACCGCGACCGTCTCGCCCGGTCGCACCCGCAGCGAGATGTCGTGCAGCAGATCGCGTTCCGCGTCCGGGAACCGGAAGCGCACATGGTCGAACCGCAGATCGCCGCGTAGCAGCTGCGGCAGCGGCACCGGGCGGTCCGGATCGGTGATCTCGACCGGGGTGTCGATGATCTCCCAGTACCGCTCGGCGGCGGTGCGGGAATGGTTGAGCTCGGCGAGCAACATGCCGAAGCCGATGATCGGCCACTGCAGGAAGGTGGTCAGCGTGATGCCCGCGACCAGCGTGCCCAGGGTCATCGTGTGATGAACCAGCAGATATCCGCCGATGGCCAGCGCGGCGGCGATACCCAGCGCCGACAGCGTGTTCAGCGCCGCCCACAGCCGGGCGGCCAGCCGCGCCTTCGCCAGCTCCAGGGCCTGCAGTACGCGGGCCTGCCGGCCGAAGCGCTGCCCGAACCAGGGCCCGCGTCCGAACGCCTTCAGCACCCGGATGCCCTGCGCCGACTCCTCGACCGTGGTGGCCAGATCGCCGGACTGGTCCTGGGCGCGCCGGGACGCCAGGCCGTAGTCGCGTTCGAAGCGCAGCGCGAGCAGCGCCAGCGGCACCGCGATGGCCAGCTCGACCAGCCCGATCTGCCAGGCGAAGACGAACAGCAACCCCAGCCCGACCGCGACGGTGGCGCCCAGGGCCACCAGCGACGGCACCACGAACGCGAAGAACCGGCGCAGCGTGGACATGTCGGTGACCGCGCGCGAGGTCAGCTGCCCGGACTCCATGGCGTCGTGCGCACCGACGGAGAGGATCTGCAATTGCCGGAACATGGTGGCGCGCAAGGTGGTTTCGACCGCGGCGGCCGGCTCGGCGATGATCGCCCGGCGGGTGTAGGACGAGGCCGCGTTGATCACCGCGAGCAGCAGCATCAACAGCACCGGCGCCCAGAGGCCGGACATCTCGTGCCGCGCGACGGGACCGTCGATGACCCGGGCCGTGACCGCGGGCTGCACGATATCGCAGATCATGCCCACCCCGGACAGGGTGGCGCTCAGGTACAGCGCGCGCCGGAAGACCCGCAGGTCGGGCCACAGGCGTCGTAACGGTCCGGAACTCGGAACCGGCACAACTCCCCCCTTCATCGTCTGGAGCAGTCACGCGGAGATTCGAATCGCCCCACCCGGTCACACGGATACCGCTCACACTCTGCCCGCTACCGAACATTCACTCGAGGGCTTCTCCAGGCTGCCAGCATTCGCCCGCCGGGCCAACCGATTTTCCGTTCCCGCACACCGGCTCGAGAGATCGGCACCGGACCGTCGGCACAGCTCTCAGCGATTACGCACGGTGCGCACCGCGGCCTGTGAGCGTGCGATGTGACGCTCGTTGCATGACCCTCTTCGAGAACATCCTCGCCCTCGCCGTCATGCTGACCGTGCTCGTGATCATGGCCAGTTCCGGTGCCCTCGCCGCCACCGCGCCCCGCTCCCTGGTGGATGCTCGCCGTTGGCGACGCTGAGTTCGGCGCGGCGGGCGGTCACGCCAAGCTGCACCCCCAGCGCGATCAGCCACAGTGAGATCGACCCGATCTGGATGCGCTGCGCGATACCCAGGCCGTAATTACCCGGCAGATTGTCGGCGATCAGCATCCAGGCCGTCACCGCCGACGCGAGCACGAGTATCCACAACCCGGAATGCCGCAGCACCGGCCAGCGCCGGTACCGGAACGCCGCCGCGCTGAACGCGATCATCGCCACGAAGATCGATGTCACCGCCAGCGTGCTGGTCAGGGCATGGATCTGATGCAGCTGCGGGAACAGGCCACTGTCATCGGTTTTGGGGCAGGGATCCGGATGGCAGGTGCGCAGCGGCAACTGCGCGTCGGCGATCGTCGACATACCGAAACAACCCAGCGCCACCCAGGCCGCGATCGACAATCTGCCCCAGGAATATTCGAATATCCCCCCGATCGCGGCGATCAACGCGAGAATTCCGGTCAGCGTGTCCGCGGTGGAGAAGACCCAGCCGTAGGAACGGCCCTGCGCGTCCAGTTCGCTGAGGAACGAATTGACCGGATCGAGCCCGATCGGCAGTACGAACTCCAGCACCCAGGACGAATAACAAACTCCGGCGAGCGCCACGGCCACGGCCACGCACCAGCGCAGCACCCGCGGGCCCCGGCGTACCGGTGCCGGCGGCGGGTCCAGAACGGCCAGCCCCGCCCAGCGATGTTCCGTTGGCGTCATTGCCCTCGATTCGTAGGTTCGTCGGCCGCCACAAACTGGTCGGATGGTTGCCTCGGCACCTGCCTCCATCATGACCCACTCGATCGAGTTATCGATCGGCGAGGGCCGCCAGAACCCGATCGGCCGCCGTCACGGCGTCCTCGTGCTCCCAGATCCGCACGACCTGCCAGCCCGCAGCGATCAGCCGGGCATCGGTATCGCGATCGCGGACGACATTGCCGGCCAGCTTGTCCGCCCACCACTGCGCGTTGTTGCGCGGCGAGGTCGCGTGCTGCGGGCAGCTGTGCCAGAAACAACCGTCCACATACACCGCCACCCGGCGGCGCGGGAACACCAGATCGGCCCGGCGGCGCAGCCCGGTCAGCGGGGCCCGATCGACGAAATACCGGCAACCACGGCGATGCAACTCCCGGCGCAACGCGATCTCCGGCGCCGTTCCCACCCGCTTCTGCCGCGACATCCGGGCACTCGTCACGGCATCGGTCGCAGGCCGTCCGGAACCCATGCACCACCTCTTCAGCGCCCGGACCGGACTCGATGTTCCCACCCCGGGAAGTATCCGGCAGAGACTATCAATATTTCGTGAGGCGCACGCCGAGCTGTTCCGAGCCGATCCCGTGCCCCGCACGCGTCCTCACGCCGCCTCCTGCGGGAAGCCTCCCATGCGCAGCAGATGGTTCTCCACGTCGGCGAGGAATCCGGGTGGGAAGCGCAGGGTGCCGCGGCCGGCGCGGCGCAGGAATCCGGCGGTCGCCCGGGGGGACAGCAGCCGTGCGTCGTCGAGGAACCAGCGCAGGTCCTCGTAGGGCTCGTGCACCGGCCAGGTCGAGACCGGCACCCGATGGACGCAGCCCGCGCGCCCCCATGCGGCGGTCGGCCAGCGCGGTCCGATCAGCGGTAGTTCGTCGGGCAGCGGCTCGTCCGGGAGCGGGCCCGCCAGCCGGGAGCCGACCCAGGTCGCCATCCGCACGCTCACCGCATTGCCGACCAGTTTCCACCGATGCCCGGATCGCACCCCGGGCGCGTTCACCGCGGGCGCGGTCCAGTCCCGGGAAAAGCCCTGTAGCCGTTCGGCATCGGTGAGTCCGGGGGTGACGATCTCACCCGAGGGCAGCCGCACCGCGGGCGGGCTCGCGATACCCAGCCCGGAACCGCCCTTCAGCGTCGGCACCGCGTTCACCGCCCAGCCGAGCCCGCGCACGCCCTCGGTCCAGTAGAAGCCGCACGGATCGGTGGCCGGATCGCCGATCGTGCGCGGCCCGGCCTCGGCGCCGAACAGCACCGGCCGCGGATCTTCGGTGCGCGACGCCAGCATCAGCACCCGCTGCCGGCGCTGCGGCAGTCCGAAGGCGCGCGCGTCCACGACGCGATAGGCCCAGGTGTAGCCGAGTTCCTCCAGCGCGGTGGTGATGTGCCGCATCGCCGCGCCGCGATCCAGTTGCAGCATGAACGGCACATTCTCGATGAGCAGCCAGCGCGGGCCGCGGCGGCGGCGCACCAGCCGGAACACCTCGTCCACCAGACCGGATCGCGATCCGGTGATACCCGCCGTCCGGCCGGCCTGCGACAGGTCCTGGCAAGGGAATCCGGCGGCGACCAGATCGGTGCCGGCGGGCAGCGCGCGCAACCGGGTCACGTCGGCGTGCCGCTCGACATCCGGAAAGTGCGCCGCCAGTACGGCCTGCGCGCCCGGATCGATCTCACAGAGCAGTTCGGTGTGCCATCCGTGCGCGCTCAGACCGAGCTCCAGTCCACCGATCCCGGCGAACAGCCCGACCATCCGCGCGCCCGTCACACCCGTCCTTTCGCCTCCGACCCCGGCCACTCGCCGTCACGAACGAGTTCGTGGGTGCAGGGTACTCGAGCCACGGGGAACCCCCGGTGAACAACTCGCCCTGGAGCCCGCGAAAACGGGATGCACATCACATACGAAAACAACTGTCCCCCATCGGAATTCCGATGGGGGACAGTTCAGCGCGCCCGAAGGGATTCGAACCCCTAACCTTCTGATCCGTAGTCAGATGCTCTATCCGTTGAGCTACGGGCGCAGGCTTGTTCGATATGTAGTTGTATCGTCCGTTACCGGACATGGCGGAGGCGAGAGGATTTGAACCTCCGGTCCCCGTGAAGGGACAACTCATTAGCAGTGAGTCCCATTCGGCCGCTCTGGCACGCCTCCTGGAGCCTTCTCTTCGAGGGCACCGGTCCTTTCGAACCGCCGAGACGCAAGAGTACAGAGCAACCGCTCAGGACGCAAAACGGCTGGTCAACGCAGGTGGCTGTCGAACCAGTCGAAGATGCGGGTCACCGCGTCCGCGGGCTCGCCGGAATCGAAACGCGGCTGGTCCGCGCGGTGCAGTTGACCCGCGCAGGTGACCACCAGAGTGGCGACGGCGGCAGCCGCTGCGGCATCGCGTAATTCGTCGACCAGATCCGCGGCGATCGAGGCGTCGTCGGCGCCGTACAACCCGAGCCACGGCGCCTGCAGCAGCGGCGCGGCGTGCACCAGCGCGGGCGCCTCCTCGGTCAGCGGCGTCACTATTCCGGGGGCGGCGACGCTGATCGCGGCGCCGATCGGGCGGTTGGTGGCGACCAGGAAGGCGGCGGTGCCGGCGGTGTCGAAACCCAGCACCCCGACGCAGTCCGGGAACACCCCGTGCCCGGTCAGCCAGTCGAAGGCGGCATCGAAATCGTCGAAGAGGTCCTGGCCGAATACGGCGTCCGCGATGTCCGGATCGCGATGGAACAGGTGCGGCGCGACCACGATCCAGCCGTCACCGGCCAGCGATCCCATCAACTCCAGCAGCGGAACGGCGAATTCGCGCGATTCGTGCAGCACCACGATGCCGCCGCGACCCACCCCCTCCGGTTCGACGACGGTGATGGGCACCCGTGTCTCCAATGCCGCCTGCGGCCCGCCCGCCGCCTGCGGAATTCGGTCGCGCACGAGTGCAGTGTCCCGGTAGACGCCCGACATGTCGCCATAATAGTTCGCGGATGTAGCTTCGTCAGAAATCCTTTGTAACGGGTGCGCACCCAAAAATTTTCCGGCAGGTTGGGCGGTGCGATCCCGCTCGTCCGGCACCCTTTACTGTAGTGATGTGAACGCTCGTATTCGCCCGGACCTCGCGTCCATCCCGGCCTATGTCGCGGGCCGCAGCCTGCCCGACGTGGTCAAGCTGGCCAGCAACGAGACCACCTTCGGCCCACTGCCGTCGGTGTCCAAGGCCATCGCGGAGGCGGTCGAGCAGGTCAACCGCTACCCGGACAACGGCGCCGGCGAATTGCGGGCAGCGCTGGCGAAGTTCCTCGGCGTCGAGACGGAGAACGTGGCCGCGGGCTGCGGCAGCGTCGCGCTCTGCCAGGAACTGGTGCAGATCACCTGCGACGCGCCCACCGACGAGGTGATCTTCGCGTGGCGGTCCTTCGAGGCATATCCGATCGTCACTCAGGTGGGCAATGCGCGGGCCGTCCCGGTGCCGCTGACCCCCGAGTTCACCCACGATCTCGACGCGATGGCCGCGGCGGTCACCCCGCGGACCAAGCTGATCTTCGTCTGCAACCCGAACAACCCGACCGGCACCGCGGCCGGTCGCGCCGAACTGGTCGAGTTCCTGGACAAGGTGCCCGAGCACGTGCTGGTGGTGCTGGACGAGGCGTACTACGAATACCTGCGGCTGCCCGAGGACGACTTCCCGGACGGCATCGCGATCCGCCGCGACCGGCCGAATGTGGTGGTGCTGCGCACCTTCTCGAAGGCCTACGGCCTCGCGGGCCTGCGGGTCGGCTACGCGGTCGGCGACCCCGAGGTCATCACCGCGCTGCTGAAGGTGCACATTCCGTTCAGCGTGAACCGGGTGGCCCAGGCCGCGGCCATCGCCTGCCTGGAGGCCCGGCACGAACTGCTGGACCGCACCGACGGGGTGGTCGCCGAACGCGAGCGCATGCGCGCCGCCCTCATCGCGGCCGGCTACACCGTGCCGCCGAGCGAGTCCAACTTCTTCTGGCTGCCGCTGGGCGACCGCTCCGCGGCGTACGGCCGGGCCAGCGAGGAGGCGGGCGTGGTGGTCCGCCCGTACGGCACCGACGGCGTGCGGGTCACCGCCGGCGACCCGCACGAGAACGACCTGTTCCTGGCCTTCGCCACCGACGCGGCCACCCGCACCCGCTTCCTCGGCTGATCCCTACTCCGCGCCCAGAGCCGCCGCCAGCGTCGGCCAGGCGTGGGCCAGATCGTCGGCCCAGTACCGCCACGAGTGGGTGCCACTGGGCCGCATATCGACCGTCGCCGGAATCTGCATGCGCGACAACCGATCCGCGAGCACCATCGTGCAGATGTTCGCCCCGGCCTCGAGCGGACCGCCAAAGACGACCGCGTTCAGCGCGTCCATGGTGGCCGCGCTGTCGAACGCACCCGGCAGCCCACTTCCCGCGGACAGATAGATCGCCTTGCCGCGCAAGGCTTCCGCGTTCATGAGCACATCGTGTGCCGCCCAGTCCGGATCGTCCTGGTCGCCGAACATGTTGTCCGGATTGCCACCGTAGGTCTGCACCACCGCCCGGGCCTGGGCCTGCCCGAACTCCGACCCCATCGCATAACATCCGCTGTGCGCGGCCACGGCTCGATACAGCCCCGGATTTCGCATCACCAGCATCGTGGCGGCCTCGGCCCCCATCGACACGCCCTCGATGGCGTTGTGCCCGTTGCCCCCGAACTCCGCATCGATCAGCGGCGGCAACTCCTTGGTGAGGAAGGTTTCCCATTTGTTGTTGCCCAGCACCGGATCCGGATGCTGCCAGTCGGTGTAATACCCCGCCGGCCCGCCCACGGTCGCCACCACATTCACCTGCTTGTCGGCGAAGAAGTCCGCCGCATTCCCTTGATCGAGCCAACTGTTCCCGTCGTCGCTGGCCGCCCGCCCGTCGAGCAAGTAGACGGTAGGCCGCGGCGTGTCCCGATCCGCTGGCAGCAACACCTGAACCTGTACGGTCCGCGCCATCGCCGGGGAATTGACGAATACTCGCAGCCACCGATCGGAGATCTCCTCGACATGGTCGATGGAGACTTCCTCCGGAGCCACCGGTCGCACCACCCAGGGCACCCCCCAATCCGCCGACCCCGTAGGGGGCAGACCGGGTTCCGCCTGGGCGGGCGACGTCACAGCCAGGGCCGCGTGAGATACGAACGCAGCACTGACGAAGACGCCGGAAAACCGGCGCCACGTGCGGCGACCACCCATGCCGCACACTCTGACAGCGCCAATAGCAATCCAGCAGCAAATAAACCCGTGTCCACTGGATTGTGACCCGCGCCACATCCGCGCACCTCACCGATTGTGAATCCCCCACCACCCGCCAGTAGTCTGAAACGGCCCCGGCACCGCCCGGAGCAAGGTGGGTTGCCCGAGCGGCCTAAGGGAACGGTCTTGAAAACCGTCGTGGTTCACGCCACCGTGGGTTCAAATCCCACACCCACCGCAAGGTCGGGTACCTGCTGTGAGGTGTTGTGGGTCAGTCGTTCCGGTGTCGGAAGCCGAGTACGGCTCTGAGGAGGCCGCTCGAGGCGTAGGCGGCCGCCCAGATCGAAATCACGATGAGGACAACGAACATCGGTAGCCAGCTGTTCTTGTCGTGATCGACGCTCCACCAGACGCCCGTGAACAGGATCATGCTGATGAACAGCAGGATGTCGCGTAGGCCACCGCGATACGTTGCGGCCGCTCGGCGGAGCGGGCGGTATCGGTGGACGGTCGCGACCAGATCGTCGACGCGGGTATCGATACTTCGTTGCAGGGCGGCTCGCCGCTCCACATCCTCCGACGGCAGACGGTCCAGCAGGTCCATGTCCTGTCTGATCCCCTTGCGGACGTCCGGCCCCTTCAGGTAACCCGCCGCCGCGCCGAGAATTACTCCGCCCGCGATGGGTGCCAGGCCCAGGGCTAGGTCTGCGACAGCGGGCATGGCTCGGGCTCCTTTCGGTCAGGGGTCCTGCGTATCACGCCGTGCCGCGCATCGAGGGTCGACGCTTCGGGGCGGTAGCGGATTGACGGGGACGGCGGCGGGGACGCCGAGCATCGTGGTAGCTCTGATCGGCGTTGGTGCCCGACTCGCCCGAGCACCGGAAACGCGGGGAAGACGGGGGGAGGGACCCACGGCCACGGTGGGGCGCGGGACAATCGTGCGCGTGTACGCAATCACACTGGATGGTTTCGGTGGGCCCGAGGTGATGCGGTGGGCTTCGGTGGCCGATCTGCCTGCGCCCGGGCCCGGGGAAGTGCTCGTCGATGTGGCGGCGGCGGGGGTGAATCGGGCCGATCTGATGCAGCGGCAGGGGTATTACCCGCCGCCGCCGGGGGCCAGCGAGGTGCTGGGGCTGGAGTGTTCGGGGGTTGTCGCCGCCGTGGGGGCGGGGGTGCGGGACTTCGAGGTGGGGCAGCGGGTTTGTGCGCTGCTCAGTGGTGGGGGGTATGCGGAGCAGGTGCTGGTGCCCGAGGGGCAGGTGTTGCCGGTGCCGGCGGGGTTGGATCCGGTTGCGGCTGCGGGGTTGCCGGAGGTGGCGGCCACCGTGTGGTCGAATCTGGTGATGCGGGCGGGGTTGCATGCGGGGCAGTTGCTGCTGGTCCACGGGGGTGGGAGTGGGATCGGGACGCATGCGATTCAGGTGGCGGTGAGTTTGGGGGCCCGGGTTGCGGTGACGGCGGGGTCGGGGGCGAAATTGGCTCGGTGCAAGGAACTCGGGGCCAGTACGCTGATCAATTATCGTGAGGCGGATTTCGTTGCGGTGCTGGGGGATATGGGTGGGGCCGACGTGATTCTCGACAATATGGGGGCCGCTTATCTCGGGCGGAATGTCGAGGCGCTGGCGCCGGACGGGCAATTGTGTGTGATCGGGATGCAGGGTGGGGTGCGGGGGGAACTGAATCTCGGTGCGCTGCTGGGGAAGCGGGGGACCATCCATGCCATGGGGTTGCGGGGGCGGCCCACCACCGGGCGGTCGGGTAAGGCCGAGATCATCGGGGAGGTGCATCGGCAGCTGTGGCCGTTGGTCGCCGAGGGGGTGGTGGCGCCGGTGATACATGCCGAGTTGCCGGTCACCGAGGCTGCCGAGGCGCATCGGCTGCTCGATTCGCCGGAGACCGTGGGGAAGGTGATTCTGCGGATTCGGGACTGACGGAGGTCAGCGTTCCAGCGCGGTGAGGGCGCGGCCCAGCTGGTCGATCTCGAATCTGGTCGTATAGGGGGCCAGGCCCACCGTGACCGCGCCGCCCTCGTCGTTGACGCCGAGAGCGTCGAGGAGGCGGCTGCCGCCGTGGATACCGCTGAGGGTGCCGATGCGGTGGTCGGCGAGTTTGGCGGAGATCTTCTCCGCCTGCATCCCGGCGATGGTGAAGCTGACCGTGGGGATGCGGGTGGAGGCGCGGCCGATCACGGTGAGATCGGGGATGCGGTCCAGGACGGTCATCAGATGTTCGAACAGATGGTCCTGGTAGTCCTGTAACGAGCTGATCGAGATTTCCAGGCGTTCGCGGCGGGTGCCGCCGGCCTGTTCGTCGAGGCCGGCGAGGTAGTCGATCGACGTGGTCAGGCCCGCCAGGAGGGCGTATTGATGGCCGCCCACCTCGAGGCGTTCGGCGCCCTTCGCGTACGGATTCAGGGACATCGCGGGGATACGGTCCAGGAAGGCGGGGTCGCGGAAGACCAGGGCGCCGATCTGGGGGCCACCCCAGGCGGGGGCGGACAGGGCGATGACGTCGGCGTTCAGTTCGGTGATGTCGATGAGGGCGTAGGGGGCCGCACCTACACAATCGGCCACCAGGAGCCCGCCCACCTCGTGGACCCGGTCGGCGGCCACCCGGACCGCGGGGGCCGAGCCGACTATCGGGGAGGCCGCCGTGAGCGCGACCAGGCGGGCGGTGGGGCCGATCAGTTCCTCGAACTGCCAGGCCGGCATCTCGCAGGTCTCGATCTCGACCTCGGCCCAGCGGACGTGGGCGCCGTAGCGGTTGGCGATGCGCAGCCAGGGGGCCACATTCGCCTCGTCGTCCAGGCGCGACAACACGATTCCGGTGCCGAGTCCGAGTCGCGAGCTCAACGATTCGGACAGCCAGGCCAGCAGGACGGCCCGGTCGGGGCCCAGCACCACCCCCGCGGGATCGCCGCCGACCAGATCCGCGACCGCCTCGCGGGCTCCCTCCAGGATCGCGGCGCTGCGCTTGGCCGCGGTGTGCCGATTGGTGTGACTGAACGCCGAGGTGCGGAAACCCGTCGACACCGCCCTGGAGACCGAATCCGGAACCAGCATGCCCGCCTGCGGGTCGAGATGGATCCAGCCGTCGCCCAGGGACGGTATGAGGCCCCGAACCCTCGCGACGTCGTAAGTCATGCGAGCCACTCTAAGGGCACCCGGCGAGACGGCGTAACCGTGTTCCCGCATTTAGCGCGCCGCGCCGATACGCGACATGATGGGGGCATGACGCACCCGGACGGAGCACCTGATTCCATCGTGGTGATCGGACCCGAGGGCCGACCGCTGGTCGTACCCGCCGGTCAGATCGTCGGCGGGCAGGTCGTCGGCGACAGCGGCGACCACGCGGGCGATGCCGACACCGACAGCAAGGACGAATCGCTGGCCGACATGGTCGAACAGCCGGCGAAGGTCATGCGCATCGGCACCATGATCAAACAACTGCTCGAGGAGGTCCGCGCCGCACCGCTGGACGACGCCAGCCGCAGCCGGCTCAAGGAGATCCACACCACCTCGATCCACGAGCTGGAACAGGGCCTGGCCCCGGAACTGCGGGAGGAGCTGGAGCGGCTGGCGCTGCCGTTCAGCGACGACGGCATCCCGTCCGACGCCGAACTGCGGATCGCCCAGGCCCAGCTGGTCGGCTGGCTGGAGGGCCTGTTCCACGGCATCCAGACCGCGCTGTTCGCCCAGCAGATGGCGGCGCGGGCACAGCTCGAGCAGATGCGGCACGCGCTGCCCCCGGGCATCAACACCCCGCAGGACGGCCGCCAGAGTGGTTCCAGCGGCGGACAGTACCTCTGAATCGAGCGGCGAGCGGATGGCGGATCGGGGTCCTCGTGAATCACCCCGATCGGCTGGTCACTCTCCTGCCGGGGAGCGGACACCGCTACAGTCGAGCACTGTGCCTGCAGCTGCCCCCGCTGAATCGGTGACCGCGGACGAGACTCCGGCCGACGCCCCCGCGTTGCCGGCCTCGGACTCGCAGTCGTTCCGACGCGCCTTCAAGGATCTGAGCGACGGGTTCGCCCAGCGCGAGCTGTGGCTGCAGCTGGGCTGGCAGGACATCAAGCAGCGGTACCGGCGTTCGGTGCTGGGCCCGTTCTGGATCACGATCGCGACCGGCGTCCAGGCGGCGGCGATGGGCGTGCTGTATTCGGCACTGCTGCATCAGCCGATGCGGTACTACCTGCCGTACGTGACCATCGGCCTGATCGTCTGGAACGTGATCCAGAACTCCATCCTGGAGGGGTCGGAGGTCTTCATCGCCAACGAGGGCCTGATCAAACAGTTGCCCTCGGCGCTGAGCGTGCACGTGTACCGGCTGGTGTGGCGGCAGTTCCTGTTCTTCGCGCACAACGCGGTGATCTATCTGGTCATGGCGGTGGTCTTCGGGCTGTGGCGCAATCTGAGCTGGACCTGTCTGCTGGCGATTCCGGGCATCCTGCTGGTCTTCGCGAATTCCATGTGGGTGTCGGTGGTGTTCGGCATCCTGGCCACTCGCTACCGCGACATCGCGCCGATCCTCTCCAGCACCACCCTGATGCTGTTCGTCCTGACCCCGGTGATGTGGAGTACGAAGGCGCTGGAGGACCGCGGCGGTTCGGTGAGCGAGCGCGCCCGGCTGGTCCAGGTCATACCGACCTATCACTATCTGGAGATCGTGCGCGCTCCCCTGCTGGGTGAGCACATCGTGCTGCACAGCTGGCTGCTGGTCCTGACCATCACCGTGGTCGGCTGGATCGCGGCGATCCTGGCCATGAAGCAATTCCGTTCCCGCGTCCCGTACTGGGTGTAGAGGGTGATATGACGAGCCGAGTCAGCATCGACACCCACGACGCGTGGGTGGAGTTCCCGATCTTCGACGCCAAGTCCCGCTCGCTGAAGAAGGCGTTCCTGGGCAAGGCCGGTGGCGCGATCGGGCGCAACAGTTCCGACGTGGTGGTGGTCGAGGCGCTGCGCGAGATCACGATGTCGCTGCGCGAGGGCGACCGCGTCGGCCTGGTCGGGCACAACGGCGCCGGTAAGTCCACGCTGCTGCGGCTGCTGGCCGGTATCTACGAGCCGACCCGCGGGATCGCGCAGATCCACGGGCGGGTGGCGCCGGTGTTCGACCTCGGTGTCGGCATGGATCCGGAGATCTCCGGCTACGAGAACATCATCATCCGCGGCCTGTTCCTCGGGCAGACCCGGAAACAGATGTTGTCGAAGATCGACGAGATCGCCGACTTCACCGAACTCGGGGATTATCTGGCGATGCCGTTGCGCACCTATTCGACCGGTATGCGGGTGCGCCTGGCGATGGGGGTGGTGACCTCCATCGATCCGGAGATCCTGCTGCTCGACGAGGGTATCGGGGCCGTCGACGCGGAGTTCATGAAGAAGGCCAGGGCGCGATTGCAGCGCCTGGTGGCCCGATCGGGCATCCTGGTGTTCGCCAGTCACTCCAACGAGTTCCTTGCGCAATTGTGCGATCGCGCACTGTGGATCGATCACGGACACGTCAGAATGTCCGGAGGGATCGAGGATGTGGTGCGGGCCTACGAAGGCCCGGAGGCGGGTGACCACGTCGCCCACGTGTTGCGCGAACTGGAACAGGAACGGGAACTGTCTGCATGAACGGTCAGGGCATGAATCCGCCGATATCGGGTGCGACGACCTGGAGTCCGTCCGCGCGGATCGTGGCCGTGGTCGTCACCCACAAGCGGCGAGATCTGCTCGCCGAATCGCTGAAGGTGCTGTGCGCGCAGACCCGGCCGATCGATCATCTGATCGTGGTCGACAACGCCAACGAGGCCGACGTCGGTGAGTTGGTGCGGGAGCAGGACATCGAGTCCACCTATCTGGGGTCCGAGCACAACCTCGGCGGCGCGGGTGGTTTCGCGCTGGGCATCCTGCACGCGCTGACCCAGGGCGCGGACTGGATCTGGCTGGCCGACGACGACGGCCGGCCCGAGGGTCCGGACGTACTCGAGAAGTTGATGAACTGCGCTCGGCGGCACCGGCTCTCGGAGGTGTCGCCGGTGGTGTGCGATATCGCCGAACCGGACCGGCTGGCCTTCCCGCTGCGCCGCGGACTGGTGTGGCGGCGGCATCGCTCGGAACTCGGCGACGACGATTTCCTGCCCGGTATCGCCTCGCTGTTCAACGGCGCCCTGCTCTCGGCGGAGGCGATCGACAAGATCGGCGTGCCGGATCTGCGGCTGTTCGTGCGCGGTGACGAGGTGGAGATCCACCGCCGGCTGGTGCGGTCCGGGCTGCCGTTCGGCACCTGCCTGCAGACCGCCTATCTGCATCCCAACGGGTCGGCGGAGTTCAAGCCGATCCTGGGCGGCCGGATGCACACCCAGTACCCGGACGATCCGGTCAAGCGCTACTTCACCTACCGCAACCGCGGCTATCTGATGTCGCAGCCGGGGATGCGCAAGCTGCTGCCGCAGGAGTGGGCCCGGTTCTCCTGGTTCTTCCTGGTGCAGCAGAAGGATCCGGCCGGACTGGCCGAATGGCTGCGGCTGCGGCGGCTGGGGCGCCGCGAGCAGTTCGACAAGCCCTGAGTCACAACGCTTCTCCCGTCCGCGCGAATTCGATCATCGGAAATTCGTTTGCGGCCGGTGCCTTCGGCCTGCCATCGTGAAAGTCGTTCCCGCACAGCAGAGGCGGACCGGGTAGGGCACAGGGCCCGTGCGCGGCAGAGGAGGTGGATAGGTGATCGCGAATTCGACGGCGGTACAGGTCGTTTCGCGTCCGGGCGACGAATGTCGTTCCGGCGACGGACTATCCACCGTCCGGCTCGGGTACTGACCCGCAGCCGTCTCGTTGCCGCCGCACCGCCGTACGGTACCGGCTGGGTCCCGGCCCCGCGTTCTCGCCACCTCTCCATTTCTCGGCACACCGTCACCGAATCCACCTCGGCGGCGGTGCGCCGAGCGCGGGCGGATACCAACGCCGACGCCGGTGTGGCATGGCACGATCGTTGCGGGGATTGCCGCACGACGAGGAGCTGCCAATGACGGAAGCAAGTAAGCCACTGGCCGGCCGGACGATGATCATGTCCGGCGGAAGCCGGGGTATCGGGCTGGAGATCGCCAAGCGGGCGGCGGCCGACGGTGCGAACATCACGCTGATCGCGAAGACCGATACGCCGCATCCGAAGCTGCCCGGAACCATCCACACCGCGGCCGCGGAACTCGAGGAGGCCGGCGGCACGGTGCTGAAATACGTCGGTGACGTGCGCGACGACGCTGCCGTCGCAGACGCGGTCGAGCAGACCGTGCAGCGGTTCGGCGGTATCGACATCGTCGTCAACAACGCCTCGGCGATCGACCTCTCGCCGACCGAGACGCTGCCGATGAAGAAGTACGACCTGATGCAGGACATCAACGCCCGCGGCAGCTTCCTGCTGTCGAAGACATCGATCCCGGCGTTGAAGCAGTCCGCCGAGGCCGGACGGAATCCGCACATCCTGACCCTGTCGCCGCCGCTGAACCTGGACCCGAAGTGGGCCGGATCCTCGCTGGGCTACACGATCGCCAAGTACGGCATGTCGCTGACCACCCTCGGTCTGGCCGAGGAACTGCGCAAGTACGGGATCGGCGTCAACTCGCTGTGGCCGCGGACCACGATCGCCACCGCCGCGGTCCGGAATCTGCTCGGCGGCGACGAGACCATCTCGTCCTCGCGCACGCCGGACATCTACGCCGACGCCGCCTATCTGGTGCTGACCTCGCCCGCGAAGGACACCACGGGCAATTTCTTCATCGACGACGACGTCCTGGCCACGCACGGCATCACCGATCTGGACAAGTACCGGGTGGTTCCGGGCGACGGACCGCTGAGTCTCGATCTGTTCCTGTGATCACATAGCTGTCTCGGTACGCCGCGTGCCTTGCCGATCCGCCGGAATCGCCCATACGATCCCGGCGGATGGTGAGCATCGGCGCTGGTCACGTCGTACGCGCCGGATCTCCCGACCTCGAGGACCGAATGCTCGGCCGCCGGGAAGGAAACGCGTATGCGGGTCGGTGCGTATCTCGCGGGTTCGCATCCGCCCGAGCGGCGGATCGCCGACGGGCATCGCATCGATCTGGAACAGATCCTGCTGCTGGACCGCGCCGGGCTCACCGAGGTGTGGCTGGCCGAGCAGTTCACCACCCGGTGGGCGCGCAGTCCGGCGCCGGATCTGCTGATCGCGCAGGCCTTCTCGCGTACCTCGGCGATCCGGCTCGGGCCGCTGGCCCAGCTGCCGTTCCATCATCCGGTCGAGGCGGCGCATCGGGCCGCCTATCTGGACCAGCTCGGCGGCGGGCGATATCAGTTCGGCGTGGCCAGTGCGGCGCTGCCCTGCGACCGGCAGCTGTTCGGCATCGACGCGATGCCGGGGCTGCACCGCGCGATGACCTTCGACGCGCTCGACACGATCGTCGGGCTGTGGACGGACGGGCCGCCGCGCAACCGTGCTCGATTCCGGACCTCGGACGGGCCGGATGATCCGGGCCACCAGCTGTTCCCCGTGCAGCGGCCGCATCCGCCGATCGCGCTCGCGGCGTTGCGGGCCGATTCCGCGCACCATCGGCTCGCCGGGGCCCGCGGCTATCTCCCGATCAGTCCGGCGGTCGCACCCGACAATCGTTATCTGGCAAGGCATTTCGCGACCGTGGCGGGTGGCGCGGCGGCCGCGGGCCGGTGCGCCGACCGGGCCGACTGGCGGATCGTCCGCGATGTCTACGTGGCCGATACCGATGCCGAGGCCCGCCGCCGCGCGCGCACCGGCGCGATGGGACGCTGCTGGGAACAGTTCCTGTTACCGCTGTATCTGCGCCTGGGCCTGGCGCCGTTGCTGGGCCGGCTGCCGAACGGCCGGACGGTCGATCCGGAACACATCGACCTGGATTTCGTCGCCGACCGGCTGTGGCTGACCGGATCGCCGGAGACGGTCACCGAACATCTCAGCGACCTGTCCCGCGAGACCGGCGGCTTCGGCACGCTACTGCTGAACGTGCACGATTTCGCCGACGAGCTACCCGCCTGGCAGCACTCGCTCGACCTGCTCACCACCGAGGTGCTACCGCGGGTGCGGGCTCGCGACGCGGTCGGGGTCTGATCACTCGCCGCCGAGGGTCGGATTCGGCGCCTCGACGGGCGATCGAGCCCGGACCGGTCAGCCCCAGACCAGGTAGTGGTACTTGACGACGGCAGCCACCAGGCCCACCAGCGTCGCGGCCACGATCAGGATCGCCGCGCCGCGGACCGGTGTACGGCCGCGGGAGTCGCTGAGCCGCACCGGAATCCAGCGCAACAGGACGACCAGGCCGACGATCGCCAGCGGTACGAAGTAGCGGCCCTGCACGCCGTCGATCAGGTAGTAGTCGACCGGGGTGAATGACATGTACAGCGTCACATAGATCATCGCGACGCTGGCCAGGATGGTCAGGGCGACGATCGCCGTCCGCCACCGGCCGATGGTGAACCGCTCGGAGATGCCGGCGCTGACCGCGAACGCCAGCAGACAGGCCACGATGGTCAGGGCGGGGACGTCCACGTACGCGAAGCCGAGTTCGCCGAAGAACTGGGTGAACCAGCGCTGATCGCGCAGCCAGGCGCTGTCGGTGAAGACGGTCACGAAATGCACCGGGTGACTGAGGATTCCGTGCAGCTGATCGCCGGGGCGGACCGAATGCCATTGGCGCTCCGGCCGCATCAGGCCCATACCGTCGCCGGTCGGGGCGGCGATCTTCATCCAGGCCGCGAAACCGATCGCACCCACGGCCGCGACCACCCACGGAATCCACTTGCGCCACTGGGTGAAACCGAATTCCCGGGCCGGGATCAGCACCACCAACATGGCCAGCAGCACATACGTCGGCTTGCTCAACGGCAGCAGCAGCGTGGCGCCGAGGGCGGCCACCCGCTCCGGAACCGTCAGCGGGGCACCGAGGAACAGGCCCTTCACCAGCAGACAGGACACCAGGACGGCCAATGCGTTGGTCACCGTATCGGCGGTCACCGTCCCGGCCTGGAACAGCGCGATCGGCAGTACCGACACCGTGAACGCCAGCCACTGCACCCGATGGCCGCGCAGCGCCCGCAGCGCGAAGCCGACGATCACCAGATAGGCCAGCAGCCCGCACAATCGGGTCAGCTCGACCGTCGCCGAGACGTCCAGGCCGGCCGCCTGCGCGATCCGGATGCCCACGGCCGCAGGCACATACGCCACCGGGGAGTAGGCGGCGGTATTGGTGAACCAGATCTGCTTGGTGGCGGAGGTGATCGGCGCGGCGCCGATCTGCCGGTACGCGGCCGGATCGGCCATCAGCGGATCCGGCTCTTCACCGTTGCGGTTGTAATCCTCGAAGGCGTACGACATCAGGCCGTCGATACTCAGCGGGATCTGCCCGCCGTAGGCGACACCGCGCGCGTCCTCGATGCGCTGCGGGGTGAACCCGCCGTGCGCGACCTGATAGGCCCGGCCGAACTGGGTGATCTCGTCGTGCCCCCAGAACGCCGGGGTGAGGACCGAGAAGATCACCCCGAACAGGGCCGCGACCACGACGAATGCCGCCGCGCCGGAACCGATGTTGCGGTCGGTCCAGCCCGCGGCCCGGCGCAGCGCGCTCGTTCCCGGCCGCGCGGGCGTCACCGGCTCGGCGGCAACCGCGGCACTCGCGTCGGCATCGATCCCGGCATCCGCGCCGGTATCGATCACATCGGTCACCCGTTCCGCCTCGACGGTCATCAGTACACCTGCCGGATCCGCTCGGACGAGTCCACGCCGACGGCCGAGTACCGCAGGTACATCAGCCGCGCGGCCTCGTGCCGGGAGCGGCGGATGCCGTCGAGGATCAGGCCGGCGGTCCAGGCGAGACTGCCCAGCAACAGCAGAGTGAAGCCCAGGAACAGCGTCGGGAAGCGCGGCACCTGATGAATCTCGTAGAACTCCACCACGATCGGTGTGATCAGAATCACCGATATGAGCCAGGAGATCGTGCCGAACAGACCGTAGAAGGCCACCGGCCGCTCGTGCCGGGCCAGGCCGAAGATCAGCGCCAGGATCTTGAAACCGTCGTGGTACGTGCGCAGTTTGCTCTCGCTGCCGGCCGGGCGGTCGCGGAAGCCGACCTGTACCGCGGACTGCGGCACCCGCAGATGCAGGGAGTGCACGGTGAGTTCGGTCTCGATCTCGAATTCCCGGGACACCGCCGGGAAACTCTTCACGAAGCGTCGGGAGAACACCCGGTATCCGGAGAGCATGTCCTCGACGTTCTCGCCGAACACCTTGCCCACCACGCCGTTCAGCACCCGGTTGCCGGTCTCGTGACCGGGCCGGTAGGCCGACTCCTCGCTGGTCGCCTGCTTACGCACGCCCAGTACGTGGTCGTACGGGCCCGCGAGCAGGGTCTGGATCATGATCGGCGCGGCGAACGCGTCGTAGGTGTCGTCGCCGTCGATCATGACGTAGACGTCGGCCTCGATATCGGCGAAGGCGCGCCGGACGACATTGCCCTTGCCCTTGGTGGTTTCGGTGCGCACGATCGCGCCGGCCTCGCGGGCCCGCTCGGCGGTGGCGTCGGTGCTGCGGTTGTCGTAGACGTAGACGACGATGCCGGGTACCGCGGCGAGCAGATCGGCGACGACCTTGCCGACCGCGGCCTCCTCGTTGTGGCA
Organism: Nocardia sp. BMG111209; assembly: GCF_000381925.1. Classification (NCBI taxonomy): domain Bacteria; kingdom Bacillati; phylum Actinomycetota; class Actinomycetes; order Mycobacteriales; family Nocardiaceae; genus Nocardia; species Nocardia sp. BMG111209. The sequence continues at coordinate 918,418 of NZ_KB907309.1, forward strand.
CGGCACCACTGCGGCGATGCGAAGCTCGGTGGGGTCCACCCCGTCAATCCCTCATCTGAATCGAAAGCGTGCAGAGCGCGGCCCGGGTTAAGGGAACCGGTTGGGGACTGTAGCAGGACGGCTGACCATATGCTGTGAATCGTCTTCGGCTGCGGTACCGTACGCCGGGTGTCCAGCAGCGAGACCGTGACCGGATCCACCGCGCCGGTCGAGGGCGGTTCGGCGCCCGGTATCGAGCCCGCAGACGATGGGCTATCGGCCACGCACGCGGCCGGTGGGCTGCCGGCCGGTGGGCTTTCGGCCACGCTGAAACGCAGTGCGGCGTTCCTCGTGGTCGGGGCGATCGGCTTCGTGGTCGACGCCGGCACGTACAACCTGCTGGTCTTCGCCGGTGGCACGGGTGTGCTGTATCACTCACCATTGCTCGCCAAGATCATCGCGATCGTGACCGCGACGGTCGTCACGTATTTCGGTAACAAGTGGTGGACCTACGGCCAGCGCGGTAGCGGTTCGGCGCGGCAGTACGTGCTGTACGCGCTGTTCAACCTGATCGCGATCGGGCTGCAACTGGGCTGCCTGGGCTTCTCCCGCTATGCGCTGGGCCTGTCCAGCCCCCTGTCGGACAACATCTCCGGGACGCTGATCGGGCAGATCATCGCGGTGATGTTCCGATTCTGGGCGTACGGAGCGTTCGTGTTCGTCACCACCGCCACACCGCAATCCGACGCGGCCGCACCCGCGGGACCAGCGGCGAATCCTTGATGTAGACATAATGGTGGCCGCTCGATGCCGAGCCGGGGGCACCATCGCCAGACAGCACAGAGGGAATTACATGGACCAGGGCCAGGCCGTGACCGCACCCGAGATCGACGGGCGGGTGACCGACCGACACGCTCCCGACCGGCTGGTACTGCAGCGGGGCGTGTTCACCGGGCCGTCCGCGCGGGTCAGCGACGATCTCTACGCCGATATCAAGGGCAAGGTGGAGCGCCAGCGGCTGGCACTCCGCCTGGAGAAGGGCGCGCGGGTCACCACCAACACCTACTTCGGCCGTTTCGCCGCGAGCTACTGGCAACGGTGGACCACGGTCACCGAGATCGAGGCCGCGATGACGCTCGAGGTCTCCGGCCGGGTGCGGATCCGGCTGGCGGCCTCCGATATCGCCGGGCATCGCCGGATCGTCGACTTCGCCGACGTCGACACCGACGGCCGCGTGGTGCTGCGCGCACCGCTGAACCAGTACGTCGACGGCGGCGCGCTGTGGCTCGAGTTCGAGGCGATCGGCGGCGGCGTCACCGTCAGCGAACTGGCCTGGACCGCCGCGGCTCCCGAGCGCGTCCGCCCGGTCGCCGTCGCGATCTGCACCTTCAACCGCGCCGACGACTGCGCGGCCACGGTCGCGGCGCTGGCCTCGGATCCGGCCGTGCTGGACCTCGTGGATTCGGTGTACGTCGTCGATCAGGGCACCGACACGGTGGAGAGCCGGACCCTGTTCCAGGAGACCGCGCCACGGCTCGGCGACAAGCTGCACTACCTGCGGCAGCCGAATCTCGGTGGGGCGGGCGGTTTCACGCGCGGCCTGTACGAGGTGTCCGCGCGCGACGGCGAGCCGGTCGACATCCTGCTGATGGACGACGACATCCTCTGCGAGCCGGAAACGGTGTTGCGGCTCAACGCCTTCGCCAACCTGACCACCGAGCCGACACTGGTCGGCGCGCAGATGTTGTTCCTGCTCAACCCCGATTACCTCAACGTCGGCGCCGAGGAGGTACATCTGGACGACCTGCGGCACGGCCAGAAGGTGTCGAAGGCGTTGCGCAACACCAGCATGCTGAAGCATCACCAGGAGCGCCGCGTCGACGCCGGCTACAACGCCTGGTGGACCTGCCTGATCCCGGCCGAGGCGGTCGCCGAGATCGGCCTGCCGCTGCCGATCTTCTTCCAGTGGGACGACGTGGAATACGGCCTGCGGGCCCGTAAGTCCGGCTTCGTCACCGTCACCCTGCCGAATGCGGCGGTGTGGCACGCGGACTTCTACTGGAAGGACTACGACGACTGGGCGCGCTACTTCAGCATGCGCAACTCCCTGATCGTCGGCTCGCTGCACACCGATCTGGATCCGAAGGCGGTGGCGCGGAAGCTGTTCCGGGAACTGTCCGAACATCTGGTGGCGATGCAGTACGGCCTGGCGCACACCACGTTGCAGGGCATCGAGGACTTCCTGCAGGGTCCGTCGGTGCTGCGCGACGGCGGCCGGGCGGCGCTGGCCGCCGCACGTTCCGGCCGTGGCGACTATCCGGAGACGGTCCAGCATCCGATGCCCAGTGCGCCGGTGCGTTCCTCCGACATCCACCTGCACCGGGCCACCGGCGAACCGAGCCGGCCGCTGCTGGTGCTGATCAAGCGCGCGATCCTGCAGTGGACCGGCCGCACCCGGCACGGGATCGTGGGGATCACCCGCGAGGACGCCTACTGGTGGCACGTCTCGCTGTTCGACCACGTGGTGGTGACCGACGCCTCGCAGGCCGGGGTGCGGATCCGCCGCCGGGACAAGGCCAAGGCCGTCCGGCTGCTGCTGCGCACCGTGCGGGTGCTGCGGCGGTTGCAGCGGGAACTGCCCGCCCTCTCCGCGCAGTACCGCGCGGCGGTGCCGGAGCTGATCAGCCGGGAGAACTGGGAACGGCTGTACCGCAGCTGATCCCGGGTGCTACAGCACCCGCTCCCCCGCGGCGGCGTAGGCGCTTTCGGTGGCGGCCTTCTGCGGCCGCCACCAGTCCTCGTGCTCGCGGTACCAGGCGACGGTGGCGGCCAGTCCGGCCTTGAAGTCGGAATACTTCGGCGCCCAGCCCAATTCGGTGCGCAGCAGGGTGGCGTCGATGGCGTAGCGCTGATCGTGGCCGGGGCGGTCGGTGACGTGGTCGAAATCGTCTGCGGCCCGGTCGAATTCGGCCAGGATCAGCTGCACCACGGTCTTGTTGTCCGATTCGCCGTTCGCGCCGATCAGATAGGTCTGCCCGATCCGGCCGCGCTCCAGGATCGCCCACACCGCGTGGTTGTGGTCGTCGACGTGGATCCAGTCCCGGATCTGGTGCCCGGCGCCGTACAGCCGCGGCCGCACCCCGTCGATCAGATTGGTGATCTGCCGCGGGATGAACTTCTCCACGTGCTGGTACGGGCCGTAGTTGTTGCTGCAGTTGGAGATCGTGGCGCGCACCCCGAACGACCGCACCCAGGCCCGGACCAGCAGATCGCTCGCGGCCTTGCTGGCGGAGTACGGGCTGGACGGGTTGTAGGGGGTGTTCTCGTCGAAGGCCGGTTCGGCGGCCGACAGATCGCCGTACACCTCGTCGGTCGAGATGTGGTGGTAGCGCACCTCGTGCCGGCGCACCGCCTGCAGCAGCGCGTAGGTGCCGACGATATTGGTCTGCACGAACGGCCACGGCTGCGTCAGCGAATTGTCGTTGTGCGATTCGGCGGCGAAATGCACCACCGCGTCCACACCGCCGACGAGCCGATCGACCAGCTCCTGATCGGCGATATCGCCCTGCACGAATTCGATGCGATCGGCGATCGGCGCCAGCGAGGCCCGATTTCCGGCATAGGTCAGCGCGTCGAGCACCACGACGTGGACGTCGGGCCGTTCCGCGACGGTCTGGTGGACGAAGTTCGCGCCGATGAACCCGGCGCCCCCGGTTACGAGCACTCGCACGACCGCCACCCTAACGGCTCGGGTGGCCCGCGCCGCCGCAGCATCCGATCACGAACAACCGTGTCCCGGGACGGTCCGGGCATATCGGACGGTTCGCGGCGGGCCACACCCCCGCCCGGTGGATCCGGACGGGGGTGCGTATCAGGCGGGTCCTGGATTGTTCCCGGCGCACGATGCCGTTCGGGCCGCTGCCCGTTCGGCCGAGCGCCGTCGCAGGCCGGTCAGGCGCTGCGGGCGGCGGGCTGCTCGTCGATCCGGCCGCGGACGAAGCGGGCCACCCGGCCCAGCGCGGCGCGGCTCTCCGGCATACCCGGCAGGATGCTGGTGAAGGCGTGCACCTGGCCGCGCCACAACTCGAGGGTGTTGGGCACGCCGGCGGCGGTCAGCCGACGGGCCATCAGCTCGCAGTCGTAACGCAGCAGTTCGTCCTCGCCGACGATCATCAGCACCGGCGGCAGACCCGCCAGCGGCCCGTTGACCGGCGACAACGCCGGGTCGACCAGCCCGTCGAGTTCGGCGCCGTAGTGGACGATCCGCTGCAGACCGGGCAGCGGGATGTAGGCGTCGCGCGCGACGTTCACGTAGCTCTGCTTGGCGACGTGGTCGAGATCCAGCAGCGGGGACAGGCCGACCAGCCCGGCCGGGGTCGGCAGCCCGTCGGCGACGGCCCGCAGCGCGACGGCGAAGCTCAGGAAGCCGCCCGCCGAATCGCCCGCGATCACGATCCGCTTCGGATTCGCGCCGTGGGTCAGCAGCCAGCGGTAGGCGGTCAGGCAGTCCTCGATCGAGTCCTGGATCCGCGCGTCCGGCAGCTGCCGGTAGTCGACGCTGACGACGGGCAGTCCGGTGCGCCGGGCCAGCGCGGCCACCACCGGCCGATGGGTTTCCAGGCCGCAGATCACGAAGCCGCCGCCGTGCAGATACAGCACCGCGCCGTGCCGCAGCGACCGCCGCGCGCCGGCGGGCCGCACGATCTCCATCCGGAAACCGGGCAGCTGGACCTGTTCGCGCTCCACACCGGCGGGCTCCGGCCGCAGCCGGGCGAGGGTGTCCACGGCGGCCCGCGCCACCGGCATGGTCAACGGGGTGATCGGGGTGTAGCGCAGCAGCGGGCCGATCATGGCGCGGCAGGCCAGCAGCAGCGCCTGGGCCGAGAGACTGCGGCTGCCGGGATTCATGACCGTGCCGATATCCGCGGAATCGACGGTCGCGGCCTGGGTGAGCGCCGAATCCGCCAGGGCGAGCGGGTCCGGGTGAGCGGGCTCGTCCGTGGCGGGGAGGTCGACGTGGACCGCGGTCTGCGAGGTCGCGGCCGGCACGGCCAGGGATGCGGCGGCCGGGACGGCCAGGGATGCGGCTGCCGGGACGGCCTGAGATGCGGAGGCTGGGACGGCCTGCGACGTGCGAGCCGGGATCGCCTGAGCTGTGGCGTCCTGGGATGCCGCCGCGGGGACCGGCTGGGATGCCGCCGGGATGGCCCGGGAGGTCGGACGGCATCGCCGGCCGAACGGCTTCGGGGCCGGGGCGAGCAGAGCGCTCGTGCCCGGCAGGACGTGGCCGAGAACTTCACCGAACCGGATCGCCACCATCGCGCACCTACCTCTGTCTGGCGCGCCGACACGGGATGCCGGGTAACGAAGGGCGAGGTGTCGGCGCTGACATCTCACTACCTATGAATTGTCCTCCGAGTGGGCCGCGTAAACCACCGTGATCGTTTCGGAACCTCGTCGCACCCGGTCGGGCCGCGGCTGGCAGACTGCTGGGACATGCGAGGAATCATCCTGGCCGGCGGCACCGGGTCGCGGCTGCACCCGATCACGCGCGGGGTGAGCAAGCAGCTGGTCCCCGTCTACGACAAGCCGATGGTGTACTACCCGCTGTCGACGCTGATGCTGGCCGGCATCCGGGACATCCTGGTCATCACCACTCCCGAGGACGCCGAGGCGTTCCGGCGGCTGCTCGGCGACGGCTCCCAGTTCGGGTTGTCGCTGGACTACGTGGTGCAGCCGGAGCCGGACGGGCTGGCCCGGGCGTTCGTGCTCGGCGCGGGCCACATCGGCGCCGAGACGGTGGCGCTCGTGCTGGGCGACAACATCTTCCACGGTCCGGGCCTCGGCACGCGGCTGTCCCGGTTCGAGGCGGTGGACGGCGGTGCGGTGTTCGCCTACCGGGTGTCGGATCCCAGCGCCTACGGGGTGATCGAATTCGCCGAGGGCAAGGCGATCTCGATCGAGGAGAAGCCGAAGCTGCCGCGCTCCAACTACGCCATTCCGGGCCTGTACTTCTACGGCAACGACGTGGTCGAGATCGCGCACGGGCTGCGGCCGTCGGCGCGCGGCGAGTACGAGATCACCGATATCAACCGAACCTATCTCGAGCAGGGCCGGCTGCAGGTGGAGGTGCTCGCCCGCGGCACCGCGTGGCTGGACACCGGCACCTTCGACTCGCTGCTGGACGCGTCCAACTATGTGCGCACCATCGAGGAACGGCAGGGCCTGAAGATCGGCGTGCCCGAGGAGGTGGCCTGGCGGATGGGCTTCATCGACGACGAACAGCTGGGTCGGCTGGCCCAGCCGCTGGTGCGGTCCGGATACGGGACCTACCTATTGGGCCTGCTGGCGCACGGGCAGGAGTAGGACCATGCGGATACGCGAACTCGCGGTGCCGGGTGCGTGGGAGTTCACCCCCCGGCTGCACGGTGACGAGCGCGGGGTGTTCACCGAATCGTTCAAGGCCTCCGAATTCGAGAAGGCGGTCGGCCGGCCGTTCGAGTTGTTGCAGGTCAACATGTCCACCTCGGCGGCGGGGGTGCTGCGCGGCATCCACTACACCGAGGATCCGCCGGGTCAGGCCAAGTACGTGACCTGCGTACGGGGGGCCTTCCTGGACGTGGTGGTGGATCTGCGCCGCGACTCGCCGACCTTCGGTGTCTGGGACAGCGTGCTGCTCGACGATGTGGACCGGCGGTCGGTGTTCCTGGCCGAGGGGCTCGGGCATGCGCTGCTCTCGCTGGCGGACGAATCCACGGTTACGTACCTCTGTTCGCTGGAGTACACCCCCGAATTCGACCGTGACCTGGACGCCTTCGATCCGGAACTGGGTATCGAGTGGCCGGCCGTGGGCCGGGACGGGCAGCCGCTGACCTTCGTCCGGTCCGCCAAGGACATCGCCGCACCCGGACTGCACAGCCTGCGCCGGTCCTGAGACGCGACGGACGCCGCGGTGGCCAGCACCGCGGCGTCCGTCATTCCGGGTGGTCACCCGGCCAGTTCCAGTTCGTCGACCGCGGCGACCTCCTCGTCCGCGCTCTCCGCCGCTCGGCGGCCGGGCAGGAAGTGCGCCAGCGCGACCACCGCTCCGTCCCCCGCGACCACGACCGCGAGGATCAGGCCCGGCCGGAAGCTGTGCAGGATCGCCGCCGGTGAACCGTCGCCGGTGCTGCCGGAGATCAGCGCGGTGTTCACGGCCAGCACGATCGCCGCACCCACCTGCATGAAGGTTTGCAGCACGCCGGCGGCGAGGCCCTGTTCGTCGTCGGAGATGCCGTTGGTGGCCTGGATGTTGATGGCCGGGAAGCCGATCCAGCCGATGCCGATCAGCAGTACCGCGGGCAGGATCATCGTGAGGTACGACGGGTGGGTGTCCACCCGCAGGAACAGCGCGTAGCCGACCGTCATCACGACCATCGTGACGGCGATGATCGGCCCGGTGCCGAACCGGTCGACCAGCCGGTCGGAGAACACCGAGGACAGCGCCACCAGCAGGCCCACCGGCAGCAGGCCCAGGGCGAGTTGCAGCGGCGACCAGCCGAGGGTGCCCTGCAGGTACAGCGTCACGATGAACTGGAAGCTGAAGTACGACCCGGCCACGGCCACGATGGCCAGGCACGCCCGCACCAGCGTCGCGCGGCGCAGGATTCCGAGCCGGACCAGCGGATACCGCACCCGCTTCTCCACGCCGAGGAAGGCCGTGAACAGGGCCACGACGGCCGCGAACGAGGCCACCGAGCGGGCCGAACCCCAGCCCGCGTGCGGCGCCGACACCACGGTGTAGACCAGCAGCAGCATGGCCGAGGTGGCGAACAGCGCGCCGAGCAGATCGTGACCGCCCTCCTCGGCGGGGCCGTCCTTGCGGACCAGCACCGCGGCCGCGATCAGGGCGATCAGGGCCACCGGGACGGGCAGCAGGAAGGTCCACCGCCAGCCCACGCCGGTCATCAGGCCGCCGAACACCAGGCCCATCGAATAGCCGCCGGCGCCGAAGACGGTGTAGATCGACAGCGCCCGGTTGCGGGCCGGGCCCTCGGCGAACGTGGTGGTGATGATCGACAGGCCGGTCGGCGCGGTGAACGCGGCGGCGAGGCCCTTCACGAAACGGGTGAGGATCAGCAGCGGGCCGCTGCTGACCAGGCCGCCGGCCAGCGAGGCGACGGCGAAGATCGCGAGCGCGATCAGGAAGACCTTGCGGCGGCCGACCAGGTCGGCGGTGCGGCCGCCGAGCAGCAGCAGTCCGCCGTAGCCGAGCACATATCCGCTGACCAGCCACTGCAGGGTGGAGGTGGACAGGTGCAGTTCCTTACCGATGGAGGGCAGGGCCACGCCGATCATCGACACGTCCAGCCCGTCGAGGAACAGGACGATGCACAGGGTGATCAGCAGGCCCCACAGCCGGGCCGACCACCGAGTGCCGGCCGCGTCGGCGGCCGGAAGCGTTGCGGGGGATGTCATGGCACGGAACATTACATGCGCACGCATATGATGTCTACGCATTAAATGCGGTTGCATGGTTGTGCCGCGCCGACTAGGATGACGGCCATGTCCAAGTCGTCGACATCGTCGTCGTCGCGAGCGACGAGTCCCGAAACTGCGCGAGCGACGAGTCCCGAAACTGCGCGAGCGACGAGTCCTGAAGGCGCGCGAGCGACGAGTCCCGAAGGCGCGCCGGCGGCGAGTCTCGAAACCGCCGCCTGCGGCACGGTCGATCGCTCCGGCCCGCGGTCCGGGCACGTGCGCAGCGAGGCCGATCTGGTGGGCCATTGGCGCGATCTGCTGGCCCAGCACGCCGCCGCCTCCTGCGCCCTGGAGAAGGAACTGCAGGGCCGGCACAGCATCGGGCTGAGCGAATTCGAATGTCTGGACCGGCTGGTCGACGCGGACTGCGAGAGCTACCGGATGAGCGATCTGGCCACGGATATCCACCTCTCCCAGAGCGCGCTGAGCCGGGCCGTCGCCCGCTTGGAGCGCGACGGCCTGGTCACCCGCGGCATGTGCACCGACGACCGGCGGGCCATCTTCGTCTGCGTCACCGATCGGGGCCGGCTGCTGCACGCGGCGGCCGCACCCACGCATCGCGCGGTACTCGCGGACACCCTGCACTGAACGACGAGACCGCGGGCCCGGCTATCGCCCGGCCCGCGGTCTCGGTTCCTACTGCGCTACGCCCCGGCTACAACGCGGCGCGGGCCTCGTCGATGGCCGTGCGGGCATCCATCGCCACGGCCTTGATGTCGGTGAATGCCGAGCGGTAGCGGTCGATCTCCGGTTCCTTGTCGTAATAGACCGAGCCGGTGAAGGTTTCGACGTAGACCACCGGCGGTTCCGGGACGTCGCCCGCGCTGTCCGGGAATTCCAGCAGCACGAACCGGCCGGAATCCATCCCGTCGTGATAGCCGGTGTCGGTGGGTACCACCCGGACCTCGACGTTGGGCAGATCGCACATCCGGCGCAGATGTTCCAGTTGTGCGACAACCACATCCGGGCCGCCGACGCGATGCCACAGCAACGTTTCGGTGATCACGGCCTCCAGCCGGATCGGCGAGTGCTCCCGGGTGATCGCGGCCTGCCGGGCGGCCCGGACGGCGATCCGGCGCTCCAGTTCGTCGGCCGTGATGTCGGGGCGTGCGCCGATCAGTACCGCCCGGGTGTACTCCTCACTCTGCAACAGGCCCGGGACCAGGTCGGTCTCGTAGGTGAACACCCGTGCGGCGGCCTCCTCCAGCCCGATGTAGACCTCGAATCCCTCGGCGATCACGTCGCTGAACTCGGTCCACCACCCGCGCGCCTTGGTCTCGCGGGCCAGCGCGGCCAGCGGTTCGACGATCTCGACCGGTGCGCCGTACACCTTGCACATCGCCTCGACATCGAGGCTGCGCAACGAGGTCTGCCCGGTTTCGATTCGCCAGATCTTCGCCTCGGACCACTCGAGTCGCTGCGCGGCGACCCTCGTGGTCATGCGGGCGCGGTTGCGCAGATCGCGCAGTTGCCGTCCCAATTGCCGGCGGGGCATGGTGGATCCGGTGATCGTGGATCCGGTCATTCCGTGCGGTGGTAAAGCCATGCTTCCCCCTCGTTCGTAGGCCGAACATCGAAACCGCCCTCACGGCCCATCGAACGGCAAAACTCAACGCCAGGACCCGGATTCCTCCTACCGGGTGTGCGATCGGATTCTTGCACAGCGGAAGATCTCACGGATACCGGTCGTGTCACATTTACGTCACCGTCGAGTGTGGGCCAAAGATGATTAGTTTCCGGCGCACCGTTTTCGGTAGATTTCGGCCGACGAACCGTCACGGCGAGCTCTCGAGTGGCTCCCAGACTGCGCGCATCGGGCTCGAAGGAACGGGGACCACAGTTGGTTGTGGTCGGCTCACCCCAGCGAGTCGCCAGACCATAGCCGAAGAGCATGAATTCGCTGATCTTGTGACGAATTCGGTGCCGCCCGAAAAAGTTTCGCGGACGTGTAACACGTACGAGGGCCCGCTCCGATACGCCCCATGAACAACGAAGCTCGACTTGGATCCACCCCGGGGAATGGAGAAGACAGTGCGTACGACGTTTCCGACTTCCGTCTCGGCCGCCGAGCTGGCTGCCTCCGCGCAGGACTACATCCAGCGCGGCTGGACGGTCGCCGAAACGGCCAACGGCATCTGCCTGATCACCGATGAGGACATCGCGGCGATCGAGGTCACCGGCGAACTCGCCGCCACCGTCCGCCGCTACCTCCGCGCCAACAACCTCACCGGTCCGATCATCGAGCTGCCGGGCATCGAACGCCGCGAGATCCACATCGTCGCGGGTGTTCGCAAGGCCGCCATGGCGATCCAGGCACTGCGCGAAGCCGGTGTGGTCGTCCACACCGACGGCGCGGGTGTGCCGCTGCCGCCGAGCCGCGTGTCGGCCGGCACCGCCGTCTGGTCCGTCGCGCCGCACGAGGCGCGCTGGACACCGCCGCTGGTGGCCGTCGCCGCCGCCATCCGCGCGGCCCGCTCCGGCCGCAAGCCGCAGGTCGCCCGCATCGCCAGCTGAATCGGGCGGGCCGGAGCCCCGGTCCGTCCGGTTCCACCGTTTTCTGTCGGAGCCGAGGGTCATGATGGATGCCATGACCACCCGGAATCTGCTCCGCACCTGCCCGCTGTGCGAGGCGGTGTGCGGGCTCGAAGTCACCCTCGACGCCGAGGATCACGTCACCGGCATCCGCGGCGATCGGCAGGACCCGTTCAGCCGGGGTTTCCTCTGTCCCAAGGGCGCCAGCCTCGGACATCTCGACGAGGATCCCGACCGGCTCACCCAGCCGCTGATCCGCGATCGCGCCACCGGCGTGCGCCGGACCGCCTCCTGGACGGAGGCCTTCGATCTCATCGCCGCGCGCATGCCGGCGCTGACCGCCGCGCACGGCAGCCAATCCGCCGCGCTGTACTTCGGTAATCCGAATGCGCACACCGTCGCCGGCGCCCTCTATCTCCCGGCGCTGCTGCGCGCCCTGGGTACTCGTAATCTCTTCTCGGCCAGTACCGCCGATCAGATGCCCAAGCAGGTCGCCAGCGGGCTGATGTTCGGCGATCCGCTCGCCGTGCCGGTCCCCGATCTGGACCGCACCGATTACCTGCTGATGCTCGGGGCCAACCCGCTGGAATCCAACGGATCACTGTGCACCGCACCGGACTACCCGGGCCGGATCAAGGCGCTGCGGCGGCGCGGCGGCCGGTTCGTGGTGGTCGATCCGCGGCGCACTCGCACCGCCAAGCAGGCCGACGAGCACGTCTTCGTGCGGCCGGGCAGCGATGCCTATCTGTTGTTCGGGATCGTGCACACTCTGTTCGCGGAGGAGCTGACCACTGTCCGGGTCGAGGTCACCGGCCTCGACGAGATCCGCGCCGCCGCAGTGCCGTTCACGCCCGAGGTGGTGTCCGGGCGCACCGGCGTCCCGGCGGCGACCGTGGTCCGGCTGGCGCGCGAACTGGCCGCCGCGCCGACGGCGGCCGTCTATGCCCGCATCGGCACCTGCACCGCCGAATTCGGCACCGTCACGCAGTGGCTGGTCGACGTGATCAATACGCTCACCGGCAATCTCGACTCCCCCGGCGGCGCGATGTGGGCCACGCCGGCCACACTCGGCATCGTCCGCACCCGGCCGTTCCGGCTCGGCCGGTGGACCAGCCGGGTGCGCGAACTACCCGAGGCCATGGGCGAATTCCCGGTCGCGACCCTGGCCGACGAGATCGAGACCCCGGGCGAGGGGCAGATCCGGATGCTGGTCACGGTCGCCGGTAATCCGGTGCTGTCCGCGCCCAACGGCGCTCGGCTCGATCGCGTACTGCCCGGTCTCGACTTCATGGTGAGCGTCGACCGCTACCTGAACGAGACGACCCGGCACGCCGATGTCATCCTGCCGCCGCCGCGCACCCTGCAGTCGCCGCACTACGACTTCGCGCTGCTGGCGTTCGCGGTGCACAACTACGCCCGGTACTCGCCGCCGCTGGTCCCACTCGACGACCGGCCCTCGGAGTCGGAGGTGGTGGCCCGGCTGGCGCTGGCGCTGCTCGGCCAGCAGCCCGAGCCCGGCCGCACCGCACTGGAATCGGTCGACGAACTGGTCATCGCCGGCACCCTGCACAAGGCCGGGATCCCCGAACGCCGCGGCGATCTGCTCGGCGCCGACACCACCGAACAGCGGCTCGATCTCATGTTGCGGCTCGGGGCGTACGGCGAATGGAATCCGGCCGCGCTGCCCACGCCCTACGGTCCGCTGAATCTGAAAGTACTGCTGGACAATCCGCACGGAATCGACCTGGGCCCGCTGCGGCCGCGGCTTCCCGAGGTGCTACGGACCACCGCCCGCGCGGTCGATCTCGCCCCCGCACCGATGCTCGCCGATGTGACCCGGCTCACCGGCCGGCTCGCCGACGCCGCACCCGATGTCGTGCTGATCGGCCGCCGCCAGCTGCGGTCCAACAACAGCTGGATGCACAATGTGCCGACCCTGGTCGGCGGATCGAATCGGTGCACGCTGCATGTCCATCCGGACGATATGACCCGGCTCGGCCTGGGCGAGCGTGCGGTGGTGAAGTCCGCGGCCGGCGCGATCACGGTGGTGGTCGAGCCGAACGGCGACATCATGCCCGGGGTGGTCAGCCTGCCGCACGGCTGGGGCCACGCCGACACCGCGAGTCAGACGGTGGCGAGCGCGCACGCGGGTGTCAGCGCCAACGTGCTGACCGACGATTCCGTGGTCGACGTACCGTCCGGGAATGCCGTCTTCAACGGGGTGCCCGTCACCGTGAGCCCGGCCTGAGCCGGCCCGGTCGAGACGTGCGGGTTCAGCGCAGTTTGAAGATCACCGCGCGCTGCACCACGAAGTTGATCACTGTGGCGGTGCCCTGGGCGATCACGAAGGCCAGCGGCTTGCGCCACCACTGATCCTCGAGCGTGAAGTAGAGGAGCTGGTTGATCCCCACCTGCACGGCGAAGGTCACCGCGTACAGCACGACGACCGCCAGGAAACGCTTGCGGCTGGGCTCGGCCCGGAAGGTCCAGCGCCGGTTGATCAGGTAGGCCGTTGTGGTGCCCGCGACGAAGCTGACCGATTTGGCCGCCGCCACCGGCAGTCCGGCCATGCCCAGCAGCACGTACAGCCCGTAGTCGATGATCGCGGAGAAACCGCCCGACAGTACGAACCGCACCAGTTGCGTCTTCAGGTCCGTGGCGACCTGCTGCTCGTCCATGACGGGCAGGTCGACCGGCAGGGGGACATGGGGCTCCGCACTCACCCGCACGAGCGTAGCGGGGCCGGGCGGTCACCACGAATCTGTTCGAGACATCGTGTGCGGGGCAACGGCGACGATCACGTGCGATGATCTTGCCGCGCCGCACCGCGTGCGCCGTCGGTTCGGATCCGCACAGCCGGATCGTGAGCCGGTATACGGGCCCGACCTGTGACATCGGTCCCGAACCCGGGTGACGTGGACGACACCCGGCCCTTTGTCGGGTCATGCCTGTAGCCTCTATCCCGATGTCCACGAATGCTCAGACCTCCACAGCGGTGGCCTCGGCCGAGACCACGACGGGTACCGACACGTACTCGCTACCGACGCGTATGCGGCGGCTCACGGGATGGGGTCGTACCGCGCCCACCTCCGCCGAAGTGCTCTCCACCGGCGATCCGGAGCTGATCGCGAAGGCCGTTGCCCTCGTCGCCGAGGAGAACGAGTCGAAGCCGGCCCACCTGCGCCGCGGTGTCATCGCGCGCGGCCTGGCCCGCTCCTACGGAGACAACGCCCAGAACGCCGGCGGCCTCGTCGTCGACATGACCGCGATGAGCCGCATCCACCGCATCGACCGTGACACCCATCTGGTCGACGTGGACGCCGGCGTCAACCTCGACCAGCTGATGCGGGCCGCGCTGCCGTTCGGCCTGTGGGTTCCGGTGCTGCCGGGCACCCGCCAGGTCACCGTCGGCGGCGCCATCGGCTCCGATATCCACGGCAAGAACCATCACAGCGCGGGCAGCTTCGGCAACCATGTGCGCTCGATGGACCTGCTGACCGCCGACGGGCAGATCCAGCACATCTCCCCCAAGCGCAACGCGAAGCTGTTCTGGGCCACCATCGGTGGCTGTGGTCTGACCGGCATCATCCTGCGGGCCACCATCGAGATGACGCCGACCGAGTCCGCGTACTTCATCGCCGACGGCGATGTCACCGCCGATCTGGACGAGACGGTCGCCTTCCACAGCGACGGTTCCGAGGATCGCTACGCGTACAGCTCGGCCTGGTTCGACGCCATCAGCCCCGAGCCGAAGCTCGGCCGCGCCGCGATCTCCCGCGGCAACCTGGCGAAACTGGATCAGCTGCCGCCGAAGCTGCGCAAGGATCCGTTGCGGTTCAACGGCAAGACCTTCTTCACGGTGCCGGACATCTTCCCGAACGGGCTGGCCAACAAGTACACGTTCACCCCGATCGGCGAGCTCTGGTACCGCAAGTCGGGCACCTATCGGGGCAAGGTGCAGAGCCTGACGCAGTTCTATCACCCGCTCGACATGATGGGTGAGTGGAACCGCGCCTACGGCTCGCACGGCTTCCTGCAGTATCAGTTCGTGGTGCCGCCGGAAGCGGTCGAGGAATTCAAGAACATCATCCGCGACATCCAGCGGTCCGGGTTCTACTCGTTCCTCAACGTGTTCAAGCTGTTCGGGCCGGGCAACCAGGCCCCGCTGAGCTTCCCGATGCCGGGCTGGAACGTGTGCGTCGATTTCCCGATCACGGCCGGGCTCAACGATTTCGTGACCGAACTCGACCGCCGGGTCCTGGAATTCGGCGGCCGGCTCTACACGGCGAAGGATTCCCGCACCTCCGCGGAGACCTTCCATCAGATGTATCCCCGGATCGACGAGTGGATCAAGGTCCGCCGCAGCGTCGATCCGCACGGTGTGTTCATGTCCGATATGGCGAGAAGGCTGGAGCTGCAGTGAGCGGTGAGATCACCAAATGATCAACGCAGTGGGTAATCCGCAGGCGATTCTGTTGCTGGGCGGTACCTCGGAGATCGGTCTGGCGATCGTCGGCGAGTACCTGAAGAAGGGCCCGGCCCGCGTGATCCTCGCCGCCCTGCCGAACGATCCGCTGCGCGCGGACGCGGTGGCGCAGGTCGAGGCCGCGGGCGCCGCTTCGGTCGAACTCGTCGACTTCGACGCGCTGGACACCGGCAGCCACCCCAAGGTGATCGAGGCCGCGTGGGCCGAGAGCGATGTCGACGTGGCGATCGTCGCGTTCGGTATCGACGGCGACGGCGAGGTCTTCTGGCAGGACCAGCGCAAGGCCGTGCTGATGGCCGAGATCAACTACACCGCCGCGGTTTCGGTGGGCGTACTGCTCGCCGAGAAGATGAAGGCGCAGGGCTACGGCCGGATCCTGGCGATGTCCTCGGTCGCCGGCGAGCGGGTGCGCCGCTTCAACTTCGTGTACGGCTCGACGAAGGCCGGCCTCGACGGCTTCTACCTCGGCCTCGGCGAGGCGCTGCGCTCCTTCGGCCCGCGGGTGCTGGTCATCCGGCCAGGCCAGGTGCGCACCAAGCTGTCCGCGCACGTCAAGGAGAACGCGCTGACGGTCGACAAGCACGACGTGGCGGCCGAGGCGGTCGCCGCGGCCGAGAAGGGCCGCGAGATCATCTGGGTACCCGGCACCTTCCGCTGGGTCATGATGATCCTCCGCCACATCCCGCGGCCGATCTTCCGCAAGCTCCCCATCTGATCCACCGCGAGCGGCTTCGTGCCGCTCGCAGGAAGGCGCTCTCCGGCCCGCCGGAGGGCGCCTTTTCCGATGCGTGGGGTGACGGCGCGGCCACCGGTTGTCCACAGGCGGCCGATTGTCCACAAGGTTTTCGCGACCCCGGTGACCGGCATGCACGGACCGTCCGGGTTTCGCGGCTACTTGTAGGCTGACCCACGGCCCATGGTCCACAGGCTATGAAGAGGTGCGGAGGCGGCGTGCGAGAACTGGTCCGGCAGGTCGGCGGGGGGCTCGGCGAGGCGGTGCTCGCGATCGTGGTCGCGGCGGTCGTCGCGGCCGTCGGGCTCGAGGCGTTCTCGGTCGTGCACTGGCCGGCGTTCAACTCCTCCAACGTGACCCGGTCGATCACCACGGTCGGGCAGGTCGTGACGATCGCACTGCTGGTCGGCGCGGTCGCGCTGATCCGGCTGCGCCGGGCCCGCCGGTTCGCCGAAGTGCTGACCTGGGTGGGTATTTCGGGCTTCGTCACGGTCACGCTGGGTATGCCGCTGGCGGCCACCAAGCTGTATCTGCTGGGTATCTCGGTGGATCAGGAGTTCCGTACCGAATACCTCACCCGGCTCACCGACACCGCAGCCCTGCACGACATGACCTATGCCGGGCTGCCGCCGTTCTATCCGGCAGGCTGGTTCTGGATCGGCGGCCGCGTGGCGAATCTGCTGGGCGTCGCAGGCTGGGAGGCGTTCAAGCCCTGGGCCATCATGTCCCTGTCGATCGCCTCGGTACTCGCATATGTGTTGTGGTCGAAGCTGATCCGAGCCGACTGGGCGGTTGCCGTCGCGGCGGTGACCACGGTGGTGATGGTGGCCTACGCCTCACCCGAGGCATACAGCGCCGTCCTGGTCATCCTGTTCGCACCGGCGATGGTGCTGGCCTGGGGAGCGCTGTACCGCCCCGAACTAGCCGACGACGCTCGGCCGGACACGGTCGAAACTCGATCTACCACCGCCGAAACCCAGTCGGCCACCGCTGAAGTCCAGCCAGCCACTGCCGACGCCCGACCTGCCACTGCCGACACTCGGCCAGCGACCGCCGGAACCCAACCTGCCACGGCCGACATTCGGCCAGCCACCGCTGAAACCCGGCTGGCCACTGCCGAAGCCCAACCGGCCACCGCCGCCGCCCGGTCAGCGACCGCCGAAACCCATTCAGCCACCACCGAAACCCGGTCGGCCACCACCGAAACCCAAACTGCCACGGCCGACACTCAGTCAGCCACCGCTGAAACCCGGCTGGCCACTGCCGACTCCTGGCCAGCCACCGTCGACGCCCGGCCGCCCACCGCTGACGTCCGGCCGGCCACCGCTGAACCCCGGCCGACCACTGCCGGGGGTTGGGGGGCGGTGCTGGGAACCGGGTTGTTCCTTGGTGTTTCGGCGATGTCCTACAGCTTGTTCTTCGTGGTGGCGGTATTCGCCGTCGTGCTGATGGGACTGCTGGCCTGGCTGTCGCTGTGGTGGCAGCAGCGGACGAATCCGTGGCGGCTGTTGTGGCCCATCCTGATTCGGCTGATCGGGATGGGGGTGCTCGCCGGGATTCTCGCCCTGCTGGTGTGGGCGCCGTATCTGGCCAAGGCGCTCACCGGCGGCCGGGCTCTGTCGAACACGGCCTTCCACTATCTGCCGGAGTCCGGGTCGCAGTTGCCGCTGCCGATGTTCGAGTTCTCGCTGCTGGGTGCGCTGTGCCTGGTCGGCACGGTCTGGCTGGTGTTGCGGTCGGTTCGTTCGCGGCGGGCGCAGGCGCTCGGGATCGCGGTGGTAGCGATCTATCTGTGGTCACTGCTGTCGATGGCCGTCACCGTCGGCGGCACCACGCTGCTGTCGTTCCGGTTGGAGCCGATCCTGCAGGTGCTGCTGGCCGCAGCCGGGGTGTTCGGGCTGGCGGAGGGCGGCCGCGCGATCTACCGGGCGCTGAACGAGCCACAGCGGTTCCGGACGGTGGCCGTGGTGGTGTCCGTGCTGGCGGTACTGGCCTTCGCCCAGCACATCCCGAACATCCTGAGCAACGAGATCACCACCGCCTACACCGATACCGACGGCAACGGTGAACGCGCCGACAAGCGCAGCCCGTCCGCGGTGTCCTGGTACCGGGCCGTCGACGCGGCCCTGCTCGCCGACACCGGACGCCCCCGTGACCAGACCGTGGTGCTCACCGCCGACACCAGCTTCCTGGCCTACTACCCCTACTTCGGATTCCAGGCGCTCACCTCGCACTACGCCAATCCGCTGGCCGACTTCGCCGGCCGCGCCCGGGAGATCGGGCATTGGAGTTCGCTGAAGACACCTGCCGAACTACTCGACGCGCTCGCCGCCAGCCCGTGGCGGACGCCGGATGCGTTCGTATTCCGCACCAGCGGGGACAACTACACCCTGCGCCTGTCCGAGGACGTCTACCCGAACGACCCCAACGTGCGGCGCTACACGGTCACCTTCCCCAAGACGCTGTTCGACGATCCACATTTCCACAGCACGGTCGCCGGCCCGTTCACGGTGATCACCGTCCAACGCTGAAACCGGCCCAGCCCAGCCTGGTCGACCGAACTTCGACCGGCCTGGTGACTGGACCGGCCATACCGACCGCAGCGTGGACCGGCCCAATCGACCGCGACCAGACCAGCCCAGTCGACTGCGACCGGGCCCGCCATACCGACCACAGCGGGGACCGGCCCGATCGACTACACACGGACCGGGCCGATCGACCGGACAGGACCGGCCGCAGCGGGAGTCGGTCCGATCGACCCGCGCACGGACCGGGCTGATCGACCGCGACCGGACCGGCCATACCGACCGCAGCGGGGGCTGGCCCAATCGACCGCGACCAGACCAGCCCAGTCGACTGCGACCGGGCCCGCCATACCGACCACAGCGGGGATCGGCCCAATCGACTGCACACGGACCGGGCCGATCGACCGGACAGGACCGGCCGCAGCGGGGGCCGACCCAATCGACCGCGACCGGACCAGCTCGGTCGACTGCGACCGGATCCGCCATACCGAACGCAGCGGGGATCGGCCCGATCGACCGCACACGGACCGGGCCGATCGACCGGACAAGACCGGCCGTACCGACCGCAGCGGGAGTCGGCCCGATCGACCGCACACGGCCGGGCCGATCGACCGCGACCGGACCCGGCCGAGTTGACCGCACCGGGACTGGCCCAGTCGACGGCACCGACACCGTTGACCGCATCGGGGCCCGTCCTGGTCGACACGCACCCGGACCGTCCCGGTCGGCGCACCCAGACCGTCCCGGTTGGCCGCACGCGGACCGTCTTGGTCGACCGCGAGCCGCAGATCGGGATCCGTCGTGCGGTGGGGGGAGGACCGCCACCGCCACTGTGCCGATGGATGTGCGCCGGCTGGCGTGGCGTCATCGCGATTCCGGACGGTCGATGACCGGCCGGAATCGGAGTGATCGGGGTAACAGTCGGCCGGGGACGACCCTCGGCTGTGCACAAGTCTGTGGACTACTGCACATTCCTGTGGATAAGTCGCACTTCTGTGGATAACTCGGGCCATTGGGGGCCGCTCACGGCGGCCGGGTGAGCGATTCGGGTGGTTCCCGGGCAGGCTCCCGTCCCGGGTGGTGGATGCCGGCAGATTCCACGACCCGTTATGGCTAGCATCGTGCTTCGTGCGCGCAGACTCCCCGGCGTTGTCCCGGATCCGGCTGATCGCTTTGCTGACAGGTCTGTTCGGTGTGCTGCTGGCGGTGGCGGTTCCGCTGCTGCCGGTGCGCCAGGACCGAGCCACCCTGGATTGGCCGCAATCGTCGTCACTCGAGGTACAGGCCCCGCTGGTGGCGTATGTGCCGCTGGCCGTGGATATTTCGGTGCCGTGCACCGCGTTCCGCGATCTGCCCACCGGGACGGTACTCGCGACCGCGCCGACCCAGGCCGATCAAGCCGCGGCAAAAGGGCTGGTCGCCAAGGTGATCGGTGCATCCACCACCCCCGGTGCCGAAACCGGAAGCGGCACGGGCGAATCGGGCACAGCCGGTGCACCGGGTGCAGCCACGAATGCACCGGGCGGTTCCGGTGCGGCCGGCGGGCCGGGCTCGGCCGATACGGCGGGTGCGGCCAATGATTCGGGTGCGGCGAGCGGGCCGGTGTTGTCGGTGATCGTGCGCGATATCCCGCTGTTGCATGTGCCGGTGGCCGAGATTGCCGAGTGCTCCTCGCTCACCGTGCATTCCACGGCGACGGCAACCACCGCCGAGCTCGTCGGGGCTCGGCGTCACGACGGCACGCCGTATCTCACCACCGTCACCAGTGATGCGCGGCCGCAGATGGTCGGCGTCTTCACCGATCTGGATCGGGGGCGGCTGGGCAACGCGCATCTGCACGCCGACATCGATACCCGGTTCACCTCCTCGCCCAGCGCGATCAAGCTGGTCGCGATCGTGGGCGCGGTATTGCTCACCCTGATCGCGCTGATCGCCCTGCATCTGCTCGACACCACCGACGGTCGCCGGGATCGGCGGGTGCTGCCCTCTCGTTGGTGGCGGTTGACCTGGGCGGATGCGGTCGCGCTGGGCACGCTGGTGCTCTGGTATCTGATCGGCGCCAACACCTCCGACGACGGATACATCCTGACCATGGCCCGGGTGTCGCGTCACGCGGGCTATATGGCGAACTACTACCGTTGGTTCGGGGTGGCCGAGGCGCCGTTCGGCTGGCCGTACGAGGTGCTGGCGTGGATGGCCCGGCTCACCGACGCGGGGCCGTGGATGCGGCTTCCCGCACTGCTCGCCGGGGTGCTGTGCTGGCTGGTGATCAGCCGGGAGGTGTTGCCGCGGCTGGGTTGCCGGGTCCGGCGCGCCCGCGATGTCCACGACGATCGGCAGGAGCGGATCCTCGGGCCGGGACAGCGGCGGCCGGGTCATCCGGAGGCCCTGCGGATCAGCGGGGTCGCGCGCTGGACGGCGGCGCTGGTCTTCCTCGCCGCCTGGCTGCCCTACGACAACGGGCTGCGGCCGGAGCCGCTGATCGCGCTCGGCGCGCTGCTCACCTGGTGTTCGGTCGAGCGGGCCATCGCCACCCGGCGGCTGCTGCCCGCGGCGCTGGCGGTGCTGATCGCGGCGTTCTCGCTGGCCGCCGGGCCGACCGGGCTGATCTGCCTCGCGGCGCTGATCGCCGGATCCCGGCCGGTGTTGCAGGTGCTCGTCGCGCGGGCCCTCGGCCGGCCGGCGGGTGCGGCGGTCTCCGGCCCGGCGGGTCGGGCTGCGACGGTTGCCCATACCGCGCCCGGTACGGCAGCACCACGTACCACGCCGGACACGGCGACACTGGATACAGCGGCACCAGGTACGCCACCGGATGCGGCGCCATCAGGTACCGCGCCCGATGCGGCGACACTGCGCACCACGCCAGATACGGCGACACCGCGCGCCACCCCAGACGCGACAGCATCGCGCGCCACCCCAGACGCGACAGCATCGCACACCACGCCCGACACGGCGGCATCGCACACCACGCCCGACGCGGCGGCATCGCACACCACGCCGGACGCGACAACATCGCGCACTGCGGTACCGCGCACCACGCCGGACGCAGCGACGTCGCGTACCGCGGAATCCCGTGCGGCGGGCTCGGCCTGGCTGCGGTTCGCGGCGTTGCTGGCGCCCGGGATCGCCGCCGGGACCCTGGTGCTGGTCGTGGTCTTCGCCGATCAGACGTTGGCCTCGGTGCTGGAGGCGACGCGGGTGCGCAAGTTGGTCGGGCCTGATGTGGCCTGGTTCGACGAGCGCACTCGGTGGGACTCGTTGCTGATGTTGTCGCCGGACGGTGGGTTGGCCCGGCGTTTCGGCATTCTCGGGATGTTGTTGTGCCTGGGTGTCTGTGTGCTGGTGATGCTGCGCAAGAACGGGCGGATTCCGGGTACCTCGCGCGGGCCCGCGGTCCGGGTGCTCGGCATCGTCTTCATGTCGCTGTTGTTGATGATGTTCACGCCCACCAAGTGGACGCATCATTTCGGGGTGTACGCCGGGCTCGCCGGTTCGCTGGCGGCTCTCACCGCGATGGCCGTGGGCAGCAACAGTATTCGCGCGCCCTACCATCGGTCGCTGTTCGCGGCGGCGGTGTGTTTCCTGCTGGCGGTCACCTTCACCGGATCCAACGGCTGGTGGTACGTGTCCAGTTACGGCGTGCCGTGGTGGGACAAGCCGCCGATGATCGCGGGGAAGGGCTTCTCGACGGTATTTCTGGGGCTCGCGGTGTTGTGCCTGCTGGTTGCGGCGTGGCGCTATTACCGGCAGCCGTATGTGGCGGCTCGGCCGGTCCGGCGCCGGTTCGATCGGTTCGCCGTCGAGCCGTTGACCATCGCGGCCGCGGCGATGGTGTTGTTCGAGGTGGCCTCGTTCGGTAAGGCGGCGGTGACCCAGTATCCGGCGTATTCGCTCGCTGAATCGAATTTCCGGGCGCTGACCGGGCATCCGTGTGCGCTGGCGGACGAGGTGCTGGTGGAGACCGATACCGCGGATTCGCTCCTGCAGCCGTATTCGGGGGCCGCGAAGGACGGGCTGGCCGCCACACCCGGGGACAACGTCGGCTTCACCCCGGACGGGGTCGCCGACGACCTGACCGCCGATCCGGACGAGACCGTGGCCGGCGGCGCCAATTCGACCAGCGCCAACACCAAGAACAAGACCACCCGCACGACCGCCGCCGGGACCGGTGGCGGCACCGCCACGGCCGCGGGGGTGAACGGCAGTACCGCGCTGCTGCCGTTCGGGCTGGATCCGGCCCGGACCCCGGTGCTGGGCAGCTACACCACCGGCGACAAGCAGCAGGCCCACCTCACCTCGCAGTGGTACCGCCTCGATCCGGCCGCCCGGCAGGATCCGGACCGGCCGGTGCTGGTGGTGACCGCGGCCGGGCGGATCAAGTCGATCAACAAGGACGGTGTGGTCAGCTACGGCCAGGATCTGCGGGTGGACTTCGGCCATCGCAACGCGGACGGGTCGTTCGCGCCGCTGACCTCGGTCCTGCCGCTGGATATCGGCGGCGCGCCGTCGTGGCGCAATCTGCGGGTGCCGTTGGATCGGGTACCCGCCAACGCCGACGCCGTGCGCCTGGTCGCGGTGGCCAACGACCTGACCGCGCGGCAGTGGCTGGCCGTGACGCCGCCGCGGCTGCCACGGGTGGCCACGCTGGACGATGTGGTGGGGCGCACCGATCCGGTGCTGGCGGATTGGCATGTCGGACTGGCCTTCCCGTGCCAGCGGCCGTTCGACCACGCCGACGGGGTGGCGGAGGCCCCGCGCTGGCGGATCCTGCCCGACCGGGTCGGCTCCGACGCGGCCAACGCCTGGCAGGACGATATCGGTGGCGGTCCGCTCGGCTGGACCGGACTGCTGTCGAAACCGGCGACGGTGTCCACCTACCTGAACCACAACTGGGATCGGGACTGGGGCGAACTGGAGCGCTTCACCCCGTACCGGCCGGATGCCGCACCCGCTGCCATCGACGTCACGGTCCGGGATCGCTGGGGCCTCGGGAAGGACGCGCCGATCAAGACACGCTGATCGCCGGATTCCGACCGGTACCGAATTTCCGGCCCGCCGGAGTACCGAATTTCCGGCCCGCCGGAGTACCGAATTTCCGGCCCGCCGGAAGCGACGGATTTTCCGTCCGGACGGAATCTCCTGTGTGCTCGTGTGCACTGTGGGCGGATATCGGCTCGATGCGGATACCATTCCCAACCGTGTCCGATGTCGCAACCGCTGTCCTGACGAAACCGGCACCGCTACCACCGGTGCCCAAGCCGAGCGATTACCGTGCCGCGCGGCTCATCGCCGCCATCGCGGGGCTGCTCGGGGCACTGTTCGCACTCGCCACCCCGTTCCTGCCGGTGGTGCAGACCACCGCGGAGGTGAACTGGCCGCAGAGCGGGGCGATCGGCAATATCGAGGCGCCGCTGATGTCGCAGGTGCCGGTCGATCTGCGCGCGAGCATCCCCTGCACCCTGGCGGCGCAGTTGCAGCAGGGCGGCCTGCTGCTGAACACGGCCCCGCCGCAGGGCGATCGGTCGGCGCTGCAATCGCTGTTCGTGCGCGTCACCGAGGATTCGGTGGACGTGGTGGACCGCAACGCCATCGTCGCGACCGCCAAGCGCGCCGACCTCGGCCGCTGCACCTCGATCGATATCAGCTCCGACGCCACCCACACCAGCGCCGCGTTCACCGGGCTCACCGCCACGGTCGAGCGGCCGGTGGCCGGTGGTCCGGCGGGCGCCACCGAACAGGTCACCGTGCCGGTCGAGGGATCCCTCAACGGGGATCTGCGGCCGCAGGTGGTCGGCGTGTTCTCCGACCTGAAGGGCGCGGCGCCGGCCGGGCTGTCCTTCCACATGACCGTCGACTCCCGGTTCACCTCGCACCCCACGCTGACCAAGATCGTGGCGACGATCGCCGCGGTGCTGTGCACGCTCATCGCGCTGCTGGCGCTGGCCCGGATCGACCTCGCCGACGGCCGCGGTCACCGCCGCGTCCTGCCGGCCCGCTGGCTGCGGCCCACCTGGGCCGACGGCGCGGTGATCGGCACGCTGGGCATCTGGCACTTCATCGGCGCCAACACCTCCGACGACGGCTACATCCTGACCATGGTGCGGGTGGCCCCGCACGCGGGCTATCTGGCCAACTACTTCCGCTGGTACGGCGTACCGGAGGCGCCGTTCGGCTGGTACTACTACGTGATCCAGGAGTTCGCGAACTTCTCCACGGCGAGTTGGTGGGTGCGGATCCCGGCCCTGCTCTGCGGCATCCTGTGCTGGCTGGTGATCAGCCGGGAGGTGCTGCCGCGGCTGGGTCGCGGCACCCGCGGCGCGCTCGGCCGCAATCTCCTGGTCCGGGGCGATTCCATTGCGCTGTGGACGGCCGGCATGGTGTTCCTCGCGTTCTGGCTGCCCTACGACAACGGCCTGCGCTCGGAGCCGATCGTGGCGCTCGGCGCGATGCTGACCTGGGTATCGCTCGAGCGGGCCATCGCCACCAGCCGGCTGCTGCCGGCCGCGATCGCGGTGTTCTTCGCGGCCTTCACCCTCGCGGCGGCGCCGACGGGCCTGATGTGCGTGGCCGCGCTGCTGGCCGCCATCCGCCCGCTGGTGCGGATCGTGGTGCGCCGCCGCCGGGAGTTGATCGCGCGGGGCGCGGGCCGCTGGCTGGGCGCGACGGTGCCGCAGCTGGCCCCGATCGGCGCGGCCGGGGTGCTGGTGCTGACCGTCGTCTACGGCGACCAGACCTTCGCCAATATCCAGGAGGCCGACCGGATCCGGCAGATCACCGGCCCCAACCTGGCCTGGTGGGAGGACTACCTCCGCTACTACTACCTGTTCGTCCAGACCGTCGACGGTTCGGTGTCGCGCCGCTTCGCCTTCCTGGCGATGATCCTGTGCCTGATCACCACCGCGCTGGTGCTGTTGCGCCGGCGGCAGGTGCCCGGCCTGGCCTCCGGGCCGACCTGGCGGCTGATCGGCATGGTCGCCGGGACGATCTTCTTCATGATGTTCAACCCGACCAAGTGGACGCACCACTTCGGCGCGTACGCCGGTATCGCCGGCGCGCTGGCGGCGGCGACCGCGGTCGCGGTGTCGCGGACCACGCTGCGGTCGCGCAAGAGCCGGTCGATCTTCCTGGCGGCGCTGCTGTTCGTGCTGGCGGTGTCGTTCTCGGGCACCAACGGGTACTGGTACGTCTCCAGTTACGGCGTGCCGTGGTTCGACAAGCCGGTGCAGCTGCACGGGCATCAGTCCAACACCATCATGCTGGTGCTGTTCGGCCTCGCGCTGGTGCTGGTGGGCTGGCAGGCGCTGCGCGAGGACTATGTGGCACCGCCGGGCGACCGGCCGCGGCGCGCGGCGACCGCGCGCTGGCTGGCCGGGGTGCCGCTGACGATCGTGGCGTTGCTCATGGTGGCGTTCGAGGTGCTGTCGCTGGCCAAGGGCGCGTACTCGCAGTACCCGTCCTATTCGCTGGCCCGCTCGAATTTCGATGCGCTGGGCGGCAATTCGTGCGGTCTCGCCAACGATGTGCTGGTGGAGGGAAATGCCAACGGCGGCAACCTGACTCCGATCATCGATCCGGCACACCCGCCGAAGAACGGTGACCCGCTGGGCGGTGAGAATCCGACGGGCTTCGACCCCAACGGAATTCCCGACACGCTGAAGGCCGATTCGGTCGAGGTGAAGCCGGGCTCCGGCAACACCACCACCCAGTCCGTCGGTATCAACGTGGCCGACGGGCAGAGTGCCGGCACCGGCGGCGGCCGCATCGCCGACGCCGGGGTCAACGGCAGTACGGTGGCGCTCCCGTTCGGGCTCGACCCGAAGACCACACCGGTCCAGGGCAGCTATCAGGCCGGGATCCAGGAGCCGGCGCATCTGACCTCCAGCTGGTACCAGTTGCCGGCGCGGTCGTCGCAGTCACCGCTGGTGGTGATCTCGGCGGCCGGGCGCATCCTGTCCTACGACACCGCGGGCGCACTGCAATACGGGCAGGACCTGGCGGTCGAGTACGGCAAGCGCAACGCCGACGGCACCGTCACCAAGCTGGGCGCGACCATCCCGCGCGATATCGGCCCGGCGCCGTCCTGGCGCAACCTGCGCGTCCCGATGGACGCGCTGGCGGGCGACGCCGACGCGATCCGCATCGTCGCCAGCCGGAACGTGCTGATCGGCGATCAGTGGCTGGCCTTCACCGCACCGCGGGTGCCGGTCCTGCAGACGCTGGGCGACTACATCGGCACCAAGCAGGAGGTGCTGGAGGACTGGGCGGTGGGCCTGCAGTTCCCCTGCCAGCAGCCGTTCCTGCACCGCGACGGCGTGGCCGATATGCCGAACTTCCGGATCAAGCCGGACCGGCCGCTCGCGGTCAGTTCGACCGACACCTGGCAGGCCGAGGAGTTCGGTGGCGTCAACGGTTTCGCGAACATGCTGGCCGGCGCCTCGACGATTCCGACCTATCTGAAGGGCGATTGGGCGCGGGACTGGGGTTCGCTCGAGCGCTACGACCGCTACTACCCGAATGCCACTCCGGCCAGGATCGATACCGGGGAGCAGACCCGATCGGGATTCTGGACGCCGGGTCAGATTCGGATGTACTGAGTCGATCGGGCCATCCGCGCGCGGATCGCGGCGGATCGGCTCGGTGAAGTTCGGAACGGGCGGGCGGCGTACTCGGTACGCCGCCCGCGGCTCGTCTTCGGAACCGGACCGGGTGAGCGGGATCAGTGTTCGATGTGCTCGAACCATTCGTAGACGGGCAGGCTGCCCTCGGTGGTGTCCCGCCGGCGCGGGGTCGCGCGGAAACGCTCGTAGCCGCCGTCGTGCGGAACGCGTAACTCGATACCCGGTGGAGTGATCGGGACGATCCGCTGCGACAGGTCGGACGGTCCGCCTTCTAGTACAGCCTTCGGTGAGCTACCCATAGCAGAAGGCTCTCATACAGTGGTCGCCGGTCCCGCGGATTCCGGCAAAGACAATGGTTGCGGTCGTGTTCCGGCCGGTCGGACGGTCAGAACGGGAACAGGTGGTGTTTGCGCGGATTGCGGATGAGCTTCTTGTCCCGCAGCAGTTGCAGGGCCCGGCGAATTTCCAGGCGCGTGGCCGCGGGCTCGATCACCGCGTCCACATAGCCGCGCTCGGCGGCCACCCACGGCGTGGCCATGGTCGCGTTGTAGAAGTCGATCATCTGCCTGCGCAGAACCTCGCGCTGATCCTCCGGCGCGGCCGCCAGCTGTCGCGCCCCGATCAGGCTGATCGCGCTCTCCGCGCCCATCACCGCGATCCGGGCGGTGGGCCACGCCAGATTCACGTCGGCGCCGAGCTGTTTGGAGCCCATCACCGCATAGCCGCCGCCGTAGGACTTGCGGATCACCACCGTCACCTTCGGCACGCTGGCCTCGACGTACGAGGCGATGAACCGCCCGCCGCGCTTGATGACGCCGATCTTCTCCTGTTCGACCCCGGGCAGGAATCCGGGTGTGTCGACGACGAACACCAGCGGAATCTCGAACGCGTCGCAGATCCGCACGAAATGCGCGGCCTTGTCGGCGGTGCGGGCGTCCAGCGCGCCCGCGAACATCATCGGCTGATTGGCGACCACGCCCACCGCGCGGCCGTCGACCCGCGCGAAGCCGGTGATCAGATTGCGGCCCGCCGCCGCGCCGACCTCGTGGAAGTCGCCGTCGTCGAAGATGCGCAGCAGCACGTCGTACATGTCGTAGGCGGCGTTGTCGGCATCCGGCACGATCGCGTCGAGTTCCCGGTCGCTGTCGGTGATCTCGGGTTCCAGACCCGGATTGATCACCGGGCCCTGTTCCTGGCAGCTGGACGGGAAATAGCTCAGGTACTGCCGCACCCATTCGAACGCCGCGGGCTCGTCCTTCGCGACGTGGTGGATGTTGCCGTACTGCGCCTGGCTGTGCGCGCCGCCCAGCTCCTCCAGGCTGACATCCTCGCCGGTGGCCTCCAGGATCACCTTCGGGCCGGTGACGAACAGGTAGGCCGATTCGGTGGCCACCAGCACATCGGTGTTGATCGGGGCGTAGACCGCACCGCCGGCACAGCTGCCGAGCATCATCGAGATCTGCGGCACCATGCCGGACAGCGGCTCCTGGCGGCGGCCCAGCTCGGCGTACCAGGCCATGGAGGTCACCGCCTCCTGCACCCGCGCGCCGCCGGAATCGTTGATGCCGACCACCGGGCAGCCGACCTTGGCCGCGAATTCGTAGATCGCGGCCACCTTCCGGCCGAACATCTCGCCCACCGACCCGCCGTACACGGTCTGGTCGTGCGAGAACACCGCCACCGGGCGGCCGTCGACCAGGCCGTGCCCGGTGACCACGCCGTCGCCGTACAGCGCGTCGGGGTCACCGGGATTGCGCACCAGCGCACCGAGTTCCACGAACGTCCCGGGATCGAGCAGCATGGCGATCCGATCCCGGGCCGAGGGGATGCCCTTGCGGGTCCGTTTCGCTACCCCCGCTTCGCCTGCCGGCTCCTGCGCCACTTCGAGCTTCTTGCGCAGTTCGGCGAGTTTCTCAGCGGTAGTGCTCACAGATCTCCCCTCGGATATCGGTCAGCTGCGTTGGATCTCGGTCAACTTCTCGGTCAGGTCGGCGCCGATCGTAGCGATACGCGGTTCATCGATGATCTGCAGGTGGTCACCCGGGATGTGGATGATCTCCAGATTCGGGATGTACTCGTCCCAGCCACCGTTGGGCCGGCGGTCGGCGAAACGCGGTTCCAGCTCGATGATTCCGTCGTGGTAACGATCCGCAAGGTACAGCACGGTGTCACCGTCATACCGGCTGGGCGTCACCTTTTGCAACTCGCGGCTCTCCACCCATGAGGTGCGCTGGTGCTCCAGCACGCCGCCGGGGATCTGCACACCCGCGAATTTGATGAGCTCCGAGATGATCTGGAACTGCTCCGAGTCGTCGACGCCGGCCAGCTCCGCCATCTGCTCCTCATCGAGTTCGCCCTGGAAACCGTAGGTCTTCTTGGCGAAGGCCTGGTACCGCTCGATCCGGCGCACCCGCTCCTCGGGCGTGTTCACCTCGTTGTCCACCGGCAGCGCCAGGTCGATCAGGCCGATCAGCCGGACGTCCGCGCCCTCGTCCCGCATGATCTGCGCGACCTGCAACGCGAACACCGCGCCCAGCGACCAGCCGTACAGCACGTACGGCCCCTCCGGCTGGAGCTTGCGGATCTCCGGAATGTACTGCCGCGCACGCTCATCGATGGAACCCTCGACCCGCTCGAAGCCGTACATCGGGGTGTCGGCGGGCAGCCGCTTCAGCAGCGGCTCGTACACCAGCGTGTTACCGCCCGAGGGATGGAATACGAAGACCGGCACGGTCGTCGCGCCGTCCGGCCGGGCCCGGAGGGTGCGGACGAAGCCGTCGAGGCTGCCGCCGTCCTCCTGATGTCTGCGGACGATATCGGACAGCTGCTCGATGGTCCGGACGGCCCGTACCTCGACCGGATCGAGGGTGGCGCCGACCCGTTCGGACAGTCGCTCGGCGAGCTTCCCGGCGAGCTCCTCGTCGATCGCGGGCAGCAGATCGAAGATGCCGCCGGCCGACTTGCCGGTGGCCGTCGCCCAGGTGGCGTAGGTGAGTCGCTCGGCCGCATCGCGCGGCGGCACGTTCTCCTCGCGACCGGCTTCGGTCCGCACACCGCCTGCGGCGGAGGCGGATTCGGTCGCGGCCGAGTCGGTGTCCGCACTGGTCACGGAATTCGCTCGGGCCGTTGCGCTTTCGCCGGCCGTCTCGGAACCCGCCGGGGCCGTTGCACTTTCGCCGGCGCCCGCGGATCCGGCTGCGGCAGTGGCGGTCTCGACACCCGCGGCGGCCTTGGCGGCGGCCGCCGGATCCGCGCCGGACTCGATGGCCGCGCGGGCCGCGGCAACCACGGTCTCGTCGACGGTCAGCGTGCCGCCGCCGGCGGCCTGCTGCTCCGCCAGCGCCTCGACCTCGTCGCGATGCTCGATGGCGTACCGCAGCATCTTCGCGACCTCGGTGAGGCTGGCGTCGCGCACGGCGGCGATCTGCAACTGCGGGATGTCGAATTCGTACTCGACCCGGTTCTTGATCCGCATCGCCATCAGCGAGTCCAGACCCAGCTCCATGAGCGGGATCTCCATCGGCAGATCCTCGGGCGAGTAGCCCATGGTCTCGGCGACGATGCCGCGCAGCCGCGCGTCGATCGTCTCCGTGCTGTCCGGACTCCAGCGCTCACCGAACGATACCGGACCCGCATCGACCGAATCCTGCTGTGCCGCAACGCTCTCGCTCGGCGCGGCCGGTGCCGCGACGGCCACGGGCAGCGGGGCGCCCGAGGTGACGACCGCGTCGAACAACAACCGGAACCCGGCGCCCTCGGCGGCGTGCACCTGTACCGACGCGCCGCCGGGATGCGGGGTGAGCGTGGTGGTCAGCGTGCCGCTCGCGGGCGCCGCGGCGTGGGCCACCGAGGCGCCGAGCGTGACCTCCGTGAGCACCTGTCCCGCGGCGGCGGCGACCAGCGCACCGAGCTCGGTGACGACCTCGGCCGACACCTCCCAGGCGTGCCGGCCGTCGGGCAGCGCGACGTGCGCACCCGGCACCCGGCCGGCGCCGGAACCACCGAGCGCGATATTCGCCTTCGGCCAGTACTCCTTGCGCAGGAAGGCGGTGCGCGGCGCGTTCGCGAACGGGCCCGCGGGCAGCAACGAGGTCAGGTTCACCGGATGCCCCTGCGCGTACAGCTGCGCCAGCGCGCCGATCACCGCGGCGGACTCGTCCTCCTTGCGCTTCAGCGTGGGGACGAGCGCCGCATTGTGCACACCGGCCGCGTAGGTGGTGCCCAGCACCTGCATCAGCGCCACCGAATTCGGCGCCAGCTCCAGATAGGTGGTGATGCCGTTGTCGACCGCATGCCGCACCGCATTGGTGAAGTACACCGAATGCCGCATGTTGGTGACCCAGTAGTCGACGTCGTGCACCGCCGGATTACCGGTCGGGTACACCGCGTCGCGATGCACGGTCGAGTACAGGTCGACCCGCAGCGGCGTCGGCTCGATCCCGGCCAGCTCGGCGGCCAGCTCGCCCAGCAGCGGATCCATCTGCGAGGTGTGCCCGGCGCCGCGGGTCGGCAGCACCCGGGCGAACTTGCCCTCGGATTCGGCGCGCGCGACGACCGCGTGCACCTGCTCCGGCGGCCCGCCGATCACGGTGTTGGTCGGGGCCGCGTAGACCGCGACCTCCAGATCCGGATAGTCGGCGAGCACCTCGACGATGGCATCGGCGCTGTATTCCACCAGCGCCATGTTGCGGACCTGATCGTCGGTGAGCGCCTGCTCGGCCTCGCCCATCAGCCGGGAGCGGGCGCTGATCACGCGCACCGCGTCTTCCAGGTTCAGACCGCCGGCGATGTACGCGCCCGCGGCCTCACCCATCGAATGACCGACCACGGCCTCCGGCACGGCGCCGTGTGCGCGCAGCACCTCGGCCAGGCCGACCTGGATGGTGAAGATGCCGACCTGCGACGTGCCGACGTCCCAGTCCTGCTCGTCGTCCAGGATCATCTCCCGGACCGAGTAGCCGGTCTCGAACTCCATCAGCTCGTCGACCTTGTCGACGGTCCGGGCGAAGATCGAATTCTCGTGGTAGAGCTGCTTACCCATCTTGCGGTGCTGCGCGCCGAAACCGGCCAGCACCCACATCGGGCCGTGCGCGGCCGGGGCGTCGGCGGTGAACACGCCCGGCCCGGGTTTGCCGGCGGCGACGGCCCGCAGGCCCGCGATCGCCTCCTCGTGCGTGGTGGCCAGCACCACGCCGCGGGACCGGCCGTGGTTGCGCTTGGCCAGGGTGCGGGCCACATCGGCCAGTGGCGTCGATGCGCCCTGGGCCGATTCCAGCCAGTCGGCCAGATCGGTGGCGGCGCGGCGACGCCGGGACGGCAGGTACCCGGAGACCGGGAGGATCACCGGCAGTGGCGTGGCGCGCGCGTCGGTCCACTCGGGGACATCGGTGGCGGATGCCGGACCGGCCGCCGCGACGATCGCCTCCGCGTCG
The DNA here is from genome assembly GCF_000381925.1 of Nocardia sp. BMG111209. Lineage (NCBI taxonomy): Bacteria > Bacillati > Actinomycetota > Actinomycetes > Mycobacteriales > Nocardiaceae > Nocardia > Nocardia sp. BMG111209. The sequence continues at coordinate 951,243 of NZ_KB907309.1, forward strand.
GCGATCACATCGGTGGTCTCGTCGTCCAGCTCGTCCTCGACGTCGCCCTCGAGTTCGGCCTTCGCGGCGAGCCCGGCGGGTACCTCGAACTCCTCGTCCTCGGTCTCGGCGGCGGGCACGTACTCCTGGATGACCACGTGCGCGTTGGTGCCGCCGAAGCCGAAGCCGGAGACGCCGATCGTGGCGGTGCCGCTGTAGCGCGGGAATTCGGTCGGCTCGTCGACCACCCGCAGCCGGGCCTGGTCGAACGGGATGTACGGATTCGGCCCGGAGTAGTTGACGCTCGGCGGAATGACGTTGTGCTGCAACGCCATCACCACCTTGGCCAGGCTGGCCGCGCCGGCCGCCGACTCCAGGTGGCCGAAATTGGACTTCGCCGAGCCGAGCAGCGCCGGCTTGTCGGCGTCGCGGCCGCGGCCGATCACCCGGGCCAGCGCGTCCGCCTCGATCGGATCGCCGAGCAGGGTGCCGGTGCCGTGCGCCTCGACGTAGTCGACGGAGGTCGGCGCGATGCCGGCGTCGCGGTAGGCGCGGCGCAGCACCTCGGCCTGGGCGTCCGGGTTGGGGGCGAGCAGGCCGTTGGAGCGGCCGTCGTTGTTGACCGCGGAACCCTTGATCACGGCGTAGATCTGATCGCCGTCGCGCTCGGCGTCGGCGAGGCGCTTCAGCACCACCAGGCCGCCGCCCTCGGACCGGACGAAACCGTCGGCATCGGCGGAGAACGCCTTGATGTGGCCGTCCTTCGCGATCGCCCCGTTCGCCTCGAAGCCGAGCGTCGCGGCCGGCGCCACCAGCATGTTCACGCCGCCGGCCAGGGCCACGTCGGCCTCGCCGGAGCGCAGCGCGCGCACGGCCTGGTGCACCGCGACCAGCGTGGACGAGCACGCGGTGTCGACGGAGACCGACGGCCCGCGGAAGTCGTAGAAGTAGGACACCCGGTTCGGGATGATCGAGGACGCGCTGCCCATCAGCGAGTACGCCTCGGCCGACACCGGCACGTTCGGATCGCGCTCGCCGGACAGCCCCAGCGCCGCGATCAGCATGAAGTCGTTGGTGGACGATCCGATGAACACACCCACCGGCTCGCCCTTGAGCTCGTTCGCCGGGATGCGGGCGTGTTCCAGCGCCTCCCAGGTGAGCTCCATCATCAGCCGCTGCTGCGGGTCGACCCGCTCCACCTCCAGCGGCGACATCGCGAAGAATTCGGCGTCGAAGCCCTTGATGACGTCCTGGTCGAGGTAGCCGCCCTTGGTGTTGGCCGCATCGATCGCCGCCGCGAGCCGCGGATCGGCGGTGAACTCCGACCACCGCCCGGCCGGCCGTTCCCGGACCCCGTCGCCGCGGCCGGCGAGGAACTCCCAGGTCGACTCGGGCGTGTCACCGGCTCCGGGCAATCGGGTGGACAGGCCCACGATCGCGACGTCGTGCGCGTCGCCCGCGAGGTGCCCGGCGGTGTAGAACGCCTCGTCGAGCGGTCCTTCCGGGACGTCCGGCTCGCCGTTGACGATCCGCTCGGCCAGCGAGGCGATGGTGGGGTGCTGATAGACGATCGTCGCGTTGAGCGTGACGCCGGTCAGCTCCTCGATATCGCCGCCGAGGGCGAGCGCGTCCCGCGAGGCCAGGCCGAATTCCTCCATCGGCCGGTCCACGGTGATCTGCTCGATCGGTTGCCCGGTCGCGTCGGCGACCCAGCGGCGCAACCACTCCCGCAGCTCGGCCACCGAGAGATCGGTGGCGGGGCGGTGTATGCCGGTGCCGGCGCCGTCCAACTGCCCGGCAGCCGGGGTGGATGCGACGGCGGTTTCCGCGGCGCCGTCGGCGGTCTGGGGGAATCCCTCGTTGTCAGCCATCAATTCCTCAAGCTACCTGTGTAGGGGTGTTGCACGGCAGGGATTGACAGCTGGTGTCGCCGTCACGTGCCGAATGTACCGAAGTCCCGGCGGCAGAAGCTGCCGCCGGGACCGAGGGAGTGCGAGTCAGTCCTCGTCCGGTGCATCCGGGAAGGCCTGCTGGGTGTAGCCGCCGCGGAGGGTGCCCTCCAGATAGGCGGCCTTGCAGGCCCGGCGGGCGATCTTGCCGCTGGACGTACGCGGGATCGAGCCCGCGGGCACCAGCAGGATGTCGCGGGCGGTGACGCCGTGGCGCTGGGAGATCGCCGCGCGGACCGCGTCCGCGATCGGCTCCGGATCGGCCTTGCCGGCACCCGGGCCGCGCTCGGCCACGACCACCAGTTCCTCCGAGGAGTCGTCCGCGTCGAACTGCAGGCCGGTCTCCGGGCCGAACACGTCGGCCGGCAGCTGATTGGCCGGAACCGAGAACGCGGCGATGAAGCCGGGGCGCAGCGCCTTGCTGGACTCCTGGGCCGAGTACTCCAGATCCTGCGGGTAGTGGTTGCGGCCGTCGACGATCACCAGATCCTTGACCCGGCCGGTGATGTAGAGCTCGCCGTCCACATACACGCCGTAGTCGCCGGTGCGCAGCCAGATGCCGTCCTCGGGGGTGCCGGTGGCCTTGCTGCCGACCGGCAGCCGGTTCGGCAGCCGATTCCCGAACGTGTTGCGGGTCTCCTCCTCGCGGCCCCAGTACCCGATGCCGATGTTGTTGCCGTGCAGCCAGATCTCGCCGACCTCGCCCTCGGCCAGTTCCCGGGCGCCGGTGGCGTCGTCGATGGACTCCGCGTCCACGATGGCCGCCCACTGCGAAATACCCACGTAGCCGCAGCTGACCTGGGCGATCGAATTCGGCGTGCCCTGCTCGACCCGGACCACCCGGCCCGCGTTGAGCTCGGTGCGATCGACGTAGATGACCTTGGCCTCGTCCTCGTGCCGGGTCGCCGACACGAACAGGGTGGCCTCGGCCATGCCGTAGCACGGCTTGATGGCCGTCTTCGGCAGGCCGTACGGCGCGAAGGCCTCGTTGAACTTCTTCATCGAGCTGACGGTGACCGGCTCGGAGCCGTTGATCAGGCCGATGACGTTCGACAGGTCCAGCGACTCGCCGTTGCGCGGCAGGCCGCGGGCGGCGGCGTGCTCGAAGGCGAAGTTGGGCGCGGCGGCGAAGGTGCCGGCGCCGTCGGAGACCGCGGCCAGCTCGTGGATCCAGCGGTAGGGCCGCCGGACGAACGCGCTGGGCGACATGATGGTGATGTACTTGCCGCCGATCGCGGGCACGATCACGCAGAGCAGGCCCATGTCGTGGAACAGCGGCAGCCAGGTGACGCCGCGGGAGTTCTCGTTGAGGTCCAGCGCGTGCACCATCTGCAGCACATTCGTGCCGACCGCCCGGTGGGTGATCTCGACGCCGGCTGGAACGCGTGTCGATCCCGAGGTGTACTGCAGGTAGGCGATATCGTCCACGAGGATGGCGGGGCGCACCCAGGACTCGCCGAGGGTATCGGGCACCGCGTCGACCGCGATGATCCGCGGCCGCTGCGGGGCGGGCAGCGAGCGGAACAGCTGCCGCACCCCCGCCGCCGACGAACTCGCCGTCAGGATCGCGGACGGCTTGCTGTCGCCGAGTACCGCGTGCAACCGGTCGGTGTGTCCCGGCTCGTCGGGGTCGAACAGCGGCACGGAGATACAGCCGGCATAGATGGCGGCGAAGAAGGAGATCACATAGTCCAGACCTTGCGGCGCCAGCACCGCAACTCGGTCACCGGGCTTGGTGACCTGCTGGAGGCGGGCGGCCACCGCGCGCAGCCGGACGCCGAACTGCTTCCAGGTCAGATCCTGGTACTCACCGTCGCGCTCGCGTGAGTAGTCGATGTATCGATAAGCAAGATCATTCGCATCGTTGCGGGTGTGCTTCTCGACGTAATCGACCAGGGTACGGCCCTCGGGAATTCTGATGTTCCCGGTTTCGTCCAGGTAGTCGTCGAAAGTCTCGTCCGTCATTCCTTCTCCTCCGAGGCACACGCAGCACGGCGTCGTCGCCGCTGTTGCCTGTGAGGCCCCGACTGTCCATGCCTGCGGGCGCTCGAGTGCTACTTGCGAGCCTGCCTGCGGTTATTTGTGGCGGTCTGCGCGGTGACCGCCAGTTCGGCCAGATGTACTCGAGCCAGGGCTATGTTACAGAGCAGCGACGGGAGGAGTCTCCCGAGAGTGCAATCACCACCGGCTGCCTCCTCGAGTCGGATTCACCTTCACTGTGCCTTTGGTGTGGACGAGGAATTTACCACCGGAACCGCCGCCGGACCGGATCAGGAGTGGGCCGGATGCGGGGCATCGGAGATGATGCCCTCGGCCCACAATGTCGTCCACTGTGTCGTGGTCGTTCCCTTGTCGTCGACCACAAAGGTGTTGTACATCGCGTGCACCGGATTACCGGCCGCGCGCACCAGTGACAGCACGCTCGGGATGAGGTTCACCGGGGTCAGCGCCTGCCGCGGCGCGTCACAGATCAGGTCGCCGGGGGCGCAGACGGTGAAGGTCCGATCGGCCACCGCGCCGAAGCCCGCGCGCGGGCCGGTCATGGTGATCCCCGGCACATTGAGGCCCTTCAGGGCCACCTCCGCACCCACTCCGGGCGGTGCGGCGCCGACCTCGGTCGCCTGGCCGGGCCCGATATCGCGGCGGCCGTCGGCGATCAGCATCACGCCGAGCACCAGATCCGCGGGCACCGGCCCGCGGTTGGCGCCGATCTGGGCCGCGAGATCACCGGCGATCACCGCACCCTGGGAGAAACCGACGATCACATAACTGGTCAGCGGGCAGGTCCGGTTCATCTGGGCCAGTTCGTCCTGGGCCCGCTGGGCGCCCTCGGACCGGCTGTTGTTGTAGGACTGCTGACCGTCCGGCGGCAGTGCGACCGGATTGGAGAATTGGGCCACGTACGGCACGGTATAGATATCCAACCGGCTCTGCGGGAACTGCGCGCGCACCGGAGTGGTGACATTGCGCAGCAGCGCCAGCGGATTGGCCACCGGATTGTGCGGATCGTCGTCGCTGCGCGACTCCCAGGTGCCTGGAATGGACAGTAACTGCACATCCGGGCAACTGGCCGGTTGGCTGGTGGGCCGCTTCGGTCCCGGCGGGGTGGGCCCCGGCGGCCGCAACCGCCCGGCCAGCAGGTACCACAGCAGCAGCACCACGATCACGATGATCGCGACGGCCGCCAGCGCGATCAGGCACCCCATGCCGCGGCGGCGGGACTGCGGTCCACGCTGCGGATATCCGGGACGGCGCACGGTCACTTGTCGCAGTAGGTCGCGCCGGCGACGTCGATGTAGATCTTCCCGGCCTGCTCCACCGGCATCTTCTGCTGATCGAAGGACGGATCGGCGCCGGCCATGGCGTTGACGTAGGTGGTCAGCTCCGAATCGGAGGCGCCGGCGGCCTTGCTCTGGCAGATGTACTGGGCCGTGGTCAGCGCGATGTCGGGGCTGGACGGATGTACCCCGCGCTTGTTCAGCTCGTCCAGGAACGCCTGATCCTTACCGGCCAGCGGGGCATCGGTGGTCGGCTGCGCGGGCTGCGGCCGCTCGGCGACGGCCGACGTGGTGGTCGGCGCCGGGGCCGGCGGCTGCTGCTGCGCGGAGGGCTGCTCGGCGACCGCGCTGGTGGACGACGGTGCGGCGGTCGTGGTCGAGGTCTTCAGCGTCGGCGTGCTCGAGGCGGTCGAGTCGTTGTGACCGCAGGCGGTGAGGTAGAACACGGGAACCAGTGCCAGGGCGGCGCAGGCCGCTGTTGCCTTACCACGAATCCGGAGCATGAATGCGGGTCCTCGATCTGTTTTCGGGATAGGTCGTCACCCAGGCTAACGGCAACGCGCGCGATCAGGGCACGGCAAGGACGAACCTCATGCAGTTCTCAGACCGAAACCCGCGACCGGGCCGGTTCGCCGCCGACCGCCGCGATCCCGCATCTCAGACGCCGTGCACCTCGGCGCGACCGTCGTGGACGACCACGAATCCGGTCTGGAAGTTCTGCTGGATCCCGCCGGGAATCGCGAACTCGTCGCTGATCGGGAACCCCAGCCGGCCGTTCTCGAAGCCCTGCTGACCCCAGGCCTCCATGATCGGGCCGTTGCGCACCGCCCAGGCGCCGGACAGCGGACTCCAGTAGATGTTGCCGCCCTCGAACCGGCTGAACCGGCCGGCGTCCTTGAGCGGTTCCTCCCCCGCGGTCGGGAAGCCCAGCGGGCCGCCCTCGAAGCCCAGCTGCGCGTATTTGCCGAGGACCAGCCCCTGCACCCGATGCGCGCCGGATTTCTCGCCGGCGAAGATGGGCCCGTTCTCGAAGCCCTGCACCACACCGTCCCGGCTGGGGGTGCGCGCCTCCGGACCGGTGGGATAACCGGCCGGGCCGCGCTCGTAGCCCTCCCGGCCCCAGGCGTCGAGGATGGCGCCGCGTACGGCCTGCGCGCCGGTGCGGGGACTCCAGTAGACGGTGCCGCCGCGGAATTCCTGCATCCGGCCGACCCCGTCGGGCAGCGGAACCTCGTCGCCGACGGGCAGGCCGAGCGGACCGCCCGGTCCGACCGCGCCCTCGTAGCTGCCGCCGATCATGCCGCCCACCGGATGCGCGCCACCGAGCGGCGACCAGATCACCCGGCCGCCGTGGAAGTCCTGGGCGACGCCGCCGGTCACCGGATATTCGCCGGTGACACAGTCGCCGAGCCAGCCGGTGGACTGCGCCACCGCGGCGATATCGCCGCCGACCCCGCAGTCGGAGCGGTCGGAGTCCACGCCCAGCGCGGCGGCCGCCTGCGGCCAGGACTGCCGCATCTCGAAATCCCAGTACGGCCACGAATGTGTTCCGGACTGACGGTATTCGACCGTGACCGGAATCTGTAGCTGGCCGAGTTTGGTGATGAAATTCTGACTGGTCAGCCGGGACAGTATCTCCAGTCCCATACCGGTGTAATTCGTACTGACCAGCGGAATATCGGACGGGCTGTCGAAGGTGCCGGTGGTACCGCTGCCGGCGGAAATGTAGAGGCTCGTGCCCTTCAGCTTCTCGGCCAGGTTGTACGGGTCGTGCGCGGCCCATTCGTCGCTGGTCGGCGGGCCCCACATCGAGTTGGCGTCGAATCCGCCCGCATCGCGCATGGCGTAGGTGATCGCCTGCGGCATGCCCAGCGTGGTGGTGGTGAGGTAGCCCGAGTACGCGGAGGCGAACCGGGCGAAGCCCGGATTGCGGCCGGCCAGGAACATCGCCGCCGTGCCGCCCATCGAAATACCTTCCAGGCCACGGACATCCGTGGCCCGCCACTGACCCTCCAGCAGCGGCGGGAGCTCCCTGGTGAGGAAGGTCTCCCACTTGTAGTTGTGGCCGTTGTCCGGCTCGAGCCAGTCGGAGTAGAAGCTGGACTCGCCGCCGACCGGCAGCACCACCGTGACGTTCTTGTCGGCGAAGAAGTCCTGCGCGCCGGCCTGTTTGGTCCAGCCGTTCTCGTCGTCGGTGGCCCGCAGCCCGTCGAGCAGGTACATGACCGGGAATCGCGCCTCGGGGTGGGTGTTCCAGTCCCGGGCGAGCAGCAGTTGCACCTGTACCGGAGCGCCCATCGAGGGCGAGTTGATCCACAGCGCGACGCGGCGGTCGCTGAGCCAGATCGCCTGCTGCACAACGGCGGCGGGCGCCGGGATCGCGGCCTGCTGGGCCGCGGCCGGTACCGCGACGACACCGGCGGTCAGCGGTAGCAGTGCGGCGGCGGCCAGCACCGCGCCCCGCCGAACGCCACGGAACATCCTCCCCGCATCATTTCGCGCTGCTGCCACGACCATGTTTCTACCGTCATGCCGGTGGGTAGCCAGGTAGGACGCGCGGAGTAATGCAATCGATTCCGGGCAGTTCCCGGACATTTCGCCACAATGCCCGGAAATAACTGAACGGTATTGCACGGTTCCGAAACGCCACTGCCCCCGGCGGGATGCCGGGGGCAGTGGGTGATTCGTAGCGTTCGCCGTATGCGGCGCCGCGATTTATCCGGCGCTGGCGCCGAGAGCCGCCAGGATACCCGGGCGGGACTTACCCAGCTCGTCCTGCCAGTACAGCCAGGAGTGGGTGCCGACCGCCGGGAAATCGTAGGTGGCCGGGATATGCAGCGAATTCAGCCGCGCCTGGAAGGCCCGGGTGCTGACCATCGAGATGGCCTCGATGCCCATCGCGGTACCGGTGTTGAACACGCCCACCGCGCTGTTCGGGTGGTCGTACTGACCCGGCAGACCGCTGGAGGCCGAGATGTACATCGGCAGGCCGCGCAGCTGCGGGGCGAACACCATCGGGTCCATCTTCAGCCACTGCGGGCTCCACGGCACCGCCAGGGCGTCGCAGTTGAACCGGCCGGCGTCGAGCATCATCGCGCGGATGGCCTCACGCATGCCCGGGGCGTTCCAGTTCAGCGGACCCGAGAAGGAGGCCGCGTACTTGAACTGGTCGCGATGGAAACCGGCCAGCCGCAGCGCGGCGGGACCACTCATCGACAGACCGGCGACGGCCCAGTTCTTCTGCGAGACACCGTAGTTGTTGGCCAGGTAGCCGGGCAGCTCCTGGGTCAGGAACGTCTCCCACTTGTACGTGAACTTCTGGCCGTTGGTGTTGCTCGGCGAGGCCCAGTCGGCGTACCAGCTGGACTGACCGCCGACCGGCATCACCAGGGTGACGTCGTCGTTGGCGAACTGGTCCTGCGCGTTGGTCTCGAACGACCAGGCGTTCTTGTCGTCCCGGGCGCGCAGGCCGTCGAGCAGCAGCAGCGCGGAGCTGCCGCCGTTCTTCGCCCACTGCACCTGGACCTTGACCGGACCCATGACCGACGGAACCATCAGTTCGTCGTAGCCACCGGCCGGAGTGCGATGTACGGAATTGACCACCGGGCTGGCCAGTGCGACCGCCGGGGTAGCCGCGGCTGCCGCGAGCGGGACAGCCACGGTTGCGGCCCCCACAGCGAGAAGTCGTGTGCGCCAACCGGACCGAGCTTCTCGCCGACGCGACCGGAGACTCTCAGTCGCGAGCGCCGAATCCGCAGCCGGCGCGGCGGACCTGCCGAAACGCATGGATACTGCTCTCTTTCTTCTGCTGTGTCTGCTGTTGTAGTCGCTGCCGTTGGCGCAGTGGCCGGGCCGCCACCTACGAACTGGTCACACTTGCGCTTGCTGGACGATATTCGACCGCCCAATCGTTAGCAAGACGGTATCGGTCGGCTGACCGAAATCCGCCCGTGCACCTTTCGTAATCGTGTAGTGACCTTACCGCGTCCGCCCGATGATGTCGCGCCGTCGAAAGCTGTGAATCGGCAGCGTTTTTCACGTTCGGCTGTCCACATATGGACAACCAGCAGGCGACGGGATGCGGTGCTGTGATGTTTCGTCGCACCGCACCAGCGCACTGCTGGTTGTCCGTTGTGTCCCTCTCGAATACTAGAGGTGTTCGCTCAGATCGGGCAGCATCTTGACGACCTCGTCCGTCCAGTAGTGCCAGCTGTGCACGCCGACCGCGGTGTAGTCGAAGGTCGCGTTGCCGGGACCGGAACCGTCCCAGCTGGCCTGGAAGGCCCGGGTGTTACCGAGCGCGATGGCCTCCAGCACCTGCGCGTTGACCAGATGGAAGGCGTCCATCGGCTGGTTGATCTGGTCACGCGGGCCCGGAATGCCGTTACCCGAGGAGACCCACAGCCGGGTCCCGTTGGCCCGCAACAGATTGACCTCGTGGGTGGGATCGTTGCGCGTCCAGCGCGGATCCCAGGGGAAACCCCACATCGCGTCGATGTTGTAGCCGCCCGCGTCCAGCATCGCCAGCCGCAACGCCTCGCGCATACCGATCCCGGACAGATTCAGATAGCCCGAATACGCCGCGGCGTATTTGAACTGTTCCGGGTGATAGGCCGCCATCGTCATGGCAGCGGACCCGCCCATCGACAAACCCATGATGGCGTTGCCGACCGGGCTGAATCCGAGCCGATCCCGCAGCGCGCCCGGCAGATCCTGGGTCAGGAACGTCTCCCAGGTGTAGGCCTTCGCCTGACCGTTGGTGTTACTGGCCGCCGCCCAGTCGGTGTAGAAACTGGACTGGCCGCCCACCGGCATCACGATGTTGATGTTGTACTGCGAGACCAGCCGGGGCACATCGGTATCGATCTCCCAGCCCGACAGGTCGTCGCGGGCCCGCAGGCCGTCCAGCGCGTACAGCACCCGGCTGGTGTTGCCGTCCGCGGCCCGGAAGATCCGGGACTTGATCTGACCCATGCCGGAGTCCACCCAGAAATCGAAGCCGTCCTGGTTGAACGCCGCCTTCGTCACCGGCGCACCACCGATCGCCAGGACGGCCGGCAGCGCCACGGCCAGCGCGAATCCCGCGAGCCCGCGCACGAGTCGCCGGACCCGGCCACCATTTCCGCCGCCGGGCCTTCGTTCCCTTTCGCCCTCGGCGGCAACCCTTTCGCGTATCCAACGAACCCGCATCGACTCGACCTTTCGCCCGTGCGATCACGCGGTGACCGCAACCCAAGTGCTTGACGATCGACTCTCGACACCGAAGGCTTCCCGTGGTGACGAAGGTTTCGGCGTTGTGACTTACCGGCTCTTCTATAGGCAGACCACCCTGTCCGATTCAGGGGGAAACACCCTCCTTTATCGAACCGTGACGTAAACCTGGTATTTGCCGGACCGTCACGTCGCATAAAAAGGACTCGGCCCGGGAAACGAGTTCCCGGGCCGAGTCCGTCGATCGTGGCCGAAGGTCAGCCGATATTCGCCGAGAGATCGGGCAGCATCCGATTCACTTCGCTCTCCCAGTACCGCCAGTTGTGGACGCCGATGTTCGGGAAGTCGTAGGTCACGTTGTCCGCGCCCAGCGTCACCATGCGCACCTGGAACGCCCGGGTGTTGGCCAGGGCCAGGCCTTCCAGGCCCATGGCGTTGACGGTGGCGAAGTTCGCCCCGTCCGCGACGCCGGGCAGACCGCTGCCCGCGGAGATCCACAGGCGGGTGTTGTTGGTCTTCAACCGGGGGGCGAAGACGAACGGATCCATCCGCAGCCACTGCGGACCCCACGGCGGCGCCATCGAGTCGATGTTGTAGCCACCGGCGTCGATCATGGCCGCGCGCAACGCCTCCCGCATACCCGGCGCCGACACGTTGAGGTATCCCGAGTACGAACCGGCGTAGCTGAACTGTTCCGGATGGTAGGCGGCCAGCGTCACCGCGGCGCTGCCGCCCATGGACAGGCCGAAGACGCCGTTGCGGGAGGTACTGAACCCCAGCCGGTCCCGCAGCGCGTTGCGCAGGTCGCGGGTGATGAAGGATTCCCAGTCGTACCGGTAGCTCTTACCCGGGCCGCCCGCGAGCACCTGCAGGCCGCCGGAACCCGAGGAGGATCCCGAGGCCGAGCCGGACGAGCCGCTCACCGGCGGCAGGCCCAGGAACGAGCTGGCCGCGTTCCAGTCCGCGTAGAAGCTGGACTGACCGCCGACCGGCATCACGACGTTGATGTTGGCGGCGGTGAGCTGCGCCGCGACATTGGTCTCGATCTCCCAGCCGTTGAGGTCGTCGCGGGCCCGCATACCGTCCAGGGCGTACACGACCCGGCTGGTGTTGCCGTCCGCCGCGCGGAAGATCCGCGACTTGATCGGACCCATCACCGGCGAGTCGACCCAGAAGTCCATGGCGGACGGATCGAACGCGGCCGACGCCGTCCCGGCGCCGCCCACCGCGAGGCTCATCGGCAACAGTGCCGCCAACGCCAGGCCGAGTACCGCTCTGGTCAACCGGGCGGCACGCCGGCCCGGGCTGCTGTGCCGCGCCCGGAAAACAGTCACCCCACGCATAGTTCGATCGGCCTTTCCGTTGTACGGACGAGCGAACCCGGCCGCTGCTACGTCACGACCGCCGGACCGGATGTGGGACACGCGCTTCCGACGGATGTCTCCCGGCAGCTTATCGTCCGGGGACCATCGCGGTGTTACCCCGCCGAGACCGCTCGGATAAGCGTCCAGGTTCAGTTAATTCGGAGCGACCGGGGTGGTCGGATCGACCAGACCACAGCGCTGGATCTCGTACTTGGGTACCCGGTCGATCCGGTATTTCGCGAAATGCAGCGCCTGCTCCACGTTGTGGCGGAATCTGGACGCGGTCAACGGCCCTCGCGAGGAGGCCAGCAACGCCTGGGTGTCCGGGCACGTCAACGCGGTGCGGGCCTGCTTGACCCACTTCTCGTCCAGGAACCACGGCATCCAGGGATGCTGGCCGACCGCGCCGGCGTCGACGATCACCCAGTCCGAATACAGGTTCTTGTCGTGCCCGATCCGGCCGTCGCTGAGCCGATCGGTGTGCGCGGCAAGCGGATACGCGAGGCCCTCCTGATCGATGACCCGGACGTCCAGCGGGACGTTCATGCTGGTCATCCCGAGGTTCAGGAAGTAGACCGTATGCCCGGCGCCGCCGTCGGGAATCGGCAGTGGCGGCGGTGCGACGTACCACATCATGTACGACGGCGAACTCAGCAGCAGGCCGCCGTCGGGCGTGGCGGCGATGTCCTGCACCATCGCCCGCATCCGCGGATAGTCGAGATAGTCCTCGGCCAGCACCGGATGCTGATGAGAACTGTTGAGCACGTAGTAGATCCGCTCGTCGACGATGCCGGTCGAGCTGATGTTGGCGCCGGAGTTGTTGCCGGTGCTGTCGGTGACGAAGACCGACCAGCCGACGACGGCGAGCCAGACCACCGCGGTACCCGCCGCGAGCCAGGTCGCCGCACGGCCCGCGGGTTTCGCGGCGGGCCGCCCGTCCGATTCGGCGGGTGCGGCCGATCGCCGGACCGGTACCCGCACCGGCAGCACCGCGACCGGCAGCAGCAGGCAGAACAACTGCGGCAGCAACATCCGGCCGTGCATGAAGTCGCCGCCGACGCGCAGTTCGAACACCACCAGCGCCAGCCCGGCGACCAGCACCAGCGCGACCACGACGGCCGGCGTGCGCAGCCGATCGCGGCGCTGCCACATCCGGGCCGCGCGGGGGCCGAGACCGGTGGGCCGGGCGGACTCCGCCGCGGTGCCGGCGGCCGGGCGGACCCGGGCCGGACGCCGGCTCAGCACGGCGGCCACCAGGAGCAGCAGCACCGGCAGCCACAGCAGATACGGTCCGGTCAGATCCCACAGGTAGGTGAAACCCTGACCCCACTTCGCACCGCCGGCCTCCTTGGCCACGGCCGTATTCGGATAGGGCAGACCGTAATAGCCCATCCGGAAGATCTGGTACAGGCCCGGCACCAGGCAACCGGCCACCAGGATCGCGCACCGCAGCACGATCGGCTTCAGCCGGCTCGCGGGCATCGGGGCGAGGAAGATCAGCAGACCGGCGAGGCCGCCGACGATGATCATCTCCGGCCGGATCAGCCAGGACAGCCCGGCGACGAAGGCGATCGTCAGCATCAGGCCGGTACTCGCGCGTTCGGTGCGGCTCCAGCGGATCAGCAGCCACCAGAGCAGGCCGAGCCAGCAGATCACCAGGCAGTTCTCCAGGCCCGAGGTGGCGTAGTCGCGGGCCGGCGGCACCGCGATGTACACCGCCGCGCCCGCGGGCAGCAGCAGTACCGGCGTACCGGCCCGCTGCGGGGTGGTCCAGGGCCGGCCCCACAGCCGTGCGGCGCCGAGCATGGCGAGCACGATCGCGAGCACCGAGAGGCTCAGCGCCACGGCGAGGCTGACGTACTCCAGCCGGGCGTGGGTGATCCAGGCGAAGAACCAGATCACGTAGGTCCAGGCGGCGCTGGTGTTGGTCTCCACCCGCTCGCCCTCGTTGAACACCGGCCCGTATCCGGCCAGCAGATTGCGCACGGTGCGCAACACGATCAGTCCGTCGTCGGCGATCCATCGGCGCTGCCAGGCGCCGAGCGCGAAGAGGACCGCGGTGAGCACTACCCCACCGACGAAGACGGTCCGGGACACCAGAGCCGATCGCCTCTGAGCGCGGGTGGCCGGGCCGGCGGCACCCGCCGCCGGCCCTCCCTCGTTCTCTTGTCCCTCGACCACCATCTCGTCAGGTGAGATAGACAGCAACACCTACCGCTCCGATCCACGCGATGGCCAGGAGTTGCAGAATGCGGTCCCCCAGCGCGATCTCTTCGGGTTCACCGGCCTCGCCGCCATCGACGTCGACCGCGTAGCGCAGGATTGCGATCGTAAACGGAATCATCGAGACCGCGAACCACTGGGTGTGCTTGTGATCGGTTTCGAACGCCCACAGGCCGTAGAAGACCACCACCGCGGTGGCCGACAACGTCCAGATGAAGCGCAGGTAGGTAGGGGTGTAGTACTGCAACGACTTACGGATCTTGGCGCCGGTGTCCAGCGCGATCTTCAGTTCCGCATAGCGCTTTCCGGCCGCCATGAACAGCGAACCGAACGCCATGATCAGCAGGAACCACTGCGACAGGTGGATGTTCGACGCCGCGCCGCCGGCCACCGCGCGCAGCAGGAAGCCCGAGGACACGATGCAGATGTCCAGCACGGCCTGGTGCTTGAGCCCGAAGCAGTACGCCAGCTGGATGGAGATGTACACCGCCATCACGACGGCGAGCTGCCAGGAGGCCAGGAAGGAGCCCACCAGCGAGGCGGCCAGCAGCACCACCGACAGCACGTAGGCGAGGTTCACCGGCACCACGCCGGCGGCGATCGGCCGGTAGCGCTTGGTCGGGTGGGCGCGGTCGGCCTCCACGTCCAGCGCGTCGTTGACCAGGTAGATGCCCGAGGCCGCCAGGCAGAACACCACGAAGGCGATGCCGATGTGCCCGAGCCGGGTGGCGTCGGCCAGCGCGTACTGGCCGTCGGGTAGCTTGCCGGCGGCCATCGGCGCGGCCAGCACCAGGACGTTCTTCACCCACTGCCGCGGCCGGATGGCCTTGAACAGCCCGCCGACCAGGGTCTTCGGCGGGCCCTTGATGACGGCCTCGTCCAATTCGACGGTTGTCGGCTCTTCACTCACGACCAGGGCTCTTTCCTGTGCGGTCAACTCTCGAGTCTCTTTTCGGCGGCCAGCACGACGGCGGCGGAGGCAGCGCCCAGCGCCGAACCGGCGAGCACGTCGGTGGGGTAGTGCACCCCGAGCACGACCCGGGAGATCAGCATCGGCGGTACCAGCACCGCGGGCAAGGGTAACCCGGTGAGCCTGCCCAGCAACACCGCCGCCGCGGTGGTGGAGGTCGCGTGCGAGGACGGGAAGCTCAGCTTGCTCGGCGTCGACACGTTGATCCGGACCGACGGATCGTGCGGCCGCGGCCTGCGGACGACCCGCTTCAGGATCACGGAGGCGGCGTGCGCGCCGAACGCGCCGACGGCCACCCCGGCCCACTGCCGCCGCCGCGGCCGGTCGACCAGCGCGCCCACCGCGGCGATCCCGAGCCAGCCCAGGGAATGCTCGCCGAAGTGCGACAGTCCGCGCGCGGCCCGCACCACCCGCGGATCGCCGCCGATCGAGTTCTGCACCGCGTTGATGATCCGGACCTCGATCGGCCGGGGCGCGGGCGGTTCGGGGACGACGTGCAGGCGGGGCGGGTCGGCCGGCTGGGCGGCGGTCATTGCTGCTCTCCCTGGATCGGTTCGCCGTGGATTCCGAAGATGTTCTCCCACGCGGCCGTGCTGGTCAGCCGCGGATGCGCCGCACGATACCGTTCGCGCACGGTCGGGAAGCGCCCGGCCAGTTCCCGGCGCAACCGCATCGCCTCCGTGAACAGGCCCCACGCCTGCCGCGGATCGCGCTTGCGGTAGACCACGCCGCGGCCGTCGGCGGTGGTCACGGTGACGCCGTCGACCTGCGACAGCAGGTACCAGCGGGCGTCCAGGGTGGGCACATTGAGCTGCGGACGCTGATGGTGCTGCGGATCGGCGGCGCGCAGGTTGTGCACCACGCCCTTGGCCAGCCGCACCACCTTGGCGATCGGATTGCCCGGCTCGCCGACCGCACCCACGCCGCTGCCGCTGGGCAGCGGTAGTTCGGTGGCGGACGGCACGACCACCGCGTCCGGGAACTCCTTGCGCATCTGCGCCACCTCGCCGAGAGCGGAGGGCAGCAGATCGAACAGCCGGTCCGGACCGGCCAGGAAGTCGCGGATCGCCTGATTCTGGATGGCGACCGTCGAGTACTCCAGGCACAGCAGGTGTTTCAGCGTCGCCTTGATCGTGTTGAGCACCATCGGCCGGCCGTCGTTGGGCAGGTGCAGCGCCGCGACGACGAGCCGGTTGCGCAGGTGGAAGTACGCCTGCCAGTCGATGGCGTCGTCCTTGTCGCTCCACGCCATGTGCCACACCGCCGCACCGGGCAGGGTGACCGTCGGATAGCCGGCGGCGCGGGCGCGCAGGCCGTATTCGACGTCGTCCCACTTCAGGAACAGCGGCAGCGGCTGGCCGATCTCCTCGGCGACCGAGCGCGGGATGACACAGGTCCACCAGCCGTTGAAGTCGACATCGATGCGCCGGTGCAGCAGCTTGGAGTTGTCCCGGTCGCGCAGCGGGTATTTGGCGAAGTCGTGGTCGTACTCGACGTTCGGGGCCGACGTCCACATCCAGATGCCGCGATCGACGATCTCGCCCATCACGTGCAGGTGCGAACGCTCCTGCAGGTTCAGCATCTGCCCGCCGACCAGCGTGGGGGTGCGGGCGAAGCGGGCGAAGGCGAGCGCGCGCAGGATGCAGTCCGGCTCGATCTCGATATCGTCGTCCATGTAGACGATGTACTGGGCGTCGGTGGTCTTCAGCGCCTCGTACATGACCCGGCTGTAGCCGCCGGAGCCGCCGAGGTTGGGCTGATCGTGGATGGCCAGCCGGCCGCCGAGACCCGCTGCGGCCTCGGCGAATCCGGGCTCGTCGACCGTCTTGCGGGTGCCCTGGTCGGCGATGATCACGGCCTTGATCTTCTCCAGCACCAGCGGGTCCGAGCCGAGGGCCGCAAGGGTTTTCACGCAGTCGGTGGGCCGGTTGAAGGTGGGCATGCCGACCGCGATGCCGCCGTCGCCCGGGGCCTCGATCGGCGCGTACCAACCGCCGCTGCGCAATTCGACCGCGGTGTCGGTGGTGATGTCGAACCAGATCCAGCCGCCGTCCTCGAACGGGCCGAGATCCACCTCGAATTCGACATGTGCCGCATCCGACGCGCTGAACTCGTTGCCCTGCACGTGGATTCGCGAGCCGTCGGCCTTGGAGCGGTACACGTCGACGCGGCCGTGACCGGACAGCTCCAGGCGCAGCACCACCGACTTCAGGATGCTCCAGCGCCGCCAGTAGCTGGCCGGGACCGCGTTGAAGTAGGTGCAGAACGACACCTCGGACTCCGCGCCGATCGACAGCGAGGTACGCGACGGGGCATGGGCGCGACGGGCATTCGTCGCGGACTCCTCCAGGTACAGCGTGCGCACGTCCAGCGGTTCGCCCGGCCGGGGCAGAATGATGCGCTGCAGCAACGAGATCGCGCGCGAACCGTTGATCTCCGTCGCGTTCTCCACGGTGGCCTGGGTCATCGGTTCGTGTCCTGATCCACCAGCGGCGCACCGGTTTCCAGATGCGGCCGCAGCACGTTGTCGAAGGTGCTGAGCGCGCTGCCGATGGCCATGTGCATGTCCAGGTACTGGTAGGTGCCCAGGCGACCGCCGAAAATGACCTTGGCGGAAGCGGTTTCGGCCTTCGCGCGCTCGCGGTAGGCGAGCACCTTGGCGCGGTCCTCCGGGGTGTTGATCGGGTAGTACGGCTCGTCACCGGTCTGCGCGAACCGGGAGAACTCGCGCTGGATCACCGTCCGGTCGGCCGGATAGTCCCGCTCCGGGTGGAAGTGCCGCGGCTCGATGATGCGGGTGTAGGGCACGTCCGCATCGTTGTAGTTCATCACCGAGGTGCCCTGGAAGTCACCGGTCGGCAGCACCTCGGTCTCGAAATCGATGGTGCGCCAGCCCAATTCGCCGTCGGCGTAGTCGAAGTAGCGGTCCAGCGGGCCGGTGTAGATCACCGGGGCGTCCGGATTCTGCGCGCGCAGCTCGTCGCGGACGGCGAACCAGTCGGTGTCCACCCGGACCTCGATCAGGTCGGATTCGGCCATCTTGGTGAGCCAGGCGGTGTAGCCGTTGCGCGGCAGGCCCTCGTAGGTGTCGTTGAAGTACCGGTTGTCGAAGGTGTACCGGACCGGGAGCCGGGTGATGTTGCCGGCGGGAAGTTCCTTGGGATCGGTCTGCCACTGCTTGGCGGTGTAGTCGCGGAAGAAGGCCTCGTAGAGCGGACGGCCGATCAGGGAGATCGCCTTCTCCTCGAAGTTGGCGGCGTTCTTGCCGTCGACCTCGGCAGACTGCTCGGCGATCAGCGCGCGGGCCTCCTCGGGGCTGAAATACCGCCCGAAGAACTGCGACAACAATCCGAGGCCCATCGGCAGCGGGTACGCCTGCCCCTTGTGCAAGCCGAAGACCCGGTGCTGGTACCCGGTGAACTCGGTGAACTGGTTCACGTACTCCCACACCCGCTTGTTCGAGGTGTGGAAGAGGTGGGCGCCGTACTTGTGCACCTCGATCCCGGTCTCCGGGTCGGGCTCGGAGTAGGCGTTACCGCCCAGATGGGGGCGGCGTTCGACGACCAGGACACGCTTGCCGAGCTGGCTCGCGGTGCGCTCGGCGATGGTCAGCCCGAAGAAGCCGGAGCCGACGACGATGAGATCGAAGGGGGAAGCGACGGTCACGGGAGCCCAGCGTATCGGAAGTCCGCTCCGCCGCCAGGGCGAGTCGGTGAGCCCGGTCCGCGGGCGGCCCGATCAGCCGCCGTACTTGCGGATCACCAGCCCGGTGAGCGGAGTGCCGGACCGCAGCACCGGCCGTTTCGTCCGGGCGGTGACATCCACCTCGTGGATCGTGCCGCCGAGATCACTGACGTAGGCCGATGTCCGATCCGCGGTCAACGCCAGGCCGATCGCCTCCCGGAATCCGTCGGCCAGGATCTCCGGCGGCCCGCCCGGCGCGCGATGGGCCGGCAGCGGCGCGCGGTTGAGGGTGTTGCCGGCCGGCGGCGCGCCCCGATCGGTCCAGTAGACCAGCTCGTTGTCGAGGTCGAGCTCCAGATCGATCGGCTCCGGCAGCCCGGACCACAACATCTCCAGGTCGGGGCGGTGGGCCGGATCGGCGGCCGGGGCCGCGGTGGTGCGGAAGATCCGGCCCCGGCCGCCCTTCTCGGGGCCCTTCTGGGTCCAGTACAGCTGGCCGCGCCCGTGGTCGACGGCGACGCCGACACAGCGCCGCAGCTCCGCGTCCTCGTCGCCGGTGGACCGGTCGATCAGGGTTTCCACGTTCTCGCCGTCCAGGTCGCAGCACATCACCCGCATGCCCTCACGGTCGCTCCAGTAGAGCTTGCCCTCGACCCAGTCCCCGGCCAGCTGTTTGGGGGTGTGGGTGCCGCCGACCGGGACGATCGTGGTCCGGCCGCCGCCGTCGGCGTCCACCCGCTCGATCGACCCGGTGCCGGCGGCCGGGTCGGCGCCCATATCCGTCCAGTACACCCGGCCGGTCTTCGGATCCTCGACGATGCCGTCGGGCATCCGGTTCAGCCCGGTCACGAATGCGGCGGTCGTCCCGGTATCGATATCCACCTCGAGGATCTCGCCCCGCGACACCGCCAGCGCCAGCAGCTTGCCCATGCGAAACCTCGCTTCGTCATGTATCGCCACCCGGAAACCCGCACCACGAACCACCGTCACCGAGAATTCGCCGTGAATTCCCCGAACGCCTACCGGCGGCCGCAGAACCACCCGGCCGGATTCGCCCCCGCCGAGGACGAGAAATCGTTGCGGCCCCGGCAGGAATGCGACAGATTGCGGCGCACCGCCTGCACGGAGGTATAGGCACACGCGAGATCGATCACGCTCTCGACGTTGGCGCCGTCCAGATCACAGCGCAGCACGCGCGGGCTCCCCAGCACCCCCCAGTACAGCTTGCCCGCGTCGACATCGCAGACCAGGCCGGACGGCACCCCGTCGCCGCCCGGCACGATGGTCACCCGATCGGCTCCGTCGGCCTCGACCCGCTGGATCGCGATGCGGGCCGGGTCGAAATCGTCGGGCCGCTCCACCCAGAAGACCCGCCCGGTACGGGGGTCGTCCACGATGTCGTCGGGGTGGTGGCAGACACCGTCGATGAACAGCGTCCAGACGCCGGATACGGCGTCCAGGTCGATGACCCGCCCGTCGAGCAGGGCCGTCACACGGAGCTTGCGCATGCTTGTCCCACCCTCCGTGAAGGCGGTGTGATCACCGGTCGGAAAAGGACAATCGGATAAGAATCGAGGCTAGGGTTCCGTTACGGCACTGTCCACACTCGAGACGGAACCGTGAACCGTCCGTGGTGAATTCGTGGGGCACGAATTCCCGTCACGCCAACCGGTTTTCGGCGTACACGCCCATCGCCGCGCGCACGAATCCGACCGTGCCCGCGCCGTGCCGATCGTAGTTCGCGGCGAACCGCGGATCCGCGACGTACATATCGCCGAGACCGGTGAACGCCGCCGCCGTGGGCCGCCGGCCCTGCCAGCCGACGGTGATCCAGTCGTAGTGCCGTTGCACGATCTCCTGCACCGCGTCGTCGCCCGGCGCCAGCCCCGCGGCGTGCGCCCGGCCGTAGTCGGCGGCGATGTCGAGATGTCGCTGCCCGTGCTCCTGCCGCTGCGCGTCGGTCATCGACCGCCACCAGCGATCACCGCTGTCGTAGGCGTCCTGACCCCAGCGCTCGATCACCTCGTCCCGATACTGCGTGTGATCGAATCCGTCGAATACTTCCTCGGCCATGAGTGGCTCTCCCGCTTCCGTCTTGCGCAATGTGGTGTGCACCGACGCGATCTGCCGGGTGATCCGCTCCCGCTCCTGCTCCAGCAGGCCGAGGTGGGTCCGCAGTGCGACCACCGTATCCTGCTGTCCGGCAAGAACTTCGGCGATCACCGGCAGGCCGAGACCGAGCTCCCGCAACAGCAGGATGCGCTGCAGCCGGACCAGGGAGTCCTGGTCGTAGTACCGATAGCCGTTGGCCCCGATCCGAGCCGCCGGCAACAGCCCCACCTGCCCGTAATGGCGCAGCGTGCGACTGGTGGTCCCGGCGGCCCGGGCCAGCTCCTGAATCGACCATTCGGCCCTGGACTCCACGGTTTTCGCTCCCTCGTCGCGTCGACCACTCCAGGTTGCAACTTGACGTTACGTCAAGGTCAAGGGGTGTTCGTGGTGAAACCGTGCCGCCCGCCGGCGGTTGCCGCGGCCCGGGCTCAGTTGCCGACTCGCCCCGCAGCGCCTGCGTCCGCAGCGGTCGGGCCCTGGCGGCCGCTGCGGCCTGGCATGCTGTCGGCCGAGTTGCCGCCTCGGCTCCGGGTGGCGTCGGCGCCGATGTCCGGACCGATGGCGTCCTGGCGTCGCGAGGGCGCTTCGCCGGCGCCGCCGCCTCCGGTGGCGGCTGTTGCTGCGACGCTCGGAGTGGAGGCACCGGGGGCGGCCGGGGACGGGGTCGAGTTCGATGCTGCGACGGGACCGGATGCCATCGGCGTCGGGGGTGGGGTGGGGGTGGCGGCTGTGGTGGGAGGCTCGTCGGGTTGGGGGTGGTCGGCGGGGCGGGGGACGGGGTGGAGGAGGGCGTTCAGGGCGCGGAGGTCGATCACCTGGACGCCGAGTGCGGCGGTGGCGACGATGACGCCGTTGTGGAATTGGCGGTAGGTGCCCAGGCCGGCCGGTAGGGGCAGTTCCGGGCCGTCGGGAGCGCCGAGGGGGCCGGTGTTGCCGCCTGTCTCGGCGTATTTCACGTCGATGACGGTCTGCGGGCGCGGGATCGGGGCAATGTTCGGATGCGGGACGGCGCCCAGCTGTTGCGGGGCGGGGCCCAGGTCGAGGGTGGTGATATCGATCGGCTGTCCACCGTCCGGGGACGAGGAGTATTCGGTGCGCAGGATGCGGCCGGTGCGGAGCAGGACCTGGCCGGCGGTGCTGCGCACGGCGGCCGCGGCGCGGTCGTCCTCGCGTTCGGTGCCGGGATATTCCTGGCAGTCGGTGGTGTCGCAGGTCTGCGCGTAGGCGTAGCGGTGTTCCGCGAGTGCGTAGGAGCGGGCGGCGATCGCCTGGGCGCGCAGCGCCTCGGTGCCGCCGCGGTCGGCCCAGTTGGCCTGCATCTCGGCGGGCACGACGCCGAGCAGATAGTCCTCGACGTCCACCTCGTTGATCGTGCGCGCGGCGTCACCCTCCAGCGCGACGCCGAGCGCGCCGCGATACGCGCCACCACCGCAGATCTTCAGATGTTCGGCGGCGGGGCGGTTGTTGCCCTGATCCAGCGGATAGGCCCAGGGGTCGTCGGTGTGCCCGCGCCACAGCGTGTCGCCGTCGCAGTCGATGGTGACGACCACGTCGGCGCCACCGCCGGAGGTAGGGGTCAGGTGGGCGGCCTGGCCGGCGACCACTCGCCGGCCGCCGACCAGCAGGCCGGTATCGGACTGGACGTCGAGGGTCTCGCCGTCGTCGGACATCAGGCGGACCCGGACCGGCGTGCGCGGGACCGCGGCCAGCGTCGCGCCGGGGTAGTAGCTCAGCAGGATGTGGTCGGCCGAGGCGCCGGCCGCGGCCTGTTCCATCGCCCCGAACTGGCTCATGCCGCGGCCGTGGCCGATGCCGGTCGGGCGGTACGCCGCGGCCGCGTGGGCGGGTCCGACCGGCGTGGCCGTCACCCAGCCGACGGCGGCCGCACCCGAGGTCACGAGCAGGGCGGCGAGGCCGGCCGCAGCCGGCCGGCCACGCCTGCGGCTGGGTAGGTCACCGCGTCGCGTCACTGCAACCTCCGTCGTGTCGGCCCGCCGGATCGGGGGGTGAATTGTCGCGTCGTGCTGTGGTGCTCGGAGGTGACCACGCCGCGGGCTGCGGAAATGTGCTCACACCGGGATGCCCGTCCGCTCGCCCCGTCCGCCTGCGCACCCGTCCGCCGGTGCGCCTGTCCGCCGGTGCTCTGTGCGCCGGTCCGCCCGTGCTCCAGTCCGCCCGTTGGTCGGTGCGTCCGCCCGCCGCTCCGCCCGTCCGGCGCTCCTCGCCTGTCCGCCTGTCCGCCCGTCTGCCTGTGCACCCGTCTGCCTGTGCACCCGTCCTCCCTATCCACCCGTGCGCCTGTCCTCTGGTGCGCCCGTCCGCCGGGGCGCCCGTCCGCCGTGCTCCGCGCGCCGGTCCGCCTGTGCTGCTGTGCGGCCCTTCGTCCGTACGTCCGCCCGCACGTCCGCCTGTGCTGCACGCCGGTGGTCGCCGGTGCCGGATCGCGGGTGATCGCGGGGATGTGATCACGCCGTGACCGTGACATCGGCATGTCCCGGCCGTCACCGGCAAAAGCACAGCTACATTCGGGTCGATTCGGGCTAATCCTCTACTAGAGACTTAGGTTTGTACAGCCGAGACACGTGCGGCCATTGATCGGCCGGATATCAATCTGCGCACTGTCCGCCCGATCGACGGGGTTCTACCTGGAATGGGAGATGATCGTGCCGTACCGCAGACGCAAACGCCCCTATGTTCTCCCGGTCGTCGCCGTCGTCGCGGTCGCCGCGCCGCTGGCGACCGCTTACGCCGTGCATCAACCCGATGGCTACCGACCGGCGAACGAGAACGGCATCGCCGCCGTACCGGCTCGGATGGCCGAGGTCGCGCTCGCCGCGGCGCCCGACGTGACCTTGCCGTTGCGGGAGCTGACCGGGCTGAACCTCCCCGATCTGCACCTGTCCGACCTGCGCGCGCTGCCGCTGCCGACGGCCATCCCGGTGCCGGGCGGACTGCAATCGCTGGTCCCGGGCATGGTGCTACCCAACGAGATCCCGCTGCCGCAGTTCGACCGCGGCACGACACCGACCCAAGGTTTCGCGCCCACCACGACACCGATCGCGCCACAAGGTTTCGCGCCGACCACCACGCCGATTTCGCCGCAGGGCTTCGCGCCGACCACCGCACCGATCGCCCCGCAGGCGGTCGCGCCCACCTCGCCGGTCTCACCACAGGGCTTCGCACCCACCTCACCGGTCTCACCGGAAGCGGTCGCACCCGCCACCACGCCGATTTCGCCGCAGGGCTTCGCACCCACCTCACCGGTCTCGCCGGAGGCAGTCGCACCCGCCTCGCCGATCTCACCGGAGGCAGGCGCGCCGGTCTCAGCGGAAGCGGTCGCACCCGCTACCACTCCGGTCTCGCCGCAGGGTTTCGCGCCCACCGGCGGGCCGCAGGCGGTCGCGCCGACCACCACTCCGAACGCGCCCGGATTCCCGCCGCTGCCAGCGCTCCAGGCTCCCGCGGTCCCGCTGCCGGTGGCCACGCCGGCGCCGACGGCCGGTGCCATCGCGGGTGAGCGGCTGCGTAAGGCGCCGGGCTCCGGATCGGCGGCGCCGGGCCTCGCTCCGGCCACGACGACCGCCACCGATCCGGTCCCGGCGGGCCGGTCGCGGACCGGCGCGGCCGACGCGGTGATCCCGGCGGGCGCGGATCCGAGTGCCCCGGCGCTGAGTCCGGGCGCGGTGCCCGCGGAACTCGCCGATCGGGTGGGGGCGACGGTGAAGGAGTTGAGCCGCGACACCCCGTTCAGCATGGTCGCGTTCACCGCGCAGGATCTGGGGGGCACGACCACCATGGTCCGGGCGAAGCAGGCCGACGGCAGCTGGGGTCCGTGGTACGCGACCGACCGGGTCGACACCCGCCGCAGCGATCACCTCGCCCCGTCCGCGGACGACAAGACCGGTACCGAACCGATCTATGTCGGCACGACCAAGGCCGTGCAGGTGCTGGTCACCCGGCAGCCCGGCCTCGCGGCGGTCGACCGACAAGCCCCGGCGCCGACGGCCGGGGACCGCGCGCAGGACGGCATCGGCGTCGTCCTGCCGGAGATGCACAGTGCGCCGGGCGATTATCCGCTCGCGGCGCCCGGAGATACCGTGCCCGCCACGCACGACAGTGCGGCGCCCGACGGCTCGGATCCGGCGATCGTGCCGAATCTGCCGGAGTTCCAACGTGATCCGGCCTCCGAACCGCTGTCGGGTACTCCGGCGACCGCCGACGATCCGGCCCGGACGCTGGCCGCGGTGCTGATCGATCCGGGCCGCGGGCTGATCGACGAGAATCTGTCCTCGGTCGCCACGCCGCTGCCGGGTAACGGGCCGCGGGTGATCAGCCGGGCCCAGTGGGGCGCGGACGAATCGCTGCGCTGCTCCGAACCCACCTACGACGACGGGGTCAGCGCGATCACCGTGCACCACACCGCCGGTCGCACCGAGTACACCAAGGCCGAATCGGCGGGCATCGTGCGCGCCATCTACGCCTATCACGCGCGCAAGCTGGGCTGGTGCGATATCGGTTACAACGCACTGGTCGACAAGTACGGGCAGATCTTCGAGGGCCGCGCGGGCGGCCTGGACCGGGCGGTCGAAGGTGCGCACGCCGGCGGCTTCAACGAGAACACCTCCGGCGTCGCGTTGATGGGCAACTACGGGGACGAGGCGCCCAGCGAGGCCGCGCTGCAGGCGGCCGGGCAGTTCATCGGCTGGCGGGCCCGGATGGCGGGCCTGGATCCGAAGGGCAGCACCACGCTGTATTCGGAGGGCACCATCTACAGCAAGTACGACGAGGGCGAGGCGGTGCGGCTGCCGATCGTGTTCGCGCACCGCGATGTCGGCAACACCAGCTGTCCCGGCGACGCCGCCTACGCGCAGATGGACCGGATCCGCGATATCGCGGCCGCCGAGGCCGCCGCACCCAGCGGCGGGACCGAGCCGGCGAACCTCGGGGTGTCCTCGAACCGGCCACCGGTCGCCGCACCGGCTCCGCCGCCGGGCCCGCCGATCGATCTGAAGGCGCTGGCGGACCTGACCACCAAGCTGCTCGGCCTGGTCAACGACAACATCATCGCCAGGTACTGGTCCGGGCAGGGCGGCCCGAACGGTCGGCTCGGCGCGGCGGCCTCGGAACCGCGCCGCACCAGCGACGGTGGTCAGTACGCGCGCTTCGTCAACGGGTACGTGTACGCGCGGCCGGACGGGCAGGTGGTCGAGGTGGTCGGCCGGTTGATGGACCGATTCCTGCAGCTGGGCGCCGAATCCGGCGTCCTCGGACTGCCGACGCGCAACGCCTATGCGGTGCCGGACGGGCTGCGGGCGGACTTCCAGTACGGATCGCTGATCCTCAATCAGCTGACCGGCATCGTGACCACGCTGGTCAGCTACTACGCGGACGTGAGCCAGCGCGGCGACCAGGCCGGTGCGGCCCGTGGCCAGGATTCCCCCGGCGCAGCAGGACCGGCGGTCACGCCACCGGGGAATCGGGCCCCCGGCGCGCCGGCGGCCCCACAGGTGCCACCGGCGGTGCAGGCGCCGCCGGGCGCGAACCCGGCCTGGCCACCGGGGACCGGCAGCCGCTCCGGAACCCGCTGACGCACGACTCCGGGACACGCTGGGCACGCCACTCCGGGACACGCTGAACGCATCGCGCCGAAAACCACTGAGCCGCCGCGCTGGAACCCACCGGCGCGGAGCCGCTCCGGAACCAGCTGAGCCCGCCGTCGTTCCAGCGGCGGGCTCAGTGCCACCGGCATCCACTCAGCTCAGTGCCACCGGCATCCGCCCAGCTCAGTGCCATTGGCATCCACTCAGTGCCACCCGCGTCCGCTCACTCAGTGCCACCCGCGTCCGCTCACTCAGTGCCACCCGCGTCCGCTCACTCAGTGCCACCCGCGTCCGCTCAGCGCCACCCGCGTCCGCTCAGCACCACCGGCGTCCGCTCAGTGCCACCAGCGTTCGAGGACGCGGGCGACGCCGTCGGCGCCGTTGGTCTCGGTGACCTCGTCGGCCGCGGCCAGCGCGGCCGGGTGGGCGTTGGCCATGGCGACCCCGTGGCCGGCCATGAGCAGCATGGGCACGTCGTTGGGCATATCGCCGAAGGCGATGATCGCGGCGTGTGCGACGCCGAGCCGCTCCGCCACCGTGGTCAGGCCGGACGCCTTGGTGACGCCGGGTGCGGAGACCTCGATCAGCCCGTTGTTGGTCGAGTAGGTGAGATCGGCGCGGTCCGCCAGCTCGGGGGCCAGCGCCGCCACCATGTCGGCGCTCTCGGCGCCGCGCAGGCGGATCAGCATCTTGATCGCCGGAGCGGCGACCACCTCGGCCCGCGACACCCGGGTGTCATCGGGATTGAGCCAGGCGTGCTCGTATTCCGGTGAACTCACGAATTGCGGGGTGGCCGCGTCGTGGGCGCTGCGGCCGACCCGCTCGGCGGCCAGGCCGCAGCCGGGCAGCACCCGCTCGGCCAGCTCCGCGATCCAGGTCAGGTCCGCGGGCTCGAGGGTGCGGGCCTCCAGGATCCGGTCCGTCGCGCTGTCGTAGACCACCGCGCCGTTGCCGCAGACGCACAGCGGCGCGTGGCCCAGGCCCGACACCACCGGGGCGATCCAGCGCGGCGGGCGGCCGGTCGCGAGGACGAAGGGCACGCCGTCGGCCACCAGCGCGGCGACCGCGGCCCGGGTGCGCACGCTCACCTGCTCCCGCTCGTCGATCAACGTGCCATCGACATCGGTTGCCACCATCTTGGGTTTCTGCAGGTCGGGAATGGTCACCGGTGCCTCCTTGTCGGCCGGGACGGGTCCGCCAGGATACGCCATGCAACGGTCGGGCGCGGTGCGCCGATATGAACACGACCGTCCCGGATGAGACGATTCCCGCATGTCGTAGACCGCGCATGACGGGCCGTCCGCCGCGGCGGTCCCTATGATCAGGGGCTAGTAACCGACCCGAGGGGACCGATGACCGGCTTTCTGCTGCGGCGCGCGCTGAACTACGTCGTCCTGCTGATCCTGGCGTCGTTCCTCACGTTCGCTCTCGCGTCGCTGACCTTCCACCCGTTGAACAATCTCGAGCAGCGCAATCCGCGGCCGCCGCAGTCGGTGATCGACGCGAAGGCCGCGGAACTGCACCTGAACGAGCCGATTCCGCAGCGCTATCTGACCTGGGCGGAGGGCGTGACGCACGGCGACTTCGGCAAAACCCTGGCCGGACAGCCGATCTCGAAGGAGCTGCCGCGGCGGATCGGAGTGAGCCTGCGGCTGTTGCTGATCGGCTCGGTCGTCGGCACTGTGCTGGGCGTGCTGATCGGCGCGGCGGGCGCGATCCGGCAGTACAAGTTCAGCGACTACTTCACGACCGTGGTCTCGCTGCTGCTGCTCAGCACGCCGGTGTTCCTGCTCGCCACCTTGTTGAAATACGGTGCGCTACAAGTCAATTCGGCCACCGGTATGCAGATCTTCCTGTACACCGGCGAGACCTCGGCCACCGCGGTGCACGGCTGGTGGAACCAGTTCGTCGACCGATTACAACATCTGGTGGTGCCGAGCCTGGGCCTGGCGCTCGGCTCGATGGCGGGCTACAGCCGCTATCAGCGCAACGCCATGCTCGACGTGCTGCAGAGCGATTTCATCCGCACTGCCCGCGCCAAGGGGCTGACCCGCGGCCGGGCCCTGTACAAGCACGGGCTGCGGACCGCGCTGATCCCGATGGCGACCCTGTTCGCCTACGGCCTCGGCGGCCTGATCACCGGCGCCACCTTCACCGAGAAGATCTTCGGCTGGCACGGCGTCGGCGAGTGGTTCATCGACGGCGTCAACGCCAACGACCTGTACATCGTGGTGACCGTCACGGCGTTCACCGGCCTGGTGGTGCTGGTGTCGGGCCTGCTGTCCGACATCGTGTACGCCCTGCTCGACCCCCGGGTGCGTGTGGGATGAGCGCCGGGCACGCCGGAACGTCGACCGGGGAGGCGGCATGACCGACGCCGAGATGATCGTGCAGGGCACGCCGGAGGCCACCGCGGCCGGGCGGCGCACCCTGGTGTGGCGCCGCTTCCGGCGCAACCGGTCCGCGGTGACCGCCGCGATCGTGCTGCTGCTGATCGTGGCCGGCGCGTTCGGCCTGCCACCGCTGCTGCCCTACAAGTACTCCCAGCGCGACAGTTACGCGCTGCAGCAGCCGCCGAGTCCGAAGCACTTGTTCGGTACCGACACCATCGGCCTGGACATGCTCGCGCAGACCCTGCACGGGCTGCAGAAGTCCTTGGTGATCGGTATCTGTGTGGCGATTCTCACCTCGCTGATCGCGGTCACCGCCGGGTCGGTGGCCGGACTGGTCGGCGGCTGGACCGACCGGGCCATCATGTGGCTGGTGGATCTGCTGCTGGTGGTGCCGAGCTTCATCGTCATCGCGATCTTCGCGCCGCGCACCAAGGGCAGCGGCTCGATCCTGCTGCTGACCGCGCTGCTCGCCGCGTTCGGCTGGATGATCAGCGCGCGCCTGGTCCGCGGGATGACGCTGAGCCTGCGCGATCGCGAATTCGTCCGGGCCGCACGGTATATGGGAGCGAACACCTGGACGGTGATCACCACCCACATCGTGCCGAACATCGCCTCGATCGTGATCATCGACACCACCCTGGCGGTGGGTTCTGCGATCATGTCCGAAACCGGTTTGAGCTTTCTGGGATTCGGCGTGCAGCCGCCGGACGTGTCGCTGGGATCGCTGATCGGCCGCGGCGCCGACCAGTGGACCGCCCCGTGGATGTTCCTGTTCCCCGGCGGCTTCCTGATCGCGATCGTGTTGTGCGCGAACCTGATCGGTGACGGCCTGCGCGACGCGTTCGATCCGGGTTCCCGGCGCGCCCGGGCCCGGCGCCGCAAGAGCACCACGACCGATGCGGCGCCGTCCGCCGACGAGAAGGTCCAGGCGTCATGACCGAGCCCAACGTATCCCTGCTCGAGGTGTCCGATCTGGCGGTGTCGTTCCCGGGCGAGGAGGGGCGCATCGACGCCGTCCGCGGGGTGAACTACACCGTCTCCGACGGCGAGGTGCTGGCCATCGTCGGCGAATCCGGCTCCGGTAAGTCGGTGTCCTCGCTGGCGGTGATGGGACTGCTGCCCGACCAGGCCCGGGTGCGCGGGTCGATCCGGCTGCGCGGCCGGGAACTGCTCGGCATGGGCGACCGGCAGCTGTCGGCGCTGCGCGGCAGCCGGATCAGCATGGTGTTCCAGGACCCGCTGTCGGCGCTGACCCCGGTGTACCGGGTCGGCGACCAGATCGCCGAGGCGCTGACCGCGCACAAGGATCTGGGCCGGCGGCAGGCCGACGCGCGGGCGGTCGAACTGCTGGATCTGGTCGGCATCCCGGATCCGGAACAGCGCGCCCGCGCCTTCCCGCACGAATTCTCCGGCGGTATGCGGCAGCGGGTGGTGATCGCGATGGCGATCGCCAACAATCCCGAGCTGATCATCTGCGACGAGCCGACCACCGCACTGGACGTGACGGTGCAGCGGCAGATCCTCGAACTGTTGCGCACCGCGCGCGACATCACCCACGCGGGCGTCGTCATGATCACCCACGACATGGGTATCGCGGCCACCCTCGCCGACCGGGTGGCGGTGATGTACGCCGGGCGGATCGTCGAGTCCGCGCCGGTATCCGAGCTGTTCAACGCGCCGCGGATGCCGTACACCGTCGGCCTGCTGGGCTCGATCCCGCGGATGGACGGCCCGGCCCGCTCCCCGCTGATCCCGATCGCCGGCAGTCCGCCGGCCATGCACGCGCTGCCGCCGGGCTGCCCGTTCGCGCCGCGCTGCCCGGTCGCGATCGACGCCTGCCGCACCGTCGAACCGCCGCTGGCGCCCCTGGCCGCCGACCACGCGGCCGCCTGCCTGCGCACCGGCGAGGTCGGCACCGAGGAACTGTTCACCGCGTACCGCCGCGAGGTCGTCGCGCCCGAGCCCGGCGGCGACGAGGAGGCGGACACCCCGGTGGTGCTGCGGGTCTCGGAGCTGACCAAGACCTTCCCGCTCACCTCCGGCATGGTGTTCCGCCGCCGCACCGGCGTGGTCCGGGCGGTGGACGGCGTCGATTTCGAGATCCGGGCCGGTCGCACGCTGGCCCTGGTCGGCGAGTCCGGTTCGGGCAAGTCCACCACGCTGACCCAGATCATGGATCTGGTGCGGCCCGAATCCGGCACGATCGAGGTGTTCGGCGCCGACGTCGCGACCCTGACCCGGGAGCAGCGCCGCGAGCTGCGGCGGCGGATGCAGATCGTGTTCCAGGACCCGTCGGCCTCGCTGGATCCGCGGCTGCCGATCTTCGACGCGCTCGCCGAACCGCTGCGCGTCGACGGCCGCCGCCGCGACGAGATCCGCCGGCGGGTACCCGAACTGCTGCGACAGGTCGGATTGGAGCCCGAACACGCCGACCGCTATCCCGCCGACTTCTCCGGCGGGCAGAAGCAGCGCATCAACATCGCCCGCGCGCTGGCGCTCGACCCGGCCCTGCTGGTGCTCGACGAGCCGGTCTCGTCGCTGGACGTCTCGATCCAGGCGGGGGTGCTGAACCTGTTGCGGGACCTGCAGATCGAGCGCTGCCTGTCGTATCTGTTCGTGTCCCACGACCTTTCGGTGGTGCGCAACCTCGCCCACGACATCGCGGTGATGTATCGCGGCCGGATCGTCGAATACGGCCCGGCGGACCGGATTTTCGCCGATCCGCGGGACGAGTACACCCGGGCGCTGATCGACGCGGTACCGGTTCCGGTCGTCTCACGATAGGAGGGCATCGTGCGGATATCCGCGCGCGCAGTGCTGGCGGTGACGGTCGCCGTGACGACGGTCCTCGGGCTCGGCGCCTGTTCCGGGGGTGCGCCGGCGCCGGCCGGTCGCACCGCGCTGGGCACCACCAACGACATCAATCCCGTACCGCGCGAAGGGGTTCGCGAGGGCGGGAATCTGCGGCTGCCGACGCCGTCGGTCCCGGAGAACTGGAATGTGCTCTCCAACGACGGCAACGACGCCGACTTCGCCGATATCGTGCGCCCGATGCTGCCGCAGGCGTTCACGATCGATCCCGGCGGCCGGCTCGAGGTCGACCACGACTTCTTCACCGATGTGCAGCTGACCAGCACCGATCCGCAGCAGGTCACCTACACCATCAACCCGAAGGCGGTGTGGAGCGACGGGTCGCCGATCACCTGGGCCGATATCGCCGCGCAGGCGCACGCGCTCAGCGGCGCCGACAAGAAGTACCTGATCGCCATCAACAACGGCTTCGACCGGGTGTCCGATGTCCAGCGCGGCGCCGACGACCGGCAGGCCGTGATCACCTTCAAGCAGCACTATTCCGAATGGCGCGGCCAGTTCTCGGGCAACGCGATGCTGTACCCGAAATCGGTGACCGGCGATCCGGAGGCGTTCGACCACGGCCTGGTCAACGGGATCACGCTGACCGCCGGGCCGTTCGCGGTGCAGTCGATCGACCGCACCCAGGGCCGGATCACGCTGGGCCGCAACCCGAAATGGTGGGGTACGCCGCCGAAGCTGGACACCATCACCTTCAGCGTGCTGGACCGGGCCGCCTGGCCCGGCGCACTCCAGAACAACGAACTCGACGCCGCGTGGCTGAGCACCAGCAACGACGTTGCGGCCGTGCGCACCTCGCCGGGAGTGGTGCTGCGGCGCGCACCCGGTAACCGCTGGCGGCAGCTCACCTTCAACGGCGCCCCCGGTTCGATCCTGGCCGATCGGCAACTGCGCGTGGCGATCTCGAAGGCGATCGACCGGTCGGGGATCGCCGCGGCGGCGCTGCGCGGCCTCACCGATACCCCGGTTCCGTTGAACAGCCACATCTTCCTGCAAGGGCAGCCCGGATATCGGGACAACAGCACGGTTTTCGATCCCGCGGCGGCCGCCGCCGAACTGGACAAGCTCGGCTGGACCCTGCAGGGCGACGTGCGGGTCAAGGACGGCCGGCGGCTGGAGATCCGCGACGTCATGTACAACGATCCGGCCTGGGTGCAGATAGCCCAGATCATCCAGGACAATCTGGCCCATGTGGGCGTGAAGATGTCCATCGACGTGCGGCCGGCGCAGAACTTCTTCAGCGGTGTGGTGATTCCGGGCGATTTCGATCTGGCCCAGTTCTCCTATCAGGGCGATCCGTTCCCGCTGAGCAGTCTGCCGCAGATCTACGCGCTGCATCCCGACGACGAGCAGGGCAATTTCGGCCGGATCGGCTCGCCGGAACTCAACGACCTGATCGACCGGACCCAGTCCGAACTCGATCCGGACAAGGCGATCGACCTGGCGAATCAGGTGGACCGCAGTGTGTTCGAGGAGGGGCACTCACTGCCGCTCACGCAGGACCCGGGCAACTGGGGAGTGCGCGACAACGTCGCCAACTTCGGCGCACCCGGCCTGGCCTCCTACGACTACACCCTCATCGGCTTCGTGAACTGAGGATAAGGAGCGACCCATGCGGATTCGTCCACTGGTGACCCGACTGGCGATCCCGGCGGTCGCCGTCGGACTGCTGGTGTCGGGCTGTAGCGCCGGCACCGGCCCGTCCGGCACCGCCGATATCGGGACGACCAACGATATCGATCCACAGGATCCCGCCGCGTTGAAGGACGGCGGCAATCTGCGGATGTCGATCAGCTCCTTCCCGGAGACCTTCAACAATCTGCACGTCGATACGGACGCCGACGTCTCGGCCGTGGTCGCCCCGCTGCTGCCGTCGGCATTCAATTTCGACGCCGCGGCTGTGCCCTCGGTGAATCACGACTATTTCACCGACGTCGCGTTGACGGGTACCAACCCGCAACAGGTCACCTACACCATCAACCCGAAGGCGGTGTGGACCGACGGCAGCCCGATCACCTGGGCGGACCTGCAGTCCGAGGCGGCAGCGCTGGGCGGCGCGGACAAGGGTTTCCAGATCAACTCCCCGGGCGGTTTCGACCGGGTCGCGAAGGTGGAGCGGGGGGTCGACGATCGGCAGGCGATCGTCACGTTCAGCAAGCCGTACGCCGAATGGCAGGGGCAATTCAGCCCGCTGTATCCGAAGGCGGTCACCGCGAACCCGCAAGCGTTCAACGACCTGGATCGCAACACCCTCACGGTCGGTTCCGGCCCGTTCGTGATCAGCAATATCGACCGCACCCAGAATCGGATCACGCTGAGCCGCAATCCGAAATGGTGGGGCGACACCCCCAAACTCGACACCGTCACCTTCAGTGTGCTGGACAGTACCGCGGTCCTGGGCGGCATCCAGAACAACGAACTCGACTACGCCTACATGTCGGGGCTGGCGAATGTGACGGCCGCGCGCACCACACCCGGAATCGCCGTCCGGCGCGCCGCGGAGCCGTCGTTCAACGTACTGACCTTCAACGGCGCGAACGGCTCGATCCTGGCCGATGCCAAATTGCGCCTGGCGATCTCGAAGGCGATCGACCGGCAGGCCATCGTGAACGCCAGCCAGCACGGCGTGGTCGACACTCCGAAAACGCTGAACAACCATATTTTCATGGCCGGTCAGAAGGGGTACCAGGACAATTCGGCGCCGACCGCCTTCGACCCGAATCAGGCCGCCGCGGAATTGGATTCGCTGGGCTGGAAGCTCAACGGCGACACCCGGGAGAAGGACGGCCGGAAGCTGGTGCTGCGGGATGTGATGTATCAGCAGGACCTGTGGGTCGACAGCGCGAAGATCATCCAGGAGAACCTGGCCAAGGTCGGCGTGAAGCTCGACATCCAGACCTACCCCGGGCAGAGTCTGTTCACCAACGTCATCAACCCGGGCAATTTCGATCTGGCACAGTTCGGTTGGAGCGGCAGCGCGCTGCCGTTGGGCGCGCTGGAGCAGATCTACGCGTACTACCCGGACAACCCGCAGGGTAACCACGGCCGGATCGGGTCGACGGAGCTCAATACGCTCATCGATCAGACCTTGTCGGAACTGGATCCGGGCAAGGCGATCGACCTGGCCAACCAGTGCGACAAGATGATCTGGGCAGAAGGCTTCTCGCTGCCGCTGAACCAGGCCTCCGGCAATTACGCGGTCCGGTCGAATCTGGCGAATATCGGCGCGTTCGGGCTCGCGTCCGCGGATTGGACGAAAATCGGCTTCGTGCAGTGAGTTCCGCCTTCCGTCATCCACTGGCCTACCCGGTGCTGACGGCGGGCGGCGCCCTGGTCGCCTGCCTGGCCTGGACGCCGTTCGCCGATCCGGAACAGCTGGCCATGCTGGTGACGGTGGCGCTGATCGTGCTGGGCTACACCGGTTTCCGGCTTGCCGTCGCGTTCGGGTGGTTCCGCCCGGCGACGTCCGGCGGTGGCGTCCGGACGGAGTCGGCCGAATGTCGCCATCCGGCAACGACGCCCGGGCTGCTCGGCTCGCCGGCCGCGACGGGTGAACGGGTCCGGCAGCAGCACCGGCTGACCAGCCGCTCCTGGCTGGAATATTCGGTCGACGGCCGGACCCGTTGGCTGCCGGTATATTTCGATCCCGCCCTGGTCACGGTACCGGCCGCGGCGATCGAATCCATCGGCGGCACCGTGCGAATCGGCACGCTGCGGGTGTATCCGGCCGGGCGGCATCGTGATTCGGAACCCGCCGGCCGATTGATCGACAATCCGGGCCGCGCCGATCCGGACGGTCCGGCTCGGGCCGCCCGCAGCGCCCGGCCGGGACGCCGCCTGCTGCTCGACGCGCAGCACGCCGTCGCGGCCCCGTTCGCGGGCCTGCTCTGGATCTACGTCGCCGGGGGCGGAGTCGGGGCCTACTGCGGCGCGACGGTCGTCGCCGCCGCGGTGGCCGTGTGGCTACCCGCCATCCGCGGCTCCGATCCGAGCTGACCGCGGACCCGGCCACCTCCGGCTCGGCGTTCAGCCCGCGGCGCGGCGCTCGGCGGCGGCGCGGCGGCGGGCCATTTCCTCCTGGTCCAGGACGAGCGCCCGTTCCGGGGTCGGGGCCGAGCCGCCGAGGCGGGCCGGGACCCAAGGAGCGCCGGCGGGCATGTCGTAGCCCTCCTGTGCGCGGGTCAGCAGTTCCGTCATGGCCGTGCGCAGGTCGGCGGTCAGGTCGTCGGCCGACTCGCCCGGCGGGATGGGTGTGCCGATCCGGATGTTGATCGGGAAGCGGTGGCGGCCCAGCTGTTTCGGGAGGTCCTTGGTCCAGACCCGGTGCGCGCCCCAGATGGTCATCGGAATGATGGGCACCCCGGCCTCGATCGCCATCCGGGCCGCGCCGGACTTGAATTCCTTCAGTTCGAAGCTGCGGCTGATCGTGGCCTCCGGATAGACCACCACGATCTCGCCGTCCCGCAGCGAATCCACCGCGCGCGTATAGGATTGCGCCCCCGCGCTGCGGTCGACGCCGATCGCCTTGCAGTGCTTCATCAGCCAGCCGACGATGCCGTGCTCCAACTCGGCCTTCATCATGTAGCGGACGTTGCGGCCGGATCTGCGGCCGACCAGCCCGACCTCCATGAAGTCCAGATACGCCGTGTGGTTCACCGCCAGTACGGCGCCGCCCGTGCGCGGAATATTGTCCTGGCCGCCGATATCTATCCGCAGGCCCTGCAGCCCGAAGAACGTACGCACCAGGCCGGTGAGCACATCGAAGACCGGTTCTTGCCCCATCACCATCGGACTCTCCGCCACTAACTCCCGATTCGCGCCTACTGCGAGCCGGATTCCGTCTTCCGCCGGTCGGCCCGCGCCTGCGCCTCGGCGGCGTCGAGCGCGTCGGCCTCCTCCAGGGTGGGCGCACTGCCGCCCAGCCGGGCCGGAACCCAGTACGCGCCGGGCTCGTGCTGGTAGTCCTTCTGCAGCTCGAGCAGCATGTCCTGCATGGTCGAGTGCAGTCGCTCGGTCAGTTCGGCGGCCGCGGCGCCGATATCGTCGCCCTCGACCACCGGCGGCCGGATCGGCTCGCCGACCGCGATCGAGATCGGGGTGTTGGTCCGGCCGAGCCGCTTCGGATAGCCCTTGGTCCACACCCGCTGCGCGCCCCAGATCACCATGGGGATGATCGGCGTGCCGGATTCGATCGCCATCCGGGCCGCGCCGGACTTGAAACCCTTGATCTCGTAGCTGCGGCTGATGGTGGCCTCCGGATACACGCCGACCAGTTCGCCGCGGCGCAGATAGCCGACCGCGGCCTGGTAGGAGTCGGCGCCGGCCCCGCGATCGACGGGGATGTGCTTCAGCGCCCGCATGATGGGGCCGGACACGCCGTGATCGAAGACCTCCTTCTTCGCCATGAACCGGATGTACCGCTTCGGGGTGCGCACGGGCAGCCCGGCGTAGGTGAAGTCCAGGTATCCGGTGTGGTTGACGGCGATGACCGCGCCACCGGTAGCGGGGATGCGCTCGGCACCCCTGACGTCGAATTTCAGGCCCTGTGCGAAGAAGACGGTCCGGGCCAGCCCGATGATCGTCCGGTAGACGGGTTCCACGTTCGGCCAGCCTAGTCGGTCGCGGCGCCGGTGACCCGGGACACCGGCACATCACGTCATTCCGGACATCCGCGGCGAACACGGCGGGCCCGGTGCCGCCGGATCGGCGATGTCACGATTCAGCGGCTACCCTGGGTCACCGGCAATCGGTTCAGGAGGGACCAGTTTCGTGCAGATCACCAGCGTCGGCCACGCCGGCTTCCATATCCGCACCGCGGCCGGGTCGATCCTGTGTGATCCGTGGGTCAACCCGGCGTACTTCGCGTCGTGGTTCCCGTTCCCGGACAATTCGGGGCTGGACTGGGCGACGCTGGGCGACGTCGATTTCCTGTACGTCTCGCATCTGCACCGTGACCATTTCGACGCCCGGCTGCTCGACGAGTACGTCAACAAGGACGCCACCGTCCTGCTGCCGGACTTCCCGGTGCCGGATCTGCAACGTGAGCTGGAGAAACTCGGCTTCCGGAAGTTCCTCGAGACCCGCGATTCGGTCCGGCACACGGTCAGCGGCCCCGGCGGCGATCTGGATGTGATGATCATCGCCCTGCGCGCCCCCGCGGACGGCCCGATCGGCGACTCGGGCCTGGTCGTCGCCGACGGCGAGACGGTCTGCTTCAACATGAACGACGCGCGGCCGGTCGACATGGATGTGCTGCACGACCGGTTCGGCCACGTCGACGTGCACCTGCTGCAGTACTCCGGGGCCATCTGGTACCCGATGGTGTACGACATCCCGGCCCGCACCAAGGCCAACTTCGGCAAGCAGAAGCGGCAGCGCGGCATGGACCGGGCGCGCAGCTACGTCGAGCAGGTCGGCGCGACCTGGGTGGTGCCGTCGGCGGGACCGCCGGTATTCCTGGATCCGGAGCTGCGCTACCTCAACGACGACGGCCCGGACCGCTCCTCCGCCGAGAACGGCAACATCTTCCCCGACCAGGTCACCTTCCTGGAACAGCTGCGGTTGCACGGCAACGACCACGGCGTGCTGATGATCCCGGGCTCGGTGGCCGAGGTGCACGGCGCCGAACTGTCGGTCGCGCATCCGGTCGATCCGGAGCGGATCTACGGCGACAAGGCCGCCTACATCGAGCGGCTGGCACAGGAGAAGGCGCCGATCCTGGCCGCCGAGAAGGCCAACTGGGCCATCGGCGACGAACCGCTGCTGCCGCAGTTGAAGACGCTGTTCGAGCCGATCATGGCGGCGAGCCCGCAGATCTCCGACGGTATCGGCTATCCGGTGGGCCTGGTGCTCGGCCACGAGACCGTGGTGCTGGACTTCCCGCAGCGGACCGTGCGCGCCCCGATCGAAGGCGAGGGCAAGTACCGCTACGGCTTCCGCATCGACCCGCAGCTGGTCCGCACGGTGCTGCGCGACGACGAGCCGGACTGGGTGAACACCATCTTCCTGTCCACCCGCTTCCAGGCGTGGCGGATCGGCGGGTACAACGAGTACCTCTACACCTTCTTCAAATGCCTCAGCGAGGAGCGCATCGCCTACGCCGACGGCTGGTTCGCCGAATCGCACGACGATACGGCGTCCTGCGAGCTGGCCGGCTGGGAGGTGCAGCGGCGCTGCCCGCACCTGAAGGCCGACCTGTCGAAGTTCGGTGTGGTCGAGGGCACCACGCTGACCTGCAATCTGCACGGCTGGCAGTGGGATCTGGAATCGGGCCGCTGCAAGACCTCCAAGGGCCACGAACTGCGCAGCCGCCGGCTCTGAACCGATCGCCGGGGCGGCGTGCCGCCCCGCACCGGATCAGTTCGGCAGGCCGTACCCGTTCTCGACCGGGACCCAGCCGTTGGAGGTGTGGTCCCCCTCGGGGATGCCCGCGCCGACCAGCCCGCGACGGTCGTTGAGATCGCTGATCAGCTCGGCC
This sequence comes from Nocardia sp. BMG111209, assembly GCF_000381925.1. Classification (NCBI taxonomy): domain Bacteria; kingdom Bacillati; phylum Actinomycetota; class Actinomycetes; order Mycobacteriales; family Nocardiaceae; genus Nocardia; species Nocardia sp. BMG111209. The sequence goes on from NZ_KB907309.1 coordinate 990,354, forward strand.
ACCGGATGCGAATCGCTGTAGTGGTAACCCTGCGCGAGGGCGAAACCCAGTTCGGTGAGCACCGCGGCCTGGTATTCGGTCTCCACGCCCTCCGCGATGACCTGCAGGTCCAGCGATTTGCTCAGCGCCGCGATCACGCCGAGCAGCGGCGGGGCCGGGGAGTCGGAGCGGATCGCCGCGACGAAGGACTGGTCGACCTTGAGGATGTCGCTCGGGATGGTGGCCAGGCGGCTCAGCGACGAGTATCCGGTGCCGAAATCGTCGATGGCGATCCGGACCCCGCGGTCGCGCAGCTTGTGCAGATTGCCCAGGGCGGTCTGGGATTCCGCGGCCAGTTCGCTCTCGGTCACCTCGAGCACCAGCTGTTCGGCCGGCCAGCCGGTATCGGCGAGGATGCCCGAAACCCGGTCCGCGTAATCGGATTCGGCCAGTTCCAGACCGCTGACGTTGACGTTCAGGGTCAGATCGAGCTTGGTGAAACTCTCCTGCAGCCGGGCCGCGTCGGCGCAGGCCCGGCGCAGCACCAGCTCGTCCAGATCGGAGATGAGGTCGTATTCCTCGGCGACCCGGATCAGGCCCTCGGTGGTGACGTCCGGCTGAGCGCTCGACGACCAGCGCAGCAGCGCCTCCACGCCCACCGCCTGACCGCCGTCCTCGCTCAGGCTGACGATCGGCTGATAGTGCACGTCCAGCGCGCCGGTATCGATGGCCTCGCGCAACTCCACCGCCAGCGGGAGCTGCCGGGAGGATTCCAGCACGGTCCGGTTCCGCCCGGCCTGCTTGGCCCGATAGAGACCGACGTCCGCGCGGCTGACCAGCAGCGACCCGGATTCGCCGGGCTGCCAGGAGGTGACACCGGCGGAACAGCCGGTCGTGACGGCGGCCCGCAGCTGTTCGGTGAGCAGGATCGCCGCCTGCTCGGTGGTGTTGGGCAGCAACAGCGCGAAGGCGTCGCCGCCGTAGCGGGCCAGCCGCTGATCGGGGGCGAGCAGCTTCGACCAGGTGTCGCCGACCCGCTGCAGGACCGCGTCACCCGCGCGATGGCCGAGGTGGTCGTTGATCTTCTGGAATCGGTCCAGGTCGACCAGGACCAGCGCCAGGCCCTGACCGGTGCGGGTGGCGTATCCGATGGCGCCGGACAGCGCGCGATCGAAGCCGCGCCGATTGAGCAGTCCGGTCAGCGTGTCGATATCGGCGTCGGCGGCCAGCCGAGTCAGCACGCCGACCACCATGCCGGCGCCGACGGTGACCCCGGCCGGGATGATGCCCGCCCACCAGGGCAGGCCGCGCGAGGGCACCACCCACAGGCACAGCAGCACCGCCAGCAGCACATGCGCGGCGACCCACTGCCAGGCGAAGAAGATCGCCGCATCGCAGGCGACGAAGACGTAGAACGCGGCGAGACTGATACCGCCGACCATGTTCGGGAACCAGTGCACCGCCACCGACACCAGGATCGTCGCCACCGCGACGTAGCCGTGGTGGATCCAGTGCGGCAAATGCGGGCCCCAGATCAGCAAACTGATGCCCAGCAACAACGCGATCGCGGCAGCAACACCCACCAGCGGCCGGTTGCCCTCGGTACCCGGGGCGACGGCAGTGATCAGCAGGCCCAGTACCCCGCCCATGACGTAGAACGCCCCGGTGGTACGCGCCATGAGCATTGCTGTAGCCAGCGCCGATGCCGCCCGCACCCGCGTGCGGGTATCGCCGCGAGAGCCGATTCCTCGCACGTGACATAGCCTAAACACTCGAGTAGGGAGCAGTCGCCACATCCGCAGTAAAAGCTGTGTCATTGGCCTTCGCTTCGCTCCGGCGGGTTCACGGTGTGGGAAACCAGCTGGCTAACGACTCGGAGGCTTCAGCAAATCCGTGCCCACGAAGGGGACCAGCTCGGCCGGTACCCGGACCGAACCGTCCGCTTGCTGGTGGTTCTCCAGGAGGGCCACGATCCAGCGGGTCGTGGCGAGGGTGCCGTTGAGGGTCGCGGCGATCTGCGGTTTGTTGTTCTCGTCGCGGTAGCGGACCGACAGGCGGCGGGCCTGGAACGTGGTGCAGTTGGAGGTGGAGGTGAGCTCGCGGTAGGCGGCCTGGCTGGGCACCCACGCCTCGCAGTCGAATTTGCGCACGGCCGAGCTGCCCAGATCGCCCGCGGCCACGTCGATCACCCGGTAGGGGACCTCGATGGCGGCCAGCATCTCCCGTTCCCAGGCCAGCAGGCGGCGATGCTCCTCGTCCGCCTCCTCCGGGCGGCAGTAGACGAACATCTCGATCTTGTCGAATTGGTGCACGCGGATGATGCCGCGCGTGTCCTTGCCGTAGCTGCCCGCCTCGCGGCGGAAACAGGAGGACCAGCCCGCGTAGCGCTTCGGACCGCCGCCGAGGTCGATGATCTCACCGGAGTGGTAGCCCGCCAGCGGCACCTCCGAGGTGCCGACCAGGTACAGATCGTCCTCCTCGAGGTGGTAGACCTCGGCGGAGTGCTGGCCCAGGAATCCGGTGCCCGCCATGATCTCCGGGCGCACCAGCACCGGCGGGATCATCATGGTGAAGCCGTTGGCGACCGCCTTGCGGGCCGCCAGCTGCAGCAGGCCCAGTTGCAGCAGGGCGCCGTATCCGGTGAGGAAGTAGAACCGCGCGCCGGAGACCTTGGCGCCGCGTTCCATATCGATGATGCCGAGGGCCTCGCCGAGTTCCAGGTGGTCCTTCGGCTCGAAGTCGAATTCGCGGGTGGCGCCGACCGTTTCGAGCACGATGTAGTCGTCCTCGCCGCCGGCCGGGGCGCCCTCCTGCACGACGTTGGAGATGGCGCGGGCCGCGGCGTCGAGTGCGGCGTCGGTGGTCTGCTCGACCGCCTCCGCCTCCTTGACCCGCCGGGAGAGTTCCGCACCCTGTTCGAGCAGACGGGTGCGCTCCTCCGGACTCGCCTTGCCGACCTTCTTGCCGAGTGTCTTGTGCTCGGCGCGCAACGTATCCGCGGCGGCGACCGCGGAACGGCGCGCGGAATCGGCCTCCAGCAGCGCGTCCACCAGGGCCGGGTCCTCACCGCGGGCCCGCTGGGAAGCGCGGACGACATCCGGGTTGTCGCGCAGGAATCGCAGGTCGATCATGGGGCCTCAGCCTAGTCGGTACGACCGGCGCGGCACCGTCGGGCCGTTGCGGGTGAACCTGCTCGTGGCGGCCACGCGACTGCGCTGCCATCATGGAGCGCGATGCCACCCGATCTGCCGCCGCGCACCGCTCCGCCCGACTCGCCCGCTACCGGCGCGTCCACCGCCGTCTTCGCGCACGAGGCCGATTCCGCCGCTCCGGCCCCCGGCCGCCGGCCCCTGTTGCCGGCCCAGCGGATCCGCTGGGGGCTGCTCGCCATCGCGGTCGGCGCCGTGGTGGCGGCGCTGGTCACGATGCTGATCAGTGGTTTCCGCAGTTCGCACGGGCTGGAGGCGCACGATCCCGGTTCCACGGAACCGACCGGTCGCGCGCACTCCGCCTTCGGATCCTCCCGCCCCGGCGACTGCCTGACCTGGTCTTCGCCGAAGGCGCTGGACCTCACCAAGGTCAACTGCGCGGACAAGCACCTGTTCGAGGTGACCGCCGAGATCGACCTGAGCAAATATCCGGGCAAGGAGTTCGGTCCGGGCAGCCGATTCCCGGACATGCTGCGCTTCTCCGAACTGCGCGACGAGCACTGCGCCCCGGCGGCGGCGTCCTATCTGGGCGGCAAACTCGATCCGCGCGGCCGCTTCGTCGTCGGCATCATCAATCCGGGCGAGCCCGGCTGGGCGCACGGCGACCGCACCATCCGCTGCGGCCTGCAGGTGGTCAGCGCCACCGGCAGCGCCTCCCAGCCGGTCACCGGGCGGGTCCGCGACAGCGATCAGTCCCGCACCTTCGAGGTCGGCCAGTGCATCGGCATCGCGCAGAGCCTGCCCACCAACGAACCGGTCGACTGCGCGAAACCACATGCCTACGAGGTGATGTCGGCCGAGGATCTGAGCACGCGCTTCACCGGTGGTCCGCCGGCCAAGGACGACCAGGACAAGTTCATGCAGGACGAGTGCGGCAAGGTGATCAACGACTATCTGGGCGGCCAGGACGCGCTGCTCGCCAAGACGCTCACCGCCTTCTGGGACAGTATCGACGCCCGCAGCTGGCTGGTCGGCAGCCGGAAGCTGAACTGCTTCGTGGGCAAGGGTTCCCAGGACGGTTTCTCGACGATCACCGGACCGGCCAAGGCGGACATCCTGATCGACGGCCAGGCCCCGGTGCCGCCGCCCACCTCGGGCCGCTCGACTCCCGCCCCGCTGCCGGGCGCGGCGCCGCCGCGCTGACGGGCCGGGCATGACCGTCGCCATGCCGGAGCAGCGCTTCGCGGAACTGGTCTCCGACGCGCTCGACCTCATCCCGCCGGAACTGGCCCGCGCGATCGACAACGTGGTCGTGCTGATCGAGCCGCGCAATCCGGAGGATCCGCAGCTGCTGGGCCTCTACCACGGCATCGCCCTCACCGAACGCGATACCTGGTACGGCGGTTCGCTGCCGGACACCGTCACCATCTACCGCGAGGCCATCCTCGACATCTGCGCCACCGAGGAGGACGTGGTCGAGGAGGTCGTGGTCACCGTGATCCACGAGATAGCGCACTATTTCGGCATCGACGAGGACCGTCTGCACGAATTGGGCTGGGGCTAGCGGTCACCGGTAGACCCGGACGTGGTCGACGAGCAGATTCGCGGGGAAGACCGTGGCGCTGTCCGGCGGTCCGGGCCACTCACCGCCGACGGCCAGGTTGAGCAGTATGTAGAACGGGTGATCGAAAACCCAGGTGTGCCCGGGTTTCAGGTCCGCGCGGGACAGCGTGTAGTAGCGGGCGTCGTCCAGGAACCACTCGATGCGGTCCGGTCCCCATTGCACGGCGTAGGTGTGGAAGTCGTCGGCGAGCCGCTGCCCGGCGGCCCGGAAGCCCTGGGAATAGCCGGGATCCGCGAATCCGGGCCCGTGGGCGGAGCCGTAGACGGTGCCGGGATCGTCGGCGATGGTCTCCATGATGTCGATCTCGCCGTTGCCGGGCCAGGAATTCGTATCGATATCCGTGCCCATCAGCCAGAAGGCCGGCCACAACCCTTTGCCCGCAGGGATTTTCATCCGCGCCTCGAACCGGCCGTAGGTCTGGGCGAATCGTCCGAGTGTGGTGATCCGGCCGGAGGTGACATCGCACGGACCGTCGGGACACGGTGTCATCCCGGGCACTTGCTCACGGCGCGCGGAGATCACCAGATGTCCGGCGCCGTCCAGGGCGACGTTGGTCGCGCGATCGGTGTAGTACTGCCACTCGTGATTGCCCCACTGCGGTTCGCCGCCGAGGTCGTAACCCCAGTTCGCCGGGTCGGGGCGGGCCCCGGCGGCGCCGGTGAACTCGTCTTGCCAGACCAGTTGCCGCACCGCCGGATCCGGGGCCGGCTCGGCGGTCGCGGTACCCGCGACGGTGAGCAGCGCGGCCGCCGTGAGGGCGGCGGCCGCGCCTCGGCTACCGGTGCGCGGGGGGCGGGATGCGGAGGGGACCATCATCTCGCAAACCTTTCGGCCGAGCCGACTTCCGCGATCCCGGCGGGACCGCACGAGTGATATTGCCGAGTGCCGCATGAGGATTCGATGAGATCCCGCCGCGGTGCGCGATCGGGTACGGATCACCGGGTCGTCGGCAGGCCGGGGAAGGGCGGCCACGGCAGTGCTGATGGGCTAATCTGATTACGCCGTCTCGAGAAGGAGTTCGAGCAATGGTTGGCAATGTGCTCGTGCAACCCGAAGTGATTCTGGCCGCCGCCGCGGAACTGGACCTACTGGCCGAGCGCCTGGCCGGTGCCGCGACCCTCAGCGGTCCGGTGACCCATGTGCTCCCCTCGGGCGCCGAGGAGGTGTCGCTGATGGCGGCCGACCACTTCAATCAGGCCGCGGTCACCCACGACAACTCGGTCGCCCAGGGGATCCTCGAATTGCACCATGCCGCAGCGATGTTGCGGCAGCAGGTGGTCCAGTACGCGGCTCAGGACGCCGCACACGCCGCAGGTATCGCCGCCATCGAGGTGTAGGCCGCGGCCGATCCGGGGGAACCACAACCGGCACGGGGGCGGAAACAGCGAGTTCAGGGGAGACACGATGACCGCAGGGATCACCGGGGTGTTCTGGTTACCCCGGCTGGCCGAGGGCAATTCGGCCGCACTCGAGACCGGGACGCACGCCGTACCCATCTCGGCCGCCGCCACGGCGTGGGGCGCGTTGACGGGCGCCTGGGTGGATGCCACCGCGACCGTCGCCCGGGTGCTGGCCGAACTCGGCGCCGGCCTCGAGGGCGTCAACGGTGTGGCGGCGCTGAGCCGGCTCACCGGTTTCATCGGCTGGGCCGAACAGCAGGGCGCACTGTCCGCCGCGATGGGGATGAAGGCCGCCGCCAACGCCACCGCGTACACGGTCGCCTCGCTGGCCATGCCCAGCCTGCCGGAGATCGCGGCCGCCGATACCGCGCGTACGGTCGCGCACGCCTCCGGCGGCGATCTGGACGGCAGCGCCGAACTCGCCGAGGCCGCCAAGGCCGCGATCGATCTGCGCGCCGCGATGGTGATGGAGACCTACGAGGCCGCGACCACCGCGATCGTCACCACCCCGAACCAGTTCCCGCTGCCCCCGGCGATCGCGAACGGCGCGGGCTCCGCGGTCGACGGTCAGGACGCCGATCAGGCCTTCCAGGACTCCGCGGCCGATCCGGCGCAGGCCGCGATCGCCGGCGTTCAGGCCGCGCTGAGCAATCCGGGCGTGACGGGCGCGCTCGACCAGGCCGCACATGTGGCCGGCACGGTGGTGAGCACCGGCGCCACCGCCGCGGGCGATGTCGCGGGCGGCGTGCTCAACGCCGCGACCGGCGGTATGCCCTCGCAGCTGCTGCCCTCCGGCTCGATGCCGCCGATGATGATGGGCGGCGTGGGCAACGCGGGCGCGGCGAGCCCGGCCGCGGTCACCCGCACCGTGTCCTACGGCGGCGGCTCGATCGGCAACAGCGGCAACAGCCTGCGGCTGCCCGAGGGCTGGGGCGCCGGCGGCGTGATCGGCGGCGGTCCGGCCGCCGCGACCGGCACCGATATCACCCTCGACCTCGAGGATCCGCATGCGGCGGGCCGCGGACAGGCCGTCGGCGGCAATCCGCTGCTGGGCTATCAGCCCCAGGAGGACGAGGACGAGGCCGACCATCAGGGCCCCGATTACCTGCGCGGCGAGCACTTCGCCGACGGCCGGGACATCGCCCCCGGGGTGATCGGCGCCGATCCGATGCCCAGTGGGCGCTAGGTGACGGTGCTCGGCGCGGGCCGCAGCCCGGCCGCGCTGGATGCGGTCGTGCTGTCGCTGGACGAGATGCAATATCTGCTCGAGGCGCTGCGCATCGATGAGGTCCCGGTGGTCCTGGACGCGATCGGCCGCTACGACCACGTGGCCGCGCACGACGCGGCGATGGCCGCGGCCGCCGCCGCGCTCACCGAGCGCGGACTGCTGATCGATGACGCGGTGCACCGCGATCTGGCGGATCGGCTGCGCGCGCTGTACCTGCCGCACTGGGTACTGGCCGTCCGCTGGTACGTCGGCGACCGGGTGAACCGCTGCTGTATCGCGCACGGCGACGAGTTCGAGGTGACGGTCCTGCGCGGACCGGACTCGTACGTCGTCGACGAGGCGAGCCACGATCTGCCCGGCACCGTACTGGCCGTACTCGGCGCGGCCGAACCGCTGGAGTTGTCCGGTATGAACGCGTTCACCGCGGATCTGAAGACGATCCTGCGCGACACCGCCGATGTCGACGCCACCACCGAGCGCCTCACCCGGGCCGGCAAGCCCGACCGCGACGCCCGGGTGCTCGCCTCGGCGCTGGTCGAGATCCATTCGCACGCCTCGGTGGTGGGCGTGGTGTACGGCGAGGGCACCCGCGAGATCAGCGACGGCACGGTGGCCGTCTACAACACCCGCAACGGTCGCTTCCTCGGCACCACCACCCGCGCCGACGACGGCGTGCAGTGGACCTCGCTGGCCACCGGTACCCCGGCGCGGCTGCGCACCGCGGTCAAGGATCTGCTGGACCGGCTGCCGCTGCGCACCGATTTCGGGCCGCGGACCGGTCAGCCCATCGGATCGTCGACCGTCGGCTCCACATCGCCACCGAACGGCGGCGTGTAGCGACCCCAGCGGACGCATTCCCAGCCGTCGAATTCCGGTGTGCCGTCCCGGTCGACGTAGCGCGGCAGCAGTTCGACCGTCTCGGTGTTGTCCAGGTGGTTGTGGGTGGTGAACGGCGGCGCCACGCCGCCGATCGCGCGGGCCACCAGCCGGATCGCGGCGCCGTGGCTGACCAGCAGGACATCGCCGGGCGCGGGATCCGCCGCGAGCGCCGCCGGGGTCAGCAGGTCGGCCCGCAGCCGCTCCACCACGGGCAGGCACCGATCGAGTACCGCCTGCCCGGACTCCCCGCCGGGCACACGAACATCCAGGTCGCCGAGATGCCAGGCATGGTAGATCTCCTGGAAGGTGTCGTGCGCCGCCTCGGAACTCTCCCCTTCCAGATCGCCGACCTGGGCCTCGTACACGCCGTCGAGCACCTCGGCCGGCACGCCGGTGACCGCCTCGATACAACTCGCGGTCTGCCGGGCCCGCAGCGCCTCCGAGCAGAACAGCCGGCGCGGCGGCGCCGGCAGATTCGCGGCGAAGGATTTGGCCTGTGCCACACCACGTTCGGTGAGCGGCAGGCCCGGTAACCGGGTGTCGAGAATCTTCGCGACGTTGCCCTCGGTCTCGCCGTGCCGCACCAGGATCAGCTTTCCCGTCACAGGTCCGCCACCCCCTTCTTCAGATCCGCCAACCAGAAGGCCGACGGTTCGTCCGGCGGCGGCGGAGTACCGCTGGGCGACCCGGCCGGCCACGATCCCAGATAGCGGATCTGGCCGGCGGTTCGGTGCAGAGCCTTGAGCGCCTCGGCGACCGCGGTGTCCTCGATATGTCCCACGCAGTCGAGGTGGAAGCGGTAGGTACCCATGCCGGTGCGGGTGGGACGCGATTCGATGAAGGTGAGATCGACACCGCGGGTGGCGAATTCGTCCAGGGCCCGCATCAGCGCGCCGGGCTGTTTGGGCAGGTCCAGCACCACCAGCGAGGTGCGGTCGGCGCCGGTGGGCGGCGGCGCCGGCCGTGGCCGGGTGACCAGGACGAAGCGGGTCACCGCATGGTCGTAGTCGGCGACCCCGTCGGCCAGCACCTCGAGCCCCAGCCGTTCGCCGGCCAGGGTGGTCGACACCGCCGCGTCGGCATGGCCGCGCACCACATCCTCGGCCGCGGCGGCGTTGGAGGCGGAGGTGTACGACTGCGCCTGCGGCATCCGGTCCGCCAGCCACATCCGGACCTGGGCCAGCGCCACCGGATAGGCCGCGACGGTCCGCGCGTCGGCGATCGTGACACCGGGCCGGGCCAGGATCGTGAAGGCCACATCCAATTCGGTCTCGGCGACGATCTGCAACCGCGGGCCGATCGCGAGCGCGTCGAGGGTCGGGGCGATCGAACCGTCCACCGAACTCTCGATGGGCACCACCGCCCCCTCGGCCTCGCCCGCCCGGATCAACTCGAGCGCGGCGCCCTGACTGGGCGCGGCGATCCGTTCGACGGGGCCGTCGAAGGCTCCCGCCGCCTCCAACTCGGCGAGAGCCATCTCGGTGAAGGTTCCCGAGGGCCCGAAGTAGGCGATACGAGGCACGGATACGACATTACTGTCCGATCGCCGGATCCGGCCGCGCTGCGCCTTCCGCGGGTGGGACGCTCCGCGACGCCACGCCGTAGGGCCGCCGCACCGGGCGTTTCAGCGCGGTGTCGCCACCTCCGGTGGTGTGGCCGTAAGTGGTGCCAATCCGCGGGTCACCGCATCGGGCTCCGCGGTCTCGACGGCCAGCAACACCTCGCGCACCGCCGCCACCGCCGCCGGTCGCAGCCCGCGCAGGAACTCGAGATCGGGCGCGGCCAGGGCGGCCCGGATATCCATTCCGCACAGTGCCGCGGCGGTCCCGGCCACCACGGCCAGCGCCCGGTCGCCGGAGCGGGTCCGGGCCACGAATCCGGTGTCGGCGTGCGCGATCCCGGCCAGGAAGCCGGCCACCTCCTCGTCGGGAAGGTCCAGGTCCAGGACCGGCGCGGGCGACCGATCCACCTCGTCGCCGGGCCCGGCCGGGCTCGATACCGGACCCGCCGCACTCGGTGCCGGAGCGACCGGCGGCAGCGGGGCCGCAGCGGTTTGTCGGCGGACCAGTCCGTCGATCAGGCCGCGCGGTGGTGCCGGTGCCGCGGGCATGCCGAGGGTCAGGGGAACCGGTTCCGGGGTGGGAGCGGAGTCGTGCGGCACGTTTCGACCTTAATGACCGGAATGCTTGCGCGACCGGCCGGTATCACTTAGCTTAGGTTTACCTAACTATCGGTTCGGATCCCTGGAGGTTCGCATGGGTCACACGACCGTCGTCACACCCACCGCCGCCGAGCGGGTGCGCAGCGCCTGCGCACGCGCCGGGGCGGCAACCCTGGCCCTGCCCGGAGCCGAACCGGTTCCCACCGTGTTGCATCACGTCCGGGCCTGCGGCGACGCGGTGCTCGCGGTCGCCGCCGATTCGGGGGCCGCCGCGGCGGCCGCGGCCTGGACCCCCGCGATGCTGGAGCTCACCGATCGGGCCCCGCTGCGGCTGCGGGAACCGGTGCGGGCGCTGATCTGGCTGCGCGGCCGGCTGCGCGCGGTCCCCGAATTCGCCCAGCGCGCACTGGCCGCCGAGGTCGCCGCCGAATATCCGCATCCGGCCCTGCTCGACGTCGGCCACACGACCGTGCTGCTGCGGCTGGTCCTGGATTCCGCGGTGATGGCCGACGCGGCCGGCGCGGTCTCGGTGCCGCCGGCCGAATTGCGCTCCGCCACAACGGATCCGTTCTGGGAGCTGGAATCGGCGTGGTTGCAGCACATCGACAGCGATCATGCCGAGATCGTCGGCGCGCTGGCCCGGCATCTGCCGGTTCGCCTGCGCGGCGGCCGGATCCGGCCGCTGGCCATCGATCGCTACGGCATCACGCTGCGCGTCGAGGGTCCGGAGGCCGACCACGATGTGCGGCTGCCGTTCGCCAGTCCGGCCGAGGATGTGCAGTCACTGTCGCGCGCCCTGCGCATCCTCGCGGGCTGCCCCTTTCTGAACCGCATGCGACGCCCCTGATCCCGCGCCCCTACATTGGCGGGCATGGTGTCTGAACCCGCGCCCGCGTGGCCCGCGCCCACCCCGGATCGGGAGCGGACGGCGATCCGGCTGGAGATCGTCATCGTCCTGGTCGTCACGTTCGGCCTCAGCGGGGCCAGTGCGGCGCTGTCGCTGGTGGAGAGCGCGCTCGCCCCGGGCGGTGTCGGCGGGCAGAAGGTGGCGCTGAATCCGTCGCGCGCCGAACAGTCCACCATCGACCTGCTGTTCCAGCTGCTGAGCGCGCTGCGCCTGGTCGGCTGGGCGGCCCTCGGCCTGTATCTGTTGTGGCGCAGCGGGATCGGACCGCGGCTGATCGGGCTGGCCCGGCCGCGACTGCGCGCCGACGTACTGCCCGGCGCGGCGCTGGCCGCGCTGATCGGACTGCCGGGGCTGGCGCTGTATCTCGTCGCGCACGCCCTGGGCCTCAGCGTCACCATCGTGCCGAGTTCGCTGGGCGACCACTGGTGGCGGCTGCCGGCGCTGGTGCTGTCCGCGATCGCGAACGCGGTCGCCGAGGAGGTGCTGGTGGTCGGCTATCTGATCAGCCGGCTCCGGGCGCTGGACTGGTCACCGCGGCGATCGCTGGTGGCCTCGGCGCTGTTGCGCGGTAGCTACCACCTCTACCAGGGGCTCGGCGGCGGGCTCGGCAATCTGGTGATGGGCGTGATCTTCGGCGGCTATTGGCAGCGGACCACGCGGTTGTGGCCGCTGGTGCTGGCCCACGCGACCATCGATACCGTCGCCTACGTCGGCTACACCGTGCTGCACGGGCACGTGTCCTGGCTGCCCTGACCGATCCGGCAGGTCATCGGCATCGCCGGAATCGACATGAACCGTACCGGCGGCGACATCAGTAGCATCTATGGAGATGAACGGCGAAGACCCCCGGCACGACGCACGGACACGCCGGGTACCGCCGTCCGGCACGCCCGGCTCGTACCGGCCTGCCCCGAACCATCGGTCCCCGGACGAGGTGCCGACCCGGCCCGCCCCCGAGCCGACGCAGGTCATGCGCCGCGATCGGCAATCCGGTTCGCCGCTGGCCTATTCCGCGGTGCCGACCCCGAACAACTCGCCGCCGCAATCACACCGGCCACCGCCCGGCGCGAACCGCGGCGGCCCGCCGCCCCCGAACCGGCGGCCGGTCGCGCCGCCGCCCGGACCGCCGCCGCGGCGTACCGCGCAGAGCGGTGCCGGTGGTGGCGAGGGCGGCGCGCGCCGCGGCCGGCGCAATCCGCCGCCGGACTCCCCGCAGGCCGCGATCGCCCCGCCGCGCCGCCGCCGGCCGCGCTGGGGCCGGCGGCTGCTGATCGTGCTGCTGATCCTGATCATCGCGCCGATCGCGGCGCTGATCTATCTGGACAGCACCCTGACCCGCATCGACGCCCTGGGCGGGTATGCGAACCGGGTCGGCGACACCCCCGGCACGAACTGGCTGCTCGCCGGATCGGACAGCCGCGACGGGCTCTCCTCGGCGCAGGAGGCCCAGCTCACCACCGGTAGCGCCGCCGATGCCGGTGGCGAGCGCAGCGACACCATCATGCTGGTGCACATGCCGAAATCGGGGCAGGCGACGGTGGTCAGCCTGCCGCGCGATTCCTATGTGAGCATTCCGGGCCACGGCCGCGACAAACTCAACGCGGCCTTCTCCCTCGGCGGCCCGAAGTTGTTGTCGCAGACCGTGGAGGTCGCCACGGGCCTGCACATCGACCATTTCGCCAAGATCGGCTTCGGCGGGTTCGCGGGACTGGTCGACGCGGTCGGCGGCATCGATATGTGCCTGCCGCAGGCGATGAACGATCCGCTGGCCGGTATCGACCTGCCCGCCGGCTGCCAGCATCTGGACGGGCCGAAGGCGCTCGGCTTCGTGCGCAGCCGCGCCACCGCGCGCGCGGATCTGGACCGGATGAACGATCAGCGACTGTTCCTGGCCGCGCTGCTGAAGAAGGCGACCGGCGCGTCGACGCTGGCCAATCCGTTCCGGCTGTGGTCGCTGGCGCAGGGCGCCGCCGGTTCGGTCCAGGTGGACCACGGCGATCACCTGTGGGACCTGGCCCGGCTCGGCTGGGCGCTGCACGGCGGCACGATCGCCACGACCGTGCCGATCGGCGGCTTCGAGGACGTGTCCGGCAGCGGGAACGTCCTGCTGTGGGACCACGACCGGGCCACCACGTTCTTCGGTGACCTGGCCGCCGACCGCCCGCTGCCGCCGGATCTGATCACGGTCGGCTGAGGCGGCCGGCGAACCGGTTCAGCGCAGCGTGACCTGACGCGACCGCAGGCCGTCGCGCGAGCGGCGCTCGTCCGCGGTCAACGGCGAGTCGGCGGCCAGGGCCGCGAGCAGCCGGACCCCGAATTCGGCTGCGGCCGTGACCCATTCGGCCGGATGGCGATCGTGATCCAGATCGAACACCGGCACCAGCAGCCCGTGCGTCCGGAACGAACCGGCGAACCGGGAACCCTCACCGAGTTGCAGACCGCCCGCGGCGTGCACCCGGGCCAGCGCCAGCATGAGGTCGTCCTCGTTCTCCGGGCGGACCCAGCGCAGATGCGCCCGCTCCCCCGCGTCCACCCACCAGGCCGCGCCGACCGCGTCGGCGCCGAGTTCCAGTCGCGCCGACGGCATGATCGCGCGGTTGGCCTGTTCGATGGTGGCGGCCACCTGCGGATCGGGCTGCACACCGGCCGGCACCCACCAGTTGAAGTCGGAGTGCACGGTGAGATCGAGGCTCGCACCGGGATCGATCACCTCGGTCAGCGCCGGTGCGGCAACGCCGGATTCGGCGACCGAGTCGAGCGAGCCGCCCGGCTCGGCGGACTGCGTCCACAGGATGGCGGCGGCCAGGTCCGCGGCCGGATCGGCGGACTGGTGCTGGACCTGGGCGCCGACGAATCCGGTCGGTTCGGCGCCGGCCCGCACCAGCGCGGCCACCGCACCGGGCAGCACCGTGGCGAGGGTGACCGGCCGATCGCCCTGGGCGCCCGGGGCCAGCTTCAGCGTCGCGGTCGCCGAGGGCACGAACTCCCGGAGAGCGACCAGATCGCATTCGGCGGCCAGCCCGGCGAACGGACGGGTGACGGTCTGCGCCGCCTGTTCCTGCGCCGCCCGGCGCTCGGCGAGGCGCTGTGCCCGGTTGCTGTCGGGCTTGGGACTGTTGCGCTTGCTTTTACCCACGAACGCAGAACCTACAGTGTCGGCCCGCCGACCGTCCGCAACCCCTGGCCGATCCGCACCGCGCGCGGCCGGATGCCGCCACCGGCTCAGACGGCGTCGAGCACCGCCTTGGTCCGGCCCGGATGGTTGGTGGCGATCCAGCTGACGCCCAGGTCGGCGCACAGCTTCACATCGGCGGGCTCGTCGACGGTCCAGCAGTAGGTGGCCCGCCCGGCGGCGGCCGCCTTGTCGACCAGATCAGGATGTTCGCGCAGGGTCTTCACCGAGGGACCGACGGCGGTGGCGCCGACCGTGGTCGCGGCGCTGCCGCCGAGGTAGCGGGACGACTCGCCGAGCAACACGGTCGGCAACAGCGGCGCGGCGCGGCGGATCCGCCAGACCGCGGTGGCGGCGAAGGACATCACCACCGCGCGGGAGTGGTCGGCGGAGGCGGGGGTGGCGATGCCGAACCGCTGCAACTCGGCCAGCAGCTTGTTCTCCACCAGCGCGCCGTAGCGCACCGGATGTTTGGTCTCGATGAACAGCTTGCTCGGCTGGGAACGCCAGTCCAGTACGAGCGTGATCAGCTCGCTCAGGGTCAGTACCGGCGAGGGCTCCTCGGCGGTGCCGAAGTTCAGCTCCTTCAGCTCGTCCAGGCTCATCTCGCTGACCAGACCGGTGCCGTCGGAGGTGCGATCGACCGTGCGATCGTGCACGCACACCAGATGACCGTCGCGGGTCAGCCGGATATCGCATTCCAGTCCGGCGGCGCCCTCCTGCAGGGCCAGCTCGTAGGCGGCCAGGGTGTGCTCCGGGCGTTCTCCGGACGCGCCACGATGCGCGACCACGAACGGTGCGCGGTTGCCCCCGTTCATTTCGCCATGACCTCCTCCTGCTCCGCGGCGCCGGGCGTGGCGCCCGTTGCGGCACGATCATCCCCGACCGGGGTCGACGGCGCGCGGCCGGCGGATTCCCCGACGGCGTGGACCGGTTCGATCAGCACCGCGGCGGGACCGGCGGCGGGCACCCAGCGCCGCGGCTGCCGAGCGCGACCGCGCAGGTCACGACCCTCGCAGCGGCGCACGACCCACAGCGAGAGCAGGGCGACCGCCGCGGCCGCCAGATCCGTGTAGGCGCTGATCATCACACCGTCGGCGCGCGCCTGCAGCGAATCGGCGGTATGCCAGCACAGCGCGACGACCACCAGGACACCGTCGAATACCCAGGCGCACCACCAGATCCGCACCGCGCGCAGCGCGCGGGGATCGGCGCGCCGGGCCAGCTCGGTGAGGAACACTCCCGGCCACAGCAGGTTGACCACCGGAACGAGACAGCCGCACAACACCATCCACACCGGCCGCGGATCCTGTTCGCCCGCCGCGGCATAGGCGGTGCGCCGGGCCCGGATCAGCCAGCCGACCAGCGCGATCGCGGTGACCAGCGCGGCCAGCAGCGCGAATCCGGCCAGCAGGTACAGCGATACGTCCGACACCACCAGCAGCGCCCGGGGAATCAGCCGGGTGCGGTTGCGCAACAGGATCAGGTACCGGCCGATCTCGGCGACGGCGGCCAGCGCGAACAGCACGGCGGTGAGCACCAGCAACCCGGCGACCCGATCGGCGAGCCGGGCCAACCGGCCCCGCCTGTCCGCCGCCGGCGCCGGCGGACTGTCGCGCAGGCCCCAGCGCGGCACCTCGGCATAGCCGGGCGTACCGGCCGACGCCGGTGCCGCCGCACGCGCGCTCCCGCGCGGCCGCCGGCCGGGCGGGCGGGCGACCCAGCGATAGTTGCGGCGCTCGGGCGGCGCGTCGACCGGACCCGGGGACAACAGCACCCCGCGGCAGCGCGGGCACCAGTGCATCGGGGTGCCCTGCACCGCCCAGCGCGACCCGCACCGCGCGCAGGGCTGCACCACGGCGCCACCGCGGCCCGCACCGCCGGGGACGCTCATCAGTAGACCTTCGCCTCGTGGTCGCCGGCGGCGGCGAGCGGCCGGCCCGCCTGCTGCCAGGCCACCATGCCGCCGAGCACGTTGACCGCGTCGAATCCGAAATGCGTCAGATAGCGCACGATCTGCAGGGAGCGGCCGCCTTGGCGGCAGATCACGTAGATCTCGGTGCCGGTGTCCAGCTCCGCGAGGCGAGCCGGCACGTCGTTCATCGGAATGTGCACGGCGCCGGGCGCGTGCCCGAACTGCCATTCGTCGTCCTCCCGGACGTCGAGCAGCAGGCGGGCCGGCGCGGTGGCCGCGGTGCCGGATCCGGCGGGCGCCGCGGTGTCGAATTCGGCCGGCACGGCCTCGATCGGCACGGACGGAATCTCGGAGCTCGTCACGGCTTCGATCCTGCCACGCCCGGCGACCGATGCCGAGAGTTCGGGGGCCCTCGAAAACAGGTTATGCACAGTGTCCACAACCTTATCCACAGGTTGCGGATGCGGCATTCGGGCCACGACGGAAGCGGGCGATCGATCCGGGACTCCCCTCCTCCTATCCCGGAGCAATCGCCCGCCGAATACTTGGACGGGGTGCGGGACCGTTCGGTTCCCGCGACTTCCGAAAATCCGGCAACACTTCCGAAGCCGCGGAAATGCGGGATCCGGCCCGGTGACGTCGGTAACCTTCCCCCTATGGAAGCGACCAGGGGGCTACTCGACGACCTCGATACCGCCGGGCTGAACATGGCACTTTCCGAGGCAACCTGCCGCGGTGTGGCGGTCGATGTCGCAAACGACCGGTTACACCTGGAACTCGAAGTGCTCACCCTCCCCCTCGACGGTCCGCCTCCGGAGGATCGCGTGATCCAACTGGCCCTCACCGGTGTCGGCCGGGTCGCCGCGTCGCTGCGTGTCCAGTACTGGGACGAACTCGATCCGAAGGTGTTGCCGCTGACCCTGGACGGGCTCAGCGAGGCCGCCCTCGGTTTCGGGGGCGCCGCCCTGCACGGCTGGGAATTCATCGACACCGACGACAGCGGCTGGTCGCTGTGGCGGGAACTGCTCAGCTTCGACACCGTCGTGAGCGACGCGCCCCCGCGCCACGTGCTGGAATTCAGCCTGCAGGAGGGCACCGATCCGCGCGAACTCGATGTGCGGGTGTGGTTCGAGAGCGTGGAGGTCGCCACGCAGGACGGCCTGCCCGTCGCGCTCCCGGAATTCATCGCCGGCAGCCGCCGGTGGTGGAAGGCGCACGACGCCTGTGACCCACGCACCATGCTCCCGGATGTGGCTCCCCCCATGTGATTTCGCGCACCCGGTACGCCGCCGCCGCGGGGCGCCGGACGCGACGGCCGCCCAGCTGCCGGAATGGAGGGGCGCGGCCTCGAGTTGCACGGGAGCGGGTGTACGAATGATGGTTGGGTGCGCTCGAACCCTTTGACCGAGTGCACACAGCCCGACATCAAGGAAGGGACAACGTGGCTGAGTACACGCTGCCAGATCTGGATTACGACTACAGCGCTCTGGAGCCCCACATCTCCGGGCAGATCAACGAGCTGCATCATTCCAAGCATCACGCCGCCTACGTGGCCGGGGCCAACACGGCGGTCGAGAAGCTCGAAGCGGCCCGGGAGGCCGGCGATCACGGCGCCATCTTCCTGAACGAGAAGAACCTCGCCTTCCACCTGGGCGGGCACGTCAACCACTCGCTGTGGTGGAAGAACCTGTCCCCCAACGGCGGTGACAAGCCGGTCGGCGAGCTGGCCGCCGCGATCGACGACCAGTTCGGTTCGTTCGACAAGTTCCGCGCGCAGTTCACCGCCGCCGCCAACGGTCTGCAGGGCTCCGGCTGGGCGGTGCTGGCCTACGACACCCTGGGCCAGAAGCTGCTGACCTTCCAGGTCTACGACCACCAGGCCAACTACCCGGTGGGCATCGTCCCGCTGCTGATCGTCGACATGTGGGAGCACGCCTTCTACCTGCAGTACAAGAACGTCAAGGCCGACTTCGTCTCCGCCTTCTGGAACGTGGTCAACTGGGCCGATACCCAGGAGCGCTTCGCGCGGGCCGTGTCGCAGGGCAAGGGTCTCGTCTTCGGCTGATCCGCCGACGGCACACCGGCGAGCCCGGATCCTCCTCGTGAGGATCCGGGCTCGTTCGTGTTTCGGCCGGGTTACCAGCGAATTGGCACTCTCCGGGACTTGTGTGCCAGGCATTGTTCGAGGCATTCTCGGGTACCCAGTGATCATCGGCGACGCGTTCGCCACTTTGCGGACCGCCGCCGGGTCGACTCGGCTTCTGGAGGTCCACGATGCGCGCACACGACGACCAGGTGCGGATAACTCCGTTCGGACTGCACGGATCGCTGCGGGGATTCGTCATCGCCGGGCGCTGGCCCGACACCACCAAGGAATGGGCCCAGTTGCTGGTGCTGGCGGTGCGGGTGGCGAGTATGCCCGGCCTGCTCACCACCTCGACGGTCTTCGGCGCCCGCGAGGAACTGCCCGACGATCCGCAGCCCGGCACGGTCGGGCTGGTCCTGGCCGAGGGCCCGGTACTCGGCGAGGAGGCGCTCGCACCCGGCAGATTTGCCGATCATGTGCCACCGGCGCTGATGATGCTGCATCCCCCCTCCGAGACCAGGCCGTCGCTGCCGGAGTGCGCGGGCGCGGCGTCCGGCTGCGTCCTGCTGCCGGGGGTGCCGCACCTGGGCCTGTCGCATCGCGCGGCCTGGGTGGAGGCGGAGCTGGACGGCACCGTCACCTCGATGATCAGCCGGGTCGGCGTGGACCCGATCAGTGATCCCGACACTGCGGTTCTGGCCATGCTGCTGGCCGCGTGAGGTGACCGGAACCCGCGCAGCAGGGTAACCGAACTTATCCGGCCGGATCCCCAAACTTATTGTGCGCTATGCGATCTCGCGCACACGCGGTTGGCGGATCCGGACCCTTAGGGTAGGCTTGGTCCCAGCGAAGGGGAGTAGCCCGCAATCGCACGGTCGACATACTGGTCCCATCCGGGATCCGGCCCTGCGAACCGGATCGGATTCCGGTGGGCGAGACCTTCGGCCGATGACCGATACCGAATTCCGTTCGGATGCGTCGCCGGCCGAGGGCATCCGTCTTTCGGCCGGTGGGGCGGCCGGGCGGTGGGGAGCCCTACATGATCGCCACCATTTTGCTGAGTTTCGGCATGCTGTTCCTCGCCGAACTCGGCGACAAATCCCAGCTGATGGCGCTGACGTTCACGTTGCGCTATCGGTGGTGGGTGGTGTTGATCGGGATCAGCGTCGCCAGCGTCGTGGTCAATCTGCTCGGCGCCGGCGTCGGGCATGTGCTCGGTACCGCGCTGCCCACCCGGGTCATCGCCCTGTGCACCGGTCTGGTGCTGCTCGCGGTCGGTGCGTGGACGCTGTACGACAACCGTCCCGGCCACGAATCCGGCGACGAGGAGATTCCCGCGGAGCGGCCCGGCCGCGGCCTCGTGGTGGTGTTCTCCGCATTCCTGATCGCGGAACTCGGCGACCGCACCATGTTCGCCACCCTCGCGCTCGCCTCCGGCCACAACTGGGTGGCGGTGTGGATCGGCGCGGTGCTCGGCATGGTCGCCGCGGGCGGGCTGGCCATCGCGATCGGCGCGACCGTCGGCCGGCATCTGCCCGAGCGGCTGATCGCCATCGGATCCGGATTGCTGTTCGGCTACCTCGGTTTCGACACCCTGCTCACCGCGCTGGTATCGGACCTGAACCGGCCCACCGGACTGGCGCTGGCGCTGGTCGTCCCGGTCCTCGCCGGAGGTGCGCTGTGGCTGGCGGACCGGCGGTCGTCAGGGCGCGTCGATACCGAAGAGCTCACCGCCGCGATGGACGAGTTCGAGGATGGGTTCGCGCAGTCCGCGCAGTCCGTCCAGGTCGCCGGCTGCGATGCGCGCGGTGACCATCGCGCTGATCGCGGCCACCAGGGTGGTGCAGGCGAAACGCTGCGCTGAGGTGTTCGCGCCGAGCAGCTCCACGATGACGTCGACGAAACCCTCCTGCAGTTCGACCCGGCGGGCGATCGCCTTCGAGCCGACCGCGTACACCTCGACCAGATACAGCCGCGCATAGGTGGGTTCGTCGGCCAGCGCGTCGAGATACGCCCGCAGCAGCCGGTCCAGGCGCTGTTCCGGATCGGCCGCCGCGGTGCGGGATCGGGCGGCGCCGGTCCGGTCCAGCATCATCTCCACCGCCCGCTGGTAACCCGCCTCGAAACAGTCCTCCCGGGAACGGAACTGCTCGTAGAAGGTCTCCCGCGACACCCCGGCCCGTTTGATGATGGTCGCGACGGAGGTGCCCACGTAGCCGTTCTCGGCCATGGCGGCGGCCATCGCGCCGAGGATCCGCTCCCGTTGCGAGGCGATCACCGTCTCCCGGGACAGACCGTGGCGACCACGGGGTAGTTGACGGGTGATACCGGCCGAGGGGGGCATGACGAGCAACTCCATTTCGGTTCACGACGGGCCGTGGATCCCGGCACTGCCCGTCGACGGGAACGTTGCGGACAACTAGGCGGGCCGATCCGTGCGGCGGGAGCGGGCCGGCTGGTCGGTGGTGAATCCGGCCGGCTCGGTTCGCGCGATCGCGACCGCATCGCCCACACCACGACGTAGCGCCAGGTCTATTACCCATTGACCGAGCGGTCGAAACGGCAGGATCACGCCGACCCACCATGGTGATACCACCCGCCGTGAGCGGCGGGCCAGTGCGCGCTCCAATGAGTCGATCGCGGGTCCCAAAGGCGCCACCCCGGAGACGGTGGTCCGGCCCAGGATGGCGTGCGCCGCCGCGGTGCCGAAGCCGCGCTCGGTCATATCGGTGTCGAGTTCCGCGAAGTACGCCGTGCCGACCCGGGCGCCGGTGTGCCGGATCTCGTTGCGCAGCGTGTTGGCCAGGGCCTCCGCCGCCGCCTTGGAGGCGCTGTAGGCGCCGGCGAGGGGCAGATGGATGGCCGCGGCCAGCGACGACATCACGAGCAGATATCCGCCGGCGTGCGCGAGATGCGGACCGGCGGCGCGCATCGTGTAGTAGACGCCGAGCACGTTCACCGCGAACGTCTCCTCCAGCACCCGCGGATCGCCGCCGACGAGCGCCAGCTGCCGCGCCACCCCCGCGTTCGCGACCACCGCGTCGAGCCCGCCGAGCTCACCGACGAGCGAATTCACCACGCGCTCCACCTGGGTCGGATCGCCGATGTCGCAATAACGCCAGGGCGCCTCGCCGCAGTCGTGCGCCACCTCGGCCAGCAGTTCCGCCTCGATGCCCAGAACCGCCACCCGGGCGCCGTGCGCGTGCAGTTGCCGGGCCAGGGCGGCCCCGATGCCGCGGGCCGCGCCGGTGATCAGAATCCGTTGCCCGGCAACGGTTTTTCTACGCAGTGGCACGCGGCGCCGGAACGCGCGATCCACACGGGGGTGCATACCGCAGACCGTACCACCGATGAACAGAACTGTTCGCCGATGCGGATCGGCACCGCGCCGCCCACCCGTCGTGACCGCGTCCGGAATGCCGGTTAATGTGCGTTGACGGAGGGCCAGCGAGCCATCGTCAACGAGAGGATCTTTGCCATGGAGATTTCGGGCTCCGCCGCAATCATCACGGGGGCCGCGTCCGGGCTGGGCGCCGCGACCGCCAAACGCCTCGCCGACCTCGGTGCCACCGTCTTCGGGCTGGATCTGCCGCAGTCCATCGAGCGGGCCGGGGACAGCGTGCCCGGGGGTGTGACCCTGCTGCCCACCGACGTGACCAGCGGTGACGAGGTGGCCGCGGCGATCGCGACCGTGGTCGGATCCGGTGTCCCGCCGCGCATCGTGGTGAACTGCGCGGGTGTCGGCTGGGCCGGGCGCATCCTGTCCAAGAACGGCCCGCACGATCTGGAGCTGTTCCGGACGGTCATCACCGTGAATCTGCTGGGCAGTTTCAATGTGATGCGGCTGGCCGCGGACGCGATCTCCAAGACCGACACGGTCGACGAGTACGGGCAGCGCGGCGTCGTGATCAACACGGCCTCGGTCGCCGCGTTCGAGGGGCAGATCGGCCAGATCGCGTACTCCGCCTCCAAGGGCGGCGTCGCCGGCATGACCATTCCGGCGGCGCGCGACCTGGCGCAGTTCGGCATCCGGGTGAACACCATCGCCCCGGGCATCATCGATACCCCGATGCTGGCCGGTGTCACCGAGGAGTACCGCAAGGGCCTGGAGGCGGGGGTCCCGTTCCCGTCGCGGCTGGGCCGCCCGGACGAGTACGCGCAGCTGGCGCAGTACATCGTGGAGCACGACTACCTCAACGGCGAGACCATCCGGATGGACGGCGCGCTGCGCATGGCGCCGCGCTAGCGAGCGTCCACGATCCACGGGCCCGTCGTGCACTGTCACGGCGGGCCTGCCGCGTATCCGGGGAACGGTCGTCCGCTCGGCGCGGACCGCCTGTGCGACGTCACATCCCGGCCCGTCCGAGCGGGTGGCGGCGCTTACCATATCGGTTCGCAACCACTGCGTGCAGTGCGGTTCACGGTCTTGTCGGGGGCAGGGCCCATACTGCTACACGTGTATTCGGGCAGTGGTGACCGCGACGGTCGCGAAGACGAGGGTGGGCACGACGAGCCACGAGCGGCCGCGGCGTGCGAGCCCGCCGGATACACCGCTGCCGCGCCGTCCGGCGCCTATGTCGACGCCCGCGCCCTGATCGGCTGCCGCCATCGGCTGCATCTCAACTCCGCCCACCCCGAGGTCCTCACCGGCGTCACCGAGGATGTCGGGGTGATGCAGCGGCGCGAGGCCGCCACCGCCCATCGCGAGCGGGTGCGCGATCTGCTGATCGCGGCGGAGC
Source organism: Nocardia sp. BMG111209 (assembly GCF_000381925.1). Taxonomy (NCBI): domain Bacteria; kingdom Bacillati; phylum Actinomycetota; class Actinomycetes; order Mycobacteriales; family Nocardiaceae; genus Nocardia; species Nocardia sp. BMG111209. The sequence goes on from NZ_KB907309.1 coordinate 1,013,593, forward strand.
CCGGCCGCTGGACGGTGATCACCCCGGACCGGCCGGCCGGCGCCCGCGCGGCGGACACCATGCAGGCGTGTGCCGAAGGGGCGGAACGCATCTGGGGCGCGCTGCTGCCGCAGGAGCCGGAGACCGGGCGCCGCGGCGGGGTCGAGATCCTGCTGCGCGACGACGACCGCGGCGGCTACATCCCGATCATCGTGGTCAACCACAAGGTCACCGATCCACGCCAGCCCGATCCGGCCGAGCACCACCCGCTCACCAGCAGCCTGCTGGACTGGAAGCCGCGGCCGGACCGCACCGTTCGCGTCCGCACCCAGCCCCGCGATCAGCAGCGGCTGGTGCATCTGTACCGGATGTTGCAGCGGCACGGGCTGGCGAGCCCCGCGCTGGTGGGTGGCGCCATCGGCTTCCACGCCGATCGGGTGCTGATCCACGAACTGGGCCCGCTGCTCGACGACTACGACCGCCGTTACGCCGACCGCATCGCGGTGGTGCGCGGTGAGCTGCCGACCGTGCCGTCCAAGGTGCCGGAATGCCGGCAGTGCCCGTGGTGGACCCGCAGCGAGGGTCCGGACACTCCCAGCTGCGAGCGCTGGCTCGTCGACCATCACGACGTGAGCCTGGTCGCCGCCGGATCGCGGGCCGAGGTCCTGCGCCGCCACGATGTGGAGACCATCGAGGATCTGGCGAACTGGACCGGCGACGCCCCGGACGACTGGCAGTACGAGCCGTTCGAGGAGGCCGTCGTCACCGCGCGGGCCTGGATGTCCGGCGCGCCGCTGGTCCGCCGGGTCGAGCGACTATGGGTGCGCCGCGCCGATGTCGAGGTCGACGTCGATCTGGAGAGCTATCAGGAGTACGGCGCCTATCTGTGGGGCACGCTGCTCGACGGCGTCTACCGCCCGTTCGTCAGCTGGGATCCGCTGCCCACCACGGACGAGGCCCGCTCCTTCGCGGAGTTCTGGACCTGGCTGATGGATATCCGCGCCGAGGCCGTCGCCGCCGGGAAAACCTTTGCGGCCTACTGCTATTCCCGCACCGCCGAGGACAAGTGGCTGTACGAGTCGGCCCGCCGGTTCGCGGGCCTGCCCGGCATCCCCACCGAGGCGCAGGTGCGCGAATTCGTCGACGGCGCGCAGTGGGTCGACATGTTCGAGGCGGTGTCCACCCAGTTCATCTGCCCGAACGGCAAGGGACTCAAGAAGATCGCGCCGGTGGCCGGATTCGGCTGGCGGGATCCGGAGGCCGGCGGCGAGGCGTCGATGAGCTGGTACCGGCAGGCCGTCGGGTACGACGGTCCGCCGGATCTGTCACAGCGCACCCGGCTGCTGGAATACAACGAGGACGATGTGCGCGCCACCAAGGCGCTGCGCGACTGGATGTACCCCACCGAGTCCGGCGGCCGCAGCGCCGAAGCCGAAGTCCCGGCGATGGCGGACTTCCGATAGCGCGTCCGGGTGACCCGCCGGGCGGCCCGGCCGCTCGTCGTACTATGTCGACGTGACCGATCACGTCGAACAATTGGAATTCCAGGCCGAAACCCATCAGCTGTTGGAACTGATGATCCACTCGGTCTATTCGAACAAGGACACATTCCTGCGGGAGTTGATCTCGAACGCGTCCGACGCGCTGGACAAACTCCGGCTGGAGTCGTTCCGCGACAAGGATCTCGCGGTCGACATCTCCGATCTGCACATCGACCTGGCGGTCGACACCGAGAACCGGATCCTCACCGTCCGCGACAACGGCATCGGCATGTCGCGCGACGAGGTGATCGATCTGATCGGCACGCTGGCCAAGTCCGGCACCGCCGAGCTGCGCAGACAACTGCTGGACGGTAAGTCCGACGCCGCCGCCGAGGAGCTGATCGGGCAGTTCGGCATCGGCTTCTACTCCACCTTCATGGTCGCCGACCAGGTCACGCTGACCACCCGCCGGGCCGGTGAGACCACCGCCACGCGCTGGGAGTCGAATGCGGGCAGCTCCGGCTACACCATCGAGACCCTGGCGGGAGACGATGCGCGGCTCGCCGCGGTACCGCAGGGCACCTCGGTCTCGCTGCGGCTGAAGCCGGCCGATCCGGAGGACCACCTCTTCGACTACACGCAGGAGTGGAAACTCCGCGAAATCGTCAAGAAATACTCGGATTTCATCGCCTGGCCGGTCCGGATGCAGGTCGAGCGGACCATCACCGAGGGCACCGGCGAGGACGCCGAAGAGAAGACGATCATCGAGGATCAAACCCTCAACTCGCAGAAGGCGCTGTGGACCCGGCCGCGCAGCGAGGTGTCGGAGGACGAATACAAGGAGTTCTACAAGCACGTCTCGCACGCCTGGGACGATCCGCTGGAGATCATCCCGATGAAGGCGGAGGGCACCTTCGAATATCAGGCGCTGCTGTTCCTCCCGTCGAGCGCGCCGTTCGACCTGTTCACCCGCGAGCACAAGCGCGGTGTGCAGCTGTATGTGCGCCGGGTGTTCATCATGGACAACTGCGAAGAGCTCATGCCGGAGTATCTGCGCTTCGTCAAGGGCGTGGTGGACGCGCAGGACCTGTCGCTCAACGTGTCCCGCGAGATCCTGCAGCAGGACCGGCAGATCCAGATGATCCGCAAGCGGCTGGTCCGCAAGGTGCTGTCGACGGTCAAGGATCTGCAGAACGCCGGCCGCGAGGCCGACGGCGACGAGAGGTATCGAACCTTCTGGGCGGAATTCGGCCGGGTCCTGAAGGAGGGCCTGCTGTCGGACTTCGACAATCGCGAAACCATCCTGCAGGTCTCGTCGTTCGCGTCGACGCATTCCACCGAGGAGCTCACCACCCTCGCCGCCTATCTCGAGCGGCTGCCCGAGGGCCACGACAAGATCTACTTCATGACCGGTGAATCCCGGTCGCAGATCGAGAATTCGCCGCATCTCGAGGCGTTCAAGGCCAAGGGTCTGGAGGTGCTGATCCTCACCGATCCGGTCGACGAGATGTGGGTCGGCTCGGTGACCGAATTCGACGGCAAGCAGTTCCAGTCCATCGCCAAGGGCGAGGTCGACCTGGAGACCGAGGAGGAGAAGAAGTCCTCCGAACAGCTGCGCGAACAGCAGGAGAAGGACTTCGGCGAGGTGCTGAAGTGGTTGCAGCAGGCCCTCGGCGAGAGCGTCAAGGAGGTCCGGCTGTCGTCGCGCCTGACCACCTCGCCCGCGTGCGTGGTCGGTGACGTCTTCGATTTCACCCCGCAGCTGGAACGCATGTACCGGGCCTCGGGCCAGGAACTGCCGCAGACCAAGCGGATCCTGGAGTTGAACCCGGCGCACCCGCTGGTCACCGGCCTGCGCGACGCCTACGGCAAGAACCGGGCCGAGGCCGACGCCGGTACCGACGCCGACCTCACCGCGACCGCCGAATTGTTGTACGGCACCGCGATTCTCGCCGAGGGCGGCGAGCTGAAGGATCCGGCGGCGTTCGCGAAGATCCTGACCGAACGGCTGACCAAGACCGTGTGAGCGAACGGGTCCGCGCCACCCCCGGCGGTGGCGCGGACCGTCCCTCGTGGACCGTCACCGGGACCGGTTAGGGTTGTCCCAAACCGTGTGGCTCGTGGGCAGGCGCATCGGCTGACGACCACCCCGCCCACGGCGAACCAGCATGACGGAGGGCCTACCCATGGGGTTGTTCACCAAGCGCTCGCGGCGCGCGAACCGCAAAGCCGAGGCGAAAGCCCTCAAGCACAAGGCCGGCTTGGAGGCCAAGCTCGGCGCCCGCAACTCGCGCCGGCGCGACCGCGCCGAACTGCGCACCCAGCGCGATGTAGCCAAGCAGCAGGTGGCGACGCTGAAGGCGCAGGAGAAGGCGGCACTGAAGGCCGCCGCGAAGGCCGAGCGGGATCTGTTCAGCATCGGTCAGGTCCGTAAATACCTGGGGGTGGCCCGGATTCTGGTGCCGGTGCTGGCCCCCCTGGCCTATCGCGCGGCCACCTTCGTGCGCGGACAGCTCGACACCCGGCGCGCCCAGCAGTTGGGTATCGGTGTCGACCAGCTCGCCGAATACTCCGGCCCGGGGGCGAGGCTGCAGGTGCGCATCGCCAACGCCGGGCAGACCCTGGCCGAGCTGGAGCAGAAGGCCGAGCAGAAGCGGCCCGAGACCGCCGGCCGCGCCCGGGGCAAGAACGGCAACCGCGACGACGAGACGGCCCGATTCGCCGCTGCCACCCGCGACCGCCTCGACAGCCTGACCGCCGCCATCCGTACCGCCGACCGGATGCCGCCGACCCGCCGCCACGCCGTCTACGAGTCGATCTCGAACGAGCTGGCCGAGGTCGAGGGCGATCTGCTGACCCGCCTCGGCGTGCACTGATCCCGCCGAGCACCCCGCCCGAGACGTAATCCGATGCCTTCCGGTGACCGGCACCGATCGCCGACCCCGGGCCACGCGCCCGCCGGGTCCCGATCGGCGTTGCGTACCGGAGCTCCGGCGACCGGCGCGGACCGTCCCACACAGCCGGACAGCCGAGCGACGACGCCTCGCACATGCCGGCGGCCGGCGGACAACCGGTCGACACCCCGGGCACATCGTCGGTCGGTGGACAGCCGGACGACGCCTCGGGCACAAGGTCGGTCGGCGGACAACAGGACCGCATCGAGCCGGCTCCACCTCGAGCGCACTGCCACCGGCCGCGCCGATACCGGGCTCGCGGGTGTGCGCGGCGGCGCGGTCGGCGTCGTCTCCGCCGGCCTGGCGGTGGCCGCGCACGGGCTCGCCGGTGGCGGTTTCCCGAATTCGACCGCGCTGACGCTGCTGATCGCCGTCGCCGCGGCGGTGGGGGCGATCGCGACGACTCTGCCGTCGCTCGCGCTGGCGACCGGCCGGGCCGGCTTGCTCGCCGCTCTCGCGGCCGGTCAATGGGCCGGGCACCAGGCGCTGGCGGGGCTGATCGGGCACGAACATGCCACGGCCGCCGCCACATTCACGCCGGGAGTAGCGGCGCCGGCGGTGTTCGCCCGGTCCGGGCACGCCATGCTGGCCGCCCACGCGGTGGCGATCCTGCTGTGCGCGCTGCTGCTGGTGGCGGCCGAACGGCTCTACTCCGTTGTCTCCCGGGCGATCCGGGCCGTCGTCGATCGTCCGCGCCCGCCGTCCCCGGCGCCGGGCCCGCTCCGCCGGCCGGACAGCCCGGTCCCGCTTCCTCGCTTTCTCCACCTCGGCGCGATCGCTGCGCGCGCGCCGCCGGTGCCGGCCTGATCCGCCGACACCTCCGCGATCCCGTCCGGGATCCGCACTCCACAGAGAAAGCAGCATCCTCATGTCTGTTGCGCTGTCGCGCGTCCTGCTCGCCTCCGGCGCCGTCGCCGGGCTGACCCTCCTGGCCGCCGGGACCGCCGCCGCCCACGTCACCGCCGACGCCCCGGGTGCGACCCAGGGCGGCTACGGGGTCGTCACCTTCCGGGTGCCGACCGAATCGGAGACCGCGTCCACCACCAAGTTGTCGGTCCAGCTGCCGGGAGTATCCTCGGCCCTCACCGAACCGCTGGCCGGCTGGACCGCCAAGGTCGACAAGAACGACAAGAACCAGGTCGTCGCCGTCACCTGGACCGCCGACCCGGGTAATCCGGGTGTCGGCCCGGGACACTTCCAGCGCTTCGTCCTCTCGGTCGGCCTACTGCCGAAACAGGATTCGGTCAGCCTCCCGGCATCCCAGACCTACAGCGACGGCAAGGTCGTCGACTGGAATCAGCCGATGGGCCCGGACGGTCAGGAGCCGGAACATCCCGCGCCGATGCTGACCCTGGCCGCGGGCGGTGGCGACCACCACGGTCATATGGACGCCCCGGCCGGTACCCCCGCCGAGGCCGCCGGGCACGACGACGATCACGGCTCCGACGACACCGCGCGCTGGCTCGGCGGGATCGGCCTGGCGCTCGGCGCGCTGGGCGCCGCGCTCGGGCTGGGCAGTGTGCTGCGGGGCCGGCGGTCATGATCCGGAAACTGCTCGCCGGCCTGGTCGCCGGGCTGCTGTTCGGCGGGCTCGCGGTCTCGGCCGCGGGCCCGGCGGCCGCGCATTCGATCGTGGTGTCGACCGATCCGGCCGACGGTGCCCGGCTGGACAGCGGACCGGCCCGGGTCAGCCTGACGTTCAACGAGAATCTGCAGACCAGCTTCCCGGCGCTCACCGTGGTGGGCCCGGACGGCAACCTGTGGTCCAAAGGACAGCCGACCATCGCCGGGCCGGTGATCAGCGTGCCGGTCGGTGAGCTGGGACCGGTGGGGACGTACACGGTCGCCTACCGGGTGACCTCCGCCGACGGCCATCCGGTCAGCGGCACCCGCAGTTTCACGCTGACCCGGGCCGGGACCGGCGCCCCCGGGCCGAAGGCGGCCGATGCCGACGGTAATCCGGTGGCCGGCAGCGGTTCCGGCGGCGTCCCGCTGTGGGTGTTCATCGTCGCCGCGGTCGTGCTGTTCGGCGGCGGACTGCTGTTCGCGTTGTTCGGTGGGCCCCGCGGCCGTGGGAAGGGCACGGCGACGTAGTGACCGGTAAGACGACCCACGGCGGTTTCGGCGCCCGGCGTTCGGCACTGCTGCTGGTCGTCCCGGCCGCGCTGGTGGGCGCGGCGTGGGCCTGGATGCTGGCCACCCCCGATCCGGTGCAGTTCGAGGCGCCGATCCGGGGGCTGGCCGACTGCGCCGGGGCTACGGTGCTCGGCCTGGCCCTGCTACCGCGGTTGCAGGGTCCGGGGAGCCCACCGGCCTGGCGGCCACTGGCCGCGCTCGCCGGACTGTGGGCGATCCTGGAACTGGTCCTGCTCGGCTGTCAGGCGGCCGAGGTGGCGGGGGTGGCGGTGATCCGGCTGGGGGCCGGGCAGTTCGGCACCTATCTCACGAAGGTCAGCACCGGACAGGTCGGCATCGCGGTGCTGATCGGGACCGGCCTGATCGCCGCCTACAGTGCCGCGGCCTTCCGCCGGCCCGGACGCGCGGCGGCCGATCCGGTGCTGGTGTTCGCCGCGGTGACGGTGACCCTGCGGCCGATCACCGGGCACATGTCGCAGCAGCCGTTCGGTTCGCTGCTGGCGGCGGTGCACGCGCTGGCCGCGGCGGCGTGGTTCGGGCTGCTGGTGGCGCTGGCCGTGGTGATCCGCAGCCGCGGCGACTGGGCGGCACTGTTGCCGCAGTACTCGCGCTGGGCGATGCCGGCCGCGATCGCGGTGACCGCGACCGGCGTGTGCAACGCCCTGGTCCGGCTCGGCGGGCTCACCCCGCTGGTCACCACCGGATACGGCCACATCCTGCTCGCCAAGACCGCACTGCTGGTGGAACTGCTGGTCCTGGGCTGGTGGTGGCGGCGGACCTGGGTACCGCGGGCCGCGGCGCATCGGGTCAGTGCCGAGGGTTCGCTGCGACGCGCCGTGACCGAGGTACTCGCGATGGCGATCGTGTACGGACTCGCGGCCACGCTGGCGGTCACCGCCTGACGGTGGTTCGCCCCGCTCGGCGGTATCACCTCCGCGGGCGGTTCGCCGCCGTCTCGAGGCATCTCGAGAAATCCGGCAGAAAGGTCTCAGGGAGCCGGTGACCCAGTCGTGGCAAGCTTGCTCCCGTGACCGAAACAGCAAAGACAGTCGCCACCGCCGATCTCGCGGACGAGATCGGTCCCGACATCCGGAGTTGCGACACCCAGTTCACGCAGTTCGGTGGCCGCGCGGCGTTCGCGGGCCGCATCGTCACGATCCGCTGTTTTCAGGACAATTTGCTGGTCAAGCAGACCCTGGGCGAGCCGGGCGCGGGCCGGGTACTGGTCGTCGACGGCGGCGCGAGCGTGCACACCGCGCTGGTCGGCGACATCATCGCCGGTCGCGGCGTCGCCAACGGCTGGTCGGGGGTGATCGTGCACGGCGCGATCCGCGATTCGGCCGAATTGCGCACGCTGGACATCGGTCTGAAGGCGCTGGGTACCAACCCGCGCAAGAGCACGCAGACCGGATCGGGCGAGCGCGACGTCCCGGTCGAATTCGGCGGGGTCACCTTCACGCCGGGCGATATGGTGTACAGCGACCACGACGGGATCGTCGTCCGCGCCGAATGAGCGAGCGCCGGTCAGCCGACGGTGACGACCCGGACCAGGTGCCCGGCCAGCGCGACCACGTCACCGGAATGCAGCTGCCGGCCGCGGCGCAACTCGACTTCGTCGTTCACCCGGACCAGCCCCGAGGCGATCACCGTCTTGGCCTCCGCGCCCGATTCGATGAGGTTGGCCAGCTTCAAGAACTGCCCGAGGCGAATGACGTCGTCATCGATCGGCACATCGACTGGATCCGACATGGGTACATCATTACCTTCCCGCACGGGAGGAACCGAATCCGACCCCCGCGCCCGGGGCGTTCCCGAGCCGACCGGCCGGGCGAGCGGCGACGCGGACATACCCGGCGACCTTCTGCGATCGAGTGAGGACAACATTCACACTGGTGCGGTGACCTCGACGCAGGACCGGCAGTTCGGCACTGCCACACCACCGCCCGCCGACCGGCCGGGCGACCGGCGCGGCTCGGAATCGCCGGAGGTGCCCCACCGCGGCCACGGCCGATTCGGTGAGGTGCCGCATTTCGCCGGGCTGGTACTGGGGATCTTCGCGGTCCTGTGCGCGTTGTGGAGTATCTCCCCCGGGCTGCGCTACATCATCGCGGTGCCGCGGCGCTACATCGACGCCTATTACTTCGACGCACCGGAGACCAGCCTGGTCTGGGCACTGGTGATCGGGCTGCTGGCGGGCGCGACCGCCGGACGCAAACGGATCGCCTGGTGGCTGGTCGTGGGGTACATGGCGCTGTTCGCGGTCGCCAACACCCTCGACTTCGCCGACGAACAGGACTGGAACGCGTTGGCCGCGTTCATCGTCCACGCGGTGGTGGTGGTCCTGCTGATCGCCGCCTGGCCCGAGTTCTACACCCAGGTGCGCCGCGGCGCGGTGTGGAAGGCGCTCGGCGTACTGGCCGGCGGGCTGGCGATCGGCTGGCTGCTGGGCTGGGGGCTGGTGGAGCTGTTCCCCGGCAGCCTGCCGCGCGGCGTGGAACGTCCGCTGTGGGCGCTCGCGAAGGTCACCGCGACGATCCTGGTGGACACCAACAACTTCCGCGGCAGCCCGCGGCACTGGGTGAACCTGCTGCTCGGCCTGTTCGGCGCGATGGCGCTGCTGGCGGCCGCGATCGTGCTGTTCCGGTCGCAACGGTCCTCCAACGCGATGACCGGCCTGGACGAGTCGGCGCTGCGCGGCCTGCTGGAACGGTCCGACGTCGAGGATTCGCTGGGCTACTTCGCCACCCGCCGCGACAAGGCGGTGGCCTTCGCGCCGAGCGGTAAGGCGGCGGTCACCTACCGGGTGGAACTCGGTGTGTGCCTGGCCTCCGGCGATCCGATCGGGATGCGCGAGGCCTGGCCGCAGGCGGTCGACGCGTGGCTGCAGGTGGCCGATCAGTACGGCTGGGCGCCCGCGGTGATGGGCGCGAGCGAGCTGGGCGCCAACGCCTATCGCCGGGCCGGGCTGTCGGCGCTGCGCCTCGGCGACGAGGCGATTCTCGACACCCGGTCGTTCTCGCTGGCGGGCCCGGATATGAAACAGGTCCGGCAGGCGGCCAATCGGCTGCTGAAGCACGGCATCTCGGTCCGGGTCCGGCGGCACAGCGAGCTGTCCGACGCGGAACTACAGCGGGTGATCGCCCGCGCCGACACCTGGCGCGACACCGAGACCGAGCGCGGATTCTCGATGGCGCTGGGCCGTCTCGGCGATCAGCTCGACGGCAACTGCCTGCTGGTCGAGGCGGTCGGCCCGGCCGCACCCGACGCCGGGGTGGGCGACGACGGCGACGGCCGGGTGTGGGGCATGATCTCGCTGGTGCCGTGGGGCCGCACCGGGGTCTCACTGGATCTGATGCGCCGGGATCCCCGGGGCCCCAACGGGATCATGGAACTGATGATCTCCCAGCTGGCGCTCACCTCGGAGCAGTACGGCATCACCCGGGTCTCGCTGAACTTCGCGGTGTTCCGGTCGGTGTTCGAGGAGGGCGGCCGGATCGGCGCCGGTCCGGTGCTGCGGTTGTGGCGCGGGGTACTGATGTTCTTCTCGCGCTGGTGGCAGCTGGAGGCGCTGTACCGCTCCAACGTGAAGTATCAGCCGCTGTGGGTGCCGCGCTTCCTGTTGTTCGAGGAGCGCCGCCAGCTGCTGCGGGTCGGCGTCGCGAGCGCGCTGGCGGAGGGTTTCCTGCCGCGCCTCGGGAAACAGCCCGACGCCATGGAACACACCGGCCTGCATCCGGCGGTCCCCGCGGCCCTGTGCGGACTGCACGCCGACGGCAGCCCGCCGGAGCTGCCGCCCGCGGAACGGCAACAGGCCGTCGCCCGCCGCCCCGAACAGGTCCGGGTCCGCATGGACAAGGTGCGCCGGCTGGAGGAGGCCGGGATGGACGCCTATCCGGTGGCCTATCCCCCGACCCATGCCGTCGCCGCGGCCCGGAAGTCGCCGAAGGGCACCACGGTCCGGGTGTGCGGGCGACTGCTGCGCATCCGCGACTACGGCGGCGTCATCTTCGCCCTGCTGCGCGACTGGTCCGGGGAGATCCAGCTGGTCATCGATCGGGGCCGGGTCGGCCCGGCCCGGCTGCACGAATTCGACGGATTCTTCGACCTCGGCGATCTGATCGAGGTCAGCGGCCAGATCGGGCACAGCCGCAGCGGTGAGCTGTCGCTGCTCGCCGCGGACTGGCGGATGATCGGCAAATGCCTGCACCCGCTGCCCGACAAGTGGCGCGGCCTGGCCGATCCGGAGGCGCGGGTCCGGCAGCGCTACGTCGACATGGCGATCAGCACCGACACCCGCGAGGTCCTGGCCAAACGCAGCGCGGTGATGAAGGCGCTGCGCGACACCCTCACCGCCTGGGATTTCCTGGAGGTGGAGACGCCGGTGCTGCAACAGGTGCACGGCGGCGCCAACGCGACCCCGTTCGCCACCCACATCAACGCCTACGACCTCGACCTGTATCTGCGCATCGCCCCCGAGCTGTACCTGAAGCGTCTGTGCGTGGGCGGCGTGGAGAAGGTGTTCGAACTGGGCCGGGTATTCCGCAACGAGGGAGTGGACTTCAGTCACAATCCGGAGTTCACGATCCTGGAGGCGTACGAGGCGCACAGCGACTACGAACGCATGATGCACGCGTGCCGGCAGCTGATCCAGAACGCCGCGGTCGCCGCCAACGGCAGCTGCGTGGCCCTGCGGCCGCAACCGGACGGCACCCTCGCCGAGGTGGACATCTCCGGTGACTGGCCGGTGCGCACGGTGCACGGCGCGATCTCGGACGCGCTGGCCGAAACCGTCACCCCGGACACCGATCTGGAACGACTACGCGTGCTCTGCGACAAGGCGGGCGTGCCGTTCCAGTACGGCTGGGACGCCGGTCAGGTGGTGCTGGAGATGTACGAACATCTGGTGGAGTCGCGGACCGAGGAGCCGACCTTCTACATCGACTTCCCCACCTCGGTCTCGCCGCTGACCCGCGCCCACCGCAGCACCCCGGGGGTGGCCGAACGCTGGGATCTGGTGGCCTGGGGAGTGGAACTCGGCACCGCCTACAGCGAGCTGACCAACCCCCTGGAACAGCGCGACCGGCTCACCGAGCAGTCGCTGCTGGCCGCCGGCGGTGATCCGGAGGCGATGGAACTGGACGAGGACTTCCTGCAGGCCCTGGAATTCGCGATGCCGCCGACCGGCGGGCTGGGCGTGGGTGTGGACCGCGTGGTCATGCTGATCACCGGCCGCAGCATCCGCGAGACGCTGCCGTTCCCGCTGGTCAAACCCCGGACCTCCTAGGGCGGCGGGCACCGATCGCCCGGGTCCGTGCGGACCGGGCGAATCGGGTACGGCACAGTGAATGACATGCAACTCGTCTTCGTTCGCCACGCCCAGCCGCAACGGGTGGTCACGTCCACCGGGATCGCCGACCCGGAACTGACCGACATCGGCTGGGCCCAGGCCGCGCGGGTCCCGGCGGCGCTGGCCCACCATCGGATCGCCCGCGTGGTGAGCAGCCCCCAGCGCCGGGCCCGCGAGACCGCGGCGCCGCTGGCCGAGAAGCTCGGCCTGACGGTCGAGATCGTCGAGGGGCTGGCGGAATACGATCTCGGCCTGCCGCTCTACCTGCCGATCGAACAGGCCCGCGACAGCGACCTGAACACCCAGGCCGCGTACGAGCGGATCAAGGCCGGATATCTGCCGGAGTCGATCGACGCCGACGCCTTCGGCGCCCGGGTGCGGGCGGCCGTCGACGAGGTGATCGGCGCGGCCGATCCGGCCGATACCGTGGTCGCCTTCGCCCACGGCGGTGTGGTCAACACCACCTTGCAACATCTGCTGAATCTGGAACTGCCGCTGACCTTCCCGATCGACTACTGCTCGGTCACCCGAATCCTGCAGTCGCGCACCGGCCGTCGCACGGTGGCCACGATCAACGAGAACGGCCACGTCTGGGACCTGTTGCCACGCAATATCTCCCAGGCCTGATTCCGGCGTACGGTTCCCAGCCACCTGCCAGCGCACTGCTACACCGGTCCAAGCAACGCCCTGTTACATGGTTCCTGTGGCCGCCGGATCGGCGGCCGGACCGAACAGAGAGGCCCTACGTTGCTTTCCACCATGAAGTCCCGCCGGATGGCGGCCCGGATCGCCGTCGCCGGCGTCGTGCTCGCCGCCCCGCTGACCGCACTCGCCGTCTCCGCGTCCGCCGCCACCCCCGACTCGCCGCAGACCGCGATCTCCGTCGACTGGGATCACGATCACGACGGCGGCCCCGGCGATCACCGGGACCACGACGGCGGCCCGCGGGACCGCGATCACGACCACGGCCCGGATCAGCCGCTGCCGCCGATGCCGCCGACCGGCTCGTTCGGCTGATATCCGCCGATCGGCCACCGTGGAATTTCCACGGCGACAACGAGAGCCACATCCGCGCGGATGTGGCTCTCGGCATTTCAGCGGCCTGAACGCGAAAATCGTTGGCGCATTTAGGACATCACGTCAAGTCATTAGCCGCGATTCCCAGCGGACTTTAAGGTTGATCGCACGTGCCGTTCAGGTATCCACCCTTGCATGGAGAACCATGAGCCGTCGCACAGGCGTGACTCATGTTCTCGACAGAAAGGCATTCCGTTGCGCTCCACGAAGACAACTCGCGGCCGGCGGGTGACGGCCCGCATCGCGGTCGCCGGCGCCCTGCTCGCCGCCCCGCTGGCCGCGGTCGCCGCGCCGGCGCTGGCCGCCGCCGACGACGCCACCCCGAATGCCGTCGCGATCGACTGGGATCACGACCACGACCACGGCCCCTGGGATCACGATCACGACCACGGCCCCTGGGATCACGACCGCGACCACGGCCCCTGGGATCACGACCGCGACCACGGCCCGTGGGATCACGATCGTGACCACGGCCCGTGGCCGGGTGGCCCCGGCTACCCGCCGCTGCCGCCCACCGGCTCCTTCGGCTGACGAACAGCGCGGGCGCCCGGTAGTTTCCGGTCGCCGACAACAGCGAAGGCCACTCCCGCAACGGGAGTGGCCTTCGGTGTCTCGCGGTGGATCAGGCCATGCCGGCGATCCAGTTGTGCATCCAGCCGATCGCGGACTGCCCGCCGTCGACCTGATAGAAGCCGTAGGAGGTGTGCGCGCCGGAACCGTAGAAGTCGGTCAGCTGCTGCATCCGCTCCTTGTTGGCATCCTCGGTGAGCTGCGAGCCCAGGGTGGCCACGCCACCGTGCGCCATCAGGTCGCCGATGATCGAACCGGCCTCCATCTGGTACCGCCACAGGTTGATCGGGCTCGGATCCGACGCCTGAGCGAGGAAGCCCGCCATCCGGAACAGGTAGTCCTGGTCGTCGGTGGAGCAGTACAGATCGCCCTCGGCGCAGATGGTCCGCACCCGATCGCTGAGGAATCCGAACCCGCCCACGCGCGGCCCACCGGCGCCGGCGCCGCTGACCAGCGGGCCGACCTGCACATCGGTCGGCGACCGCCGCGGATCGGAGATCAGGCCCACGCCGGCCACCCGAGCGGGCGGCACCACGCCGATCCCGGTACCGATCTCGGCCGCGAGATCACCCGCGGCGTCGGCGCCCTGGCTGTACCCGACGATGGCGAAACGCGTTGCGCCACAACGGGCGGCCATACTGCCGATCAGGCCGCGCGCATTGTCGACGGCCTGTTTCTTGGACGCGCCGTAGATGTCGCCCTCCCACGGGAAGGCGGTCGCGGCGTAGTCGACATAGTCGACGTCCACCGACCCCGGTAGCCCGCGGGTCACGCCGGAGAGCATGCCCGGACCGGTCATGTCCTCCGGGCGATCCTTACCGGTCTCCCAAGTACCCGGGATCGCAACAACATACAGATCGGGGCACCCCGGATCGGCTGCCGCGACACCATTTCCGAACGCGATACCGGACATCGAGCCCAGCGTTGTTGCCGCGGCCACTGCGGTGGCGGCAGCAATCCTCTTCAACCGCATACTGCTCCAGTTCAGCCAGCCCGACCCTGGGGCTTCCGACCATGTTTGGGTGATCATCGTGTCGGCGTGGAACGGCGGTGTGGTTAACGTTCGTGAAACTGGTTACCCGCTACCTGTACCCCGTCGGCGATCTCCGCGAACAGCATAAACGGTCGGCGGCATCCCCGCTCGTCACCTCGGCGCGTTTCGGCGATACACACAGTGGCCGTGGCGAATCGCTGTCGATCCGCGGAGGCGGAAATGCGACATCCCCGCGGATTCGATCCGCGGGGATGTCGCATTCCGGCCGATCCCGGCTACCGAAAACGCCGATCCGGCGCGGTTCGGCGGTCGCCGGTTATCGCCGGGCAACACCGGCCGGTCGAGCGGTGCGCGAGTTGCCGGACTATCGCTGGGCGACGGCGGTCGGCGTGATCGGCGCGGGCAGCGCGCTCTCACCCTCCAGGTACCGGTCGGCCGCGGCGGCGGCGGAACGACCCTCGGCGATGGCCCACACGATCAGCGACTGGCCACGGCCCATGTCACCGGCCACGAATACGCCGGGAACCGTTGTCTGCCAGTTGTTGTCGCGCATGACGTTGCCGCGCTGGTCGTAGCCGATGCCCAGATCCTCGAGCAGACCCCGCTTCTGCGGGCCGACGAAACCCATGGCCAGCAGCACCAGATCGGTCTCGATGGTGAAGTCGGTACCCTCCACCTTCTCGAACCGACCGTTGACCATGGTCACCTCGTGCGCCTGCAGGCCGGTGACCTTGCCGTCCTCGCCGACGAACCGCTCGGTGTTGACCGAGTAGACGCGCTCGCCGCCCTCCTCGTGCGCCGAGGACACCCGGTACATCAGCGGGTAGGTCGGCCACGGGGTGGAATCGGCCCGCGCGGCCGGCGGCCGCGGCATGATCTCGAACTGGTGCACACTCGCCGCACCCTGCCGGTGCGAGGTGCCCAGGCAGTCCGCGCCGGTATCGCCACCGCCGATGATCACGACCTTCTTGCCCTTGGCGTGAATGGGCGGCAGCCCGTCCGCGTCGGCGATGTCGTCGCCGAGCTGGACCCGGTTGGCCTGCGGCAGGAATTCCATCGCCTGGTGCACGCCGTCGAGGTCGCGGCCCGGCACCGGCAGATCGCGAGCGATCGTCGAGCCACCGGCCAGCACCACCGCATCGAACCGCTCCCGCAGCTGGGCCGCGGTGATGTCGACGCCGACGTTCACCCCGGGCTTGAAGATGGTGCCCTCGGCCTCCATCTGCGCGATCCGGCGGTCGATGAACCGCTTCTCCATCTTGAATTCCGGGATGCCGTAGCGCATCAGACCGCCGATGCGGTCGTCGCGCTCGAACACGGTCACGGTGTGACCGGCCCGGGTCAGCTGCTGGGCGGCGGCCAGGCCGGCGGGGCCGGAGCCCACCACGGCGACCCGCTTACCGGTCAGCCGGGTCGGGTAGACCGGCTGCACCCAGCCCTCGTCGAAGGCGTTCTCGATGAGTTCGACCTCGACCTGCTTGATGGTCACCGGATCCTGGTTGATACCGAGCACGCACGACGCCTCGCACGGCGCCGGGCACAGCCGCCCGGTGAATTCCGGGAAGTTGTTCGTGGCGTGCAGGCGATCGATACCGTCGCGCCACCGGCCCTTGTACACCAGGTCGTTCCACTCGGGAATCAGATTGCCGAGCGGACAACCGTGGTGGCAGAACGGGATACCGCAATCCATGCAGCGGCTCGCCTGGGTCTGCAGGGTGTCGTGGGAGAACTTCTCCTCGTACACCTCTTTCCAGTCCAGCAGGCGCAGCGGCACCGGACGGCGCTTCGGCAGTTCCCGGCTCGTGTGCTTCAGGAATCCCTGTGCGTCAGCCACGTGCAGCCTCCATGATCGCTTCCTCCACGTCCCGACCGTTCTTCTCAGCCTCGGAGATAGCGAGCAGAACCTTCTTGTAATCGCGCGGCATGACCTTGACGAAGTGGTTCACCTGTTGCGACCAGTCGCCGAGAATGGCCTCGGCCACGGCCGAACCCGTTTCGTCACGGTGACGGGTGACGATATCGTGCAGCCAGGTGAAGTCGTCACCGGACAGCTGCTCGATCGCCTCCGCCTGCTCCGCCGAGATATTCGTGGCGAAGGTGCCCTCGGGGTTGTAGACGTAGGCCACGCCGCCGGACATGCCGGCGCCGAAGTTGCGGCCGGTCGCGCCGAGCACGACCACCCGGCCGCCGGTCATGTACTCACAGGCATGGTCGCCGACGCCCTCGACCACCGCGGTGGCGCCCGAGTTGCGCACGGCGAACCGCTCACCCACGACGCCGCGGATGAACGCCGCACCGCTGGTCGCGCCGAACAGGATCACGTTGCCCGCGATGATGTTGTCCTCGGCGACGAAATCCGCCGGGGCGTTCAGCGACGGGCGCACCACCAGGTGGCCACCCGAAAGCCCCTTGCCGACATAGTCGTTGGCATCGCCGAGCACCCGCAGGGTGATACCCGCCGGGACGAACGCGCCGAAGCTGTTGCCCGCGGATCCGGTGAAGGTGATGTCGATGGTGTTGTCGGGCAGGCCCGCGCCACCGTAGAGCTTGGTCACCTCGTGGCCGAGCATCGTGCCGACGGTCCGGTTCACGTTCGTGATCTTGGTATCGAACTTCACCGGCTTACCGCGCTCCAGGGCATCGGCGGCCTGGGCGATGAGCTGGTTGTCCAGCGCCTTGTCCAGACCGTGGTCCTGGGACTTGGTGTTGCGACGGTCCTGGTACATGAAGGCCGTCTCGGTCTCGTGGAGGATCGGCGACAGGTCGAGCTTGCTCGCCTTCCAATGCTCCTTGGCACGAGCGGTGTCGAGCAGTTCGACCCGGCCGATCGCCTCGTCCAGCGTGCGCAGGCCCAACGCGGCCAGGTGCTCGCGCACCTCCTCCGCGATGAACAGCATGAAGTTCTCGACGAACTCCGGCTTACCCGTGAACCGCTGCCGCAGCACCGGATTCTGCGTGGCCACGCCCACCGGGCAGGTGTCCAGGTGGCAGACCCGCATCATGATGCAGCCGGAGACCACCAGCGGCGCGGTCGCGAAGCCGTACTCCTCGGCGCCGAGCAGTGCGGCGACGACGACGTCGCGGCCGGTCTTCATCTGACCGTCGACCTGCACCACGATGCGATCGCGCAGCCCGTTGAGCAGCAGCGTCTGCTGGGTCTCGGCGAGGCCGAGCTCCCAGGGACCGCCCGCGTGCTTCAGCGAGGTGAGCGGCGAGGCGCCGGTGCCGCCGTCGTGGCCGGAGATGAGCACCACATCGGCGTGCGCCTTGGAGACGCCCGCGGCGACGGTGCCGACACCCGGCTCCGCGACAAGTTTCACGTGAATCCGCGCCTGCGGATTCGCGTTCTTCAGGTCGTGGATCAGCTGGGCCAGATCCTCGATCGAGTAGATGTCGTGATGCGGCGGCGGCGAGATCAGGCCGACGCCCGGCGTCGAGTGCCGCACCTCGGCCACCCACGGGTAGACCTTGTGCGCCGGCAGCTGACCGCCCTCACCGGGCTTGGCGCCCTGGGCCATCTTGATCTGGATATCGGTGCAGTTGGTCAGGTAGTGCGCGGTCACGCCGAAGCGGCCGGAGGCCACCTGCTTGACCGCACTGCGCCGCCAGTCGCCGTTCTCCTCGACCTCGAAGCGGGCCGGATGTTCGCCGCCCTCACCGGAGTTGGAGCGGCCGCCGAGCCGGTTCATCGCGATCGCGAGGGTCTCGTGCGCCTCCGAGGAGATCGAGCCGTAGCTCATCGCGCCGGTGGAGAACCGCTTCACGATCTCGGTGGCGGGCTCGACCTCATCGATCGAGATCGGCCGGCGGTCACCGGTCTTGAAGGCGAACAGGCCGCGCAGCGAGGCCAGCCGCTCGGACTGGTCGTCGACGAGCTTGGTGTACTCCTTGAAGATCCGGTACTGACCGCTGCGGGTGGCGTGCTGCAGCTTGAACACCGTATCCGGGTTGAACAGGTGGTACTCGCCCTCACGCCGCCACTGGTACTCGCCGCCGACCTCGAGTTCGCGGTGCGCGCGCTCGTTGTGGTTCTCCAGGTAGGCGACGCTGTGCCGGGCCGCCACATCGGTGGCGATGTCGTCGAGCCCGATGCCGTCCAGCGGCGAGAGCAGGCCGGTGAAGTACCGGTCGACCAGCTCCTGGGACAGGCCCACGACCTGGAACAGCTGCGCGCCGCGGTAGGAGGCGATGGTGGAGATGCCCATCTTGGACATCACCTTCAGCACACCCTTGCTCGCGGCCTTGCTGTAGTTGGCGACCGCCTTGCGGTAGTCGGCCGCTATACTGCCCGCGCTGTTCTTGCCGAGCGACAGCGCGCCCCGCTCGAGCATGTCCTCGATCGACTCGAAGACCATGTACGGATTCACCGCGGCCGCGCCGAACCCGTTCAGCAGGGCCATGTGGTGCACCTCGCGGGCGTCACCGGCCTCGACCACCAGGCCGACCTGGGTCCGGGTGCGGTCCCGCACCAGATGGTGGTGCACCGACGCGGTGAGCAGCAGCGACGGGATCGGCGCCAGCTTCTCGTTGGATTCGCGGTCGGACAGGATGATGATCCGCGCGCCGCCCTCGATGGCCGCCGACACCTGGGTGTTGACCGCCTCCAGCGCCTTGCGCAGCCCCTTGCCGCCCTTGCGCACCGGGTACAGGCCGTGCACGACCACCGAGCGCAGATCCGGCCGGCTGCCGTCGTCGTTGATGTGGATCAGCTTCGACAACTCGTCGTTGTCGAGAATCGGCTGGGTGATGGTGATCTGCCGGCAGGACTCCGGGCCCGGATGCAGCAGGTCGGCCTCGGGGCCGATGGTGCCGCGCAGGCTGGTCACCACCTCTTCCCGGATCGCGTCCAGCGGCGGGTTGGTGACCTGGGCGAACAGCTGTGAGAAGTAGTCGAACAGCAGCCGCGGCCGGGCCGACAGCACCGCGATCGGGGTGTCGGTACCCATCGAGCCGAGCGCCTCGGCGCCGGTGATGGCCATCGGCGAGACCAGGATGTTCAGATCCTCGGTGGTGTAGCCGAAGATCTGCTGCCGGATCCGCACCCGATCGTGCGGCATGTGCACGTGCGGCCGGTCGGGCAGGTCGGCGAGCTTGACGACGCCCTCGTCCAGCCACTGCTGGTACGGCTGCGACGCGGCCAGTTCGGACTTGATCTCGTCGTCGCCGATGATGCGGCCCTGCGAGGTGTCGACCAGGAACATCCGGCCCGGCTGCAGCCGGACCTTGCGGACCACCCGGGCCGGATCGATGTCGAGCACGCCGACCTCGGAGGCCATCACGACCAGGCCGTCGTCGGTGACCCAGATGCGGGACGGACGCAGGCCGTTGCGGTCGAGCACCGCGCCGACGACCGTGCCGTCGGTGAACACCACCGAGGCCGGGCCGTCCCACGGCTCCATCAGCATCGAGTGGTAGCGGTAGAAGGCGCGACGGGCCGGGTCCATCGACTCGTGCCGCTCCCACGCCTCGGGAATCATCATCAGCACCGCGTGGGGCAGGCTGCGGCCGCCGAGGTGCAGCAGTTCCAGCACCTCGTCGAAGCGGGCCGTATCGCTGGCCCCCTTGGTACAGACCGGGAAGATCTTCTCCAGCCGGTTGTTGCCGGACTGGTCGTAGCCGAACACGTCGGAGTTCAGCAGCGCCTCGCGGGCGCGCATCCAGTTCTCGTTGCCGGTGACGGTGTTGATCTCACCGTTGTGCGCGACCCGGCGGTACGGGTGCGCGAGCGGCCAGGACGGGAAGGTATTGGTGGAGAAGCGGGAGTGCACCACGCCCAGTGCCGACTCGATGCGGTCGTCCTGCAGGTCCAGATAGAACGCCCGCAGCTGCGGAGTGGTGAACATGCCCTTGTAGACGAAGGTCTCGCCGGACAGGCTCGGGAAGTACACCGTCTCCTTGCCGACGCCCTCACCGGCGCCGGAACGGCCCAGTTCGTGCTCGACCCGCTTCCGGACGACGTAGGCGCGGCGCTCCAGCTCGAGGCCGGACAACTGCTCGGCGGCGTCGGCCGGCGAGGCGATGAACAACTGCCGGAAGGACGGCATGGCGTCGCGCGCCAGCGCACCCAGCGACGACTCGTCGATGGGCACCTCGCGCCAGCCCAGGACGGCCAGGCCCTCTTCCTTGACGATCTTCTCCACGCCGTAGCAGGCGCGGGCGGCCTCGCGGCGGGCCTGCGGAAGGAAGGCGATACCGGTGGCGTAGGAACCGGCCGGCGGCAACTCGAAGCCCGCCCCCTGTTCGGCCAGGATGGCCCGGAAGAACTTGTCCGGGAGCTGGATGAGAATGCCGGCACCGTCGCCCGAGTTGGGCTCGGCGCCGGCGGCGCCGCGATGCTCCAGGTTCAGCAGCGCCGTGATCGCCTTGTCGACGATGTCGCGACTGCGACGGCCGTGCATGTCGACGACGAACGCGACACCACAGGCGTCGTGCTCGTACGCCGGGTCATAGAGACCGACGGGGCCAGGTGACCTATGGCCAGGAAGTTGCGTCATGCCCTCTGCCTTCAAAAAAATCAGGCCTTCGATGAATGCGGCTTTCGTCGAACGCCTCCGTCTAGACTGCATCCGGACGGACGTTTCTCCAGACCAGCGGCGCTGATGGTCTTCCCTGCAGTCAACTTTCCAGTTGTCCACCCGCTCCGGATGCCGTCGTCGGGTGCTCGGTGGTAGCGGGACACTGCGTCTCCGCCACACCGCGCCGTTCCCTCCCGGTAGGGATAGCTCGTATTCGCCGACCGCGAGGGGCCGGCTCGTTCCGGGTGAAGCAGTCGGACATTTGGTACCGACGTCAGAGCAAACGATAAGTCAGGACCGGGGCGCAACCAACTAAGGTTGCGCTAATTACCTCGTCTACCTGGGCTTCTTCATCGGTCCTCCACTACCTGCGCGTTCTCCAGTGTAAAGCAGGCAACGCGGATCGCCTCAGTCGGCTTCACCACTGTGCCCGGTACCGGGCCGCCTCGGTAGCCAGATCTCCCGCATGCTCGCGACATGCCTTCTCACCTGCACCGAAGCAGAATTCCCCGGGGCCGGTCCCGACAAACCACCGACCGGTACGGCTAACTTTCCGGACACCTGCCCGTGACATTGCCGATACGCGAGCGACATGCCCTGCATATGTTCCGACCGTACGGCATGATTCTGTACGGCACTCGGTCGGCTAATCAACAGCGAACGATAGCCGAGGGTTTCCGAGCGTTACTGTGTAATGCGTCACACCGCCGCGGGCCGGGGTGTGAGCTTGTGACGATAACCACATCCCGGCCGCGACGCGCGGTACACGCGCCGTCGGCCTGCCACGCTGAAGCCGAAACCGTCGCCTGCCCGTGTCCTCCGCTCCGGTGGTTCGCCCGCCGACCGGCCGATGCGGCGCCGGCGAGGGCCCATCGGGACCGGAGAGGCTGGGAATCATGACCGCCGCACTCACCTGGCTCGGTGGCGCCGGCGCCGACCTCGATGATCGGTACGAACGGTCCGGATACACGGTGTCGGGCGCGATCGTGATCCTGGTCGCCGCCGCGGCCGGTACCGCCACCGCGCTGGCCGGCGCCGCCGCCGACTGGTCGCCGACCGCGATCACCGCCGGCGCGGCCGGGACGGCACTGCTGTTCGGCGGGCTGTCGCGGACGCTGGTCACCGCCTCGCAGTCCGCCCGCGCCGACGGTGAGCGGGCCGAGCGGATCGCCCGGATCGTGGCGGCCGTCCTGGCCGGACTGGTCGTCGCCGAACTGGCGAGCACCGTACTGCTGGGCGCCGCCGTCGGCCGCAGGCTCGACGACCAGGCCCGGCAGGCGGCCGAGACCGCCCCCGCGGTGGTCGCCGCCCGCACGGCCGCCGACGCCGCTCGCACCGACCGCGCCGCACTCGACCGCACCCTGGTCCAGGCCCGGACCGATATCGAGCAGGCCCTGGTCGTCGCCCGGTGCGAATATCACCCGACGCCGGACTGCCCGCAGACGATGATCACCGGCGTGCCCGGTTACGGCCCGGAGGTACGCACCGCCGACGCCATGCTCGACGACGCCCGCGCCCGGCTGGCCGCCGCGCAGGCCCGGATCCCCGCCCTGGATCAGCGGGTGATCGATGCCGACAGCTCCGTGGCGCAGGCGCGGGCCGGCGCGCTGTCCGGATCGGGGCACGGCCTGGGCGCGCGCTGGGTGGCGATGAACGCCGAGACCGCCGCGCATCCCGGCGCCCTGGTGCTGCGGCTGGCCACCGCCGCCGTCGCGGTGCTGCTGGCACTGCTGCCGCTGCTGCTGCGCTGGTGGCGCGGCGAGACCTCCCTGGATCGGCGGATCGCCGCCCGGACCGTCGTCGCGCGGGCCGAACAGGAGGAGTCGACCGCGGTCGCCGTCGCCCGGTCGGAGGCTCGTGCCGCCGCCGAACGGTTGCGGGTCGAACGGGAGTCGGCCGCGGCCCGGGCGGCCGCCGAGGCCGATATGGCGATCGACGCCGAACGGCAGCGCCGCCGCGTGGTCGCGGCCCTCGGCGGGCTCGAGATCGGCGTCACCCCGGCGCGCCACGAACCGGCGCGCGGCGCGGTCGCCGCCCTCGACAGCCCCGAATCCCATCCGGAGACCCGCGCCGACGAGGAGCACCCCGTGACCCCACCCCAGCGCTCGACCCCCGCGACCACCACCGGTGGCGACCTCGAACTTCCGCTGCTCGGCGCGATCCCGTTCACCGGCGCGGCCGCGCGCCTGATCCGGCCGCTGGTGCCCGCCTTCGTCGCGCAGGCCGTCGACACCGCGTTCGGGACCGCCACCGCGCCGTTGCGCAGCGTGCGGCAGGTCTTCGAGGAGGCCGAGGAGATCACCTTCACCCTGCGCCGCACCCGGCGGGTCACCGTCGAGACGCAGGAGGTCGGCGGTACGGCCGCGCCGGCCGCCGCGCATCCGATCATCGATCTCGACGATCCCGCGTACCTGAATCCGGTCGGTGCGGCGAATTCCGATGCCGGTCACCAGCTTTCCGATACCTCCGGACGCACGGAATCCCGTGGCACACGGGAGCTTCCGCACCGGTGACCCGCATCACTTTCCGAAGTGGTTCGCGGCGGCGATGTTTCACGTAGAACACGAGAACTGCCCGGTGGCGGCCGATCCGGCCCGTCCGCGACCGGTTCCGGTTCCGGCCGTCGCGCCGGATCGAGCCGGATGTCACTCGATCCGGATAGACTCGGCCGCGTGTTTCCAGGCGAGGCCGCGGGGGCCGGTCCATCGCCCGATCCGGCGAGGGGTGCCGTACGGCTCGATCCGGCGGATGTGGGGCTCGACGCGCCCGAGTCGATCCCGCTGCGGCCCCTGGGTTTCCGGGAGCTGCTCGATCTGCCGTTCGCCCTGATCCAACCGCAGATCGCGACCCTGGCCGCGGTGTGCGGTATCGGCTTCGCGGTCGCCGAGACCGCCGTACTGGCGATCACCGCGGCGGTCTCGTCCGCCACCGGGGGTTCGGATGCGGGTATCGCGTGGACGGCGATCCTCGCCACCGCGTTGTGCGGCGGCGCACTGCGATTCGTGGTGCGCGGGATCACCGTGCCGATCGGGCTCGCGCGGGTGCGGCAGCAGCCGATCGGGGTCCGGGCGGCGCTGGCGGAATTCGCCGGCCGATTCGGCGGCCTGCTGATCCTGCAGATCCGCTACACCCTGGTCGGTCTCGGCGTCCTCGCGCTGGGGATTCCGCTGATCATCACGGTGCCGCTGTCGCTGCTGTGGCTGGGCTGGCTGCGCGCCCGCCAATTCGCCTCGGTGCCGGCGCTGTTCGAGGAGAAGGTGCCGGCGGGCATCGCGTCCCGGCGCGCCCGGACCCTGGCGAGCGGCGCGGAATGGCGGCTCGCCCGGCTGTCCTGGACGCTGCGCCTGGTCTCGCTGCTGCTGGCGCCGCCACTGATCGGGCTGATGCTGTTCGTCGCCGATATTTCCGGCACACATCTCTGGCCGGTGATCGCGCTGGCGGTCGCCACGGCGCTGGCGGTGTTCGTCTTCACCGAACTGGTGGAGTCCGCCGCACGGGTGCCGGCCTACGTCGACCGCCGGTGCCGCCGC
The DNA here is from genome assembly GCF_000381925.1 of Nocardia sp. BMG111209. Classification (NCBI taxonomy): domain Bacteria; kingdom Bacillati; phylum Actinomycetota; class Actinomycetes; order Mycobacteriales; family Nocardiaceae; genus Nocardia; species Nocardia sp. BMG111209. The sequence continues at coordinate 1,038,176 of NZ_KB907309.1, forward strand.
GAGGCCTGGGATGTCCGCCTGCCCGTCCCCGAGGGGGTGCGGTGACCGATCCGGACCGGGTACCCCCGCCCGCCGCGCTGGGACCGGCGGGCACACATCGCGCCGCCGCCGACACCGCGGCCGCGCGGCAGGATTTCGACACCGCCCTGCGCGAACGCTTCCGAGCGGTCCTGCGCGGTCTGGAACAGGGTGGCGCCCTGCCGGTACGGCGCTCGCGCACCGCGCAGGAGACCGCCGCCGACGCCGCGCCCCTGGTCGAATTGTCCGACGCCGCCGCCAGTTTCGACCAGGTCGTGTACGGCGGCCGGACCGCGACGGTCGACGAGTACCGGCGGCTGGCCGAATCGGACCGGTTCTCACAGGCCCCACCGCCGCCGCCGGAACCGACCGAACTCACCGCACCCGGCCGCCGCACCCGCCGCCCGCGGCGCCCGCTGCCCGCCGTCCCCGGCGGCCGCCGATTCTGGCTGACGCTGCTGGCGGTGGTGCTGGTCACGCTGCTGGTCCTGTTGCTGATCCGGCTGGCCGGTGCGCCGCACGCCCCGCCGGTACCGCATCCGCCGCACCCCGCGCCGACCTCCCCGACCACGCCGCCCCCGACGCCGCCGCCCATGCCGCCCGACAACGACTGGGGCGTCGGGAACGACTCGATCTTCGCCCGCTGGCCGCACTGGATCGCCTTCGGCGGTCTGCAGTGCCTGCTGGCCGCCGCCGTGGTGGTGTGGTGGCGGGCCCGCCGCCGCGGCGCCCTGGTCGGCGAGCCACGTCCCGTGGAGGCGCCGGCCCACGAACTGCTGGCCGGCCATGCTGCCCTCTATCGCCGCGCCGACGATCCCGATCACGTGGCGGCGATCCTGCGGACGGCCACCCTGCGCCGCATCCGTCCCGCCCTCGACCTGCCCGCCGGCGCCCCGCCCCCACAGGTGATCGCCGCGATCGCCCGCCGCACCGGACTCGCCCCGATCCATCTCGGCGCAACCCTGTTCGGTCCGGTCCCCGACACCGGCACCCTCACCGCGGTGGCCGGCTACCTGCTCGTCATCGAAGCGGGAATGGACCGCAACCGGGATCATCGCCACGATCCCGCCCCGCGCACCCCGGGCCGTCCCCCGTCGATGGAGGCGGTGTGACCGAACCGACGCCCCCCGATCACCCGCCCGGCCGCGAACCCGAACCCTCCGGACCTACCGCGACACCGGACCACACCGCCACACCGGACCGTATCGCCGCACCCGACCACACCGCGACAACCGGACATACGAGGTCGTCCGGCCATGACGTGGTGCCCAGCCACACCGCCGCACGCGGACACACCACGGCAACCGGGCACCCGACGACGTCCGACCAAGATGTGGCGCCAGGCGACACGATCACACCCGACACCACCGCCGCACGCGGACATACCGCCGCAACCGGGTACCCGACAACGTTCGACCAGGATGCGGCGACCGGCCACACCGCCGCACCCGTTCACACCGCGACGACCGGACACCCGACGACGTCCGACCGGGATGCGGCGACCGGCCACACCGAAATACCCGACACCACCGGAACCGCCGCCGAACGTGCGACGGCCGCCGACGCCGAAAAGGCCGAGATGACTGATCTGACGGATGCCACGCCGACCGACAACGGGCGGCCCGCCGACAACGACGCCACGACGCGGCTGGACGCCCCGCCCGCGGTGACGCCCGTGCCGACCGCCGACGAGGCGCGGCAGGCACTCGGGGCGCTGCGCGCGGAGATCGGCAAGGCCGTGGTCGGCAACGATCCGGCCGTGCTGTACCTGGTGCTCGCGCTGCTGTGCCGCGGCCACGTCCTGCTCGAGGGCGTACCCGGTGTGGCCAAGACGCTGCTGGTCCGGGCACTGGCCGCGGCACTGGATCTGGCGCATGCCCGGGTGCAGTTCACGCCCGATCTGATGCCCGGCGACGTGACCGGATCGCAGATCTACGATCCGCGGTCGGCCGAATTCACCTTCCGGCACGGTCCGGTGTTCACCAACCTGCTGCTCGCCGACGAGATCAACCGCACGCCGCCGAAGACCCAGTCGGCCCTGCTGGAGTCGATGGAGGAACGGCAGGTGTCCGTCGACGGGCAGCCGCGGCCGCTGCCCGATCCGTTCGTGGTCGTCGCCACCCAGAATCCGATCGAGCAGGAGGGCACCTATCCGCTGCCCGAGGCGCAACTGGACCGGTTCCTGTTCAAGGTGGACGTCACCCTGCCCGACCGGGAAGCGGAGTTCCACGTGTTGCGGCGGCACGCCGCGGGATTCGACCCGCGCGATCTGGCCGCGGCCGGTCTGCGGCCGGTGGCCGGGGCCGCCCATCTCGCGGCGGCCCGCGCGGCGATCGGCACGGTGTCGGTCGGTCCCGAGGTACTCGCCTACATCGTGGATCTGTGCCGGGCCACCCGCACCTCACCGGCGGTGCAGCACGGCGCCTCCACCCGCGGCGCGACCGCGCTGCTGGCCGCCGCCCGGTCCTACGCCTGGCTCACCGGCCGCGGCTTCGTCACGCCCGACGATGTGAAGGCGGTCGCCATGACCGTGCTGCGGCACCGGATGCAGCTGCGGCCCGAGGCACAACTGGACGGGGTGACCGCGGAGAGTGTGCTGTCGGGGCTGCTGCTCTCGGTCCCGGTCCCGGTGTAGCCGATGGTGGTGACGGGCCGGACCGCCGCGCTCGCGGGCGTGGCCGCACTGATCGTGATGCTCGCCGTACCCTCCTGGGCCGGGGTGCTGGTGGCGACCGCGGTACTGCTCGTCCTGATCGCCGCCGACGCGGCCGTCGCGGGACGGGTCGCGCAGTTGGATCTGTCGCGACCGGCGCTGACGGTGGTCCGGGCCGGGCGCGCCACCGAGGTGACCCTCACGGTGGTCAACACCGGCACCCGCACGATCCGCGGCCGGCTGTGGGACGACTGGCCCGCCAGCGCCCACGCGAGTCCGATTGCGGCACACCGGCTCCGGCTGCCCGCGAACACCAAGATCCGCATCACCACCCAGCTCGTGCCCGCCCAGCGCGGCGACCGGGTGGCCGGCCCGATCACCCTGCGACTGATCGGCCCGCTGGGCCTGGCCGGGCGGCAGGTGCGCCGCACGGTCCCGGCCCGGGTGCGCGCGCTGCCGCCGTTCCACAGCGAACGGATCCTGGTGTCGAAGGTGAAGCAGGTGCAGCACCTCGAGGGCCGCAATGTGGTCAACATGCGCGGTCAGGGTTCGGAATTCGATTCGTTCCGCGAATACGTCGCGGGCGACGACGTCCGGGCCATCGACTGGCGCGCCACCGCCCGGGCGGCCGACGTCCTGGTCCGCACCTGGCGGCCGGAACGCAACCGCCACGTACTGATGCTGCTGGACACGGGCCGGTCCTCGGCGGGCCGCGTCAACAGCGTCGGCGTGAACCGGGCCGGTGGCACTGCGGCGAGCCGCGCAGACGGGGGCCGCGCAGACGGCACCGCAGCTGTCCGCACGGACAGCACTGCGGCGGGCCGCACGGACAGCACTGCGGCACGCGACACGGACAGCGCTGCGGCAGGCCGCAGGGATGGCACTTCGGCAGGCCCCACCAACGGCATGCCGGTGGGCCACGCCCACGGCACTGCGGCAGGCGACCACATCAACGGCATCGACAGCGCTGCGGCCGACAGCAGTGCGGCGGCCCGGATCACGGACGGCACCCGGCTGGACGCGAATATCGAGGCGGTGCTGCTGCTGGGTGGGCTGGCGGCGGCGGCCGGCGATACCGTCGACCTGATCGCCTACGACCGCTCGGTGCGCGCCGAGGTTCGCAACGCCACCGGTCGGAGTGTGCAGCCGAAGCTGATGCACGCGCTGTCCGGGGTAATTCCCGCGCTGGTCGACACCGACACCGGCGGTCTGGTTCGCACGGCGATGCGATACGCCCGCCGCCGCAGCCTGGTGGTCTGGTTCACCAGCCTCGACGGGGCGCTGGTGGAGGAGAACCTGTTGCCCGTGCTGCCGGTGCTCACCGCGCGGCATCGGGTGCTGCTGGTATCGGTCACCGATGCCGAACTGGCCGCGGCGGCCGGAACCAGGTCCACGGCGGCCGAGGTGTTCACCGCCGCGGCCGCGGAGAGCGCCCTCGCCGAACGGGCCCTGGTCCGGGAGACATTGCGGCGCCGCGGCGTCGGCGTGATCGCGGCCACCGCCGATCGGCTGCCCGGCCTGCTCGGCGACGAATATCTGGAACTCAAACAGTCCGGCGCGGTCTGACCACTACCACGAGACGTGTTCCAGCGGCATGAGATTCGGCTGCGCGGGCACGCCGAGGGTGCGGCGCTGCCGCTCCGAGACGATCGCACCGAGGATGTGCAGCGGCGGAGTTCCCGGCGGCGGCACCGCGCGGATCTTCCGGCACACCGCCGTCACCAGCGCCTGCCCCAGCTGCTGCTGGGTCTCCGGCGTGAGCTCGAAGTATCGGGTGAGGTAGTGCCGGGCGGGCAGCGCCAGATCCTCGGTGAGCCCGGACAGGTCGAGTTGCTGTGCCCAGCCCTGTAACCAGGGCGGCATGATGGCGAGCTTGGGCCACGGGATCGGATTGCGGTCGTACACCACCACCGTGCCGGCCAGCACGTCGCCGACCCGGCGCGCGCGGGCCGAGCACATCGAGGTGAGCACGCCGATCACGCCGAAGAGACCGAATCCCCAGAAGTCGATGATCACCGCGGCCAGACCGCGGGTGAGGGCGTGCCGGAGGTCGATCGGGCCGCCGTCGCCGCGCACCACCCGCAGCCCGAGCGCCGCCTTACCGGGAGTGCGGCCGTGCAGCAGCGTCTCCCACACGATCGGATAGCCGGCCAGCACGGCCACGAAGGTCACCGTGAACGCCGTCTCCCACCACGCCTGGTCGGAATCGACGGCGGCGAGCACGGCCACCGCGACCATCGTGAGCAGCCAGCCGAGCAACAGCTGCAACAGCACATCGATCACGAAAGCCACGGCCCGGGTGGGGATGCGGGCGACGGGCAGGTCGAGAGCGACGGCCTCGCCGGTGGTGAATACAGCCATGGCCTCCACAGATTAACCTTTCGGGAGGTCACCTTCGACAGATGCGGTGGCCGCTCGGTTTCCGGCACGGGAGGGCCCACCGATGGATGTGGACGCATATGCCTACGCGCATCGGCGGGACTGGGAACGGCTCGACCGGCTGGCCCGCAGCCGCCGGCTGACCGGAGCGGAATCCGACGAACTCGTGGCGCTGTACCGGCGCACCTCGCAGCAGGTGGCCCGGTTGCAGGTGCAGTCGCCGGAGGCCGGGCTGCTGGCCGGGTTGAGCACCGTGCTGGCCCGGTCCCGGGCCCGGATCCTCGGCAGTCGCTCGGACGCCTGGGCCGAGATCGGCCGATTCTTCACGCACCGGTTCCCGGCGGAGGTGTATCGCGCTCGCTGGTGGTGGCTCGGGGTGACGGTGGTCTTCCTCGGGGTGGTGGTCGGCCTCGCGATCTGGGTGCCGGGATCCGGGACGGCCCACCGCGCGCTCGGACTCCCCTCGGACACCGGGGATCTGACCGATCCGGGCGGCAAGTTCGAGACCTATTACTCCGAACATCCGCACGACGCGTTCGCCGCCCAGGTGTGGACGAACAATGCCTGGGTGGCCGCGGGGGCGCTGTTCACCGGGGCGCTGATCCTCCCGGCGGTCTACATGCTCTTCATGAACGCGCTGAATCTGGGCGTCTCGGCCGGTCTGATGGCCCAGGCGGGGCGGCTGGACTCGTTCTTCGGTTTCATCCTGCCGCACGGGATGCTGGAGCTGACCGCGATCTTCGTGGCGGGTGGCGCCGGACTGCAACTGGGCTGGACACTGATCGATCCGGGCCGCGCGAGCCGGGCCCGGGCGCTCGCGCAACGCGGCCGGGCCGCCGCCACGATCGCGCTGGGGCTCGCGGGTGTGCTGCTGATATCCGGACTGATCGAGGGTTTCGTGACCCCCAGCGGCTGGCCCGCGCCGGTCCGGATCGGGATCGGCGCCCTGGCCGAGGTGGCGTTCCTGAGTTACGTATTCGGACCGGGCCGGTGGGCGGCGCAGGCGGAGGCGGCTCGACGCCCGTAACGCCGGTGGAGATCACCGGTACGTCAGCTACCGAATGGCGCATACCCGCCGGAAGGATTCGAACGACCCGGATCGAGGGTCTCGGAACGTAACTTCGGACCGTGTCGACAGGTCCGGATTTGAGATCCACTGGCCGCAGCGAGTCCAGCTCAGCTGCGGCCAGCGTTACCGTCAACTCTACACAATCGTTATCGCGATGCAACCACCTCCGCGCCTGTACAGACCCGGGGCGGACCTTCCGGGCAAGGGGTACGAGACGGGTCGGTCGGGATTACAGCAAACTTTCAGTAAACGATTTGCGCGTCCGAATAGGGCCGAATGCCCCTATCACAGGACCCTCCCGGATGCATCGGATCCGATCATCGGGGACCTTTCGGAACTGCGCGCGACCGGGTTTGCCCGGCAGTTCCGATACCACGCACGGTGATCGCAAATATGGCCGTACGCTGGCCGTCAACCTCTTGTACATCTGTTGGCGGGCAGATTGCGGCGCGGGAAACAGACTCAAAGTCTGTTTAGAGGCGACGATTCAAGATGCGAGTCAGGTGATAATCACGCTTCGAAGTATCACCGGTTAATTTCGACCGGAAGGGGGGCCGCACCATGTTCGCTCGACACCCCCTGGAACCACCCGGAGCGGTTACCCCGGCGCCCGTCCGATCCGGGCGATTGCGGCGAAGATCACACCGACGGAACCGAACCAGGTAGTTCCCCGCACCGGACCCCTCACGCCGGGGAACCCCCTGGTCGGTTTCCCGTAAGTTGTGCGGTTGACGCGGCAACCAGTGAAGATAACGGTGTGCGGACGAAATTCTCCTCCGAGCTCGCGGCACTGACCGAGGAGCTCGCCGGGCTGGCGAGCCTGGCACAGGAGGCCACCGAACGGGTCGCGGTGGCGGTGACCGAAGCGAACCTCACCGCTGCGTACGAAGTCTTCGCCATCGATGAACAACTCCGGCAACGGCACGGGGCCTGCGAGAACCGGGCGGTGATCCTGCTCGCACTGGAGGCCCCGGTGGCCCGCGATCTGCGACAGGTCGTGAGCGCCATGCAGATCGGCGACGATCTCGCCCAGATGAGCTGGCTCACCAGCCGGATCGCGGACAGTGTGGTGCACCGGTATCCGGCGCCGGTGGCGCCCGCGGACATCACCGGCCGGCTCGGTGAGATCGGGCACGCCACCGCCGAGCTGGCCGCGGTCGCGCAGCGGGCCATCGCCGCCCAGAATCCGGCGGTGGACGATCCACAGGTACTGCCGGACCGTACCCTCGCCGATGCCCGGCAGCGCGTGCTGCAATCGCTGTCGGATCCGGACTGGCCGCACGGTCACGCCATGGCCGTGGATCTCGCACTCCTGGTCCATCACTACGAGCGCTGTGCGGAACATTGCGTCCGGATCGGCCGGCTCATCCGTTTCTTCCACACCGGCCTGCCGCTGTCGGCCCAGATCCCGGAGGAGTGACCGGATCAGCGGAGGCGCCCGGCGGCGTCGCACCCGCACGCCGCCGAGCCGATGTACCTGCCGAGGCAAACACAGCACAACGGACCGAACGCATCGGGCCGGTCATCGACATTGCGATGACCGGCCCGATACCGATACTGCGTTACTGTGGGCGAAGGGGGACTTGAACCCCCACGTCCCGAAGGACACTGGCACCTGAAGCCAGCGCGTCTGCCATTCCGCCACTCGCCCGAGCGACTGGAGAACACTAACACGGGCTTTTGCCGGACAAGAAATCGCCTGGTCAGGTAGTTAACCGCAACAATCCAGGCCGGTTTGCAGCACTATGCTGGGGCGGGGGAACTCTCACAGCCTGCCGAGAGTTACAGGTGTGGAGGATCGTGGATATCATGCAGGGACCGTGTCCGTCCCACGACACGCCCTATTGGCATGTCACGGAATGACGGCAGGTACCGGAAACGACATCACGCGCCGCGTGGAGCGCACGGAGAGGAGGCAGTCGATGGGCATAGTGTCCCGTTTCGAACGCCGTCTCCAGGGCGCCGTGGGCGATGCGTTCGCCCGGGTCTTCGGTGGCAGCGTCGTCCCCCAAGAGGTGGAAGCGGCGCTGCAGCGCGAGGCGGCCGACCGGGTCACCGAGCTGGAGGGCGGCCACCTGCTCGCCCCGAACCGCTACGTGATCACCGTCAACGCGTCCGACCTGCAACAACTGGATGCCGACGAGGATCTGACCGTGCGCGCGTTCGCCAAACACCTGCAGGACTACATTCACGACCAGGGCTGGCAGACGTATGGCGAAGTGCACGTCGAATTCGAAGCATCCCCTACGCTGCACACCGGACAGTTCAGGACGCGCGGCCGGGTCGACCCGGACGTGGGTCGCCGGGAATCGTCGGCACACCGGCCTCCCGACCGACCTGGACGACCCCCACAACGAACCGCAAACCCGCAACCAGGAGCTGGCCCCATGACGCAGAACTCTGGCTACGACCCCAGCCGTGAGCCCGCGGAGTCCGATCCACGCAATCGCGGGTTCGCTCCGCCGCCCGGCCAGGGCGGCTATCGCGACGAGTACGGCCGTGGCCAGTACGGCGAGTACGGCGCCCAGGAATCGCAGCAGGGCTACGGCGAGTACCAGAACGGCTACGACTACAACAATGCCGGCGGCAACGCGGGCAATGCCGGGTACGGCCAGCAGGGCGGCGGGTACGGCCAGCAGCCGGGCTACGGCGCTCAGCAGGGCGCCGGTTACGACCAGCAGGGCTACGCCGACCAGGCCTACGGTCAGCAGCAGCCGGGCTACGGCGCTCAGCAGGGCAGCGGCTACGACCAGGGCTACGGCGACGCGGCCTACGGTCAGCAGCAGGGCTATGCCGATCAGGGGTACGGCCAGCAGGCCGGTTACGCCCAGCAGGGCTACGCCGATCAGGGCTACGCGCAGCAGCCGGGCGGCGGCTACGGCCAGCAGGCCTACGGTCAGGCGCCCGCGGGCTACAACAACCAGGGCGGCTACGCCGCCGAGGATCAGGCCTACGGCCAGCAGGCCGGCTACGCGCAGCAGGGGGCGGGCTACGCGGCCGCTCCGGCGCAGCAGCCGCCGCGGGCCGGCTCCGGGTACTCGGCCACCCTGCAGCTCGACGACGGCAGCGGGCGGACTTACCAGCTGCGGGAAGGCAGCAACATCATCGGCCGCGGCCAGGACGCGCACTTCCGGCTGCCCGACACCGGGGTTTCCCGCCGCCATATCGAGGTGCGCTGGGACGGTCAGACCGCGATGTTGTCCGATCTCGGATCGACCAACGGAACGCTGGTCAACGGCTCGCCCGTACAGGATTGGCAGCTCGCCGACGGGGATGTGATCCGCGCCGGGCATTCCGAGATCCTGATCCGAATCGTCTGATCCCGTAAGCTCGCCGGTGCAGATCACGGAGTGACCCGAGATTCCCCTCGGTCGTATCGTGATCGCAACCGGTCGTCGGCCCTATGATGCTGCCAACACTCGGTCGGCTGCAGCATCAGGTCCGCAGTCGGTCGGCGAGCCGGTTGGGGGTCGAACCGTACCTACGACACCGGTCGAACAGGAGGTGGAGCGCCGTGCAGGGACTGATCCTGCAACTGACCCGTGCGGGGTTCCTGCTGCTGTTGTGGCTTTTCGTGTGGGCGGTACTCCGCACCCTGCGCAGCGACATCTACGCGGCTTCCGGCATTCGGATCCAGTCCCGGGCCGCACGCGGTTCCGCGGTACTGCCGTCCTTCAACCGGAGCCAGAAGGGCGCCAAATTTCTAGTGGTGACTCAGGGTTCACTCGCCGGCACGCGCATCACGCTGGGCACCCAGCCGGTGCTCATCGGGCGCGCCGACGACTCCACACTGGTTTTGACCGACGACTACGCCTCGACCCGGCACGCCCGGCTGTCGCCACGCGGCGAGGACTGGTACGTCGAAGATCTAGGCTCCACCAACGGGACCTACCTCGATCGAGCGAAGGTCACCACCCCGGTCCGAGTTTCGCTCGGCACCCCTGTCCGTGTCGGTAAGACAGTGATCGAGCTGCGATCGTGACACTTGTTCTCCGCTACGCAGCGCGCAGCGACCGTGGTCTCGTACGTTCCAACAACGAAGACTCCGTCTACGCCGGCGCCCGCCTGCTCGCCCTCGCCGACGGTATGGGCGGCCACGCCGCCGGCGAAGTGGCCTCCCAGCTGATGATCGCCGCCCTCGCCCACCTCGACGACGACGAACCGGGCGACGACCTGCTCGGCAAGCTCGATCGCGCGGTCCGGGAGGGCAACGCCGCCATCGCCGATCAGGTCGAGGAGGAACCGGAACTCGACGGTATGGGCACCACGCTCACCGCCGTCCTGTTCGCCGGTCGCAAACTCGGCCTCGCACACATCGGCGATTCGCGCGCCTACATGCTCCGCGGCGGCGAGCTGACCCAGATCACCCGCGACGACACGTTCGTGCAGTCGCTGGTCGACGAGGGCCGGATCACCCCGGAACAGGCGCACACCCATCCGCAACGCTCGCTGATCATGCGCGCGCTCACCGGCAACGAGATCGAGCCCACGCTCATCGTCCGGGAGGCGCGGGCCGGCGACCGCTACCTGTTGTGCTCGGACGGCCTGTCCGACGTCGTGAGCGACGAGACCATCGCGAACACGATGCGGGAGGGCAATACCGACGAGGCGGCGGACCGGCTCATCGAGCTGGCGCTGCGCAGCGGCGGCCCGGACAACGTGACCGTGGTCGTCGCCGATGTCATCGACCTGGACTACGGCCAGAGTCACCCGATCGTCGCCGGGGCGGCCTCCGGCGAGGACGAGGACACCCCACCCCCCAACACTGCCGCCGGACGGGCCGCCGCGATGCGCCCCCCTCGGGCGACGCCGCGACGGAATCCCGTCGCGGCGGAACCTCCGGCCCCCCGCAAGAGCCATAGGCTGCGCTGGATCATCCTGTCGCTGGCGCTGCTGATCGCCGTGGTGGCTGGACTCGCGTTCGGCTACAAGATGATCCGCGGCAACTACTACGTCGGCGCCGAGAACGGCAACGTGGTGGTCCTGCGCGGCCTGCCGGGTGCGGTGCTCGGCTACTCCATCCACGACATCGACCAGGTCTCCTGCGTCGACCGCACCGGACGGCTCACCCTGATGAGTCCGGGCGCCGGCTTCCCGAGCGGCTGCCGGCAGTTGCAGGTCACCGATCTCAAACAGACCGGTCGCGACAAGGTGAACAACGGCCTGCCGCCGGGTTCGTTCGACGCGGCCCACCGGCAGCTGGAGACCCTGGCCCACCAGGATCTGCTGCCCGCCTGTCTGACCGCGCCGCCGCAGCAGCCGGTGATCGTCACCCCGACACCCACCCCGGTGCCGATCCCGGTCGATACCAACGCACCGGCGCCGCCGCCCGGCGACACCCCGCCACCGCCCACCGACACCAAGCCGCCGGCGCCGGCGCCGACCACCATCGCGCAGCCGCCGCAGACCCCGGGGGAGAACTGCAGGAAGGCGGACTGATGTCCGCACCGGCATCGCCGTCGACCGCAGCGTTCCCGATTCCCCCCGGCGGGTTCGCTCCCGCGCCACCCCCCGCGACCCGCCGCAACGTCGAACTGATGTTGCTGGCGTTCGCGGTCGCGATCACGGTGATCGCGGTGGTGCTCGTGGAGGCGGGGCAGAACCAGCAGGTCACCCGGGAACTCGCGACGGTGGCGCTGGCCGATCTGGCGTTGTTCGGGGTCGCGCATCTGGCGGTGCGCCGGTACGCGCTGTTCGCCGACCCGCTGCTGCTGCCGATCGTGGCCCTGCTCAACGGAATCGGCCTGGTGCTGGTGCATCGTCTCGACCTCGGCAGCGAGCAGAGCGCGGCGTCCAACTTCGCCCCGGTACCCCCGCCGGACGCGAACCATCAACTGCTGTGGACGGCCGTGGGCATCGGACTGTTCGTCGCGGTGCTGGCCGGGCTGCGGGACTACCGCACGCTGGCCCGGCACGGCTACCTGTTCGGCGGCCTGGGCCTGATCGCCCTGATCCTGCCCGCGGTGCTGCCGGCCCGCTACGCCGAGACCAACGGCGCGCGAATCTGGTTGCGGCTGACCGGATTCACGCTGCAGCCGGTGGAGATCGCCAAGGTCGCGCTGGTCGTCTGCTTCGCGGCGGTGCTGGTCTCCAAGCGGGATCTGTTCACCGCGGCCGGCCGGCATCTGCTCGGCGTCGAACTGCCCCGGCTGCGCAATCTCGGTCCGCTGCTGCTGGTCTGGCTCGCCTGCACCGCGGCGCTGGTGTTCGAACAGGATCTCGGGATCGCGCTGCTGATCTTCGTATCGGCGCTGGCGCTGCTGTACATCGCGACCGAACGGCTGGGCTGGCTGTTCGCCGGCGCGGTCCTGGTGGTGGCCGGTTTCGTCGTCGCCTACGACCGCGCCGAAGGGGTGCGGATCCGGATCGCCGACTGGATCGACCCGTTCGCGGACTACCACAACACCGGCTATCAGATCGCGCAGTCGCTGTTCGGCCTGGCCACCGGCGGGCTGGCCGGTACCGGCCTGGGTAGCGGACGGCCGAATCAGGTGCCGTTCGCCAAGACCGATTTCATCGTCGCCACCGTCGGCGAGGAACTCGGCCTGATCGGGCTCACCGCGGTGCTGGTGCTGTTCACCGTGCTGGTCCTGCGCGGTCTGCGGACCGCGCTGGCGGTGCGGGACAGTTTCGGCAAGCTGCTCGCCGCCGGGCTGGCCTTCGCCCTCGGGCTGCAGGTCTTCCTGGTCTTCGGCGGGGTCACCAAACTGCTCCCGCTGACCGGCCTGGCCACCCCGTTCCTCTCCTACGGCGCCTCCTCGCTGCTGACCAACTACGTGCTGCTGGCGCTGCTGGTGAAGATCTCCGACGCCGCGCGCGCCCCCGCCCCGGCCCGCAAGAAGGACACGGTGACCGCGGTCGTGGAGCGCCCCACGGAACTGATCCGCACGGGAGGGGAGCCCGCATGAACACACCGTTGCGCCGCGTGGCGATGGCCGTGCTGCTGATGATCGTGGCGCTGCTGCTCAACGCGACCTACGTCCAGGTGATCAAGGCCGACAGCCTCCGCAGCGATCCGCGCAACTCCCGGGTGCTGCTGGACGAGTACTCCCGGCAGCGCGGGCAGATCTCGGCCGGCGGCGCGGTGCTGGCCAGTTCGGTCGCCACCGACGACCGGTACAAGTATCTGCGCACCTATCCGACCGATCCCGCGGCATACGCGCCGGTCACCGGCTTCTACTCGATGCAGTACGGCAGCACCGGCCTGGAACACGCCGAGGATTCGATGCTCAACGGCTCGGACAGCCAGCTGTTCGGCCGGCGGCTGATCGATCTGGTGTCCGGCCGCGACCCGCGCGGCGGCAACGTGTCCACCACCATCAACCCGGCCATGCAGAAGGTCGCCTACGACCAGCTGACCAGCAAGGGGTACACCGGTTCCGTGGTGGCCATCGAACCCAGCACCGGCCGGATCCTGACCATGGTGTCCACGCCCAGCTACGATCCCAACCAGCTCTCCGGCCACGACGGCGCCCGCGACACCCAGTCCTGGGAGGCGCTGTCGTCGGATCCGCATCAGCCGATGCTGAATCGCGCGGTCTCGCAGACCTATCCGCCGGGTTCCACGTTCAAGGTCGTGGTGGCCGCGGCCGCGCTCTCGGCCGGGGTCAAGCCCGAGGACCAGTTCACCGCGGCACCCACCATCACGCTGCCGGACACCACCACCACGCTGGAGAACTACAACGGCTCGACCTGTGGCAACGGGCCGACCGCGTCGATGACCGACGCGTTCGCGCGGTCCTGCAACACCGCCTTCGCCGAGATCGGTATGAAGGTCGGCGCCGCCAAACTCAAGGACGAGGCCGCGGCCTTCGGCATCGGGCAGCACGGCAACATCCCGATCCCGGTGGCCGACAGCACGGTCGGCACCATCTCCAGCACCGCGGCCCTGGCCCAGAGCAGCATCGGGCAGCGCGACGTCGCGCTCAGCCCGCTGGACAACGCCGTCATCGCCGCCACCATCGCCAACGGCGGCGTGCGGATGGAACCGCATCTGGTCGAGCAGCTGCAGAATCCGGACCTCACCGAACTCTCCCGGACCAAACCGGTCTCGGTGGGCCAGGCGGTCAGCGCTCAGGTGGCGTCGACGGTGACCTCCATGATGATCGCCTCGGAGAACTACTCCACCGGCGGCACGAATCAACGCCCATATCAGATCGCGTCCAAGACCGGCACCGCCGAGCACGGCACCGACCCCCGCAACACGCCTCCGCACGCCTGGTACATCGCGTTCGCGCCGGCGGCGAACCCGAAGATCGCGATCGCGGTCATCGTGGAGAACGGCGGGGATCGCGCCCTGGCGGCCACCGGTGCCTCGGTGGCGGCGCCCGTTGCCCGGGCCGTGCTCGACGCCGGCATGCCGACGGGCTGAACGACATGAACAGACTTAGCCTACGGGGGCCGGAATGCTGACCAACGGCGCGATGATCGCGGACCGGTACCGACTGCAACGACTCATCGCCACCGGCGGCATGGGCCAGGTGTGGGAGGCGCTGGACACCCGCCTGGACCGCCGGGTCGCGGTGAAGGTGCTCAAGGCGGAGTTCTCCGCGGACCCCACCTTCCGGCACCGGTTCCGGACCGAGGCCAAGACCACGGCCCAGCTCAACCACCCCGGCATCGCCGGCATCTACGACTACGGCGAGACCTTCGACCAGGCCGGCGGCGAGACCGCGTACCTGGTGATGGAACTCGTCCAGGGCGAACCGCTCAACGCCGTGCTGAGCCGGCTCGGCCGGCTGTCGGTGGCGCAGGGCCTGGACATGCTCGAGCAGACCGGCCGGGCACTGGAGGTCGCGCACGCGGCAGGTGTCGTGCACCGGGACGTGAAGCCCGGCAACATCCTCGTGACGCCGACCGGCCAGGTGAAGATCACCGACTTCGGCATCGCCAAGGCGGTCGACGCGTCACCGGTCACCAAGACCGGCATGGTGATGGGTACCGCGCAGTACATCGCTCCCGAACAGGCCACCGGCGACGACGCCACCTCGGCCAGTGACGTGTACTCCCTCGGCGTGGTCGGCTACGAGGCGCTGGCCGGGCAGCGGCCGTTCAGCGGCGACGGCGCGCTGACCGTCGCGATGAAGCACGTCCGCGACACCCCGCCGCCGATGCCCGCCGATCTGCCCGCCAACGTGCGCGAGCTGATCGAGATCACGATGACCAAGGATCCGTCCCGGCGCTACCGCAGCGGCGGGGAGTTCGCGGATGCCGTGGCCGCGGTGCGCTCCGGCCGCCGGCCGCCGCTGCCGCGCGGGATGGGCAGCACTCCGACCGGCGCGGCGCGGGTCCTGCCGCCGACCGGTCCGACCGCGGTGATGCCCCGCAACGACTACGACCGGTACCAGCAGCCGGGTCGGAATCAGCCGCCGATCGGCGCCACCACGGTCATGCCGAACCGGCCGACCACCGGGCCCGGCGGTGACTACCACGATCCGGGGCCGCGCTTCACCAACGGCCAGAAGGCCCTGGCCGGCGTCGCGGTGGGCGCGATCCTGATCGGCATCGTGCTGTGGTTGCTGTTACAGGGCTCGTCGAAGCCGCCGACACCCACCCCGTTCCGGCCGAGCACCTCGGTGTCGGTGCCGCCGACCACCACCGCCGCGCCGACCACGACGTTCACGACCACCACCGAGGACGACACCACCACCAGACCGGCGCCGCCCCCGCCGGTGGTCACCACGACCACCGACACCCCCACGACCACGCCGGCGCCCAGCACCACGACGACCACCACGGCACCGACCACCACCACCCGGGGACGCCCGACCCCGCCGACCACCAGCGGTCGCGCAGGTTTCCCGGGGATGGACATACCATCAGTGCCGAGCTTCCCCGGCGCCCACGGCACCTCGGGCTACGGCGGCTACTCGAGCGGTAACCAGTACGACCACACCAGCGTCCCAGCCACCGCCTCGCAAGGACTACCATGACGACCCCGAAGCATCTGTCCTCTCGCTACGAGTTGGGCGAGATCATCGGGTTCGGTGGCATGTCCGAGGTCCACAAGGCCCGGGATCTGCGGCTGGGCCGGGATGTCGCGATCAAGGTGCTGCGCGCGGATCTGGCCCGCGATCCCACGTTCTACCTGCGCTTCAAGCGCGAGGCACAGAACGCGGCCGCGCTGAACCATCCGGCGATCGTCGCCGTCTACGACACCGGCGAGGCCGAGATCGACGGCGGCCCGCTGCCGTACATCGTGATGGAGTACGTCGACGGCGACACCCTGCGCGATATGGTGCGCGGCCAGGGCCCGCTGCCGCCGCGGCGGGCGATGGAGATCATCGCCGACGTCTGCGCGGCGCTGGACTTCAGTCACAAGAACGGCATCGTGCACCGGGACATGAAGCCGGCCAACATCATGATCAACCGCCAGGGCGCGGTGAAGGTGATGGACTTCGGCATCGCCCGCGCCATCGCCGACAGCGCGAATCCGATGACGCAGACCGCCGCGGTGATCGGCACCGCGCAGTATCTGTCGCCGGAACAGGCCCGCGGCGAACAGGTCGACGCGCGCTCGGATGTCTACTCGGTCGGCTGTGTGCTGTTCGAGATCCTCACCGCCGAACCGCCGTTCACCGGTGATTCCCCGATCGCGGTCGCCTACCAGCACGTCCGCGAGGATCCGCGGCTGCCCTCGCACGTCCATCCCGGGGTGCCGCGCGAACTCGACTCGGTCATCCTCAAGGCGATGGCGAAGAATCCGGCCAACCGGTACCAGAGCGCGGCCGAGATGCGCGCCGACCTGATCCGGGTGCTGGGCGGGCAGAAGCCGAACGCCCCGATGGTGATGACCGACGAGGACCGCACCACGTTCCTCGGCAGCATGGATTCGATGCCGCGCAACTACGACGACGACACCGGCGAGCACGATATGCGCCGCCCGGATCGAGGCGGCCGCCGCTCGCTGCTGATCTGGCTCGGCGCCGCCGCGGCCGTGATCGTGGCCTTCGCCCTGTACTGGGTACTGCTCGGCCCGGGCAGCCGCCCGGATCAGATCGCGATCCCGGATCTGGCGAACAAACCGGCCGCCGCAGCCCAATCCGACCTGCAGCAGGCCGGTTTCTCGGTGGCCGTGCAGGAGAAGCCGGACGGTAAGGTCGCCGCGGGCAACGTCATCGCGACCCAGCCGCTGGGCGGTTCGAGGGTCGACAAGGGCAGCACCGTCACCGTGCAGGTGTCGACCGGCCCGCAGCAGGTGGCGGTGCCACGGCTGGCGCTGCTCACCCAGCAACAGGCCGAGCAACGGTTGAACTCGATCGGCTTGAAGCTGGATCCGCAGGTGCAGCAGAGCGCGTCCAGCATGGACGAGAAGGACAAGGTGGTGAACCAGACGCCGCCGGAGGGCACCAAGGTGGACGCCGGCAGTCCCATCACCATCTTCCTCGGCCACGGCCCGGATCAGGTCCGGGTGCCCCAGGTGGTCGGCCAGTCGATCGACGTGGCGGAGCCGAACCTGGTGGAGAGCGCGGGATTCAAGATCTCGGTCCAGCAGGTCCAGTCCTCCCGGCCCAAGGGTGAGGTGATCGCGACAACCCCCTCCGGTGGCTCGATGGCCGACAAGGGTTCGACGGTCACCGTGCAGGTGTCCTCGGGCGATATCACCATGCCGAGCCTGGTCGGGCTGACCCCGTCCCAGGCGATGGACCGGCTGCGATCGGCGGGCTGGACCGGCGGCGCCGGGCAGATCGCGCAGACCACCCAGGGCACCTTCGACGCCGGCAACGTGGGCCGGATCATCGATCAGCAGCCCAAGGCCGGATCGTCGGTCGCCAAGGACGGCATCATCACCATCGTCACCGGGGTGCTCGGCCCGCCGTGACGCCGGTCAGGCCAGGTCGAGGTGCCGGTTCATCGACATGGCCTCCGCGGCGAGATCCGGCAGCTCGATCACTTCGATGCCGTGTTCGCGCAGCTTCTCCACCCCGACGCAGTCGGCCACGAAGGTGGCCGGCTCCCGCCAGGCGATGACCACCCGGGCGACACCGGCGGCCAGGAGCCGATCGGTGCACGGCGCCCGGTCCACCGACGCGCGCCGCGAGCACGGCTCCAGCGTGCTGTAGACGGTGGCGTGCGCCAGCCGCGGGTCGTCGCCGAGCTTGTTCAGCGCGGATTCCTCGGCGTGCACCTTGGCATCCGTCTCGCGCGAATAGCCATGGGCGAGTTCGGTTCCGTCGGCGCCGACGATCACCGCCCCCACCGAGAACGCGGTATCGCTGACCGGGCACAGCCGGGCCAGCACGATGGCGTGATGCATCCAGAACCGGTGCTCCGCAGCGGGGCTCACGTGCCGGTCCGCGAAATCGGTTGTCACTGTGAGACTTCCATTCCGTGTCGGTGCCTGATTACTATCTGCCGCCGGTCCTGTCCGGCCGGTTGCCGGCCGCCGCCAGGATTTCCCGGCGACGCGGCGAGCGAACCTGTCGGTACGTTCGTCCGCACGCTTCGGACGGCATTGCCGTCACAGCGAATCCCCCGGATCCCGGGGACACCGTCACGACCGATGGTCGACCGGACGTCCCGACGACTCAGCGGCCGGAGGTGTCGTCGTCGACCGGCGGATCGTCAGCATCACGGAGCAGGTACCGCAGGACCGCGATATCGCCGAGGCGGGTGACGTCCGTCAATATCATTCTGCGCCCGGAACCGCCGGGATAGTCGGCCGGATGCAGGAAGCGCGGGGCTTCCCGGTCGCCGACCAGGATCGGGGCGACGGCCAGCAGCAGTTCGTCGGCCAGTCCGGCGGCGAGGAAACGGGTGTGGATGTGGCCGCCGCCCTCGACCATCATCCGCCGGATTCCCCGATCGCCGAGGTCGTCGAGCAGCGCGCCGAAGTCGAGTTCGGCGCCGAGCGCGATGACCTCGGCCAGGCCGTCCAGCCGGGCGCCGAGCCGGGCGGCCCCGGAGGTGGTGGTGTACACGAGCTTCCGGTCGCCGGTGTGCAGGAAGCGCAGCTCCGGATCGAGGTCGCCGCTCGCGGTCACGGTGACCTTCGCCGGATGTTCCGGCTTCCCGGCCGCCACCCGCCGGGCCCGGCGCGACTCGCTGCCGATCAGCAGCCGCGGGTTGTCGCTGCGCAGGGTCTGTGCCCCCACCAGGATCGCGTCGGAATCCGCGCGGACCGCATCCACCCGATCGAAGTCGTCCGGATTCGACAACAGCAACCGCTGCGGCGACGCATCGTCCAGATATCCGTCGATGCTCACCGCGGCCGACAGCAGTACGTATGGGCGAACCATCCCCCGATCCCATCACACCTGTGCACAACCACGATTGTCCCGGGGCGACTCGAGGACGAGCGGTCCGGCACCGGGACCGACCGTATCGGACATGTCCGGACGGCATCCGAACATCCCGATACGGCCGTCGACCTGCGCTCGCCGACGCACGGCGACGCGGGGTTCACTCGCGACCACGTGCGACCGATCGAAATCTGCCGCACAAGGCCGGCGCGAGTTATCCACAGGCCGGACGGCATATGTGTACAACTATCACGCTCGCCGAACGATCCGATCGCGACCTGCGCTGATCGACGCCACCCGGGAATTCGTCTCGACGAAAGCTCGGAGATTCCTCTCAACGGGACCTCGGAGATTCGTCTCGACAGGGCACCCCGGGGATCCCGCGTCGACCGGCACTCCGAGGATCCGCGCGACGGGCGCTGAGGATCCGCGCGACGGGCGCTCAGCGAATCGGCCCCGGTGGAACTGCGGAACTACCGCGTCGCCCTGAGAGATTGGGGCCGAGCACCACCCATAGAGCGCTCGACACCGCCGCGCCCGGAGGGGTGCCATGCTGTTCAGCACCCACTCACCGGCTGGCGCTGTGAGTAGCGCACAGCCTGTGAGTAACGCACAGCCGCACGTGAGGCGGGCACCACTCACAGGCTGTGCGCTACTCACAAAGGTGGGCACCACTCACAGGGTGAGTGCTGCGACCTCTGCCTCGAGGGTGGAGATCAGTCCCTCGGCGGGCCGGTCGCCGCAGACCTCCAGCCAGTTGGCCAGCATTCGGTGTCCGCCCTGGGTGAGGACCGATTCGGGGTGGAACTGCACGCCGTGGATCGGCAGGGTGCGGTGCCGCAACGCCATCACGATGCCGCTCTCGGTGCGGCCGGTGACCTCGATCTCGTCGGGCAGGGTGTCCTCGAGCACGGTCAGCGAGTGATAGCGGGTGGCGGTGAACGGGTCGGGCAGGCCGGCCAGCACACCGACACCCTTGTGGAATACCGAGCTGGTCTTGCCGTGCAGCAGTTCGGGGGCGCGGGTGACAGTTGCGCCGAAGGATTCGCCGATGGCCTGATGACCCAGGCACACCCCGAGCAACGGGGTGAGGCTGCGCGCCGCCGCGCCGACCAGGTCGATACTCGCGCCGGCGCGCGCGGGGGTGCCGGGTCCGGGGCTGATCAACACCCCGTCGTACTCCGTCACCACCTCGTCCACGACGGCCAGGCGCGGATCGTCGTTGCGCCACACCGTGGCCTCGACGCCCAGCTGGCCCAGGTACTGCACCAGGTTGAACACGAAGCTGTCGTAGTTGTCGACCACCAGTACGCGCATGGAACGAGCCTACGTCGCACCCGACACGCGGTCGCGGGAATATCCGGCACGCGCCCCGACAACACTCCGGACCCCGGACGTATACCCAGCTGGGATAGCCTTTAGGCAGACCGGTAGATGGCCGGCGTGGCCGCACGGCCGCGCTCCGCCGGTACGACCTGTACGCCGAATACGAGGACGTCATGCCCAAGTCGAAGGTCCGGAAGAAGACCGATTACTCGATCACGCCGAACAGCCGCATCCCGGTGAAGGTGAGGGCGGCCGGGCCGTCCCCGGCCTGGTACATCACCGTCATGCTGGGCTTCATGCTGGCCGGGCTGGTCTGGCTGCTGGTGTATTACCTGGGTGCCGATCACATTTCCTGGATGAGCGATCTGGGTGCCTGGAATTTCCTGATCGGCTTCGGTCTCATGGTGATCGGGCTGATCATGACGATGCGCTGGCGCTGATCCACAGCACTGTGGATATCCACACCTGTGGATAGCAGTGTGGACAACTCGAGGAGCAATTGGGGACGTGAGCGAACAATCGTCCGCGCATCCCGTCGACGATCCGTCGGCGGGACCGCGCCTCGCCTGGTCCACCCCGCTGCCCGCGCTGATCGTCGCGGCGCTCGGCGGCGTCGCGCTGGCGGTCGCGGCGGCGTTGTCCACAGACCCGCCCGGCCGCCTGCTGGTCGGGCTGGGGGCGGCATTACTGCTGGTCCTGGTCCTGATCGGCGTCCGGCAGCGGCCGCGACTACAGGTCCGGATCGGGGCCTCGCCACGCCTGATCGTGCGCGGCGTGCTCGGGCCTGTGGAGTACTCGCCTGAACAGATCCGGCGCGCCCGGTTGGTGAGTACCCCCAGGCTCGGCCGCCGTGTCCCCAGCCTGGAGATCGACGTGGATCATCACGGCGACGAGCGGCTGTTGATATTCGGCCGCTGGGATCTCGGAACTCATCCACAGGATGTACTCGACGCGCTCGTCGTACACCGCCTGGCCGATCCGGGCGATGCCTTTCCGGGCGAGACCGGACCCGAGGACGACCGCCCCGGCACCTGGTGACCCGCCCGAACCGCTCACCGAACCCGGTCACACAAGTCCACTGACCCGCCGCCCGATCCGGTCACCGAACCACCGCCCGAGTCTGCCGCGCGAGCCCGCCGACTGCCGCCCGGCCCGGTCACCCGATCCGGCCGGGCGAGCCCACCGACCCCCAGCCCCCTGATCCGGCCGCCCGGTCCGCAGTGAATCAGCCCGCGATACTCGCCGCCGCGGCCACGATCGCGGCAATGGCGACGACCGCCACCCCCGCCACGGCCGCCCAGCCGATCGTCCGCGCCGATTCCCGGGTCTTCGCCCCGAGCCACTCCGGCAGGAACAGAATGCCCACCGTGGCCAGCGTGCCGGCGGCCAGGCCGCCGAGATGCCCCCACAGTGAGATACCGGGCAGCGAGACGCTGATGATCAGGTTGATCGCGATCAGTACCAGCATCTGCACCGGACTCTGCCGCAGTCGCAGCAGGATGACCGTCATCGCGCCGAACAGACCGTAGATCGCACCGGAGGCTCCGGCGGTGGCCGCGTTCTGCGCCAGCCACATCACCGCCGCCGAACCGCCCAGCAGCGCGGTGAGATAGACCGCCAGATAGCGGGCCCGGCCCAGTACGAGTTCGGTGTCCCGGCCCAGGATGTACAGCGCGAACATGTTCACCAGCAGGTGGATGGGTCCGTAGTGCAGGAATCCGGCGCCGAGCACCCGCACCCACTCCCCGCGGTCGGCCACCATCCGCGGGGCGAGCACCCAGTCGTAGAACAGCCGCGACAGCTGGTTGTCGCCGATGCTGTGCGCCTGCGCCGCGGTCGCCGCGAAGACGGCCACGTTGAGCGCGATCAGGCCGTAGGTGGCGTAGGGCTTCGGCCGCGCGGCCGCGGTGCCGGGCACGGGCCGGACCTGCCGGGCCTGCGCGCCCTCCTCCCGGAGGCAGTCGACGCAGTGTTGTCCGACCGCGGCCGGACGCAGGCATTCGGGACAGGCCGGACGCCCGCACCGCGTGCATGCCAGACCGGTGGCCCGGTCGGGGTGGCGGACGCAGGTCGGTGCGGGCGGATTCGGGTTCACGTCACAACACAACCAGAAAACTCAGGCGAGCGTGATGCTGGAGACGACGATCGGATCCTTCGGCCGGTCGTTGCGGTCGGTGGGGGTGGCGGCGATCGCGTCGACCACCTTGCGGGAGTCCGGATCCACCACCTCGCCGAAGATCGTGTGCCGCCGATTCAGATGCGGCTGCGGGCTGACGGTGATGAAGAACTGCGAGCCGTTGGTCTTGGTCCCCGGGCCGGCATTCGCCATTCCCACCAGATACGCCCGGTCGAATCGCAGTTCCGGATGGAATTCGTCGCCGAATTCGAATCCGGGACCGCCCCGGCCGGTTCCGGTCGGATCGCCGGTCTGGATCATGAAGCCGTCCATCACCCGGTGGAACAGGACGCCGTCGTAGAACGGGCCGGACGCGCCACCGCTACCGTTCTGCTTGGTGTACGGGGCGGAGCCGTCGGCGAGGCCGATGAAGTTCCGCACCGTCTTGGGGGCGTGGTTACCGAAGAGCGAGATCGCGATATCGCCGAGGTTGGTGTGCAGCGTGGCCACGGCGGTCTGGTTCGGTGAGGTCACGCGGACCATGGTGCCACGCACGGACCGGTCCACTCGGAATCACCACCCGGCTCGATCGGCCGTGGTCCGCGACACGCTGACCACGTGACCTGCCACGCTGCGCGAACGACGCCGCTGTGTCACAGTGGTCGCATGGCTCTGGGGAGTATTCGGGAATCCGGCAGGTTGCGTAATCGCCTCATCGTCGCGGTCCTCATCGCGCTGGTCACCGCCGTCGCCGGCGTGCTGCGCGCGCGCCGCCCGCAGCTGCCGCCGCCCGCCGCCGAACCGCCGCGCATCGGCTATTCCCGCAACGGCGCCACCCCGCAAGGCAGCACCGTCCTGGTCTGAGGCCGCACCCACCGGCCGCACCGTCAGCGGCTGACCGCGCGGCGGAACTGACGCAGCGCCAGCGGTACGAAGATCACCAGGATCACCACCACCCAGATCAGGGTCGTGGCGGTCGGGTGCCGCATCGACCACACCGCCTCCGACGGCACCGCCGCCGTACTGTTGCCGAACAACACGCGGGTGGCCTCGGTGACCGCGGACACCGGATTCCAGTCCGCGAAAACCCGTAGCGGCGTGGGCAGTTCGCGGCTGGGTACGAAGGTGTTCGCGATGAAGGTGAGCGGGAAGATCACCATGAAACTCGCGTTGTTGAAGACCTCCGGGGCGCGCACCAGCAACCCGACCACGGCCATGATCCAGGACACCGCGTAGGCGAACACCAGGAGCAGCACGTAGGCCAGCAGCGCGTCCACCAGCGATCCGCGGATCCGCCAGCCGACGGCGAGCCCGGTCGCCGACATCACCACCAGGCTGACCACATTGATGACGACATCCGCGACCGTGCGGCCGATCAGCACCGCGGCCGGGGTCATGGGCAGCGAGCGGAACCGATCGATGATGCCCTTCTGCATATCCTCGGCGAGGCTGGAGCCGGTGAAGGTGGCGCCGAAAACCGCTGTCTGCGCGAAGATTCCGGCGATCAGGAACTCGCGGTAGGAGGTGCCCTCCAGTTTGATCGCCGAGCCGAACACGTAGGCGAACAACAGCACGAACATGATCGGCGACAGCGTCGAGAAGATCAGCACGTCGGGAACCCGGCGGATCTTGATGACATTGCGCTTGGTGATGGTCAGGCTGTCGGCGACGAGATCGTTCAGCCGCTCGGCGAGCGAGGTGCGCTCGAGCGCGGGATCGGCGAGCGTGGTCATCGAGTGGATCCTTCCGCCGGCGCCGCGGCGGCGCCGTTGACGAGTTCGGCCGCCTCGTGGCCGGTGAGGGTGAGGAAGACGTCGTCGAGCGAGGGCCGGCGCAGCGCGACATCGCGGATGCCCACGCCACGCGCCGCCAGCTTTCCGACCGCGTCGACCAGGGCCTGGGATCCGTCGCTGACCGGCACGGTGAGCCGCCGCAGCGCCGGTTCGATATGGACCTCGCCGACCGCCAGCCCCGCCAGCGCCTCCCGCGCGGGACCG
Organism: Nocardia sp. BMG111209; assembly: GCF_000381925.1. Taxonomy (NCBI): domain Bacteria; kingdom Bacillati; phylum Actinomycetota; class Actinomycetes; order Mycobacteriales; family Nocardiaceae; genus Nocardia; species Nocardia sp. BMG111209. Next base: position 1,062,975 of record NZ_KB907309.1, read on the forward strand.
AGATCCTCCGCCTGCCCGACCGTGAGCTCGATGCGATCACCGCCGACCAGGGTCTTCAGCTCGTCGGCCGTGCCGCGGGCGATGACCCGGCCGTGGTCGATGACCGCGATCGAGTCGGCGAGCCGATCGGCCTCCTCCATGTACTGCGTGGTGAGCAGCAGGGTGGTGCCGCCCGCGACCAGTTCCTCGATGACATCCCATAGATCCAGCCGGGCCCGGGGATCCAGCCCCGTGGTCGGCTCGTCGAGGAACAGGACCGGCGGATTGGCCACCAGCGCGCCGGCCAGATCGAGCCGCCGGCGCATACCCCCGGAATAGCCCTTCACCGGCCGATCCGCGGCCTCGGTGAGCCGGAACCGGGCCAGCAGTTCCCGGGCCCGCTCCTTGCTGCGCTGCACGCCCAGGTGGTACAGCCGCCCGACCATCTCCAGATTCTCGAAGCCGGTGAGATATTCGTCGACCGCGGCGTACTGGCCGGAGGCGCCGATATGCGCCCGCAGCCGCTGCGGCTCACGCAGGACGTCGATCCCGGCGACCGTGGCGCGGCCCGCGTCGGGGGTGAGCAAGGTCGTCAGCACCCGGACCGTGGTGGTCTTCCCGGCGCCGTTGGGCCCCAGCAGCGCGGTGACGGTGCCCTCCGGAACGGTGAGGTCGAGCCCGTCCAGGGCCACGAGCCGGCCGTACCGTTTGACCAGCCCCTCGGCGATGATGGCGTCGGGCATGACTCTCCTGACTGGCGACGACTTCGGATGCCGGACCGGGCCGGCGCAGTCAGTATTGCGGAGACCACCGACAAGTTTCATCCGATTTGTCCCCAGCCCCCTCCACCACCGCTATCCCCAGCTCCGGCGCAGGTCGGCCGCATTTTCTGCACATGTTGTCCACAGTTGTGCGGTGCCACTGCACATCGCCGCGGCGTGCCCTGCACAGGTGATCCACGGGCCGCGCCCACGATGTGCACAGCTCCGGCACCTCGGAAACGGCGAGGCCGCATCCCGTGATCCGGCGGTGCTCGGGGGGTGCCGGGACGGGATGCGGCCTCGCGATCAATGGTGGTCCGCGGATGCCGTGAAATCCCGAGTAGTGCGGTACGCGTCTTTCGTTTCGCGCGTACTCGATCGGCCCGCACCGACACGCCGGACGATCCGGACGACGCGGACGCGGACCCCGGAATTCGGCTCCGCTACCCGCATCACCACCCGCTCGAGCCACCCGGAACCACCACCGCGCCACGGCTGCCGTAGTCACGAAAACCACTGCGGCACAGGAATTTCGGAGGTGAAGACCCATACCCCGGTGCACCCCCGGCGCGACCGGTCCCCCGGCCACGAACCGCCGGGGCGAAAAACTTCGGAAAAGTGGCCGCGCTCATACGCCCGGAAGCGGCGATCGTCGCGTAGGATCAATCACGTCGGCCCCTCCCCCCCGGGCCGACCTTACGCGGGCCTCGGCTAACTCCCCCCCTTCGCCGAGGCCCGCTCCTATTTCCGGACTTCCTTGTCCCAAGATCCCCCGGTCGAACGACGGTTCTTCCACCTGCGGCCCGCGCGATCCGCCACCGCAGGCCTCGACCGGACAGGCGAGATCACCGGCCCGGATCGGACGAAGACTCAGCGATTGTTACGCCGCAACACATGCGAGCGCAGCCGGCTGAAGCCGCGCACCCGCACGCTCCGCAGATGCCGCAACGTGAACGCCGGCTCACCCGCCAGCCGCGCGGCCGCGCCGTCATCGATCAGCACCGTGCCCGGCCGCGCCACACCCGTCAACCGGGCGGCGATGTTCACCGTCGAGCCGTACAGATCGCCGAAGCGCTGCAACACATCTCCGTACGCCAGGCCCACCCGCAACTCGGGGGTGGTGTCGTCCTTGCGGGTCGCCTCCTGGATCGCCAGCGCGATATCGGCGCCCACGGCGGCGGTCTCCGCGGCGAACATCACCTCGTCACCGACGTTCTTGATCACCCAGCCGCCGCGCGCGGTGATCACCTCGGTGCCGATGGTCTCGAACGTCTCCAGCAGCTGTGCCAGCTCCTCCGGATCCAGATGCCGGGTCAGCCGCGTGTAACCGACCATATCGGCGAATCCCACGGCCAGATCCCGCACGGTCCCGTCGGCGTGATCCCCGTCCATCGACCGCGACAGCGCGGCCGCCAGATGCCGCCGCCAGGCATACGTCTGCAACGCCTGCAGCCGCGCCAGCACCTCGTCCGTGGCCGCCTGCGCGGTCGCCGTCGGGTCGGCGGCCGGATCCGCGGCGAGCAACTCCGTCAGCCGATCGGTGATCTCCGTGACCACCAGATCGACCTGCCACTCCGCCAGCCGCGCCATCGACTGCCCCAGGCTGCGCGCGACCGCCTGCTGCCGCCGCGGATCGGCGGTGGACAACGTGTCCAGACTCCGGAAATCACGGACGGCCGCGATATCGGCCTCGGTGTATTCGTGCGACGAGTCGTCCGGATCGGCGGCGAAACCGAGCGCCACCCACAATCGGCGCGATACCTCCGACGGCACCCCGGAACGCTGCGCCACATCCGCCCGGCTGTACTGCCGCGGCCCGCTCAGCAACGCCGGTTCCACCACCGACTGCACCAGTTTCGACAATTCCGCGGAGGACATGATCTCGACATTACGGGCCGGACCGGCACCGAACGGAAGACCTGGTGATTTGTCACAGGTGGAGCGCATTACGGGACGCCGAACGCGACCGGGCCGGAGACGAAGTCGGCACCGCCGGGTGGCGGTGCCGAATCCATTTCTTCGATGGTGGAGCCTAGGGGAATCGAACCCCTAACCCCTGCCTTGCAAAGGCAGTGCTCTGCCAATTGAGCTAAGGCCCCTGAACGGGAAAAATCAGCGAGTGGTGACCTCGTGCCACAGGGTGGCATCGTCGCGCTGGCGGAACCGGCTGATAGCGAAGGCAACCGCGGCGACAACACCGATCGTGAGCAGATATTTCATGAATCCCACCCTACTGTGCTGTTCTCCAGTGGGCCTAGGAGGACTTGAACCTCCGACCTCTTCGTTATCAGCGAAGCGCTCTAACCGCCTGAGCTATAGGCCCGGATTCGTTCGAAAAGTGTGTCACTCGAACGAGGAGGAAGATTACCGTACGGCGGCCCCGAAGACCAAAACGGCCGGTACCGGGCTCGGGGAGCGCGGTACCGGCCGTCCGGCGGCGGCAGCGGAGGACTAGTCGGGATCGGCCAGGGTGACCTGGATACCGCCGACCAGATCGGTGCACTGGTTGTAGATGAACACCCCGATCGTGGACAGGGCTGTGAGCAGGACCACGTTGATGAGCCCGATCACAGCCGCGTACCCGAATACCGAACCGGCGCCGATCAGCGAGGACGAACCGCTGTCGGACACCATGTCGGTGGTGAAGGTGTTGATGCGGTCCCAGACACCCATGCCGGACAGCACGATGAAGAGGAAGCCCACGGCCAGCATCCACACGAAGAACATCGCCACGCTGATCACCAGCGACACCTTCAGCGTCGACCAGGGATCGATGTGCCGCACCTGCACGGTGGCCCGCAGCGGTTCACCGGTGACCGCGGCCTGCGCGACCGCCGCCGGCGCGGCGGGCGAGATGCGCTGCTGCGGACCGGTGGGTTCCACCAGCGGCGGCGCCATCGGCACGGGCGCCATCGGCACCCCGGGCTGCGGGGCGGCGGGAGCGGCGGCCGGCAGCGGATGCCGCAGATCGGACAGGTCGGGCATGTCCTTGATGAGCTCGGGCCGGGCGATGCTGCGGGTCGGCCCGTCGATGCCGACCGACTTCACCATCGCCGCCTCCTTGCGGGCGGCCTTGGCGGCGAGGTCGGCGGTGGTACGAGCGTTGCTGACCCCGGCATTGAGCCCCACCGAACGCCCGGCCACCGGCACGTGGCCCGGACGGTTCAGATTGGACTGGGGTTCGCGCTGCGGCAGCTGTGACGACCAGCTCTCGTCCGAGCGCGCACCGCTGCCGCCGTTGTCGGAGTTCTTCGGCCCGGACCCGGCGGAGCCGTCCCCGTCGCCGAAGTCCAGGTTGTTCTTGTCCAGCTTTTCCGTCGTCGAATTCTCCGCGGCACTACCCGGTACCTCGCCCGAGGCCGCCGGCCGCGGAATGGGGCGCGGCGGGATCGGAGAGGGTGCAACCCGCTCGGTCACGCCGTTGGCGTGATGCCGCTCGTCATTCGGCTGGTTCGGAGTGGTCAATGTGGGAAGTCCTTCGATCGGTCGTGCCGCCGCTGCTGGTGGAGAACTTACTGGTTCTACGAACCATCGGTGTCGTCAACGCCGGAAACCTGATCGGGCTCGTCGGCATTGCGAGCGATTGCAAGCAACGTATCGCCCTCGCCGAGGTTCATCAATCGCACACCCTTGGTCTGTCGGCCCGCTTTCCGTACCTGATTCGCAGCCGTCCGGATGACACCGCCCCCGGAGGTGATCGCGTAGAGCTCGTCCTCGTCGTCGACGATCAGAGCACCCACCAGGTTGCCACGCTTGGGGTCGTACTGGATCGTCAGCACCCCTTTACCCCCGCGGCCCTGTGCGGTGTACTCGTCGATCGCGGTGCGCTTGGCATAGCCGCCCGCGGTCGCTACCAGCAGATATGTCTCCTCCCGGACGACATTCAGCGACAGCAGCTCGTCGTCGGTGTTGAAACGCATACCCTGCACACCCGAGGTGGCCCGGCCCATCGGCCGCAACACCTCGTCGTTCGCGGAGAACCGAATGGACTGACCGTGCGCCGAAACGAGCAGCAGATCGTCCTCGGACGAGCACAGCGCGGCGCCGACCAATTCGTCTCCGTCACGGAGATTGACCGCCACGATGCCACCGGAACGGTTGGAATCGAAATCGGTAAGTTTCGATTTCTTGACCAAACCGTTGCGCGTCGCGAGCACCAGATAGGACGCGTCCTCGTACGACTGGATCTGGATGACCTGAGCGATCTTCTCGTCCGGCTGGAACGCCAGCAGATTGGCCACGTGCTGACCGCGCGCGGTACGGGCCGCCTCCGGCAGTTCGTAGGCCTTCGCCCGGTACACCCGGCCGAGGTTGGTGAAGAACAGCAGCCAGTCGTGCGTGGACGTGATGAAGAAGTGCTGGACCAGGTCGTCCTGCTTGAGGCCGGCGCCCTGCACACCCTTGCCGCCGCGCTTCTGGCTGCGGTACAGATCGGTCTTGGTGCGCTTGGCATAACCGGTCGCGGTGATGGTGACCACCACGTCCTCGCGGGCGATCAGATCCTCGTCGGCCACATCGCCGTCGGCCGCGATGATCTTGGTGCGCCGGTCGTCGCCGTATTTGTCGACGATCTCCTTCAGCTCGTCGCGGACGATCGCGCGCTGCCGCTCCGGCTTCGCCAGGATGTCCTCGAGGTCCGCGATCTCGGCCTCGATCTTGGTCAACTCGTCGACGATCTTCTGCCGCTCGAGCGCGGACAGACGACGCAGCTGCATGTCGAGGATCGCGGTGGCCTGGATCTCGTCGATCTCGAGCAGGGTCATCAAGCCGGTCCGGGCGGTCTCGGTATCGGCCGAGCGCCGGATCAGGGCGATGACCTCGTCGAGCGCGTCGAGCGCCTTGACCAGGCCGCGCAGGATGTGGGCCCGCTCCTGGGCCTTGCGCAACAGGTACCGGGTGCGCCGGACGATGACATCCAACTGGTGATCGACGTACAGCCGGATCATCTGATCCAGGCGCAGGGTGCGCGGCACGCCCTGGACGATCGAGAGCATGTTGGCGCCGAAGCTGGTCTGCAGCTGGGTGTGCTTGTACAGATTGTTCAGCACGACCTTGGCGATCGCGTCCCGCTTGATCGTGACGACGATGCGCATGCCGACGCGGTCGGAGGACTCGTCGTGGATGTCGGCGACGCCGGCGATCTTGCCGTCCTTCACCTGCTCCGCGATCGAGTTGATGAAGTTGTCCGTGTTGACCTGGTACGGCAGCTCGGTGATGACGATCGTGGTGCGACCGCGATTGTCCTCCTCGATCTCCACCACGCCGCGCATCCGGATCGAACCCCGGCCGGTGGTGTAGGCGTCGTGGATGCCCTGGCTGCCGACGATCATGCCGTAGGTCGGGAAGTCCGGCCCCTTCACCCGCTCCATACAGGCCGCGAGCATGGTCTCCTCGTCGGCCTCGTGGTTCTCCAGCGTCCAGTAGATCGCCTCGGCCAGCTCGCGCAGGTTGTGCGGCGGGATGTTGGTGGCCATGCCGACCGCGATCCCGTTGCTGCCGTTCATCAACAGGTTGGGGACACGCGCCGGCAGCACGACCGGCTCTTGGGTCTTGCCGTCGTAGTTGGGGATGAAATCGACCGTCTCGTGGTCGATCTCGCGCAGCAGCTCCATCGCCAGCGGGGTGAGCCGGCATTCGGTGTAGCGCATGGCGGCGGCGCCGTCGTTGCCGCGGCTGCCGAAGTTGCCCTGGCCGTCGACCAGCGGGTAGCGCATCGCCCACGGCTGGGCCATCCGGACCAGGGTGTCGTAGATGGCCGAGTCGCCGTGCGGGTGGTAGTTACCCATGGTCTCGGAGACCGGGCGGGCCGACTTCACATAGCTGCGGTCGGGCCGATAACCGTTGTCGTACATCGCGTAGAGGATGCGGCGGTGCACCGGCTTCAGGCCGTCGCGCACCTCCGGCAGCGCGCGGCCGACGATCACGCTCATCGCGTAATCGATGTAGGAGTTCTGCATCTCCTGCTGGATGTCGACCGGTTCGATACGGTCGCCACCGCTGGGGGGCAGAGAGGTCTCGGTCATGAATCAGTCTCCAGTGGAAGGCTTTTCGGATGGTCCTCGCGGCGTGACCGCTACACGTCCAAGCGGGGGGCCGCTACATGTCCCAGCGGCGGGCCCGCTACACATCGAGGAACCGGACGTCCTTGGCATTGCGGGTGATGAAGCTGCGACGTGCCTCCACGTCCTCACCCATCAGGATGCTGAACAGCTCGTCGGCCGCGGCCGCGTCGTCCAGCGTCACTTGACGAAGTACCCGCACGCTCGGATCCATGGTGGTCTCCCACAGTTCCTTCGGGTTCATCTCGCCGAGGCCTTTGTAGCGCTGGATGCCGTCGTCCTTGTTGATCTTCTTGCCGGTCGCCTGACCACGCTCCAGCAGGCCGTCGCGCTCGCGGTCGGAATAGGCGAATTCGGGCTCGCTGCGCTGCCACTTCAGCTTGTACAGCGGCGGCTGCGCCAGATAGACGTGCCCGTGCTCGACCAGCGGACGCATGAACCGGAACAGCAGCGTCAGCAGCAGCGTCGAGATGTGCTGGCCGTCCACGTCGGCATCGGCCATCAGCACGATCTTGTGATAGCGCAGCTTGGTGAGGTCGAACTCGTCGTGGATGCCGGTGCCGAACGCCGTGATGATCGACTGCACCTCGGTGTTCTTGAGCACCCGGTCGATGCGCGCCTTCTCGACGTTGATGATCTTGCCGCGGATCGGCAGGATCGCCTGGTACATCGAGTCGCGGCCGGATTTGGCCGAGCCACCGGCGGAATCGCCCTCCACGATGTAGATCTCGGACCGGGCCGGATCCTTGGAGCGGCAGTCGGCCAGCTTGCCGGGCAGGCCGCCGAGATCGGTGGCGCTCTTGCGGCGCACCAACTCCCGGGCCTTGCGCGCGGCCGCGCGGGCCTGCGCCGAGGACACCGCCTTCTGCACGATCGTCTTCGCGTCGGCCGGATTCGCCTCGAACCAGTGCGCGAGGTGCTCGTTGCAGGTGCGCTGCACGAACGACTTCACCTCGGTGTTGCCGAGTTTGGTCTTGGTCTGCCCCTCGAACTGGGGATTGCTGACCTTCACGCTGACGATGGCGGCCAGGCCCTCGCGGATGTCCTCACCGGACAGGGCCGGTTCCTTCTCTTTGACCAGCTTCTTGTCCTTGGCGTACTTGTTCACCACCGTGGTGAGCGCCGCGCGGAAGCCCTCCTCGTGAGTGCCGCCCTCGTGGGTGTTGATGGTGTTGGCGAAGGTGTGGACGGATTCGGAATAACCCGAGTTCCACTGCATCGCGATCTCGAGTTCGTGGCCGGTGCCCTTGCCCTGGAACGACACGATCGAGTTGTGGATCGGCTGCTTGGTGCGGTTGATGTGCTTGACGAAATCCTCGAGCCCGCCCGGGTAGTAGTAGGTGCGGGTCTTCACCTTCTGCTCGACCGGCGCGCTCTCCTCGTGCTTGGGCGCCTCGGCGGTCTCGCTGACCACCTCGTCGATCACGTCGGCGGCCGTCACCCGCTGATCGGTGAGGGTGATGGTGAGGCCCTTGTTGAGGAAGGCCATCTCCTGCAGGCGGCGCGCGACCGTCTCGAAGTTGTACGTCGTGGTCTCGAAGACCTCGGGATCGGCCCAGAACCGCTGGGTGGTGCCGGTCCGCTTGGTGGGCTCGCCCTGGATCAGCTTGCTCGGCTTGGCATCCTTGTATTCCTGGCTCCAGTGGTAGCCGGCGGTGTCGATCTCCACTTCCATGCGGGTGGACAGCGCGTTCACCACCGAGATGCCGACGCCGTGCAGACCGCCGGAGACGGCGTAGGCATCGGAGTCGAATTTGCCGCCGGCGTGCAGCTGGGTCATGACGACCTCGACGGTGGGCACGCCCTGCTCGTGCATTTCCACCGGGATGCCGCGGCCGTCATCGATGACCTCGACGCCGCCGTCGGCGAGCAGGGTGACGTCGACCCTGGTGGCGTAGCCGGCCATCGCCTCGTCGACGGAGTTGTCCACAACCTCCCAGATGAGGTGGTGCAGACCGCGCTCGCCGGTGGAGCCGATGTACATACCCGGCCGGAGGCGGACGGCCTCCAGGCCCTCGAGGACCTTGATGTTGGAGGCACCGTATTCCTGGTTGCCCGCTTTCGCCCTGGTCGTACCACTTGCGTTGGAGTCGTTGGCAGCCACTGCTCGGTAGCTCTCCTTACTTGCTGATCCCTCGGGCGCGAAGTTCCCCGGCGTCGTGCTGCTCGAGAATTACGGGTCCTCGCGCGGGCTGTGCGGAACGCGCCGACGGTATCGCCGCTAGTTACTCCACCATCCTACTGGTAGGCCCGGCCCAGGATGTACCTATGACACCCCTGGCGGCGTCGTGGGTGCGTTAAATCGGATGTCGGCGAGTCGGGTTGTAGGTGTCAACGATCCCGAGAGCCACAGTGGCGCCCGGAGCGGATTTGCGGAGCGGTTGGCCGGTTCCCGCGCGCACCAGTTCCACGTGAAACGATGACGACGCCCGCTCAACCGTAGGTGTCGCGCGGCCCGCGGCCCTTGATGTGCCGCTCACCCTTGCGCCAGCTGGGCGCCGCCGGGCCGCTGATCTTCAGCGTGGTGACCACGCCCTGACCGACGGCCGCGTTGATCTTCGCGAGCAGCTGGGACTGGAGCATCCGCAGCTGGGTCGCCCAGGCGGTGGATTCGGCCTGCACGCTGAGCACCCCGTCGGTCAGCGAGATCGGTGTCGCGTGCGAGGCGATGTCCTCGCCGACGACGGTCGGCCAGCGGCCGAACACCATGCCCTCGGCGACTCGGGTGGACCAGCCGCGGCTCTTGGCCAGCGAACCCGCCAGGCTGGAGAGCAGTTGGGGATCACGCTCGTCCGGCCGCGAGCCCGACCAGCCGCCACCGCGCCGGCGCAGCGCGCGCACTCCGCCGCGGCGCGGTGAGGCCCGGCCCTGACCGACCGCCTTACCGCTGGCCCGAGCCGCCGCCCGGGCCTCCTCCAGGGCTCGGCGGGCCAGATCGACGCCGCGCAGCGCGCCGTCGGGGGAACCTGGGGATGAATCCGCGGCCGGGACGTCGCCGGCGGCACCCGCCGGCGAGCCGGAGCCGGACGTCCGATACGACGAGTCGGTGTCGTGCTCGTAATCGTCGGTCATCGTCTGCGTCCTTCCCCGATACCGGTCCTGACGTGCTGATCCTCGGCGAATCGGGTCCCGGTGTGCAGGACACGGTAGCCGGTCGCGGCGGCCGGATCGATGTCTCGGCGGGTGTGTCGCGGGGCGCGTCGCGGGACGCCGGACGGGCAGCGCCGATCGGAGTTGTTCACAGTCAACCGGCGTGGCTGTGGACAACTTCGGCGGGCGCGCCGGACAGCTCCGGCCCGTCGGCATCGACCCGGGAGGTGCGACGGTCGGTCTCGCCGGCGGTCTCCACCCGGATCGGATTCGCCTCGAGTTCGGGCGGGACGTCCTCGGGGACCGCGGCGGTGATGAGTACCTGTTCGGCGCCGGCGGCGACGGCGGCCAGCGCGGACCGCCGTCGCCGGTCCAGTTCGGCGAACACGTCGTCGAGCAGCAGCACCGGATCGCTACCGGCGCTGCGCAGCAGTTCGAAGGCCGCCAGCCGCAGCGCCAGCGCGAAGGACCAGGACTCGCCGTGGCTCGCGAATCCCTTGGCCGGTGCGGAACCCAGCATGAGCTCCAGGTCGTCCCGATGCGGGCCGACCAGGCAGACGCCGCGTTCCAGCTCCTTCGGGCGGGCGGCGGTGAGTTCCCGCAGCAGTACGGCCTGCAGCTGTTCGACGTCGCCCGGATCGGGAGGCCGTCCGGGATCCAGATATTCCGCGGGCAGGTAGCCGCTGCGATATCCGATGGCCGCGGCCCGCGATTCGGGGGCGATGGACCGATACGCCTCGACCAGGTACGGGGCCAGCTCGTGGACCAGTGACAGCCGCTGGGCCAGCAGTTCGGCGCCGTGGACGGCGAGATGCCCGTCCCAGACGTCCAGCGTGCTCAGTTCGGTCCCGGCGGAGCGCGATCGGGCCTGCCGACCGGCGGTCTTCAACAACGCCGACCGCTGCCGCAGCACTCGGTCGTAGTCGGCCCGCACCGCGGCCAGCCGGGGCAACCGGGCTGTGCACAACTCGTCGAGGAAGCGGCGGCGCTCGGACGGATCGCCGCGGACCAGCGCGAGATCCTCCGGCGCGAACAAGACCGTCTGCAGAATTCCGAGGATCTCGCGGGTGCGACGGACCGGCGAGCGGTTGATCTGGGCCCGGTTCGCCGAACCCTGATTGAGTTCGACATCGATGCGCAGCTCGCGGCCGGAGTTGACCACCGTGGCCCCGACCCGGGCCCGGGGGGTGCCGATCCGCAGCAGCGGGGCCTCGGCGGCCACCCGGTGTGAACCGAGTGTGGACAAGTAACCGATCGCCTCGATCAGATTGGTCTTGCCGTTGCCGTTGGCGCCGAGGAAAACGGTGCGGCCCGCGGGGAGTTCGAGCTCGGCCTGCTCCCAGGAGCGGAAGTCACGCAGCGTCAATGACCGGATGTACACGCTACGCACCCCCTGCCGAGATTCCCGCCGGAGCTCGCCGACCGCTGGGTGATCCTGAGGATCGCGAGTTATCCACAGATTCATCAACACTGTCCACAGCTGAGGAGCAACTGTGGACACAGACCGTGGGCATCAGCCCGGCAGCCGCACCGGCATCAGCAGGTAGATGTACTTGCTCTCCAGCGCGGCGAAGGCCCCCGAGTCGAGTACGGCCGGCTCCTCCTCGGCCGTCGGGCACATTACCGCAGGGCGGCTGGGAGTGGTGAATCCGAAGGTCACCCGGTCCGAATGCAGGGCCGCCAAGCCGTCGTTGAGGTAACCGGGGTTGAACGCGATGGTCAGCGCCTCGCCCTGGAACTCGGCCTCGAGCCATTCCTCGGCCCGGCCCGCGTCGTCACCGCCGGCGGTCAGCCGCAGGCCCTGTTCGGAGAACTCCAGCCGGACCTGGGCGCCGCGCTCGGCGACCAGGGCGACACGCTTGATGGCCTCGATCAACGCACTCACCTGGAGGGTCGCGATCGAGGTGTGCTCCTTGGGGAGCAACTGGCGGAACTTGGGGAATTCCGCGTCGAGCAGGCGGGTGGTGGTACGGCGGCCGCCGTTGACGATGCCGAGCAGGCCGTCGGTGCCGGTGCCGAACGCCAGCTGCACCGGCAGATCGGAGGCGCCGAGCGTCTTCGCGGATTCGGACAGGGTGCGGGCCGGGACCAGGACCGCGGTCTCCACATCGGGACGGCCGGGCTGCCACTCCAGATGCCGCACGGCGAGCCGGAACCGGTCGGTGGCGGCGAGCACGATCTGCGAGCCGGAGAGCTCGACCCGGATGCCGGTGAGCATGGGGAGCGTGTCGTCGCGGCCGGCGGCGACGGCGACCTGGCCGACGGCCTGGGAGAACACATCCACACCGAGCTCACCGGTCTGCGGCGGCAGCTCCGGCAGCTGGGGATAATCCTCGACCGGCATGGTCGGCAGCGAGAACTTCGCACTGCCACAGGCGATCAGCACGCGGGTGCCGTCCACCGAGACGTCGACGGGCTTGTTCGGCAGGGCCTTGGTGATGTCGGCCAGCAGGCGGCCGGAGACCAGCACCTGTCCGGGCCCGGCGACCTCGGCCGCCACTCGCATCTGCGCGGAGACTTCGTAGTCGAATCCGGAGACCGTCAGCCCGCTCTCGTCGGCCACCAGCAGAACGCCACCGAGTACGGGCACCGGCGGGCGCGACGGCAGGCTACGGGCCACCCAGGCGACGGATTCCGCGAAATCCTCGCGAGCGACCCGAAACTTCATGCTTGCAAGCTCCATCGCCCGGTCTGTCCTCTCCAGTCTCGATAAAGGTCGTGATCTGTCGACTCGTCACTGCCGGCCGAACGGCTGCCGGCTCGAGCAGCGTGCTGAATCGGCCACCGACGACGTATCCACGGAGTGTGGCACAGGCGACCGACACCAAACCGTACTCGGGAGCGACCGTCATGGCTACGGCACCCCTCAACCCGGCGCGGCGCATTCGGGCACCGGCACGAACGCGACTCGGGTATCGGACGTCCGTCTCGTAGCCGGTCCGTTCATCTCCGCGCGATGCCCCCGGGTGCGAATCGCATCGGGATCCGTTCGCCCGCGCCGGGGTTCGCTGTCCTCCTTGCCGATCGTTCGCCGACTCGTCCCACTGCGGTCCGGCCGTTCGCTCCCGAGCCGACTTTCCACACACCCTGTTTTAGAAGAAGTTATTCAAGGAAGAGAACTGCAGTAGTAGTAGGCACTGTGGATTCTGTGGACTTCGGCCATATCCGCAGGTGGGAACGTGTGGCGGCATGGGGATGTCCGGCGGGTGTCTCGAGGATGAACGGGGAGACGCTGTGGACGCCGCGGAACTGTCCCACGGTCATCCTCGAGCCATCCTCGAGTTCTCCCCGGAGAACGGGCCGGTTGTACACACTGTGCGTAATCCGGTGCACAAGCAGGGGATTCCTCGAGGACTCCACCGGGACTCCTCGAGGAATCCACATGCCGAATCGGCCGTCCGCGCAGGTCAGGTCCCGTGGATGAATTCGCCTGTGGGAACTGTGGATCACTGCCTGTGGGCAAAGCCGCGCACGCCCTGTGCGCAGACCTGTGGGAAACCAGTGGACAACAACGGTTGTCCTCGAGGACTCCACAAGAATTCCTCGAGGACTCCACACCACGAAAAAGCCGATCCCCCCAGGTCAACCGGGGGGATCGGCTTGTGGAGAACGATCAGCGGGAACGCTGTTTGATTCGGGCTGTGAGTTCCTGAACCTGGTCGTACACGCGGCGCCGCTCGGTCATCTCCTTGCGTACCTTCTTCTCCGCGTACATCACCGTGGTGTGGTCGCGGCCGAACGCCTGCCCGATCTTCGGCAGCGACAGATCGGTGAGCTCCCGGCACAGGTACATCGCGATCTGCCGGGCCTGGGCCAGCGGCCGCGCCTTACCTGGGCCGGTCAGCTCCTCGAGCGTGGTGTTGAAGTACTCCGCGGTGACGGCCATGATCGTCGACGCGGTGATCTCCAGCGTGGTGGTGTCCGGCATCAGATCCCGCAGCACCACCTCCGCCAGCGACAGATCCAGCGGCTGACCGTTCAGCGAGGCGAAGGCGGTGACGCGGATGAGCGCACCCTCCAGCTCCCGGATGTTGCGCTCGACCCGGCTGGCGATGAGTTCCAGCACGTCGTGCGGCACGTCCAGCCGGTCCATCCGGGCCTTCTTGCGCAGGATGGCGATCCGGGTCTCGAGCTCCGGCGGCTGCACATCGGTGATCAGCCCCCATTCGAACCGGGTGCGTAACCGCTCCTCCAGGGTGGCGAGCTGTTTCGGCGGCCGATCCGAGGAGACGACGATCTGCTTGTTCGCGTTGTGCAGGGTGTTGAAGGTGTGGAAGAACTCCTCCTGGATGCCTTCCTTACCCTCGATGAACTGGATGTCGTCGACCAGCAGGATGTCGGTCTCGCGATAGCGGCGCTTGAACGCGACCTTCCGATCGTCGCGGAGGCTGTTGATGAAGTCGTTGGTGAACTCCTCGGTGGACACGTACTTGACGCGCATCCCCGGGAACAGGCGCTGGGCGTAGTGACCGGCCGCGTGTAATAAGTGGGTTTTACCCAAACCCGAAGCGCCCCAGACGAACAACGGGTTGTACGCACGCGCCGGCGCCTCCGCGATGGCGACCGCGGCGGCATGCGCGAAGCGGTTGGACGCCCCGATGACGAAGGTCTCGAAGGTGTATTTGGCGTTCAGGCTCGCCGCCGACGGCGCGGCCGCCTGCTGCGGCGGCTCCGGCGGCTTGTTGAAATAGGTCGGCCACGAGTTGCGGACGTTCACCACCGGCTCGTCGTCCTCGGCCTGATCCTCGATCGGGCGGCGGCCGACCGGCACCGCCGGGGCCGGCGGCGTCGGTTCCGGGGCGAACAACGACTCCTGCCGGGCGGCATCCGCGCCCCCGCGCATCGGGGGCAGGTCCAGGTCACGACGGGCGGGCCGCATGGACCCGCCCTCGTCATCGTCCGGCAATTCTCCGGCCACCGGTTGCGGTGGGAACGCGGGCTGGGGATAGTCCGGGCGCGTGGCGTAGTCACCGGGGGCGTGATAGCGCGGCGGTGCATAGTCGGCGGGGGTGGCGTAGTCCGGGGCGGCCGGGTAACCCACCGGTTCGCGCGGGGTTTCGCGGGGACGTTCGGGCCGGGAGGTGAGCCGGGCGTGGCGGGGTGAGGCGGCCGGCCGATCGACCGGCGGGGTGGCCGGCGCGGCGATGCGGACCCCGAGTCCCTCCACCTGGGGGCCGAGCCGGCGGGCCAGCGAACGGAGAATCGGCTCGCGCAGATCGCGTTCGATGGCCTCCTGGGCCAGTGACGACGGCACCGACAGCAGCGCGAAACCCTGGGCCACGGTCAGCGGCCTGACCAGGCCCAACCAGGCTTTCTGGGCGTTGCTCACCGGCGGGATGACCCCATCGGCCGAGCCGGTGGTGAGTTCGGCCACCACCTCGGGCCAGACGGCGGTCAACACGTTCTGCTCGTCGTCCACGTAGGTTTCCTCCCCGCAAGATAGATCGATAGGAGCAGACGGTGCCACGCCTGTGTCCGAAGCAGCACGGGCATCGGCACTGATCGGCGACGAGCCGTCCGGTGGGCGGGTGGCTGGTACGAATATGCCACTCCGGGGGTATTTCCACACAATTATCCACAGATGTGGAGAACCACAGTGCTGTGAGTTGCGCGGCTGGAGTTCGTCACTTGCCGAGGCACTTCGCCATCGATCAGCTAACTTCTGGCTACGCACAGTATCCGGGGTGTGAACCGGTAGCAAGGGACCGGTATCGACGCCGTGTCGCGGCACGTCGGGCCCGGTTTCGGCGGCCGCGGCAACCGTCCGCGCCGATACTCGGGCGGCGTGTCGGGGTACCCCGAGTTTGACCCTGCCGCAGCCGATCAGTACTCTCGTACAGTCACCCATTGCCCGAGGTGGCGGCTGCTTGCTGCCCGGGCCGCGATGGGCGTTGCGCCGATGGCGTGTCGATGAGTCCCCGACTCGACGACATCGCTCTGCGTCGCGAAGAACTGGTTTCACCGCACAAGCTACGGGTGCCTCGAAGGGCGCCCAATCGACTCGAGGAGTGTTGACCGTGGCCAAGGGCAAGCGGACGTTCCAGCCGAACAACCGTCGTCGTGCACGGGTTCACGGATTCCGTCTCCGGATGCGCACCCGTGCGGGCCGCGCCATCGTTTCGGCGCGCCGCGGCAAGGGCCGCGCCAAGCTCACGGCCTGATCCGTCGGCACCGGCATCATGCCCCGTCCGCCGTACGGTCCACTGCCTCCCTCCCCCCGTTACGCGCTCGGACACTCGGGTGTTGCCTGAGCCGTATCGGCTGCATCATCGTGCTGATTTCTCCCGGACGGTGCGCAGTGGCCGACGAGTCGGGAGGCATGATGTCGTCGTGCATCTACTGCAGCCGTCCCCGGCCGTGTCCGGGGACGAGCGGTATCCGGCTATCCGCGTCGGGGGGCCGCGGTTCGGATTGATCGTCAGCAAGGCGGTGGGCACCGCGGTGGTACGACACCGCGTGGCCCGCCGCCTGCGTCATATGTGCGCCGGTTTGATCGATGAGCTGCCCGATGGGTCGGACGTCGTCATCCGCGCGCTCCCCGGCGCCGCCGGTGCCTCTGCCGCCGAACTCGAGCGGCAGGTGCGGGCCGCGTTACGGCGGCTACTGCCCGAGAACCGTTCGGCCTCCCGTGACGGCTTTGATTCACGTGAAACATCGATGCAGGGTGACGGATCCCGGATGTCACGTGACACTCGAAGTATGACCGCCAGGGATACGGCCGAAGACCGGCCGTCATGACCGGATTCCGGATGGTGGCCCGGCTGCCCGTGAATCTGCTGATCTTTCTCATCGAGCTGTACCGGACCTACGTCTCCCCCACTCGCATGCCGGTGTGCCGGTTCACCCCCACCTGTAGCGAGTACGCGGTGACCGCGCTGCGCACCCGAGGACTGTTCGTCGGCCTCGGATTGACGGCCGTCCGATTGGCCAAGTGCGCGCCCTGGCACCCTGGTGGGTGGGACCCCGTTCCGGAGTCGAAGCGGCACCGCGCAGCCGCCCCGGTTGCGGATGCGGCCGTCAGCGTTCCGGCCGAGAACAGGTCGGCCGACGACAAGCCTTGGAATAGGTCTCCGCATGCGGTGACCGGCGACACGACCGACGGGAGTACATAGAGCCGTGCTCGACTTCATCTACTATCCGGTGTCCGGAATCTTGTGGTTCTGGCACCGAGTCTTCGGGTTTGCCTTCGGCATGGACAGCGGGCTCGCCTGGGCCCTTGCCGTGGTATTCCTGGTCTTCACGCTGCGGCTGGTGCTGTACAAGCCGTTCGTGAAGCAGGTGCGAACCACCCGGCAGATGCAGGAGCTTCAGCCGCAGATCAAGGCGTTGCAGGCGAAGTACAAGAACGACCGCCAGAAGATGGCGGTCGAGATGCAGAAGCTGCAGAAGGACCACGGCTTCAACCCGCTGATGGGCTGTCTGCCGGTGCTGGCCCAGGTGCCGGTCTTCATCGGTCTGTATCACGTCCTGCGATCGTTCAACCGGGTCGGCGGCAGCTCCGGCTTCGCCGGTTTCGGCAAGACTCCCGCCATGAGCGCGTACCAGAACGCGCACACCGCCAACTACCTCTTCGACGCCGACGACGTGCAGTCGTTCCTGCGGGCCCGCATCTTCGGGGCGCCCATCTCGGCGGCGATCACCACGCCCAAGGCTCAGCTGGAAGCGTTCGCCGATTACGGCGGCATCCCGCACATCGTGAATATGGCCGCGGTGGCGATTCCGCTGATGATCATCGCCGGCCTGGCGACGCACTTCAACGCGCGTGCCTCGGTGGCCCGGCAGACCGAAGCGGCGGCCGCCAACCCGCAGGCCGCCATGATGAACAAGCTCGCGCTCTACGTGTTCCCGCTCGGTGTGATGGTCGGTGGTCCGTTCCTGCCGATCGCGATCCTGCTCTACTGGGTGTCCAACAACATCTGGACCTACGGGCAGCAGCACCTGGTCTTCGGCCGGATCGATAAGGAAGAACAGGCGAAGAAGCAGGAGGCGCTGGATCGCCGTGCGCAGAACGCGCCCAAGCCCGGCGCCAAACCGCTCGATCCCAAGAAGAAATCCGCCGCCGTGGACGCTCCGATCATCGATGCGCCGACCGAGGACGACACCACCGCCCGCAACGGCCGGCCGAAGGACACCACGCCGACCGCCTCGCAGAACGGCTCCGCCGGGAAGACGTCGGGTAAGGCGGGCGCCTCGTCCGGCCGGCCGGGCCAGGGTAACCGGAAGCGGTCCGGGAATCGTGGCCGGCCGAATCAGAAGAAGCGCCGCTGACCCTGGGCATCCCGGTGCCGGCGGGGTCCGGTACCGGATTCGACGACGAATGATGCAGATGAAGGAAACGACACATGACTGTTGAGACCGACGGAGGGGACGCGACGGTGGCACTGGACACCTCGGCGGCGGACCCGGCGCAGACCGAACTGGATGCGGTCGGCGACGATGTGAACGACAGCGAGGAGGCGCTGATCGAGGAGGGCGAGATCGCCGGCGACTATCTCGAGCAACTGCTGGATGTGCTCGACTTCGATGGTGATATCGACCTGGACGTGGAGGGCGATCGGGCCGTCGTGAGCATCGACGGCGGCCGCGATCTGTCGAAGTTGGTCGGCCGACGTGGTGAGGTCCTCGACGCCCTCCAGGAACTGACCCGGCTGGCCGTGCAGCAGGCGACGGGTGTCCGTAGTCGCCTGATGCTCGACGTGGCCGGCTGGCGGGCCAAGCGTCGCTCGGAGTTGAGCACGCTCGGCTCCGAGGCGGCGCAGCGGGTGCTCTCCTCCGGTGAGCCGGAATCCCTGTCGCCGATGACCCCCTTCGAGCGCAAGATCGTGCACGATGCGGTGTCGTCGGTGGACGGGGTCACCAGCGAGAGCGAGGGCGCCGAGCCCAATCGCTATGTGGTGGTTCTGCCGAGCTGATCGACAGGTCGCTCATCGGGCCCCCGGTTCTCGGAACCGGGGGCCTTACTCTTGTCCGAGGTAAGCGGATCCGAAGGGAAGGATGTTTCACGTGGAACGAGGCCGGGACCAATCCCCCGCTGCGGCGGCGGATACCGAGGGTCCGGACGCGAACGTCACTGTGACATCGGAGCCGCCGGTGGTCGCCGCCCGAGTGTTCGGCGATCGGCTGCCGCTGGCGCGCCGGTATTGGGAGCTGCTGTCGACGGCGGGCGTCGAGCGCGGACTGATCGGCCCCCGGGAGGTGCCGCGGCTGTGGGATCGGCACATCCTCAATTGCGCGGTGCTCGGCGAACTCGTTCCGGCGGACGCCACCATCGTGGACATCGGGAGCGGAGCGGGACTGCCCGGCATCCCACTCGCGCTGGCGCGGCCGGATCTCCGGATCACGTTGGTGGAACCGCTGTTGCGCCGTACCGTCTTCCTGTCGGAGTTCATCGAATCGGCCGGCCTGCCGGTGGCGGTGGTGCGCGGCCGCGCGGAGGAGCCGGCCGTGCTGGCCGCGGCCGGCGAGGCGGATGTGGTGACCTCGCGCGCGGTCGCCCCGCTGGGCAAGCTGGCGCGGTGGTCGCTCCCCCTCGTTCGCGATCACGGCCGGATGCTCGCGCTGAAGGGGTCGAGCGCGGCGGAGGAGATCGAGCGCGATCGGGTGGAACTGACCCGGCTGGGTGGCGGCGCGGCCGAGGTGCTCGAATGCGGAGCCGGAATCGTCGATCCGCCGACGGTTGTCGTGAGCGTCGAACGGCTCCCCCGCCCATCGCGTACGGCGGGCGGAAAGCGCGGCCGGAACCGTCGCTGAGTCGGTCTCGGCGAGGCGATGTTTCATGTGAAACATCGCCGCACTCGGCGAGTCGCGCGATTCTGTGCGTGTCGCAACGGGATTGCTGCGGTTCAACTTCCGTATTGTGTCCGGTACTGGCAAGCTAAGTATCGTCGAGCGTGAGCGCATCCTCGCAGTGTCCGAAACCGCTCGCCGGACTGGTTCAGACAAGCTTCCGACGAGCTTCGGGCAGAGCGGATTACGTCCGCGCCTTGCTCAGCAGAGCCCTCCGGCTCCTGGAGCGATGCGGCACTGGTGCTGCGGCCGACACGCGTCTTGAAGTTCTTCGGTTAGGAGCCTGGGTATGTCGAACGGTCCAGCGAATGTTTCACGGGAAACAACATCGCGGGTGCCTGGAATGCTGGAAGGGAGCACCTACGAGTTGGACGAACTCAATCGAACCTCCTTCGGGAACATCTCTGCCGCTGATACCCCGATCGCCATCGAGGCGGAACGTGCCAGCCAGGTACTGCATCCTGGTTCCATGACGATCCCGAAGCCTCGCGAACAACGCATCATCACTGTCGCCAATCAAAAGGGAGGCGTCGGAAAGACCACCACGACCGTCAATCTCGCGGCGGCGCTCGCTCTGCAGGGTATGACCGTCCTCGTCATCGATCTCGATCCGCAGGGCAACGCGAGCACCGCGCTGGGCGTCGAGCATCACTCCGGCGTGCCGTCCAGCTATGAACTGCTCATCGGCGAGATTCCGGTGCAGGACGCGATCCAGCAGAGCCCGCACAACGAACGGCTGCTGTGCATTCCGGCGACCATCGATCTGGCGGGTGCGGAGATCGAACTCGTCTCGATGGTGGCCCGGGAGGGCCGCCTCAAATCGGCCATCCAGGAAGCGAATCTGGCCGGCTACGACATCGACTACGTGATGATCGACTGCCCGCCCTCGCTGGGCCTGCTGACGGTCAACGCGATGGTGGCGGCGAAGGAGGTGCTGATCCCGATCCAGTGCGAGTACTACGCGCTGGAGGGTGTGGGACAGCTGCTCCGCAACATCGGTCTGGTGCAGGCGCATCTGAATCCCGAATTGCACGTCTCCACCGTGATTCTCACGATGTACGACGGCCGCACGAAGCTTGCCGACCAGGTTGCCGACGAAGTGCGCGGGCATTTCGGCGACGTGGTGCTCCGCTCGGTGATTCCGCGCAGTGTGAAGGTTTCGGAGGCACCGGGATTCGGCATGACCGTCCTGGATTACGATCCGGGTTCCCGCGGTGCGATGAGCTATCTCGACGCCGGTCGCGAAATCGCTTCGCGGGCAGTCGTGCGTTGACCGTGCGTGGCGTGGTGGTAATTCAGGGAAAGGGGCCGGTGGGCCGATGAGTGGGGCGAAAAAGGGTGGTCTGGGACGGGGATTGGCCTCGCTGATCCCGACGGGTCCCGCCGAGGTACAGGGACTCGGTAATGCGGCGGCGAATACCGTGATCGGTCTCGACCCGATAGGTCCGCATCCCGCGTCGGCCTATCTGCACCGGGTGCCCGACCCGGTGGAATCGGAGGCCGGGGCGGTTTATCGGGAGATCTCGCCGGACGATATCGAGCCGAACCCCCGCCAGCCCCGCCAGGTCTTCGAGCAGGAGGCCCTGGACGAGCTGATCCATTCCATTCGTGAGTTCGGTCTGATGCAGCCGATCGTGGTGCGCCGGGTCGAAGGATCGGCGACGCCGCGCTATCAGATCGTCATGGGCGAGCGGCGCTGGCGCGCTTGCCAATCCGCCGGCCTGAGCACGATCCCGGCGATCGTCCGGGAGACCGCGGACGAATCCATGCTGCGCGACGCGCTGCTGGAGAACATCCATCGGGTGCAGCTCAATCCGCTCGAAGAGGCGGCGGCCTATTCCCAGCTGCTCGAGGAATTCGGGGTCACGCACGAGGAGCTGGCGAATCGGATCGGCCGATCCCGGCCCGTCGTCACGAATATGATCCGCCTGCTGAAACTGCCCATCCCGGTGCAGCGGCGGGTGGCGGCCGGCGTGCTGTCCGCCGGTCATGCCCGGGCGCTGCTCGGGCTCGAGGCAGGCGCCGAATCCCAGGAGAAGCTGGCCGAGCGGATCGTGGCCGAGGGGCTGTCCGTCCGCGCCACCGAGGAGGCGGTCACCCTCGCCAACCGCTACCCCGAACCGGATGCCCGTCCCGCGGCCAAGCGGAAGCCGATCCACGCCCCCGGGCTGGACAAGGTCGCGGAGCGCCTGGCGAACTCCTTCGACACCCGGGTGACGGTGACGATGGGGAAGAAGAAGGGACGCATCGTCGTCGAATTCGGCGACGTCTCGGATCTGGAACGCATCGTCGGCCTGATGGAACAGGCCGAGCTTCAGTGACCGATCGATAGACCCGAAAAAGGCGCGTGCACGCGAGATACTGGGCCCTGGCGTTGAAACGTCACTGTGACGATTCCGTTCGGGTATCGCCCGGTGATGGGCGGAGTGTCTCGGGTTGCCGTCGTCACAGACAGCGATGGAAATGAGGCGTCTTGGGTTTGATCGCATATTCTTGCTGGCGGGAAGCGTGAGTGTGGATGAATCGGACAGCTGGAGGCTGAGCAGAGCGGTGTCGACCAGCGTGACCGCACTAACTCTCGGCGGACTCGACAAACTCCCCACACATGCCCGGCGGTGTGTGTTCTGGGAGATCGACCCCGCCGTAGCCGAGGACTCTCGTGCATTCAGCGATCCGGTCTTCGAGAAGGAAGCATGGCTGTCGACGGTGCTGCTGGAATGGGGCTCCTGTGGACAGGTGGCCCTCGTCGACGGACAGCCCGCCGGATGCGCCCTCTACTCACCGCCCAGCGCGGTACCGCGGGCGGCATTGTTCCCCACCTCACCGGTGAGTCCGGATGCCGTCCTGCTGACCACGCTGCGGGCCGAACTCCCCCACCAGCCTGACGAGATAGCCGAACGACTCATCAAGGCCGTGGTGGCCGATCTGATGCGTCGTGGCGTGCGGGCCATCGAGGCGTTCGGCATCCGGCAGGATCCGACCGCGGTGACCCTGTCGGCCCGGGCGGAGGGTTCGATGCTGCTCATGGAGCGGATCGATACCCCGCCGACCGGATTCGCGCCGCCGGCGTCCGCGCACCGATCGTCCAATGGCGGCTGTACGCCGGACAGTTGCATGATCGCCGCGGACTTCCTGGAGGACGTCGGCTTCGAGGTGGTGGCGCCGCATCATCGGTTCCCCCGGCTGCGGATGGAGCTCGACAGCGACCATCTCTGGAAGGAGGACGTCGAGCGGGCGCTGGATCAGTTGCTGGCCGCCGCCTCGATGACCGCCCCGACCCGGATCGGTGCGGGACCGCCGCTGCGCGTCTAGACCACCGGAACCACGAAGCCCACCCGAAATCCGATTCGGGTGGGCTTCGTCGTTCGTGGGGATCCGGGCGAAAGATGCCCGGCCACCGTCAGATTCGCTCGGCAGCCGCCAGTTCCTCGGCGAGCAGTTCGGCGAAAGTGTAGGTGCCGGTGGGCTGGTCGTCCTGGCCGAGCAGGTACAGCCGCTTCACCGAGACCAGGATCGCCTCCGCGATGACATCGCGCATCCGCGGATTGGTCAATACCGCGGCATCGTATTCGTTGGTGAGATAACCGATGTCGACCTGCACGGTCGGCATCTTGGTGAGCCGCAGCAGATCCCAGGTGCGGGCGTGGGTCCGGCAGTCCTGCAAGGAGGTTCGGGCCACGATCTCGCGCTGGATGAAGCCGGCCAGCACCTGACCGATCATCGAGACCGAGCCGTGCGAATTGCCGAAATGGAAACTCGCGATGCCGTTGGCCAGCGGGCTCGGATTGGTCGCGCAGCGCAGCGAGATCATCAGATCGGCGTCGAAGGTGTTGGAGGTGTCGGCGCGTTCGGCGTCGGTGGGACCGGTGCCCCAGGGCCGCGACAGGAAGGTCTCCATGCCGGTGGCCGCCATCCGGCCCTCGAGTCGGCTGGCCAGATCCCAGAGGATCTCCGATTCGTACACGTCGCCGAATTCGGTCGGGACCGGATAGCCGTGGTCCGAACCGCCGAGGCCCGGATCGATCACGATCCGCTTGCCGCTGAGCTGCGGCCCGGCCCGGTGCACGACCTCCTCCTCGGCGATCCGATGCGGATTGCCGCCGGTGACCCGCGCGCCGAGCAGTTCCAGCGCACGCAGCGTATCCGGACCGCAGATGCCGTCGGCGGACAGCCCGATCTCGCGCTGGAACGCCGTCAGCCCGTCGTGGGTGTGCGGGCCGAAGTAGCCGTCGACCCGGTGCACGTAGAAGCCCAGATCCTGCAGGCGGCGCTGCAGGGTGGCGACATCGTCCCCGTACAGCGGCGCGGACAGCTGATAGATGAGAGTGCGTGCGCCCAGCCGATACGAGGCCTCCTTGAGCGCCCGATACGTCGCCGGGCCGACGACACCGTCGACCAGGAGACCTCGATGCTGCTGGAAGGCCCGCACCGCCGAGTCGAGATTCTCGTCGAAGCCGGCGTCGGCGTCCTTCCAGTACTCACCGTGGCCGTCGGCACCGGCGGCATGGGAGTGCAGGAAGCCTAGGCTTGCCAGAGTGCCCCGAACCTCGGCGACGGCAGGACCGGTGTCGCCGTGACGGAGTCGGTGCATGCGTCAGAGCCCTTTCCTTCTGCCAACCCAGGTACCCACTCGTGCGACGGCTCACACCCGCCGTCCGTCGCACGACCGGTGCCCGGCATCCTACCTGCCCGGGGTCAGATCACGTCGCCGAGTTCGCGCAGCAGGGCGGCCTTGCCCTTGGCGCCGACGATCCGCTTCGCCTCCTTGCCCTCCGTGAAGAGGACCAGGGTGGGCAGCGACAGAATGCCATAGTCCCGCGACACCGTCGGATTCGCATCGGCGTCGATCTTGGCGATGGTCAGCTTGTCCGAATGCTCTGCGGCGATCTCCTCCAGGACCGGGGCGACCATCTTGCAGGGGCCGCACCACGCCGCCCAGAAATCGACCAGCACCGGCTTCTCGCTGCCGAGCACCTCCTCCTGGAAGGTGGCGTCGGTGACGGTCTTGGTGGCGGAATCGGACATGGTTGTCTCCTCGAACTTGCTGGGCCGGGCCCGGCCGGCGACGTGCCGGACCGGATTCAGAGCGTGTTGGCGGCGATGTCGCCCTTCTCGGCGAGCCACCGCTCGGCGTCGATGGCCGCGCGGCAGCCGGTCCCGGCCGCGGTGATCGCCTGCCGGTAGGTGTGGTCGACCAGATCGCCGGCCGCGAAGACGCCGGGCAGCGTGGTGGCGGTGCTGGGCTGCTCGACCAGCACGTAACCCTCGTCGTCCACGTCGAGCTGACCGCGGACCAGATCGCTGCGCGGATCGTGGCCGATGGCGACGAACAGACCGGTCGCGGGCAGCTCCGAGGTCTCCCCGGTGCGGATGTCGCGCAGGGTCAGGCTCGTGACGGCGGTGTCGCCGTGCACCTCGGTGACCTCGGCGTTGGTGACGAAGCGGATCTTGTCGTTGGCCCGGGCGCGGTCCAGCATGATCCGGGAGGCCCGGAACTCCTCGCGGCGGTGCACGATGGTGACGCTGGTGGCGAACTTGGTGAGGAAGGTGGCCTCCTCCATCGCCGAATCGCCGCCGCCGATCACCACGATGTCCTGGCCCTTGAAGAAGAAGCCGTCGCAGGTGGCGCAGGCGCTCACGCCGCGGCCGAGCAGCTTCTGCTCACCGGGCACGTTCAGGTAGCGCGCGGCCGAACCCATGGCCAGGATGACGGCGTAGGCCTGATACGTCTCGCCGCCGACGGTGACCTTCTTGATCGGACCGGTGAGATCCATCTCATCGACGTCCTCGGTGCGGATATCGGCGCCGAACCGCTTGGCCTGCGCGCGCATCTGCTCCATCAGATCCGGGCCCATGATGCCGTCGCGGAAGCCGGGGAAGTTCTCCACCTCGGTGGTCGTCATCAGCGCGCCGCCGAATTGGGTGCCCTCGAACAGCAGCGGCTCGAGGTCGGCGCGGGCCGCGTAGACGGCGGCGGTATAACCGGCGGGGCCGGAGCCGACGATGATCAGGTCGCGAACTGGCGTACTCATGGAGCCCTTCCGAGGGGTTGGTCTGGTATCGAAAATCTGTGGCGGGCGTGTCGGACAACAACAGCGTAAACGCCGTTGTTCCCGGGCCCGTCCGGCAGCGCGCCCCGCGGCGGTCAGCCGATGTCGCGGGTCTCCAGCAGTTGCGGATCGCCGGGGCCACAACCGGGACCGACGACCAGGGCGGTGACGGTGGGCGGCTGCGGACCGGCCAGCAGGATCAGGACGGCGGGATCGCTGCCGTACCGGGTGTTCATGGCGCCGAGGACGGTGCGGTCGAGGCCCGCGGCGGCGGCGCACGCGGCGAGCGCGCCCGGCCGGGCCAGCGGGCCGGAGACATCGTTGCGGCCGAGCGCGTCGAGCAGTGCGGCGGCCGACAGACCGCCGGTGGGGACGGCGCTGTCGGCGTGCGGTGCGGTACTCGTGGCGGGCAGCGCATTCGGCGCGGCCGGGCGGTTGTGCACGGCGACCCCCACGCCCACCCCGCCCGCGGCGACCGCGGCGGCCGCCGCGACGGCCACACCCCAGCGCGGCCGGGGGACTTCCCGGCGGGGGGATCTCGGGCGCCGGGGCAACGGCAGTACCGCGGCCGTCGCGGCGGGCGGGCGGCCCGAGGCCAGCGCCGCGGGGTCGGCCCCGGCGGCGAGCGCGTCCAGCAGCCGATCCAGATTGGCGCTCACGCGCGGCGGAACGGGATGCAGGATCAGCGGATCGGTGCCGAGCCGGTGCAATTCGGTGCTGACGTCGTCGAGGGAACGCAGGAAACGCGTGGCCTCCGGATCGTCGCAGACCGCCGGTCGCAGTCGATCGGACAGCTCGGGTGCGAGATTGCCGGCGTGCAGATCGGCCAGCAGGGTCGGCGAGAACGGAGGTTGCGGCACCGGTCGAGCCGTCATTCTGCACACCTCCTCGGTCGGCGCTGCCACCTCGAAATATCTCGTCGCAAATTAAGACGTTGCGACGCTACCTCCGGTTCCCCGGTTCTCTCAGGAAGTCCAAATGTTGTTTGAGTCGTTCCCGGCCCCGGGCGCATCTGCTCTTGATCGTGCCCTCGGCCACCCCCAGCATCGCTGCGGCCTCGGCTACCGTATACCGCTCCAGATCGACGGCAACCAAAGCGGTGCGCTGCTCCGGTGGAAGCGCGAACAGCGCCGCGTCGACCACCATCGACATCTCCAGTTCGGCGAACTCGTCCCGTGCGGCGGCCGGCTCCCCCACCGCCTCGTCCGACAGCGACAGGCTGTGCCGGGACTTGTTGCGGCGGATCCGATCCAGGCACGCGTTGACCACGATGCGGTGCAACCAGCTGCCCACCCCGGCGTCGCCGCGGAAGGAGCCCGCGTTGCGATGCGCGGACAGCAGCGCGTCCTGCAACGAGTCGGCGGCGTCCTCCGGCGTGTACGACGTGCGCAACGCCAGCTGCCAGAGCCGGTCGTAGTGTCGGCGGAACAGCACGCCGAAGGCGTGCCGGTCCCCCGCGACATGTGCGGTGAGCAACTCCTGATCGGTGGCCGCCTCGCGATCGAACGAACGACGACGGACTACTGCGGATGACTCGGACGTCCCCCCGGCGTACCCATCGACATCGAACGGCAATACAAACCCCTAGGATCGGCGCAGACGACGGCGTCATTGCCCGGAACCGAGACGGGCAACCGTCGCATCCTTCGCGTCATCCAGGACCGAAACGCCAGATCCCAGGAAACTCCCTGCTGAGAGCGCGCTGAGAATCATATCGGCTGCGACGAACAGGCAGCAACCAGACGTACGGGGCGCGAAAGATTCGCACCCCTTCCACAAACGCGGCCGGGGGCCGTTACGGGGCGGCCTCGAAGCGGATGTCGCCGATCGAGGTCTGGTACTGACCACCGGAATTGGCCAGCGCGGTGATCCACACCAGCACGTACCGGGCCGGCTGGTCCGCGCGCACCGCGATCGAGGTGGCGCCGTCGGCCAGGGTCGCCTGGCCGATCAGCTGGGTCTGGTCGAGCGTGGTCGCCGCGGTGGGCGAGGTGCGGATCTCGACCACGGTGCCCGCGCTCGGCGAATCGATGGTCACCTTGGTGAGCTTGCTCGGACTGCCCAGCGTGGTCAGGATCCCGACGCCCTTCTTCAGCGCCGGGAACTGCTGGAAGTACTGATCGGTCCGCCACATGGTGGCCGGGTTGCCGTCCAGTACCGCGGTGACGTTGGCGGTGCCGTCCGGGGTGCCCTCCGGGGAGAACACCGACGCGGCCGTCACCGGCACCGGAACACCACCGGTGGCCGACTGCGGCGCACCCGGCGCGGCCGGGGCGCCACCGGTGGCCGGATCGGCCGGCGCCGTATTGGCCGTGGTGAGGCCCAACTGACGCTGCTCGTTGAGCGGGGCGTTGGAGGAGCTGGGCGCGAAGACGCTCAGCAGCCACCAGATGATCACGCCGACCGCCAGCGCCGCCAGGATGCCGAGACCGACCAGCACCCACACCATGCGCTGCGAGCGTTCCTTCTCGGCCGCCAGCAGCTCCGGATCGGCGAGCGAATCGCTGGGTGCGGTCGCCCGCTGGCCCAGCCGCAGCACCGGGATGAAATCGGTCTTCTGGTCGACGACCGAGGCCTGCTCCAGCACGTGCTGCACCGTCGCGGCGGTCCGCACACCCTTGTTGGACTCCAGCGAGCGCACCGCGACCGCGGAGATCTCGAAGGGCACCTCGGGCCGGATCTGCCGCGGCTCCACCGGCGTGCCGTCCGGGCCGAAATCGGCCAGCGGCAGCCCGCCCACGGTCGCGGCGGCGCCGGAGACCCCGCCGACCCGGATCGGCCAGCGGGCGGTCATCAGCGCGTAGAGCATGGCGCCGAGGCCGCGCACATCCGCCTGCGGCTCCGAATCCGACAGCGTGCCGGGGAAGGCCAGGACCGCGTCACCGGAGGCGCTGATGCGCACCCGGTCCGGATGATCGATGGACAGCGAACCACCGCCGCGGTGCGCCAGCTCGGCCGCGGCGGCGAGCGCCCGGATGGCCCGGGCCGCGCCGATCGGCGACGGCCTGGTCTCGGCCATCTCCCGCAGCGATCGGCCGGGTGTCCACTCGGCCACCACGATGCCGCCGGAACTGCCGCGCACCACATCCAGTACGCGGGCCAGGCCCGGCGAGTTGATCCGGCCCAGCCGCAGCGTGCGCGACAGGATGCCCTGCGGGCCGTCCTGGCCGGAGTTGTCGGTGGCCTTCTGATCGGCGTCGACGAAGGTCAGGGCGACCTCGCGATCGAGCTTCACGTCCAGGGCCTGCCAGAAGCGCAGGCCACGGGCGCCGCCGTGATCGGCCAGCAGCCGGTAGCGGCCACCGGCCACCGAGGCGCCCGGGATCAGCTTCGGCCCGCGCTGTAGTCGCCGCATCGGCGGTTCCGTCCGCATCGGCGGCATCTCCGGCGAGACCGGCGACATCATGCCGGTGTCGTAGACCGGATCGCGGGACGGCACCAGGCCGGGAACCCCGGCATGCTGCTCGGCCGGCGGCTCCCTGTGGTCGCCGGCGTGCCGGTCGTCCGACGGCACGCCGGCGGGCTGGACGTCGTCGGTGCGCACAGCGCCCGCCGCGGCAGCAGCATCGGCGGCCGGTACGGCACCCGCCGCGTCGTCGCTCACGCTGGTTCCTCCTTCGCCCTGGTGTGTCGTGGTCCGATATCCCGGCGTCGCACCAAGCCCGTCGCCGGTTTGTCCATGTTCCGCATCCGCGCGAGTACCCGTTTCGTCATGGTGGGAGTCCGGGTCCTGCCGGTGAGTGCCGGGTTCGGCATTTGCGTTTCTCTGCCGAACAGGGTACGGGAACTCACCCGTGCCGGTGCGGTCAACCGCACCGGGTCGAATGACCGGCAGCACCATGGTCTGGGTATCCATGTACGGCTCGTACCGGTAGTAGTACGGCGCGGCGTCGAACCGCGGCAGCACCATGGTGTCCTGCATGTCGGCATCCGGATCGCCGAGGGCCAGATCCGGGGCCGGTGCGGTGATGCCGAGACGCCGCGAGATCGAGACGGTGATCGACACGATCTCCGGGATACCGATCAGGCGCATCAGCCCGAAAGCGACGCCGAACATGACCACCGCGTCGACGACCACCCGGAACATCGAACCGCTCACGCTGTGCAGCCGGGGCAGTCCGAGCAGCTGGTCCACGATCACCGTGACCGCCGCGCCGGCCACCGAGGAGAGCACCACCCGGGTGATGGTCCGGCCGACGTTGGTCATCCGGAGATCTCCCAGGCTGCGGTGCAGCAGCCAGCCGCCGATGATCGCACCGGCGATGTACCCGATGCCGTTGGCGACGCTCAGCGCGATCACCACGTGGTCCTCGGGCACCACGATCGGCGCCAGCGCCGAGAGCGCGATCCGGACCGTGGTGATGCCCAGGATGATCCAGGTCGGCGTCCAGGCCTGTTCCCGGGCGTAGAAGACCCGCAGATGGATCAGCACCAGCGCGTACGGGATCAGGGTGAAGGCGGACCAACTGACCGTCTCGCCCAGCCGGGTGGCCTCGGCGTGACCGAAGTGCCCGTAGCCGTAGAGCGCCTTGCCGACCTGCGGGCCCGCGACGGTGAGGAACAACACCACCGGCAGCAGGGCGATCATGGTCAGCCGGGTCGCGGTCGAGAGATCGTCGACGACGGCCGGATTGTCGTCGGCCGCGGCGTCGCGGCTCAGCCGCGGCATGATCGCGGTCAGCACGGTCACGCCCAGCACGCCGTACGGCAACTGCAACAGCAGCCAGGCGTTGTTGTAGATGGCCGGGCCGGCGACGTCCGCGTGCGAGGAGATCCGGGTACCGAAGACGAAACCGGCCTGGCTGATGAAGACGTAGAGGATGACCGCGGTGGCCATGCCGCCGAACTGCTTCAGCCGGGCGTCGACACCCCACAGCGGGCGCAGATTTATCCCGGCGCGCCGGATCGGCGGTAGCAGGCTGAGCACCTGGACCAGGACGCCGAGCGTCACGCCGACCCCGAGGATCAGCAGTTTCGGTTCGCCCATCCGCACCGGATGCAGCGAGATCTCGCCGGGTGTGAGCGCGTACATGCCCAGTACGACGAGTACGACCACGTTGTTCAGCACCGGTGCCCAGGCGCCGGGCTTGAAGATCTCGTGCGTGTTCAGGATCGCCATCAGCAGCGACGACATGCCGTAGCAGAGGATGGCCGGCAGCAGCAGATAGGCCAGCGCCGTGGTCAGACCGGTGCTGACCTTGCCGTCGTCGGACAGGAAGATGTACTTGATCAGCAGCGGCGCGGCCGCCGTGCAGAACAGCGCGGCTGTGGCGAGTACCAGGAAGGCCGTCGTCACCAGCCGCCGCACGAAGGCGGCGCCGCCGTCGGCATCCTCCTTCTCGGCCCGGACCAGGGTCGGCACCACGAACGCGGTCAGCACCGCGCCGAGCACCAGCTGTTCCACCATGGTCGGGATCTGGCTGGCGACGGTGAAGGCGCTGGCGATGGCCGGGCCGAGCACGGTCAGCAGCAGCAACTGCTTGCCGAAACCGGTGATCCGGCTGATCAGCGTCGCGATCGCGATCGAACCGGAGGCGCTGAGCAGTCGCGAGTTCGGATTGGCGGCCGGGCGCACCGCCAGCTGCGTGGCGGTGCGCGGATGGCCGCCGACGCGCTCCGGACGGGGTGCGTCGGGCCGCGGCCGGGCGATCCGTTCGGTCGGGCCGGTCGACAGCGCGGCCGGGTGGTAGCGATAGCCGGCCTCACCGGGGTCGGCGGGCGGCTGCCCGCGATGCGGGGGCCGAGCGCCCGGCGGCATCGGACGGCCGCGGGCGGGTTCATTCGGCGGTACCCGGTGCATCGGCCGGCTCGGCGGTCCGGATTCGAACGGCTCACCGGGTGCGGGCCGATGGGGCATCCCGTTGTGCGGGGGGGCGTTCGGCGGGACCGGGCGCATCGAGCCGCTGGGCGGGCCCTGTCGCGACGGATCGCCAGGCGGTGCCGGGCGCAGGGGGGCGCCGGGCGGCGGCTCCCGCCGCGGCGGGTTCGGCGGGATCGGGCGCGGGGAACCACCGGGCGGGCCCTGCCGGGGCGGTGCGCCGGGCGGTATCTGTCCCGGCGGGACCGGGCGGACCGGGGGCCGGTGGTCCGGATCGACCGGCGGCGGTGGGCGGTGCCCGGGCGGGACCTGCGGCATCGGGCCGGTCAGCGGGACCTGCCGCCGGGACACCCCCGGCGGTACCTGCTGCGGTACCTGCGGTAACGGCCGGTTCGGCGGCGGTCCGTCGGCGCCGTCGGGATTGGGCCCGCGTTCCCACGGCGCCGCGGGCGTGCGCCGTGGCGGCGGGCCGTCGCCGTCGCGGCGGGGGCCGTCGTAGTCGTTCACCACGCCTCCCGCAGCGGCCGGGCGGCAGCACGCCGGGTGTACGCGCGGATCGGCCGAGCGATCAGCGGCAGCGGCCCGACCGGCACGGCGATCGTGGCGACCGATCTCGAGATATCGCCGTCGCTCATCGTGCCTCCTGTCGCTGCGTCGCCCGCGTCCGCGCGCGTCCGTACCGGTTGACCCGGCGTCGCTTGCCCGGGTCCAACCCTTCGTCGGCCGGATCGGGTTGCCCCCGGAACCGGCGCCACAGACGACGACCGGCCAGTAGCAACAGTAGTGCTCCGGCGCATGCGGTAATTATCGCCAACGCCTGACCGTAGGCGTTGGAGCGAACCGACACCGATGTCGCATTTCCGAGCGGAACCGATCCGGGCGTGGTCAGCGAGATCGGGATCACCAGGTTGCGCTTGTCGCTGACCTGGGTCGGGATCTGGAACGACCGGGTGCCCTCGGCCGGCAACTGCTGCTCGCCGATATCGGTGATGGTCGCCTCGGCCGGCGCATCGATCTTGAACCGGATCCGCACCGCGACCGGCAGATCGTTGCGCGCGACCAGCAGCAGCGGACTCTGTTCGGAGGCGAGTGTGTACACCCCGCCGGGCGGCAGCACGGTCACCGACCGGTACAGCCCGTCCATGGTGTGGGTGGTCTGGTCGAGCCGGCGGCGCGCGGCGGTCTCGCCCTGTTCACCGGTGGCGTTGCGATCGGACAGGCTCAGCGCCCGGACCAGATCGTCGCGCAGCGGGGTGAGGAAGGTGCGCGGGGTGGGCTCCTGCTGCGGCACCTCGACCAGCGCGCCCATCAGATCGGTGATCCGCTGCCCCTGGTCCCGGACCGGATCGTCGTAGGCGGCGGGCACCGCCTCGTCGGCGGTCTCCGCGAGATAGTTCACGTCGAACGGCCGCGGATCCGCCGGCTGGGCGAGCAGATCCTGGAACGAGCGCGGGGTCGCCAGGCCGTTGCGGATCAGCAGCTCCACCTGGTTGAGCAGCGCGGTCGCCTCGTCCCGGTTGGCGCTCCACTGCTGCGGCGGCGCCAGCAGGGCCGAACGCCGCGGCGACTGGGGATTCACCGCCGACCACGACAGCGCGGCGAGCGCGTCCTGCAGCCGGGCCGCGCGGGAGTCGTTGTTGACGTCGTAGCGGACCCGCTCCGGGGTGAACGACGGCGTCGGCGGATTCGAGCCGACCGCGGCGAGCGCGGTCGCCGACCAGATGTCGAAGGTGGCGGCCTTCAGGCCCACCGGGGCGGCCGCGGGGGTTCCGGCCACCGGCGGCGCGGTGGGTGCCGGGGCGGAACTCGGCGCGGCGGTCGCCGGGGGTGCGGCGGCCGGTGCGCCGCCGGGCGGATTCGCGACGGCGGGCGTGGACCCCGGTGCGGGCGGCGGGGCGGGCAACTGCACCAGCTCGGGCGTGTCGGCCTCGGGACCGGTCAGCGCCGCGGTGCTGTGCGCGTCACCGGGAGCGGAACTCACCGCCGCGTTGTGCGCGTCCGGCGTGCTGACCGCGTTGTCCGCCAGGATCGTGCTGGTGTAGCCGTGCCGGGACAGCAGCGTCGCCGCATCGCCGTCGATACTGCCCGCGGTGGGCAGCGCGACCCCGCGCACGGATTTGATCGACAGGATCGAGTCGACGATATCCGCCGGTGCGTCGATGGCCCGGGCGGTGACGCCGGGATCGTGGACCGCGGCCAGTGCGGTGGGGTCGGCCTGGGCGAACGGCAGTGCCACCGTGCACATCGATCCGGCCAGGGAGTGCAGCCGGTCCAGCCAGGTCTTGGCGGCGTGCGCGCCGGAGCCGTCGCGGGTCGAGCCGTCCGGATCCGAGGGGCTGGCCAGCACCCGGTAGCCGTCGGTCATCGCGGACACCGTGATCAGCAGGTCCGGATCGATCGCCAGGCACAGGGCCGAGGCCAGGCCCGGACCGGTGTGCGAGGGATCCAGGCCGGTATCGGGGTGCAGCACCGATTCCAGGGCGGCCAGCAGCTGATCCAACCGGCCGCCGGTGGCCAGTTCGCCGGCCAGTTCGTCGTCGGTGAGCAGCGCACGGCCGTCCACCGAGCCGGGGATGCCGGCCACCAGGCGGGGACGATCGGCCAGCGGCCACAGCAGGGTGGTGGCGACCGGGGTGTCGGGCGGCGCGGGTACCGGCGGCAGCCCCGAACCCTTGGCGTCGCCGTCCGGAATCGCCGGCAGGCCCAGGATCGGGACCAGGAAGCGGGCATCGTCGAGGCGGGCCTGGCCACCGTAGGCGGGCTGGCCGTTGACGTTCAGCAGCACCGGATAGACGCCGGGATCGCTGATGTCCAGTGCGCCGGTGACCGCGTTGCCGGCGCCGGCCATCCCGGGCCGCACGCCGATCCGCAGCGTGAACTGTTTGCGCTGGCCGGGTGTCAGCTCGTCGGCGACGTCCTGGAAGGGGGTGGTCACGACGTCGTAGTCGCTCTGGTCCGGCCGCAGCGAGGAGCGCAGGCCGCCGGGATTACCGATCGCGGCGCCGCGCTGCACCCGCACGCTGATGTCGTCGACGTTGCGGTCGCCGATGTTGGTGACGGTCCCGACGATCACGAGCACCGCCGAGGTCGAGGTGGTGACCGTGTTCGGCGTCACCGAGTCGATGGTGAGCTTCAGAAATTTCGGCGTCGTGGAGCCGGTACCCGACGCCGGCTGCGCGCCGGTCGGAGCGGCACCCGGAATTCCCAGTACCCCCAGAACGACCAGCACAATGCCGAGAAACATCGGCGCCCGGCGACGCCGACGGTGACCCGCACGCCTCATCGTCTGCCGTTCTCCATCCGATCCATCAGGCGGTTCGCGACCTCCGCCAATCGGCGCTCGTCGGCATAGGCGAGCCGGGAATCGAGTTCGCTCAGCGGCACCCAGGCCACCTTGGTCACCTCGACATCGGCATCCGACAGCTCGCCGCCGATCGACCGCATCAAATAGTGGTGCACGGTCTTGTGCACCCGGCGGCCGTCGGTGACGAACCAGTAGTCGATACTGCCGAGTTCGGCAACGACCATACCGCTGATACCGGTCTCCTCGGCCACCTCGCGAACCGCCGTCTGCTCGGCGGTCTCACCGTCCTCGATATGTCCCTTGGGCAGCGACCACAGTAACCGCCCGCGGCGGTCGGTGCGCCCGATGAGTGCGGCACAGCGCTGCTCCGGCGGCCCGTCCAGGCCCTCGACCACCAGACCACCCGCCGAAGTCTCCCGGACGGTCCGCATACGCGGCTTCGCACCCTTGGCGGCAGTGGATTTGGCGGCCCCGTTCTTGGCCGTGCCCGCCTTGTCGGCGGACTTGGCTGTGCCCCCGGCCTTGGCCGCGGTGGCGGGTTTCGCGGGTTTGGCGGCACCACCGCCCGAACCGCGACGCCGCGGCCGGCGGCGTCGGCTGTTCGCGCGATCGGCCGTAGACACTGCGTCAGTCTAGCGGTGTTCGATTTGCCGCTTCGTCCTCCTCGCGCCGGTGCGGCGGGGGTTATCGGCCGCAGCAGGCTCGGGTTTCGGAGGTCGGCGGCCTCGCCGACTAAGCTGCCGTTTCGTGGTTTCGCCGAAGTCCGAGGAGGCAGTCGTGCCCTCCCCCGCCCCTGATGTGCCCGACGAGCGCCGGACCCGGCTGCTCGCGGCGGCGGCGGTCACGCTCGGCCGGCTGTCGGATGTGCTCACCCCGCTCGGTGAGATGTTCGCCGCGCGCGGGCATCAGCTGTACCTGGTCGGCGGCAGCGTGCGGGACGCGGTACTCGGCCGGTTGGGCAGCGATCTGGATTTCACCACCGATGCCCGGCCGGAGCAGGTGCTGCAGATCGTGCGCGGCTGGGCCGATCATCTCTGGGACACCGGCGGTCTGGCGTTCGGCACGGTGAGCGCCTCGAAAGCGGGCCGGCAGCTGGAGATCACCACCTTCCGCAGCGATACCTACGACCGGGTGTCCCGCAATCCCGAGGTCACCTTCGGCGACACGCTCGAGGGCGATCTGGTGCGGCGCGATTTCACCGCCAACGCCATGGCCGTCAAGGTGGGTGCGGACGGTTCGCTGGAATTCGTGGATCCGCTCGGCGGACTGGACGCGCTGCTGGCCGGGGTGCTGGATACCCCGGCCGCGCCGGAGGATTCGTTCCACGACGATCCGCTGCGGATGTTGCGCGGCGCCCGCTTCGTCGCCCAGCTCGGTTTCACCCTCGCACCCCGGGTCCTGACCGCGATCACGGCGATGGCCGCGGAGATCGACCGGATCACCGCGGAGCGGGTGCGGGCCGAACTGGACAAGCTGATCGGCGGCGCGCACCCGACCGAGGGCATCGACATCATGTGCGAGACCGGACTGGCGGAGCGGGTACTGCCCGAGGTGCCGGCCATGATGCTCGAGATCGACGAGCACCACCAGCACAAGGACGTGTATCAGCATTCGCTGACCGTGCTGCGGCAGGCCATCGACCAGGAGGACGGCGATCCGGATCTGGTGCTGCGCTGGGCCGCGCTGTTGCACGACATCGGCAAGCCGCCGACCAAGCGCAACGAGCCCGGCGGCGGCGTGAGCTTCCACCACCACGAGGTGGTCGGGGCCAAGCTGGTCCGCAAGCGGATGCGGGCACTGAAATATCCGAAGGCGTTCACCGAGGATGTCGCCAGGCTGGTGTACCTGCACCTGCGGTTCCACGGTTACGGCACCGGTCAGTGGACCGATTCGGCGGTCCGCCGCTACGTCACCGACGGTGGTGAACTGCTGCCCCGGCTGCACAAGCTGGTGCGCGCCGACTGCACCACCCGCAACAAGCGGCGCGCGGCGACGTTGCAGGCGACCTACGACAACCTCGAGGAGCGGATCGGCCGGCTGCAGGAGGCCGAGGATCTCGCGCGGGTACGTCCCGACCTGGACGGCAACGACATCATGGAGATGCTGGGCCTGGAACCCGGCCCGCAGGTGGGCCGCGCCTGGCGCTACCTCAAGGAACTACGGCTGGACCGGGGGCCGCTGTCCCGCGACGAGGCGGAGGAAGCGCTGCGCGAGTGGTGGAACGCGGGCGCGCCCTAACCGCATCCTGGTGGGCACAACCGGCTCAGAAGATGATCATGGTGGTGCCCGCGACGATCGCGGCGCGCATCGCGGCCAGGTCGAACGATCCGGTCACCGCGGGCACGGTGATCCGGAATCGCACCAGCTCGCCGTCGCGGTCCGCGCGTTCGATGCGGAGGTCGTGCGGTAACCCGGGCAACGGCCGGGACGGGACGCGAATGTGGCGGCGCGGCACCCGGATCCCCCACCAGGTGGCGCGATGGACCGCCACGCTGAGCAGGTGGTCGCCGATCACCGCGTCCAGTACGGCCCGGATCCGGCGGCGCCGATGGGCGGCATGGATCGTGCCGCCGGGACCGGGCGTCAGTTCCCAGTCGAGGCCGCGCCGATTCAGCCGGTCCAGCAGGACGTCCAGCGCGATCGTGCCGGTGATCTCCAGCCCGGCGGCCCGCACCCGGGTCGGCACCCCCGGCACCAGCCGGACGCCGTGCGCGACGACGGTCGCCTCCCGGATCGGGTGACCGCTCCAGCGCATCCCGGTCAGCGTCGCCTCGATGTGGAAATGCGCGCCGCGGCGACCGGCTCGCAGGGCGTGCAGCGTGGCATCCAGCTCGCGGCCGAGCAGCGTGGCGCTGAACTCGGTGCCACCGAACCGTCGTACGATGCCGTGACTGAGCGCGCTCATCAGGGCATCCGGCAGCAGCGCCGTGACGGTGCCGGAGACCGGGTCGGCCACCGGATCCAGCCACGCGGTGGTGGCCGCGGCCCAGTGTTCGAGCCATTCGGGATCGAGGAGCCGGCGGCCGAGATCCAGCGCGCGCGACGGTGACCAGGTGGCGGGGTCGAATGAGGTGGCCATGGCGGCCCCGAGCGTACCTGCCGCCACCGACCCGGCCGACGAGGCGGTCGGTCGTTGTTATCCGAAGATACGGCCGGATCATCTTGTCCGATCCGATAATGCGGACATATGCTCCGGCGATGCCCAGCCTGCGAATTCGCGATGCCGCCGAACTGCTCGGCGTCAGTGACGACACCGTGCGGCGATGGATCGACACCGGTGCGCTCACCGCGCAGAAGGACGATGCGGGCCGCCTGGTGATCGACGGTCGCGATCTGGCCGAACTGGCCAGTGCCAACGCGCGGCCGCCACAGACCAGGCTGGGTAGTGCCAGTTCGGCACGCAATCGGTTTCCCGGATTGGTCACCCGCGTGGTGATCGACGGGGTGATGGCACAGGTGGAGATGCAATGCGGACCGTTCACAGTGGTGTCGCTCATGAGCAGCGAGTCGGTGCGGGCGCTCGGTTTGGAACCGGGCAGCGTCGCGGTGGCGAGCGTGAAGGCGACCACGGTCGTCGTCGAGACGCCGGGCCGGTGAGCGGCCGGGCCGTGCGGCGCGCCGTCGTCGGCGTGACCGCGGCGGTCGCGGCCGTGGGCCTGCTGGGCGCCTGTGGTTCCGGTGATTCCGGCTCCTCGGGCTCCTCGAGCGCCTCCGGCAGCCCGACCGGCAGCACCACGCTGACCGTATTCGCCGCGGCGTCGCTGAACCACGTGTTCACCGACCTGGGCGCGACGTTCGAGAAGGAACACCCGGGTACCAAGGTGACCTTCTCCTTCGCCGGATCCTCCGACCTCGCGGCCCAGCTGAACCAGGGCGCGCCGGCCGACGTATTCGCCTCCGCCGATCAGGCGAACATGGACAAGGTCGTGAAGACCAGCCGGATCACCGCCGCGCCGCAGACCTTCGCGACCAACACCCTCACCATCGTCACGCCGCCGGGCAATCCGAAGCACATTGCCGCACTGGCCGATCTGTCCCAGCCCGGACTGCGGCTGGTGGTCTGTGCCCAGCAGGTGCCCTGCGGCTCCGCGGCCAAGAAGGTGACCACCAACGCGCACGTGGCGATCAGCCCGGTCAGCGAGGAATCCGCGGTCACCGACGTCCTGGCCAAGGTCACCTCCGGTGAGGCCGACGCGGGCCTGGTGTACGTGACCGACGCGGCCGGGGCCGGCAACAAGGTCACCACCGTCGCCTTCCCGGAGTCCGCCGGCGCGGTGAACGTCTATCCGATCGCCCCCGTGGCCGATTCGAAGCATGCCGACCTGGCGCAGCAGTTCGACGCGTTGATCACCGGTCCCGAGGGCCGCGCCGCGCTGGCCAAGGCCGGATTCGTCACCCCGTGACCGCAACCCGATCGGCCGCGTCGTGACCGCACCGGATCATGCCGGAGCCGTGCCGGATCCGGTTGTCGTGATCGCGGTCGATCGGGTGGTGGTGACCGTGCTGGATGGGGTGGCGCCGTGACCGTGGGCCGGATGCGATTTCCGAAGGCGGCGGGTGGGATCCGGGTGGCGCTGCGCTCCCCCGGTCCGTCGATTCCGCGCTGGCTGTTGCTGCCCGCGTTGCTGGGTTTCGCCTTCGTGGTCGGCCCGTTGGTGGCGTTGGCGAAAGCTGTGCGCTGGCACAGCTTCTGGGCGTTGATCGGTACGCCAGCGTCGCATGCGGCGCTGGTGCTGAGTCTGCGTACGGCGCTCGCCAGCACCGTGCTGTGTGTACTGCTCGGGGTGCCGATGGCGATGGTGCTGGCCCGGATCCGCTGGCGGGTCCTGCCGGTGCTGCGCGCGATGGTGTTGCTGCCCTTGGTGTTACCGCCGGTGGTCGGCGGTATGGCGCTGCTGTACCTGTTCGGGCGCTACGGCCTGCTGGGCCGGCATCTGGAGGCCGCCGGAATCCGGATCGCGTTCAGTACCACCGCCGTTGTGCTGGCCGAGGCGTTCGTCGCGCTGCCGTTCCTGGTGATCACGCTGGAGGGGGCGATGCGCACCACGGGTGAACGCTACGAACGGGTCGCCGCCACGCTCGGCGCGTCACCCACGATCGTGTGGTGGCGAATCACGGTGCCGCTGTTGCGGCCCGCGCTGATCTCGGGGACCGTACTGTCCTTCGCGCGGTCGCTCGGGGAGTTCGGGGCGACCCTCACCTTCGCCGGCAGCCTGCAGGGCCGCACCCGCACGCTGCCATTGGAGATCTATCTGCAACGGGAGGCGGATCCCGATGCCGCCGTGGCCCTTTCGCTGTTGTTGGTGGTGGTCGCGGTGGTGATCGTGCTGATCGCGTACCGCGGGGCGCGGTCGAACGCGGCGCAGCGACGGGAGTGGGTCGGCCTGTGAACATGATGGAACCGGCTGCCGGACTGGAGGTTTCGGCCCGGGTCGCCGAGCGGGGCCTGTCGGTCGACCTGTCCGTGCGGCCCGGCGAGGTGCTGGCGGTACTCGGGCCCAACGGCGCGGGAAAGTCGACGCTGCTCGATGTGGTCGCGGGCCTGCTGATTCCGGACAGCGGCCGGGTGCGGCTGCACGACCGCGACCTGACCGATGTCGCGAAAGGCATTGCGGTACCGCCGCATCGGCGCCGGATCTCCCTGCTCGCGCAGGATCCGCTGCTGTTCCCGCATCTGTCGGTCGCGGCGAACGTGGCCTTCGGCCCGCGCAGCCGCGGTGTCTCGCGCCGCGTCGCCGCCGCATCCGCCCGGGAGTGGCTGGCCGCGGTGGACGCGAGCGAATTCGCCCGTCGCCGACCGGCTCAGTTGTCCGGCGGCCAGGCGCAGCGGGTCGCCCTGGCGCGGGCCCTCGCGGTCACGCCGGAACTGATCCTGCTGGACGAGCCGATGGCCGCGCTGGACGTGACCGTCGCGGTCGCGATGCGGGCCCTGCTGCGCCGGGTCCTGCGCCCCACCGCCGATGCCGCGCAATCCCCTGCCGCACCGCGGAATCGCCGCGCACCCACCGCGATCCTGGTCACCCACGACATCGTCGACGCGCTGACGCTGGCCGACCGGGTGGTCGTGCTGGAGTCCGGCCGCATCGTCGAGCACGGCCCCGTCGGCGACGTACTCGCCCGTCCGCGCAGCGAATTCGCGGCCCGCGTCGCCGGGGTCAACCTGCTGATCGGCATCGCCGTCCCGCCGGGGCCCCCGGGACCGGCTGCCGTACCGCTCGCGGGCGCCACCGATACCGGGATCGGCGCGGTCCAGTGCGGCGACGACATCGTCTCGGGCCGGCGCGACGGGGAATGGGTGGCCGGTGGCCGGGCGGCGGCGGTGTTCTCCCCGGCCGCGGTCGCCGTCTATCGGGAGGCGCCGGTCGGCAGTCCGCGCAATGTGTTCCGGGTGCGGATTGCCGAGTTGAGCGATCGGGGCGGGACGGTGCGGGTGCACGCCGCCGACCGGGCCGACGGGGGCGCCGGGCTGGTCGCCGACCTCACCCCGGGGGCGGTGGCCGAACTGGCGCTCGCTCCCGGGGTCTCGGTGTACTTCGTGGTGAAGGCCACCGAGGTGCACGTCTATCCGTGCTGATCGTCCAGCGTGGCGTGCATGAGATAGACGTTGTAGGTGTTCCAGGCCGACACGGTGAAGTACAGGTCCCGGCCGCTCGACCACGGATGGATGAAGCCGCCGTATGCGGTCGGATAGTCGTCGGTATCGATCAGGGCGGCGCCGTCGGTCCACGTGCCCTGCGGCTGGGCCGCGGTGCGCAGCACGATGGCGTGCCGCAGCGGGTCCAGATAGGCCAGCTGCCACTGCTGGGTGGAATCGTCGAAGCGGGCGGACAGCTCACCGGCCAGGCCGGTGAACAGCGGGGTCGCCGAATTCTCGGCGGCGGGGGCCCAGGTGCCGTCGACCCAGTACTGGTACGCGGACTTGTTCAGGATCTCGGACTTCGCGACCCGGGCCAGGCCGACCACGCCGACGCGCCCGTTCGGGGTGCCGAACAGGTAGACGTGGTCACCGTGCGGCACCATCGCGCCGACCTGGAATCGGTCGGTGCCGAAGACGTTGTCCCATTCGGCGTACCGATCCTTGACCCAGGTGCGGCCGTCGTCGTCGGAGTAGGCCAGGCCACCGCGGTTGGTGATCCACATGCCCGGGATCCGGCTCCAGTGGTTGATCGACATGTAGGTCAGGAACTGCCGTGAGCCGAGGGCGAATCCCGAGGTCGGGATGGTGGTGGTCTCGAAGTTCTTGATCTTGCGGCTGTCCAGCAGTTCGGCCGCGTGGCAGCGCCGGTCCTGCACCATCGAGTCGATGACCAGGCCCTTGGACAGGTCGCGACCGGTGCTGTAGCCGAGCACGTTGCTGCGCCAGTCCTGATCCTCGGCCCCGGCGCCGCCGGGCTGCCAGCCCTTGCCGAAGGTGTCGCCGAAGACGACGGCCACCTCGCCGGGCTTGGTCTCCCACATCAGTCCGAGGTCGGTGCCGTCCACCTGATACCGCACATCGGTCCGGTTGACCGAGCCGTGGCCGGTCACCTGGTTGACCAGCTCGACGGATCGCACCTGCCGGGGCGGCACGGCCGGCGCGACCGCACCGGGTTCGGCGGGATGGACCACCGGGGCCGGCGGGGGTTCGGGCGGCTGGGGATCGCCGCCGGGCACCGGGATCGGGATGGGTTCGATCTCCGGTTTGATCTGGACCTGCGGCAGCGCGAACGGCGGGAGGTTCGCGGCGCCGGCCGGATCGGGACCGAGGCTGTTGCGGACGTCGGGACACGGCGCGCCGCACGGATCCGCGGGCAGCGCCGGCGCGTCGATGCGGGTGTTGTCGGGCTTCGGCCCGGGGACCGGCACCATCGTCACCTTCGGCACCGGGACGGGGATATCGATACTCGGCGGCAGCAGCGGCGCGGGCGGCGCCAGCGGATCGGGCTTACGGGACAGCGGATCGAAACCGATTTCGCCACAGGCGTTCACCGGCCGGGGAGCCCAGGCGGCGGGTTCGGCGACGGCCGGCAACGTCAGGACGCCCGACGCCAGCACCCCGAACAGGGCGGGCACGGCCGTTCGGCGCGGGGACAGCCCCATGATGTCTCGGTCCTCCTCGATGCCTGCGTGACGACTGCCGTCCGCGCGGCGGTGAGCACGCACTGCGACCCGGACATCCGGCCGGGACCGGACACAGCGCCCATCAATCTAATCGACGGGTACGCCCGAATACATCGCGACGCGAAGGGAATTCCGCGCGGACCGGCTACCGCGGCAGCGGCCGCGC
Organism: Nocardia sp. BMG111209; assembly: GCF_000381925.1. Taxonomy (NCBI): domain Bacteria; kingdom Bacillati; phylum Actinomycetota; class Actinomycetes; order Mycobacteriales; family Nocardiaceae; genus Nocardia; species Nocardia sp. BMG111209. Next base: position 1,106,088 of record NZ_KB907309.1, read on the forward strand.
GGGCCCCGGCGCCTCGGATCCGGGCCGGGCGCCCGCCCGCCGGCCGTTGAGGATCACCGCGACCACGCCGAGCGCGTAGACACCGGCGCCGGCCAGCGCGACCGGCACCGAGCGCCCGTCCGCCGGGACGATCAGCGCCGCCACCGCCACCGCCAGCACGAAGCCGACGTTGAAGATGGTGTCCTGCAACGCGAACACCTGGCCGCGGCGGGCATCCTCGACATCGAGTTGCAGGGTGGCGTCGCCGGTCAGCTTGATCGTCTGACCGGCGAGCCCGAGCAGGAAGGCGCCGGCCAGCAGGAGGTGGTAAGCGTGCCGGTCGCCCGGCCCGCCGGACATCGTGACGGGCGTGACCAGCAGCGCCTGCACCACGACGGCCGTCACGAGCCCGGCGGCCACGGTGCGCGGGCGGCCCAGGCGCGGGATCAGCAGCGGGGCCACCACGGCCGCGACCAGCATCCCGGAGGCCGCGGCGGCGATCGCGACGCCGAATCCGCCCAGCCCGCTGTGCAGCGACAGGCCCGCGCTCTGATCGCGCCGTAGCACCAGCACCATGATCAGGGTGTCCGCGCCGAAGACGATCCGGTGCGCGGCGACACCGATCATCGCTGTGGTGCATTCGACCGACTCCCACACCGCACGGGCGCCGGTCCGCAGTCCGGTGAGGATCGCGCGCAGCGAGCTGATGTTCTCGCGCTGCTGTCCCTCGGCGTCGGGTCCGAGCACCCGCGCCCCGAAACTCGCCGCGGCCAGCGCCCCGAGTACCGAGCCGACGGCACTGCCGCCCGTCGCGACGGCGGAGGCGAGATTCCCGCTGCCGAGCGCGCCGATCAGCGCGACGGCCAGCGCCGCACCCGCCGCGGCGCAGCCGGAGGCCACCGTCGCCAGCACCGAATTCATCGGAATCAGCAGATTCGGCGCCAGCACCCGGGGCAGCGCGGCCGACACTCCGGCCAGGACGAACCGGCTGATCCCGATCACGGCCAGCGCCAGCAGCTCCAGTGGCAGGTTGGGAATGCCGCTCAGCAGGCCCACGGCGGTCACGCCGATCAGCACGGCCCGCAGCAGATTCGCGACCAGCAGGACCGTCCGCCGGTCCCAGCGGTCGAGCAGGGCGCCCGCGTACGGGCCGATGATCGAATACGGCAGCAGCAGCACCGTGAATCCACCGGCGATGGCCAGCGGATCGGTCTCCCGCTCCGGGTTGAACAGGATCGCGCCGCCGAGCGCGGCCTGGAACATGCCGTCGCCGAACTGACCGGCGAATCGGACCAGCGCCAGCCGCAGCACACCGGGCCGGCGCACCCCCGCGAGCCAGGCCGCGCGGCGCCCTCGGGAATCGGTCATCGAGCCCGGTCCCGGCGGGCCGGCGGGGCCACCCGTCGCGGGCCGCGCCCGGCCCATCCGGGCGCGTCGGGTCGCATCAGCGGTTCTCCTCCGGTTGCGTTGCGGCACATCATGATACGGTTTCCGGCGTCCGTACGGCCCGCCGGGGCGGACGAACGGAAACCTGTCCGGCGGGCGCCGGGGGATGCTCGGCGGGTCGTGGCGGCGATCACGGGTCCGGGGCCCGGTCGGCGCCAGGCTAGAATTTACTGGTAATTGCTCGGTGGGGTGCGGAGCGCACGCCTGCTCCGCGGGGTGATCGGTGCTCGGCCCGAGAGGAGGACCACGGTGTCCACACTCACGACACCACACATCGACGTGCATCGCGGCGGTGACCGCATGAAAACCCGTGTGGCGTGGTTGGATTCGAAGCATTCGTTCTCGTTCGGCGAGCACTACGACCCGGAGAACACCCATCACGGGCTGTTGCTGGTGAACAACGAGGACATCGTGCTGCCGGGTCAGGGGTTCGACACCCATCCGCACCGCGATATGGAGATCGTCACCTGGGTGCTCGACGGCTCCCTGGTCCATCAGGACTCGCTCGGGCACGCCGGAATCGTCTATCCGGGCCTGGCGCAGCGGATGAGCGCCGGCACCGGCATCCTGCACTCGGAGAAGAACGACTCGTGGCGGCTGCCACCGGCCCAGGGCGGTACCGCCGAGCACACCGAGCCGGTGCATTTCGTGCAGATGTGGGTCGTGCCGGACGAACCCGGACTCACCCCCGGCTATCAGCAACTCGAGATCGATGACGAGCTGGCCGGCGGCGGGCTGGTGACGGTGGCGTCCGGACTGCCGCGCTACCGCGAGCGCGCCGCCATCGCGATCAATTCGACCCATTCGGCGCTGCACGTGGCCCGGATGCCGGAGCCGGGTGCGACGGTCGGCCTGCCCGAGGCGTTGTTCCTGCATCTGTTCGTGGCGCGCGGGCAGGTGCGGATGGAGGGGACCGGCACGTTGTACGCCGGCGACGCGGTGCGACTGACCCGCACCGGTGGTCAGCGGATCGTGGCCGAAGTTCCGTCGGAAATTCTGGTGTGGGAGATGCACGCGCGGCTCGGCGGCCGATAACCTCTACAGTCGACTACCAGTCGACGCCGCCGGGTCGCCCGGTGGCCGACCGTAGAACGAGAGGACAGCGGTGACGGAGTACCCGCCCCCTGGTAACTATCCCCCGCCCGGACAGTACCCGCCTCCCGGCCAATATCCGCCCGGACAGTATCCCGGTGGTTACCCCGGCCCCCAGCCCGGCCAGTATCCCCCACCGGGACAACAGTATTGGCAGGAGTCGCGCAGCCGGGGCCTCGCGATCACGGCACTGGTCCTGGGCATCCTGGCGCTGCTGAGCTTCCTGACCGTCCTCGGCGGCGTACTGCTCGGACTGCTGGCGGTGATCTTCGGCATCATCGCGACGATCAAGGCGCGCAGGGGAACCGCCGCCGGCGGCGGTATGGCGATCACCGGGCTCATCCTCGGACTGCTCGGCCTGATCGGCGGCATCGTGATCGGCGTGATCTACGGCAACATCTTCGTGCAGAGCGGTGGCAAGGACTACTACGACTGCGTGCAGAACGCCAAGGGCGACCAGGCGAAGATCGACAAGTGCTCCCAGGATTTCCAGGACACCCTGGAGAACCGGTACAGCATCACGCTGACCCCCACTCCCGCACGCTGACGCCTCAGCGGGCCGCCCGCCGCCGCCGGACGGCGTCGAGCACGGCGGCCACCTCGGGCCGGAAGGCGCCCACCGGCGGATCGATCCAGATCCGGTAACCCGTCCGCTCGTCGGCGGGTGAGGGCAGTACGACACCGGCGCCGGGCACGGCGAGATTCGCGCCGAGATGGAACAATTCGGCGAGCAGCGTCGTGTCCTGCGCGGATGCGCCGGCCGGCCCGGTCAGGAAGGTCCAGCGCGACGAGCGCGGATGCCCGATGACCGGCCCGCCCCGGCCGGCCGCGGCGAGCAGCGCGCGCACCCCGGCGCCCAGTCCGGCGGGCATACTCACGGCGCCGACCGCCCCGACGTCCAACATGATTCGCCCGAGCGCCGGCTCCACCACGCCGTACAACCCGTTCTCCCGGCGGTAACCACGGCAGCGGACGAACGCCTCCTCGGCATCGGCACAGGCGGCCGGCGGGTCCAGCGTGCTCATGAAGGCAACCCCATCTCTGCATCGACGCGATATGAACAGCCGGCCGGACAGCCGGGACATCACCGAACGACGTGGTCACCGATGCACAGACCGTATAACCGGTCCGGGGGAATGACAATAGTCACACGCCGGACGGCTCCGGGCGTACGATGACCCTCCATGGCTCCGCTGTCCCCCACGGTTGCCCGGTGGGAATTGGTCCTGCGCCTGCGTGAACTGAGAGAACGCCGCGGCTTCGATTCCGCGACCTTCGCCCGCCGCGCCGGATTCACCCCGGCCAACTGGTCCCACGTCGAGAAGGGCCGCCGCGTCCTGACCGCGAACTCCATCGGCCCGGTCCTGGACCTGCTGGACGTCTCCGCCGCGGAGCGCGCAGAACTGCTCACCCTGCTCGCGACCGGCCGGGAACGCGGCTGGTGGGCCGGGGCCGCCGCCCTGATCGGCCCCGAACTACAGCGCTACTACGGCCTGGAATACGGCGCGGCGACCATCCGCAGCTACGACAGCCTGGTGCTCCCGGGCCTGCTCCAGACCGAGGACTACGCCCGCGCCCTGATCCGCGCCGACGTGACGATCCGCCCGGTGCAGGTGGAACAACTGGTCGAGGTCCGCATGCGAAGACAGCGGCGGCTGCGCGGCGCGGATCGGGCGGAACTGATCGCCCTGGTCGGCGAGGCGTCGCTGCTGCAACAGGTCGGCGGCCCGAAAGTGCTTCGGGGACAACTGGAATACCTCGCCGGACTGATCGACGAACTGGACACCGTCGAGGTCCGGGTACTCCCCTTCCGCGGCGAGACCGGCGCCGTACTCGGTGGATCCGGCTTCCATCTGCTCGACTTCGCGTCGCCGACGCTACCGACCTTCGGTTGGTCGGAGGGTTCGCTCATCGGTGGGGCGGTGGAGAACACGGACCGGCTCGGCGACCTGGGCTTCGCCTATCGGCGGGCGCTGGAGGGCTCCCTCGGCCGCGCGGATTCCCTGGCCCTGATCCGGCGGTACGCCCGCGCCTAGGGGCCGGTCGGCAGCGACCGGCCCCGGCGGTGTCACCAGATCCGCACGCGCTCATCGGGTTCCAGGTAGAGGTCGTCGCCGGGTTGTACGGCGAAGGCCTCGTGGAAGCCGTCGAGGTTGCGGACCACGCCGTTGCAGCGGAACTCCGGCGGGGAGTGCGGGTCGACGGCGAGGCGCCGGATCGCCTCCTCGGTCCGGGATTTGGTGCGCCACACCTGGGCCCAGCCGAAGAAGACCCGTTGCAGGCCGGTCAGGCCGTCGAGCACCGGGGGGTGGGCGTCGCCGAGGGCGATGCGGTAGGCCGCCAGGGCGATCGAGAGTCCGCCCAGGTCACCGATGTTCTCGCCGATGGTGAACTCGCCGTTCACAGTGTGGTTGTCGGACAGGTCCTTCGGCGAGAACTGGCTGTACTGGTCGATCAGAGCCTTGGTGCGCAGCGCGAATTCGGCCCGGTCGGCATCGGTCCACCAGTCGACCATATTGCCGTCGCCGTCGTACTTGCTGCCCTGATCGTCGAAGCCGTGACCGATCTCGTGGCCGATCACCGCGCCGATCCCGCCGTAGTTGGCCGCGTCGTCGGCGTGCAGATCGAAGAACGGCGGCTGCAGGATGGCGGCGGGGAAGACGATCTCGTTCATGCCCGGGTTGTAGTAGGCGTTGACCGTCTGCGGGGTCATGAACCACTCGGTGCGGTCGACCGGGCCGCCGAGCTTGTTCAGATCGCGATCGTGTTCGGCCGCATAGCCGTTGCGGTAGTTGCCCACCAGATCGGCCGGGTCGATCCGGATCGCGTCGTAGTCGCGCCAGCGGTCGGGGTAGCCGATCTTCGGGGTGAACTTCTCCAGTTTGGCCAGCGCGGCCTGTCGGGTGTCGGGGCCCATCCACTCGAGGTCGGTGATGTTGCGGCGGTAGGCCTCGATCAGGTTGTCCACCAGGTCCTGCATCCGGGCCTTGGCCTCCGGCGGGAAATGCCGTGCCACGTACAGCTTTCCGACCGCCTCGCCGAGCAGGTCCTGCACCAGGGAGACGCCGCGCTTCCAGCGCTCGCGGTTCTCCTGGGCGCCGGTGAGGGTGCGGCCGTAGAAGTCGAAGTTCTCCGCCACCACGGCGGCCGTCAGATACGGTGCGCGGGAACGCAACACCCGCCACAGCGCCCAGGCCTGCCAGTCCTCGATCGATTCGGTGGCCCACAGCCCGGCGAAGGCGCGCAGGTAATCCGGTTGCCGCACCACGATTTCGGCGAACAGTTCGGCCCCGGACCGGTCGGTGCCCGCGGCCAGCTCGGAAATCCAGCCGGCCCAGTCGAATTCCGGATTCGCCGCGGCCAGCTCGCCGAGGGTGGTGAGGTTGTAGCTCAATTCGGCGTCGCGGCGGCGCACCACGTCCCAGTGCCCGGCCGCGAGCGCGGTTTCCAGCGCGAGGACCCGCTGCGGGTCGGCATCGATGCCGGCGAGGGTGAACATCCGGCCGATGTGCGCGAGGTATTCGGTGCGGATCGCCGCGAAATCGTCACCGCGGTAGTACGACTCGTCCGGCAGGCCGAGGCCGGACTGGGTGGCGTGCACGAGGTAGCGCTGCGAGTTCTTGTCGTCGGTGTCGACGTACACGGCCACCGCGCCGCCGACGCCGGTGCGCTGCAACCGGCCCAGCAGCGCCGCGAACGTGCCGCGATCGGTGACCGCGCGGACGGCGGCGAGTTCCTCGGCGATCGGGCCGAGCCCGGCCGCCTCCACCGCCTCCTCGTCCATGAAGCTGCTGTACAGGTCGCCGATCTTGCGTTCCTCGCTGCCGGCGGGCGCGACGGCGGCCGCGGCCTCCTGGATGATCGCCTGCACATCGAGTTCGGCCTGATCGTGCAGGGCCCGGAAGGCGCCGTCCACCGCGCGGTCCGCCGGAATCTCGTACGCATCCAGCCACTGGCCGTTGACGTGCGCGAACAGGTCGTCCTGCACCCGGACGGCGGTGTCGCGGTAGTCCAGATCGATACCGGAGGGAATGCTCGCGTCTGAAGTCACGCCGTCCAGTATGCCGATCCGGGCCGGGTCGCGCCCCTACCGCGTGGACCCGTCGGATCGGTACCGACGGCGTTCCGCTCAGCGCAGGCGTTCCTCGGTGCCGGCGTCGAAGAAGAAGATCTCGTCGGCCTTCGGCGTCAGCAGCAGCTTCTCGCCCAGCGCGATCCGGAACCGCCGGTCGACCCGGGCCACCACCCGCCCCGACCGGCTGGACCAGTGCTCGTGGATACCGTGCGCGTACACGAAGGATTCGGCGCCGAGTTCTTCCAGCAGTTCCGCCTCCAGCGCCAGCGCGTGGGTGGGATCGGTGGCGATCTCCCACGCCTCGGGCCGGATGCCGACCAGCACCCGGTCGCGGCCGGTGATCGAGCGCGGCACCGGGACGCGCAGATCGCCGATCACCGCGACGCCCTCGGTGACCTGCGCGTCCAGCAGATTCATCGCCGGCGAGCCGATGAAACCGGCGACGAAGGCGTTCACCGGATCGTCGTACAGCTCCCGCGGCGAGGCGACCTGCTGGAGGGTGCCGTCGCGCAGCACCGCGACCCGATGCCCCATCGTCATCGCCTCGACCTGGTCGTGGGTGACGTAGACGGTGGTGGTGCCGAGCCGCTTCTGCAGGGCGGCGATCTGGGCGCGGGTGCTCACCCGCAGTTTGGCGTCCAGGTTGGACAGCGGTTCGTCCATGCAGAACACCTGCGGGCGGCGCACGATGGCGCGGCCCATCGCGACCCGCTGCCGCTGCCCGCCGGACAGTTTCGCGGGTTTGCGGTCCAGCAGTTCCTCGAGTTCCAGCATCCGGGCGGCCTCGAGCACCCGCTCCCGGGTGCCGGACCGGCTCACCCCGGCGTTGCGCAGCGCGAAGCCCATGTTCTCGGCCACGGTCATATTGGGGTACAGCGCATAGCTCTGGAAGACCATGGCCACGTCACGGGCCCGCGGGGGCAGGCCCGTGACGTCGCGGCCGCCGATCAGGATGCGGCCGCGTTCGACGGATTCCAGCCCGGCGAGCATCCGCAGGCTGGTCGATTTCCCACATCCGGACGGGCCGACGAGGACCAGGAACTCCCCGTCGGCGATCTCGATGTCCAGGCCGTCGACCGCAGGGGCGTCCGCGCCGGGGTACAGGTGCGTGGCACTGTCGAATTGCACCGTGGCCATACGGATTCGGTCTCCTGGGGTCGGGCGGGAGTGGGCTGGGGCGGCTGCTACTTCGGCAGCTTCGGGCCGATCTGGCGATCGTAGATGGCCTGCAGCTGATTCGAGACGTCGGCGAACACCGAGGTCACATCCTTGTTCTGCAGGCCGATCTGCTCCAGGCCGGTGCCGATGATCTGGTCACCGCCGGGCAGGAACACCCGGGCGTAGTCCTGCGACTTGGTGGTCGCCAGCTGATCGAAGGCGGTCTTGGAGTTCGGGTTCTTCGACAGGAAGTCCTGCTCGCTGGCATCCTGCAGCGCCGACTTGCGGACCGGGATGTATCCGGTGCCCTGGGTGAAGTACGCGGTGTTGGCCGCGTTGGTGGCGAAGTCGATGAACTTCAGCGCGTTGGCCTTGCGCTCGTCGGAGATCCGCGACGGAATCGCCAGGCCCGCACCGCCGGTGGTGACGCCGGGACCGTTCGGATGCGGCAGGAACGCCGTGCCGAACTCCGTCTTGCCGGCCGCGTTCTTGGTGATACCGCGCAGGTCACCGGTGGACGCGATGGTGGAGGCGATGACGCCGGTGGCGAAGTCGACCGCGATCTGCGGCCGGATGCTGGCGTACTTCTTGCCGTTGATCGAGTCGCGCAGGTAGTTGCCCGCGGCGATGGTGTGCGGATCGTTGAACTTCAGCGTCCACTGGTCGGAGTAGGCGCCGCCGAAGGTCCAGTTCGGGCCCTGGAGGGTCCAGGCCAGGTAGTTCTTCGCGTCACCCCAGCCGTGTGCCCACTTGCCGTCGCCGACCAGGCTCTGCAACTTCGGGCCCCACTCGTCGAACTCCTGCCAGCTCTGCGGGCCGCGGTCCGGCAGGCCGGCCTTGTTCCACAGATCCTTGTTGTAGTAGAAGAGCGGGGTCGACCGCGCGTAGGGCAGTGCCCAGGTCTTGCCGGCGAACTTGTAGTCGCCGACGAAGGTGTCGACGTAGTCCGCGACGTTCACCCCGGCCGCGGAGAAGTGCGAGTCCAGCGGCTCGATGGCTTTGGTCAGCGCGTAGTTGAACCACCAGACGTCGGACAGCACGACCACATCGGGCAGTTCCCCGCCGGAGAGCGCCGCGTTGAACTTCTGCGCCACCTCCTCGTAGTTCTTGCCCGCGTCGATCAGGTTGACCTTCAGGTCCGGGTTCTTGGCCTGGAAGCGGTTGATGATCTCGGTCTCCAGATCCCTGGAGGTGCCGGGGTGGTTGGACCAGAAGGTGATGGTGTTCGAGCTGCCGGACTGCTTCGAGCCGCCACCGCTGCCCGCGCACGCGGTCAGCGCCAGCCCGGCCGCGGCCGCGCCGGCCACGCCGAGGAACCCGCGCCGGGACAGAGCGGGAAGACGGGCAGTGCCATTGGACGAGGGGGACACGTGAATCTCCTTGTGGGGACTAACCTTTGACCGCACCGGAGGTGAGGCCCTTGATCATCTGACGTTGCAGGATCAGGAACACCACGAGGATCGGCGCCATGGTGAGCAGGGTGCCCGCCATCACCGGCCCCCAGTTGGTGACGCTCGGATTCTCGGTGTTCTGCAGCAGGGTCAGTCCGACCGGCAGCGGGGCGACCCGGGCATCGTCGGACATCAGGAACGGCCACAGATATTCGTTCCACTCGTTCACCAGCGTGACCACCGCGAACGCGACCATGGTGGGTCCCGACATGGGCAGCACCACCCGGGTCAGCAGTCGCCACCAGTCGGCGTTGTCCATCCGGGCCGCCTCGATCACCTCGGTGGGCAGCGACAGGAAGTGGTTGCGCATCAGGAAGGTGCCGAACGCCACCCCGCACAGCGGGACGATGATGCCCTGATAGCTGTTGCGCCAGCCCCATTGGGCGACCAGCGCGTAATTGGAGATCACGGTGATCTGGTTCGGCACCATCAGCGCCGCGATGATCACCAGGAAGACGATGTTCTTGCCCGGGAACCGCAGGAATACCAGGCCGTACGCGCTCAGGATGCCGAGGACGAACTTCACCGATGCGATGACCGCGGTGATGATCAGCGAGTTGCGCAGGAACTGCCAGAACGGCAGCGTCGTGGTCGCCTCGTGGAAGTTGCCGGGATGCCAGGCGTGCGGCCACCAGACCGCCGGCTGGGTGTAGATGTCCGGCCGCCCCTTGAACGAGGTGATCAGCACCCAGAACAACGGCACCCCGACGATGATCAGCACGCACACCATCGCGGCGTAGCCGAACAGCGTGGCGGCGCGCTCCCGCCGGCGATACGCGGTCGCGGCCTCGCTCACTGCTCACCCCGATCCATGACCCGGACCTGCAGCAGCGTGACGATCAGCAGCACCACGAACATGATGGTGGCCACCGTCGCGCCGTAACCGGCCCGGAAGTTGACGAAGGATTCCCGATACACCTGGTAGATCATCGTGGTGGTGCCGGTGCCCAGCGGCCCGCCGCGGGTCATCACGTTGATGATGTCGAAGACCTGCAACGAGTTGAGCAGCACGGTGATCGACAGGAAGAAGGTGGTGGGCCGCAACTGCGGCAACAGGACCCGGGTGAAGGTGGTCAGCCGGCTCGCCCCGTCGATCTCCGCGGCCTCCGTGAGCTCGCGCCGAACCCCTTGCAGCGCGGCCAGATAGATCACGAAGCTGTAGCCCAGGTTCTTCCAGATGTAGGTGACGGTGATCATCACCATGGCCCAGTGCGGATCCTGGTAGAAGTCCGGCACGTGCCGAATCCCGATGCGGTGCAGCACATCCTGCGCCAGGCCGAAGCTGGGATCGAAGATGAACTGGAAGATGATGCCGATCGCCGCGCCGGAGATCACATACGGCGCGAACACGATCGAGCGAACCACGTTGCGGCCGAACAGCTTCCGATCCAGCAGCATCGCCAGGCCCAGACCCAGCACCATACTGCCGACGACGGCGGCGACGGTGAAGACCACGGTGTTGCCGACGATCTGCCAGCTGTCGTGGCGCCCCCACCATTCCCGGTAGTTCGCGACGCCGATGTAGTGGGCCAGCGGATCGGAGATGTTCCAGTCGGTGAACGACAGCCGGATGTTGTCGATCAGCGGCCGGTAGACGAAGACCGCCAGCAGTGCGAGATTCGGCACCACGAGCACCAGGAACAGCCCGTAGTCGGTCCACGGACGGCCCCGCAGTCCCCGGGCGCGATGCTGGGGCAGAACTCGCTCGGGACCGGTGCGCACTGCGGCAGCCTGCCGCCCTCCGGCAAATGACCGGAAAATCCGAGATGCCGGACCTGTGAACGGTTCGTGTGCACCAGGAGCGGTGGTCGTGGACCGTGCCGCGTCAGCGGAACCGGAGGCGGGATCGAGCGAGCCGGACATGGGCGAATCCTAGGGTCCGCCAGGCTGTCCGGCTCGCTTTCACTGCCTCGCGGTCAGTTCCAGTCGCTCATCCCGTCACCGGTGAAGGTGCCGGTGGAGTTCTGCACGACGACCGGATCCCCCTTCTGCGAGTTCTCGAAGAACCACTGCGCGTCGGCGGTGCTCACGTTCAGACAGCCGTGGCTGGCGTCGGATACGCCCTGCTGGGCGACCGACCACGGCGCGGCGTGCACGAAGATGCCGTTGCTGGACAACCGGGTCGCCCATTCGACGTCGACCTTGTAGCCCTCGGGCGAATCGACCGGGACCCCGTAGGTGGAGGAGTCCATGATCATCTTCCGGTTCTTCTCGCCGACGTAGTAGATGCCGTTCGGCGTCTCGTGCTTGACCTTGCCCATCGAGGTGGGCATCGTCTTCACGACCTCGCCGTTGCGGGTGATCGTGATGGTGTGGGTGGCGTCGTCGGCGGTGGTGATCACCTCGTCGCCGATCTTGTAGCCGACCTTGGTGCCCGCGGCCTCGACGGTGATGTCGGAGTTGGCCGGCCAGAACTCCTCCGGCCGCCAGCGCACCTGCTTGTCGCCCTCCCAGTAGAAGTGGCCGTGGGTGGCGTTGCTGGAGGTGATCCGGATGGCCTTCTCGGCCGCGTCGTGATCGGTGACCGGATCCTTGAAGTTGATGATGATCGGCTGCGCCACACCGACGACGTCACCGTCGCCGGGGCTGATGCCGGGGGCGGCGAAGTTGGCCGCGGGCAGCGCGGGCGGATTCTTCACCGGCGCCGCGCCGTTCTCCGGCGGCGGGGTCTGCACCGCGGCGGGTGCGCCCGGGATATCCGGCCCGCCCGGCCACAGCGGGGCGGCGACGCCCGGCCCGGCGAATACGGCGCCCGCGGCCGTGACGGTCAGTGCCAGCACCCCGATTCGGGTGGTCCTGCTCGTCGCGGATCTGGCGGTCCCGTTCTGGGCGGATTGCCGACCGGTGTTGATGCGCACAGCCCTACAGTCCTCTCGTACTTCCGCCCCGTTCGTATCCGATGCTCCGAACGTGGCGAATCAGTTTCCGGCGAGTCCCCGACGCCGGGTCCATTAGTACCTTGCCGGTCCGTGTGCGCCAATCATGTTCTCGCGGTAATGGAAACAGGCTCCCTGGTATGCGTCGAGTCACATGCACGCCACCCGGTCTCCGGCGACCGGTGAATGCGGTGTTCGGATCGGCGAGTCGGCGCGGGCCGCGACTTGGCCGTTTGCCGCGAGGCCGGAAATGTCCGAACAGCAAACGTGACGCAAATCACTCGTGTTGCAGGTTTGCTATGACGTCGAATGTCATGCCACGTTGCGGGCCGGTGGCGATGTTGTGTGGCACCGTACGCGGGATCCGCTCGCGCCGATAGCGCGCCGTCGGCGCCAGTTCCACCCGGCTCAGCAAGGTCGCCAGCACGATTCGCAACTCGTACTCGGCCAGCGAGGCGCCGAGACAGCGCCGATGCCCGCCGCCGTACGGGGCGAATTCGAACGGGGTGTAGCGGCGTTCGAGGAAACGTTCCGGCCGGAACTCGGCGGCGTCCGGGAAGACGTCGGGATCCGAGTGCAGCAGCGACACCACGATACCCATGTTGTCCCCGGCGGCGAGGTCGACGCCGCGCAGCGTGAACGGTCCGATCAAGCGCCGCAACACGATCGGGACCGGCGGATGCATCCGCAGCGTCTCCTTGCACACCGCGTCCAGGTACGGCAGCCGGGACAGATCGTCGGGCTCGGCGCCCGCGGCCGCGGCCAGTTCGGCGCGCAGCCGGCGCAGCGTCTCCGGTTGCCGGTACAACCAGTACAGCGCCCACACCAGGCTGGTGGCGGTGGTCTCGTGCCCGGCGACCAGGAAGGTGCGCAACTGCTCGCTCAGCTCGTCGACGGGCATCTCGCCGCCGTCGGCGTAGCGGGCCCGCAGCAGGGTGCCCAGGATGTCGGTGGTGGCGGTGGTCTCGCCGCGCCGGCGCTCGATATCGGCCGTGATGAGCGCGTCCAGCCGGGTCCGCGCCGCGACGAAGCGATCCCAGGGCGTCCGCCCGAACGCGCCGTGTCGCAGCGCCGGTACCAGCAGCAGCGGCCCGCTGAAGGCGGTCAGATAGGCGACGACCTCCTTCGTGTACTCGGCGCGTCGCCGGGGATCCGACAGTCCGAACACCGCCTGCAGGATCACCCGCAGCGTGATGGCGCGGGCGGCGGACCGCAGATCGAGCCGGACTCCCGGCTGCCAGGGCACGCCCGTGCGTACCCCGTCCATCTCGGCGTCGGCGGCGTCGCGGATCGCCTCGGCGAAGGACGCGATCGCGCTGCCGTGGAAGGCCGGGGCGAGGAGTTCGCGGGTGCGCCGGTGTCGTTCGTCCCGGGCCAGGATCACCGAGGCGGAACCGACCAGCGGTTCGATCGGATTCGGCCGCGGCGGGACCAGCAGCGACACCGGCGCGCGCAGCAGTTCCTTGGCGCCCTCGGGGGTCCCGGTGAACAGCACCCGCCCGAAACCGGGGAATCGGACGGCGAACGGATCTCCGTCGCGGGTACGCCGCCAGCGGAAGTACCGATCGAAATCGGCCCCGGCCGCCACCGAGTGCAGCAACATCGCCCGGGGCACGCGCATCCGGGTGCCGCTGCGTTCGGGAACCGGGTCGGCCCGGGACGTACCCGAGGCCGGGTCCGCACGGTGCGGCTCCGGTCCGGAACCGTCCGGGCGATGATCACGGGGCTCGGACGCGCGTGCGCCCGGGCAGCTCGCTACTGCCGAGCCGGTATCACGATGCTCAGGGGGTATTGGGGGCAGAGCCCCGTGCCGACGCCCCGCTACCCCTTCGGAACCTTGACCACCCATAGTGCTGGACACGAACAGGTCGGTTGTCCGGTTCGATCTGAACGGAAAAAACATACTGGTCTGCCATGAAACGAGAGCTCCCTGTCGCGAAGGCGGCAGGGAGCTCCCGGGTGGTGTGGTGCGGACCGACGAACGAGCCGGATCAGATCGGGTAGAACCCGGAGCCGATGCCGCCGCGCGCGTTGAGGTCGTTGAAGATCGCGCTGGTGTTCGTGCCGACCTCGGGCCCGAAGCAGGCCATCGCGAGGTAGGCGTTCACCATGCCCACCAGGGTGGTACCCACCACCACGGGTGCGCCGGAATCGCCTTCGACGACACACATCTGGGTCCAGGTCTCATCGGTCTGGAAGATGTCGCCCCAGGCGATACCGCAGGTGTTGCCCGTGGTGCGGCCCTCCTTGCAGACCACCGCCGGGAACTGCGCGGGCGCACCGAGATTGGTGATGGTCAGGTTGCCGACCCGGTTGACCGGCGTGATGCGGTCCGGATCGAATTGGATGACCGCGTAGTCGAGATCGTGGTTGGAGTAGACGAACTTGCCGATAACTCCGGCGCCCCTGGCCTGTTCGGCCCAGACCTGCGCACCCGCGTCGCCACAGTGCCCGGCGGTCAGGCCGACCAGCCGGCCGGTGTGGTCGTGCCCCACGGTGGTCACCGTGCACTCGAACTGGTTGTCGATGATGATGCCGGAACCGCCACCGATCACCGGCGCGTCCGGATCCGCTTGCGCCACACCGGGTCCCGTCCCGAGCAGCGCCGCGCCCAGGGCGACGACGAAGGCGGTTCGCACCGCCCTGGCGAGTTTTGTCAACATGTCCCTCCAGCTGTCGGAAGCCGCACGATACCAACCATGTACTACTACATCCTGTCAGTATTCGCGCCCGGACACGGCGCGCCCGGCCGTACGCTTCGCCGGATCGATGCGGACAATCGGGATGTCGCGGGGGTCCGCGACGGTGCCCGGTTTTTCCGGTTGGCACGGCGCGTCGGATGCCCGGTGCGAGTGACGCCGTAAAGCGGCTCGGGAGTTGTCACCCGGATAGTCTCGTCCACACTCGACGGGCGCCGAAGCTTTTTCGATGAATTCTTTCCTTGAAATTGGTTGCCTGGTCCGGATTATTTTGCCGCGATCGTTCCGAAATATCCCGATCGCAACGCGGTTCCATTGTGAACACAGACAGTCCGATGTCACACATCACAGCGGGTCAGACGGGGTGATTCGGATCTGTGGCGACCGGCACACTTTCCGATGTGTTTTTTCAAACTCCGTAGTAGGGTGCCGTGAGCAACAAGTCGTCGGGGCAGGCAACCGACGTCGAGAGGGGTAGCCGGTGCAGTTCGCGAACAGTCCGGGTGGGACATCGAGTCCCGCGACGACCAGAATGAGTGGAGCCGTCGACTGGACGCGGGCCTACTGGCAGGACCATCCGAAGCGTTCGTTCGAAACCTTCGGCCGCCAGATCGTGATGGGTATGCAGGCCGTCACCGAGTTGTTCGTCTCGATCGTCCGGGGCCGCTTCCCCTTCGCCGAGTTCATCCGGCAGTGCGCGTTCATGACCAGCGTCGCCGCGGCGCCGACCCTGTTGGTGGCCATCCCGATCGGTGTCATCGTGTCGATCCAGGTCGGCTCGGTGGCCGGGCAGGTGGGCGCCACGTCGTTCATCGGCGCGGCCAACGGGCTCGGCATCATCCAGCAGGGCGCGCCGCTGGTCACCTCGCTGATGATCGCGGGTGCGGTCGGATCGGCCATCTGCGCCGATCTCGGCAGCCGCACCATCCGCGAGGAGATCGACGCCATGAAGGTGATGGGCGTCGACCCGCTGCGGCGGCTGGTCGCCCCGCGGCTCGGCGCGGCCATGCTGGTATCCGTATTGCTCTGCGGCTTCGTGGTTTTCGTCGGCTTCCTGACCGGCTATGTATTCAACATCTTCGCGCAGAACGGCACCCCCGGCTCCTACGTCGGCACCTTCTCCTCCTTCGCGGTGACCGCGGATCTGCTTGTCGCACTGGGTAAATCGCTGATCTTCGGATTGCTCGCCGCGATCATCGCCTGTGATTCCGGGCTGAACACCCGCGGCGGTCCCGGTGGCGTGGCGAATTCGGTGAACACGGCGGTGGTGCTCTCGGCGGTGATGTTGTTCGGCGTGAACCTCATCGCCACCCAGATCTACAACAGCTTGTTCCCCCCACAGATGGTGTGATCCGGTGTCCTCGACCTATGTGCCGCCGCTGCTGCGGCCTCTCGGACGGCTCCGGACGGCCGCCACGGCGCCCCGGGACTGGCTCGCCCGCATCGGGCACCAGGTGTTCTTCTTCCTCCGGTCGATCGGCTCGATGCCGATGGCGCTCAAGCACTATCCGAACGAAGTCTGGCGCCTGCTCTCCGATGTCACCTGGGGCAACGGCAATCTCATCGTCGGCGGCGGCACCATCGGCATCGTGCTGATCCTCTCCGCGTTCGGCGGTATGACGGTCGGCATCCAGGGCTACAACTCGCTGAACCTGTTGGGGCTCAGCCCGATCACCGGCGCCATCTCCGCCTTCGCCACCACCCGCGAACTGGGCCCGATGCTGGCCACGCTCGCATTCGCCGCGCAGGCGGGCTGCCGGTTCACCGCGCAACTGGGCGCCATGCGGATCTCCGAGGAGATCGACGCGCTGGAGTCGGTGGCCATCCGGCCGCTGCCGTATCTGGTGAGCACCCGGATGATCGCCGCGATGATCGCGATCATCCCGCTGTACTCCCTGGCCCTGCCGATCGCCTACCTGTCCTGCGCGGCCACCGTCTCGCTGATCGGCGGCACCGCCACCGGCACCTTCCAGCACTACTTCTACCAATTCCTGGTACCGCAGGACGTGCTCTGGTCGCTGCTGAAAGCCCTGGTGTTCGTGGCGATCACGACGTTCATCCAGTGCTACTACGGATTCTTCGCCTCCGGCGGCCCGGAGGGCGTCGGTGTCGCGGCCGGCCGCGCGATCAAGTACTGCATCATCGCGGTGGTCTTCGCGGATCTGTTCATCACGCTGGCAGTCTGGGGCGTCAACCCCGGGATCCGGATCTCGGGATAGGAGGGCGTCATGATCATCGATCCGAGCGGCCGCGGCCCCTCCGTACGGCAGTTGCTGATCGCCGGGGCGGCGGGCCTGGCGGTGTTCGCCGTGATCCTGAGTTTCCTGCTGGCCCGGTACAAGGGCTGGGTGATGCATTCGGCGGTGCCGGTCACCGCCAACCTCACCACCACCGGTGACGGCCTGCCCGAGAACGCCGACGTGAAGTTCCGCGGCGTCCTGGTGGGTGTGGTGAAGGATGTGTCGGTCGCCGCGAAAGGCGAACTGCAACAGGTCCACATCGAGATGCGGCCGGAGTACTCCGACGGGGTACCGGCCAACGTCACCGCCCGGGTGGTGCCGAGCAATCTGTTCGCCGTCACCTCGGTCGAACTGGTCTACAACGGGCCGGACGCACAGCATCTGCGCGCGGGCTCGACCATCGACGAGGACCGCAGCGAGGGCACGATCGCGCTGCAGGACACGCTGACCACCGTCCGCGACATCCTCGACAAGATCGATCCGATCAAATTCGGCCGCTCGCTGACCACCCTGACCTACGCCCTGGACGGCAACGGCCGCCCGCCCGGATCCACCGTGGAACGGCTGGACGACTGGCTGGTGCAGACCCGCGCCGCGGTGCCCGACGAGGCCGGGCTGTTCGACGATCTCTCCGGCTCGCTGAAGGCGCTGAACACCTCGGCCCCGGATCTGATGGACGTGCTCGCCAGTTCGGTGCAGACCGCGCAGACCATCGCCGACAAGCGCGGTCAGCTGGTCGCCCTCATCACCGGCGCCGGCGCCACCGTCGACCGGGTGAACACGCTGTTCGCGGCGAATCCCGATGTGGGCAAGCAGATCACGGCCGGCGTCGGCGACATGTTCGGCTCGCTCGCCGCGGATCCGAGCGCGATCACCGGGGCCATCGTCAACCTCAACCGGTCGACCCGCGCGTTGCAGACGACCTTCACCTGGGGTCCGCAGCATCAGATGGTGTGGAACGCCGGCGTGACCTTCACCCCCTGGGATCCGTACACGGCGGCCGACTGCCCGCGCTACGGCGACCTCGCCGGGCCGAGTTGCGCCACCGCACCCGCGGTCGCCGACCCCGGCCACCTGCCCGATGCCCTGAAGCCGCGGGCGCTCGACGCTGCCAAGGGCCTGCCGCCCGTGGTGCCGATGCCGGGGCTGCCCGACATCCTGGCCGCCGCGCCGCCGCCGGCCGCCGCGACACCCGGTGCGGCCCTGCCGAATCCGCTCGCGGGCACCCCGCTGGCGGGCCTGCTCGCCGGCCTGCCCGGGATGGCGCCCGCACCGGCCGCCCCGCCGCAGCAGCCGGCCGGCGCCGCCGCACCGGCACCGGATCCGGCTGCGCCGCAACAGCCTTCGCACGCCGGCCAGATCGCCTACACCGGCGATGCGGCCCTGGCGAAGCTGCTCGGCCGCCGCCCGACCGCACTGGAATATCTGCTGCTGCGGGCGGGCCTGGACGGCGGACAGCTGCGAGTGACTGAGGGCGGTACCGATCGATGAGCATCCGCAAGCCGCTGATCGGGTTCGGCCTGTTCGGCATCGTCTCCGTCCTGGTCATCCTGCTGGTGTGGAACACCCTGGCGCGCAGCGTCTCCGGCGCCACCAGCACGTACACCGCGACCTTCTCGGATGTGCTCGGACTGCGGGCCAACGACGATGTGCGGATGGCCGGGGTCCGGGTCGGCAAGGTCGAGAAGATCGAACTCGGTCACGACGCGCAGGCCGGGAAGTCCGTCGCCAAGGTGACATTCGTCGTCCAGCGCGATCAGACGCTGTACGGCACCACGAAAGCGCTGGTGCGATACCAGAATCTGATCGGTCAGCGGTATCTCGCGCTGGCCCCGGGCGACAAGGGCCCGGCCACGCCGCTGCGCGACAAGGGCGGCATCCCGCTGGACCACACCGAGCCGTCGTTCGACATCTCGGGTCTGCTCAACGGTTTCCAGCCGCTGTTCCAGGTGCTGTCGCCGCAGCAGGTCAACGATCTGTCCAACACGCTGATCCAGGCGTTGCAGGGTGACGGGGTCTCGTTGAGCGCCTTCATCACCCAGGCGGCGGCGCTGGCGACCGACTTCCAGCGGCGCGACGTCATCCTGACCGATGTCATCACCAATCTGTCCGGCGTGATGGGCGGCCTGGCCAAGCGCGGTGACGAACTGGAGACCCTGGTGACCCAGACCCGCGCCCTGATCGGCGGACTCTACGAACAGGGGCAGTCGTTGCAACAGTCGACCCAGCAGATCGCCGATGCCACCGGTTCCCTGGTGACCATGGTCGGCGGGATCCAGTCCGAGCTGGCGGCCACCCAGAACGCCAGCACCGACGCGCTGACCCTGTTGCTCGCCAACGGCGCCAAGCTGGATCAGGCGGCGATCGACCTGCCGTCGATCCTCTCCGACGCCGGGCGGTTCACCGCCGAGGGCGCCTACGCCAACGCCTACATCTGCCGCCTCGACGTCTCGCTCTACGGGGTGCTGTTCCCGCGCGGCATGTTCTCGCAGATCGGCGGCACCTCCCAGTCGGCGGTGTGCCGGCCGTGACGACGAATTTCGGGGCAGGGATGCGCAGGCGCTTCGATCAGAATCGGTTCTTCTGGCTGGGCCTCGGCGGTGCGGTGCTGATCGTGGCGCTGCTGGTGGCCTCCACCAGCTGGGGCCGGCTCGGCATCGGCCATCAGGACGTCTACGCCGAATTCGCCCAGACCGCCGGCGTGCGGACCGGCGACAAGGTCAACGTGGCGGGTGTGCCGGTGGGCAGCGTGACCGGCGCGAAGCTGGAGGGCGACCATGTCCTGCTCACCCTCCGGGTCGGTGACGACGTGAAACTCGGCAACGACGCGCACGCCACCATCAAACTGGCGACGCTGCTCGGCGCCCACTACGTCGACCTCGATCCGGGCGACGGCAAGGGCCTGACGGGGCATCGGATCCCGAAGACCAACACGTCGGTGCCGTACAACCTCGCCGATGTGATCCAGGAGGGCACCCCGCGCTTCGAGGCGCTGGACACCGCCAAACTGGCCGAATCGCTGAACGTGATCAACCAGCAGCTCGGCGGCAACGCTCAGCTGACCGCCCAGTCGCTGGACAGTATCGGCGCCCTGGCCAAGGTGATCGACGACCGCAAGGAACAGGTGGACGGGTTGCTGAAGGATCTGGACACCGTGACCAAGATCCTGGGCGACAACCGCAACAGCGTGCTGCTGGTGATCACCCAGGGCGAGGCCATCGCCAACCGGGTGATGCAGCGCCAGGCCCTGCTGCGGCAGCTGCTGGACAACATCGCGTCGCTGACCGCGCAGTTGCAGCAGATCGGCGCCGACAACGGCGACCAGTTCGGCAATACGCTGGACCAGCTGAACACGATGGCCTCCGGCCTGCAGAAGAACAAGGACAACCTGGACCGCCTGCTGTCGACGATGCCGCCGGCGGTCCGGTACCTGAGCAACGCCTTCGGCGACGGCAACTACGGCGAGGTCGGCATCCCGTGGTTGTTCCCGGACAACTGGTTGTGTCTGGCCCGGGTGGCAGAAGGGTGCCAGGGATGACGCTACGGATCACCGCCCTGCGCGCGGTTCTCCTCGCCCTGACGGCCCTGGTGGCCGGAAGTTGTTCGCTGGTACCGGGTTCGGTGCGCGACGCGGTCGGCGGCACCACCCACATCACCGCCGACTTCCGCAACATCGCGGGCATGTTCGAGGGCAATCCGGTGACCGTGCTGGGCCTCGAGGTCGGCAAGGTGGACAAGATCATCCCGCAGGGTGAGTTCGTCGAGGTGCACATCAGCCTCGACTCGGACGTGAAGTTGCCGAAAAACGTGACGGCGGCGCTGATCTCGCCGTCGATCGTGACCGACCGGCACATCGAGCTGAGCCCGCGGTACACCGGCGGCCCGGCGCTGCCGGACAATTCGCATCTGACCGTCGAGCAGACCCGCACCCCGGTCGAACTCGACACCCTGCTGCAGACCATCGATCAGTTCGCGGCGGCGCTGAAACCGCAACCGGGACAGGAGGGTATCGGCCCGCTGTCCGGGCGGGTGCTGTACCCGATGTTAAACGGCAACGGCGAGAAGATGCGCGACACCCTGAACGCGCTGTCCGGCGCGCTGAAGGTGGGTGTGGACAACAAGGACGCGATCTCGACCATCATCGTCAAGCTCAACGATCTGACCACGATGCTGGCCGAGAACGACCGATCCGTGCGGGATTTCAGCGATCGCACCACCCAGCTGACCCGGCTGCTCGCCGATCAGGCCCCGGGCCTGCAGGCGACGCTGAAACAGCTCAGCGCCTTCCTCGCCAACACCAGCGGCACGCTGTCGGCGCATCAGGAGCAGCTGGCCGACACCCTGAACAAGCTCACCACGGTGACCCGGCAACTGCGCGACAACGCCGTGGGCATCACCGAGGTCGTGGACGTGACACCGATGCTGTTCCAGAACATGGATCGCGCGATGAACCGGGAGCAGGGGTATGTCCGCCTGCACGCGCTGCTCGGCACCGCGCTGAGCGGTGAGGTGGTGAGCCTGTTCTGCGAACGGATCCAGATGAAGGCCGACGGCTGCCGCACCGGCCGGATCGAGGACTTCGGCCCGGACTTCGGAATTTCCGCCGCGCTGTTGGAGATGACCAAATGACTCAGCGAAACCACCGGCGGCAGTGGATGTTCCGGCGTAGCGCGGTCGCGGTGGCGGTCACCGCCGCGCTCGGCGCCGCGTCGGGCTGCGGCATCACCGTCGAGAACGTGCCGCTGCCCAAACCCGGGCAGTCCGGCGAGACCTACACCATCCGAGCGTATTTCACCAACGCGCTGAACCTCCCGGATCAGGCGAAGGTGAAGATCGGCGGTTCCGATGTCGGCGTGGTCACCCACATCGAGACGAAGAACTTCCAGGCCGTGGTCGACCTGAAGATCCGCAAGGACATCGAATTGCCCAGGGGCAGTACGGCGGAACTGCGGCAGGCCACCCCGCTCGGCGATGTGTTCGTCGCGGTGTCCAAGCCGCGGACCGAACCCGGCGCGGTACTGCTGCACGACGGCGACACCCTCCCGATCGAGCAGACCGCGGCGGGTGCGACCGTCGAGGAACTGCTGATGTCGGTCTCGATGCTGTTCAACGGCGGTGGGATCGCGGCGATCGGAAAGCTCACCTCGGAACTGGATTCCGCGGTCGGCGGCCGGGCCGACCAGGTCGGCGATCTGGTGAAGCAGCTGACCGCGGTCACCGCCAACTTGAACAGCAATTCGAAGCGCGTCGACGACGTGCTTGCCGGTTTCCACGATCTGGCGGGCACCCTCCAGGCCCATCACGACGAACTCGGCCAGGTCGCGAACTCGTTGCCGCAGATGGTCGGCGCGATCGCGGAGAACGACCAGAACATCGGGCAACTGCTCACCAAGTTGTCCACCACCAGCGCCGCGCTCGGTGACTACGCGAACACCTCCACCGATCAGCTGGCCGGTCTGCTCGACAGCACCACCAAGCTGATGAACGCGCTGGCGGCCACCGGCGACAACTTCGGCGCGCTGATGGACGCGCTGCATCAGGTGCGGCCCGGTGCGGACACCACCTTCAAGGGCAGTACCCTCGCGGCGCAGGTCAATGTCACCAGTCTGGACGTCGCCCTGCTCTCCGCGCCCGGTACCAGCAAGTTCTGGGACCTGCGCGATCTGCAGGACTTCGCGGGCAGCCTGGTCCAGGTGCTCCAGATCGTGCAGAACCGAGTGAACGGGGCGCACCGATGAGCTGGTTCGGCCGGCACAAGATCCTGGTCGCCAACCTCGGCCTCGCCGTGGCGCTGCTGATCGGCGGGACATACCTGCTGGTCAGTGTGGTGCGACTGAACCCGTTGCAGTCCAACTACACCGTGACGGTGCATCTCGACCGCTCCGGCGGGCTGCAACCGGGTAACGACGTGACCCTGCGCGGCTACCGGATCGGCAAGGTGGACTCGGTCCGGCTGACCGACAACGGCGCCGGGGTGGCGGCGCAGGCGCACATCGACAGCCGGTACAAGATCCCGCGCGACACCAAGGTGTCGGTGCAGGCGCTGTCCGGCGCGGGCGAGCAGTACATCGACTTCCGGCCCGACAACGGCAACGGGCCGTACCTCACCGACGGCTCGCAGGTGCGTTTCGATCCGGAGAAGGTCAGCACGCCGACGCCGGTGTGGTCGGTGCTGGACAATTCCAGCGCGCTGATCGCCCAGATCGATCCGGACAAGTTCGGCACGATCCTCAGCGAACTCGACATCGCCCTCAGCGGCGGCCCGAATCAGCTGCGCAACCTGATCGACGGGATCGCGATCGCCAGCGCCGGCCTGGACAAGCTGCTCCCGCAGACCACGAATCTGCTGGCCAATCTGCGCACGATCTCGGCGACCACCTCGCATGCCCAGCCGGATCTGGCGACCCTGACCCGCAATTCGGCCACCCTGTTCGACCAGTTCAACAACGCCAACGCCGAATTGCAGCAGGTACTGGACCGATCCCCGAAGGAGCTGCAGGCGCTGGGCGCGGTCCTGGACACCAATACGGATCCGATCACCCGGCTGGCCGCCAACTTCGCGGCCATGACGCGGGCCGCCCAGCTGCGCACCCCCGCGCTGCGGGCATTGTTCCCCGCACTGGAAATCGGGGGTTCCGCGCTCGGAGTCCCGGCCCACGACAACGAATTCCACACCGTGCTCGACATCTGGTCGCGGCCGTTCTGCCAGTACCGGACCGCTCCGGTATCGCCGCAGGTGGTCAGCGACGGCACCATGCCGAAGTGGAACTACTGCGACAATCCGCCGCCGGATCAGCAGATCCGCGGCGCGGTCAACGCACCCCGCCCGGATGTGCCGAACAACGGTGCGCACATGCCGCCCGGGGTGGACCCGAACGAGCGAACGCTTCCCCCGGTACGGTGAAATCTCGCGGCCGGTTTGCCGGCGCGGTGCCGCACGCACCGTCCGAGCCCGACGAAACGGTGCATCGCGGTGCATCGGAAAGGTGTGAACGGTACTGATGTCCACGGATGACGCCTCGTTCGAGAAGGACGCCGCCGGGGTACCCCCCGGCTCGGCGGACCAGACAGCCGAATCCGTGACACCGCCGGCAGACCCGGCCCCGGAATCGGCCACCACCGGCGATTCGGGGAAGTCCGCCGCGGGGTCGGCGGACCAGGTCCCCGCCGCGGAGCCGGCCGAAGAAATCGCTGCCGCGGAGCCGGCCGAAGGAATCGCTGCCGCGGCACCGGATACTCCGGCGACCGGTGCGACGACCGATGAGCCGGTGTCCACCGATGCCGATGCCGCCGAGACGGTCCCGGATTCCGGTGCCGCCGAGCGCGCCGAGTCCGGCACCGACGCCGAGTCCGCCGATCCGAGCGAGGCCGGGGAACCGGCCCGTCCCGGTTCGCGGCGCGGCGTGCTCGCCGCCGCCGTGGCGGGTGTGGTGCTGGTGGCGGCCGTGGTGACCGTCGTCGTGCTCGCCGTCCAGGCGCACCACCGGCAGCAGCAGCTGGACCAGCGCGCCGCCGCGACCCACGCGGCCTGCGATTTCGGCCATGTCTTCGCCACCTACAGTTCCGATCACATCGACGACTACCTGAAGCAGGTCTCCGACGCGTCGACCGGCGACTGGAAGAAGCAGATCGACGAGACCGGCCCCCAGGTGAAGAAGGCGGTCGTCGACAAGAAGGTCAGCTCGACCGCCAACGACGTCCAGTGCGGCCTGAAATCCGGTTCGGACCACGACGCCCAGGTGCTGCTGCTGATCAGCCAGACCTTCTCCAGCGCCGCGGCGCCCGACTCGGCCCCGAACACCATCACCGCGGCGGCCACCGTCGAGATGCGGCAGGTCGGCGGGAAGTGGCTGGTGGCGAAGTTCGACACCCCGGCGCTGGCCCCGCAGGGCAAGTGACCCGATGAGCACCGCAGACGAGAAGGACAGGACCGACATGTCGAACGACCGGAACCGTGTGCGCGGCTCGCTGCCGCTGATCGGCGCCTTCCTGGCCGGCGTGGTCCTGGTGGCGCTGGTGGCCGCGGGTGTGACCTTCTACCAGCAGTCCAGCCATCGCGGCGATCAGCTCACCGCGCAGGATCGGGCCGCCGCGGCCGCCTGCCGCTTCGCCCACGACACCAACACCTACGACTACACCGGCAATCTCGACGACTTCCTCGATCGGATGAAGCGCGAGGCCACCGATACGGTCACCAAACCGCTGGCCGACACCTGGCAGCCGATGCGGCAGTTGCTGACCCAGGCGCAGGTGAAGGCGTCGGTGCAGGATGTGGCCTGCGGCTTCCAGTCCGGCGATGCCGACAACGCGAAGATTCTGGTCACGCTCAGCCTGTTGAAGACCAACTCCGTCACCCCGACCCCGAAGCGGCAGGACATCGCCGTCGTCGCGGGTATGACCAAGCAGGGCGACACCTGGCTGGTGGACAAGTGGGATCTGGCGATGCTCGCGCCGGGTCCGGACCAGTCCGGCGCCGGTCAGCCCGCGCCGGGTGCGCCGCAGTCGGGTGATCAGCAACCGCAGGGCACGCAGCCGGCCCCGGGTGTCACACCGGGTCGCTGATCAATTGCCGGAATATCCGGAAGATATCCGATCGGACCCCGGAAAAGATCGAATTCGAGGCCCGGAGAATTTACCGGATGTTCAGAAGAGTGTCAGCGTGTCGGGCGTTTCGGCGCGATGCCGGCCGGATTTCGGTGCGACCGAGGTCTGTACCGGTACCGGCGGCTCGTCGGTGATGGCCGGGATCTCCGCGGTGTGCGCCTCGGCGACCGCGGTGCTGGCGGCGATCTGCCGGGCGGCGGCGTTGGCCAGCGCGTCGGCCTGTTCGTTGAAGTAGTTGCCGACGTGGCCGCGCACCCAGCGGAAGCGTACCGGACCGGGCCGGGTGGAGATGGCCTGGTCGATGTGCTGGACCAGTTCCGCGTTCTTGACCGGCGCCCCGGTGGAGGTGCGCCAGCCGTTGACCCGCCAGGCGGAGATCCATTCGGACGCGCACTTGATCGCGTAGAGCGAATCGCTCTCGATGAGCAGTGGTTCCGATCCCGGATGCGCCAGGATCGCCTCCAATACCGCTCGTAGCTCCGCGATCTGGTTCGTGCCGGTCGGCCCGCCCCCGCTCGCCGATGTCCCCTGATGATTGACCCACGCCCAGCCGATGGCGCCTCCGGGATTACGGAGGCACGAACCGTCGGTGCTCACGATGATCATGACCGGTACCCTACGCAATCCTGCCGACGAGATCGGTGCCGTGGAAACCTTCTATCTCCCTGCGCAATTGAGATTTGCTACGACGGACCGCCGAATCCACGGTAGCGGCAACCAGTTTGGCGCCGAGGCGGCCTGGCAAACTTCTGGCCTCGTTGTACTCGACCGCCACGGTGAGGACCGAGCGGCCGTATCCGAGCGGATCGAATTGCACCGTGAGCGTGCCCAGTGCGGGCTCGGGGTGCGCAGGCGCCGTCTTCCTCTGCCGGCGCCTGCGCACCGTATATCCGATCACCGCGTTGCGGCGGTACTCCGTGATCTCCCACTCGAAGGTGGGATGCCACAATCCGAACTGGAGTGCCGCGGCATAGCGTGCGCCCGGGCCGTTCTCGAGTTCACCGAGCGGTTCGAAGGCGCCGATGCCGAACAGCCAATCCGGTACGAACAGATGATTGTCCGTGTAAGCGAATGCGACTTCGACCGGTGCACCGACATCGCCGGCGTACTTGATGTGGCCCATAGGCATGCTCCCCTGCTCCACCGCTGCGCATAAAAGTACTACATATGTCCTATTTATTGAACCGTATCGCCGGATCCGGTGAAGCTTTCATCGCGGGTCATCGAAAGCGCGGGAGCAGCGCGAATGTAGCGGAACGGTCGGTTTCCGGTCCCTGCTCCCGCGCAGTGTTTCCGGCAGGGGACGAACGGGTAAACCTTCAGGGCTGGCGAGCGTTCACCGGGACTGCCATCCAAGACCTCCGGCCAAAGTCGTCCGGTTCGGCGCTGGGCGCGGCGCGATAGCTGGTGAGCGCTCGCCCGCACCCAGTGCCGCGGCGGTGATCAGGCGAACTGGCCCACCGCTCGCCCGGTTCCGGGCGGCCCGGCGAAGGCCTGGGCGATGGTCAGCCAGTCGGCCGCATCCGACCCGTCCGCCCGCAGCGCGAGATCGCCGCGATGGCGACGCTGCGTGACCAGCAGGCAGAAATCCAGCGCCGGTCCGCTGACCCGCTGTGCGGCGGTCTCCGGTCCCCAGGTCCATACGCCGCCGTCGGGCGCGGCCAGTTCGACGCGGAAATCCTCGGCCGGCGCCGGTCGGCCCTGTACCGCATAGGCGAAATCGCGGGTCCGCACCCCGATATGGGCGATATGCCGCAGCCGCGGTGTCACCGGGCGGGTGGCCCCCAGCGTATCGGCCACGTCCTGGCCGTGGGCCCACGTCTCCATGAGCCGGGCGGTGGCCATCGAGGTCGCGCTCATCGACGGCCCGAGCCACGGCAACTTGGTGCCGGCCGGGACCGCGCGCAGCGCGTCGGTCAGGGTGCCCCGCCCGCGTCGCCAGCGATCCAGCAGTTCCGGCGCGGGGGCCGCGGCGAATTCGACGGCGGCCTCGTCGACGAAGGTGCCGGCGCGCGGTTGCGCGGCGCGGACCAGTTCGGCGAAGCGGGCGGCATCGGTGGCGGCCAGGATCGCGATCTCGTCGGTCCAGGTGAGGTGGCCGATCTGATGGGCGATGGTCCAGCCCGGCGCCGGGGTCGGCCGCGCCCAGTCCGCGGGCGGCAGGTCGCGCACGAGCCGGTCCAGTTCGGCGCTCTCGGCGGTCAGATCACCGAGCAGCGTCTCGAGTTCGGCCATGGCCTCAGCATCGCAGAACCGTCCGGAAAAATGCAAGCACGCGTGCTTGTATTACCCGGCGGCCGTTCAGTCCAGTGCGCCACGGCGGCGCCGGATCGGCTGCGGCCGCCGGATGCCGCGGAAGCGCTGCAGAATATGCGGCCGCCGGAGTTCCCGGGCGAACCATTCGCCGAGGGTCACACCCGCGGCCAGCGCGCAGCCGACCGAGAAGGCGCCGAACAACTGGCTGAATCCGTTGAGCAGATCGCTGTTCAACAGGGCCGCGAGGCCGCGGTACACCCGCAGGCCCGGCAGCAGCGGCACGATACCGGCCATCGCCACCACCAGCGGCGGCGTCAGTGCGCGGCGGGCCATCAGGCCGCCGGCCAGGCCGACCACGGTGGCGGCGAACCCGGTACTCACCACCGGCCCGAAACCGATCTGCGGGCCGAGCAGGTAACACACGGTCGCGGCCGCGCCGCTGAGCCCGGCCACCAGCAGCGCCTGCCGTTCCGCGTAACAGGCCAGCGCGAACGCCGCCGCGGCGACCGCACCGGCGACGATCTTCAGCGGCAGATTGGTGACGTCCCGGGCCGGGGTCATGATGATCGGCGGCGCCACCGCGTGCAGCAGATCGGCCACCCGCAGTGTCAGCGCGATACCGGCGATGATGCCGCCGGTCAGCATCATCACCTCGAGCATGCGCGCCGCCGCGGTGATCGGCGCCCCGGTGATGGCGTCCTCGACCGAGCCGACCAGTTGCGCCCCACTGAGCAGCGCCGTGATCCCGGCGGCGATGATCAGCGACGGGTTGACGTCCAGTCGCCCGGCGAAGGTCGACAGCAGGACCGCCGGCGTCGCCGCGATCACCCCGCCGATCACGTTCTGGAAGAAGAACGGCATCCGCCGCTGGTTGAGGACGCGGTTGGCGCGGTAGATCAGCATGGTGGTCGCGAAGCTGACCGCTGCGACCAGCACATCGCCGCCCAGCAACAGGGCGATCGAGGCCGCCAGCAGGGCCCAGCCGCTCGCCGCCACCCAGCGGCTGTAGGGGT
The DNA here is from genome assembly GCF_000381925.1 of Nocardia sp. BMG111209. Classification (NCBI taxonomy): domain Bacteria; kingdom Bacillati; phylum Actinomycetota; class Actinomycetes; order Mycobacteriales; family Nocardiaceae; genus Nocardia; species Nocardia sp. BMG111209. Next base: position 1,134,977 of record NZ_KB907309.1, read on the forward strand.
GCGGGGCGGTGACGATCGAGTTCAGGGTGGCGCGCGCGTCCTCCACCGGGACCAGTTCGCGCCGCACCCGCCGGGTGAACCGGTCCACCGCGGCGAGCCGGGTGAAGTCCAGGGATCGGTAGTGCACCACCCGCATGGTGCTGGCCGGCGGCATGGTGGGCCCGCGGTCGGCCGAGATGCGGATGGAGTTGTAGGTGACGTCGATATCGCAGTGCGCCAGGCCGTAGGTGGCCGCCATGAATTCGATCCGGGTGCTGGTGTCCATCACCGCCGTCCCGGCCGACAGCGCCACCTCGCCGACCTGTTCGGCCAGTTCCAGCACCTCGGTGACGCGCGCGTCGTCGGCGAGGTCGATGGGCTGGACCGGCGCCGGCGCCTCGACGACCGCGTCCACGGTCGCCTTGCGGTCGGCGACCAGCCGGGCGGCCAGCCCGGTGACCGCCCGCCGCAGCGGTCCCCGCGGCCGGGCCGGCACGGGAACCCCGGCCTCCCATCCGGAGTCGAGGCCGACCGGCTCGTTCCTCGAGAATTCGCTCATCCGCACACCTCCTGTCCGCACCGCAGTGTCCGGGACGACCCGCGACCCGGCCGGTGCAGTGGACCGTCGCCACCATGGAGCGAGTGCCCGGCGGTTGCGGTGCCCACACCGTCCGGATTTCACCGTCCGGCGCGCGAATAATCCTCGACGGTCATCGAGTTGTAGAGGCGCGCACTCCCGGTCGTGAGCCGCAACAGCGCGCGACCGGCCCAGGTGGGCAGCGCCGATACCAGCCGGGCGCCCTGGGCCAGCCCGGTCACGCCGAGGCGCGAGGTGGGGATCAGGGTTTTCGCGGCGCTGAGCGCGGCCGCGTGACTGCCGCGCACATGCTCGGCCATCGCCCGCTCGTACGCCGGGAAGGCGATCTCGTGATCGCCGCCGGCCCGGACCAGCTCCCCGGCCAGCACGTACGCGCCGACGACGGCCAGGGTGGTGCTGCCGCCGACGGCCGGTCCGGGGCAGTACGCCGCATCGCCGACGAGCGTCACCCGCCCCCGCGACCAGGTGTCCATGCGGAGCTGGGTGATCGAGTCGAAGTAGAAGGCCGGGGTCCGGTCCAGTTCGGCCACCCAGTCCGCCACCTCGGCGTCGAATCCCCGGAACGCGGTGCGCAGCAACTCCTTCTGCCGATCCACGTCGCGGTGGTCGTAGTCGAGTTGCTGCTCGCCGCGGAACAGGAACAGCACCCGCGCGTCGTCGAGGTGCCGCGCGCCGTACATCCCCGCGGTCCGGCCGACCCCGGAGTGGATGACCAGTTCGCCGTCGAGCCCGGCGGTGTTCGGTAGCGACAGCACCCCCAGATGGGCGCCGGTGAAGGTGGCGAACCGGGACTCGTCCCCGAAGACGAGCCGGCGCACGGTCGAATGCAACCCGTCCGCGCCGACGACGAGGTCGAAGCGCCGGGACGCGGTCCGCTCGAACGACACCGGCCCGTCCGGCGCGATCGCGGTGATCGAGTCGCCGAAGATGTACTCGACGTCGTCGCGGGTGGCGTCGTGGTAGATCTCGCTGAGATCGTCCCGCATGACCTCGGCGTGCCGGGCCGACGCGGCGCCGAAGACCTTGGTGAGGTCGACCCGGACCGGCCGCGGCACCCCCTCCCGGTACAGGGACAGCCGGCTGGTGCCGGTGGCCCGCTGCTCGATTCGGGGGAGCACGCCCATCTGCTCCGAGATGTCCATCGCGGGCCGGAACAGATCGACGGCGTGCCCACCGGTCCGCCGCGGGCTCGGCGCTCGTTCGACCACGGTGACGGACCAGCCCTGCCGGGCCAGCCAGTACGCCAGTACGGGACCGGCGACACCGGCGCCGGAGACGAGAATCCGCATCAGAGTTCTCCTTACTTAACGATAAGTAAGACTAACACGGCCGCTTACCGATCGGTAAGTAAGATAAGGTGACGCCATGCCCCGCCCCTCCGACACCAAACAGCGGATCCAGGACGTCGCCCGCGAGCTGTTCGCGCGGCAGGGTGTGCAGCGGACCAGCCTGCAGGAGATCGCCGATCGGCTGGGCATCACCAAACCCGCGCTCTACTACCACTTCTCGTCACGCGAGGAACTGGTCCGCAGCATCGTGGCGCCGATGATCGACGACGAGGAGGCCTTCCTCACCGAGCAGGAGGCGCGGCCCGAGGTCGATCCTCGCGCGCTGCTGGCGGGCTACTTCGACTTCCACTACCGCCACCGCGCCGAGGTCCTGCTGATGCTGAGCGAACTCACCACGCTCGCCGACCTGGGCCTGATCGATCTGGTGATGGCGTGGCGGCGGCGGCTCGCGGCGCTGCTGTACGGCCCCGAACCCACCCTGGCCCAGGCCACCCGCGCCGCCTTCGCCTTCGGCGGCATCCAGGACTGCACGATCCAGTTCCCGGACACCCCGGCGGCAGATCTGCGCCGGGCCACCCTGGATGCCGCGTACGCCGCCCTCGGCCTGGAGCCGTGAGCGAAAAGCGAAGTGCCACAGGGTCCGTCGAGGACCCCGTGGCACAGGTGGAAGGATCCGATCACGCCGCGTCGAGGGCGGCGGTGATCTTGCGGGCCATCTCGGTGGCGGCCGGGCCGGGCCGATCCTGGTGGATCCGGGCGGCGTCGACCGCGATCACGATGGTGCTCCGGAAGTTCTCGGCCTCCGCCGGATCCTGCGCGGCGAGCAGGCGCATCGACTCGGTCAGGGCGGGCAGCACCCGGTCGGCCAGCGCGGCAACGGATTTCCCGCCGAGCGGCACCGCCCCGCGCCGCTGCGAGAGCACATGGCCGACCACGCCGGTGGCGGAGGTCAGGGCGACGCAGCCGTCGGTGGCGACCCGGTGCGCCTTCGGGCCGGCGGCCGCCAGCAGCGAGACCGCGCCGTAGGCGGCGGTACGCAGGGTCAGCTTGTCCCGGTCGGTGAGGGTGATCGTGTTGTTCGTCATGGCAGCAACATTCGGCGTCCGCGCTGACAGTCGGCTGTCACGCCGTTGACACCGCGTCCGTCCGCGCTGACGGCGGCGTGACAGGGGCGTGACAGGCCGGCCGCCGAAAGTCGTCGGCATGAGCAATTCGGCGATCGCGGTCTCGGGACTGCGGAAGAAGTACGGGGACAAGGTCGTACTCGACGGCATCGACCTCGAGGTCGGCGCGGGGACGGTCTTCTCTCTGCTCGGACCCAACGGTGCGGGCAAGACGACGACGGTGAACGTGCTGAGCACGTTGACGAAGGCGGACGGCGGATCGGTGCGGGTCGCGGGCCACGACGTCGCGACGGAGGCGAAGGCGGTGCGCGCCGCGATCGGCGTCACCGGCCAGTTCGCGGCGGTGGACGAGCTGCTGACCGGGCAGGAGAACCTGCAGTTGATGGTCGACCTGCACGGCCGGTCCGGCCGGGACGGCAAGCGGATCGTCGCGGAACTGCTGGCACGCTTCGATCTCGCCGAGGCGGCGAAGAAGTCCGCGGCCACCTACTCCGGCGGTATGCGCCGCAAACTCGATCTGGCGATGACGCTGGTCGGCGACCCGCGGATCATCTTCCTGGACGAGCCGACCACGGGCCTGGACCCGCGCAGCCGGCGCACGATGTGGTCGATCGTCCGCGATCTGGTGGCCGACGGCGTGACCATCTTCCTCACCACGCAGTACCTCGAGGAGGCCGATCAGCTCGCCGACCACATCGCGGTGCTGGATCAGGGCCGCCTGGTCGCCACGGGCACTCCCGGCGAGCTCAAGCGCCGGATCCCGGGCACCCACGTCCGGCTGCGCTTCGCCGATATCGCCGAACTCGACGCGGCCGCACGGGTTCTCCCCGACGGCACCCGCGACGACGAGGCGCTGACGCTGCGGGTGCCCGGCGACGGCGGCACGAAATCGCTGCGCGCCCTGCTGGATCGGCTCGGCGAGTACTCGCTCGACGCCGCCGAATTCTCCGTCCACACCCCCGACCTCGACGACGTCTTCCTCGCCCTCACGGGCCACGCCACCCCGGCCGAGCCGGGCAGTACCACGGAGGTATCCGCGAAATGAACTCCCATTCGGTCATGCTGCGCCGCAACTTCCGGCACATCGCCCGCAATCCCACCTCCGTGTTCAACGCGGTCCTGATGCCGATCATCATCATGCTGATGTTCGTCTACATGTTCGGCGACGCCTTCGACGTCGGCGAGCACTACATCGACTACGCGACACCGGGTCTGATGCTGCTCGCGGTCTGCTACGGCCTGGGCGCCACCGCCACCGCGGTCAACTCCGATATGACCAAGGGCATCATCAACCGGTTCAAGGTCATGGACGTCTCCCGCGGCGCGGTGCTCTCCGGACATGTGATCGCCACCGTGCTGACCAACCTGGTCGCCATCGCGGCCCTGACCGGCGTGGCCTTCGCGCTGGGCTTCCGGCCGTCGGCCGGGGTCGCCGACTGGTTCGGCGTGATCGGCATCGTGGTGCTGCTCGGTTTCGCGGCGGGCTGGCTCACGGTCGCCCTGGGCCTGGCGGCGAAGTCGCCCGAGACCGCGGGCCTGGCCTCGGTGCCGCTGGTCATGCTGCCCTTCTTCAGCAGTGCGATCGTGCCGGCGGCGAAGATGGGCCCCGGGCTGCGGCAGTTCGCGCAGTACCAGCCCTTCACCCCGATCATCGAAACCCTGCGCGGGCTGCTCGCCGGCCACCCGAGCACCGGCACCGCGCTGGCCGCGGTGGCCTGGTGCGCCGGGATCGCCGTGGTCGGATATGCCTGGGCCCGTTCGACCTTCAGCAAGCGAGCGTGACCGCGGCCAGCTCCGGCCCGCTCGCCTGCGCACCCGCCCGCATCGCCTCGGTGAACCTCAGGTCACCGAGGCGATGTCGTGCGGTCTGCTCGATCCGCGCCACATCCGGCAGTGAACGGTCCGGCAGGCCGAGGACGGCGGCGCTCGCGCCGAGCAGCCGGACGGCCTGCTCGTCCTGTTCGGCCCGCAGCGCCAGATCCGCGATCCCGACGAGCACCTTGGCGATCAGCGGTGCGTGCCCCGCCTCGGTCGCCGCCGCGAGCGCCGCCGCCCGGTGCGCGCGGGCCGCGTCGAGGTCGCCGGTCAGATAGCCCAGCAGATCGTGACTGGTGGCACGGCCGATCGGCTGTCCCGCCTCGTCACCCAGCAGCGCCGCCGCGATGTCGAGTTGCCGATATGCCCGATCGGCATCGCCCCGCCAGCGCGCGAGTTCCGCCTCCGCCAATGCCAATTCGGCCAGCACGTTCGGCCACGAGACGTCCGCCGCGCAGCGCCGCGCGTCCGCCAGCGCCGCCGCGCTCGCCGCCGAATCGCCTGCCAGCCAGTACAACTGGGCCTGGCGCGACCGCATCGGCACCACATCCTCGACGGCGCCGATCTCCCGGACGATCGCGATCGCCTGTTCGTAGTGCTCGCACGCGCCGGTGAAATCGCCGCGCATGGCGATGCGATTGGCGAGTTCGGTTCGCGCGAACGAGATTCCCCAACGCTCGCCGACCGCACGGAATTCGGTGAGCGCGGTCGCGAGCGCCGTATCCGCCGCCGCATCGCCGCGGCCGAGCTGGATCCGCAGCTTGCCGAATTGCAGCCGGGCCAGCGCCCGCACCCAGGGATCCGGATCCGACAGCAGCGCCTCCCAGGCGGGCAGGATCTCGTCCGGTCCGTGCAGCATGCGTTCGAGCGGGGCGGCGAAACTCAGCAACGGATGCCGGCTGCTGACCCGCAGACTCGCCTCGTACCCGCGGCGGATCCATTCCGCCGCGTCGAACTGATCGCTCTGCGGTCCGGAGGTCACGAACTGCACGGCGTGCGCGTACACCACGGCCCGGATCTCGTCGGGCACCTCACCCGGCAGCGCCGCGGCCGCCAGGACCGATTCGTTGCCCTCGGCCTTGTGCCCGCCGAGCCACCAGTACCAGCCGGCGGCCGCGGCCAGCCGCATCGCCTCCGCCGCCACCCCGGCCGCGAGCGCGCCGCGCATGGCGACGGCGATGTTGTCGTGGTCGGCCGCGAGGACGGCGAGCCAGTCCAGTTGTTCGGCCCGGCGCAGGTGCGGATCCGCGGTCTCGACCAGTTCGGTGAAGTACGCCAGATGTGCGCGACGCGTCCGGTCCGTCTCGCCGGCCTCCGAGAGCCGTTGCGCGGCATACTCTCTGATCGTGCCGAGCATCCGGTAGCGCGGCGCCCGATCCCCCTCGGCCGGTACCAGCGATTTCTCGGTCAGCGCGGTCAGCAGTTCGAGCACCTCCCCCGCCTCGACCCCGTCGCCCGCGCAGACCCGTTCGGCCGCTTCGAGACTCGCGCCACCGGTGAACACCGCGAGCCGGCGCAGCACCGCTCGTTCGGCCTCGCCGAGCAGTTCCCAGCTCCAGTCGATCACCGCGCGCAGGGTGCGGTGCCGGGGCAGTGCGGTCCGGCTGCCGCCGGTCAGCAGCCGGAACCGGTCGTCGAGCCGATCGGCGAGCTGATCCAGGGACATACTGCGCAACCGGGCCGCGGCCAATTCGATGGCCAGCGGCATCCCGTCCAGTGCGCGGCAGACCCGGGCCAGGGTCGCCAGCCCGGCGGCGTCGGTGGCGAGGTCGCTGCGCACCGCGGCGGCCCGGTCCCGCAGCAGCCGCACGGCCGCCGCCGACTCGATCTCCGCGGGCCCCGCGTCCGCGGTCGGCAGGGTCAGCGGCACCACCGGCCACAGCGCCTCACCGGTGATACCGAGCGGTTCCCGGCTGGTGGCGAGGATCCGCAGCCGCCGGCCCTCACCGAGTACGCGATGGGCGAAGGCCGCCGCGGCCTCGATCACATGCTCACAGTTGTCCAGGACGAGCACCATCGCCCGCTCCCGGACCGCGGCGACCACTCGATCCACCGGTCCGCCCTCGGCGGCCGTGCCGAGCAGCGCGTCCCGCAGGCCGAGCGCGGCGAGCGTCGCCTGCGCGACCCCCGATTCTCCGGCGTCCGGCGCGAGGGCCGCGAGTTCGACCATCCAGGCGCCGTCGGGCAGGTCGTCGAGCAGGGTGCGCGCGGTCTCCGCGGCCAGCCGCGTCTTACCCGATCCACCCGGTCCGATCAGCGTGGTGAGCCGATGTTCGGCGCTGAGCTCGCGCACCGCGGCGATATCGGACTCCTTGCCGATATAACTGGTGAGCTCGGCCCGCAGATTCGTCCGCCGGCCCTCCTCCCGCCGGCCCAGTTCCCCGCGCAACAACGCGACATGCAGTTCCGCCAGCTCGGCGGAGGGATCGACACCCAGTTCGTCGGCCAGGATCTCCCGGGTCCGCTCGTACACCCGCAGCGCTTCGGTATCGCGCCCCGAGGCGACCAGCGCTCGCATCAACGCGCCGACCAGCCGTTCCCGCACCGGATGCGCCGCCACCAGATCGGTCAGCTCGGTGACCAGGCCCGCGCCGTGACCGAGGGCGATCTCCGCGTCGAACCGATCCTCGGTGGCGGCCAGCCGCAACCCCTCGAGCCGGGTGATGGCGGCATCGAAGGCCGCACTCTCCTGCAACCCGACGTCCTGGAGCGGCGCACCCCGCCACAGCCCGAGCGCCTCCCGCAGCAGCGGCAGCCGTCGCGAATCCTCGTCGTCACGGGCCCGCGCCACGAGCCGTTCGAACCGCACCGCATCGACGTCCTCGGGTTCCACCCTCAGCCGATATCCGTCCGCCTGGCCCTCGATCACCCCTGCCGGCAACACCTTCCGCAATCGGGAAACCAAACGCTGCAAGGCATTCGCCGCATCCGCCGGTGGATTGTCGCCCCAGATCCAGTCCACGAGCGTCGCCCGCGGCACCGCCCGCCCCGGCTCCAGCGCCAGCGCGATCAGCAGTCCCCGCAGTCGCGCACCCGGCACATCGGCGAGAACCCCGTCTTCCCCGCGTATCTCGAATGGTCCGAGTAGCCCGATCTGCATTCGGCCGATCATGCCACGCGCATGTTCGCGGTGGGCGAACATGTCTGCGGAACATCGGGGGAAGGGGCGGGGTTGAGTAGGTATCGCTCAACCCTGGACGAGAAGCGGCCCGGGGAAGTTCTTGGAAGGGGCTTCAGACGATGAGTACCCCACGGAATCTGCCGGTGTTGTTCCTCAGTGACACGGTCGTGCTGCCCGGCATGGTGGTGTCGATCGCGCTCGACGAGGCGGCGCAGGCTGCCATCGACGCGGCCCGGGCCGCGAAACTGGACTCGGTGCTGGTGGCGCCGCGCCTCGACGAGGGTTACGCCTCGTACGGGGTGGTGGCGACCATCGAACAGGTGGGCCGGATGCGCGGCGGTGCGCCCGCCGCGGTGTTGAAGGCGGAGCAGCGCGCGAAGATCGGGCACGGCGTGACCGGGCCCGGCGCGGCGCTGTGGGTCGAGGCCGAGCCGGTGGATCCGGCGCCCGCCGACGGCCGCGTGAAAGAGCTTGCGGCCGAATACAAGAAGCTGGTCGTCTCGGTGCTGCAACGGCGCGAGGCGTGGCAGGTCATCGATGTGGTGAACCAGCTGACCGATCCGTCCGCGCTGGCCGACACCGCCGGCTACGCGCCGTACCTGAACGACGAACAGAAGCGGCAACTGCTCGACACTCCCGATGTCACCACGCGTTTGACCACGCTGATCGGCTGGACCAAGGACCACATCGCGGAAATGGAGGTCACCGAGAAGATCAGCGAGGACGTCCGCGAGGGCATGGAGAAATCGCAACGGGAATTCCTGTTGCGCCAGCAGCTCAACGCGATTCGCAAGGAACTCGGCGAAGGCGAGCCCGACGGGGCCGACGACTACCGGTCCCGGGTCGAGAACGCCGATCTGCCGGAGACGGTCCGCACGGCCGCGCTGCGCGAGGTCGACCGGCTGGAGCGCGGCAGCGAGCAGAGTCCGGAGGCGGGCTGGATCCGCACCTGGCTGGACACCGTCCTGGATCTGCCGTGGACCGTGAAAACCACGGACTCCGACGATGTTCCGGCCGCCCGCGCGGTGCTGGACGCCGATCACCACGGTCTGGACGAGGTGAAGGACCGCATGGTCGAGTACCTGGCGGTGCGGGCCCGGCGGGCCGCGCGCGGCCTGGAGGTGGTCGGCGGCCGCGGTTCCGGCGCGGTGCTGGTGCTGGTCGGTCCGCCCGGTGTCGGCAAGACCTCGCTCGGTGAGAGCGTGGCTCGGGCGTTGGGGCGCAAGTTCGTTCGCGTCGCGCTCGGCGGCGTGCGGGACGAGGCGGAGATCCGCGGGCACCGGCGTACCTACGTCGGCGCGCTGCCCGGCCGCATCGTGCGCGCGGTCAAGGAGGCGGGTTCGATGAATCCCGTTGTGCTGCTGGACGAGATCGACAAGGTGGGCTCGGACTACCGCGGCGATCCGGCGGCGGCGCTGCTGGAGGTGCTGGACCCGGCCCAGAACCACACCTTCCGGGATCACTACCTGGATCTGGATCTGGACCTGTCCGACGTGCTGTTCATCGCGACCGCGAACGTCATGGAGACCATCCCCGGCCCGCTGCTGGACCGGATGGAGCTGATCACCGTCGACGGCTACACCGAGGACGACAAGGTGGCCATCGCCCGCGACTTCCTGGTGCCCCGGCAGCTGGAACGCAACGCGCTCACCACCGAGGAGGTGCGCATCACCGATGCGGCGCTGCGCGAGATCGCGGCGAACTACACCCGGGAGGCCGGTGTGCGGCAGCTCGAGCGACTGATCGCGAAGGCGTTGCGCAAGGCCGCGACTCGGCTGTCCGAGCGCGAGATCCCGGCGCCCGCACTGGGTTACGACGCGGCGCTCGGCTACGACCGGCCGATCGCCACCGGATCCGGCCCGCTGACCATCGATCTCGGTGAGCTGCGGGACTACCTGGGCCGGCCCCGGTTCACCCCGGATTCGGTGGAGCGCACCGCGGTTCCGGGTGTGGCGACCGGCCTGGCGGTCACGGGTGCGGGTGGTGACGTGCTCTACATCGAGGCCAACGCGGCCGAGGGCGAGCGCTCGCTGACGCTGACCGGGCAACTGGGTGACGTCATGAAGGAGTCCGCGCAGATCGCATTGACCTATGTGCGTTCACATCTGGCGGAGATCGGGATCGAACCGGCGGTGCTGGATCGCAACATCCACATCCACTTCCCGGCGGGTGCGGTGCCGAAGGACGGTCCGTCGGCGGGCGTCACCATGGTGACCGCGCTGGTGTCGCTGGCACTGGGCCGCCAGGTGCGCGCGGATGTCGGGATGACCGGCGAGGTCACCCTGAACGGCCGGGTGCTGCCGATCGGTGGCGTCAAGCAGAAACTGCTTGCCGCACAACGGGCCGGCCTGCGGACGGTGTTCATCCCGGCACGTAACGAACCGGATCTGGACGAGGTGCCCGCCGACGTGCTGGCCTCGCTGGATGTCCGCCCGGTGGCCGATGTGGCCGAGATCCTGGCGTACGCCATCGAGCCGGTCGCCGAACCGGCCTACGACGCAACGGCATTCGCCGCGTCCGCCTGATTCGAGTACCGGAACGGGCCGTGCGGATTCTTCGGAATCCACACGGCCCGTTTCTTTTCCGCGTGTATGGAATCGATTTCCGGATTGATCGCTGACAGATAGCCAATTCTGGTACATATCTCTCGAATCGGTCATATTGCAACGGTGTAGTTCACCGAACGGCCGGTGACATCGATCACCGAGAGGCGCTCCGGTCGGTGAGGATCGAACATTTATCCAGTTCAAAGCAGATTTTCAGGCGCTCCGAAGGCTCCGCATACGAAATCCTGACACCGACGTTTCATGGTCTTAACAAGTCCTTAATCACGTTTGCGTTACGTTCACCAGGCCCGGAAAGTTTCCGGACCAGAGAACTCCTGAAATTCGGTGATCGAGATGAAGAAGACGATGATGGGTGCGGTGTCGATCGGGACGCTCGCGATTGCGTCGACCCTGGCCTTCGCGGCCGGTACCGCCAATGCCGCGCCGGATCTCGCGGCCACGACGGTGCAATCCACCGTCGTCACCCCGGATGCGACCGCGGCCCCCATCGCGGACGCTCAGCAGATTCCGGCCAGCGCCGAACTCGTCGACGATGCCGCCCCGCACGATCCGCAGGCCGACTTCAACACGGCACTCGGCCAGGGCGCGACCCAGTTCGGCCTGGCCACCGGCGTCGGCGGCCTGGTCGGCGGCGTCACGGGCGCGGCGGTCGGGTGCGCCCTCGGCATCGCCACCGGCGGCACCCTGTCGGCCCTGGTCTCGGTCGGCACGCTCACGCCGCTCGGCGCCCTCGGCGGCTGCCTGCTCGGCGGTTCGACCGTCGGCGGCGTCGGCACCATCCTCGGCGGCGCCGCGGCCGGCATCCCGGTCGGCATCCTCAGCATCGTGCAGGGCGCCAACAACCTGCACGCCCAGGGCGACCTGTAATCCGGACGTCCCGCCGCGGGCCCGTGCGCGTCACCCCTCGCGCGCACGGGTCCGCATGCGGCGCGTCACCGCGGCGCAAGTCCGCCGCAAGCGGGTGAATCCACGATCGGGAGCATGACTTCCGTACCTCATACCCCGGTCCTCGTCGTCGGTGGTGGGCTGGTCGGCCTGTCCACGGCGCTGCTGCTCGAGTATCACGGCGTGCCCTACGTACTCGTCGAACGCCGCGCCGCCGCATCCCCGCTGCCGCGCTCCCGCGGCCTGCACACCCACACCGGCGAGATCTACCGGCAGCTCGCGGTGACCGAACGGGTCGACGCCGCGGCCGCCTCGGCCCTGCGGGCCGGCCGCTTCGGCGGCGCCTGGACCGGCGAAAACCTCAGCGTCGCACAGCCACTCGACATCGACATGCACAGCATGGGCGCGGGCGTACCCAGTCCGGCGCGTTTCGTATTCCTGCCGCAGGTACTGCTCGAGCCGGTCCTCGCCGAAACCGCCCGGGAACGCGGCGGCGACCTGCGATTCGGCGTCGAGCTGACCGATTTCGACCCGGGCCCCGACGGCGTCCTCGCCACCCTGCGCGACACCGCCGGCACCGAAACCCGGTTGCGCGCCGACTATCTGATCGCCGCCGACGGCGCGAACAGCCCGATCCGCCGCGCGCTCGGCGTCGGCGGCTGGGAGCTGCCACCGACCCACCACTACCTGAACGTCTTCGCCCGGGTCGATCTGACCGGCGTGCTGAACGGCCGCAGCTTCAGCCAGTGCGAGATCGACGGCCCGGTCCGCGGCCTGGTGCTGTCCAAGAACAACACCGACGAATGGTCGTTCCACCTGGAATACGATCCGGCCGTCTCGACCCCGGCCGACTACCCCGACGATCGCTGCGCCGACCTGATCCGCGCGATGATCGGCCGCCCCGACCTCGACGTACGCGTCCTGGCCCGCGCCGCCTGGGACACCGGCACCTTCGTGGCCGACGACTACCGCTGCGACCGAATCTTCCTGACCGGCGACGCCGCCCACCGGCACGCCCCCTGGGGTGGCTACGGCGGCAACACCGGCGTGGCCGACGCGCACAACCTGGTCTGGAAACTCGCCGCGGTACTGTCCGGCGCGGCGTCCCCGGACCTACTGGACACCTACGCACCGGAACGGCGACCACGAGCACTCGTCGCGATCGAACAGTCCCGGCTCGGCACCGACTTCCGGACCCGCTACGGCCTCCCGACCCCGGACAACGCCGCCGACCTGGCCCGCCGACTCGACCTCGACACCGTCATGAGCCGCTACCGCTACGCCGCACCCGACGCCGAACCGACCCCACTGCACGTCGACGACCTGTCCGGTCGGACCGGAACCCGAGTCCCGCATCTGTGGCTCGATCCCGAAGAGACACTGTCCACCCTCGACCTCTGCGGCCCCGGCTTCGCGGTGCTGGTGGCGGGGACCGGCACCCCGTGGCGGGATGCCGCGAGCCGCGCCGCCCACGCGACCGGCGCCGACATCGAGGTCCACTACCTCCCGGAACAACAGTGGCAGGAAGCCACCGGCCTCCCCGCAGGCGGCGCACTCCTGATCCGCCCCGACCAGCACGTGGCGAGCCGCCTCGGCACCGCAGATCCCGACGCCCTCACCAGAGCCCTGCGTGCGGCCCTGGGCACCGCGATCCCCGCCACCGCCACACTCGGATCGGACTCCGCCGCCGTACTCGGTTGATCAGCCGCCGGTGCGATCCGCGTCCACGGCCCGGGTGGTCCCCTGTGCGACCGCGCACAGGGTGGCCTCCCCCGCCTCGTCCTCGGTCCACAGCTCACAACTGCACGCCGCCTGCCGCCGGGTGGACCCGACGACCCGCGCCTCGGCCCGCAACCGGACACCCCCGGCCGGCCGCAGATACGTGATGCTGAACCCGCCGGTCAGCACGTTCGGCCCCAGAACCGTCCCGGCCGCGAAGGTCAGCGAGTTGTCGGCGGCATACGCCAGCACCCCGCCGTGCAGGAAACCGAACTGCTGCCCGAGTTCGGGCCGGATCGGAATCTCCAACGTGGCAGCCCCAGCGCCGAACGAGGTGATCTCCGCCCCGAGTAGGGCACTGAACGGCTGAGCGGCCAGCACGGCCCGCGCGAGTTCCAGATCCAACGGCGTGGTCACGGGTGAGCTCCGAACGGTCGGGGACGAGCCGCCGGACGGGCCCGATGCCGAGATCGAAGTCTAGTCGCGGTGTCTCGGCGGGCCCGATTCATCCCGTCTTGGTGTAGACCGCCCGGATTCGTCGTACCCGTGAGGTAAGACGTACTCGTGGCCAGGTGGCTGTTGCATGTCGATCTCGACCAGTTCCAGGCGGCGGTGGAGTTCCGCCGGCACCGGGAACTGCGCGGTCTGCCGGTCATCGTGGGGGGTAACGGCGATCCGGCCGAGCCGCGCAAGGTGGTCACCTGTGCGTCGTATCCGGCGCGGGCCTTCGGTGTGCGGGCCGGGATGCCGCTGCGTCAGGCGGCTCGCCTGTGCCCGGACGGTATCTTCCTCCCGCTCGACATGGCCACCTACGAGGAGGCCTCCGCCGAGGTGATGGACCTGCTGCGCACCTTCCCGGTGCGGGTCGAGGTGCTCGGTTGGGACGAGGCGTTCCTCGCCGCCGACACCGACGATCCGGAGCTGCTGGCTCGCGAGATCCGCAGTGCGGTAACGGAATTGGATCTGAGTTGTTCGATCGGCATCGGCGACAACAAGTTACGGGCCAAACTGGCGACCGGCTTCGCGAAGGCGGTCGGCAAGGGTACGGCGGCGGTGACCGACGGCGGGCCGGCGGATCGCGACAGTGCGACCGAACCGCTCGCTCCGGCCGAGGCCGGTGACGGTGGAGCCGACGAGTCTGCCCGCGCCGGGACGGGGATCTTCCGTCTGACCGTAGACAACTGGACCGAATTGATGGCGGACCGTCCGACCAGCGCACTCTGGGGTATCGGTTCCCGCATCGCGAAACGCCTGTCGGAGTTGGGTATCGACACGGTGGCGCAGCTGGCGGCCGCTGATCGGGAGCGGCTGGCCGCCGCGTTCGGGCCCAACACCGGGCCCTATCTGTGGGTGCTCGGCCACGGTGCGGGCGACACCGATGTGGTCACCGAGCCGCACATCCCGGTCGGTCACAGCAAATCCGAGACGTTCCCGCACGATCTCACCGATCGGGCCGCGATCGAGGCGCAGGTGGCCCGCCTCGCTGCCGAGGTCGCCGAGGAGGTGGCCGCCGACGGGCGGGTCACCGCGCGGGTCGGTGTCATCGTGCGCACCAACACCTTCTTCACGCGCACCAAGCAACGCAAACTGCCCGCTCCCACCACCGACATCGCCGAGATCGTCGACACCGCCCTGGCGGTGCTGGCCCGATTCGAGCTCGACCGGCCGATCCGGCTGCTCGGCGTCCGGCTGGAACTCGTCCCCCTCGACACGCCGTGAGTTCGCGTGAGCCGTGGACACCGGGTATGCAGGGATGCGGGGCGTTGCTGCGCCCACGAGCCGACCGCGGCGGATCGGTTTGTCATGCTGAGAGCTGAGATCGATTGGGAAGGCTGTCCATGAGCAAGTACGAGACGATCCGGTTCGAACAGTCCGGGGGTATCGCACGCATCACCCTGAACCGGCCCGATGCGGCGAACGGCATCAACCATGTGCTGAGCCGGGAACTGGCCGAGATCGCGGGCCTGGTCGCCGACGATCCGGCGGTGAAGGTGGTCACCCTGACCGGCGAGGGCAAGTTCTTCTCCGCGGGCGGCGACCTGAAGGCGATGGCGGCGAACGAAGCCAAGGCCGGCGCGTACGTGAAGGGCCTCGCCGACGACCTGCACCGGGCGTTGTCCTCCTTCGCGCGGATGGACGCGCTGCTGATCATCGGCGTGAACGGGGTCGCCGCCGGCGCCGGGTTCAGCCTCGCCGTGACCGGCGATCTGGTGGTCGCCGCCGACACCGCCTCCTTCACCATGGCCTACACTCGCGCGGGCCTGAGCCCCGACGGCGGCGCCTCCTACTATCTGCCGCGCCTGATCGGCCTGCGCCGCACCCAGGAGCTCATGCTCACCAACCGGTCCCTGTCCGCCGCCGAGGCGCTGGAATGGGATCTGCTGCATCGGGTCGTCCCCGCCGCCGAACTCGCGACCGCCGTCGACGAGCTGGCCGCGCAGTTCGCCGCGGGCCCGAAGTTGTCCAACGCGAACGTGAAGAAGCTGCTGCTGGTCAGTTCCGATCACACCCTCGAGGAGCAGCTGGCCCGCGAGTCCGCCTTCATCTCGCACTGCGCCGACTCCTCCGACGGCCAGGAGGGCATCGCCGCATTCCTCGGCAAGCGCACCCCGAAGTTCGCCTGACAGCGCGACGGCCGCCCCCGCTGTTCCACCCCGATCAGGAGGATCCGTGCCATGAGCACACCGGACGACTGGAATACGAAGATCATCGAAGAGTTCCGGGCGAACGAGGGCCGCGTCGGCGGCCCGTTCGAGGGCGCCCCGATGATCCTGGTCCACCACAACGGCCGCAAGAGCGGCCGCGAGGTGGTGACCCCGATGATGTACATGGCCGACGAGCAGGACCCCGACACCATCTACGTCTTCGCCTCCAAGGCCGGCGCCCCCACCAACCCGGCCTGGTACTACAACCTGACCACCGCCGGCGCCGGCTCCGTCGAACGCGGCACGGGCGGCTATCCCGTCACCGTGGACGAGGTGACCGGCGAGCGCCGCGACACCCTCTACGCCGAACAGGCCCGCCGCTACCCCGGTTTCGGCGATTACGCCCGCAAGACCGAAGGCATCCGGACCATCCCGGTCCTGGCCCTGCACCGCGCCTGACGATCCCGGACCTCGTCCGCGGCCCTCTGCAGCACCAGGTCCGGCCCGGACACACCCGGTGTTCTCCTCCGCCGTGGCACCGCTCCGGAAGCGGTGCCACGGCGGATCTCCAACTCGTACAAGCAAATTCGCAGTGCTGCCGAATCCGGATCGAGTGCGCCGATCCGATACGGCCGCTCGGGCCGCGCAATGCCTGCCGATCCGCAACCACATTCGCCGATCCCGTTCCGGGCCTGCGATTCCACACCCGCATCCAGCCTTGTCGTGTTCCGGACCCGGCCGATTCCGTAGTCGCGCCTGACCCGGTCCTGTTCCGGGCTGGCCGATTCTGCAACCGCGCTCGGCCGGTCCTGTTCCGGACCAGGCGTGTTTCGTAGTCGCGCCTGATCCGGTCCTGTTCCGGGCCTGCTGATTCCGTAACCGCGCTTGACCTCCCGTTCTGGGCCTGCTGATTCCGCGGCTACGCCTGACCCGGTCGTGTTCCCGACCGGCTCATTCCGCAGCCGCCCCTGATCCGGTCCCGTTCGGGTCTGTCGATTCCGCACGCAGCCCGGTCCTGTTCCGGAAGACCTTCTTGCAATGCGATCGGCGTCTGCAGTCCCGATCGATCGATTCCGGCGGGGGGGGGGGGTATTTTTTCGGCCCCCGCGTCGGCGGCTGGATCAACCCGATCGCGGCGGCTGAATACGTGGAGCTCCTCCGGCCGGATCGATGTCCTGGTGCGGTGGGTCGGTAGCGAAAGTGCGGCGGACTCGCCCGGTCCACTGCGGCCGACTCGCAGGCAATCCACGGTTGTTGCGTCGCGGCGTCGGCGGCAGATGTGCAGTCGGTCGCCCGCTGCTGTTCCGGCGCACCCGTAGCGGTCACAGCGTCATGCCTCGGCGGTCAGTCGGCGAGCTGCATGGCTGATCTGCCCAAATTACGGCGGCCGAGCTGGCGCGGGCTCGGCGGCGGGGAAGGGGCGACACGGGTGCGGTTGTGGCGGCAGATTGCGGCTGCTGGTGATGCTCGAACCGCATAATGGCCGGATGTCAGCCACAACCGCCTCGTCGAACGGTCGGAACATCGCGCGCCGAATGGCCGCGCCGCTACGGTCGGCGCTGACCGAGCATCGCACGGTGGTGCTGGTCGGGCCGAGGCGATGTGGGAAGACGGTGCTGGTGTCGGCGTTGTCGCGGGAGCGGGGAGTGCCGTGCCGATCGCTGGATCAGCCCGCGACACGGCGAGCGGCGGCGTTCGACCCGGTCGAGTTCGTGGTGGGTGCGGATCCGGTGGTGATCGACGGGGTGCCGCAGGTGCCCGATCTGGCGGGTGCGGTGGCGAAGGCGGCCGCACACGGTTCGCGACCCGGACAGTTCCTGCTGACCGGATCGGTGCGGGCGCCGGGATTCGCTGATCTCCCGTCGGCGCAGCCCGGCGGCACCGCGGTGCTGGAACTCTGGCCGCTGTCCCAAGGCGAACTGGACGGGCGGCCGGACCGATTCGTGGACCGGATGTTCGCGGCGGGACCGCGACCTGATCACCGGAGCGCGGAGACGCGGGCGGGATATGTGGAAAGGCTTGTGCGAGGCGGATTTCCCGAGGCGGTGTCCAGAACGCCGCTGCGGCGCAGGCGTTTCCACGACGCCTATCTGACCGAGCTGCTCGATCGGGAGATCGGTCAGCTCGCCGAGATCGAGCGGATCGATGAAATGCGTGCACTGACAAGGCTGGTGGCATCGCGATCCGGTCAATTGCTGATGGCGGGCACGGTGGCCGGCGAGCTGGGGATCTCGCAGCGGACCGTGGCCCGGTATCTGACCCTGCTGGAGGATGCCTTCCTGCTCAGGCGAATTCCCGCCTGGACCCGGGACATCGGCACCCGGGCGGTGAGTGCCGCCAAGGTGGCCGTGGTGGATTCGGGGCTGGCCGCACATCTGGTGGGCCGCGGTGCGGCCGAATTGCGTTCCCTGGAAAGCCCGTTGGGGCCGCTGCTCGAGGGGTTCGCCGCCATGGAGATCGCCAGGCAGCTGACCTGGTCGGCGCCGGGGATCGAGATGTTCCACTACCGCACCCGGGATCAACTCGAGGTCGACATCGTGCTGGAGAACCCGCGGGGGCAGGTGGTGGCCGTCGACGTGAAGGCCGCTTCGACCGTGCGGGACGAGGACTTTCGCGGGCTGCGGCATCTCGCCGACCGGCTCGGCGCGGACCTCGTGGCCGGGATCGTGCTGCACACCGGGCCGCAGACCCTGACCTTCGGGTCGCGTCTGTGCGCCGTGCCGATCGCCGCGCTGTGGGAATCGTGAAATCCGCTCAGGCGCCGGGCAATCGGCGGCGGCCCGCGGCCAGATCGGCCACGAGTTCCTCGTAGGCGGCGGAGAGCTCCTCCAGATTGGTCCAGGCATCCCAGAGACTCCAATCGTCGGTGCGGGTCAGGGCGGTGAAGGCGACGGCGGTGTACTCGGCGATCCGGTCGACGACGGCGCCCATCGATTGTGGTGGCCGATCCGTGGTCGATGCGTGCGCGGGCGGCAGCCGGGCCCGCACCCACCGATCTATCCCCGTGACGAGTGCGGCCCGATTCTCGTCCGGCCCGTCCCGCCGTTGCGGTTCCAGCCGCGAAAGTTGTTCGTGCAGTGCGGTCAATTCGCATGCGGCCCGCAACAATGGATGATCGTCGTGTCCGCCGCCGCGACAAGCGCGCATGAGTTCGTGTTTCGAGGGCAGTTCGATCGGCCGCGTCATCCGGTCACCCGTCCGGATGATTCTCGCCATTCCCGGGCCAGCCGGCGCTCGATCTGGGCGACCGTCGGTCTGCCCTCGGCGCGGTGCCGGGGATGTCGATCCGGCAGATTTACGCCGGTCAGGACCAGGAACAGGGCGACGCACGCCACCCATGTCGCCGCCACCGCGAGTACGAACACCATGCGACTTCCCCCTTTATGCGACCCGAGCTCCGAAAGTTGTTGTCACTCTATAGCCTTTCCCGCTCCGGTCCACAAATCGATCGGTTATGTAAACTTCCGAACGGAATTTGTTGGGGCCGCTGAATATTCGATAAGAGGTGTGGCGGATAAGGGCTTTCGCGCAGCTATCCGGTGGATTCGAATGCGAGTACGGAAAAAATATGCGGCACGGGGTGCGGGAGTGCGAGAGGTCCTACTCCGGTTCCGGCGGCGCACCTATGCTCGGACCCATGGTGTTTCAGGCGATGGTGGCGCACGAGACGGACAGCGGTGTGACGTTGACCCGGGAGGAGGTGGGCGACGACTTCCTCGGTCCGGGAGAGGTGACGATCAAGGTGCACTTCTCCAGCGCCAACTTCAAGGATGGGCTGGCTGTCACCGCGGGCGGCGGGGTGGTGCGCAACTATCCGATCATCCCCGGCATCGACCTGACCGGTGAGGTGGTCGAGTCGGCCGATCCGCAGTTCGCCCCCGGCGACGCGGTGATCGCGCACGGCTACGAGATCGGCGTGAGCCACCACGGTGGATTCGCCGAATACGCCCGGGTACCGGCGGAATGGGTCGTGAAGCTCGACGGCGTGAGCACCCGGGAGGCCGCCGCGATCGGCACCGCCGGATTCACCGCCGCGATGAGCGTCCAGGCCCTGCTCGACCGCGGCCTGTCCCCCGGCGACGGCCCGGTGCTGGTCACGGGCGCGACGGGTGGCGTCGGCGCGGTCGCCGTCGACATCCTCGCCGGCCGCGGCTTCGAGGTGGTGGCCTCCACCGGCAAGGCCGATGTGGGCGAGTGGCTC
Source organism: Nocardia sp. BMG111209 (assembly GCF_000381925.1). NCBI lineage: Bacteria > Bacillati > Actinomycetota > Actinomycetes > Mycobacteriales > Nocardiaceae > Nocardia > Nocardia sp. BMG111209. The sequence goes on from NZ_KB907309.1 coordinate 1,154,920, forward strand.
GCCACGCTCGGCGCGAAATCGGTGATCGGCCGCCTCCCCGAGGATCCGGCCGCGAAGATCCGCCCGCTCGGCAAGGCCCAGTGGGCGGCAGCCGTCGACAGTGTCGGCGGCACCTCCCTGGCCTATGTACTCAGCACCGTGAAATACGGTGGCGCGGTTGCGGTCAGCGGCCTCACCGGCGGCACCGCCCTGCCCACCACGGTCATGCCGTTCATCCTGCGCGGCGTCTCACTGTTGGGCGTCGACTCGGTGAATTTCCCCATCGAGGATCGCCGCGCGCTGTGGGCCCGGCTCGGCGGCGACCTGAAACCACAACACCTTTCGGCCATCGAGCACTACGCCCCGGTGACCACCGCCGAAAAGGTGTTGCGGGACATCCATTCCGGCGGCCACTCGGGCCGTACGGTACTGGGGGTCGCGGGCGAATTCTGAATCGGGCCCGCCCGCAATCAGGCTCGCGCCGCCGCTGCCTCCTGCGCCCGCAGCGGACGCAGCACGGCGGTCAGCTTGTCCAGCTCGTCGAGCAGGGCATCGGCCGCTGCCGTGATCGGCTCGGTCGGCGTGAACATGCCGTTCTCGTCGCGCAATTGCCCCACGGCCGGGATGATCACGGTGTCCGGCGTCGGCCACATCTTCAGCGCGGTGGCGATGGGCTTGAGCGCCTGCGCCGCCCGCAGGCCACCGGACACCCCGCCGTAGCTGATGATGCCCAGCGGTTTGTACTGCCACTCGTGGAACAGATAGTCGATCGCGTTCTTGGTGGCGGCGTTCAGCGAGTAGTTGTACTCGGGGATCACGAAGGCGAAGGCGTCGGCCCGCGCGACGGTCGCGCTCCATTTCCTGGTGTGCTCGTGCAGATAGGTGCGCAGCCGCGGATGGTTCGGTTCGTCCAGCAACGGCAGCCCCACCTCGGCCAGATCGACGACCTCGACCTCGAAACGGCCGTCGGCGCGGGCCAGTTCGGCGAACCACCGCGCCACCGACGCGCCGACGCGTCCGGGACGGGTGCTGCCGATGACGATCTGCAGTACGGGCTTGGTCACGATGTACTCCTGTCTCGTTCCTGCCGAACAGCTCGGGCGTTCAACGGTTTTCCGGCGCCAGCACGATGTCGAACCGGGTCCGGGTCCAGGTCCGATCGCCGAGGTCCCGGCCGTCGGGTGTCGCGGTCCCGGCCGAGTGCCGGTCGAAGCTCCTGATCAGCGAGTCTTTCACGCCGAAGACGCTGTCGCCGATCGCCAACTGCGGATCGTCCGCCACGAAGATATGCGTCACCAGCGTGCGGAAGCCGGGAGCGGTCACCATGAAGTGCAGGTGCGCGGCGCGCACCGGCGATCGATCGGTCGCCGCCAGCAGCTCCCCGACCGGCCCGTCGTGCGGGACCGGATACGGCGTCGGCGTCAGTCCCCAGAACCGGTACCGCCCTTCGGAATCGGTCGACAGGTGCCCGCGACCGGCGAGCGCGCCGCCGGGATACTGGACGTCGTAATATCCGTCCGCGTCGGCCTCCCACACCTCGATCCGGGCCCCGGGAATCGGTGCGCCGTCGACGCCGGTGACGACGCCTTCCACCCAGCACGGTTCGCCGATCGCACCCCGGGCGATATCGCCGCCGAGCGGGATCTCGGGCGAACCGGCCACGAAGAACGGCCCGAATACGGTGGCCTCGGTGGCATTCCCGTTGGCCGGATTGGACACGGTGATCGTCTGCATCGATGCGCCGAGCACATCGGACAGCAGGATGAACTCCTGCCGCCGGTCGTCGGTGATGTGCCCGGCCCGGGTGAGGAAGTCGATCGCCGCCTCCCACTCCCCCTCGCCGAGCCGCACCTCGCGCACGAACGCGTGCAGATGCCGCGTCAGCGCCTGCATCAACATCCGCAACCGTGGATCGGCGGCGCCGGCGAAGGAGGCGACCACCCGATCGGTCAGGGTCTGCTCCCGGATGGCCTGTTCCACCTCGGCCGGCACCGCCGGATTCGATCCGGTGCGGGCGGCGGTCAGCAGCGTGGTCAGATTCGCCGTGGTCACCGGCACCGGATTCGACGGCGGCGCCACCGCCAGCACCTGCGGCACGGCGGCCACGACATCCGTTGCGGTGAAACCGGATTCGGCGAGTGCGGTCGGCGCACCCGTCGCCCGGTACAGCTCGGCGAGCGCGCCGATCGCCGCGGCCGGACCCGCCGCGGGCACGACCGGCGGATGCCCGAGGGCCGTGGCCAGCCGACCGGCCAGATCCGGGACCGCCGGCGCGTTGAACGCGAGTACGTGTGGCAGCACCACGGCATGGGTGCGGGCATGCGGCAGATCGAAGGCCCCGCCCAGCACATGGCAGATCTTGTGATGCAGCCCCGAACCCGCCGAGGCGAAGGCGACCGCCGCCAGATAGCAGCCGTACAACGCCCGTTCCCGCGCGGCGCCGTCGCCCGGATCGGCCACGATGCCGCGCAGCGCGGTGGCCAGCGCTCGCGCCCCCTCCAGCGCCATCGCCCGGTTGATCGGATCGGCCCGCGGCGCCCACAGCGCGTCCACGCAGTGCGCCAGCGCGTTCAGCCCGCTGGTCACCGCGAGTTCGACCGGCATCGAGAGGGACAGCTCCGCGTCGTAGACGACCGCGACCGGCAGTACCGCCCGATCGGATCCGGTCCGTTTCCCGTCCGCATCGGTCAGTCCCCACACATCGGTGGCCTCCGACCCGGCATAGGTGGTCGGCACGGCGACGATCGGCAACCCGCTGGTCAGCGCGACCGCCTTCGCCAGTCCGACCGCCGACCCGCCACCCACGGCCACCAGCACGTCGACCCCCGCCGCCGTCGCGGCCGCCCGCGCGCGCTCGGCATTGTCCACCGGCACATGCTGCCGGACCTCGGTCCAGCGCAACGCCACCGGAACAACCGCCGCCAGCCGATCGACGTTCACCCGGTCCCGGGTCGACGCGATCAGCATCACCCGCTCGGCGCCGAGCCGAGCCACCTCGGCCCGCAGCAACTCCGCCGCCCGCCCGTGCCCGAACCCGGCCCGCTGCCCCAGCGTCTCGTGCGTGAACGTGATGCCGGAATCGGCAGCCGCACTGTGCGGTGACACGGACGATTCGGTCATGGTCGGCGCCTTTCACGGAACGGATCTGATCGGGCTCGGCGGCACACGGCCGCGCACCCGACGAGCATCCCACCGAACCCGGCCCGGCCACTCCCCACGCCGCCGGTCGACACCGGACGAATCAGTTCCGATCCGACGCGGAGGCCCACGCCCAGTCGGTGTACCGCCAACTCCCGGTGCCGCGAGTGCGGAACAACTCGTTGCGGGCGACGCCCCCGGTGCCGTCGAGATGCCAGAGTTCACCCCACATCCGGCCGGTGGTCAGTACCTCGGTTGCAGCGCGGTGCGCGTTCGGCGTCGACCTCCCGCAGGCCACGCGGCGTTGCCACCCTCGGCGATTTCCCACCGGCCGTACTGGATTCGCTGCTCAAGGATATCGGCAATGTCTGGCGGCGCATGGGCCTCGGCAGCGGCCTGGTGCTCGCCGCGGCGGGCCGGGAGCCGCTGGCGGTCCGGGACGATTCCGTGCCGGGCACCACCCGTGCCGGGCACCACCCGTGCCGGGCACCACCCGCGGCGGGCACCATCCGCGGCGGCCCGGGAGCCGCTGGCGGTCGGGGACGATTCCGCGCCGGACACCACCGTCTCCGGTTCGCTGGCCGCGGTGGTCCGCAGGCCGCAGGCCGTGGGCCGTGGGCCGTGGGCCGCGGTGCGGTCGGCGCCCGGATCGAGGGCTCGCGGACCACCTCGCCACCCTAGCCGTGAGCCACCGCGCAGTCTGTTGCGGCTCAGGCGAATTCGTCGCGGTGCGCGCGAACCCAATCGGCGAAACTCCGCGCCGGCCGGCCGGTCACCTCCTCCACCGTCGGATGCACGATCGAGGTGAACGATTCCAGCGCGGTGGCCCGCAACGCCATGATGGCATCGGCCATCTCGGCGTCGACCCCGAAACCCAGCAGGGCGGCCCGCGCCTGCTCCGGTGAGGTCTCCTCGTACCGCAGCGGTCGGCCGAGAACCTCGGCGAGGATCTCGGTCTGCTCCCCCGGTGACAGGGCCTGCGGCCCGCTCAATGTGTAGGTGTGCCCCACATGCCCCGGTTCGATCAGCGCATGTCGCGCCACCGCCGCGATATCCACCGGATCCACCACCGCGATGCGACCCTGCCCGTACGGCGCGGACACGGTGTCACGACGGCGGATCGACGGCGCCCAGTGCAGCGCGTTGGTCATGAAACCCAAGGGCCGCACCATCGTCCACGCCACCCCACTGTCGCGCACGGCCTGTTCCCCGGCCCGGTGCCAGGCCGGGATCGGGTCGTCCGCGGCGGGATCCCCGGTCCGGCCGGAGGACAACTTGACGATCCGGCCGACTCCCGCCGCCGCGGCCGCCTTCCCGACGTTGGCGTCGTGCCGCGGCAGATCGGGTCCTGTCGACAGGAGGAAGACGGCGTCGACGCCGTCCAAGGCGGGAGTGAGGCTGTCCGGATCGTCGAGATCCGCCCGCACCACCGGCACTCCGGCCGGTAGCCCGGCGGCATCCGGCCGGCGGGTGGCGGCGCGCACCGGCACCCCGGCCTCGAGCAGTTGATCGACCAGCACCCGTCCGACGGTTCCGGTCGCACCCGTCACGAGAATCATGATTGTCCTTTCACCCGGCCACGGAGAGTTCCGCGACCTGCTGACCAGGGTGCGAGCGTCGGCCCATCCGGATCCATCACGAGCGCCGATTTTGCCGATACTTTCCGCGCGATCGGCGATATCGGAGAATGAGTTTCATGCTGGACGAGACGGATCGCGGTCTGATCCACGCGCTGCACATCGACGGCCGGGCCCCCTTCAACCGGATCGGCGAGGTACTCGGGGTGTCGACTCAGACCGTCGCCAGGCGCTACCGCCGCCTGCGGGCTGAGGCCGGTCTGCGCGTCGTGGGCCTGCCCGACCCCGATCGGCCGGGCACGGCCCAGTGGCTGCTGCGCCTGACCTCCACACCCGCCGCCGCGCAACGGCTGGCCCACGCATTGTCGCGGCGACCCGAGACCTCGTGGGTGATGCTGACCTCCGGCGGCACCGAGGTATTCCTGATCGTCGACGCACCCGGCCCCGACACCCCCGCCCTGCTGCTGCACGATCTGCCGCGCACCTCGGCGATCACCGGCATCTCCGCCCACTACGTCCTGCACACCTACCTCGGCAACGCCACCGCCTGGCCCGGCCGTCTCCGCCAACTCACATCCGAACAGCAGCAACGACTTTCGGCGGGAGGCGACCTGTCGGCCACCGCAACGGCCCCTCCCGGACGATCCGGCCCCGACGGCGTTTCGGCAAGCTCCGACGGCAGATCCGTCATCGAGCCCGACCGATCCGGGGTGAAGCCCGACGATGCCGCCCTGTTCGCGGCGTTGCGCGGCGACGGGCGCGCGACGCTCGCCGACCTGTCCGCCGTGACGGGCTGGTCGGCGTCGACCGTGGCACGCCGCATGTCGGAGTTGCGTACTTGTGGCGCACTGTATTTCGACGTCGAACTCGACGATCGCTGTTTCGGCGTCAACACCCGGGCCCTGCTCTGGGCCGCGGTGGTCCCGGGCCGCCTGGACGAGGTCGGCCACACGCTGTCGCAGCACCCGGAACTGGCCTTCGTCGCCGCCACCACCGGCCGCACCAATCTGGTCGCCGAGGCGTTGTGCTCCGATCCGGCGGAACTGCACACCTATCTCACCCATCGCCTGGGTGCCCTCGACGCGATCCACACCCTGGAGACCACGCCGGTACTCGCGACGATCAAGGCGACCACGCAGCCGGACCTTCCCGCAGTTGCACGGAGACGATGACCTGGTTTTGGACTGATGTATCCAAAACTTGGTAGGGTGACGGCATGGCGCGACCGAAGCAGTTCGACGAGGAGGGTGCCGTCGAGGCGGCGATGCGAGCGTTCTGGATCGCCGGCTACGACGGGGTGTCGACGCAAGAGCTGTGCCGGGCAACGGGTTTGGGCCGCAGCAGTATCTACAACACCTTCCGCAGCAAGCGGGACCTCTTCGAGCGGGCGCTGCGGCGCTACATGGCGGACAAGAACAGTGACACCTTCGCGCTGCTCGACGGCCCCGGCTCCGCGCGGGAGAAGCTCCGGATGTTGCTGTACGCGGTGGTCGACGCACCGGACGGCGATCCGCTCGGCTGTCTGGTCGTCAACGCCACTGTCGAACTGGGACAGCGCGATCCGGAGACAGCGCAGTTGTTGCAAGCCGATCTGCAACGCCGTCTCACCGCGCTGTCCACCACCGTCGCGGCGGGACAGCGCACCGGTGAGATCGCCTCCGGCCGCGATCCGATGGACATCGCGCACTTCGTGGTCGCCACGATCGGCGGCATGCGGGTCGCGGCCCGCGGCGGCGCCGAACGCGCCACGCTGGCGGCGATCGCCGACGTAGCGCTGGCCGCCCTCTGACCCTCGGGTAGCCGAAAAGCGCGGCACCGCACCCGGTTTCGCTGCCCCGATTTTGGACTGATCAATACAAAACAGGAGGTATGCGATGCCCGTGGCCGTCTACGTACTGGGCGCGGCGATCTTCGCCCAGGGCACCTCGGAACTCATGCTCGCCGGACTGCTCACCACGATCGCGGGCGATCTCGGCGTCACCGTACCCCGAGCGGGCCTGCTGATCTCCGCCTTCGCGATCGGAATGCTGTTCGGCGCACCAATTCTCGCGATCGCCACGGCCCGCTGGTCCCGGCGGTCCGCGTTGCTCACCTTCCTGGCGATCTTCGCCGCCGCGCATATCGTTGCGGCCCTGACCGATTCGTATGCGGTGCTGTTCGCCACCCGCATGGTGGCCGCCTTCGTGTACGCCGGGTTCTGGTCGGTGGCAGCTGCCACCGCGGTGCACGCGGTCCCCGCGACGGCGCGCGGCCGGGCGATGAGCATCGTGGCCGGCGGCCTCACCCTCGCCACCGTCGTCGGCCTGCCACTGGGCACCTGGGCCGGTCAGCTGTGGGGCTGGCGGTCCGCGTTCTGGGCGGTGACGCTGCTGTCGGCGCTCGCCGCACTCGGCGTACTGATCGCGGTACCCGAGGGCCGCCCCACCACCGTGCCACGCGTGCGCACCGAATTGCGTGCCCTGGCAACGGGTCCGGTGCTCCGGCTCTACCTCACCACCATGCTCGCCACCGGCGCCGGCCTGGCCGTCTTCGGTTACCTCGGCGCCCTCCTCACGACGACGACCGGACTGTCCGCGGCCTGGGTCCCCGTGGTGCTGGCCGGTTACGGCGCCGGCATGTTCGCCGGTGTCGTCCTCGGCGGCCGATTCGCCGATGCTCACCCCCTGCGCACCCTCGCGATCGGCATCACCGGCCTGACCCTGACCGTCGTACTCCTCGCACTGACCGCCCGGTACGCGATCGTGGTGATCCCCGCCGTGATCCTGTTCGGCATCGCCGGTTTCGTCACCAACCCGGTCCTGAACAGCCGGGTGTTCACCCTGGCCCCCGCGGCCGCCACACTGGGCGCCGCCGGAAATGTGGCCGCCTTCAACGTCGGTATCACCGTCGGACCCTGGCTCGGCGGGCTGGCCCTCGGCGCGGGCCTCGGCTACCCGTCCGTTGCATGGATCGCCGCCGCCCTGGGCGCCGCCGCACTCACGACGGTCGGCTGGTCCCGGCTGTCCGACGCCGGGCCGGGGGAGTGCCCGACCGGTCGTGAGCCGGCAGTCGCGAGCTTGAACCCGACGTAACGTCAGGTCCTAGCGTGGGCGGTGCACATCGAAGGAGGCGTCGGATGTCCGAACGTGAATGGCGGGTGGGCGAATTGGCCCGGGAATCCGGCGTGACGGTGCGGACGCTGCACCACTACGACCGCCTCGGCCTGCTGGTGCCGTCGTCCCGGACATCGGGCGGCCACCGCTGCTACACCCGGGCCGACGTCCGGCTGCTGCACCGCATCGTCGCCCTGCGCGGCTTCGGTTTCTCGCTCGACGACATCGCCGCCGTCCTGCGCGCCGAACCCGACCAGGACCCGCGGGAACTGGTCCGGCAGCAACTCGCCCTGATCGGCGAACGCATCACCCGGGCCACCCTGCTGCGGCAGCGCCTCCTCGATGTGCTCGGCGGTCTCGATCGTGCGGTCGAGCCGTCGACATCGGAATTCCTACGCCTGATCGAGGAGACGATCGCAGTGAATCAGCCTTTGACCCCTGAGGAATTCGCCCGCCTGACCGCGCGGCGCACCGAATACCTCCGGCAGTTGCGCCCGGAAGAACTTGCGGCACTGTCGGAACGGCGAGCGGCGGCCGCCGCCGCGATGAGTCCCGCCGACCGCGAACGACTGCGCGCCGAACGCGCCCGAATGATGCCGCCCGGCTTCGGGATCGCGGATCCGGGCAGTACCGGGTCCTGACACCGGACATCGGCCGGGTTGCCCCAACCCGGCCGATAACCTGGTTCGGACCGACCCGGACCGAGGCGGAGGCAGATGAGCGAGACCGATCCGCACATCCACGTCGAGCGAAAGGTGCCGGCGGCCGGGCCCACCACCCGCAACCTGATCTCATCGATGCTCGGCCGGGTGCCCGATGCGCCGAGCGTCGTCGTCACCGGCTGCGGCGTCCGGGCCCCCTACGCGATGACCTCGCCACACCCGGAAAGCGTCACCTGCCTCGCCTGCCGGGAACACGCTCATCGGGAATACCTCCGCTTCGCCGAGCAGATCGAGCGACTGGGCCGCGGCCCGATGCCCGGCGTGAACCTCACCGCCGACCAGGTGGCCGCCGCGGTGGCACGGCTGCGAGACATCGCGAAGAAGTTCGCCGGCTGAGGGAATCGTCGAAGTCGGCTGGCGGCGTGGCGGTGGCGACCGCTCTACGCCCGAGCCGCCCGGCGACTGCTCGCCCTGGCCGCCGTGATCCGGCACAACGCAAACATCGGCGCACCCGTCGAACGATCCCTCAACGCCGACGACCATTGGAGTCGCTTGTCCAGCTGGGTGCGCAACGTCGAGTTGTGCGTGATTTGGGCGAATCATGCGCATGCGATCTCCAGGTTGCGAAGCCGGTCCGGTTCGGCGATGACGTCGATGTCGGCAATCAGATCGCCCGCGAACGTGAAGACGAGCACCACCGACAGCCGCCCGTAGGGGGCCATCACCAAGCCCACCTTGCCGTCGACCAGCGCGGTCTCGGTGAACAGCGCCCGCTGCATCGACGCCAACGCGGCCTTGGCGACTGTGGCGCCACCACGGATCATGACGGAGACCGGGGTGGGGCCGACCGCCGGATCGGCGCGCAACACGACATTCGGATCGAGCAGCGCGACCAGTGCCTCGAAGTCGCCACTGCGACAGGCGGACAGGTAGGCGTCGACGGCATTGCGGCGGCGGGGTAGATCGGCGGGATCGGCGATCGGGGTGACTCCTTTCACCCGGCGACGGGCGCGACTGGCGAGTTGGCGGGTCGCGGCTGCCGTGCGCTCGATCATCGGGCCGATGTCATCGAAGGGCATGGCGAACATGTCGTGGAGGACAAAGGCAATGCGCTCGGCGGGGGTCAGCGTGTCGAGCACTACCAGCAGGGCCAGGCCGACGGACTCGGCGAGCATTGCCTCCTGCTCCGGATCGGCGGCTTCGGCGGGAGCCAGCTCGCGAGCGGGCTCGTCCAGCGGCTCCTCGCGGCGAGTCTCGCGGGACCGCAACATGTTCAGACAGACCCTGGCCACCACGGTGGTCAGCCAGCCCGCGAGATTGTCGATTTCCGCGGAGTCGGTGCGGTGGTACCGCAGCCACGTCTCCTGAACCGCGTCGTCGGCCTCGCTCATCGAGCCGAGCATGCGGTAGGCCACCGCGCGCAGATGTGGCCGCTGTTCCTCGAAACCCACCGTTGTCACATTCCTTCCATACGGGGGGTCATAACAGTAAGGCAATAGGCGATACGAACATCGGAGACAGTCATGAGCGCAACTATCCTGATCACCGGCGGTACCGGCGTCCTGGGCAGCCGGGTGGTGCCGCTGCTGCAGGACAAGGGCTACGCGCTGCGGGTACTCAGCCGGCACACCCGCGACAGCACCGACGGCGTCGAATACGTGGCTTGCGACTTGTTGAAAGACGAAGGCATCGACCGTGCGGTGGCCGGCGTCGAGATCATCCTGCACTTGGCGGGCAGCACCAAGGGCGACGACGTCGCCACCCGGAACCTGGTCGCGGCCGCGCAACGAGCCGGCGTGCGGCACATGGTGTACATCTCCGTCATCGGCGCGGACAAGGTCCCGCTGGCCTGGTTCAGGTCCAAGCGCGGCGCGGAGCAGGCAATCGTCGACTCCGGTATCGAGTGGACCATCCTGCGCGCCGCCCAGTTCCACGAACTCACCCTGAAGACCATCGCCATGATGGCCAAGATGCCCATCGTCCCCGCCCCCGGCGTGCGCATGCAGCCCGTCGACTCCGGCGACGTCGCCGCGCGTATTGCCGAACTCACCCTCGCCGCGCCGGCCGGACTGGTCGCCGACATCGCCGGTCCGACCGAATACGCCATGGCCGACCTCATTCGCGGCTACCTGCACGCCACCGGCAAGCGTCGCCCGATCCTGTCCTTCGGCATGCCCGGCAAAGCAGGCAAGGCCTACCGCGCCGGCGACAATCTCGCACTCGCCGACGCCACCATCGGCCATGGCACGTGGGAAGACTTCCTCGCCACCCACTGAAGGCCCAGACGAACAGGTCGTCGACCGTCGGATGAACAGGTCACCGATCGCGGTGGCGGTGACCGGCCGGTCGAGCCGGAGTTCGAGCTCAGCGAAATCGGTGCTCGATTCGATCCGGGCTTTCTCGGCCGGGCTCTGCAACCGGAATCGCTCGCCTAGGCCGCGGCCGGTTCCGGGGCGTCGGCGAACTGGGTGCGGTAGAGCTCGGCGTAGCGGCCGTCGGCGGCCAGTAGCTGGGTGTGGTTGCCGTGCTCGATGATTCGGCCGTCCTCGACCACCAGGATCTCGTCGGCGTTGCGGATGGTGGCCAGGCGGTGCGCGATGACCAGGGAGGTGCGGCCGGTCAGGGCCTCGGTGAGCGCCTCCTGGACGGCCGCCTCCGAGGTGGCGTCCAGCGCGGCGGTCGCCTCGTCCAGCACGACCACGCGCGGCTGTTTGAGCAGGAGACGGGCGATGGTCAGCCGCTGCCGTTCACCGCCGGACAGCCGGTAACCACGTTCGCCGACAACGGTTTCCAGCCCGTCCGGCAGGCTCTCGAGCAGATCGGCCAGCCGGGCCCGGCGCAGCGCGTCCCACAGCTCGGTCTCGGTGGCGTCGGGCCGGGCCAGCAGCAGGTTCGCGCGGATGGTGTCGTGGAACAGATGGCCGTCCTGGGTGACCAGGCCGACCGTGTCCTGCAGCGAACGGGTGGTCAGCTCCCGGACGTCGACGCCGTTCAACCGCACCGCCCCGGAGTCGACGTCGTACAGTCGCGAAACCAGTTGCGCGATGGTCGATTTACCCGCGCCGGAGGAGCCGACCAGCGCGATCATCCGCCCTGGTTCCGCCCGCAGCGAGACACCGTGCAGCACCTCCTCGCCGCCGCGCGAGTCGAGGGTGGCCACATCCTCGAGCGAGGCCAGCGACACCTTGTCGGCCGAGGGATAACCGAAACGCACGTCGTCGAGCTCGACGGTCACCGGGCCCGCCGGAACCTCCACCGCGTCCGGCGCCTGCACGATCAGCGGCTTCAGATCCAGGATCTCGAAGACCCGCTCGAAACTCACCAGCGCCGAGACGATGTCGACCCGGGCCCCGGCCAGCGCGGTCAGCGGCCCGTACAGCCGGGTCAGCAACAGCGACAGCGACACCACCGCGCCCGCGTCGAGCTGACCGCGCAGCGCGTACCAGCCGCCCAGGCCGTACACCAGGGCGACCGCCAGTGCCGACACCAGCGTGAGCGCCGTCATGAAGGTGGTCTGCAGCATCGCGGTGCGCACCCCGATATCGCGCACCCGGCCGGCGCGCACCGCGAAGGCGGCCGACTCCTGTTCGGGGCGGCCGAACAGTTTGACCAGGGTGGCGCCGGGTGCGGAGAACCGCTCGGTCATCTGGGTACTCATATCGGCGTTCAGCTGATTGGCCTCGCGCTGCAGCCCGGCCGCCCGGACGCCGGTGCGCCGGGCCGGAATCATGAACAGCGGCAACAGGATCAGGGCCAGCACGGTGACCTGCCAGGACAACCGCACCATCACCGCCAGGGTGAGCACCAGCGTGACGACGTTGGTGACCACTCCGGACAGCGTGGTGCTGAAGGCGCGCTGCGCACCGATCACATCGCTGTTGAGCCGGCTGACCAGCGCACCCGTACGGGTACGGGTGAAGAATGCGATCGGCATCCGCTGCACGTGATCGAACACCGCGGTGCGCAGGTCGAAGATCAGTCCCTCACCGATCCGGGAGGACAGCCAGCGGATCAGGATGCCGAGCCCGGCATCGCCGATCGCGACCAGGCCGATCACGACCGCCAGCGTCACCACCGCCCGCGGCGCCGAATGGCCGACGATGTCGTTGACCACCTGCCCGGCCAGCACCGGATTGGCCACCGCCAGCAGCGCCGAGGCGATACTGGCCACCAGGAACCCCAGCAACGAGGTCCGGTGCGGCCGCGCGAAACCGAGCATCCGCCGCGCCGTGATCCCGGTCAGTCCGCGGGACCGCGCGGGTGCGTGCATATTTCGGTACAGCTGATTGCGCGCGACTGCTTCGATGTCCATCCGCCTGCTCCCTCTGGTCGCGGGTCCGCCCGGAGGCCATTCAACCCGTGACCACCGACACTAAGACCTGAACAAAGGTTGAGAGCAAATCTTTCCGCTCGATCCCCCGTTCGCGAAGAGCGAACAGAACGGCCGGTCAGCGGCGGATCCAGCGCCGCAGCGCATCCACCGTGTGCTCCGGCGCCGGGTTCCGCAGCGGATCGCCGCGCGGTAACCGCCGACGGTGCGGCGGCCCCCGGGATCAGCTGCCGAAGGGAAGTGTGCCCGGCGGGATCTGGTAGCCCGAGCTACCCGCGGCGACACTGCCCCAGGCGTTGAGGAGCGCATTCAGAATGTTGGTGATCATGAGAGAACCTCCCGGTCGAGCGCCGGCCCTTCCGCAGCGGGCCGATCACCACACTCATCGCAGCCTGTGATCGTTCCGTTATCGAATTGCGGGGGTGGTGCCGGACACAAGGGTTCGACGTCGCAGAATGTGGCGGTGGAATCGAGGACCGGCGGGACGACGCGGACGGTGACGGCCGACCGGCCCATCGATCTGGCGCACACGCTCGCCCCGCTGCGCCGCGGATCCGGCGATCCGTGTCATCGGACCACCGCCGACGGCGCGCACTGGCGGGCCGCCCGGATGGCCGCCGGCCCGGTCACCTATCGGCTCACGCAGCAGGGGCCCCGCGAGATCGAGGCGCGGGCCTGGGGTCCCGGCGCCGCGGAATTCCTCGACGGATTGTCCGGGCTGCTGTGCCTGGACGAGGATCTCGCCGATTTCGAGCCGAGCCATCCGAAGATCGCCGAGGCGCATCGGCGGTTCCCCGGATTGCGGATGTTGCGCACCGGTCTGGTGTTCGAGGCGCTGGTTCCGGCGGTGCTGGAGCAGCGGGTGCACACCATCTCCGCGCGTGCCTCGTGGCGCAGCCTGGTGTGGCGGTTCGGTGAGCCCGCACCCGGTCCCACCCCGGCGCCGATGCGGGTGCCGCCGGATGCCGAGACCTGGCGGCACATCCCGTCGTGGGTCTACCACCGGGCGAATGTGGATCCGCAGCGGTCCCGGACGATCGTGACGGCCGCGCGCATGGCCGGCAAACTCGAGCAGGCCGCGACGATGACCCCGGCGGACGCGGTGCGGCGGTTGTGCGCGGTGCCGGGTATCGGGGTGTGGACGGCCGCCGAGATCGCGCAGCGCGCCCTCGGCGATCCGGATGCCTTGTCGGTGGGCGATTTTCACCTCGCCGGGATCGTGGGCTGGACTCTGCTCGGCCGGCCGATCGACGACGACGAGATGGTCGAATACCTGGAACCGCTACGGCCACACCGCTATCGGGCCATCCGATTGCTGGAGATCGCCGGATTCGCGCACAAACCGAAGTTCGGGCCGCGTACCCCGCTGGTCGACCACAGCCGTATCTGAGACCCGTCATGTACGTGAAGCACCGGCCGCATGACGATTTCGCGGGCGGTCACCGAGCACGGAGACCGTTCAGGACCTCGCGGCGCTTCCGGCGGCCTGCGCCCGGGACAGGGCCTCCGGCACGGGAATTCGGCCCGCGAACATCTCAGCGAACACCGCCGTGATCGCCTGCAGTGCCGCCGGGAAGCCGGGCCCGCCGCCGGATCCGGTGCGCGGCCCGTTCAGCACGTCGAAGAACGGCGCGACATCGACGCCCGCGCGGGCCCAGTAATCGCGATACATCAGCTGATCGGCGACGACCGCGGGAATGGTGGCGCCGTCCGCCGCGAGATAGCGGTTGCCGGCGGCGCTGCCCAGCCACGCCAGGACCCGGCGGGTCGCGTCCGGATGCGGCGAGGCGGCATTGGCGGCCATACCGATCGCGTTGTTCGTCGACACCCGTCCGGCCGGGCCCGCCGGAATGGTCGCCACTCCCCAGTGGAAGCGGGCCTGTTTCGCGATCTGCGCGAGATCGAACGTCCCGGACTGGAACAGCGCCAGCTTCCCTTGCAGGAAGGTGTTCTTCGCGAAATCGGAGTTGGCGGCGGTATCGGCCGCCGCGGGTGCGAGCCGATCGGTGACCAGCCCCACCAGATAGCCGAACGCCGTCACCCCCGCCGGATCGGCGAAGCTGAAATCGCCGGACCCGTCCTGGAACCGGCCGCCCGCGGAACCCAGATAGGGCAGCTCGAGCGATTGGAAGTCGTTGCCCGCGTTGTATGCCCACGGCGCGACGGCCGCCAGCCGGCGCAGCACCGGGCGGAAGGTGTCCACCGGACCCCAGTGCAGATCGGCCAGCTCGGCGGGGGACACCCCGGCCGCGGCCAGCAGATCGCGGTTGTAGTAGACCGCCGTCCCGCCGTCGACGAATTGCGGTGCGGCCCACAGGGAGCCGTGCCGGGTGTACTGCGCGACCGCCGACGGATCCCAGGCCGCCACCGCATCCGGCCCGAGCGCGCGACCGACGTCGACCAGGCGTCCGGCGTCCGCGTAGTCCTCGTAGAGGTTGGTCCAGAACAGGTCGTCGGCGGTGCCGCCGGCCACGTCCAGCCGCAGCTTCTGCTGGTAGTTCGCCCACGGCACCACCGTGATCCGCACCCGCACATCGGGATTCGCCTGTTCGAAGGCGTCCAGGGCGGATCGGTAGGCGGGTACGAAACTCTCGTCCCAGAGGCGCAGCCGCACCACGGTCGTGCCGTCGCCGGACTCGGTGCGGCCCAGCCACAGCGCGGCGGCCACCAGCAACACCGCGGCGAGCGCGATGCCGAGCACGGCCCGGGTGGAGGTCTTCATTTCAGCCCCGTCCACGCGATCGACCGCAGCACCTGTCGCTGGAAGATCAGGAACAGCAGTACCAGCGGCACGATCGCCAGCGTGGTCGCGGCCGTCACCAGGGTCCACTGGGTGTTGTACTGCGTCTGCAGGTTCGCGGTCGCCACCGTCAGCACTTGCCACGTCTCGCCGCTGCTCGCGACCAGCGGCCACAGGAAATTGTTCCACTGCGACACGACGGTGATCAGTGTCAGCGTGGCCAGGATCGGCCGGCTCACCGGCACGATCACGTGCACGATGATGTCGAGGGTGTGCGCGCCGTCCAGCCGGGCCGCGTCCAGCAGTTCCGCGGGAATCGACCGGAAGTACTGCCGCAGCAGGAAGATCGCGTACGGCGAGCCGAAGACGAACGGAATCACCAACGCCCAGAAGGTGTTCAGCCACCCCAGCTTCGCGAACATCAGATACAGCGGGATCAGGGTGACGATCGGTGGCACCATCATGGTGCCGAGATATCCCCAGAACAAGGCGTCGCGTCCGGGAAAGTCCGAGCGCGCGAACGCGTATGCGGCGAGCGTCGAGGTGATCAGCTGCCCGCCGGTGACGAAGACGGTCATCAGCGCCGTCACCAGGACGGCCCGGCCGAGCCCGTGGTGCAGGACGGTGTGGAAGTTGGCCCCGGTCACCGGATTCGGCGGGGACAGCGGCGATCCGGTGGCGAACTGCCCCGGCGTCTTCAGCGCCGTGGCCGCGCTCAGCACCAGGGGCGCCACGGTCAGCAACGCCCCGGCACACAGCAGCAGATAGGCTGCCGCCGAACGCGATACGGCCGGGCCGCGGTGGCGCCGCTCGGTGCGCTCAGTACTCATAGCCGGTCCGATCCCGGAAGTAGCGGTGCTGCAACACGGTGATCAGCATCATCACCGCGCACACCACGATCGCCATCACCGCGGCCCGGCCCGGCCGCGCCGCGTCGAACGCCTCCGAGAAGATCCGCATCGCCACCACATCGGTGCGATGATCCGGGGCGCCCTTGGTCAGCGCGTACACCGTGTCGAAGGTCTGGAACGCCGCCAGCACCCCGGTGACCAGCACGAAGAACATGGTCGGCCGCAGCAGCGGCAACACCAGGAAGCGGATGCGCTGCCAGCCGCCGGCCCCGTCCAGCGCACCCGCGTCCAGCAGATCCGCCGGGATGGCCCGGATTCCGGCGACGAAGAACAGCGCCACGTATCCCACATTCGACCAGATGCTCACCGCCGCCACCGACGGCAGCGCCAGCGCCGGTTCGGACAGCCACTCGATCCGCCGGCCCAGGACCGCGTTCAGCGCCCCGCCGGTCGGCGCGAACACCCACTGCCACACCACACCCACCGCCACCGGCGCGCACATCCACGGCAGCGCGTACAGCACCTGGAGTGCCGTCCCGCCGCGCCGCCGGGCCAGCAGCGCCGCCACGACGAAGCCGAGCACGGTCTGGATCGGCACCACCAGCGCGGTCAGCGCCAGCGTCACGACCAGCGCATGCCCGAACTGCCGGTCGCTCAGCACGGCCCGCCAGTTGTCCCAGCCCGTGAATCGCACCGGCCCCAGCAGATTCCAGCTGTGCACGCTCAGCCACGCCACCACCGCGATCGGCAGCAGCAGGAAACATCCGACCCCGATCAGGCTCGGCAACAACAGCGCATACCCGGTGAGCGCCCGGCGCACGACCCGTCGGCTCATGCCCGGGACGCTACCGCCTCGCACCCACGGTTTCGCGCCGCGCTACCCGACCCGGCTCACGACCCGCCGAGGTGGAACGGCGCGTGCAGGTTCGGCTCGGTGGACGGGCCGAACTGCCATTCGGCGATCCACGGCCCGGTGCCCTCGCTCGGGTCGAGTACGCCCTCCTCCAGCCAGCGGTAGCGGCCGTCGAGCAGGTCGGCGGTGAGGGCGGTGTCGGCGTCGTCGGTGTTGTCCCAGAGCGCCGCGAACAGTGTCTGCACCCGGATCCGCGACTGCCGGCAGAAGGTATCGGCCAGTTCGGCCGCCCCGGCCGCGCCCGGATCGCCGGCCGTCGCCAGGGCCCGGGCCCGCACACACGCCGCCGACATCGCGAACAGCTCCGCGCCGATGTCGACGATCCGGCCCAGGAATCCCTGCCGGTATTCGAGTTTCGCCTGCCAGCGCGCCATCGCGTACATCAGCGCGCGCGCCTGTTTCCGCGACATCCGCTCGACGAACCGCAGATGCGTTGCCAGCGCGCCGAATTCGCCGAATCCGGACGGTACCGTGCCGGGGCCGACGGTCAGCCGGGGGAACCAGCCCGCGTAGAAGCGGCCCGCCCCGACGGCCGCGCGGGCCTTCGCGCCGGTGGTCGCGGTGCGATCGACCAGCGCACCCGCCGCGGCCATGTGCGCATCGGCCATCTCGCGGGCGATGAGCAGCCGCATGATCTCGCTGGAGCCCTCGAAGATCCGGTTGATCCGCAGGTCGCGCACCAATTGTTCGGTGCCGACGGCACGTTCGCCGCGGGCGGCCAGCGAGGCCGCCGTCTCGTAACCCCGGCCGCCGCGGATCTGCACCAGTTCGTCGGCGATGACACTCGCCATCTCGGAGGCCCACAACTTCGCCAGCGCCGCCTCGATCCGGATGTCGTTGCGATCCTCGTCGCACATCGCCCCGGACAGGTCGAGCGCCGCCTCCAGCGCGAAAGTCGTTGCGGCGATGAAGGACAGCTTCGCGCCGACCGCACCGTGCGCACCCACCGGCCGGCCCCACTGCACCCGGGTGGCCGACCATTCCCGGCCGATCTTCAGCGACCATTTGGCGGCGGCGGTACACAGCGCCGGAATCGCCAGCCGACCGGCATTGAGCGTGGTCAGCGCGATCTTGAGCCCGTCGCCCTCGCGGCCGATCAGATTGTCCCGGGGCACCCGCACCCGATGCAGGCGGGTGACACCGTTCTCGATGCCACGCAGGCCCATGAACGCGTTGCGCCGTTCCACCGTGATGCCGGGTGCGTCCGCCTCGACCACGAAGGCCGAGATGCCACCGCGGCGCCCCTCGCCCGCGGGCACCCGCGCCATCACCACCAGCAGTTCCGCGACCACGCCGTTGGTGGTCCAGAGCTTGACCCCGTCGAGTTCGTACGCCTCGCCGTCGGCGGTCGGGGTGGCGGTGCAGGCCATCCGGGCCGGATCGGATCCGACGTCGGGTTCGGTCAGCAGGAATGCGCTGATGGCGCCTTTCGCGCAGCGCGGCAGGAACTTTCGCCGCTGTTCCGGCGTGCCCGCCAGTTTCAGCG
The DNA here is from genome assembly GCF_000381925.1 of Nocardia sp. BMG111209. Taxonomy (NCBI): domain Bacteria; kingdom Bacillati; phylum Actinomycetota; class Actinomycetes; order Mycobacteriales; family Nocardiaceae; genus Nocardia; species Nocardia sp. BMG111209. Next base: position 1,173,688 of record NZ_KB907309.1, read on the forward strand.
GTTCGGGCACGCCGATCGACTGATGTGCCGACAGCAGGGCGCCGAGGCTCGGATGCGCCGAGCCGACCAGCATCAGCGCCTTGTTGTACCCCACCTGCGACAGGCCCTGCCCGCCGTACTCCGCCGGAATCTTCAGGCCGAAACAGCCCAGGTCGGCGAGCCCGCGGACCACCTCGTCGGGAATCCGCGCGGTGGCCTCGATGGCCGCGCCGTCGATCGTCTCGACGAAGGCCCGCAAGCGTTTCAGGTACTCGTCGGTGCGCGCCGCCTCGGCGGGCGCGGGCTGCGGATAGGGGTGGATCAGCTCCAGCCGGAACCGGCCCAGGAACAGCTCCTTCGCGAACGACGGCTTGGCCCAGGTGGTTTCGCGGGATTCCTCGGCGAGCGCCCGGGACTGCTCCTCGGTGGCATGGACTTTCGCGGTGGCCGCCATGATGCCCTCCTCGACAGTGATGGGGATCACATCGAGTGTAGGAGCGGTGGTTACTCACCGGTAGGGCTTCGGCAGGGAAATCTACGGCTGTCTATTGATCATGGTAGACAAGCGAAGATCGAGCTACTACAGCGCGAATCACTGCACCCCGCGCAGATAGCGTCCGAAATGCGGCACGGTGAACCCGATGGTCCCGCGTTCGGCCGAATAGATCAGGCCCTTCTTGATCAGCCCGTCCCGCGCCGGCGATACCGAGGCGGGTTTGCGCCCCAGCTCCTTCGCCACCGCCGAGGTGGCCACCGGACCGTCGTCACCGGCCAGATCGGCCATGGCGCGCATATATTCGCGCTCCGCGGGCGTGGCCCGCTCGTAGCGCGAGCCGAAGAAGCCGACCGCCAACTCCTCCTCCGCGGCGGGTGCGCCGACCTCGACATCCTCGGCGGTGATCGGACTGTCGGTGGCGGCATCCCAGGTCGCCTTGCCGTACGCCTGCACGAAATACGGGTAGCCGTCGGCCTTTTGATACAGCGCGTCGAGGGCCTCGTCGGTGAACTTCACCTCTTCGCGGCCGGCCGGCGCGATCAGCGCGTGGTCGGCCGCGGGCCGATCGAGCCGATCGATGCGGTGATAGCCGAACAGCCGCTCCGAGTAGCTCTTCGAGGCCGACAGCACCGCCGGCAGATGCGGCAGGCCCGCACCCACCAGGATCAGCGGCGCCGCCTCCTGGCTCAGTTCGTGACAGGCCGCGCAGATCGCGGAGATGTCGGCCGGGCCCAGATCCTGCATCTCGTCGATGAAGATCGCGATGCCGACCCCGATACCGCGGGCCACCTCGGCGGCCTCCAGCAGCAGTTCCACCAGGTCGATCTCGATATCGCCGGAATCGGCGCGGCCGGTGACCGCGGGCACGTCGATTCCGGGCTGCCAGCGCTCGCGCATGCCCTTGTCGGCGGTGGAGCGCAGCGCGAAAGCCTTGAGGATGCCCAGGAAGTCGTCGACCATCTCCGGATTGCGATGCGCCACCGCGATCGCCCGGACCGCCATGTGCAGGGCCGAGGCCAGCGGCCGCCGCAGTTCCTGATCGGGCCGGGCCTCGAGTTTGCCGGTGCCCCAGCCCCGTTGCCGTGCGGCGGAACGAAGTTGGTTGAGCAGCACCGTCTTTCCGACGCCACGCAGGCCGGTGAGCATCACGCTGCGCTCCGGGCGGCCGCGGGCCACCCGCTCCAGCACGATGTCGAACGCGTCGAGCTGTTTGTCGCGCCCGGCGAGTTCGGGCGGCCGCTGACCGGCGCCCGGGGCGTACGGATTTCGCACGGGGTCCATGCCGCTACACCGTAGCGCGTCCGCAGCGAAATATCGGACCATCTAGACCTTCTCCTAGACAGGGGCATCGAATGCTGTCCGGCGGTCCGGGCGGGACCGGTCGACTCCCGGGGCGAACGGCGAAACCCTCTAGGCTGTGGGCATGTCCGAGGAGTCTGGTCCCGGGGAGTCGGTTCCCACGGTCGCGGCGGTCGTCGAATCCTGGAAGGTGCCGGACGACGCTCCGGTCGCCCTCCAGATCCGGCACAACATCCTGGTGGCGATCGAAGGTGGCTATGACGACCCGCAACTCGTCGCCGATCTCGCCGTCGGGCCGCTGGTGGTCGCGGTGGGCCGGCTCGAGGTGGACCTGGCCGACGCGCGCCGCCGGATCGCCGAACTGGAGCGGGAGCTGGCCCGCGGCGGTACGGAATGAGCCGCGCCGCGGGGTACGGAATGAGCCGCGAATCCCTTACGCCGGAGTCCGTAACGCACCCGCACGTAGGTTCGATAACAGCTGTAGCCGAGCCGATATCGCGTCGTGATCCTGCCGCCGATGCCGTCGTTGCTCGGCGTGTCCTGGGCTTTTGCGCTGGGGCACAAAAGTGCCAGCCGTTCGAGTGGACAAGCGTCCCGGCGTAGCCGTAATCTTCTCGTGACTTAACGAAGTCAGTCGCTTCACGGCAGAGAAGTGGCTCGTTGGGTCAGCTTCACACAGGAGACTCGGTTCGGTGGGTAGACACAGCTTGCAACGGGAATCTCGGCTTCCGAGTTCCGTGAAGGGTGCGCTCGTCATGGGCGCCGTTGCCGCCTCGACCGGTGCGATACCGGCTATTTCGAGCGCTGCCACTATCAATGTTCCCGGCATCGGCAACTTCGATGTTCCGGTCGGTTCGGAGTTCGACCAGCAGGTCGCTGCGGCCAACCAGGCGCTCGCCGATCACGCCGATCAGATCAAGGCCGCTCAGCAGGTCCTCGCGCCGCAGTCGATGGCGCCGCTGCAGGGCCCCGGTATGCCGGGTGTCCCGATGCTGCCCGACCTGTTCCATCAGCAGGACCACAGCGTCGGCAACCAGGCGCTGGACGTGGCCCGCTCCAAGATCGGCGCCGAGTACGTGTGGGGCGCCTCCGGCCCGGCCAATTTCGACTGCTCCGGCCTGGTGCAGTGGGCCTACAAGCAGGTCGGTATCGACCTGCCGCGCACCAGCTTCGAGCAGTCGCACGTCGGCCAGCCGATCGCCTTCGAGGATCTGCAGCCCGGCGATCTGGTCATCCAGAACGGCGGCGGCCACGTGGCCATGTACGCCGGCGACGGTAAGATCCTGCAGGCGCCGCAGTCCGGTGAGACGGTCAGCTACGCCCACCTCAACCCCGACTCGATCGTCACCGCCCGCCGGGTGTCCTGAGCGAGAGTTCGTACCCGCTCGGTTCACGTCGGCCGGTCTCGAAGCCGACGTGAACCCGAGGAGTACTTCTGGAGCAGCACCCCGGTAGTGCCCGCGTCGACTCCTGGACCTGGGCCGTCCGTTTGTTCAAGACCCGTTCCGCCGCGGCCGAAGCGTGCCGCGGCGGACACGTGCGTGTGAACGGCACTCCCGTCAAACCCGCTCATCAGGTGAAACCCGGTGACGAGGTACGGATTCGGGTGGCCGGGCACGAACGCATCGTGATCGTGGAACAGGTCGTGGCCAAGCGGGTCGGTGCCGCGATCGCCGCGCAGTGCCTGATCGATAAGACCCCCGCGCCCCCGCCCCCCGAAATCATCGCGTCGATGCCGCGCCGCGATCGGGGGGCCGGTCGTCCGACGAAACGTGAACGCCGCGAAACGGATCGGCTGCAGGGCAGAGCGCCCGATTGATCCGATACCCGTGCGGCCGCCTCCGCGCCGTGCGGCTCACCCCCGGAATGTGTTGCGGGCCGGGCCGTTTCCGCGCCCTACCGAGAAACGGCCCGGACCTTCGATCAACCCGGGAAGACCCCGTCGCGGATGCCGTCGACGAACGCACTCCACTCGCCGGGCCCGAAGCGCAGGGCCGGGCCGTCCGGATTCTTGCTGTCGCGCACGCCGATTCGGCCGCTGTCGAGGAAGGCCACCTCGACGCACTCCTTGGCACCGCTGCGGGTGCTCTTGAACCAGCGAGCGCCGACCAGCTCGTTTTCCATTACCGTTCTGTCCTTTCCGGCGGGAGCCGACGGGCCTTGCGCCGAGGGGACTCGCTGCCGACGCCGCAATCCCGTGTGCTTCACACCATGAATTCCTTGGCAACCTGCCGCAGCAGGTGTCTACTGGCGGAGATGTCCAATGCGCTGCGCAGCAGTTGCTCGTGCGCCCGCCGATACCGCCGCACATCGGTTTCTCTCTCGAGATAGAGATCTCCGGTGAAGCCCTCGACATAGACCACCGGCGGCTCCACCGGCTGCCCCTTCGGATCCGCACCGAACTCGAGGAGAATGTACGGTCCGGACGAAAGCCCCAGCGGGACACCGGAACTGAAGGGCAGAACGCGCAACTCGACATTGTCCCGAGTGCTGAGATCGGCCAGATGCCTCAGCTGCGCAGCCATCACCTTTGCACTTCCGACGACGCGACGCAAGACCGATTCACACAACACCACCTCGAGGTTTGCAGGCTGATGTCTACGGGTGATCAGCACCTGTCGCTGCAGCCGCAGTTGCACCCGCCGCTCCAGCTCGGCGGCCGAATTCGCCGGATATCCCAGGGTATTGAGCGCTCGCGCGTAGTCGACCGTCTGAACCAGGCCCGGGACCAGTTCGCACTGATAGGCGGTGAGCCGGCGCGCGGATGCCTCCAGTCCGACGAATACGTCGAAGTCCTCCGGGATCAGATCGCCGTAGGCGTGCCACCAGCTCTTCACCGCCGCCTGCTGGGCCAATCCCTTGAGCCCCTCGCCGATTTCGTCCGGGATCCCGTAGATCCGGCACAGCGCCTCGATATCGATGGTGCGGATGCGATCGGCCTGGCCCTTCTCCAGCCGCTGCAAGGTGGTGGCGCCCCACTCCATCAACTTGGCCGCCTCGGCGATGGTCAGCCCGGCGCGGGCCCGCCAGTCTCGCAGGTACCTTCCCAGCTGCCGGCGCGGCAGCGTCGACGAGGTGTGGGTGGAGGTTTCAGACACAGCACAAACTCCGTTCGGTCCGGATGTCCGGGGCGGATATAGTCGTCCGCTCCCGCCCGCCCCCGGCGCATCACATCGGCAGAGCCTTCGTCCACTATGGAGAATCTTGCGCTCCCAGGCGGATTCGGTGCTGGGAATTCGCGCGAAAAATTTACCGGATATCCACTTCGGGGGTAGCGAACCGTCGGCTGGTGGATGCTGGATGTGTGCCCGGAGCGCCCTGGGCCCCTTTCCGCTCCTGAAGCTCCGGGCACCCTTACGGATCGCAAGGCACGAAAATCGCACGCAGGAACGAGGAGTCATGGCTGCACATGTCGTCGGGAGGGCGTTGGTCGTCGATGTCCGGGGGGTGGGGGAGTGCAAGTGACGGGCCTGCACCTGCCCGGCGCCGGACTGCTCCGCTGCGGGGCCGACCCCGGTGTCATGAGCGTCGGCCAGGCACATGCCGCGATGCAACTGCACCTCGACTGCACGGTCGACACGTGCCGGGTACGCCGACGTGCCCGTGCGGTACTCGTGGAAGCCGGTCGCTGTGTGCTCGACGAACGGGCGCTACCGTGACGGCGCTGATGCCGGCAGGGGGCCGGAAGGTGGTGCGGCCCTCCTCCCCGCGGCAACGCGGCGGCCGCACCATCGCCCGCCACGCCGCGGCGCCCGGCCGTCCGCCGGTGCCGCTGCGCACCGGACGGCACGCGGCTCCGGGCGGTTCGCGACGGGCCCGCCCGGCGCATGCCGCGCTCGACCGCTACGACCGTCTGATGCTGGGGCTGGCCGGATGGTTGCTCGCCGTCCGGGTTGCCGTGGTGGGGGAGAAGCAATTCGACGGGCGATAAATCCCCCGTCTCATTTGCGACAAATTTCCGGCTGCCCAATCGTGGCGCCGCACAACGCACCCGTGCCGATCAAACTACCGGTTTGCGGCATACGCCCGGACCCTTATCCTTTGTCGGTATCGGGGCGGGGTCCGTTGGTACGAGGTTCCTGCACGAAGGTGAGAGGAACCGCATGGCCAGGAATCAGCATCCGGAAGTCGAGCGCTGGCCCGAGGCCTCCGACGACGGGCGCTGGCCGGAGGCTCCACCCGAGGACGATCGCTGGGCGGCGGCGCAGAATCGCCGCCGCCCGGTACCTCCCCCGCCACCCGTGGAACCCGACGACGACCCGTGGGCCGCGTCGGCCCGGCGGCGCGGTCCCGCTGCGCCACCGGCCGATCCGGAGGAGGAGGACTGGGACGTACCCAGCCGCCGCCGGGCCGGCCGGCTGCGCGTCGAGGTTCCGCCGATCGTCAATCCCTATGCGATCGTGGCGCTGGTCGCCGCGCTGATCGGCGCGTTCCCGGTGGCGATCGTCTTCGCCTTCGTCTCCTTCAGTTATCCGCGCGGCCGTTTCATGGCCGCATGCGCCCTGTTGATCGGCATGCTCGAGGTGACGGTGGTCGCGGGTATCGCGATGCTGGCCGGCGTGACGGTGCCACACCTCTCCCTGCACCGGAACGCCGATTCCACCTCGTCCCTCAGCCAGCCGTCGGTCGCCCCGGCCCAGTCCAGCACGACCTCGGCCCCCGTGACCGTCACCGCGGCCACCCCCGTGACACCCCCGAGCGTCGCCAAGGGCGAGGTGTGCACCGACGCCCAGGTCGCCCTGATCGGCAAGACCTCCGACAACAGCACCCTGCTCTGCCTGCACAGCAGCAGCGGATACCGCTGGGTGGGCCCGTACAACGTGAGCACCGCCGTCTACGAGGGCGGCTCGAAATGCCTGCCGGGCACGGACAAATCCGCCCGCACCGCCGACGGCCACGCCCTGGCCTGCGAAGGCGCCGGCACCACCGGCACCTGGACCCTCTGGGTGGAATGACCGCCACCACCACCCGATAGCTGCACCCGCCCGCCAATCCGCCACCCCACCCACGGCTACCCCCGGGCGACCGCCTGCCCACGATTTGCGAGCCCCCGCGCCCGCCGACATCCGCCTGCCGCATCCCCATCCGCGCCGCGCTCGCATCCCGCCCGCCGCACCACGACGCCACTTCTTCAGGCAGGACCTCGGCCCGAACAGTCCACGCGTGTCCCGAACAGGCCACGGCTCCGGAAGCTGATGCGAATCGGCACCGTCGAGCGATATCTAAAGGTATCTAGCCCAGAAACTAGATCAACTTAGATATCCATCACGACGCCGGACAAGCGAATGCCCGACACCCGAACCACCAGTTGCCATCAATTTGATCATCATGCTGTAAAGATTGCCTACCGCAGGACTGATTTGGTGAGCACATGGGTAACTCCCCGGGTAACTCCCACCAGAGCGGCAAGGAGGTGGGACCTGTGACCATCGGTCGTGGCTCCGGCTTGTATGGCCGGAAACCCGGGGAGGCGGTCGGGGTGGGACCTGTGACCGTCAGCCGTGGCTCAGGCTTGTACGGCCGGATACGCGGGGAGGCGGACCGTCGGACGCATGGGGCAGTGGACCGGGTAGGGCATATGACCGGCGGTCGTGGATCCGATCGGTATGGCCGAAACCGCGGGGAGGCGGTCCGGTCCGGCGAGAGCGCGTCCACCGAATTCGTTGCCGCCGACGACGGGACCTTGCTCGCCGTACGCGAATTCGATTCGCCCACAGCCGTTCTCACGATCGTCTTCGTGCACGGGCACTGCCTGCGCGGCGAATCCTGGACGGATGTGTGCACCCGGCTCCGGGCATATTGGGCCGACGAGGTGCGGATGGTGCACTACGACCACCGCGGGCACGGCGAATCCGGTGCGGCGCATCCGGCGACCTACACCATCGACCAACTGGCCCGCGACCTCGATGCGGTACTGCGGGCCAAGGTCCCCGACGGCCCGGTCGTCCTGATCGGCCACTCCATGGGCGCGATGGTCGCGCTCGCCTATGCCCGGCTGTTCCCGCACATGATCGGCACCCGCATCGCGGGCCTCGGCCTGCTCGCCGCCGCCGCGGGCGGGATCACCGCGGTCGGCCTGGGCCGCCTGCTCAATCCGCGCGCGGTCGCCTCACTGCAGCTGGCCGTGCGGCGAGCGCCGAGATTCATGCACGCCTGGCAGCGTCTGTCCCGCACGATCGCCGAGTCGATCGTGCGCGAGACCCGCAGTGGCCGTCCGGCCGGACCGCGCTTGGTCGCGGCAGCGACGGTGTTGCTGAACGAGGCCCCGTTGCTCACGATGGCCTGCTTCCTGGATTCGCTGATGTGTTTCGACGAGACGTCCACTCTGACGCTGCTGGCCGACCTCCCGGTCCTGGTACTCGGCGGCTCGGCGGACCTGATGATCCCGTTCGCGCACTCCGTGGTGCTGGCCTCGCAGCTGGCCGCGGCCGAGCTGGTCCGCCTCGACGGCGCCGGCCACGGCGTGATCCTGGACCGGGCCGCGGAGGTCGCCCCGGCCGTGGCGGCCCTCGTCGACCGGGTCCTCGGCAACGCCGCAGGCCCGATTCCGGACCTCGCGGCGGCCGGATGACAGGCGGCTGCACCCCAGCTCAGACCCCTTTTTCGACGCTGTACGAGCCATCTGCGCAGAGATCGCGTACTGTGTTGTAGATCACGATGTGTGGTCTATCACATCGTGGCGATACATCCGCAAACGGTCTCGAGGAGGGTTCGATGACACGCAGCGAGATAGCGGAGCTCCGCTTCGCGGTCACCCAGCTACGTCAGTGCGTCGGTGCACTGCGGTCGCATTACGGCGAGTCCAACACGGTCAAGCGGTTGGAGAACGACCTCGAACGGCTCGTCATCGACGCCGACGAGTTCGAACAGTCGCCGCCGCCCGAGATTTCGAGCCGCCGCGATCAGGAGACCATCTACGTTCCCGACAGCAAGTCCGACGAAGCAGCCTGGATGGGCGCGCAGGACGAGGGCCTCGGCTTCCACTCCCGCCCTCGCACCACCTAGATCGCCCCGCCCCGGCCCGACACGGTCGTTCGCGGCCCGGCTCGGTCCTGGACTGACGGAGCGAGGGAGCGCAGCGACTGAGCGGAGGAGGGAAGGACCGAGACTTGAGGGCCGCGAACCCGCCGAAGCGAAGCGAAGGCCAAAAGTACAGCTACCGGACAGCACGGATCGGGAGGTATCGGTACCCGGTTCGTGCTGTTGCCGTGTTCGGGTTCGCTACCGATGCGCCTCCCGGCCGGGCCACTGATTCGTAGCTGACATCGCGGCGGGAATCCCCGGTGAAGCGCGGAAAATGCCCGAACCTCCCGTTATGTCCCGAAAGCCCTTGATGGGCGGCCTGTTTGCCTACCGTTCACTGATCTTGAAATCATGTCTCATGATCAGAAAATGTGGCGCAAATCATATGGCCCGAGGTGGGTCGATTCTCTCGGGACCGGTCACAAGTCATAGCTCCGTTGTCGTATGGTGCTGACCATCACATTCGATGCCGGAGGTAACGATGACGTTCCACGGGGTAGATCAGCGAGGCATCCTGCCGTGAGCGAGCTTGCGAGCGAACCACTTACCCAGCAGACGACAGCCCCCGAGCCGGGTACCGGCGTTTTCGGCACCGGCCGCGCTGCGATGACGATGCGAACCCTGCGCACGGACAGATGGTGGCTCCCGCCGCTGATCACCGTGGTCGGCCTGGGCGCCTTCGTGATCTACGCGACCATCCGGGCATTCGTGCGAACGGCCTACTGGGTCAACGACTATCACTATCTAACGCCGTTCTACTCGCCCTGTGTGAGTACCTCGTGCGCGGAGGGTTCCAGCCATCTCGGGCACTGGGTCGGCGCGCTGCCGTCCTGGATCCCGCTGGGATTCATGGTGTTGCCGTTCCTGCTGCTGTTCCGGCTCACCTGCTACTACTACCGCAAGGCCTACTACCGGGCGGTGTGGTTCTCCCCGCCGGCCTGCGCGGTGGCCGAGCCGCATGCGAAATACAGCGGTGAGACCCGGCTTCCGCTGATCATCCAGAACGCGCACCGCTACTTCTTCTACATCGCGGTGCTGGTCTCGCTGGTCAACACCTACGACGCGATCATCGCCTTCCACGGCAAGTCCGGGGGCGTCGGCGTCGGCCTGGGCACCCTGGTCATCCTGACCAACGCCGTACTGCTGTGGACGTACACGCTGTCGTGCCACTCCTGCCGGCATATCGCGGGCGGGCGGTTGAAGCACTTCTCGGCGCATCCGGTCCGCTACTGGTTCTGGACGCAGGTGTCGAAGCTGAACACCCGGCACATGCAGCTGGCCTGGACCACGCTGGGCACCCTGGTGATCACCGACTTCTACGTCATGCTGGTCGCCAGCAACACCATCTCGGATCTGCGCTTCGTCAACTGACGAAACGCTCGTGTCCCCACATTCCCTTGTCCTACAGGAGTATTCGGTTCCATGCCTGAAGTCGAGCGGCACAAGTACGACGTCGTCGTGATCGGTGCCGGTGGTGCCGGCCTGCGTGCAGCAATCGAGGCGCGCGAACACGGCCTCTCGGTCGCGGTGGTGTGCAAATCGCTGTTCGGCAAGGCGCACACCGTGATGGCCGAGGGCGGCTGCGCGGCGTCGATGGGTAACGCCAACGAGAAGGACAGCTGGCAAACGCATTTCCGCGACACCATGCGCGGCGGCAAATTCCTCAACAGCTGGCGGATGGCCGAACTGCACGCGCAGGAGGCCCCCGACCGGGTGTGGGAGCTGGAGAGCTGGGGCGCCCTGTTCGACCGGCTGCCCGACGGCCGGATCAGCCAGCGCAACTTCGGTGGTCACACCTATCCGCGGCTCGCGCATGTCGGTGACCGCACCGGCCTGGAGCTGATCCGCACCATGCAGCAGCGGGTGGTCGCGTTGCAGCAGGAGGATTTCGCCGCGACCGGTGACTACGAGTCGCGCCTGAAGGTGTTCCAGGAGTGCACGATCACCGATCTGCTCAAGCAGGGTGACGCGATCTCGGGCGCCTTCGGGTACTGGCGTGAATCGGGCCGGTTCGTGCTGTTCGAGACTCCGGCGGTGGTGCTCGCCACCGGCGGTATCGGCAAGTCCTACAAGGTGACCTCCAATTCCTGGGAGTACACCGGCGACGGCCACGCGCTGGCGCTGCGGGCCGGGGCCGCGCTGATCAACATGGAGTTCCTGCAGTTCCATCCGACCGGCATGGTCTGGCCGCCGAGTGTGAAGGGCATCCTCGTCACCGAGGGCGTCCGCGGCGACGGCGGCATCCTCAAGAACTCCGAGGGCAAGCGGTTCATGTTCGACTACATCCCGCCGGTGTTCAAGGGGCAGTACGCGGAGACCGAGGAGGAGGCCGATCAGTGGTTGCGCGACAACGACTCCGCGCGCCGCACCCCGGATCTGCTGCCCCGTGACGAGGTGGCCCGCGCCATCAACGAGGAGGTCAAGGCCGGTCGCGGCACGGTGCACGGCGGCGTCTTCCTCGACATCGCCTCGCGCCTGACCCCGGACGAGATCGTCAAGCGGCTGCCGTCCATGCACCACCAGTTCAAAGAGCTTGCGGACGTGGACATCACGAAGGAGCCGATGGAGGTCGGCCCGACCTGTCACTACGTGATGGGTGGGATCGAGGTCGATCCGGACACCGGCGCCGCGGGCGTGCCCGGATTGTTCGCCGCCGGTGAGTGTTCCGGCGGTATGCACGGTTCCAACCGGCTCGGCGGCAACTCGCTCTCGGATCTGCTGGTCTTCGGCCGGCGTGCGGGGATGGGGGCGGCCACCTATGTGGAGCAGCTCGACAAGCGGCCGGAGATCGCCGACTCCGATCTCGCCGCGGCCGCGAAACTCGCACTGGCGCCGTTCGATCCGCCGGCCGACGGCACCGCCGAGAATCCCTACACCCTGCACACCGATCTCCAGCAGGCGATGAACGACCTGGTCGGCATCATCCGCAAGGAGCCCGAATTGAAGCAGGCCATCGAGCGGCTGGCCGAGCTGCGTGAGCGCTTCGACACCGTGACGGTGGAGGGGCACCGGCAGTTCAACCCGGGCTGGCACCTGGCGCTGGATCTGCGGAACATGCTGGTGGTCAGCGAATGTGTGGCGCAGGCGGCGTTGTTGCGCACCGAGAGTCGCGGCGGGCACACCCGTGACGACCATCCGGTCATGGACCCGAACTGGCGCAACAGGCTGCTGGTCTGCAAGGTCGATCCGGACGGTGTCGGCCAGACGGTACCCGCGGTCACCGTGACTCCGCAGGATCAGGTGCCGATGCGCAACGACCTGCTCGCCCTCTTCGAACTGACCGAGCTCGAAAAGTATTACACCGCGGCAGATCTCGTCGACCACCCGGCATCTGCCGAATCCTCCGCGAAAGGGGATGCGTAGCAATGAGTTACGACGCCAAATTCAGAGTGTGGCGCGGCGACGCCGAAGGCGGCTCCCTGCAGGACTTCACCGTCGAGGTGAACGAGGGCGAGGTGGTGCTCGATATCATCCATCGGCTGCAGGCCACCCAGGCCTCGGATCTCGCCGTGCGCTGGAACTGCAAGGCGGGCAAGTGCGGATCCTGTTCGGCCGAGGTGAACGGCCGGCCGCGGCTGCTGTGCATGACGCGCATGTCGACCTTCACCACCGAGGAGGTGGTCACGGTCACGCCGATGCGCACCTTCCCGGTGATCCGCGATCTGGTCACCGATGTGTCGTTCAACTACGAGAAGGCCAGGCAGATACCTTCTTTCACGCCGCCGGCCGACCTGAAGCCGGGCGAGTACCGGATGCAGCAGAAGGACGTCGAGCGCTCGCAGGAGTTCCGCAAGTGCATCGAATGCTTCCTGTGCCAGGACACCTGCCACGTGGTACGTGACCACGAGGACAACAAGAACGCCTTCGCCGGGCCCCGATTCCTCATGCGCGTCGCCGAATTGGAGATGCATCCGCTGGATGTCGCCGACCGGCGCGATATGGCGCAGGAAGATTTCGGGCTCGGCTACTGCAACATCACCAAATGCTGCACCGAGGTGTGCCCGGAACATATCAAGATCACCGACAATGCGCTGATCCCGATGAAGGAACGAGTCGTCGATCGGAAATACGATCCGATCGTCTGGTTGGGTAACAAACTTTTCCGGCGATAGTCCGGTCCGGCCCGCTCGGTCCGGCAGGATTTCTGCCGGGCCGGGTGACCCGCCGAAACTACAACACCGAAACCATTCCGATCGCCACTACAGCGACCAGGAGTCCGATCAAGAGCGAGGACAACACCGTCCCCGTCAAGAGATAGATCCCCACGGCCGACACCGCGAACAACATTCCGACGATCAGGCGCTCCACCCAATCGGAGGGGATGAGCTTCCGGTACCGGGGAGGCATATTTCTGATCCCACGGTCCATGTATCGAGGGGTACCCCGGCCGTCATCGGATCAAACACCTATTCGATATCGAACAGCTACCTTTCCGTGACCTCCGGTGTCGCCGGCGTACCGGTGCCGCGACCGGCGCGTCCACCGGCCAGCGCCGCCGCGGCGATGGTGATGAGGACCCCGAGCATGATCGCCGCACCCTCTCCGGCTACCAGGACGTGCGCCTGTGTGCCGATCGTGACCGCGGCCACCGGCACCCCGATCTGCGCGGCGGCCAGCGTCGCGAACGCGATCGGCTGACCGGACACCCGCATCGCCGCATGCGCCAGCACCGCGGCCGCGCCGAGCGCCAGACCGAGCAGGATCAGTCGCGGATGATGCCCGAACTCCCGCAGACTCAGCCGCGCACCGAGCCAGACGAAGAACAACGGCGCGAGGAAGCCGTCACTGATCGCGAACAGCTGCTTGGCCACCCGGCGCGGCTCGCCGACCCCGGCCACGGCGAGTCCCGTGGCGAAGCCCGCGATCATCACCGACACATGGGTGCGGGTGGCCAGCGCCACCAGGCCGAACAGCAGCGCCAGACTGATCCGCAGCTCGAGTGCGAACTTGCGGCGCTGCGACACCTCGTGCGCTCGATGCCGCCATCCGGAACGCTCCAGGTAGCGCAGCACCAGATAGATCACCACCGCCCCCGCCGTGACCGCGAGCGCGCCGAGCGCGGTGCGCACCACGGAACCGGTATCGATCACCAGCGGCAGGGCCACCGTGCACACGGTGTCGGCCACCGCGACCTGCGCGGTCAGCTCCAGGACCGAATTACCCGACAGCCCGGCGGAATCGAGGATCGGCAGGATCAGCGCGGCCGAGGAGGAGGCGATCAGCACCGCGTACATCGCACCGTGTCCGGTCCCGAACCAGTGCGCGATCACATATCCGGCGGCGGCCGCGAGGACGCCGACCCCCGCGGCGCGCAGCAGGCCCGGGGCCAGCGCCGACCGCACCGACCGATTCATCGGCACGTGGGTGCCCGCCACGAACATCACCAGCGCGAAACCCATGTCGGCGAGGAACGCGAACACCGGATCGTCGGGATGCAGTACGCCGAAACCGGTGGTACCGAACAGGATTCCGGTCAGCAGCTCACCGACGATGACCGGGACGTGCCAATTCGCCCGCCAGGCCAGCAGCGGTCCGGCCAGGCCCAGTACCAGCACGAGTGCCAGGGTCGAGAATGTCACCGCCGGCTACTTCTTCGACTTCGGCTTCCCACCGGACCCCTTACCCGAGTCCGATTTCGCCACCGCCACATCGGAATCCGCTGCCGGGGCCGGGGCAGTCGATTTCGCCGCCGCCGCAGCGACTTTCGCATCCGGGGTGGGCAGCGCGGCGATCTTCACCGGGATCGGCACATTCTCGTCGGTGTGATAGCAGGCGCACACCCGGTGGTAGCCGTCGGCGATCAGGGCCGGTGCGCCGGCGGCGAAATTGCCGCGGACCACCAGGATCGGCGACAACGGTTTACCGGTCAGGATCTTGGCCAGATCGAGGCGCACATGCGGATTGTCCGGCGGCAGCAGGTCCAACTGTGCGGCGCGCAGCAGATCCTTCGCCTTCTTGTGCGTCACCGGGGCCGCGCGCAACAGCTCCACCAGGGTGTCGACGGTATCCCGATCGGCGACCAGGTCCAGATAGTCCGCGGCCGCGGGATAGTCGTGGTCCTCCGGCGCGTCCAGCCAGCGCACGGGATAAGGCTCGTTCGTCATCCGGATATGATCGCGCGCCGAACGGTCCCCGGCCCGCCCGGCACGCGCGACGGTCAGAACGACTGCCGGATCGGCGGCTCGGTGATCCGGGTCAGCGCTCCGGCCCGGTACCGGGCCCGGCACTCCCCGCGGCGCAATTTACCGCTGGAGGTCTTCGGGATCTGACCGCGCGGCACCAGCATCACATCGGCCGGCGCGATGTCGTGCGCCGCCGCCACCGCGGCCCCGATCCGGCGGGCCACCGTGACCGGATCGGCCAGGCGGTCGTCGAGTTCGGCGACCAGCACCAGGGTTTCGTGATCGCCGTGATCGATCCCGAAGGCGGCGATATGGCCCGCGCGCACCTCGGGGGAGACGTGCGCGGCCGTCGCCTCGATATCGGCGGGATAGTGGTTGCGGCCCGCGACGATGATCATGTCCTTCAGCCGCCCGGCCGGAAACAGCTGCCCGTCGTGCACGAAACCCAGATCGCCGGTGCGCAACCAGCGTTCGTGGCTGTCCGGCAGCCGGCCGCCGAATACGTCGGCACTGGCCTGGGGCCGGCGGAAGTAGCCGGCGCTCACATTCGGCCCCGCCACCCACACCTCGCCGACCTCACCGTCGGCCACCACCCGGTGCCGCAGTGGATCCACGATCCGGATCTGCTGTCCCGCCGCGGTCCCGCAGCCGACCAGTGCGACACCGTGGGCCGGATCGCGCGCGAGGACCGCGCGACCCGCCGCCAGTTCGCTGCGATCGAACTCCTCCACCAGCGGCGGTTCCGCCGTCGCCGCGAACGCGACCGGCAGCGTCGCCTCGGCCAGCCCGTAACCCGGCGTATGCGCGCTGTGCCGGAAACCGTAGGGGGCGAACATCTTCGTGAAGGCCGCGAGGGATTCGGCGCGGATCGGCTCGGCCCCGTTGATCAGCAGTTCCAGGGCGGACAGGTCCAGCCCCTCGCGTTCGGCGGCGGTGGTCGCCGTGACCGCCAGGGCCAGACCGAAATTGGGCCCGGCGGTGGTACCGGCGCGATAGTCGCTGCACGCCCGCAACCAGCGGATCGGCCGCTTGGCGAATTCGGCCGGTGCCAGCGTGACCGCGAGCACGCCGGTGTAGAGCGGCAGCGACAGCGCCAGGATCAGGCCCATATCGTGGAAGAACGGCAACCAGGTGACGATCGGCCGCACCGCCACCGGCGGCATCCCGGCCCGCAACTGCTCCAGCGCGGCGGTGTGGTTCGCATGCGAGATCTCCACTCCGGACGGCGCTTTCGTCGAGCCCGAGGTGTACTGCAGATAGGCCGGATGGTCACCGACCGGATCCAGCACCGGCGCGGCCCCGGCCGCTCCTGGGGTCACGACCAGCACCCGCCCCACTGCGGCCCCGCTGTCCCGGGTGCGTTGCTCCGCCCCCGCGCAGACCAGACTCACCGCCGGATCGGCATCCGCCAGCACCGTGATCAGCCGATCCATGTTCCGGTGCGGCGACACCGGGAACAACGGCACCGCCACCCGGGCACTGTAGAGGCAGGCGAGGAAGGCGATCGCATAGTCCGGCCCGTGCTCACACAGGATCGCCACGCGCGCACCGGGTTCGGTGAGTGCTCGGAGTTCGGCGCCGAGAGCCCCTGCGGCGGAATGCAATTCACCGCAGGTCAGGGTATGCGGCAGGCAGTCCGTGCCGCGATAGGTCAAGGTGATCAGAGCCGGGTCGTCCGGCCGGACGCGAGCTCGCTCGGAGACGGCCACGGCCAGCGGGGCCGCGGATGTGCCGGAGACTGTCACGAGAACTCCTAGCGGACCTGCCGGGCGGATAGATGCGCCGCGAGCGCGACGATGGTCGGATATTCGAAGATTTCGGCGGTCCCGATCCGCCGGCCCAGTCGGGCCTCCAGGGCCCGCCGCAACTCGATGGCCAGCAGCGATGTCAGCCCGAGCGCGACGAAATCGCCCGCCGGGTCGATACTCTCGGCCCGCCGGTCCAAGGTCTCCGCCAGCGCGGACCGGATGATCGGCACCATCGCCTCGGCCCGCGCCGCCACGTCCGCAGGATCCGGATCGCTCGCGGCCCCGGAATCGAAGGCGCCCGGCCGATTTCGATCCTCGGCACCGTCCCGATCCGTGAGACCACCGACCAGCGACACCACATTCCCGTTGCCCCGCCACACTTTCCGTGCTCCGGTCGTCGTGGTGCTCTCGCCCGGATCGGACCTGGTCGTCGGGCTGCCGGACCCGGTCGACGGGCCGCCGGGCTCGGCCGTCGGGTCGCCTGGCCCGGTCGACGTGCTGGGTACAGCTGTCGGGCTGCCGGACCCAGCTGTCGGGCCGCCGGACCCGAGCGTCCGGTCGCTGGTCCCGGCCGTCGGGTCGCTGGACCTGCGTGTCGGATCGGTCGACCGGGCTGCCGGGTCGCCGGGCCCAGGTGTCGGGTGGGTCGACCAGGCTGCCGGGTCGTCGGACCCGGGTGTTGGGGCGGTCGACCGGGACGCCGGGTCGCTGGGCCCGGGTGTCGGGTGGGTCGACCAGGCGGTCGGGTCGCTGGGCCCGGATGTTGGGTGGGTCGACCAGGCGGTCGGGTCGCTGGGCCTGGATGTCGGGTGGGTCGACCAGGCGGTCGGGTCGCTGGGCCCGGATGTCGGGTGGGTCGACCAGGCGGCCGGGTCGCTGGACCCGGGTGCCGGATCGGTCGACCAGGCGGCCGAGTCGTCGGACGCTGTTGCCGGGTCGCTGGACCTGGATGTTGGGAGGCCGGGCTCGGCTGTCGGGCCGCCGGACCCGATCGTCGGGCCGCCGGCCTCGGCCGTCCGGTCCGACTCGGTGGTCGGGTTGCCGGACCCTGTCATCGGGTCGCTGTGCTCGGCTATTGGGCGGACGGTCCTGGATGTCGGTGCACCGGTTGTTGCGCGGCGGCTGGGTCCGGGTGTTGTGCTGTTGGATCCGGATGCCGGGTTGCGAAGACCGGCTCTCGGGCCGCCGGGGTCCGTCGATCCGGATCGGTCGGCGGCCGGGTGAGTGCCTGTGCGCCGGGGCGGAACCAGTGGGGCGAGGATCGATTCCATCGGTGGCAGGGCCGGACGTGATGTGTCCGAATCGGTTTCGCGGGCCGGGGTGGGTGGCGGCGGATATCCGAGGGCCGTGCGGACTCGGTCGGCAAGGGGGGAACGGTCGGTGGTGGGGGAGTAGTCCAGGGCCAGTACGAACGGTTCGGGTTGGCCGAGTACCGCGGAGAGTACGGCGGCGCCGCGGGTCGCATCGAACGGGACCACGCCGGCGCGGCGCAGGTGGGCGGCACCGCCGGCGGCCGCGGACAGGCCGGATTCCCAACTGCCCCAAGCGATGCTGATGACGCGGCGGTCGGTGCGGGCTCGGGCGAGTGCGTCCACGGCGGCGTTGGCGGCGGCGTAGGCCGCCTGGCCGGGGGCACCGAGGGCGCCGGTGGCCGAGGAGTACAGCAGGGCGAAATCGATCGGGTCGTCGGCGGTGAGGTCGAGCAGATCGGCGGCGGCGAGCAGTTTCGGGGCGAACACCGCCAGCAGCGATTCGCCGGTGACGGCGCCGAATTCGGCATCGCGCAGCACACCGGCCGAGTGCACGACACCTTGGATGGTGGAACCGCATTCGCGGATGTCCTCGAGTGCGTTGGCCAGATCGGTGCGGTCGGCGACATCGCAACGGACCACGACGATCCGGTCCTCCAGGCCGTCCAGCAGCGGGGGCAGCGGACGCGGGGTCCGGGTCAGGACGACGACGTCGTGCGCGCCGGCCGCGAGCAGCCAGCGTACGGTGGGCGCGCCCAGCGCGCCGAGTCCGCCGGTCACCACGTAGGTGCCCTCGGGACGGATCGCGGGTGGCGTGGCGGTGGGTGCGGGGACGAAGCGCCGGACATCGATCGCGGCGCCGTCGATCCGGACCTCCTCGGGCCCGGCCGGTTCCAGCACCAGGTCCGGTAGCGGGCCGGGGCGGTCGCCCGAGGTCCAGACCAGCCGGATCGGCCGACCGGACTCCGTCTGCAACGACCGGACCAGTCCCGCCACCGCCTGTTGATCGATCGCCGACCGATCCCGCAGCACCACGGTCAGCGCCGCCGTCGCATCGCTGTCGTACACCCGTTGCAGCAGATCCAGTGCGCGCACGACCAGGCCCGGGACCGCGTCGGCGGGACCGGCCTCCTCGTCCGGCCACACCAGGACGACGGCGGTCCGGTCGGTGCGGGTCGCGAGGACGGAAGCCACGATCGGGGCCGCCTCGCCGGGTTCGCGGGCCACCCGCTCGGCGGCGAGGCGGCGGTGCAGTGCCCGGGTCAAGCGCACCGCCAGGGCCGACTCACCGACGATCAGTACCCGTTCGACCAGCGAAAGTGGTTGTGCGGCGGCCCAGTCCGCGGCCCGGGTGGGCAGCCAGGCCTCGTGCCGCAGCACGGCGGCCGGTGGCTCGGCCCGCGCGATGCGGGTGATGGGTACCGTCGGCACGGTCGGGGCGAGCAGCAGGTCGATGCCGCCCACCCGGCCGTCGCCGGACGCCGTGGGTTCGGCCGCGATCGGCGCGGGCCGTGGCGGGTCGGCGGGCAGCGCCGCGAAGCCGATCCGGATTCCCGACAGCGCGGCGGCGGGCGCACCGTACTGATCCAGCGCGATGACCTCGCAGATCAGCCCGGCGGGACCGGTCTCGCGCACGAAGGCGTGTGCCTCGGTCAGCAGCAGATCGGGCGCGCCTGCCAGCCACACCGACGCGATACCCACCGGCAACGGCAGCACCCCGTCCGGCAACAGTTCCAGCGCCGCCGCCGCGATCACCTGGAGGCAGCCGTCGAATACCGCGACGTCGAATCGCACCTGCCCGAAAAGTCCGATCGCACTGCGGTTTCCGGTGGACACGGCGCGCAGCGTGCGGAATCCGGGGCCGTACTGCAGCCGCCGCTCGCGCAGCGCCGCATAGAACGCCTCGATATCGAGCGGCCGCAGTGCGCGTCCCGCACCCCGATGCGCGTCGACCGTCCGCATCCACCCGACGATCTCGCCGGGCGCCGGTGGTGGTGCGGACCGGCCGGAGGCCAGCGGTACCGAGCCGAGTACCTCCAGCCGTCCGGCCGACTCCCGGTAGCGGACCTCGTCGAGCGCGGCCACATCGGTGCGCTCGTGCACGGTGAAATCAACGATGCGCGAAGCGGTCTCGGGCCCGAGCCGGAACAGCTGGCGCAACCAGAAGGTGACCGGCACGGTCGCGACACCGTCGACCACGTGATCGCGCAGCGGCACCGGATCGTCCGGCAGCGGTAGCGGTTCCGCGCCGGTGAGCAGCGGGAAACTCCGATGCCGCCAGATCCGTTGCGGCGCCGAGCCGGTGAAGCCACCGGCCGCCGACCAGTCCACCGATCCCCCGGCCACGAACAGCCGCCCGACACCGTCCAGGAACGCACTCGCCTCGGCGTCCCGATCGGCCACGACGACAGTCGACCGCGCGAACTCCGGCCGATCCCGCACGGCGGGCGCCAGCACCGGATGCGGCGCGAGCTCGATCACCGTCGAGATGTCCTCGGCCACCGCGGTTTCCAGCGCCGCCGCCAATTCGACGGTGCCGCAGGCGTTCTCCACCCAATAACCGGCGTCCGGCGCCTGCGTGAGCGGTTCGCCGCGACGAGTGGTGGAGTACAGCGGCAACTGTGGCGCCCGCGCCCGGAGCTCCTTCAGCTCGGCCGCCAGATCCGCCGCCACCGCGCGTACCTGCGGACTGTGCGCGGCGAAGTCCACGGCGATGTACCGCGCGAACATCTGCCGCCGCTGCGCGCGCCGCACGACGGTCTCGACGTACCGGGCCGACCCGGAGACGACCACCGCGCGCGGCCCGTTGATCGCCGCGACGGCGACCTCGGACCGCAACGGTTCCACCATTCGCGCCGCCTCGTAGGGTGTCGCCTCCAGTACCGCCATCGCCCCGTGCCCATCGAGCCGGGCCAGCATCCGGCTGCGCGCCACCACCACTCGCGCACCCTCGTCCGGCGACAACGCTCCGCCCACCACCGCCGCGGCGATCTCGCCGAGACTGTGCCCCGCCACCGCATCCGGATGAATTCCCCAGGCCCGCAACAACTCCGCGAGCGCGATCTGATAGACGAACAGGGCCGGCTGTACCGCCGCGGTCCCGTCCAGACTGTGCGCGAACCCGTATCGCGGCGTCCACACCCGTGGCCCACCGGCCCGCACCACCGCATCCGCGGCATCCGCCACCGCCCGCGCGAAGACGGGATACCGCGCAGCCAGCGCCCGCCCCATCCGCGCATGCTGCCCACCCTGCCCCGAGAACAGGAACAACACCCGCCCCGGTCGCCGCGCCCGCCCCGGCCCGATCACCACCCCCGCCGGATCGAACCGCCCCACCCCTTCGAACCCGTCCGCGATGACCGCGCCACGCGGCGCCGGTCGACCAGCATCCTGCCCGGCCGCGCCGTCGTGCCCGGCCGCGCCGTCGTGCCCGGCCGCGCCGTCCTGCCCGGCCGCGCTGTCGTGTCCGGCCGCGTTGTCCTGCCTGCCCGCGCTGTCGTGCCCGGCCGCATCGTCGTGTCCGGCTGTGCTGTCGTGTCCGGCCGCGTCATCGAGCCCAGCCGCATGTTCGTGCTCGGCTACGTTGTCGTGCCCGGCCGCGCCGTCGAGCTCGGAAACATGCGGTATCCGTGCTGTTTCGGGCTTGCCGCCGATCTCCGATGCAGCGCCGACGGACGTCGGATCGGCAGACAGGGCGGAATTGCCCTGCGCCGCAGAATCTGTGGACTCGTCCTCGCTCGTCTCCAGCGCGGTGGGTTCCGCCGACGAGTACTCCGTTTCGAGCTTGTCGGCCGAACCGGACCCGGCGCTCACCTCGGACGAGACAGGGCTGTGCCGGATCGAATCCGTCCGCTCATCGCCCGGCGAGTCGGGGCCGCTCTCGGAGTCGGATCGGTGCGAAGGTAGGACGACGGATTCCGTCCCACCGGTGGTGTCCGGTTCCTGTTCCGCAAGCTCCGTAATGGATGCATCGCCGCTCGAGCCGAGCCCTTTCGTGGTCTGGAGTGGGCGGCGGCCGTCCGGTTCCGGGACGAGGGTGCTGCCGGTCGCGGCCGGCGCCGGACTGTCGCTGTGCTGCCGAACGGCCGTAGTAGCGCCGATGTTCGGAGCGGAGCGTACCTTTTCAGCGGTCTGCGAGGGGGTCTGACCCGCCGGTGTCCCGGTATTTGCGGTACTCGATTCGTCGTCGCGCAGGCTCGCTTCCGGCTCCGCCCCGGGCCCGGCGTGGTCGGATGACATCGAATCCGGCTCGGAGACAATCGGTCTCGACGATGATCGCCGCACATCGGATTCCGCTCGGGTCTCTCCGTCGCGGGTGGAGTTCGCCCCATCACCCGATGGTGCGGACGGACCCGCAACCGGACGAACCCCGGGCGGCGAGTGCCGGACCGGGGGATTGTTATGCGCGCGCGGACTCGACAACGAGATACCGCGCTGATGATCGAGGGGTCCGGCACCCGGAGCAATCGCACCCGAGGATTGCGATGATTCTTCGGAAGCGATTGCAGAAGAGGGGCTTTCCACTGCCTCGATAGGTGGGGGCCCGGAACGGTCCCAGTCCGGCCCGCCGAGGCTATCGTTATCGGTTGCCCTCAGGGACGGGGGCACGGATTGGTCCGAGCCCGGTTCGTCGTCGCTATCCGCCGCTCCGAGGGGTGAAGTCCAGGATTGTTGCGGATCCGGTCCGTCGTCGAAGCTGTTGCTATCCGCCGCCCCGACGGGTGAAGTCCCGGGCTGGTTCGAGCCCGGTCCGCCGTAGCCGCCGTTATCTCCTGCCCCGACAGGTGAAGTCTCGGATCGATCCGAGCCCGCCCCGTCGAAACCCTCGACCGCCCGAATATCACCAGCGGCCACTGAGTTTCGATCCGCCGGATTCTCGGCGGCGCTCGCCAGGTCGCGCAGCAGTGCGATGGCCTCGTCCCGATCGGCAGCGCGGATCGCGGCGCGCACCGGCTGGGGCAGCAGTCGTGCTGCCGCGGCCGCGAATTCGCGTAGCGGCGTGCCGGATTCGGTGAGGTCCGTGGCCCAGCGTGCGGCGAGTTCGCGCAGTTCGGTCTCGTCGCGGCCGGATATCGGGATCAGCACGGGCGGGTCGGTGTCGCGGAGGGCCGGTTGCGGCACGCCGCGCAGGACGGCGTGCGCGTTGGTTCCGCCGAAGCCGAACGAGCTGACTCCCGCGTACCGGTCGGTGGGCGGGATATCCCAGGCGATGGGTGCGGTCGGTACGCGCAGGCCCCGTTCGGCCAGCCGCAGCAGTGGATTCGCCTCCCGAAAATTGACGGTGGGAGCGACGATTCCGTGATGGATCGACAGCGCGGCCTTGGCGACCCCGGTGACACCGGCGGCGGCCTCCAGATGGCCGAGATTCGATTTCACCGAGCCGATCCAGGCGGGCGACTCGGGACGCGGGCCGAGTACCGCTGCCAGCGCACCGATCTCGACCGCATCGCCGAGTGGCGTTCCGGTGCCGTGACATTCGAAGTAGTCGCCGAGGGCCGGGTCGGCGCCGGCCCGCCGCCAGGCGGTCCGGATCACCTGCTGCTGCGCGGTACCGTTCGGCGCGTACAGCCCGTTCGAGCGGCCGTCGGAACCGACTGCGGCGCCGAGGATCTCGGCGTAGGCGCGGTTGCCCTCGCGCAGCGCGTCCGCACTGCGTTGCAACACCAGGACGGTGCAACCCTCGCCACGGGTGTAGCCGTCGGCGGCGGCGTCGAAGGGTTTGCAGCGGCCGTCGGGTGCCAGGAATCCACCGGTGTCGAGATAATCGGTGGGGTGGGGGAGCAGGGTGAGGTTCACGCCGCCGACGATCGCCAGTGTGGTGGAACCGTCGGCCAGCAACCGCGGTGCCAGGTCGACCGCGGCCAGTGACGCGGAACAGGCGCTGTCGAGCACCAGACTCGGGCCGTGCAGATCCAGTACGTAGGACAGGCGGTTGGCGATGATGCTCAGCGCCGAACCGGTCAGTGCGTACGGCGCGTCCCGGCCGCCGCGGCCGATCACCACGGCCCCGTGGTCGTAGGTGGCCGCGCCGAACAGCACGGCGGTGTCGGAACCGCGGAGGCGATAACCGATTCCGGCGTCGTCGATCGCCTCGACCGCCACCTCCAGTGCGAGGCGTTGTTGCGGATCCATCGCTGCCGCTTCACGATCGGTGATCGCGAACCATTCGCTGTCGAAGGCGTCGACCCGGTCCAGATAGCCCGCGCGCCGGAGGCCGGAGCGGCCGGGTGGGGGGAATCCGGTGGCGTCGCGGCCCTCGGTCAGCAGCCGCCAGAATTGTTGTGCGCCGGACGCACCCGGCACCCGGCAGCCGATGCCGATGATCGAGATCGGCTCGCGTTCACCCGGACGCGGACCGTCGAGGGTCGGCCCGTCGCGGTCCGCGGGCGGCAGCGTGGCTGCGGTCATACCGACGCCAGATGTTCGACCAGCCGGTCGATGTCGGGGTGATCGTACAGAGCAGTCAGTGAAACCTCCACGCCCAGTGCATCTTCCAGCACCGCGGCGAGTCTCGCCAACTGGGTGGAGGACAGGCCCAGGTCGGTGAAGGGCGCGTCGGTCGCCACGGTGTCGCCGGGTACTCCGGCCAGGTCGGCGATCGCCGCCACGGCGGTGGCGGTCATCGCGGCCCGGCCGCGGCGCGGGATCGCTACCGCCGCCGGATCATCGCCGTGATCGCCGCCCGAAGACCCACTGCCCGAAGAATTCTGCCCCACGTCGGTTCACCCCTCGTATGCTCCGGCGCCGCCGGTCGATCCTGGCGTGGCCGTGCTCCGTTGCCGCCACCGGCCCCGCGGACATCCGGATCCGGTGGCACGCGCCCCGCGTCCCTCCGCGATTATGCCGAGAACCGGCCGCCCGGAGAAGAGTTTCCCGCACAGGCGGCGATCGCATACCGTGGGCGCCGTGACCGAAGCCATCGAGGACAACGTGGCCGATCCGGCCGATCCGACCACGGGCCGCCCGGGCGTGCTGGGCACGCTGGTCCGTTGCTGTGGTGCGCTGGCCGCGACCCCCGGCCGGTTGCTGCGCCCTCGCCGCCCCGATCATCGTCTGCTCGCGAGCCTGACGCCGGTACCGGCGCCGCCCGCTCGCGCCACCGTCGCGCTACGCACGCTGCCGCAGAGCCGGACCAGCGCTCCGCTGGCGATCGTCGCCGAGGGGGTGCGGAGCCTGCGCACGGTCTGGACCGTCTACGGTGCCTTCCTGGTCGAACATCCGAAGGCGCGATTCCTGGTCGATCCGGGCATGTGCGCGAATGTGCACGAGCGGGTGCTGCCGGGGCAGCCGTTCCCGCTGGGGCTGCTGGTATCGCCGGACAAGCCGGTCCTCGGGCTCGGCGACGCGCTCGCGGACGCCGAACTCGGGCTCACCGACATCGATTTCACGCTGGCCACCCACCTGCACTGGGATCATGTGTCCGGCCTGCTGGAGTTGCCGGATTCGGTCGAATTACGGGTCACCGGAACGGAATACGAGTGGGCGATGGCCGGATCGCACGCGCCCTACGGGGTGGTCCGCGCACCGCTGCACGATCGCAAGATCTCGCCGCTCACGCTCGACGGGCCGCCGGTGCTCACCTTCGAGGCCAGTCACGATCTGTTCGGCGACGGTTCGGTACTGCTGGTCGACCTGGCCGGGCACACCCCGGGCAGTATCGGGGTGCTGCTCGCGGTCGACGACGGCACCCGCGTGCTGCTCGCCGGTGACGCGGTCTGGAACTCCTTGCAGATCGAGCTGATCCGGGAGAAGGCCCCGATGCCCGGTCAGCTGTTCGATGCCGACCGGGCGAAGACCTTCGAGACCATCCACCGGCTGCACGCGCTGCCGTCCGGTATCGAGGTGATCGCCGCCCACGACTACGACGCGATGCTGTCGCGCGCCTAGCCGGCGACAGCCCGGGGCCGACCGGCCCCGGGTCGCGCGGATCAGGCGACGAAGGACGCCAGTCGCGAGTTGATCAGCTGCTCGGCCTCGGCGACCATCCGGCTGATCAGCACCGCGCAGGTCGGGATGTCCTCGATGAGGCCCTGGACCTGCCCGGCCGACCAGATACCGGCGTCGAGGTCGCCCTCCTCGAACACCCGGCGGCCGCGGGCGCCCGCGACCAGTTCCCGGACGTCCTCGAATTTCCCGCCGGCCTTCTCGATCTCGACGACCTTGCGGCTGATCTCGTTGTCCGCGACGCGCGCGGAGTTGTGCATGGTGCGGAAGATCATCTGGGTGCTGCGCTCGGTGTGCGCGACGATCTGCTCCTTGACCTTCCGGTGCACCGGCGACTCCTCGGTGCACAGGAAGCGGGTGCCCATGTTGACCCCGTCGGCGCCGAGCGCGAGCGCCGCGACCAGGCCGCGGGCGTCGGCGATGCCGCCGGAGGCGATGATCGGGATGGTCAG